>NZ_OZ224215.1:0-1737500 GCF_965152565.1 Candidatus Nitrospira bockiana
ATGAAGGTCGAGGCTGTCTGGGGAGAAGCGCTGGCGTACATCGAGGGACGCGTCCCCAAGCAGGTGTTCGACACATGGTTTCTTCCTCTACATTTCAATGGGATAGATGATTCTTCGCTCAAGCTCGAAGTCCCCAACCGGTTCTTCGGCGAGTGGCTCACCGAGCATTACGGTGACCTCTTGACGGAAGCCTGTGCGATCGCGACGGGGCGGAGCCCCGGGGACATCACGGTGGCGTTCGTGACCGGCGATCGCGCGTCCGAGAAGACCGGGCTTGCGCAACACGCGACCGCACGGGCGGCTCAAGCGACCCGCCCGCGGAAGAGCGCCCATCTGAACCCGAAGTACACGTTCGACAGCTTCGTGGTCGGAGCGAGCAATCAGTTCGCGCATGCCGCCAGCCGAGCGGTCGCAGATGCGCCGGCCAAGGCCTATAACCCGCTGTTCATCTACGGCGGCGTGGGTCTTGGGAAGACGCATCTCTTGAACGCGATCGGCAATCACCTGGCCGAACGGTCGGACATGCGGATCGCGTATGTGACCACCGAGCAGTTCACGAACGAGGTCATCAACTCGATCCGCTACGACAAGATGATCGACCTCCGCAAGCGCTACCGCAACATCGACATGCTGCTGGTCGACGACGTGCAGTTCTTGGCCGGGAAGGAACGGACCCAGGAGGAGTTCTTCCATACGTTCAACACGCTCTATGAGGCGCAAAAGCAGATCGTGCTCTCGAGCGACCGGTTCCCGAAGGAAATGCCGGACATGGAAGAACGGCTGCGCTCGCGGTTCGAGTGGGGACTGATCGCCGACCTCCAGCCGCCGGACGTCGAGACGCGCATCGCGATCTTGCGCAAGAAGTCCGATGACGAAGGCATCGCCCTGCCCGATGAAGTCATCCATTTCCTCGCGACGATGATGAAGAGCAACATCCGCGAGTTGGAAGGGTCCTTGGTGCGGTTGGGGGCCTACTCCTCGCTGACCGGGCAACCGATCACGATGGACATGGCCAAGAACGTCCTGCGGGACATCATCGGCGAGAAGAAGAAGATCATCACGATGGACGACATCGAGGAAGCGGTCGCGGAGCGGTTCCACGTCAAGATCTCCGAGATGAAGTCACGCCGCCGGAGCAAGACGCTCGTCCATCCCCGGCAGATCGCGATGTATCTGTGCCGGGAGCTGACCAACGCCTCCTTTCCCGAAATCGGCCGGCACTTCGGAGGCAAGGACCATACGACGATCATCCATGCGTGCAAGCAGATCGCGAAGGCCAAGGAATCGGACGTGACGCTCAAGTCCACGATCGAGAGCCTCAAGGAGCACATCACGAAGGGGTAAAGGGGGAGCACCTCATGAAGTTACGAATTTCGCGGGACGAGCTGCTGACCGGGCTCCAACGAGTCCAGGGCGTCGTCGAAAAACGCAACACGATGCCGATCCTGTCGAACATTCTCCTTGAGGCGAAGGTGGACGGCGTGGACATCCTCGCGACCGATCTCGAGATCGGCATGCGGGGTCTCTACAAGGCGACGGTGGAGGAGCCCGGCACGGTCACGGTGTCCGCGCGGAAGCTCTACGAGATCTTGAAGGAGCTCGGGGACGGCGAGCTCGAGCTGACCGTGTCCGAGAACAAGTGGACGACCATTCGGGCCGGGAAGAGCCAGTTCAAGATCGTCGGCCTCCCGAGCAGCGAGTATCCCCAGATGCCGGCGATCGACCGGGAGAGCCTGACCCCGCTGGCCGGCGTGGGGCTCATCGACCTGATCCGGAAAACGCTCTTTGCGGTCGGCGACAACGACGCCCGGTACATCTTGAACGGCCTCCTCGTGACCCTGGTCGGGACGGACAAGAAGGCCACGCTTCGCCTCGTCGGCACGGACGGCCATCGCCTTGCGGTGGCCGAGCAGGACATGAGCGGCGCCATGCCGAAGGATGCGCCGAAGGAGATGAAGGCCATCATCCCCAAGAAGGCGGCGCACGAGATGCGCCGGCTGCTCGAAGAGGGGGGCGACGGGGAGCCGTTGATTGGGTTCACGAAGAACCTGATGATCTTTCGAAAGAGCGGGCTCCTGCTGACGAGCCGCCTGATGGAGGGCAACTACCCGAACTACCAGCAAGTCATCCCGAAAGAGACCGGCAAGCAGGTGCTCCTCGACAAGCGGGAGCTGGAGGGCGCGCTGCGGCGCGTGGCCGTGCTGTCCCGCGACAAGACCAACGCCGTGAAGGTCACCTTTGCGCAGGATCGCGTGACCTTGTTTTCGAGCAATCCGGACTTCGGGGAGGCGACGGAGGAGCTGCCGGTGAAAAACACGGGCACCGAGCTCACCACCGGCTTCAACGCCCGCTATCTGCTCGACGTGCTCGGCGTGGTCGACGGGGAATCGGTCGCCTTGCAGATGGACACGCCGCTCAGCCCGTGCCTGCTGAAGGAGCCCGGCAACGCCGGGTTTACCTGCGTCGTCATGCCGATCAAGGTGTGAGGATGCTGAAAGCTGACGGCTGATCGCTGAGAGCGTTAAAGGCCAGGAGAAGAATGACGAACGAGATCGACAACCAGGACGCCGACGCGCCGAAGAAATCCGACAGTTACAGCGCGGATCAGATCAAGGTGCTCGAAGGGCTCGACGCGGTCCGCAAGCGGCCGGCCATGTACATCGGCAGCACGGGCCCGGAGGGCCTCCATCACCTCGTCTACGAGGTGGTGGACAACAGCGTCGACGAGCACATGGCGGGGTTCGGCGAGACGATCGAGGTGACCATCCACATCGACGGCAGCGTCACGGTCGTCGACAACGGGCGGGGCATCCCCACCGGCATGCACCCGACGCAAAAGAAATCGGCCGCCGAGGTGGCATTGACGGTCCTGCACGCGGGCGGGAAGTTCGAGCAGGGCGCCTATACGGTCTCCGGCGGTCTGCACGGGGTCGGCATCTCGGTCGTCAATGCGCTCTCGGAGTGGCTGGAGCTCGAGATCTGGCAGGACGGCCAGGTGTTCGAGCAGCGGTACGAACGGGGAAAGCCGCTGGCCCCGCTGGCCGTGACCGGGAAGACGAAGAAACGGGGCACGAAGGTCACCTTCAAGCCGGACGGGCAGATCTTCGAGACCCTGGAGTTCAGCTACGATACGCTCGCCCAGCGCTTGCGCGAGCTGGCCTTCTTGAACAAGGGCCTGGCGATCACGCTCAAGGACGAGCGGAAGGAAAAAGAGCAGGTCTTCCGGTACAAGGGCGGCATCAAGGAGTTCGTCGAGCACCTCAACGAGGCGAAGACCCCCCTCCACAAACCCATCTTCGTCGAGGTCCAGAAGCCGGATCTGATCCTCGAGGTGGCGCTCCAGTACAACGACGGGTACGCCGAGAACATCTTCTCGTTCGCGAACAACATCAACACGCGTGAGGGCGGGACGCACCTGGTCGGGTTCAAGGCGGCCTTGACCCGTACGATCAACACCTACGCGAACGCGAACGACCTCCTGAAGAAGGACATGGAGTCGCTCACCGGCGACGACGTGCGCGAAGGCTTGACGGCGGTCGTCAGCGTCAAGGTGCGCAACCCGCAGTTCGAAGGACAGACGAAGGCCAAGCTGGGCAACAGCGAGGTCAAGGGCATCGTCGAAGCCGCGGTCAACGAGGCCCTCGGGACCTATTTCGAAGAGAACCCCACGATCGCCCGGAAGATCGTCCAGAAGGCGATCGATGCGGCCCGCGCGCGGGAAGCCGCCCGCAAGGCCAAGGACCTGATCCGGCGGAAGAGCGCGCTGGACGCCGGCTCCTTGCCGGGGAAGCTCGCGGACTGCTCCGAGAAGGACCCGGCGCACAGCGAGCTGTTCATCGTCGAAGGGGACTCGGCCGGCGGCTCGGCCAAGCAGGGCCGCGACCGGAAGTTTCAGGCCATCCTCCCGATCAAGGGGAAGATCCTGAACGTGGAGCGGGCGCGCTTCGACAAGATGCTCTCGAGCGAGGAGATCCGCGTCCTCATCATGGCCCTGGGGACCGGGATCGGACGGAAGCAGGAGGGCAAGGAGGACAAGGAGGCCTTCGACATCACGAAGGCGCGCTACCACAAGATCATCCTCATGACCGACGCCGACGTGGACGGGAGCCATATCCGGACCCTGCTGCTCACGTTCTTCTACCGGCAGATGACCGAGCTCATCGACCGGGGCTACATCTACATCGCGCAGCCGCCGCTCTTCAAAGTGAAAAAGGGGAAGACCGAGCGCTACCTGAAGGACGAACCCGCGCTGAACGAGTACCTGTCGGATCTGGCGGTGGAGGAGGTGGAGGTCTACCTCGAGCACGCGCAAGGCTACGTGACGGGGCGCCGGCTGCTCCCGTTCCTCAAGAAGCTGATCGCCTTCGAGGGTCTCTTGGCGCGCCTCGGGAAGAAGCAGCACGAGACGGGGATCCTCCGGGCGTTCGTCGACGAGCCGACGTTGGATCGCGAGCTCTTGAAGAACCAACCGGCGCTCATGAACGTGATCGCCTCGGCGAAGAAGTCCTTGGCGCTCGTCTATCCGAAAGCCAAGGACCAGATCCAGGTCGAGACGGCCGTCGAAGAAGAGCACCAGTCGCACAAGATCATTTGCCGGGTGCCGACGAGCGGCATGGTGCACACCCTGGAGATCACCCACGACTTGGTGGGCTCGGCCGATTTCCGGGAGCTGCAGCGGCTGGCCCCCTCGGCCATCGGGGTCGGCAAGCCGCCGTACAAGATGAAGGTTGGGGAGGTGGAGACCGAGTACCACGACACCGCGGAGCTGGTCCGGGCGATCCTGGAGACCGGCAAGAAGGGCATCGGGATCCAGCGGTACAAAGGTCTCGGCGAGATGAATCCCGAGCAGCTCTGGGAGACGACCATGAACCCCGAGAGCCGCACCTTGCTCCAGGTCAAGCTCGAGGATATCGCCGGAGTCGAGGACATCTTCTCCACCCTGATGGGCGACGAAGTCGAGCCGCGCCGCAATTTCATCCAAGCCCACGCGCTGGAAGTGAAGAACCTGGACGTGTAACTCCCAACAAGTGATGAATGATGAGCGATGAGTGATGAATAGGGGGCAAAGAGCGGAACGTGCTGACTTCCATTCGTCACTCTGCATTCATCACTCGTCACTCCCGAAAGAGACACCATGCCCCTTGATGAGCGCCTAGTCCAGATCAACATCGAAGACGAGATGCGGTCGTCCTATCTCGATTACGCGATGAGCGTGATCGTCGGGCGCGCCTTGCCGGACGTGCGCGACGGCCTGAAGCCGGTCCATCGCCGCATCCTGCACGGCATGAACGAGATGGGCTTGGCGCACAACCGGCCGTACCGCAAGTCGGCGAAGATCGTCGGAGAGATCATGGGGAACTACCATCCCCACGGAGATTCGGCGATCTACGACACGCTCGTTCGGATGGCGCAGGACTTCAACATGCGCTATCCGCTCATCGACGGCCAGGGCAACTACGGCTCCGTGGACGGCGACCCTCCGGCGGCGATGCGGTACACCGAGGCGCGCTTGACGAACCTCGCCGAGGAGATGCTCGCCGACATCGACATGGACACCGTCGATTTCGCCCCGAACTACGACGAGTCCCGGATGGAGCCGCTGGTGCTACCGGCCAAGGTCCCCAACCTCTTGATCAACGGGGCCAACGGCATCGCGGTCGGGTATGCGACGGCGATCCCCACCCACAACCTCGCGGAAGTCGTCGACGGGCTCATGCTGCTGCTGGAGAGCCCCGAGGCGACCATCGAGCAGTTGATGAAGAAGATCCCGGGGCCGGACTTCCCGACCGCCGCCTTCATCTATGGGAAGCAGGGCATCAGGGACGCCTACAAGACCGGACGCGGGCTCATCACGCTGCGCGCGAAAGCGGTCATTGAAACGGACGAGCGGACGGACCGCGAACGGATCATCGTCACGGAGATTCCTTACCAGGTGAACAAGGCGCGGCTGATCGAACGGATCGCCGAGCTGATCCAGGACAAGAAGCTCGAAGGGATCTCGGATCTGCGCGACGAGTCCGATCGCGACGGCTACCGCATCGTCATCGAGCTGAAACGCGGCGAGATTCCCCTGGTCGTCTTGAACAACCTCTACAAGCACACCCAGTTGCAGACGACGTTCGGCGTCATCATGCTCGCGTTGGTCCGCAACCGGCCCGAGGTCCTCAACCTCAAGCAGATCCTCGAGCACTTCATCGAGCACCGCCGCGAGGTCGTGATTCGCCGGACGGCGTTCGAGTTGCGGAAGGCCGAAGAGCGCGCCCACATCCTGGAAGGGTTGAAGATCGCCCTGGATCACCTGGACGCGGTCATCCAGCTGATCCGCCGCTCGCAGTCGCCGGAGATCGCGCGGGGCGGGTTGATGCGGGAGTTCCAGCTCTCCGAGATTCAGGCGAACGCCATCCTCGACATGAAGCTGCAGCGCCTCACGCAGCTCGAGCGGACCAAGCTGATCGAAGAGTACCAGGACGTCCTCAAACGGATCGAATATCTGCGGTCGGTGTTGGGCAGCGAAGCCCTGGTGCGGACGATCATCAAGGACGAGCTGGCCGCGATCAAAGAAGCGTACAAGGACGAGCGCCGCACGCAGATCCTCGCCGAGGAGGCGGAGATCAACATCGAGGATCTCATCGCGGAGGAAGAGGTCGTCGTCACGATCACCCACGCGGGATACATCAAGCGCAACCCCGTGTCCCTCTATCGCGCGCAACGCCGAGGCGGCAAGGGCAAGATCGGCATGGGCGTCAAGGACGAGGATTTCGTCGAGACCCTCTTCACCGCGTCGACGCACGACGACCTGCTCTTCTTCACGGACGCGGGGAAGGTCTACTGGTTGAAGGTGCACGAGATCCCGGAAGCGGGCCGCGCGGCCAAAGGCAAGGCCATGGTCAATCTCCTGGCCCTCTCGGGGGACGAAAAGGTGACGGCGTGCCTCCCGGTCAAGGAGTTTCGCGACGACCGCTACGTCATCATGGCGACACGCCAGGGCATCATCAAGAAGACCGAGCTGTCGGCCTATGGGAATCCTCGAGCGGGCGGCATCATCGCCATTTCGTTGGACGAAGGGGACAAGCTGATCGGCGTGCAGATCACCGATGGGCAGCGGGAGATCCTGCTCGGCACGCGCCAGGGGATCGTCATCCGGTTCAAGGAGGACGAGGTCCGGCCGATGGGCAGGACCGCGCACGGCGTGCGGGGGATCTCGCTGGAAGAAGGCAACGAAGTGATCGGCATGGAGACCATGACGCCGGACTCGACGACGGCGATCCTCACCGTCACCGAAGGGGGGTACGGGAAACGGACGCCGGTCACCGAGTATCGCACCCAAGGCCGCGGCGGAAAGGGCATCATCAGCGTGAAGACGACGGAGCGGAACGGCTTGGCCGTCGGGTTCGTCCAGGTCCGCGGGGAAGACGAGATCATGATCATGTCGTCGAAGGGGAAGATCCTGCGCTGCAAGGTCGACGACATCCGGGAAGTGGGTCGCAACACCCAGGGCGTGCGCTTGCTCGAGATGGAGGAGCCGGACGATCGGGTGGTCGGGGTCGCCCGACTGGCGGATACCGGTGAGCGTGACGAGCCGGCCGCCAACGGCGCCCCCGAAGAGGACTCGTAGCGGCGGCCGCCCCTGAAGCGGACGGCTCCGTGACCGGCGTCGGGAGAAACAGAACCGTGTACGCGGCCCGCTCGCGACCCCCTCTGCATGCGTTCACCGTCTACCTCGTTGGCGCCGTGGTGTGATCCAGCCCCGTCCTGCCTCTTCCGGCGTCCATAGCCGACGGCCGGGATCCATGCCGAACGCGAACAAGCCACTCGACATCGTCGTGAAGCTCGGGCTGGGCGTCTTCTTCGGCGCGTTTGCGCTCATCTGGGCCGGCATGTTCCTGACCCGTCCCGACCGATCGATCCCGCCCTACAGCATCGGCGCACAGGAAGGGACCTTGGTGGCCGTCCATGTGCCCGTCTATACGAGCGATACGGAAATCGAGGCGCTGATCCGTCGGTTTCAAAAGGTGGCGCGCGAGAAGGATTTCGGCCGGATGAAGATCAAACCGACGACGCCGGACGATCCCGCGGGGCGGTACGAGCGCATCACGATCTATGTCTTTACCCATGACGCCTGGGCGGAGCCGGAGATGCTGCACCGCTATGTGGAAGCCAACGGCTCGCCCGCGCGGGACGAGCAGAGCGTCCGCGAGGCCTTCGAGAAGGCCGTCCGAGGATTCTATCGCTTGGAGAACGGGGTCGAGGAGGGACGGATCGGGCCGATCGATCAGATGATGAGCGGCAAGGAGTCTCCGGCGACCGCAGCCTATTCCCGCCGGCTCTTCACGGGGCCCGTTCAGGCTTCTTCGTCGCCCCCGGCGTCGCCGTCAGCGCCCGCGCCATGAGCTGGGTCAGCCGGGCCCTCGTCTCGGGATCCTGGACCGCCCCGGCATGCCGGGCCGCCTCATCCAGTAATGCCTGAGGCGGCGCGGCCGGTGTCTCCGCCCGATTCGCAGGGGGCGCTGTGCCTGCCGGGTGCTCGGGGATCTCACCAACCCGCAGCACGATATCAGTGACGACCCCCTCCCCCGCCGCGCGAGTGATCTTGTCGATGAGCACCGGCTTCAGGAACAGCAATTGTTGGAGCCACATCGAGTTGCGGGCGATCAAGTAGAGCTTCTTGTACCGAATCGCGTCCGGCCGGGTGTGCGCTGCGATCGGCTCACCGACGATCAGGGGCCAATCGCGTGCCAGCCGCTGCTCGGCCAACTTCGCGCTCAGGCCGAGGCGAGCGACGACACCGTCCAGCGCAGCGGCCAAGGAGATGAACGACGCCATGCGGTGATCTTAGGAGCGTCTTGTGTGTGGGTCAAGGCTGCTAAGTTCGACTGTTCGATTGGATGCAGCGAGTTGATCCGCCAAGTGGAGGTCTTCGCCCATCGGCGCGCCGGCGTTCACGTGAAGAGAAGCGCGCCACTCTCTGCGCCCCTCTCGTGCTATCATGCTTCCCCATGGCCAAAGAGCAGAGCGAAAAAGTCGTGGCCACCAACCGGAAGGCCTTTCACGACTACCACATCGAGGACAAGCTCGAGGCGGGGATCGTGCTCAAAGGCACCGAGGTCAAGTCGCTTCGTGAAGGCAAGGTGAATCTGCGGGACAGCTACGCGAGCGTCGAGCAGGGGGAAGTGCTCCTGCACCACTGCCATATCAGCCCCTACAGTCACGGCAACATCATGAACCACGATCCCGACCGGTCGCGCAAGCTCCTCCTGCACCGGAAAGAGATCAACAAGCTGCTCGGCCGCACCCAGCAGCAGGGCCTGACGATCGTGCCGCTCCGGCTGTACTTCACGGCGCAGGGCAAGGCCAAGGTGGAGATCGGGCTGGCCAAGGGCAAGAAGCAATACGATCGCCGGGAGTCGATCAAGGCCAGGGAGGCCGGGCGAGAGGTCGAGCGGGCGATGAAGAAGCGGCGGTGATCCTTAGTCGTTCTCTTCAAAGACGGCCTGAAGCGCTTCTTCCAGGCTCCTCATACTGACCGGCTTGACGAGATACGCGCGGGCTCCGATGGCGAGCGCCTGGGCTTTCTCGCGTCGTTCATCGATGCCCGTGAGGACGATCACGGGGATGCCGACCGTCGTCGGGTCCTGTTTCAGCTCCGTCAAGACTTCCTTCCCCGCCATATCGGGCAACGTCCAATCCAGGATCAGCAGATCGGGTTGCTCGAGGCGGGTCAGCTCCAGCGCGGCTCGACCGGTCATCGCGTGCAAGACGCGGTGCTGGAGCCTCTGCAATCTCATCGCGATGACGATTCTGATGTCCTCCTCGTCATCAGCGATCAGAACCGTCTTCATCGCGGATCCCCGGCGTCCAGTTCGCCACCATACCACCGAATGAACCCGACTAACAGGGGGACGACCTGCACCCCGACCCCGGCGCAGTGGCCGGGCGCCTCCATGAGGGCAAGGCTCCGGGGTACGAAGGCTGTCGAGCCGCTGACCTGGCCAGATGCCGCCCGGACCCGCTTCACCCCAAGCCCAGGCAGTGAAAACGATCCAAGAGGCTGTTCTTGAACGGCTTACTCGAGCCTCACGGGGCCCCATCATCCGCTGAAACGCGAAGCCGTGGTCGCTTGACCGTCCCACGGAGGCGGTTATCTGGAAAAACAGGGCTTCATCGGATATAGTCAACTGACCTCAACGCTCGATGAAAGGGGGCGACCGGTTTCGACGGGGATCAAGAGGTCAGCGGTGCATGCCGAGCTCTCGGGGACTCGTAAAACCTCCGGGAAACAAGCAACTGCCAACCAAGAACTGGCACTCGCGGCTTAATTGACCGCGACGTCCCTCCGCCTGAGGCCTGCGGGGGTGGAAGGGGCGCGATGCAGCAGGCTGGTCCAAGGCTGGTGCTCAGCGGCTGAGGACGAGACCACACTGGGCTAGCGGTCGTTCTAAGCCTGCCGATGGGCGTGGGCGATCGCGAAACCAAAACGATCGGCTACGCATGTAGATCCGTTGCGCTGAAGGTCTTCGGACCCGGGTTCAACTCCCGGCGCCTCCACCATACCAAGCTTGCTTGAGCCGCGGCGTTCGATCAAAGCGCCGCGGAGGTGCAATACCACCAGTAATTTCCTCCTTCGCGTGAGCCGCGGCGTTCGATCAGACCGCGGCGGAGATCCAATACTTCTAGTAGCATCCATGACGGCTCCTGGCTCCCGAGGACCAGGGGCCTTTCTTTTATGGGGCATCAACCGTTCTCATGATCCCGTTGATGTATGCGAACGCGGCCGGGTTCAACGATCCACAACTCATTCTTCATCGGCCTTGTTTTCAGCACGGCAAGAAACTCGCGGAGCCGTTCGTGGAGTGAACCGAGGGTGAGGCGAGGGGGCAGTTCCAGAATGACTATCCCGTGCGTCGTTTCGGGAGGAAAGCGCAGGACCTGACCGAAATCATGATCAAGCGTGATGAGGGTGCGGCCTTCAGCCACCGTAACTTTCAACACCGCTTCATCAGTTGCGCCTCCCAAACTTTCGTCTCGCACCGTCGCGACATCATGGCCGGCCATTTCCAAGAGGGTACGCCCGCTGCGGCCAATATTCTCATCCAGCTTGAATCTCACGCGCTAGTCTCGGTGGATACCGGGATGATCCGTTCACGAGCGACCTCAGCGCCATAGGCAATAGCTGCCAGAATATCCTCATGTGCGAGTTGTGGGTATTCCTCCAGAATGTCGCGCTCGCTCATGCCATTGGCGAGGAGATCGAGGATCAGGGAGACCCAGATACGCGTGCCTTTGATGCAAGGCTTGCCGAAGCAAACGTTGGGGTTGATGGTGATCCGGTCGAGCAGGTCATTCATGGCAACAGCATGATAGGGCATCTACTGGAGGAGCTTCAAGGCGCTCCTATCGTTAAGGGGGCGCGATGCAGCAGGCTGGTCCAAGGCTGGTGCTCAGCGGCTGAGGACGAGACCACACTGGGCTAGCGGTCGTTCTAAGCCTGCCGATGGGCGTGGGCGATCGCGAAACCAAAACGATCGGCTACGCATGTAGATCCGTTGCGCTGAAGGTCTTCGGACCCGGGTTCAACTCCCGGGGCCTCCACCATACCAACCTTGCATGAGCCGCGGCGTTCGATCAGATCGCGGCGGAGATCCAATACCTCAAGTGTCCTTCCTGATCCGAGCCGTTTGCCACGTCAATTGGTTCTTATTTGGATGATGGCAAAGGGAGAGTAGTCTCCTACCCACCTTTCATCCCAAGCTTGCTTGAGCGGGCCGCTTCAGCAATAGGGCGGCTGGATAGTTGCGCTGGTTTTCTCCTAAAGTATTTCTCTATTTTCTCTATCCAAGCCGGATACTTCTTCGCCACCACCGCCTGCCCCTTACCTCCAAACTTGAGAACACCGCGAGCTTACGGTGAAAGGCTTGAGGTACCACGCCAGGCAGTCGCCAGTTTACGAGGGTTTCTTTGAGGGACGATGGAACTGATCATGAATGAGCGAATTATCATTGATCCGGAGCTCCAACACGGGAAACCTGTGATTCGCGCCATCCGATCCTCGTAAGTCGGCTCGGCTGAACCTCTGGGTTCTGTGGAATCCCTTACGCGACTGAAGACGGCCAATCGACGGATACCGAGCTCCGCGTCGCGGGTATGGCTTGACACGCCTGACCGCCCCGGCCTAGCTTAACGAGGCCTCTACCGAGGGCCTGCGGCACAGTCGATGAGGGAGCTCATGAACCGGGCCGAGCGGCGGCGTCAGGAGAAAGTCCAGAAGCCCACATCGACCCAGTCGGGCCTTGCGGTGCGTGCGCTCCTTCAAGAAGCCATCGGCCACCATCGGGCCGGCCGCTACGGGGCGGCCGAGCCGCTCTATGAGCAGGTGCTCGCCGCCGACCCGACCCATGCCGAGGCCCTCCACCTCCTCGGGCTCACGGCCTACCAGACGGGACGCCTGGAGCGGGCCGCCGGCCTGCTGGCTCGTGCCGTTCAGGCGGATGCGAGCCAAGCCATGTACTGGTTCAACTATGGCGTGGTGCTCCAAAAACGCGGAGCCGGGAGCGAGGCGCTTGCGGCCTACGATCAGGCGCTCCGGCTCAATCCACGGTATCCGGAGGCGCACAGCAATCGGGGGAACGTGCTGCGTGAACAGGGCCGCGTGGAGGAGGCGGTCGCGGCGTATCGGGCGGCGCTATCCTTCCGGCCGCAGTACGCCGAGGCGTCGAACAACCTGGGCGTGGCGCTCAAGGAGCAAGGGAATCTGCGGGAGGCCCAGGCCGCATATGAGCAGGCGCTGAGCCTCGCCCCGGGGCATCTCGAAGCGCACGCCAATTTGGGCAGCCTGTTCATGGAGGAAGGGCGGCTGGCGGAAGCGGAGGCGTGCTTCGAGCGAGCGCTCCGTCTCAAGCCCGACTACGTCAATGCCCTCTACCACCTGGCCTTCGTCCACCTCTGGCAGCGACGCGTCGATCGGGCGCTCGCCTGCCTCCGCCGGTCGGCCGACTTGAAGCACAACCGCGGCCAGGCCGTCGCGCTCGCCACTCTCTCGGCTTCCCGGGTGAAGCACGACGCCGAGCAGATGCAGTATCTCGCCGCAGAAGGGCGGCTGGATTCATCGGATCGTCCGTACCTCGACGCCTTGCTTCGGTTGCGGGCGCGGATCGACCAGGGTCAGGCCCGACTCGATCTGAGCTCCCCAGAAGCAGAGTCCATCGCCGCGTCGTTCAACCGGATCGTCCATTACGGGGACGCGCCGGAGCTTCCGACGGGGGCGATCAACCCGGCCCTCGACGTCCCGGCGATCGAGGCCCGGTACAATGCCACGCGGCCGGAGGTCACTTATATCGATCACCTCCTGACCGAGGACGCACTCGCGTCGCTGCGTCGGTTCTGTCTCGAATCCACGATTTGGAAGCGAGACTACGACAACGGCTATCTCGGCGCCTTCCTGGGGGACGGCTTTTCGTGCCCCTTGTTGCTCCAGATCGCCGAGGAGCTGCGGCTCACATTCCCGGGAATCTTCCACGAGCACCGGCTGACCCAGGCCTGGGCCTTCAAGTACGACAGCACCCGGACCGGCCTGAACATCCACGCGGACGCCGCGGCGGTGAACGTGAACTTTTGGCTCACGCCCGACGAGGCCAACCTCGATCCGGAATCGGGCGGGTTGACCGTCTGGGACAAGGAAGCCCCGGCCGACTGGAATTTCCGAGCCTACAACAGCACCAAGAACGAGCCGGCGGTCCGAGCGTTCTTGGAGGCCAGCGGGGCCAAGGCCATCACGATCCCCTACCGGGCGAATCGCGCGATCGTCTTCAACTCGGATCTCTTCCACGAGACCGATCGATTCCATTTCAAAGACGACTATACGAGCCGGCGGCTGAACGTCACCTTGCTGTATGGCCGGCGCCACGCCGGCTGACGATCGCGCCGACCGGACGAGGAGGAAAGGTATGCGGACCGTGCTGTGTGGAATCGCCGTGGGGATGCTCTGGGTGGGAGCCGCCTGGGCCGGGGACTTCGAGGGGCTGATTCAGATGACGGTGACGACCGGGGGGATGCCATGGAGGTCGATGTGTTCGCCAAGGGGAACAAGAGCCGCATCGAACCGAAAACGGCGGGCGGACCCGGGATCGTGATGCTCTATGACGGCGACGCACACACGCGGGTGTCGCTCATGCCGGAGCAACGCATGTACATGGAGGTGCCGGCCGAGATGAGCGCCAACGCCCTCAAGGAGGCGGCCGCCAAGGAGGAGTACACGTTCACCAAGACCGGCAAGACCGAGACGGTCGCCGGCCACCCCTGCGAGATCGTGCTGGCCAAGAAGAAGAACGGCGAGACGGAAACCGAGACGTGCGTCGCGAAGGGGCTGGGCAACTATCTGGCCATGATGGGCATGAGCGGCATGGATATGAGCCGCGGCGGCCACCGGTCCCCCGCGTGGATGCGCGAGCTGGCCCAGGAGGGCTTGTATCCGTTGCGGACGATCAGCCGCAGCCGCGAGGGGGCGGAGCAGGTTCGGGTGGAAGTGACGAAGCTCGAGCCGAAGCGGCTCGAGCCCGCTCTGTTCACCGTGCCGGCGGGGTATACGAAGATGGACATGGGCGGCATGCCGGGTATGGGCCGGCCGGGCATGCCGGGGAAGGTGCCGAAGGGCATGGAGAAGTTCATGCCGAAGGCACCGGGCGGCGAATAACCCGGGCTCGTCACGCAGCCGGCAAGCGCCGCGTGATGGCCTCCAGGATGCGACGGGATCTCGCTTCGTCCCCCATCACGCCCACTCGGATCGTCAGCTCGGTGGCCCGCTCCCCCTTCGCCTGGAGATCGATCCAGACCTGCCGGCCGTCCGCCAGCTCGCCTTCCGTGCGCGCCGTCAACTTGTCGGCCTTGTCGTCGACCACCCGCACCTCGAGATCCTTGAGCGCCTGGACCGTCGCCTCGTGTACGACGGGGACCGGCTGATTCACCTCTTCCTTGAGCTTGCCCAGCACATAGACCGCTCCCGCCGTCCCACCGGCTGCGCCGATCAGCAGCGCGGCGCAGCCGGCCACGCTCCAGGCGAGGACGAGCGTCGCCGCCCAGACGGCCGGCGTCCTGACCGTCGCGGCCCTGCTCACCGGTACTCGCGTTCGCCGTCCGAATACCGGTTGGCGTAGGTGCGCATGTCGTCGGTGAGCGCTTTCCACTCGTCGGGCGTCAGGAGATCCTTGATCTGGAAGCGGAGGTTCAGGATCTTCGAGGCCGAGCGCATGGAATTGTTGTGCGAGTCGTCCAGGATCTTCATGAACTCCTCGGGCGAAGCATGGTAATTCTCGTTCAGATCGTACAGCTTGCGGTGGGCTTCTCGCCGCTCGCGGATGGACGCCGACGCCTCGTCCGCGATCTGTTTGGTCAGCGCCTTGACCTGCTGGGCCTTGGCCGGGTCTTTGACGGTCCGGTCGATCAGGTCGCTCATCTCTTTCATGCCCCGCTCCATCGAGGTCCGTGAATCGCGGTGGTGCCCGTACCCGTAGTGCCGTGCACAGGCGGGCAGGGACAGGAGCAGCGCAACGGCGATGATCATGAGCAGCGGCGACGTCTTCATGGACAATCCTCCCCTCGCACGATTGATGGATGGTGGCACCGCCGGCCTGACGGGTCAGGATCGAGGCGGGACCGCGGCGGTTGCGCCCATGTTGACACGAGACGCGTCCGGCTGCCAAGTCGTGGCCGCTTGTCGTGTCGCCGCTTACGTAATAGTAGGACCCATTCCGATAGGATTTTCCAAGAAGGTTCGATACGGTCCCTTCAACCGGCCTGTCATCGGCCGGACCTCCGGAGAACCGATGATGATCGCGAGAGCGCATCAGAACACCAACCGTTGTGCGACAGGCATCCAGGGCTTGGACGACGTCCTGGGCGGGGGTCTCCCCCGCCACCGCGTCTACCTGATCGAAGGCGACCCGGGGGTGGGCAAGACCACCTTGGCGATGCAGTTCTTGCTCGAAGGTGTCAGAAATCAGGAGAAGGCCCTGTACATCGCGCTCTCCGAGAATCGAGAAGAGCTGGGCGAGATGGCGCGAGCGCATGGCTGGTCCCTGGATGGGATCGAGATCGTCGAGCTCTCGACGGTCGAAGAGCAGCTGGAGGCCGAATCGCAGAATACGCTCTTTCACCCTTCAGAGGTCGAGCTTCATGAAACGACGACCGTGATGCTGAAGGAGATCGAGCGGGTCAAACCCGCTCGGGTCGTGTTCGACTCCCTGGCCGAGATGCGGTTGCTCACTCAGAGTCCCCTGCGCTACCGCCGGCAGATGCTCGCGCTGAAGCAGTTCTTCGCCGGCCGAAAATGTACGGTGATCCTGTTGGACGACATGGGGTCCGAAGCGGCGGGGCTCCAAGTGAAGACGATCGTTCACGGGGTCATCTCCCTGACCCACTCGGCCCCGAGCTACGGCGGCGACCGGCGGCAACTTCGCCTGCTCAAGCTCCGCGGCGTGCCGTTTCGAAGCGGGTTTCACGACTTTACGATCGAAACCGGCGGCGTCCGGGTGTTTCCCCGCTTGGTTGCGGCCGAATACCGGACCGACCAACCGATGGAGGTGCTGACCAGCGGCATAGAGGGGTTGGACGCGCTCTTGGGCGGCGGCCTGGACCGGGGGAGCAGCACGCTGATCATGGGGCCGTCGGGGTGCGGGAAGACCTCGCTGTCGCTGCAGTACGCCCTCGCCGCCTGCGACCGCGGCGAGCCGGTGACCAGCTACATCTTCGATGAGAACCGCGCGCTGCTCCTCCGGCGCCGCGGCGAGATCGGACGGCGGATCAACGAGCACGTCAAGCGGGGATTGTTCCAGATCCACCAGGTCGATCCGGCCGAGATGTCGCCCGGTCAACTCTCGTTTCACATCCGCCGGGCCGTGGAGCAGGGGGGCAGCCGGGTCATCATCATCGACAGCTTGAACGGCTACATGAAGTCGATGGTGGAGGAGAACTTCCTCATCCTGCAATTGCATGAGCTGTTGACCTATCTCGCGCAGCAAGGAGTCGTCACGATCCTGGTGCTCGCCCAGCAAGGCCTGGTGGGGGCGATGCAATCACCCGCCGACCTGACCTATCTCACCGATGCGGTCCTGCTGATGCGGTACTTCGAGGCCGACGGAGCGGTCAAGCAGGCCGTGTCCGTGCTCAAGAAGCGGACGGGGCCCCACGAGCGGACGATCCGGGAGTTCAGGATCGAGCCGCACGGCATCCTGGTCGGGGAGCCGCTGTCCGACTTCCATGGCGTGCTCACCGGCGTCCCGACCTATACGGGACGCAACGAGGCGATGTTGAGGAGCCCCGGGGGCGATGCTCAACCACGTTGAAGAACGGGTGTTGGTCCTGACGTCGACCGCAAAGGATGCGGCGCTGGCGGAGCAGACCTTCAGCAAGGCGGGGCTCAAGGCCGTTGTCTGCACGAACGTCGCCCATCTGTGCCGTGAGGCGTCCAGCGGAGCCGGCGCCCTGCTCGTCGCTCAGGAAGCCATCGCGCCGCCCGACCTTGCCCTCTTCGTGGACTATCTGGGCGGCCAGCCGGCCTGGTCGGACATCCCGATCGCGTTGCTCGCGGCGTCGGGAGAGGGCTACGAGGGAAGCCGCCGGCTCTTGAATCGGCTCCGGCCGATCGGCAACATCACGGTGCTGGAGCGCCCCTTGCAGAAGCTGACCCTGATCACCGCGGTGCAGGTGGCGTTGAGAAGCCGCCGTCGTCAATACCAGGTCCGCGAGCTGCTGAGAAAACTCGAAGAGTCCAAGGCGGAATTGCAGGACAAGATCCACGATCTCGAGAAGTTCGAGCAGGTGGTCGTCGGCCGGGAGCTCCGCATGATCGAGTTGGAGAGGGAAAACCAAGCGCTGAAGCAGGCGCTCCAGCGCAAGGAATCGGATGGCCGGGAGCCCGACCCGGGCGGCGGCGACCACCCTGTCGCGACCCACGATCGTTCACCGCATCATCGTTCGTGACCCTCCAAGTCGGCCGGTCTTTCTTTTTCCGCCGTGCTTGCCTACGATAGCCCCATGGCCGAGAGGAAGCCGTCACGCCCGCGCGCACCGGGGGCCGGGCGCCGCCGCCGGAAGCCGGCCGGTGCGGCGGTCGGCTTGAGCGCGACCGAGCTGCAAGCGGCCGCCCCCTGCCGACGTAGCCGGGCTCCATCACAACATCGCCGCGGACGGCGGTCAGCCGCTTGCCACGTACCGCGATCCCTACGGCGGGAAGTGGATGGTGCTCGCCGCTCTCCCCATCGATCGGGTGGCGGCCACTCCCTATCAGCGGAATCTTTCGGACGCGCACGTGAAACGGCTCGAGGCGGTGATCAGCAAGATCGGACGCTTTCTCGATCCGATCATCGCCGTACGGGCGACGACCCCGACGGAGGAATCGATTCGGTATTGGACGCCGAACGGCCATCATCGGCTGTCCGCCATGCGCACGCTGGGCGCCAAGAGCATCACCGCGATCGTCGTGCCGGAGCCGGCGGTTGCCTATCAGATCCTCGCGCTCAATACCGAGAAGGCGCACAACCTGCGCGAAAAGGCGCTCGAGGTGATCCGGATGTATCGGGAGTTCGCCCGCCTGGGGGAGCTGAGCGAAGAGGCGTGCGCCTTGGAGTTCGAGGAGCCTGGCTTGATCACGCTGGGGCTGTGCTATGAGCAGCGGCCGCGCTTCAGCGGCGGCGCCTACCATCCGGTGCTCAAGCGGGTCGAGGCCTTCGTCGCCCGCCCCTGCGGCCAGGCGCTCGCGGTCCGGGAGGCACGGGCCCGCGCGCTCCTGGCGCTCGATGACGTGGTCAACGAGAAGGTCGAGGCGCTCAAGGCCCGCGGGCTCACGAGCCCGTATTTGAAGAGCTTCGTCGTCGCCCGTATCAACCCGCTGCGCTTTCGACCCAAGGACGCCGCGCCGCTGTCGTTCGACGAGACGATCGCGCGTATGACGAAGGCGGCGCAGGGGTTCAACCCCGAAAAGATCCGTTCCGAGGATCTCGCCAAGACGGGAGGCGTCCCCGAGGAGACGGACTGAGGGCGCCCGCGTTGCGGGCCTCGGAGAAGGCTGGTAGACTTCGAGCCTTCTTGTACGCGGAGGATGATCATGAGCTTGGCAGACAACCAGTGCATTCCGTGCCGGGGCGGCGTCCCTCCGATGGAACGCCCCAAGGCCGAAGAGCTGCTCGGTCAGCTCGGTCGGGGATGGCAACTCAACAAGGACGGCCATCTGGAGCGGCTCTACACGTTCAAGGATTTTGCCGAGGCGCTGGCGTTCGTCAACAAGGTCGGCGCGATCGCGGAGGCCGAGGGCCATCACCCCGACTTCTATCTGGCGTGGGGTAAGTGCAAGGTCGAGATCTGGACGCACAAGATCAACGGCTTGACCGAAAGCGATTTTTACCTGGCCGCCAAAGCGGACCGCGCGTTCGACTCCCTGCGCTCGGCTGCGTAATCCCACCCCGGGGCTGCTATGCCCGCTCTCGTCATCGGTGCGACGGGGCTCTTGGGCGCGAATCTGGTCCGCGCCCTCCTCGACCATGGCGTATCGGTTCGCGTCCTGCTCAGGCGCAGCCATGCCGCCCAGACGCTCAACGGGCTCGCGCTGGACCGGATGTACGGCGACCTCGACGATCCGCCCTCGATTCACCAAGCGTGTCGCGGGATGGACGTGGTGTATCAGGCCGCGAGTTACTACCCGACCGCCACGATCCCCGCCGCCGAGGCCTGTCGGCGCGGCCTGGCACAAACCGACGCCCTCCTCTCCGCCGTGCGCGAGACCGGGGTCCCGCGGCTCGTCTTCACCAGCAGTCTCACCACGATCGGGTTTCCCCCGGAGCCCGGGCGCCTCGCCGATGAAACGTGCCCGTTCGTCTCGCGGTTTCCCGATAATCCCTACCTTTCGGTCAAGGCGGCGATGGAGCAGGCCGTGCTCGACGCCGCGCGCGCGGGTGTGCCGGCGGTCGTCGTCAACCCGACCGCCTTTTACGGCCCGTATGACCGCAAGCCGACGAGCGGGACGCAGATCGTGATGATTGCCAAGCGCCTGGCGCCGGGCTACGTCCAGGCGCCGGTGAATGCGATCGACGTCCGGGACGTCGCCGAGGGCATGATTGCAGCGGCGGAACGGGGCCGCGTCGGGGAGCGCTATATTCTCGGCAACTGGAACACGACGCAGAAGGATTTGGCCGCGCTGATCGCCGCCGTGGCCGGGGTCGGGGCCCCGAAGATCCGGATCCCCTTCCCCGTGGCCCGCTATGGGACGAAAGCCGGGGAATGGGTGTTCCGAACCGTTTTGCGTCGCCCCCCGCCCGTGCCCGCGTTCTTCATCGAAGCGCTCATGCACATGCAACACTACGATTGCTCCAAAGGCATTCGGGAGCTCGGCTATCCCCGCCATCCCGTCGAGCGTGCGATCCGCGACGCGCTCACCTGGTTTCGTGAAAATGGGTACGTGAAGGGCTGAGCCCTCGCGGTCGCTGCATGCCGTCCTACCACCTCTGGCTCACTCCGACGGGTCCTGTGGCGGATCTGCTCGCGCGGACCATTCTCGAGCTGGCTCGTCGGTACCAGGGTCCCGCCTTCGCGCCGCACGTGACGCTCCTGGGCCATGTCACCGACGAGGAGGCGGGGATCGTGGCCGGCAGCACGGCGCTGGCGGCCTCGCGGCGCCCGATCACGATGACGCTCGTGGAGCCGGGGATCGGGCCGGACTATTTCCATTGCGTGTTCTTGACGATCCAGCCGACACCGGACCTCCTCGAGGTTCATGAAGAGGCCCGCGCGCGGCTCGGCACGGCGACGTGGGAACCCTACCGGCCGCATCTGAGCCTGCTGTACGGGGACCATCCGAGGGAGGCGCGGGCCGAGATCGCCCGGTCGCTTGCGCTCCCGCTGCCGATGACCTGCCCCGCCGCGGCGATCACGGTGGTCAAAGCCGAGGGCGATGCACCGGAGACGTGGCGCGAGATCGCCTCCGTCCCGATCGGGCGGAGTCCGGAACGGCCGTGGTAACGATCCAGGGGCGACGGTGTTCGACGGTGGTCCGAGCGGAGGAGGCCGGCGAAAGGATCGAGGCGCTACGTGGCCACCGCGCCGCCGCAGGAGCTGCCGGCGCCCGCCGTGCAGCCATAGCAATGGTTGCCGGTCACGATCCGGCGGGTGCCAAGCTCGATGAGGCGGGCGCGGGAGAGATGCCGAATGTGGGTGAGGCCGGGCGTCGCGACGGGCAGATCGAGCATCTGGTTGAAGTCGCAGTCGTACAAGGTGCCGTCCCACCCGACGGACAGGGTGTAGCGGCACATGACGCCGACGGCGGCCGACGGGTTGAACGCGTTGGCCAGCCGCTGCATATAGCCGTCGTAGTTGCCAGTCTCCAAGAGGAATTCGAGGAAGCGGCTGATGGGCATGTTCGTGATCGTGTACAGGCGGTTGAAGACGATCCCGTGTTCCCGAGCGAGCTCGCGGTGGAACTGGCTTTCGATGGCGCCTTGCTTCGGCGGGAGGAACGCGCCCACCGGGTTGTGCACGAGCGTGAGGACGAGCCCGGTCCCCTCCCGGCCATAGCCCAGCCGGTTCAGCAGCTTCAGCGCCGCGATCGATTTGTCGTACACGCCGCCCCCACGCTGGGCATCCGTCTGTGTCCGGCGGAAGTACGGGAGCGACGCCACCACTTCCACGCGGTGACGCGCCAGGAATTCCCCGAGGTCGGCCTGGGATGGGAGCAGCAGCACGCTGAGGTTGCAACGGTCCATGACGCGGCGGCCGAGGGCGGCCGCCTGCTCGACGAGCCAGCGGAAATGGGGGTTCAGCTCAGGGGCGCCGCCGGTGATGTCCAAGGTCGGGATGTCCGATTCGGCCAGGACCCGCACGCACTCTTCCGCGGTCTCGCGGCTCATGCGTTCTTCGCGGTCCGGCCCCGCATCGACGTGACAATGGCGGCAGGTCTGATTGCACAGCTTGCCCACGTTGACCTGGAGGACCGTGATTCCCGTCGCCCGCAGGGGCGCGAGAGCGACTTGACGCAAGCGCTCATCGAAGGGGGTGCAGGCCTGCGTTTGCGACAAGACGCGCAGTTGCTGTTGCGTGGAGGCCAGCGGGTTGTGACGGGCCAAGAGTGTCAGCGACATGGGCGAACGGCACCGAGCGAGGACCGATGGAGTGCGACCGGGAGGTGGATCCCATGCATCGGCGGGCGTCTCCGTGTCACATCGAGAGCTTGTCCGAGACGTTGCGCATCTGCACCCCGTGCACGAGCGACGCTCCGCCTCGGATCGCGCAGGCCACATGGACCGCCTCGGTCATCTCTTCGACGTTGGAGCCTTTCTCCAGGCACGCTTGCGTATAGGCATCGATACAATACGGACACTGCACGGCATGCGCGACCCCCAGGGCGATGAGCGCCTTCTCGCGCTCGCTCAGCGCGCCCTCGGCAAAGACGGCGGTGTAGTAGCTCAAGAACTTGTCCCACAGCTCCTTGTTGCCCTTCCCCATCTCGGCAAACCTGTGAAGGTCGCCGGGGTGATAATAGGTGTCCATCGACGTCTCCATGGAAGCTGACGGTCGAGGTCGGAAGGTCGCTGCACCGACTCAACCGGACCGTCGGCTCATTGCCTCAGGCGGTCCCGGGTGGGTCGGGTTCGGTCTCGGCCAGGGCGCGAGCAAAGCGTTTTCCGACGAGCGCGGTCACTTGACCCATCAAGGTTTTGATCTCCTGCAACTCCTCGGCGGTCAAGTCCTGCTTCAACTGGGGATGCAGGCCCCACTGGGCCGTCACCTTCTGTCCCTCTCGGGCCACCTGGACGTGCAAGAGCTCGACCTCACGGACCGTACGCTGCCCTTGTTGTGACTCTTGTTGTGACTTATCGGGTCGTTGGGAGGCCATCGTGGTCGCTCTCGAAGCCCGCATCATACTCTATCGCTCGGACGGCTGTACACCCGGGGCAATGGCCCGGAGGGTTGACTTCAGTTCTAGCTAGGATTATTCTACCGAGTATCACGAATCTGACCGGGAGGGACGTATGAAAGCCTTGTTTCAGACCGACGACAGTTGGAGCGGGCTCATCTTGCGCGTGACCGTGGGGGCGGTGATGCTGCCGCACGGGGCGCAAAAGCTCTTGGGGTGGTTCGGAGGACACGGATTGTCCGGGACCATGGGGTTTTTCACCGAGCAGATGCACCTGCCCTGGCTGATTGCCTTGCTCGTCATCCTCGGAGAGTCCTTCGGCAGCCTGGCGCTGATCGCCGGGTTTCTCACCCGCTTCTCGGCGGCCAGCCTGGCCGTGATCATGGTGGGTGCCGTTTGGACCTCGCATCTGCCGTACGGCTTCTTCATGAACTGGTCCGGCCAGCAAGGGGGCGAGGGGTTCGAATACCATTTGCTGGTCATCGGGATTGCCGCGACGCTGGTCCTGATCGGCGGCGGCCGGTGGTCGGTCGACGGCGTGATTGCGCATTGGTTGTCGCGCTCGGGATCCGAGCGCGCAGGGGCGCCGTCCCGCGCCGGGCTCAAAGCCGCCGGGTGAATACGGCACCGCGGTGTCGGGCGTGCGCTGATAGGCAGGACGCGAGCGGGTCTTTACCCTGCAGAGAGCTGCCGCGGGACCATCTCAGGCGTCCGCTGCCAGGAGTGGGCGCGAGCCCGGGCCTCGGCACGGGGGAATCGTCAATCCTCGGCGGCCTGAAAAATGAAGACACGAAAATAAAGACACGGGGTCTGTCGAGAAGGAGCCTGAGATGGAAAAGCCGGCCGACGCGCGCTATCCGATTCACGAGCTGTTGCGGCGGCGATGGAGCCCTCGCGCCTTCTCGAACCGGCCGGTTGAACCGGAGAAGCTGCGAAGTCTTTGGGAGGCCGCGCGGTGGGCGCCGTCGTCGTTCAATGAGCAGCCGTGGAGTTTCATGGTCGCGATCCGGGAGAACAGGACGGACTATGACCGGTTGCTGAATTGTTTGACGGAGAGCAACCAGCGATGGGCGCACCGCGCGCCGGTGCTGATGCTGTCCGTGGCCAAGCTCTCGTTCGACGAAGGCGGAGAACCGAACCGCCACGCGTTTCACGACGTCGGGCTCGCGGTCGAGAATCTGGTCATCCAGGCGACGGCTTTCGAGTTAGTCGTGCATCAGATGGCGGGCTTTCATGTGGACCGGGCGCGAGAGGAGTTTCAGATTCCGCCGGGGTATGAGCCGGTGGCCGCGATCGCGCTGGGCTATCCGGGCGATCCATCGGAGCTGCCCGATCCCCTGCGCCAGCGGGAGCTCAGGCCACGCAGCCGTAAGCCGATCGATGAGTTCGTCTTCTCCGGAGCATGGGGGAAGGCATCGGTCCTTGCGGGGAAAGGAGAGTGCGATGACGCTGTTGTCCAGGTCCGTCGAGACGATCATTGAGCCCCAGCCCGTCGTCGAAGGCGCGGGCGTGCGGCTTAGACGAAGCATCGGGACCCAAGCGGTGAACTATCTGGACCCGTTCCTGTTGCTGGATCATTTTGCCTCCAACGATCCGCGCGATTACGAGGCCGGGTTTCCCTTGCATCCTCACCGCGGCATCGAAACGGTGACCTACGTGCTGCGCGGCGCGGTGCGCCATCGAGATACGCTGGGGAACTCCGGGACGATCGGCACCGGGGACGTCCAGTGGATGACGGCCGGCCGCGGGATCATGCACGAGGAAATGTTGGAAGTCCGACCGGAAGGGATCGCCGGGTTCCAACTCTGGGTCAATCTGCCCGCGAAACTGAAGATGGCCCCACCACGATACCAGGATATCCGGGCCGCCGAGATCCCGGAGATTACCAAGGACGACGGGGCGAGAATCCGGGTCATCACCGGCACCGTCGAGGGGATCACAGGGCCGGTGAGCGGCATCGCCGCCGCTCCCACGTATCTCGACGTCTCGGTGCCGCCGCAGACGGTCTTTCGTCATCCGGTGCCACGGGGCCACACAGCTTTTGCCTATGTGTTCGAAGGCAAGGCCCGCTTTTCGAGCGGCGAGCACGAGGAGGGGCGGCTCCTCGTCCATCCGAAGCTCGTAGTGTGGGGCGACGGTGACGCCGTCGAGGTCGCCACGGCTGAGGAGCCGGCTCGCTTCTTACTGATTTCCGGTCAACCGCTGCACGAGCCGATCGCCCGCTACGGCCCGTTCGTCATGAATACGAAGGAAGAAATCGAACAGACGCTGCTGGAGCTGCGCCGGGGAACGTTCGTCACGACGTAAGCACCTGAGCACGATCGAGCTGAAGGGGCCTCAGCCAACAGCCACTGCTCTCAAGCCACAAGGAGGACGCCATGGCCACGCATGTGAAGATCAATGACCCGATCAAAGCCAAGGAATATTTCGAGGCCAAGATGGCCTTTACGACCGGGCCGGTGGAGTTGGAGCGCATGATGCAGCAGAACGAGGTCAACGTCGTGGACGTTCGGGCGGCCGAGGACTATGCGGAAGGCCATATTCCGGGCGCCGTCAACCTCCCCAAAGACCAATGGCCGACCTTGCGGGGGCTCCGGAAGGACAAGGTGAACGTCCTGTACTGCTACTCCCATGTCTGCCATCTGGCCGCGAGCGCCGCCGTAGAGTTCGCCGGTCAGGGCTACCCGGTGATGGAGCTGGAAGGCGGGTGGCGTTGGTGGAAGAACGACGGATTCGAAATCGAAACGTGAGCGTATCCGGCCGGCTGGTGAACGCCGGCTCGGTCACCGCGGGGCCCCTGAAGCCGCTTCAGGGGCCCCGCTTCGTTTCTGAGAGCCTCCCGCCTTCCACCCGTCGCGTCAGTCCGTGGCCGACATACAGATAGGGCGAAGTACTGGTATCTGTGACCCAAGACCGGCCATTTCATCCCAATGGACGTCACCCAGAACCAGCCGCTGGCCTTTCTCTTCGACCTCGACGGGACGCTCGTGGACAGCGTCTACCAGCATGTCCTCGCGTGGCGCGAGGCCATGCTGGCCGAGGGGATCGAGCTCGCCGTGTGGCGGATTCATCGGCAGATCGGGATGAGCGGCGGCTTGCTGCTCAACGCCCTGCTCCGCGAAGTCGGGCACACGGTGACCGCCGAGCAGGCGGAGCGACTCCAACAGGGCCATGCCGAGGCCTACGCTCGCCAGGCGCCGTCGATTCGTCCCCTCCCCGGGGCGCAACCCTTGTTGGACCATTTGGCCGCCCGCGGAGTCCCGCACGCCATCGCCACCAGCGGCCGCCTCAAGAGCGCCGGGCTGACGCTCAGCCTGCTCAAGCTCTCGCCCGGCGTGCCCGTCGTCACCAGAGACCGCGTCCGCCATGCCAAACCCGACCCGGATCTGTTCGTGGCCGCCGCCGCCGACTTGGGCGTGCCGGTCAATCAGTGCGTCGTGATCGGCGACAGCGTCTGGGACCTCTTGGCGGCGCGGCGGGTGTGGGCGCTGGGTGTCGGCCTGCTCTCCGGCGGGTACGGTCGGGAAGAATTGGAACGGGCGGGGGCGTACCGCGTGTACCAAGACCCGGCCGATCTCCTCCACCATCTCGATGAGGTCGGCCTGCGGGCCGCGCCGTGACGCTCAGGCCAGGAGGGTCTTGAAGGGCACCTGAGGGTCTTGGAGCGCACCTTCCCGGCCGGTCAAGTCTCGCCGCTGCGTGATCAGCCGCTTGAGCGGCGGCAGGTCGCGGCCGCCGGGGTTGACGGCGAAGAAGGCGACCAGCCGGTGCTGCTTGAGGTAGAAGACCGTGGATGAGGGGTCGCCCAGACGCCCACGGATCAGCACCTGGTCGTGCTCACTTTCGTCCCCGGCGAACTCGAGATGAAGGTCGAAGAGGTCGGACCAGACGTAGGTGAGCAGGTCGTAGGCGGCGGAATCGCCGGCCATGTTCCGGGCGGCGAGCTGCCCGGTATACTCGGCGTGGCCCCAATGCTCCACCCGGCGCCGTTTCTGAAACAGCGGGTCGAAGTAATTGGCGACGTCGCCTGCCGCAAACACATCGGGATGCGAGGACCGGAGGTATTCATCGACGATGATCCCATTGTCCACGACCAGCCCGGCCGCGCGGGCCAGTCCGTCGTTCGGGCGGATCCCGACGCCGATGCAGATGATGTCGCAGGGAATCGTGCGGCCGGATTGCGTGCGCACCAGAGAGACGCGATCGGCGCCGTCGAAGGCGGTGACCCGCTCCCCCATCTGAAAGACGACCCCTTTGTCCGCGCAGTAGGACTGAATCGCCTGAGCAAGCGCGGCGTCGGCGAAGCGGGGCCAAATGCGCGGCTCCATTTCGATGACCGTGACCTGCACCCCGCGCCGGGTGAGCGACGCGGCCACTTCGAGCCCGATGAACCCGGCGCCGATCATCACCGCGCGGGCCCCGGGGGCGGCTCGGGCCGAGAGCGCGGTCGCATCGTCCAACGTCCGCAAATAATGGACGCCCGGCAGGTGACTGCCCGGGATCGACAGCGTGACCGGGCGGCCGCCGGTCGCCAGGAGGGCTTTCTCGAAACGGATGCGACGCCCGTCCGCAAGGCGCGCGATCTTCGCGGGAAGATCAAGCGCCTCGACCGGGGTGCCGAGGATCAACTCGATGTTCCGTTCCCGGTAGTGCTCGGCCGTGTGGAAAAACAAGTCGGCGGCCCGCTTGTCGCCTTGGAGGAACTCTTTGGAGAGCGGAGGACGGTCGTACGGCGGGTGGCGTTCTTCGCCGACCAGCACGAGGCCGGCCTGGGGCTGGTGTTGGCGGAGGGTCTCGGCCGCCTGACTGGAGGCGAGGCCGCCTCCGATGAGCAAGTAGGTGGTGTCGATCATCGGGTCCATGGTGCCTCGGGTGCTCGGCCGTCCGCGCCCGCGAAATCGGGCCGAGTAAGTGGTTTCCCGTTCCGTGTTGTCGTATCCTATAGAAACACGATGCCGCAAGGACTGCAACGGGACCGCGATGACTGAGAGCGCTGCCCTCCCCCCGACCGCCTCCCCTGCGCACCTGGCTCAGCCCTATCGCGCGCTCCTCGAGGTGTCGGAAGCGATCGCCGTTCACCGGAGCCTCCGCGAGCTGTTCCGCGAGCTGGCCCGGCGTCTGCCGGCCGTCGTGCCGTTCGATTTCATCGGCCTGATCCTTCACGACGCGGCCCGCGAGGTGATGCGGGTCCACACACTGGAGGGGCCGACGAACGCGGGCGACCCGGATTTGCCGACCATCGAATTGCCGATCGAGGATTCCGCCGGGGGGTGGGTCTGGACGACTCAGCAACCATTCGTCGTGACCGATCTCGTGCACGAGACTCGGTTCCCGAAGGCGACGCGCTACATGCTCGATCTCGGCATCCGAGGGTGTTGCATGGTGCCGCTGAGCACGGCGGTCCGGCGCCTGGGCGCCGTCGGGTTCGGCAGCCTGCATCCCCGCGAGTTCACCTCCGGGGACCTCGAGTTGCTCAAGCAGGTGGGCCGACAGGTCGCCGTGGCGGTGGACAACGCGTTGAACCATGAGTCGGCCGAGCGGGCGCAACGCCAGCTCGAACGCGAGCGCGATCGGTTGCGCCTGCTGCTCGAGATCAACAACGCCGTGGTGTCGCATTTGAACGTGCGGGAGCTGTTCACCGCGATCGCCAAGTGCCTGCGCGAGGTCGTGCCTCACGAGTACACGAGCCTGGCGCTTCACGACCCCGAGCAGCACCAGCTCCGGGTCTACGCGGTGGAGTTTCCCGGCGGGAAGGGCTTGATCCGCGAAGGCATGGCGAACCCCGACGAAGGGTCGCCGGCCGCCGTGGCGCTTCAGACGAAGCGGCCGGTCGTCTACGGGGAAGCGGAGCTCAAGACCTTCCCGTCGGACATCGTCACGCGCTTGCTCGCCGAAGGCGTCAAGTCCGTCTGTTGCGTCCCGCTCATCGCTCGTCAGCGGGTGCTCGGCACGCTCAACACCGCCCGCCTCACCGACGGGCGATACACGGCCGAGGACGTGGAGATCCTGGAGCAGGCGGCCGCGCAGGTGGCGATTGCGGTCGAAAATGCGCTGGCCCATCGGGAGATCGTCGAGCTGAAGGACAAGCTCGCGAAGGAGAAGCTGTACCTCGAGGAGGAGATCCGCACCGAGTACAACTTCGAAGACATCGTCGGAGACAGTCCGGCGCTGAAGCGGGTGCTCAAGCAGATCGAAATCGTTGCGCCGACGGACTCGACCGTCCTGATCGAAGGCGAAACGGGCACCGGCAAGGAGCTCCTGGCGCGGGCGATCCATACCGTGAGCGGGCGGCGGGAGCGGACGTTCGTGAAGCTGAACTGCGCGGCGATCCCCACCGGCCTGCTCGAAAGCGAGTTGTTCGGCCACGAGAAGGGCGCCTTCACCGGCGCGATCGCCCAAAAGCTCGGCCGGTTCGAGCTGGCCCACCGCGGGACCATTTTCCTGGACGAGGTCGGTGAGATTCCGCCGGAGCTGCAATCGAAGCTGCTGCGTGTGCTCCAGGAACAGGAATTCGAGCGCCTGGGCGGCACCAAGACGATCCGTGTCGACGTCCGGCTGATCGCCGCGACGAACCGCGACCTGCGGCAGATGGTGGCGGACAAGGAGTTCCGAAGCGATCTGTTCTACCGGTTGAACGTCTTTCCCATCGTCGTGCCGCCGCTTCGCGACCGCCCGGAGGACATCCCGATCCTCGTCCGCTATTTCACCCAAAAATTCGCCCGGAGCATGAACCGCCGCATCGAAACGATCCCGAACGAGGCCATGGCGGCCTTGTGCCGTTATCCCTGGCCCGGAAACGTCCGGGAGCTGGAAAACTTCATCGAGCGCTCGGTGATTCTCTCGGCGGGCCCCGACCTCGACGTTCCGACGGCCGAGCTGCGGGCGCCGGCGTCCTCGGGACCGGCGATCGGGACGCTGGAGTCGGCGGAGCGCGAGCACATCCTGCGCGCGCTCAAGGAGAGCCGCTGGGTCATCGGGGGGCCATCCGGTGCCGCCGCGAAGCTGGGTATGAAGCGCACGACCCTACAGTCCAGGATGCAGAAGCTCGGGATCACCCGGCCGCGGTGAGGCGCGGAGCGGGCCGGGGGATCCGACGAGGGATCGGCAGCTTGCCGAAATACCGTCGTGCCGGCGACGGCGCGCGAGTAATTAGCAGATGAGAGGTTCGAAGGCCCTGACTTCATTGAGGATTGCTCCCGCCGGGTCGGCCGTCTTGGGAATGGTCTTTGCCCCTGGGACCTCGGGGGATCTCCGCGATGGCGAGATCTTCGGCTCGCAGGACGTCCAAGGTGCAAAGACCGGCAGACAAGTTTGTGAAGGGAGTTCCGGAATGCTCAGAATTACGACCCATGTCGATCAGGATGCCGTCACGCTGAAGCTCGAAGGCCGTCTGGCAGGGCCCTGGGTGAAGGAGCTCGAGCAGTGTTGGTGTGGATGCGGCCGACAGCAGGCGAATCCGGTGCGGATCGACCTCAGCGGCGTGACCCATATCGACGGTGAAGGCAAGGCGCTGCTGGCCCGCCTCTACGCCGGTGGGGCGCAGTTCCTCACCCGAGGGTGCCTCACCACCTGCATCGTCGAAGAAATCAAGGCGGCGGCCGGAGGCGGGCGCGGATGACGGCCCCGCACTCGCCTTCGGGCGGTGTGGCGCCCGCCGCCCGTGCCTGAGCCACGAAAGGCTATGATCGTGAGATGGACGCGGACCCATCGCGCGGCGATCGCGCTCGCCGTGCTCGCGCTTGCCGCGGTGCCGTTGGCGATGAACGTCGCCCGCAACGGCAAAGCCGAAGATCCCCAGGCCGGCGAACGGCGCGGGCCCGCGCCCGCGGGCTTTGCCATGCCCGTGGAAGTGGCGCCGGTGACGATCGGGCCGATCAGCGAAACCCTCACCGCCGTCGGGACGTTGGCGGCGAACGAATCGGTGATGATCCGGCCGGAGATTCCCGGGCGGGTGACGCGCGTGAATTTTCGGGAGGGCCAGGCGGTCGAACAGGGCAGGGTGCTGATCGAATTGGACGCGGGTGAGCTCGAGGCGCAATTGGCCCAGGCCGCGGCGAACCGGGAAATCGCTCGGCTCAATTATGATCGGATGAAGCGGCTGATCGCCAACGACAACGTCTCGCGCCAAGAGCTGGACCAGGCGGCCACCACCCTGAAAGCGGCCGAAGCGAACTACCGGCTCTTCGAGGAGCGCTTGTCGAAGACGCGGATCCGGTCCCCTTTTGCCGGCCACCTCGGGACCCGCCGGGTGTCGCCGGGCGATTACGTCCAGCCCGGGCGGGACATCGTCAACCTCGAGGACCTCACGACCGTCAAGATCGACTTCATGGTCCCCGAAACCTACTTCAGCCGTCTCTCCGTCGGTCAGCAGGTCCGCGTGCATGTCGACGCCTTCGCCGGCACGGCGTTCACCGGAGAGGTCTATTCGATCGACCCGCGGGTCGACGAGCTGAGCCGAACCGTCCGCGTCCGCGCCCGTATCCCGAATCCCGGGGTCAAGCTGAGGCCCGGCATGTTCGCCAACGTCTCACTCGTGCTCGGCCGGACCGAGGACGCCCTGTTGATTCCGGAGGAGGCGGTGGTGCCCCAGCAGGACAACGCCTCCGTCTTCCGAGTGGAGGAGGGCGTCGCCCGCCTGACCGAGGTGAAGCTCGGCGCCCGCGAGCGCGGGCTCGTCCAAGTGGTGGAAGGGCTGAAGGCCTCCGATACCGTCGTGCGAGCCGGCCACCAGAAGATTCGGGACGGCCTGCCGGTGCAGCCGGTTGAGCGGGGTCAGGTCGAGGCGCTCGTGCAGTGAGGACGGTCGATCTCGAGGCCGCGGTCCATGAAGCTCTCTGAGACCTCGATCAGGCGGCCGGTCTTGGCCACGGTCATGACCCTGGTCCTGGTGATCTTCGGCATCATTTCCTTCACCCGGCTCTCGGTTCGCGAATACCCGGACATCGATGCGCCGATCGTGTCGGTCCGGACGGTCTACAAGGGCGCGAGCGCCCGCATCCTCGAAACCGACGTCACCAAGATCCTCGAGGACCAGCTCAGCGGGATCGAGGGCATCAAAACGATGAGCTCCTCGAGCCGTGAGGAGGTCTCCCAGATCACGATCGAGTTCGAGCTGTCGCGGGACGTCGATGCGGCGGCCAACGACGTCCGGGATCGGGTGGCCCGGGCGCGCGGGCAGCTCCCCGACGACATCGAGGAGCCGATCATCTCGAAGGTCCAGGCGGATGCGAATGCGATCATTTGGCTCGCGTTCTACAGCGACCGCCATACCGAGCTCGAGATCACGGACTTCGCCGACCGCTATGTCGTGGACCGGCTCTCCAGCCTGCCCGGGGTCTCCAACGTCATGGTCGGCGGCGGCCGCCGCTACGCCATGCGGATCTGGCTGGACAAGGATCGGCTGGCCGCGCGGCAACTCACGGTGCAGGACGTGGAAGCCGCGCTGCGCATGCAAAACGTCGAGATTCCCTCCGGGCGCGTCGAGAGCGCGCAACGCGAGTTCAGCGTGCGGACGCGCGGCGACCTGGCGACGCCCGAGGAGTTCAATCGACTGATCATCGGGTACAGCCAGGGATATCCCATCCGCCTCCACGACGTCGGCGTCGCCGAGCTCGGCGCCGAAGACGACCGGAACGCCGTCCGGGTGAACGGGCGGACGGCGGTCGGACTCGGCGTGGTGAAACAGTCCAAGGCGAACACCCTGGCGGTCGCCAATGCGATCAAGGCCGAGCTGCCGGGGATCATCCAGTCGCTGCCCGACGGCATGACGCTCCAGATCGCCTACGACAGCGCGATCTTCATCGAACGGTCGATCCACGAGGTGTACGTGACGATGGCGATCGCCTTGGGCCTCGTGGTCGGCGTCACCTTCGTCTTCCTCCGCAGCCTGCGTGCCACCATTATCCCGGCGGTGGCGATTCCCGCGTCGATCATCGGCACGTTTACGATCATGTACGCGCTGGGGTTCTCCATCAACGTGCTCACCCTGTTGGGGCTCGTGCTCGCGATCGGGCTGGTCGTCGACGACGCGATCGTCGTGCTGGAGAACATCCATCGCCGCATCGAGCACGGACAGCCGCCCCTCCAGGCGGCGCTCGACGGGAGCCGCGAGATCGGCTTCGCGGTGGTCGCCACGACGATCTCGCTGGTCGCGGTCTTCGTGCCCATCGCCTTCATGACCGGGACGACCGGCCGGCTGTTCTCCGAATTCGGCCTGGCGGTCGCCGGCTCCGTCCTGATTTCCGGCTTCGTCGCGCTCACGCTGACCCCGATGATGAGCGCCACGATCCTGCGGCCCGGGCGACTCGGCGGCGCGGTCTATCGTGCGACGGAACGGATCTTCGCCGGCTTGAACGGGGGCTATCGGCGCGTGCTCACCGGCGCCCTCGCGCACCGCTGGGTCGTCGTCGCCGTCGGCGTCGTCTTCAGTCTCACGAGCTACGGGCTGTTCCAGTCGCTTCGGTCCGAGTTGGCCCCGATCGAGGACCGAGGCATCTTCATCGGCGTGATCATCGCCCCCGAAGGCTCGACCCTCGCCTACACCGACGCCTACGCCCGGCGGATCGAGCACCTGTACGATCAGGTACCCGAGATCGACAAGTACTTCATGGTGATCGCGCCCGGATTGGAACGGCCGAACCCCGTCACGAACGCCTTCAGCTTCACGATGCTGAAGGATTGGGAAGAGCGCGAGCGGAGCCAACAGGAGGTCGTGGCGGAGTTGGCGCCGAAGATGTTCGCGATCCCGGGCGTCCTCGCCTTTCCGATCAACCCACCCTCCCTCGGCCAGAGCATCGTCAAGACGCCGGTGCAGTTCGTCATCGGCGGCCCCACCTATGAAGACCTCCAAGGGTACGTCGACCGGGTGTTCCACAAGATCGCCGGCTATCCGGGGGTGGTGAACCTCGACACGGACCTGAAGCTCAACAAGCCCGAGCTGGAAGTCCATATCAACCGCACCAAGGCCGCCGCCGTCGGCGTCCCCGTGGCCACGATCGGGCGAACCCTCGAAACCCTGCTCGGGGGGCGCGAGGTGACGACGTTCAAGCGGCAGGGGGAGGAGTATGACGTGATCGTGAAGCTGCGGGGCGAAGACCGGACCAAGCCCTCGGACCTGACTGGACTGTACGTCCGCGGCGAGCAGGGCGCGCTCGTTCAGCTCAGCAACCTCGTCACCGTCGAGGAGACCGTGGCGCCCAAGGAACTGAACCACTACGATAAGATGCGGGCGGCGACGATCACCGCCAACCTGGCTCCGGGCTATTCGTTGGGCGACGTCCTGGCCTACTTGGAACGGGCGGCGCGGGAGGTCCTGCCGCCGGGGACTCGGCTCACGCTGGCCGGCGAATCCAAAGAGTTCAAGGAGTCGACGGGGAGCCTGTACGTGACGTTCGCGCTCGCGATCGTGGTGATCTATCTCGTGTTGGCCGCGCAGTTCGAAAGCTTCGTCGATCCCTTCACGATCCTCTTGAGCGTCCCGCTCGCCGTCACCGGGGCGCTGCTGTCGCTCAAGGTCATGGGGGCCACGTTGAACGTCTACAGCCAGATCGGGATGGTGATGCTCATCGGCCTCGTGAGCAAGAACGCGATCCTCATCGTGGAGTTTGCCAACCAGCTGAGGGCTCGGGGGCGGGGCCTCTCGGAGGCGGTGACCGAAGCCGCCGTGCTCCGCCTCCGACCAATCCTCATGACCACGGCCGCGATGATTCTCGGCGCCGTTCCGCTCGCGCTCGCGGCCGGCGCGGGCGCCGAGAGCCGGCGCCAACTCGGCTATGTCATCGTGGGCGGGCTCCTCTTCTCGACGGTCCTGACGCTCGTGATCGTCCCGGCCGTCTACACGCTGCTCGCCCGCCGGCGGACCGCCGATCCGGCGCACGCGCCGGCCGAGCCCGCGGTCCCCACGCGGCCGCCCACGGGCGGGCTGTCCTCACCCTCGTGCTGGCCGCCGGGCTCTGGGCGGGCGGCGGGCCGGCGTGGGCCGCCGAGGAGGAGCCGGCGGCTCCCGAGCTGCGGCTGAGCTTGAAGGAGGCGATCGAGGCGGCGCTGGACAACAACCCGACCGTGCTGCGGTTCAAGGAGCGGGTGCTGGAAGCTCGCGGCCAGGCGGATCTGCGCCGCGGCGCGCTGCTGCCCACGCTCAGCGGGACGGTCAGCCAGTTCAGTCGTACCTTCAACCTCGGGGCGTTCGGCATTCCCGGCGGCGGGGTCGTGGGGCCGTTCAATCCGTTCGACGCCCGTGCGTCCCTCGTGCAGAGCATCTTCAATCTCAGCCTGATCGACCGCTGGCGGGCCGGCCGGGCCGGCATCGAAGTGGCCGAGCTCGATGCCGAGGCGACCAGGCGGGACACGATGGCGACCGTGGGGCTGCTGTACGTCGAGGCCTTACGGGCCGCGGCGGCGGTGAAGGCCAGCGAGGCCAACCTCGAGTTGAACCAGCAGCTCTTGCGGCTGGCCCAGGACCGCAAGGCCGCCGGCATGGCCACCGGGCTCGACGTCACCCGGGCGCAGGTGCAATTGGAAAACGAGAAGCAGCGGTTGCTGATCGCGCACAACCAGCGCGGCCGCACGAAGCTGAACCTCATCCGCGCGATCGGCATCGACTTCGACGTCGAGCTCGTCCTGACCGACGAGTTGAAGCTGGTCGAGGTGGAGCCGCAGACGCCGCACGAGGCGCTGCTCGCGGCCCGGGAGAATCGGGTGGAGCTGAAAGCCCAGGCCCAGCGGCAGAAGCTGGCGAACCTCACGCTCAGCTCGATTCACAGCGAACGGATTCCGTCGGTGCGCTTCGACGGCGATTACGGCTTCATCGGGCTGGGCCCGGACGAGGCGCTTCCGACGCGCAACGTCGGTGTGACGCTCAGCGTCCCGATCTTCGACGGCGGGCAGCGCGAGGCACGGATCTCCGAGAGCCGCAGCCAGTTGCGCCAGGAAGACATTCGGATGAAGGACCTGGCGGCTCAGATCACCTTGGAGGTGCGCGACGCGCTGCTCACGCTGTCGTCGACGAGGCAGCAGGTGCTCGTGGCTCAAGAAGGGCTGCGGTTGGCGTTGCGCGAGCTCGAATTGTCACGCGAGCGGTTTGCCGTGGGCGTCGCCAATAATGTCGAGGTCACCAATGCGCAGGCCTCGCTCGCCCGCGCGCGCGACAACGTGATCGAGGCGTTGGCGAATTTCAACGCCGCCCGGATCAACTTGGCTCGGGCCAAAGGAGAGCTGCAAAAGCTCTAAGCCCGCCCGCTTGGGTGGTGAAACCCACCCAAGCGTGTCGTAGCGGCGTATCGGCGGTTGCAGTAGAAGTGGTCATGAGTAATGCGGGCTAACCCCTCGGCCCTCATCCGGAGACGAGATGAAAGCCATACGCGTGTACGAGTTCGGCGATCCTGAGGTGATGCGGCTGGAGGAGGTCCCCGATCCGCGGCCGGGGGCCGGCGAAGTGGTCGTCCGCGTCCATGCCGTCGGTGTGAACCCCGTCGAGACCTATATCCGCGCGGGGCTCTATGCGGGGCGGCCCACGCTTCCCTATACCCCGGGAACGGACGCGGCCGGCGTGGTCGAGTCGGTCGGCGACGGCGTGCGCCATGTCAAAGCCGGCGACCGCGTCTACACGGCCGGAACTCGCTCGGGGGCTTACGCGGAACGGACGCTCTGTGAAGCGCGCCACGTGTATCCGCTGCCGGCCCGGGTCGCGTTCTCGCAAGGGGCGGCCGTCTACATTCCGTACGCCACGGCGTATCGCGCCCTGTTCCAATGTGCGCGCGCGGGGCCCGGTGAGACCGTGCTCGTGCATGGCGCCAGCGGCGGCGTGGGCGTGGCGAGTGTCCAGCTCGCCCGCGCGGCGGGGTTGGTCGTGATCGGGACCGCGGGGTCCGAGCGGGGCCGCCGGCTCGTGCTCGACCAAGGGGCGCATCACGTGCTGGATCATCATGCGCCCGACTGTCCCCGGCGCGTGCTGGAGCTCACGGGCGGGCGCGGTGCGGATGTGATCCTGGAGATGCTGGCGAGCGTGAACCTGGGGAAGGATGCGGGAGTGGTCGCCAGGGACGGCCGCGTCGTGATCATCGGGAGCCGCGGCGCCGTCGAGATCGACCCACGGGACCTCATGACCCGAGATGCGAGCGTGATCGGCATGCTGTTGTTCAACGTGACGGACTTCGAGGCCCGCCGAATCCATGCGGCGCTCTACGCCGGCCTCGACAACGGCACGTTGCGGCCGGTCGTCCGGCAAGAGCTGCCGCTCGCCGAGGCGTCGCGCGCGCATCGTCTCATCATGGAGCCCGGCGCCTACGGGAAACTCATTCTGGTGCCGTGAAACTGAGGTTGAGGCTAAGGTTAAGGTGGAGTTGAGATTCAGAATATACACGAGCATCGAATCTATTCTTCTTCCCTTAACCTGAACCTGAACCTTCTTCATAAGACTTGAGGTTAAGGTTGAGTGGAGCTTCAGCAGATACACGAAGATACCATGGAGCGAATGAGCCTGCTCTTCTTTGCTTAACCTTAGCCTGAGCCTCAACCTTCTTCATGAGAGACCGATTCACCGCGCTCCTGCTCGACCAGAGAGAGGGCAAGGTCCACGCTGAGCTGTGCGAGTTGCCGCTCCGTGCGCTGCCCGACGGCGACGTGCTCGTCTCGGTCGCCTATTCCAGCCTCAATTACAAGGACGGGCTTGCCGTGACCGGCCGGGGCAAGGTCGTCCGGCGGTTTCCGATGGTCCCGGGTATCGACCTCGCGGGGGTCGTCGAGGCGTCGGCGAGCCCGGACTTCGCGCCCGGCGATCGCGTCCTCGTGACGGGATGGGGGATCGGCGAGGAGTGGTGGGGCGGCTATGCTCAGGCGGCCCGGGTGAAGGCCGAGTGGCTCATCAAGCTCCCGCCCGACTTCGGGCTCGACGAAGCGATGGGGATCGGAACTGCGGGGTTGACCGCCATGCTGAGCTTGATGGCGCTCGAAGAGCATGGGCTGCGGCCCGAAGGGGGGGAGGTCCTCGTGACCGGGGCGTCCGGCGGCGTGGGGAGCCTGGCCGTCGCGCTCTTGTCGTCCGTGGGATACCAGGTGACGGCGTCGACCGGTCGCACCGAGAGCCACGCCTACTTACGGGATTTGGGCGCGACCGCCATCCTCGACCGGGCCGTGTTGGCCGCGGCGAGCCAGAAGGCCCTGGACCCCGAGCGGTGGGCCGGAGCGGTCGACTCGGTGGGAGGCGATACGCTGGCGACGATCTTGCGCACGCTCCGCCACCGTGCCGCGGTGGCCGTGTGCGGGCTCGCCGGTGGCAGCCAGTTGGCGACCACGGTCTTTCCCTTCCTGTTGCGGGGGGTCAGCATGCTCGGGATCGCCTCGAGCACCACGCCTCGGGGTCGGCGTCTGACCGCCTGGGCGCGCCTGTTCCAGGAGCTCCCGCGCGAGAAGCTCCACCGTGTGATGCGGCTGGCTCCATTGCGCGAGGTGCCGCACTTGAGCGAGATGATCGTCGAGGGCCGGATACGAGGACGGGTCGTGATCGATGTCGGCCGCTAGACAGAGGGGGAGGAGCGCGGGGGACCCATGGGCGGAATGGCGGGCGGCGGGCCCAGGCGATGGAGGCGGGCCAGCACGAAAATCCGCTCTTCCCCTTGCATCCTCATGGCCTGGCAGAATAGCTCGACCGAGGATCGAGTCCCATCTTTTTTCTGTAGAGCGAAAAACCCCAAACGGTTCGGAAGATCAGAGCGGTACCCGCGCGGGCAGTGGCGCTCGATGGCGGCCACGGCGTCGGCCGGGAGGAGGTCCATGAGCGTCATTCCGAACAATTCCGGGCGGGAAAATCCGAGGTGGCGAATGGCGGCTTCATTGGCGATGACGATCCGCAGAGCCTCACGCTCGACCCCCCAGATGGCATAACGACTCGCCTCGATCGCGTCCTCACCCGAGTGCTCCATGCGTCCCCCAGGAAGGCCGCCATCATAGCCGGGTGCGACGGGGGAATCTGTTTGGTTCCTGACAGTGGGGCCTCCTCCGTACTTGAACGTAGGACTCGCCGGTCGAAATCCGGGAGCCGCCGCGAACGTTGCAGGAATGCTGATGTTTGTCGTGCGATCGGTCGCGGCTCGCTCGTCGAAGGGCCCTGTTTCTGTAATGGACCGAACAGACTTTTCCCGATGCGTTGTCCTACATTGGCCCAGGCCGCGTATGCCCAGACAACCACCCGCTCACATCGGGGCCCGAAACCGTTTGCTCACCGCCTTGGCCGCCCGTGGGGGTACCCGGTTTTTCCACTACCTCGAGCCCGTCCCGCTGCATCAGAACGTGATCCTGTACGAACAAGGCGACCCGATCAAGCATGTGTATTTTCCGACGACCGCGGTCGTCTCCATGATCAGTGTCATGGAGGACGGGGCGAGCGTCGAGATCGCCTCGATCGGCAACGAAGGGGTCGCCGGCATCTCCGTCTTCCTGGGGGTGGACCTGGCGGTGGCCAAAGCGGTCGTGCAAGCGCCGGGTGAGGCGTTGCGGATCGACGCCGATCTCTTCAAGGCCGAATCGGTCCCGGTCGGACCGCTCCACACGTTGCTGACCCAGTACACGCACGCGTTGCTCACCCAGATCAGCCGCTCCGGAGCCTGTAACAGTTTGCATTCGGCCCAAAAGCGGTTCGCCCGGTGGTTGCTCACCATGCAGGATCGGGCGCGGACCAATCAGTTCTTGTTCACGCAGGAATTTCTCTCCGAAATGCTGGGCGTACGGCGGCCGAGCGTGAGCTTCGTGATGCGCAAGCTGCAGAAGGCGGGATTGATCCTCTACGCCCGCAAGAAGATCACGATCATCGATCGCGACGGGCTCCAGGCCGTGTCCTGCGAGTGCTACAAGATCCTGAAGGAGGAGTACGACCGCGTCTTCGCGGACGCGGCTAAGTGAGTGGGGACCCGTTCAGCGTCTCGATCATCGCCTCGTGGATGAGCCCGTTGCTTGCCAGCATGTCGGCGCCGAAAATCGAAAACGCACCGCCCTTGAAATCGGACATCCGGCCGCCGGCTTCCTTGACGATCACGGCGCCGGCCGCCATGTCCCACGGATGGAGCTTCATTTCCCAGAAGCCGTCGAACCGGCCCATCGCCACGTAGCACAGATCGAGCGCGGCGGCTCCCGTCCTCCGCAATCCCTGCGCCCGCACGGCGAACCGTGAAAAGTAGTCCAGGTTGTTGTATTTGGCTTCCCTGATGTCGTACGCGAACCCGGTCACGAGGAGGGCCGCGTTGAGATCCGCCGTCCGTGAGACTCGGATGGCCTTCCCGTTCAACGTGGCGCCCCGCCCCGCCTCCCCCACGAACAGCTCGTCGCGCGTCGGGTCGAACACGACGCCGAGGACGAGCGCGCCGCGATATTCGAGGCCGATCGAGACGCAATAAACGGGAAATCCGTGCGCGAAGTTCGTCGTGCCGTCGAGTGGATCGATGATCCACTGGAACGGCCCCTCCCCGCCGGCCGCCGTGCCGCGCTCCTCGGCGAGAATGCGGTGGGACGGGTACGCGGCCCGAATGGCGTCGATGACGACCTGCTCCGAGGCGCGATCGGCGTCGGTGACGAGGTTGACCGCAGCCTTGTGCTCGATGCGGAACCCGGATCGCGCATGCTTCAGGAGCACGGCTCCGGCGGATCGCGCCGCCTCGACGGCGACGGTCCTCAAGCGATCGCGGAGGGGGTCGTCGAGCCCGCTCTTCTCGTTCATCGTCGCATCATACCATAGCCGGCCCGATCGGCCGCTCCGGCTAGAAGACGGCCCGCACTTCGACGAAGAAGGCCGTGGTGGGCTGCAACCGGCCGAAGAACGAATCGCGCTGGCCGTTGAAGATGTCCCAGCCGATATAGCCTTTCCAGACGTCCGAGAAGGCGTAGCCGAGCAGCGGGCGCAGGAAGAAATCGCGCCGCGGGAGGTTCAGCACGGCCAGCAACTCGCCTTCGAGCGTCTTGTTGAGCCAGGTGGCTCGAATGCGGGCCGTGAAGCCGCCCTGGATCCGGTCCAACTGCTGATTGAAGGTGTCGCTCAGCACCGCGACGCTGCGTTGCACGGGATCCTGGATGGCGAACGGGTCGTTGAAGTTGATGATGTACCGTTGATACGCCTGCACGTTGATGTTGAGATCTTCGGTCAGGTCGCGATCGACGCCGAGGACATAGAAGACGAACGGGTTCTTGATGAACGGATCCGTGCCGTCCGGGTTTTGCGTGTGTACGTACGCGCCCTCGCCGCGGACCCCGAAGCGGCCGAAGTTGCGCGCGAAGTCCGCGCCCAGGACGTGAATCCGGTTGTGGATGAGAACGGCGTGGAACGGCGTGACCGGCCGGCCGATGGGCAGGACGTCCAGCCCGTAGTAGTAACTGACGGACCAGTCGAGGGCGCCCCCCGTGTGGTCCAGTTTGGCAGCGAAGCCGTGGTCGGTCCAGGCTCCTTCCGAGCGTTTCTCCTCCGTAATTCGAAACCCGGGTCTCGGGGACAACGGGATCGTGCTGGGGTTGAACAGGGGAAGCCAGATCAGCGAGACGGTATAGTCCCCGCGATAGTAGTTGGTGCGGACCGCCATCGTGCCCGTTCGGCGTTCGACTTCATCCAACGCCGACAGCACGGTGAAATCCTTCGGCGTCAAGTTATCGGTCGGATTGAGCGCGTCGGCGCGTCCCCATGGGATGTTCTGCTTGCCGATTCGGACGTCCAGCGACCCGAAGTAGAGGTTCGTATAGGCCTCCAGCAGACGCGCCTGTCTGGGTTCCCGCCGGTCGGTCAGGTCCTGGTCGGTGAGCCGCCCTTCGATCTTGGCGTCTCCCCACGAGCCGAACTTGGGAAGCAGCCGGGGTTGGTAGGTCAGGCCCGGGAGGCTGTGGTTATCGTCGAGGCGCTTGGAGGCCGTGAAGTAGTCGAACCGAACATGACCGGCGTAGCCGGCTTGCTCCACCCATGCGCGCCAGCCGGCCGCCGCGTCGGCGGCCGGCTCCGACGCCCCTGTCTCGGTCGAAGCCGATTCCCGACCGGGAGCGCTTGGAGCCGGAACCGGCGGGTTCGGCGGGCCTTGGATTTCGGGAGGCGGCGCCGGTGCGGGGGCTGGCGCTCGAGCCCCCGACTTGGCTTCCAGGGAGGGGCACCAGCACAGCAGGAGAAGGCCGACGAGGAGGATACGGGGCCATCTCGGCGATCTCGCTCGAGCGGCCTCATTCATTTCTCCCGTTCCAGGTAGCGCGGCGTGAAGAAATCGTCTCGTATGGGCTGCCCCGCGTCGAGGGCATCGAAGACGAGGATCGTGCGGTGGCCCGTCTGGTGGTTCACGACCTCCCGGCGCACCGCCCACCACCGGTGGGCCTGGGGGTCGACTTCCTTGACCTCGGGAATCACCTGGGTCTTCAACGGACGTCCGGAGGCGTCATCGTACTCCACCTTCTTCTCCATGAAATTGCTCTTCCTGATCCAGGCGACCCGCCGGGCATACCCGTAGTCCTTCTTGATCTGATCGGTCGCGGGCAGCGATTCGACGACATAGCACTCTTCTCCATCGAGCACCTCGGTCTTCAGGAGCCGATGGCGGTACGTATCGACGACGGGCAGCAAGATGTCGCCGTAGGAGAAGTCCGAGCCGACGAAGCTGTCCTTCTTGTTGTTGGCCACCAACCGCCGCACTTTCTTGAGCGCCGGAAGGAAAATCCACATGTCGTCCTCGCCGTCATGGTGCTGGATCTGCAAATAGCCGGTCCCCTGCACGTCGCCCGGATACGAAAAGCGGATCATCAGCTTGCTGTCGATCCCGTTCGGTTGGAGGGCCGACACGCTGTGCATCTTCCGCAGCCGCTGTTGCCCCTTCTCGTTGATCAGCGTCATCGTGCTGTCGTTGACGAGATGCCGCACCTTCGTCGCGTAGAAATTCTTCTCCATGATGTCGCGGGCCGACGGGTCGGCCGAGTGACCTTCGAGCCCGATCAGAGGGATCCCGAGGAGGCACACCAACAGCACGGCGAAAGATCTGGGGCTAGGTCGCGTCACGAGAGCTCTTTCCTCTGAAGACGAAGTCATGCCTGGCCGATCGGAGCGGCTCCGGACCCGGCCGGGAAGCGGTCCAGGGCGCCGAAGACGAAGGTGGGCCGGAGCAGGTAGAGGGCGGCGGGGAGGATGATGATCGCCGCCGCACAGCTCACCGCCATGGCGGTCGCGACGAGAAACCCCAGCCTGGCGTGCATGCCGAAGCCGGTGAGCATGAGCACCGAGTACCCGGCGCCGACGGCCAACGCGACATAGACGACCGCCTTGCCCGCCGTCGCGAGGGTGCGGGTGACCGCCTCCTCGGCCCGGCCGATCCTCCGCATCTCTTCCCTCAGCCGATAGATGACGTAAATCGCGTAGTCCGCGCCGACGCCCACCGCCATGGCCGACACCGCCGCGGTCCCAATGTCCAGGCGGATACCGGTGAGGCCCATCACGCCGAAATTGGCGACCACGGCGAGGACGAGCGGGATCAGCACGAACAGGCCCGCCGCGGCCGACCGCAAGACGAGCGAGGCGATCGCATAGATGCTGCCGGCGATGACGGCGATGTTGAGCAGCTTGCCCTTCACCATCACGTCGTTCAACGCCGCCCCCTGCGCCATCCCGCCTCCGATGCTGACCTTGTAGCCCGGCGGGAACCGGGCGGCCGTGAGCGGGCGGAGCTCCCCGATGATCCGCTCGATGTAGGCCGTGCTGTCGGTCTTCAAGTAAGCCCACACCACGGCGGCGCGATATTCGTAGTCGACGTAGGTGTCGAAATCGCCGGGATCGCCGGACATGGCGTACAGCAGCAGATACTGAGCGGTCAAGTCCCGGCTGTCGGGCAGCCGGTCGAAGGCCGGGTCGTCGCCGTGCATGGCGCGATTCATCTTTTTCAGAAAATCGGCCAGCGACTGCGTTTTGCCCACGAGCGCATAGCGCGTCTCGAGGTCCTCTTGGATCCCGGCCATGGCCGCGAGCACGGCGGGCTCCTTGATCGTGTCCGGGCCCGGGCCCTCGATGAGCAGGTAGAGGGTGTTGGTGCCGCCCATCGCCGCGTTCAGCGGGATGTCGTCGAGCCGCACCGGGCTGTCCGGTGAGAAATTCCCCTTCAGGCTGTTGTCGATCGACAGCCGAGTCATGGCGGCGAGCAGGACCAGGGCGGCGGCTCCGAGCGTCCCGAAGATCGGCATCCACCGCCGGGCGGTGATACCGCGGGCCAGCCGGGCCAATCGGCGGTCCAGCCCGTCGTGCGTCCGCTCGCGCTCGACCTCGTAGCGTTGGGGCGCGGGAATCAAGGAACGAAACGCGGGGATGAACGTCATCTCCAACAGCATGGCCGAAAGGATCCCGATGGCGGTGAAGACCCCGAAGACCCGGATCGTCAGGGTTGGAAAGACGGTCAAGGCGAGAAAGCTGACGACCGCGATGCTGCCGGCCGTCATCATGACCGGCCCGATCTTCACGAACGATTCCACCACCGCCGCCTCGCTCCGGCCGAGCCGACCGTATTCCTCGTAGTACCGTTTGAGGATCTGGACGGAGTGTCCGGCCGCCACGGCCATGATGAGGATGGGGGTCGTCGCGTTGAAGGTGTCCATGGGAATCGAGAGGAGGCCCATGATCCCGAGGCCCCAGACGACGCTCATCAGCGCGGTCGCGATCGGGACGAGCATGCCTTGCACCGACCGGAACGACAGGTAGAGCACGGCCATGATCACGGCGAGCGCGGCGAAGAACAGGTACTGCATCCGTTGCGAGTAGATCTCGAGCCAGGCGAGATTGATCGACAGGCCGCTCAAATAGATGCGCACGCCCTCGTCGCGCAGGGGGGCGACCACGGCCTCGACGTGGTCCATGATCGCCCGATAGCCCTGCAAGTCCTTGCCGAACTTGAAATCGGCGATGATGACGGCCATACGGCCGTCCCTGGAAACGATCGTATCGACGTACGCGGGATTGGCGTAGAGGGCCGCTTTCACCCGGGCGGCGCTCTCCTCGGTCTCCGGAACCGTCTCCATGATTTGGCGGACGACCATGCCGTCCTCGGTCCCCTGGATGTCTTTGGCCTTCCGCGCCGCGAGGCTCATCACGTTGCTGCGGACGACGCCGGGAATCCCGAGGACCCCGTCGGTGACGCGCGCGATCTTGCCGAGCACCGCCGGTTGGAATACGTCGCCGGTCGTGCTTTCGATTCCGATGACCACGAGATTGCGCCCGCCGAATATCCGCTCGATCTCGTTGGTCGCGACGACGTACGGGTGCTCCTGCGGTAAGTTGTCGTTGGGATCGACGATGACGCGGAGATTGCCGATGCGGGTCGCAAAAAAGACGGAGAGCAGAGCCGTCAGGACGATGACGACAAGGCGATAGCGGATGATCGCGGTGATGTAGCGGTGGAGCATGAGGACCGGGCGGCTCGGGTGAGATTAGCGTAGGGAGCGAGGCGGGTCAAGGCAACCGGCGCTTATTTGACGCTTTTGAGGTAGATGGCCGTCGCCTGCGATCGGCGGTTGACGTCCAGCTTGTCGTAGATGTTGGAGAGGTAGTTCTTGACGGTCTTGTCGCTGAGCCGGAGATCCGCGGCGATCTCCTTGTTGGTCTTGCCCTCGGCGACGAGCCTGAGGACCCGCTCCTCCTGTGGAGAGAGTCTCAACGTGGGCATGGCGCCCGCCGGATTGTAGCGATCGCGGATGAACGAGAGTGTATGGGTGGTGACTTGAGGGTCGAGCAAGGATTGCCCGCCGCCGACCGTGCGGATCGCTTCGATCAAGGAGGTGTTCGTGGCGTCCTTGAGGACATATCCTTGCGCGCCGGCGACGACGGCCGAAAGCACGGTCTCATCATCGGCGAAGCTCGTCAGAAAGAGAACGCGCGTCTGCGGACTCGTGGCCACGATGTCCCGACAGATGTCGATCCCGCTGCGGTCGGGAAGGCGGATGTCGAGCAACACGAGGTCAGGCTGGAGCCGCATGGTTTGGCTGAGCGCGTCCTGTCCGGTCGCGGCCTCCCCCACGACTCGTATCCCGGGCACGAGGTCGAGCATGGTCCGCAGGCCCAGCCGAACGATCTCGTGATCATCCACGATCAGGATGTCGAGGAGTTTCGATTTGACCTTCATCATCGACTCATCGGCAGGAGATTCAGGACGACGCGGGTCCCCCGCCACGGCTCGGACTCGATCTTCAAGCAGCCTCCCATCTGAGCCGCACGGACCGAGAGGTTCCGCAGCCCGAACCCTCTGTGCGACGGCTTCCGGGGATTGAACCCCACGCCGTCGTCCTGCACCTCGAGGCGCAGGCCCAGGTCGCCGGCCTTGAGCGACACCGTGATCGTCCGGGCCCGACCATGGCGCAGCGCATTGCTGACGGCCTCTTGCGCGATGTGCAGGAGGTGCGGCTCGTGGTCCGCGGTGATCTGAGCCGCGGCCTCCGGGTCGATGTCCAGACGGCACCCGACACCGGCCGCTTGCACCAAGCTCGTCACCACCGTCCGTAGGCTCGTCTCCAGGTTTCCCTCCGGCTCGAAGCTCTCCTCGGGATCCGATTTCAAAAAGGCCCGGATCTCGGTAATGGCGCGGTTCAGCTGGACGGCCGTTTGCGAGAGCTGCGTGGCGGCCTGTTCCACCGAATCAGGGAGCAAGAGTTGGCTCGTTTGCAGGCCCAGCCCGACGGCATACAGGCTTTGCAAAATTCCGTCATGCAGATCCCGCTTGAGCCGCTCTCGGTCCTTGAGCGCGCGGTCGAGGCGGTCCCGTGTCACATTCAGGGCTTCCCGTAGATCGTCCAAGCCGACGCTGCCGGCCCCGAAGAGAGCGTCCGGCAGGGCCCGTTCAACCGTTGGTGTCGCGAGATCACTATCCGTGCGGTAGGCCATTCAGAGTTCCTTTCGTCCGGTCGCCAACGCCACGAGCAGGGGAACACCGTCCATCTTCTCTACTCACATCTCTACTCAGTGACCGCGGGCGCGATACAGCCCATGGGCTTGGATCATAACCCCGATCGTGTGGCGGCACACCTGGCGAGGTCGCCAGGTGACGACGGCCTACGGAAAAGTGATTCTTCGCCTCACAGGCGCAGCCCACCCAGTCCAAGGAGGCGAACATGGCCGTCGTGCACGATGTCGAACGCTTTCAGCGCGTTGCGTTCCGGGAAGGCGACTTACTGGTGAAAACCCTCGATCGAGAAGAGGAACTGATGGCGGCCTATCGTCTTCGGCACAAGGTCTATGCCGAGAAGCTACAGTGGGTGCCGACGACGGCGGAGGGGCTCGAAATCGACGGGTATGACGACATCGCCGCGTCGGTCGGGCTGTTCTCTTCGGACCAACGCTTGGTCGGGGTCATTCGCTTGCTCGAGAGCACGGGGCCTTTCATGTTGGAGAGGGAATTCAAATCCTGTTTGCTGCCCGGGTCTGAGCTGCGGAAGCACCCGGATACGAACGAGATCACCAGGCTCACGGTAGACCCGGATCTGGAACGGGGGCTCTCCTCGCGCGCGTTTCAGGTCTTGCTGAAGGGCCTTTATCAATGGCTCTTGGCGAATGATGTACGCTATTCCTACATGGTGGTCGAAAAGCGATTCCTGCGGATTCTTCAATTGATCGGGTTTCCCGCGCGGGCGATCAGTCCTGCGATCTCGATTCCGCCTGCGGGAGCGGTCTCCGTCGCGGCCATCTTGGATTGGGAGGAGTTCCGCAGCGAAAACAGCCGAAAGCGACCGGAGTTTCTTGCCTGGATGTCCGCCGTCGAACAGCCGGCGGTGTTCATGTCGGACGAGATGCCGGTCGGGTCGAAGGGCGACGGGTTTGACCTGGCGCCGAAGCCGACGATGGAAGAGGACGAGCAGTTGGTTGCGGTCTAGCGGGGAGCGATGCTCAGGACGCCCTGAGCATCCCTTGCTCGAGTGCCGTGGCAACGGCTTGCGTGCGCGAAGAGACATCGAGCTTCGTAAAGATGCTCTCGACGTGGAACCGGACCGTCCGTTCGCTGACGCCCAGGATGCGGGATATCTCCCAATTCGTCTTTCCTGTTTTCATCCAGTTCAACACGCTCATCTCGCGGGAGGACAGCGAGGCGGATGGAACGGCGCTGAGATCGGCGGTCCGCATCAACGTGTGATGAAGGTAGTGACCGAGGCACTCCAACGCTTGCGCGTAGCGCCCGTTGTCCGCGCGAGTTCCCCCTGCGAACGAAAAGAAGGTTCCAACGCTGCGGCGTTGATCGAAGGCACCGATGGTGACGCCGTTGGCCAAGCCGAACGACTCGGCCTCGGCGACGAAGGCTTTGGCCTTCGCTGATGCGGCCGTCTTGAACGAGTTGGACCAGACCTGCAGCCCGAAGCGCTTGACGTGTGACAGCAGCACCGGATCGACGTCCGCGTAATGGCAGGAAAGGTAGCGCTGCACCCACTGTTCATGGTAGCTGACGTTCAAGAGCTTGGAGAAGCGATGGCGGCCGGTCCGGGGATCGACATGGACGAGTCCGGCGATCACGTGCTCACCGGGGACGAGCTTGCTGGCGACGTGGAGGACCCGCTTGACATCCTCGTCGGTTTCGGCCCCGAGCGCGTGGTGCAGCACCTCCAGGAAGAGGTGAAGCTCCCGCTTCGAAAAGTCTTCGAACGCCTTCACCGGAAACCGCATGCGGGGCTTGTCCATATCGTCCTCCGACGGCGATCGACTAGGTCGGCTGTCTCAATCATTCACCCTCGTGATACATTGGTTCGTGGGAGTCCGTGGAACCGGAGCATGCGACGATGGATCGCCGCGCCGGGGTCCGAGTGTACAACACCGGGTATTGAGATTAGAGGAAGCCTGCGGCACGTGAAGGTCCATGGGCTGAGAAGGGCGGGCGGTAGCCAACCAATGAACCGGCTTAGAGAAGAACGGCCCTGTCGATTACGGACCATTGAGACCACCGGCCGATCACGTGCTGGTGCTCGACTCGACACGCGCCGGAATCGAGCCTCTACAACGTCAGGAGAGTGAAGACTTGTAACCTGGCACGCAGGTGCAGTCAAGAGGGTAACATTATAAGTGTATTCTAAGCCAGGGCCTTATGGGTCTACCAATGGCGCCAAACGGCCCTAGTACAACCACTCATCACTAATGGTGTGGATCCCTTGCCTCTCGAAGAGGGAGCCCGTATGCTACCGAGTGCATGAGCCGTCTCATCGACGATCCGCTCCATCAGCTTCGCGAAGAATTTCGGCAACATCTGGCCGAGTTTTATGCGCGGCTCAAGTTGGCACCGCCGTATCACAGCGTGGAGAAGGCGGTTGCGACGCTGACCGCGGCGCTCCGAGCCCGGACACCGGAGGAGCGGATGCAGCTGCTGGGTGACCCGTCCGCCCGCTGGCGGGAATACGAAAAGGCTTTCGTGGATTCCGGACTTCACTTGAAGCACCGGGGAATTATTGCGGGCCTGGTTCAACGCGGGTTGAGCGAGGAGCTGCTGCCGGGTGAGTACGGAGCGTTTCTCCGGGCGTTCCGTGATAGTCGATCTACGTCGGGGAAGTCTTGAGGCCCGTCTTCTCGCTCCTCGCCACTGGTCATGGGTCCGGTATCGTCAGCGCGGCTTGCAGTTCCTGGTATGCCTGAGTCAGACGGTGGTCTTCGAGGCGATAGGCCAGCGCCACGACGATCAGGCCAAAGGCGAGCACCAGCAGGCCGAGGGCCGCGATGCCGATGCCAAGGAAGGTACCGCCCAGCGTGGCAAAGCCGCCGTCGAGGCCGAAGGATACGAGAAAGGCCGCGCTTCCCACGGCGACGACGGCAAACCAGGTCAGCGTGAGCAGCACCGAGGACCACGGCATGCGCTTGGTGCAGGTCAAGCGGAGTGTGTCGCCGTCGCACGACACGTCGATGGTGGCTTTCAGCGGCCAGGCGGTGCGAAAGCGCATCGAGAACAACGGCCGGAGCACGATTCGTTTCTCGGCTTGAAAGAGACGTGCGATTCCGTGGGGCAGCCGGAGAAGGCCGTTCCTGTCGAAACGTCCCAGGCCATCGCCATCCTTGGCCGACAGCACATCCTGCCGGCGCGCCACGCGACACCCGTAGTCACTGACTTGCGGGGACAGGCTGGTGAAGTGCCACCAGTCGGTGATGATCAGTGCGAGCAGGAGGAAGGCGGCAAAGGCGCCGGCCAGCAGCATGCGGAAACCTTAGCATAGCGATCGCGCCGTTCGCATCGCCTCCCTGTCCTTCTCTCTCCGACCTCGCAGGCGGGGCAATTTCCGACAGCCGTCCTCCTCGGCGGTGTGTTGACTCGATCACGTATTTTCGCTACATTACGCCGAGTTTCTGCTTAGGTGGGCCTTCCCGGCGAGATCATCAGGGTTTCCCGCCTTAGTTCGGTCTCCACTCAAGAGCAAGGATGGGCGTCACCCGCGATCGCGCGGGACTCGTGCATGAGCGGTGTGGGGAGCGGAGGACATATGGATCTGAAAAAAGTCGAACGGGTCTACAGCAGCTATGCCGGTGTCTACGATCATGTCTTCGGGCCGTTTTTCAATGAATCGCGGGAGTCGGCGGTGCGGCGCTTGAATGTGCGCCCGGGCGAGCGCGTGCTCGAGGTGGGCGTAGGGACGGGGTGGGCGTTACCCCTGTACCCCGATCATTGCCAGGTCGTCGCGATCGATTTCTCCGAGGGCATGCTGGAGCAGGCGCGCAAGCGGATGGCGGCGCACGGGCTGAGAAACGTGGAACTGCTGCGAATGGACGCCGGGCACATGGAATTCGAGGACAACTCGTTCGACACGGTGATGGCCGCCTATGTCGTCACCGCCGTCCCGGACCACCGGAAGGTCGTCACCGAGATGATCCGCGTCTGCAAGCCGGGCGGCCGCATCATCATGCTCAACCACTTCAGCAACGGGAACAAATTGATCGCCGCCGTCGAGAAGGTCATCTCGCCGCTTTGTAAACATCTCGGCTTCCGGACCGACCTGTCGCTGAAGATGGTGCTGGAGGGGACGACGTTGCAAGTGGCGAGGAAGGAACGCGTCAACCCGCTGAAGTTCTGGCACCTGGTGGAGTGCGTGAATCAGAAGAATGCGGCGAGCAGCAGTGCCCTGGCCCGCAGCAATTGACGGTCGACCTAGAGATCCCGCCCCACGCCCTGACCGCCGAGCCACTCGTCGCGCTCCATGACGTGGTTGCCGGCCAGGCACATGCCCGAGAATCCACGGGCGACGATATCCGCCAGCACCATCAACAGCCGGCCGATCTGTTCCTCGTGCGGGTCCGACGCGCGCAACGTAATGCCGAAGCGATAGCCGTCGAGCGGGCCGTACGTTTGAATGTAGACGCTGCCGGCCCGTGGCAACCCATGGGCGGAAGCGGGGAGAAAATGACCGGCCCAGCGCGCAGCCGGATGGACACGGCCCCGTAGCTTGATCTCCCGCCACGCGCACGGGAGGCCGGCCTGATCCAGGCGTTCCAGGAACCATTCGACATCGGGCAGGTCGCCGGTCTCGGCCTGGAACGTCCATTCCGTCATCCCGCTCCGGATCGGCCGCGCGGACCCCGGCCGGGACACTTCCTCGATCGTGGCCTCATCGCAGATCACGTACAGTTCGCCGTGAGGATCGAACCAGAACCGGAGGCGGCCGCCCGACATCTCGGCGTGCAGCAACCCGATGTCGGAGAAGTCGGCTCCCTCCTGCTCGAAGATCGAGAAGTCGGTCACGCCCCGCATCGTGAGCTTGGCGACCCGGCTGATCGAGTACAGGCCTTGGACGCCGCGGATCGCGACGTCGTAGCGAATGACGGTGGTGATGACCGTCCCCGCGGTGATCTCCCGCCCGCTGGCCTCATCAAACAGGCGCTGCTTGTGCACCGCGAGGTCCGTGATCTGTCCACCCGGAAAGGCCTGGGTGTGTGTGAGCAGCCAGGCGAGATCATCGGCGCTTCGAACGTGGCGAATCATACGTGCCATTGTAGCCGACGGCCTGGGAATGCGCTACTGAATTGAGTTCTCGGTGCTTTCCACGCGCGGCGCCGCGTGAGCGCTCTGTCGGCCCCCGCAGCCGCTCGCGATTGATTCCCCACCTCAGTGTGCAGTAGGCTAAGCCGCTTCGGAGCGCAGAAGCGGGTGCCGTCAGCGGCGTCTTATCGATGCCTCGAGGGCAGGCGGCCCCTGTCGCCGGAAAGGAGCAGGAGTGCATGGCCGGATTTCCAATCGAATACGCCAGTCGGATCAAGACGCTGCCCCCGTATCTCTTTGCCGCGATCGACGAGATGAAGCAAAAGGCGATCGCTCGCGGGGTGGACATCATCAACCTGGGCATCGGGGATCCCGATTTGCCGACCCCGCAACCGATCATCGATCGGCTGACCCACGCCGCCGCCGACCCCAAGAACCATCAGTATCCTTCCTATGAAGGGATGCTGGCGTTTCGGTCCGCAGTCGCCGACTGGTACAAACACCGCTTCGGCGTCTCGCTCGATCCCGCCTCGGAAGTCTTGACGCTGATCGGGTCGAAGGAAGGGATCGGACATATCCCGTTGGCCTTCGTCGACCCTGGAGACATCGTGCTCGTTCCGAGTCCGGGCTACCCCGTCTATCCGGTCGGCACCGCCTTTGCGGGAGGCATCCCATACGTGATGCCGCTCACCAAGCAGAACGGCTTCTTACCGGATCTGGCTGCGATCCCGAAGGACGTCGCCGCGCGGGCCAAACTCATGTTCGTCAATTCACCGAACAATCCGACCTCGGTGGTCGCCGGCAAGGACTTCTTCAGCCGTCTGGTCGCGTTCGCCCAGGAGCACCGCATCATCGTGTGCCACGATGCCGCCTATTCGGAGATCTACTATGACGGTCAGAGGCCCGCGAGCTTTCTCGAGGTGGAGGGCGCCAAAGACGTGGGGATCGAGTTTCATTCGCTGTCCAAGACCTACAACATGACGGGCTGGCGACTCGGCTTCGCGGTGGGCAACAGGCAGATCCTGACCGGGTTGGGAAAGGTGAAGAGCAACCTCGATTCCGGGGTGTTCCAGGCCGTCCAGGAAGCAGGCATCACCGCCTTGCAGCTCGACGAGCGGGTCACGGATGGCCTCCGGGCGGTCTACCAGGAGCGGCGTGACGTGCTCGTACCGGGGTTGAGACGGCTCGGCCTCGAGGTGGAGTTGCCCCGTGCGGCGTTCTACGTGTGGGTGACCGTCCCGAAGGGGTACACCTCGGCCGCCTTTACGGCGCATCTCTTGGAGAAGGCCGGGGTGGTCACGACCCCGGGGAATGGATTCGGACAACCGGGCGAAGGCTACGTTCGGTTGACCGTGACCACGTCCAAGGAACGGCTGGCCGAGGCGGTGGACCGTATCGGGAAAGCTGGGTTCTGATCGAGCAGGATGAGCCACCCGGTGGAGTCGGGCAGTGGCGAGACGGCGTTTGTCGCGTTCGGATCGAATCAGGGCGATCGCATCGAGCTCTGCGACCGCGCCGTCACCTTGCTGGGGCTCCTCCCGCACTCCCGGGTGACCGGGGTCTCGTCCTTCTACGAGACCCAGCCGGTGGTCGACGAACGCACCGATCCCGGACCCTCCTGGTTCATCAACGGCATCGTTCGTCTCGTCACGGCGTTGCCCGTCCGGCGTCTGTTCGCCATTTGCCGGGAAGTAGAACAGGCGCTCGGCCGCGACCAGGACCAGCGAGGCGGGCCCCGATCGATGGACCTCGACCTGCTCTTTTTCGGCTCCGCAATCGTTCATGAGGAGGATCTCGTCATCCCTCACCCGCGGCTTCATCTGCGCCGCTTCGTGCTGGTTCCGATGGTCGAGTTGGATCCGGAGTGGCGGCATCCGGTACTCGGCAAAACGATGCGCGCCTTGCTCGCCGAAGTCCATGATGAATCGGCGGTTCGGCGCCTCGAGCACTCACCCGGCGCGGGCTCCGGATTTCGGCCCGGCTGCTCGCCTTCCCCCGCCGTCTGATGCGTGTCATCCGTTCGATGGCAGGCCTATCCACGTGGAGACGTGCGCTGTGGCGCGAAGGCGTCACCGTGGGGTTCGTCCCGACGATGGGCGGGCTGCACGAGGGGCACCGGGCCCTGATTCGAGCCGCGCGCCTCTCGAGCGACGCACTCGTCGTCAGCATCTTCGTCAACCCCATGCAGTTCGCCCCGGAGGAGGATTTGGCCCGCTACCCGAGGCCGTTTCGTCGCGACGCGGCGTTGTGTCGCGAAACGGGCGCCGACCTCGTGTTTGCACCGTCCCCCGAAGCCATGTATCCGCCCGGCTTTCAAACGTCCGTGCTGGTGCGGAAGCTGGCGGCGCGATGGGAAGGGGCCGTGCGGCCCGCGCATTTCGAAGGGGTGGCGACGGTGGTGACGAAGCTCCTGAACCTCGTCCAGCCGCACGCCGCCTGGTTCGGCCAGAAGGATTATCAGCAGGCCCTGCTCGTCCGCCGTCTGGTCTCGGACCTCAACCTCGGCACGACCATTCGTCTGTGTCCCACGGTACGTGAAGCCGATGGCTTGGCGCTGAGCTCCCGGAACGCCTATTTGAGTGAAGGCGAGCGGCGGGTTGCTCCGGTCCTGTTCCGTGCCCTACGAGCCGGCCGCTCGGCGATCCTGGCCGGCGAGAGGGATGCCGCGGGCGTCGAGCGCGTGATGCGCCGGACGCTTCGCGCCGAGCCGTCGGTGAAGGAGGATTATCTCGCGGTGTGCGATCCGGAGTCGCTCGAGCCGCTGGCCCGGGTCGGGCGGGTCGCCGTCTTGTTGGGCGCGGTCCGGGTCGGCTCGGTGCGGCTGATCGACAACCTGGTGGTCCGACGCCGGGCGTGAGGAGTCTTAGGTCGCCGCCGAGGAAGGCTCCTGCGCAAGGAGCAGGCCACGAATGAGCTCGGTCAAGCGGCGCTTCTCCTGCCACTCCAACTCGATGAATTCCAAGCCCACCGCGCGAGTCCTGACCGAGCGAACCATCGCCGTCTCCACGTTGATGCCGGGTTCATCGGGCCGAGGTTTCAATTGCAAATGGACGAAGGCCCCTTTCGTCAGGGGGGCCGTGGTCTGGAGCGTGCAACCGCCCATGGAAAGATCGGTGACGAGATCGGTGGCGATCGGTTCGCCGAGGATCTTGGCTTCGATGCGCGCCGGCAGGCGCGTGTACTCGCGCTTGTCGTAATGCAAGACGGCGGGAGGACGGGAGGACAGGAGCGCGCGGAAGCGATGAGTGCAGAGCTGGCAGCGGAAGGAATAGAGCCGGACGAACTGAAGCAGCCGTTCGACCGGACCGTCGCGAACGATCGGTCGGACCGCGTCGGCTCGGCAACGCGGGCACACTGGCTTCATCGGGCCTCGGCAGCGCGGACGCTCGTGCGGCGGGACAATACTACGGCCGCCGGGGACCCGTCAAGCGCCCTGGGCATCCAGCAGCGGGGCGATAGCTGCCGGCGAGTAATGGGCCGGTTTGACCCATTTCCCGTCGGCTCGTTTGTGTCCGCCCACCTTGCTCATGTTCGAGCGATGCACTTCGCGAAACACCGGCTCCATGTCAATGCCGCAGGATACCGCGGTTCCGTACACGACGTAGAGCAGATCGGCCAGCTCCTTGGCGATTCCTGCAAGATCGTCGTGGGCCAAGGCTTCTTTGAGCTCGTCGAACTCTTCCTGAATGAGGCGTACACGGAGCGCTTTTGTCGCAGCGTCGGGCAGGGTCGGCCGCCCATTCGCCACGATGTCGAATGCGCGATGAAACTCCGCCACCATCTGCTGCTCCTGAGTCATCACGGTCTGTCCTTTCGTAGGGATCGTCAGAGATTGGTCGAGGACGGTCGCGGCGCGACGTCCAGGGCTTCGAGCAGCGGCACCTCTTTGTCCGACGCGATGCCCAGCTCTTTGAATTTCCGCGCCGCCGGCAGGACGCGGGTTTCCAGCGAGGCCACCGCCTTGTTGTACGCGAGGACGCTCTTGCCCAAGGCCTGCCCGATCGTCTCGAGGTGCTCGGTGAGCACCGCCATCCGCTCGTAGAGGTCCTTGCCGAGTTGCCCGGCCTGTTGCGCGTGTTGGCTCAACTGCTCCTGCCGCCAGCCGTATGCGGCGGCATGGAGCAGCGCGATCAGCGTATTCGGGGTCGCCAGAATCACGCGTCGTGCAAAACCCTCCTCGGCCAACGTGGGATCGTGCTCCTGCGCGGCCGCCAGGAAGTGCTCCCCCGGGAGAAACAGGACGACGATCTCCGGCGCCTGCGGAAATTGGTTCCAGTAGGCTTTGGCGCTGAGCTGCTCCATGCGGCTCCGGACCTGGGCGGCATGCCGGCGCAGACGTTCGACCCGCACGGTCTCGTCCTGCGCCTCATGGGCTTCCAGGTAGGCGGATAGGACGGCTTTGGCGTCCACGACGATCTGCCGGCCGCCGGGCAAGCGGATGACCATATCGGGACGCAGCCGGCCGTCCTCGGTCTCGATGCTTTCCTGCTCGACGAAGTCGCAATGCGCCACCATGCCGGCCAATTCGGCCACCCGTTTGAGCGTGATCTCGCCCCAGCGGCCTCGGACGCTCGGCGCGCGGAGCGCGTTGACCAGGTTGCTCGTCTCTTGTTGCAGGCGTTGATGGGAGTCGGCCAGTTGCTTCAAGTGCTGGTCCAGGCTGCCGTACGCCGACTGTCGCGCCCGTTCCATCATTTGGAGCTGCTCGTCATAGCGCCGGAGCGCCTCCTGGAGCGGCTTGACGGCATCATCGATCGCCTGCTGCCGCTGGAGCAGCTCGCCCTTGGCTTCGGCGTGCAGCGTCGCAAACGAGGCTCGGGCCAAATCGAGAAACGCCTCGTTGTTGGTCTTCAGCGCCTCGCCGGACAGCGCCCTGAACGTGTCGGCCAACTCTTGTCGGGCCTGGGTGACGAGCGCTTTCTGCTCGTGCAGGTTCTTGGTCGCCTCTTCGACTCGTGTTTCGGCCACGGCCTGCGCGTGCAGAGCGGCGGTCAGGGCTTCCCGCACGTGCGCCAGCTCCGTGCGGTCGATCAGGGTTTGCTTGCGGAGCTCCGCCGCTTCCACCTCGGCCCGCTGGGCGCGTTCGGCCGCTTCGATCAGCCGGGTTTGGACGCGGGCGCGAACCCATGCCGCGCCGGCCAAGCCGCCGAGCGCGGCCCCGAGCAGGAGTCCGATCGAGAGCGAGGTGATGTCCATGGCGATCCGTGGAGCCGTGCTGCGGGACCCCGGCGGCAACATACGGGAATTGCCGAGGGCCGTCAAGAAACCGGTCGCGATTTCTGCTAGAATGCCGCCGCTGGAGGGCGGCGATGACGCATGTCGTGGTGGCGATCGCGTGGCTTCTTGTCCTGTCCGATCACGGCCTCGCGTTTCCCGTCAGCGACGCCGCCTGGTCCGATGCCGAATGGCAGCGGCGGTGCGCGCCCGTCCGCACCAGCTTCAATCCTTCCGCCCCGCTCTCGACCGATCGCCTCACCATCCGGCCCGACGATCCCCGCTTCGTCGATTTTCTCTACTGGGTGTGGAACAACAAGCTCATCGAGCACCAGGTCGAACAGGTCGGTGGAACAGGATGGGCCGGGCCCACGGACGGCGTGATCTTTCACTGGGCGCCGGGTTCACGGTGGGAGCGGCACTCGGTCGTGCCGTTCGAGCACGCCATTCACCACGTCGCGGGGGAGCACCACTGGCAGGACAATATGTTCAAGGAGTTCTTCGAGCGCTTCGGTCCGGTGACCGGCATGAGCATCGGTGCCCGCCTCTCGATGGTCACGTCGCCGACCTGGGCGGAATTCCTCGCCCACATCGGCGGGCCCGACAGTCCCTATTATCGGTACGTCTTCCATCAGGAGACCGCGATCGATCCGACCCGCCGAGTCGTGACGATGGCCGGCGGACAAGGCGTGCTGTTCGAATACACTTTCGAGCGGTATCTTGCGGAAGTCCGAGAAGTCCTGACCGACTGCAAAGCCTACCAGTTCTTCGAGCTGTACGACCGGTACGGTCCGGGCTTCGCCTCCACCGCGGGATGGGCCGGGCAGCCCGTCCCGAAACGATAACCGAGGAAGGTACCGCTTGAGTTGCAGCGGGATAAAAAAAGGGCCGCGCTGACCGGCGCGGCCCTTTGAAGCGTACGGCGGGGAGTAACTAGCTCTTCAGGAACCGCCGCGAGATTGCGAGCGCCGCTACGCCTGACCCGAGCAGGAGCAACGAGGCCGGCTCCGGGACGCCGGAGGGGGGCGGCGGCGGGGGCGCTGTAAAACCCTTCACGACCACCACCTGATTGCCCCCACCGAAGGTGGAAAAGAGAAAATCCCCGGTCAGTGGATCGATGGCGGCGCCCTCTGCCCCGGTCAACCCCGTAATGAAGTCCCTTCTCGTCGCAGTGATCGGGTTACCGTTGCCGTCCACCTCGTATGCACCGACTTTTCCTGCTGAGTATTCTGAGACGAGAACGCTTGGATTTCCGAATAGTGCCGACCCCAGAGGAACATAGAAGATCCCTTCCGGCCCGCCGACGATTGTGACATTGAGGGTTGCGCTGGTAATGTCGAACGTTCCGGTGCCGTCCGGGGCATAGTCCAGCGTATACCACTGCCCTCCCGCCCAGGACACCAGCTTCAGTTGGCCGGCGCCGGGCATCCCGGGGGGCACAAACGCCAAGCCGCCAGGTGAGGGGGTCACCCCAAGCGGGTCGAGATCGATGATCTTGTCGGTGACGACACTGCCTGGGATTGTCTGGCCCAACTCATTCACCGGCCAGCGTGCAAGGAACAGGACTTCCCCCGGACCATAGACCACCCCGCCGTCATTGTACGCGGCATCGGCGTACACGGACGCGCTGCCCGAAAAGCCGTTGATATGACCGCTTCCATCGCGCGTCACGCCAATCGAATAAAGCTTCCCGTTGGCGGTGTTCGCAGCTCCTCCAATGAGCAGTGTATTCGGGTCGCCTGACTTCAAGGTCAGGCCGCCGTAGTTCGTGGGAAGCCCGGGAACGGACCCGAGGCTCGTGGCCGTGTAGACCCCGGCGTAAAAAGGATCAACGGTGAGCGCTGCGGCCTGCCCGAGTGAGAGAGCCAGCCAGAGAACGCTCAGTACAAGGACCAGTAACGACTGTCTCGGGACCTGCCGCAGCATCAGTCACCCCCTTGAAAATTTCGTTCACCCATAACGTTGGCTCATAGAGGATGCTGAAGGGCAAGCAATTCCGAGACCACAAGCTAAGGGATAAGCACGGCAAACAGATACGTAGAGCCGTGGCCTTGAGGTGTGTAAAGTTTCTCGACGGGAAGCGGCCGGGCCAAAGGGGTCTCTCTTTCGAGCGTGGCGAAGAGATGTCTCTTGTCAGAAGGTTGAGGATGGTGGCTGTGACCGATGCGGGAGTGTCGGGATTTTTATCAAAGAGTCGCTGCCTTTACCTGGTGCAGACGGTCACCTCCGGTGTCCGGACCGGCGAAAGACACCAGCAGTTGCATCCACTGTCACCCAGTCTCCGTCCAGCACCTTCCCCATGATGCCCGGGAGGTTCACCACGGCCGGGAGGCCGTATTCCCGCGCGATGATCGCGCCGTGCGACAGCACCCCGCCCATTTCCGCGACGAGCCCCCGTGCGAGGCCAAAGTACGGCACCATGCCGGGGTCGATGACCGGTGTGACGATGATCTCTCCTTTGCGGATCCTCACCAAGTCAGTCGGGCTCCTGACCAGGCGTGCAGGGCCTTCTGCATAGCCGGCGCTGATCGGTATCCCATGGTGAACGGTGCCGTCGCTTTCCCGATCCGCCCGGTCGTGCCCGATTCCAACGCCGACCACGCAGTTGTCGGCCACGAGCGTCGCGTGGCGCTTCTGGGCCTCGCGCCGAGCCGCCACCAGGGCTTTCCAATCGTAGGGCTGTTCCGACACCAGCGCACGCACCTCCTCGGCGGTCAGATAGAAGATGTCGTCGCCCTGCTCCAGCACGGCGCTCGCGGCATAGTGACGACCCAACTGCACACTAAGTCGACGAACGGTCGCCGAAAAATACATCAGCGCGTGGCGATTGGCCTCACGCAACGCGAGGTATCGAGCCAACCGGCGATACCAATAGCGGAAGGCGATCCTCTGATGAGGCCCGAGCACCGCTTCCAGGCGGGCCAGCGCCTCGGCTCGGGTGGACGCTTGTTGGCGCCGGATGTCCTCGACCGATTGACCGGGCGGCGCGAGCAGATAGCCACGGATGAGCCCGAGCAGATCGTCCGGTTTTTCCGAGAAGCGGGGGGAGTTGATGTCTGATTCACCGAGCGCGCGGTGCCCGTATTCACCGAGATAGTCATCGAACGCATCGAGGAATTCGGTGCCGGCCAATAGGCTGCGGTAGCGGCTCGGTTCCCAGCTCGCGCCGGCGAAGAACTGTGTCGCCACGGGGTCACGCTGAGCGAGGTCTGCGAGCGCGCGGAGCCAAAGAATCTGCCGTGCGCTGACGACGTCGCTGGCCCCTTGGAGCGCCGCGTTCAGGAGAGCCTGCCACTCGGTGGCTAGATGGGGCTCGAGCAGCCAGCGCAACGCGTACAGAGCTTGGGAGACCCCGGAGACGATCGCAAAGGTGAGGTCGCAGTGCGAGAGCCGGCGTCCGAGTGTATCCATCTTCATGAGCACCTCCGCCGGCGTCGGGCTTCCTTGATCTCCATCTGCGGGTTCCGCCATCCTCCTCATCTCGGCGAACCAGGCGGGAGCCTTTCGTGCCGCACGGCGCACCTGCCATTCCAACGCGAGCAGGGCGCTGAGCCGCGTCCACCACGAAAGTCGTTCCGTGCTCACCGGCTCCGGAGCACACCCTCCCATTTGCTCGGCGACGAGCGCCGGATCCCCACCCAATTGGGCCATGAGCGATTGGAAAAGGCTCACGTTGATATACGGCCGGCCGCGGATGACCCGGACCGACGAGAGGCCCGGCGGGATCACGCAGCCGAGGTTCCGATAATGGCGCAGGATGTTCGTCTCCATGAAGGTCTGAAGGAAAGACAGCCCGAGCGGGCTGGGTACGTCGGGTAACGTCTCTCGAAAGTTCGCCCGTGACCAGACGCTGGTTGCATCGCTGAGTACGCAGGAGCGAGTCGGTCGAGAGATCGGCCGGGCCTGGAGGAGCACGAAGCGATCATCCTCCAGCGCCCACTCCACGTCCACGGGGCACCCGAACGTCGCTTCCACGCGTTTCACCAGACCGGCCAGCAGGCACGCCTCGTCATCCGTGAGGGATGCGCGCAGGCGCTCGTGTTCGGGGACCGGCACATCGATCACCCGGCCTTCGTGAGGCCGCCGGATGACCGACTTGGCTACGACAATCCGTTGGAGCACGCGGAGAGAACCGTCGCCCCGTGTCTCGACGGTAAACGCGTCGGGCGTCACGGAGCCGCCGACGAGGGCTTCGGCCAGCCCGGGGACCGCGTTGACGACGACCTGCGTGCCGAGCCCCGTGACCGGGTGCTGTGAGAAGGCCACTCCTGCGGCTCGGGGGGCCAGGAGCGGCTGGATGATCACCGCCATGGCCGGATGCGAGCGCCCGGCGGCCGGGGCGTACGCGGCCGCGGCCGGCTCCCACAGCGACGCCCAGCACAGGCGGACGGCGGGAAGGATCTCGTTTCGCGGTACGCCGAGCACCGTCTTGTGGAGGCCGGCGAAACTACGAGTCGCCGAGTCCTCCCTGTCGGCCGAGGAACGCACGGCCCAGAGCTCCCCTGTGGGCCCGTCCACCATGAGCTGGTCCAGCGCCCGATCGAGCTCTTTGACTATCGGACCGGGCAGCGTCATCGAGGCGATGGTGCGTCGGAGCACCTCGAGCTCGGTACTTCGGGGCGAGCCACCCGCCCTCCGTGCCGCCGCGATGGCACGCGCGGGGTCGAGTCCGCCCTGCCGGATAGCATCCGTATACGCAGCCGTCGTCAGACAGATGCCGGGCGGAACAGCAAACCCACCGGCGATCAAGCGCGCAAGCCCGGCAGCCTTCCCCCCGACCAAGGCGATCTCGGTGCAGGATCCGAGGGGCAGGATGTAGGTCGACATGATCACGACTAGGTGGATTGTAACAACTGAAATACTAGTATAAAATGGGCGTCCATCAGGGAGGACGCCATGACCTTAACCGACGTGGAACGCCGAGAACTGACGTGCCGCAGCCACCGTCGCAAAGGCCGGGCCGACGATGCCCGGCGGGCGCGCTGCATCTTGCTCCTGGCCGAGGGCGCGACCTGGGCCCAGATTCGTGGCCAGCTCCAGTGCGATGATACCTACATTGCACGCTGGAGCCGCCGCTTTACGGCAGAACGGCTGGCAGGGCTCTCTAGCCGCCACCGCGGGCAACCCGCCACGGTGCTCACGCCTGACCTGGAAGCGAAAATTCTGGAGTGGACGCGCCGCGGCCCGTCTGATGGCACGACGCATTGGAGTACCCGCCGGCTGGCGAAGCGGCTCGGCATCTCGCATATGATGGTGGCCCGCGTCTGGGCCCGGCATGGGCTCAAGCCGCATCGCCTCGAGCGGTACATGGTCTCGGATGATCCCGACTTTGAGCGCAAGGCCGCCGATATTATCGGGCTGTACTTGAATCCGCCGCAGCATGCCGCCGTCTTCTGCGTCGATGAGAAGACGGCGATTCAGGCCCTGGATCGCTTGGATCCGGTGCTGCCGCTCTCGCCGGGCCGCGCGGAGCGGCACGGCTTTGAGTATGCCCGCCATGGCACGCTCTCGCTGTATGCCGCCTTCGACACGCGCACCGGAGCGGTCCTGGGACGCACGGCGGAACGGCACACGTCGGCGGAGTTCGTCGCCTTCTTGACTGAGCTCGTCGCGCATCAACGGCGGGGGCAAGAGATCCATGTGATCCTGGACAATCTCTCCGCGCACAAGACCAAGCTGGTCGAGGCGTTTCTCACGGAGCACCCAACGGTCCGCCTGCATTTCACGCCGACGTACTCCTCCTGGCTCAACCAAGTGGAGAGGTGGTTTGCCAAGATTGAGCGAGACCTGATCGTACGGGGCATCTTCACGTCACAACACGATCTGAAACGGCAGATCATGCGCTATATCCGGCATTACAATAAGTCGATGAAGCCCGTGAAGTGGAAGTATGCCGATCCCCGGCATCGGATCACTATCACTTTGCCTGTTACAGTCCACTAGAGCGCGATGAGCAGGTACAGATCGTTGACGTTCGTACCCGTCGGACCGGTCATCACGTGTCCGCCGGCACGGGTGAAGAAGGCGTATGAGTCATTGTCCTGAAGAAAGCGGTCCGGGTCGAGCCCCCGCTCGACCGCCTGAGCCCAAGTCTCCCCGCTCACGACGGCGCCGGCGGCCTCGTTTGGGCCGTCGGTTCCGTCTGTCCCGAATGCGGCGACCCAGAGACCGGGGAGCCCGGCGATTTCTCGGGCCGCGGCGAGGGCGAACTCCTGAGCACGGCCCCCCCTTCCCGGCCCACGGATTGTAACGGTCAGCTCTCCGCCGGCAATCAAGCAGGCCGGCCGCGGGGCCGGGCGATTCGACGCGCAAAGCTCGCGTCCCAGCGCGCCGAACCACTTCGCCGCCTCTCGGGCCTCGCCGATCAACGTGGTCGACAGGATCAGCGGCCTCATGCCGGCGCGCGTCGCTTCCCGCGCCAGGGTCTCCACCGCGGCACGATTGTTCGCCACGACATAATGCCGAATGTTCCGGAACGCCGGATCGCCGGGCTTGGGCGATTCGGCAATCTTGCCTGCCCGGCCTCTCAGGAGGTGCGATCGGACCGCCGGCGGCACCCGGCTCCACACGCCGCGGCGCTTGAGCACGGTGATGGCGTCCGTATACCGGGACGGATCGGGAGCAGTCGGGCCCGATCCGATCGTCCCCAGGTCGTCACCCAGGACGTCGGACAGCACCAAGGAGATGACGGAAGCCTGGGTCGCGGCGGCCAGCCGGCCGCCCTTGATCGCCGACAGATGCTTGCGCACGCTGTTGATCTCATGGATGGTGGCGCCGGACCGCAGCAGCAGATCGGTTGTGCGCTGCTTGTCCGCGAGGCTCAGGCCGGGGGCGGGCGCCGGCCAGAGGCTCGAGGCGCCGCCGGACAGCAGGACGAAGACGAGGTCGTCGGCCGTCAGCGAGTTGACCAGTGCCAGGGTCTTCCGTGCGGCCCGAACGCCCGCCGCATCGGGGACGGGGTGTGCGGCCTCGACGATGGTGATACGGTTCGTCGGGCTCCGATGACCGTACTTCACCACGACGAGGCCGTCGCTCACGAATGGGCCGAGCGTCTGCTCCAAGGCGGCCGCCATGCGCGCGGAGGCCTTCCCCGCTCCGATCACGGCGATCCGCCGGTAGCGGCTGAGATCGTACCGGTCCCGTCCGATCCGAAGCACGGCCCCTCGGCGCGTCAACATGCGCGCGATCGCTTCGCCGGGATCGACGCTCTGGAGCGCCGATGTCAGCAGCCGTACGAGGAGCGCCCGGACCCGGGGCTGGGGTACGGCGATATCCATGTGGGTTACGGTGTCGCGTCTTGTTTGAGGCACCGGTATGGGCAGGCTTGCTTCGGCACTTTGATCTGATGGGTGCCTTTGGGCAGGTAGTCCTTGCGGATCTCGGGGTTGAGCATCTTCAGCTCCAGAAAATAGGAGCCGAATTCTTCCGCGATCGACGCCAGGTGGCGCTGCGATTCCTTGACCGTGACGGCGACCGTTTCGGTTTCGAGGGGCAGATAGAGGTCCTTCTTCGTCAAGCCGAGGTATTTTTCCGGCTGTGAGTAGACTTCTTTGGCCGCAATGATCCGGGGCACGTACCGCATGGTCTCGCGTACATAATGCAGCTTCCAGTAGTCAGTGATGCGCTGTTCCTTGAGCAGCTTGCGGATCCGGTCCTCCCCGGCGTTGTAGGCCGCCATGGCCAAAAACCAGTCGCCGAACTCCTGCTTCAGGAACCGCAGATACTTGATCGCCGCTTCCGTGGACATTTCCAGGTTCCGCCGGTCGTCGCGCCATTGGTTGGAATAGAGCTTGTAGCGTTTGCCGGTCGAGCCGATGAATTGCCACGGCCCCGAGGCCTTGGCTTTGGAGTAGGCGGCGGCGATGCACTTGCTTTCGACGAGCAGCACGTATTTCAAGTCGTCGGGAAGGCCCGCCTGGGCCAGCAGCTTCTCGACCGGAGGGAAGCAACGGCCGGTCCGCTTGGCCATGATGATGCTTTCGCCTTCTTCGGCGAGGAACTGGTAAAACTCGTACTCGATCCGCTCCCGCACCTGCCAATTGTCAAGGGGGACGGCCACGCCCGCGAACGTGAGCGTGGGCGGAAGCTTGAACGAGCTCAGGAAGTATCGCTCGCCCTTTCGCTCCACGCCGGGCAGGACGACGAGGGGCGTCTCCGCCGGCTGGGACTCCTGTTCCTCCTCGGGTGCCGGTACCAATTCTTCCGCGGCCGGCTTTGCGGACGATGCATCCGGTTCCCTCGGGGTGGTCGGGGAGGCCGCCTGAGCGGGGTCCGGAACGTCGGCGTGCGCGAGGTTGATGGCGGCGGTGACGGGAAAGGCGAGGAGCGCGGCGATTGTCCAGGCGGTCAGCCGATCGGAGGCGCCCGTGAACATCATGCGGGTGTCATGACGGGATGGTGAGTCGGGGTCATCGTCGGATGCTACGTATGCTAACAGGAAGTCGCAAAGTCAGCAAGCCGCCGCCCGTGTGGTAGACTGGCGCCGTGCATCCGTTGAACGTCCTGAACGAACGCATCACCCGGTGCCGGCTCTGCCCTCGGCTCGTGGCGTACCGTGAAGCGATCGCGCAGTCCAAGCGACGGCAGTTCCGTGACCGGACGTACTGGGGGAGGCCGGTCCCCGGCTTCGGCGATCCGGCGGCTCGTCTCTTCGTGATCGGGTTAGCACCGGCGGCGCACGGGGGCAATCGAACCGGGCGGATCTTTACGGGCGACCGGAGCGGCGACTGGCTGTACGAGGCGCTCCATCGCTACGGGTTCGCCAATCAGCCCGTGTCGGTTCATCGAGACGATGGCCTGACCCTGATCGATTGCTACATTGCGGCCGTCGTCCGCTGCGCCCCGCCGGAGAACAAGCCGGCTCCCGAGGAGTTCGACCGGTGCCGGCCGTATTTGGTGCAGGAGCTGGCTCTGCTCGAGCGCCATCAGGTGGTGATCGCGCTCGGGAAGATCGCGTTCGATCACTATCTGAAAGCATGCCGGGACCGGGGCGAGGTGGGTCCGAGTCCGGCGCCGAAATTCGCCCATGGGGCCGCGTATCGGTTGCCGTGGGGCACGACCCTCCTCGGGTCCTACCACCCCAGTCAGCAGAACACGTTTACCGGGAAACTCACCCGCTCGATGTTTCACGCGGTCTTCGAGCAGGCGCGGAATCTCTTGAGGGGGACGGATGGGAAGCCGACGAGGGAGCCGGGCGTGACGGCGGCTCCCCCCGGATCTCGTTCGAATTCCCGTCGTCAGCGCTGCCGCTGAGCGTCCCAGTCGGCGAGGAACTTCTTGAGCCCGATGTCGGTGAGCGGGTGTTTGATGAGTTGGTGGAACACCGCCGTGGGCATCGTGCAGATGTCGCCGCCGGCGAGCGCCGCCTCCACGACGTGTTGCGGGTGGCGGACGCTGGCCACCAAGACTTGAGTCTTGAAGTCGTAATTGCGGTAGATCGTCACGATCTGCCGAATCAGCTCCATGCCGTTGCTGCTGACGTCATCCAAACGGCCGATGAACGGAGACACACACCAAGCACCGGCCTTCGCAGCCAACAGGGCCTGCGTCGGGGAGAAGCACAGCGTGACGTTGACCCGAATGCCCTCGGCCGTCAGCCGCTTGGTAGCCTTGAGCCCTTCCGGGATCAGCGGACACTTGACCACGACGTTCTTGTGCAGCTTGGCAAGCTCGCGGCCTTCCTTCACGATGGCATCCGCTTCGACGCTGATCACCTCGGCGCTGACCGGTCCATCGACAATCCGGCAAATCTCCAGCAGCAGCTCTTTGAAATCGCGCCCTTCCTTTGATGCGAGCGAGGGGTTCGTCGTGATGCCATCGACTCCGCCCTGGCTGACCGCTTCATGGATCTCTTTGACATTGGCGGTATCCAAATAGATTTTCATGGCGTTCCCCTGTGTGTACGGCGTTCACCTCATTCTATGAGGATCATAGGATGAATGCAATTGGAGCACGGCGTCTTTTGACAGCGCCCTTGCAACCGCCTACAATCCTTTCACTGCCGGGAGGAACGTCATGATGGGACGTCTTGGACTCGTCCTCGCACTGCTGATCGTCGCCGGCTGCGGGGGGAACCCGTATCTCGACGCCTCGCTGAAGCCGGCTGAGCTACAGGGGAAGGACAAAGCCTGGTTCGAGAAGAACTGGGGCCCGCCGAGTGGCAAAGCGCCACGGTTTTTCGGCGGAGAGGAGTGGACCTACTTCCGCATTGCCGGAGGCAAATCGGGCCCGCCGTTTTTCAACTTTTCCCCGAATCAGTGTCAGATCACGTTGAAATTCGACAAAGAGGAGAAGCTCACGTCTTACGGCTACTCGGGGTGCTAGCCCGCCAATTGTTTCCGAAACGTCCTCGCGCACGCCTCGCTGCAAAAGTAATAGGTCTGCCCGCCGATGCTCGCCGCCACCGCCGTCCCTTTCGGCACATAGGTGCGACACACAGGGTCCTGAATCATCTGGTTCGGGGGCGCCGTGCCGGACTGGGAGAGGGCACGGGCGTTGAATTCCCTGATCGCCTTTTTGATCAGGAAATAGAGCACGATCAGCAGGGCCAGGATCAGTAACAGACGGTACACGCGCGTATCCTATGTGCCGTAGGCCCCGGAGTCAAGGAACACTCACGGATCGTTAGGGTCGTTTCCAAGCAGGGCAGACAACCGTCTCTCCAAACCGACCATGGTCGCGGGCCGAAGGGCTCATGGGGGCGTGCCAGCGAGAGACTTTTGCGTCTGGTGCTCGGGGCTTTCGACTGATAGTCGTGAGGACAGAGGCATGCTATCGTCCGGCCATGAGCACCTGCGACAAATGCCAGGGGACGATGTTGTTGGAGCGGGCGGTCGATTTGAACGCCGGCCTCGTCATTACCGTTCTTGCTTGCCTCAACTGTGGGCGGCGGCGAGCGGTGGAGCGGGAGCCGCGGCCACTGACCTCCCGGTGCTGACACCCAATCGACGAGCGGACCTTGTGATCGTGAAGGGGCGCGGCCGTCGTGTGCCCGACGCCCTCCTGTCCTTGCGATGAAGCCGACGATTGTCCGTGTGTCGAGTCCGCCGTTGACCGCCCTTGTCTGCTGCCCCCGGTGTCATACTCTCATCAGTTACCGTTCCGGCGAAGGGGAAGTGGCCTGTCATGCCTGTGGCGCCACTATCCAGCAACGTCGGCGAGAAAGCTGACTCCTCCGGTCGGCCTCAGCTCCCGCTCCCCAATATCATACGTATATAATCCTACTTGACTTGAAGGCGTCGCCGTCGGATCATTCCTCTGACCCCAAGGGGGAGAAGTCATGGGGTAGCCCGCTCTCACATCTCCGGATCACATCCCAAGAGAGTGCCGATCACGATGCCTTCGTGGGCCGCCAGGTTCCGAAGGCATCGTTGTTTGGAGCAGGATCGGCGCGAGACGGTCAACCGTGGACAAGGAGGGAAGCCATGAAGCGAGCAGCAGCATTAATGGCGTTTGTCAGCGCAGCCGCACCGTCCATGGCCCTGGCTGAAGGGGTGAGTGGATATTCGCGGGGCAACGCGTTCATCTATTTCATGGCGATTGCCGCGGTGCTGATCTTCGGCATCCACGATGTGTTTCAGAAGAAGTGGCTGACGTGGGCCAGTGCGGTCCTGATCCCCGTAACGCTGTATATGATGCTGCCGGACAAGTAATCCCGCGGGCCGGCGCGGCCGCGGCGAGAAGGGAGCGACGGCCGCTCAGCGGAGCCGCAGCACGTCGAGCATGTCATAGAGGCCGGGGCCCTGGGTGCTCACCCACCGCGCGGCGCGCAGCGCGCCGCGCGCAAACGTGTCCCGGCTCTGGACGCGGTGTGTGACCTCGATGCGTTCCCCCATGCCGCCGAACAAGACGGTGTGATCGCCGATGATATCGCCGGCGCGAATGGCTTGAATGCCGATTTCTCCGGGTTTGCGCTCGCCGACCAACCCTTTCCTCGCATAGACTCCGACCCGCTCGAGGTCACGACCCGTCGCGTTGGCGAGCACCTCGGCCATCTTCAGGGCCGTGCCGCTAGGAGCGTCTTTTTTCAGGCGGTGATGCGCTTCGATCACCTCGATGTCGTAGTCCTCGCCCAACGCCTGGGCCATCTCGGCGATGACCCTGAAAAGCAGGTTGACCCCGACGCTCATGTTCGGGGAGAAGACGCACGGGATCCTGCCTGCAAGGGTCCGCAACTCCGTCAATTCCTCTCCGGACAAGCCGGTCGTGCCGATGACCATGCCGCGGCGGTGCTGAGCGGCCAGGCGAAGGTTGCCGAGGGTCGCAGCGGGAGAAGAAAAATCGATGACGACGTCGCCGAGGGGGAGAACCGCCGAGAGGTCGTCGGCCACGGTCACGCCGACACGTCCGCACCCTGCCACCTCTCCCGCATCACGCCCGATGGCTTCATGTCCCTTGCGCTCCACGGCACCGGCCAGCGCCATCCCGGCGGTTTCTCGGGTCAACGCGACCAGGCGCGTACCCATCCGGCCCGCGGCGCCGGCGATGATCACTCTCGTCATGGGCGCCTCCGTGGGCGACCGTGCGGCGTCCAGCATGCCGCCGTGGACGTGGGCTCCGGCATCAGATCAATCCATAGTCCTTGAGCGCACGCGCCAGCTTGTCGCGGTTCTCCGACGACAAAGGGCACAAGGGCAGGCGAAGCTCGGGCTGAATCTTTCCCATCAGGCCCAGCGCCTCCTTGACCGGGATCGGGTTGGTCTCATAGAAGAGCGCTGTGAACAGGGGGTAGAGCTTGTAGTGCAGGCGCTTCGCCTCCTGAAGGTCTCCGGCCGAAAAGGCATCCACCAAGGCCGCCATGTCGCGGGGAGCGATGTTGGCGGTGACGGTAATCACGCCTTTGGCCCCGACCGCCATCATCGGCAACGTCAATGGATCATCGCCGGACAGGACCGTGATTCGATCGCCGCAGGCCTGGATGATTTCCGAGACCTGCTGCAGGGAGCCGCTCCCTTCCTTGATCGCGACGATGGTGCGAAACGACGCCAAGCGAGCCACCGTGGCGGGCAGCATGTTCACGCTGGTGCGGCCGGGAATGTTGTAGAGGACCAAGGGGAGATCCACGGCTTCGGCGATGGCCTTGTAGTGCCGATAGAGCCCTTCTTGGGTGGGCTTGTTGTAATAGGGGGTGATCAGGAGCGCACCGTCCGCGCCGGCGCTTTTCGCGTGCTTCGTCAGCGCGATGGCTTCGTCGGTGGAGTTCGAGCCGGTGCCCGCGATCACCGGCACGCGGCGACGGACCGCTTCGACGCAGAAGGCGACGACGCGATGATGCTCTTCGTACGAGAGTGTCGCCGATTCCCCGCTGGTGCCGCAGGGAACGATGCCATCGGTGCCGTTGGCAATCTGAAACTCGATCAGATCTCCGAGCGCTCGCTCGTCCACCCGTCCGTTCTGAAAGGGTGTGACTATCGCAACCAATGACCCGGTAAACATAACCACCTCGTTTCGACGCACGCCCGGCCGTCTGGTCCGTCAATAGCCCCAGGCTTCGGGGAGGATCTTTCCCTCGTAGACGGCGCGGGCATCGCCCTGCAAGTAGACGTCGGAGAAGGTCCGGCCGTTCGATGTGAAATGGACGGTGAGGTTGAGCCCGCTTTGCGGGATCAAGGTCACCGGCGACTCGGCTTTCGCCACGAGGCTGGCGATCAGCGCGGAGGCGATCGAGCCGGTCCCGCACGCGAGCGTTTCGTCCTCCACCCCGCGCTCGTAGGTGCGAATGCGGATGCGATGCGGGTCGAGGACCGAGATGAAATTGACGTTGGTGCCGGCCGGCTGGAACAAGGGATGGTAGCGCGTCGGACGGCCGATACCGATGACATCGACCTTCTCGGGGTCCTCGACCAGATAGACGCAATGCGGCACGCCGGTGTCGATGAAATGGGCCTCCCGCTCGACGCCGTTCGCCGAGACGCGGAGGTTGAGCCGCAGTCCTTTGGGGTCTGGAAAACGGATCTTGACCTGATCCAACTCGGACGTCCGGGACGACGCGCGTCCGTTCGCGACCAGTTCCGCCTCGATCAGCCCGGCGAGGGTTTCGAACCGCATCCGTCGGGGCGCGATCCGCTTGAGGTGGGCGAAGCGCGCCGCGCAGCGCGCCCCATTGCCGCTGAACTCGGCTTCGCTGCCATCGGCGTTGAACAGCCGCCAGCGGAAATCGGCCCGTCGGGAGCGTTCGATGAGGATCAGGCCGTCGCCGCCCACGGACATCCGATGCGCGCAGATTTTCGCCGCGAGTCGGCTGGCGCGCTTCGGCGCGACGACCCGATCGCGATTGTCGACCAGGATGAAGTCATTACCGCTGCCGGACAGCTTCATGAAGGGAATCGGCTTCTCACGATGTGGTCGCACGAAACACCTATGGTGGATGTGGCAGATGGGTTCAGGCCAGAAAGTCGGGAATCCGTTCACCCCGAACGAGATCCGCGTAGTCTTCACGAGCCCGAATGACATGGACCTCGGACTCTCTGACCAACACTTCCGGGATCCGCGGCCGTGAATTGTAGTTCGACGACATGACGAACCCGTAGGCACCGGCGCTCATCACCGCGAGGAGGTCCCCCGGTCTGGCCTCCGACATCGCGCGGTCCTTGGCGAGAAAGTCCCCGGATTCGCAGACCGGTCCGACGACATCGACGGTCTGAATCGCTGCCGTCGGTGCTTGGCGGACCGGCTTGATCTCGTGATAGGCCCCATACAGACTGGGCCGGATCAAATCGTTCATGGCCGCGTCGACGATCACGAAGTCCTTCGCTTCGCCAGCCTTGGTATAGAGCACGCGGGTGACCAAGATGCCGGCATTGCCGACGATCACTCGGCCGGGCTCCATGATCAGGACGCATTTCAGGTCGCGCAGCAGCGGGGAAACGGCCTTGGCCAGCTCCTTGGGCGGCGGCGGCGTCTCGTCCGAATAGGTGATGCCCAGACCGCCGCCGATGTTCAGGTAGCGGATGTTGGCGCCGTGCGCCTTCAGGGTCTCGACGAGCGCGAGCACCTTCTTCAGCGAATCGACGAAGGGAGTCACGTCGGTGAGCTGCGAGCCGATATGCGCGTGGACGCCGACGACGTCGATGTGCCCGAGGGCGGCGGCCAGCTTGAACTCGTCGAGCGCGCGCTCGGCGCTGATGCCGAACTTGCTTTTTTTCAACCCGGTGGAAATGTACGGATGGGTCTTGGGGTCGATATCCGGGTTGATGCGGAGCGCCACTCGGGCGCGTTTCTTGGCCTCGGCCGCCACGTCATTGATCGCCTGCAGCTCGGCGGACGATTCGACGTTGAACATCAGAATGTCGGCGTCCAGCGCCTGGCGGATTTCCTCGCGGCTCTTCCCGACGCCGGCGAAGACGATCTTTGCCGGCGCCATGCCGGCCCTCAGCGCCCGATACAGCTCGCCGCCGGACACGATATCGGCCCCGCTGCCCTCCTTCGCCATCAGCCGCAGGATGGCCAGGTTCGAGTTGGCTTTCATCGCAAACGCCACGATGTGCGGGACGTCTTGGAAGGCCCCGTCGAACGCGCGGAAGTGCTGGATCAGCGTGTGATGGCTGTAGACGTAACACGGCGTCCCGACCTCCTTCGCGACGCGGGAGAGGGGCACGTCCTCGCAATACAGCTCGCCGTCTCGATACGCAAAGTCATGCATCTTGCCAGTCCTCTTCCAAAATATCCAACCCCGTCAGCGACAGCCCCTCGATGGCGGACTCGAAGGCCGCCTTGAATTTGCGGTAGCGGATGCGGACGTTCGGCGCGGCCGCTTTGAGCGCCTCGTGATCGAGCAAGGCTTGTAACGCTTTCGGCGTCGCATGCTTGAGATGCTCGAAGTTCACGATGATGTCCATTCTGGCCTTCTCCGCGGCATGCTTGATACGTGCGAGCAGCTCCTGGGCCGTCAGATGATCGAGCGTCCCCTCCAGCTCGACGAACAGCGCCGCGAACTGGTCATGGCGCTTGGCCTTGATGTTGAGCCAGAGTGTCTGGGCCGGGGCCGCCTTCGCTTCGATTTTTTGCTTCAGCGCGTGCAGGGCGTTCGGCACAAGGTGATCCGTCTCGAAGCTCGGGAGCTTCGCCTGCAGGCCTTTCAGGACGCCCGCGATCGGCGATAGGCTGCCTTTCGGGCATGCACGCTTGACCAACTTGCGGAACTCCCGGTTCATCTCGAGCCGTGCGATGAACCGCTGCTTGGTCCCTCTGAGCCGGTGCCAGATCGACGGGATCGAATAGAACTCGTGGTTGGCCCAGTAGAAGCCCGCCTGCAGCTGCTCGGGCGTCATGCGGCTGGGGTAGAACACCACATGCTTGCCGTCGTACTTGGCCCAGTCGCGGTCGAAAATACGGCCGGCGGCGTTGTAGCGTTCGTACAGGGCGGTGCCGGGGAGCGGCGTGAGGACGTTGAAGTAGGCCAGCTCGACCTGATTCTTGACGAGAAACTCCACCGCCCGCTCGAAGACGGATTCATCGTCGTTGTCGAAGCCGAACACGATCCCAGGATTCACCATGATCCCGTGATCGTGGAACATCTTGATCTCGTCCGAGAATTTCTGGACCCGGTTGAACGGCTTGTTGGTCTCCTCCAGGCAGTCCTCGTCGAGCGATTCCATGCCGACGAAGACCGAGACGCAGCCGCTCTCGGCCGCGAGCTTCACCATCTCGGGATCGTCGCCGAGAAACAAGGTCGATTGACACCCCCACTTGATGTTCAACGGCTTGAGCGCGGTCCACAGCTCGCGGCAATATGCGCGATTGCTGTTGTGGAGATCGTCCACGAAGGCGAAGATCGTTCCGTCCTCGACGCCCAGCCGGATGCGCAGACCGGTGACGAACGCCCGCCACAAGGAATCATTGGCGATCCGTTCGACGAGCTCGCCGCGGATCCACTGCTTGATCTGCGTGAGCTCGGCGATCACTTCCTCCACCGGCCGGCGCCGCGTCGTCTTCCCGTTGAAGGGGGAGACGCTGCAGAACTCGCAATCGAAATGACAGCCGCGCGTGGTGAAGCTGCATTGGCGGGTCATGTAGGCGTCGGGGCTCAATAGCTCGACGCGCGGGCTCTTGTACCGCTCGAGGGAAGGAAAGTCCTCCATCTTGTACATCCGCTTCATCGAGCCCGCCTCGAAATCGGCGACGAGCTGGGGCCAGAGGTCCTCCGCTTCCCCGCAGACGACGGCATCGCAATAGCGGAGCGACTCCTCCGCACAGTACGTCGGATGGACGCCGCCGAGCACGACGGGTTTTCCACGCCGGCGGAACTCGGTTGCAATCTCGTAGGCCCGGGGCGCGTAGCAGGTCATCACCGACAAGCCGACGAGGTCGCAAGGCGTGTCAAAGTCGATGTCCTGTACGGCCTCATCCACCAACACGACGTCCCACCCCGGCGGAGTATAGGCGGCGATGACCGGCAGGCTGAGCTTGGGAAACCAGACGGCTCGCCGTTCACTCGCGGTCAGGTGATAGGGATTGTTCCTGGGATATGGATCAAGCAACAACAGCGTTCGTTTCTTGCCTGCTGTGCGGGTCTGTTGCATCGTCTCGTTCCTCCTCTCACAGCACGTGCATGGGGGAGCGTTGCTCCCATGTTTGTCAGCGTGGCCTCACCCGCACGTCGCCGGTTGGCTGTAAGCCGGGTCGAGCCAGCTCTTCCTCGGGGGTTCCCCCGGCCGGCGGCTCGGGCTCCGTGATCAAGGGCGGCTCCTCCGGACCGGCCGGCGCCTCTGCGCGGCGAGCCGCCTGTTCCCGCCGCTGTTGTTCGAGCTGTTCACGGCGGAGCTTGGCGCCGACGCCCACCGTTTCCGGGGGCACCGGCGGCCCGATCACCCCGCACCCCGTCGCCGTGACGAGGGCGAGCACAAGGGCAGCGATGGACCAGGGCGCGGCCGTCACCGCAATGCCTTCTCCCACGCTTTCACGCGGGCTTCGACACGCGACCGCGCCGTCCCGCCGACCTGGGCCTTCCGCTCGAGCGCCCCTTCGAGCGTGACCATGTCGAGCACGTCCTTCTCAAAGCGGTCCGAGTAGCGGCGCAGGTCGCTCAGGGGCAAGTCGCGCAGATCACGATGCCGGTCGAGGCAATCGCGTACGATCCGGCCGGTGATCTCATGCGCCCGGCGAAACGGCACGCCCTTCGAGACAAGGTAATCGGCCAGCTCGGTGGCCAGGAGGAATCCGGAGCCGGCGGCCTGCGCGATCGCGTCTCGGTCGACGGTCAGCCCGGCGACCAACTCAGCATACAAGGCAACCGACGTGCATGCGGTATCGAGGGCGTCGAAGAGCGCTTCTTTATCCTCCTGGAGATCGCGATTGTAGCTCAACGGCAGCCCCTTGAGCACGGTGAGCATGGCCATCAGGTGGCCGTAAACCCGACCCGCCTTCCCGCGAATCAGCTCGGGGACGTCCGGATTCTTCTTCTGCGGCATCATGCTGCTGCCCGTGCAGAAGGCATCGGGGAGCTCGACGAAGTGAAACTCCTGGGAAGACCACAGCACGAGCTCCTCACTGAAGCGCGAGAGGTGCATCATCAGGACCGCCGCGGCCGAGAGCACTTCCACAGCAAAATCCCGATCCGAAACCGCATCCAAACTGTTCTCGCTGATCCCGGAGAAGCCCAGGAGGCGGGCCGTATACGCTCGGTCCACCGGATAATTCGTTCCGGCGAGGGCTCCGGAGCCCAAGGGCATGACGTCCATGCGGGCCGCCGCGTCGGCAAGCCGGCCCTTGTCGCGTTCGAGCATCTCCACGTACGCGAGCAGGTGATGCGCGAAGAGGACCGGTTGAGCGCGTTGCAGATGAGTATAGCCGGGCATGACCACGTCGAGGTACGTCCGCGCCTTGGCGACCAGCGCCCGCTCCAGCTCGGTGATGCCGCCTGCGAGCGACGCCAGCACCTCCTTCAGGTACAAACGGAGGTCCGTGGCGACCTGGTCGTTGCGGCTGCGCCCGGTGTGGAGTTTTCCCCCTAGGGGCCCGATGAGCTCGGTCAAACGGCGCTCCACCGCCATATGGATGTCTTCGTCCTGCCGCGCGAACGCAAAGCGTCCCTGGTCCAACTCTTGTCGGATCGTCTTCAACCCGCCGATGATCCTGCTGGTCTCGCGGGTGGTCAGCACGCCCGCCCGATGCAGGGTCCGACAATGCGCGATGCTACCCTTGATGTCCTGAGGGTACAGCCGGGCGTCGAAGCCGAGCGACGACGTGAAGCGCTCGACCTGCGCATGGGTCCCTTGGCGGAACCGTCCAGCCCAGAGTTTCCCGCCGCCCGGGGATTTTGCAGTGGCCTTCTTGGATGCCCGCATGGCCTGATCGACGCTCCTTACCGGCGGGGCTTTCGGCGCTGCGCCCTGATCGCCAAGCGGAGCGCGTTGAGCCGGATGAATCCCTCGGCGTCCTTCTGACGGTACGATTCATCTTCCTCGAACGTCGCCAAATCCAGACGGTACAAGGACCGCTCCGACTTGCGGCCCACCACCGTACAACTCCCCTTGTACAGCTTGACGCGCACGGTCCCCGTGACGTCCTGCTGGGCGTCGTCCAGCAGCTTCTGGAGCATTTCACGCTCCGGGCTGTACCAGTACCCATAATAGATCAATTCGGCGTAGCGGGGTATCAGGCTGTCGCGAAGGTGTAAGACCTCCCGGTCCATGGTGATGGACTCCAAGCCCCGATGCGCCGCGTGGAGGATCGTCCCGCCCGGCGTCTCGTAGACGCCGCGGGATTTCATGCCGACATAACGGTTTTCGACCAGGTCGACTCGTCCGACTCCGTGCTCGCCGCCGATCTTGTTGAGATGCGCCAGCAGGGCCGCCGGGCTCATCCGCCGCCCGTCGACTGCGACCGGATTGCCGTGCTCGTAGTCGATCTCGATTTCGCGGGGCCTGTTGGGCGCCCGTTCAGGCGACACCGTCAGGTGGAAGATCTCCTCGGGCGGTGCTTCCCACGGATCCTCGAGGATGCCGCCTTCGTAGCTGATGTGGAACAGGTTGAGGTCCATGCTGTACGGCTTCGCTTTCGTGGCCGTCACCGGAATGCCGTGCGCCGCGGCGTATTCGATCAGCTCTCGCCGCGAGCGGAAGCTCCACTCGCGCCACGGAGCGATGATCCTTACCTTGGGCTCGAGCGCGAGGTAGGTCAGCTCGAACCGTACCTGATCGTTGCCCTTGCCGGTCGACCCGTGCGACACCGCGTCCGCGCCTTCTTTTCTCGCCAGCTCGATTTGGCGGCGTGCGATGAGCGGGCGGGCGATCGACGTGCCGAGGAGATAGCTGCCCTCGTACACCGCGTTGCCGCGAAGCATCGGGAAGACGTGCTCTTTGACGAAGACCTCCCGCAAGTCTTCGACGTAGGCTTTCGAGGCGCCGACCGCCAGTGCTTTGGCCTTGACGGCTTTGAGATCTTCACCCTGTCCCAGGTCGGCGCAGAAGGCGATCACCTCGCAGTCGTAGGTCTCCATGAGCCACTTTAGAATCACCGACGTGTCGAGCCCGCCCGAATAGGCCAGCACGACTTTCTTGATCGGGTGTCGTTTCATGATCCTCTCAATTCCTGGCGTCCTGACGCCGCCTTTCCTTCAGCAAGGCCACGAGAATCGCCTTTTGCATGTGGAGCCGGTTTTCCGCCTGGTCGAGGACGACCGAGTGAGGGCCGTCGAGCACGGAAGCCGTGATCTCCTGTCCCCGGTGCGCCGGCAGGCAGTGCATGACGAGAACGTCCGGGCGCGCCGCCTTGAGCAGGCGTTCATTGACCTGGTAGGGGGCGAACGTCTTGATGCGGCGCGACTGCTCGCGCTCGCGGCCCATGCTGATCCACACGTCGGTGTAGATGACGTCGGCTTCCTTGACCGCGACCAACGGGTTGTCCGTCATGTGAATCGACCCGCCGGTCTTGTCGGCCTCTTCGCGCGCCAGATCCACCGTCCGGAGATCGGGTTCATAGCCCTTGGGGCAGGCGGCGGCAATCGCCATCCCCATTCTCACCCCCGCCTCGATCAGCGAGTTCGCGACATTGTTGCCGTCTCCCACGTAGGCGAGCTTGAGGCCCTTGAGCCGCCCTCTCCGCTCCTGAATCGTCAACAGATCGGACAAGGCCTGACAGGGATGGTGAAGATCGGTCAGTCCGTTGATCACCGGAATGGCGGCGTGCTGCGCCCATTCGTCCACGATGCCGTGGTCGTACGTCCGGACCACCAGCGCGTCGAGATAGCGGGAGAGGACCCGCGCGGTATCGGCGATGCTCTCGCCTCGGCACAGTTGAATGTCGGCCGTGGAGAGAAAAAGCGATTGCCCGCCCAATTGGCTCATACCCGCCTCGAACGAGACCCGGGTCCGGGTCGACGGCTTCTCGAACAGGAGGCCGAGCGTCAGTCCGGCGAGCGGCTGGTGCACCACTCGGCGGCGACGAAGCGCCTTCAGCACGGAGGCTTGACGGAGCAAGGCCGCGATGGCCGTACGGGGGAGATCCCCCACGGTGAGGAGATCCTTGCCAATGGAACGAAAGGCCTTGCCGAGCGAAGGCTGCGCGGTCATCGGGGCCGTCCTTATACGCGCTTGCTGAGGACGTCCGCCAGGACATCGAGGAGGCGGTCGATCTCGCGTTGGCTGATGATGAGGGGCGGTACGAACCGCAGCACCCGGTTCATGGTGCAGTTGATGAGCAGTCCTCGGCGCAGACAGTCGTCGACGACCGGGGCCCCCTCGATCGTGAGCTCCATCCCCTGCAGCAGGCCGAGCCCTCGAACGTCTTTGATGTTGGGGAGCCGGTCCTTCAGATCCAGCAAACCCTTGGCGAAATACTGCCCGACCGCTCGGCTCTGAGCCAGCAGCCGTCCGTCGAGCAGGACGTGCAAGACCGCCAGGGCCGCGCTACAGGCCAAGGGGTTGCCGCCGAACGTCGAGGCGTGGGAGCCGGGCGTAAAGGCGGCGGCCACCGCGTCGGTGGCCAGGCAAGCGCCGATCGGCACGCCTCCGCCCAGGCCCTTGGCCAAGGTCATGATGTCCGGTTGGATGCCGAACTGCTCGTAGGCGAACAGGGCGCCCGTTCGGCCGATCCCGGTCTGAACTTCATCGAGGATCAGCAGGATGTCCCGTTGACGGCACAGTTCCCGCAAGCTCTTGATGTAGCCTTGGTCCGCGACGTTGACGCCGCCTTCAGCTTGGACCAGCTCGAGCATGACCGCCGCCGTGGCCGGCGTCATGGCCTGCTCGACGGCGCTCAAATCGTTGAAGGGGACGTAGATGAAGCCGGGCAGGAGCGGCTCGAACCCCTTGTGAACCTTTTCTTGACCGGTCGCCGTGAGCGTCGCCATCGTCCGGCCGTGGAACGACTGTAGCATCGTGATGATCTCGAACCGCGAGGCTCCGTACTTCTGGTGAGCATACCGGCGCGAGAGCTTGATCGCCGCTTCATTGGCCTCCGCGCCGCTGTTACAGAAGAAGACTTTCTCGGCGAAGGAGTGGGTCGCGAGGAGCTCGGCGAGGCGCACCTGAGGCTCGGTATAGTACAGGTTCGACGCATGGAGCAGATGCTGCGACTGCTTTTGAATGGCGGCGATCACATCGGGGTGTCCATGTCCCAGTACGTTGACGGCGATCCCGGCGACGAAGTCAAGATATTCGCGCCCTTCGAGATCATAGACCCGGCTGCCCCGGCCGCGGACGATCGAGATCGGCGTCCGCGCGTAGGTGTGCATCAGGAATCGGTCGCTATCTTGTCGCAGCTCTTCAGTCGGCATGGCGGGCGTCGCGTAAATTCCGTGGAAAATAGCACAAGCAAAAGCACGAAGCAATATGAATTCCTTTTCCCGGGCGTGCTATGTATCGGTCAATCCTCACGAATTCCGCTCGGCCTCGCTTGAGCCTCACCTAGGACAATGCTATAAGGTCACGCCCTCACCATGAGAGGGCCGGAGGGTGCATGAAGGCATGTGAGAAATGCGGCCAGATGAATCCGGACGATGCCCGGTTCTGTGCCCACTGCGGCGGCCTCCTCACCGGTGAGCCCGGGACGGCGGCGACAGCCGTGCCGAGTGACGCGACGACCCTCTGGCGTGCGTTCATCGGCCCCCGCCCGGCGCTGCTCTTCTCGTGGACCTCGGGCTGGTCTTGGGCGCCTCCTGACGACTACTATCTTCGTCAGTTCCAAAAGTTCCAGTCCGGGTCGGCCCCTCGATTTGCCTTGACGTGGCACTGGCCGGCGTTTCTGCTCGATCCGTTTCTCTGGTTCCTCTACCGCAAAATGTACCTCTACGCCCTCGTCTATGCCGTGGGCCCCGTCGTCTCGGCCTATCTCACCGGCGATTTTACGGTGGGGATCGTCTGGCGGATCATGGCTGGTGCCAGCGCCAACTACATCTACTTCTGGCACATCAAGGAGCATCTCTCGGAGGTCGCTCGGCGCCGCCATGCCACCGAGGCCGAGCTCCGGGAGGAGATTCGTGATCGCGGCGGCGTTCAGCCGTACGTGATCTGGCTCGCCGTCGTGCTCCATGTCCTGCTGTTTCTCGTGCTTGCACAAGTCATCCGGGAGGGGCCCCCGCCTTCAGGACCGTTTCAGCCAGGCAAGGTGAAGCCCGCCGTCGCCGCATCACCGTCGTCCGTTCGAGCCTGAGCCGCCGGCTCCTCGGACGCCTGGAGCGCGAGCGCTGGTCGCGTGCTTCAGCGCCCGGCGTCCGGCCGTCTCGCCATTTGCCAGCTCATCCAAGCGCGGAACCATTCGAAGTCGTCCCGATAGGCCGTGCCCGTCGATTCTCCTTGCCCGCCCTTTTGCTCGAGCTCCGTGTACGTGCGGGGCCAGTTTTTCTGCCACCACGATTTCAGCTCATCCGGCGTGTAGGGCGCTCCCCCGGGGTGAAGAATCCCCGCGGCCGCCGCGATATCGGCGATGACCGGCCAGTAACGATCCTTGCCGATACCAAGCGCTTTGAAGTGCTCGCGCAGGAGGAACACGACCCACAGTTCGGCGCTGTTCTTCTTGTTGTGCTTGAACGGTTGTGTTTGGCGCAACGGCACGGGATCGAAGTTCTTGACCACCGAGGTATAGTCGGGACCGCCGTAGCTTCCCGCCACCTCGGCGATCCCCTCCAGCATCCGGGCCAACTCGACCTCGACCACCGGCTTCTCACCGGCGCCGCTGGCCGACCCCGCCTGGGTCGCCAACGGGTTTGGGGCGGTGAGGAGCTCGATCAGCGGCTTGAGCTCCCGCAGCCGGGCGACGGCGGCGCGGAGGATCTGCTCGGATTCCAGCCAGTAGTCGGCATCGTTCTTGGTCAGGCGTTCGCGGCCGGGCGGGGGCAGCACCGCCGGAATCCAATAGCGCAGGAGCACAAAGAGGATGTAGTGGAGATTGCCGTCCAAGCGCGCCACCCGCGCCAAGGCGCCGTGCTCTCCGTCGGCATTCTTGAAGAACAGCTCGACGCGCTCGCCGACGCCCAGCCGGTGGCCCATGCGGGTCCACCAGTGCGCGACGTCGTGCCATTGTTGCGGCGACCCATCGGGCATCAGGCGTTCTCTGTCGGGGCGCATCGTAGCCTTCCGTTTGAGGCGATTGCAAGGAGGCGGAGTCGCCGGCCCGGCCCTCTGTGACCACGATGTTTGAGGGTGACAACCGAAGCGGCCTTTCGGTACGCTTGGCGGAGTTGGCGACAGTACGAGATCGGGAGGATCGACGATGGGACGACTGGTATTGCTGCGACACGGCGAGTCGCAATGGAACCTCGAGAATCGTTTCACGGGATGGGTCGACGTTCCGCTCTCTGCGAAGGGAGAAGAGGAGGCGCGGGCCGCGGGCGAGAAGCTCAAGGGCTACCGCTTCGACCGGGCGTTTACCTCCGTGCTGAGCCGAGCGAACGAGACCTTGAGGATCGTCCTCGAGGTGATCGGCCAAGCGGCGATCCCCGTCGAGAAGGATCAGGCCTTGAATGAGCGCATGTACGGCGATCTCCAGGGGCTCAACAAAGCCGAGACGGCCGAAAAATACGGTGAGCACCAGGTGAGACTGTGGCGCCGGAGCTACGACATCCGTCCGCCGGGCGGCGAGAGCTTGAAGGATACGGCCGAGCGCGTGCTTCCGTACTATGAACGGCGGATCAAGCCCTATCTCCTAAAGGGGGAAACGATTCTGATCGCCGCGCACGGGAACAGCCTGCGCGCGCTGGTGATGCACCTCGACAACCTGTCGCGGGAGCAGGTGCTCGAGCTGAACATCCCCACGGGGGCGCCGCTGCTCTACGACCTGGATGCGAACGGCAGGGTGCTCGCGTCGCGCTACCTCTAACCGGTCTCCTCGATCAGGTCGATCTGCTCGATCAGCTCACCGAACGCCTCGACCGGGACGAGATCGATTGACAGCGCGAGGAAGCTCCGGCGTTGCTCTGCGTCGAGCGCGCCCGTGGACTCCAGCCGATCGGCCGCTTCGGTGAAGAACGCAATCGGCGGGTCTCCCTGGCGTCCCAATGCGGCGTAGGCGGTCTGCCGCTCCACGATGTACGTCCACTGGGCGCCGCCGTCCGCGTCCTGGAGCACATCACAACGGGTACGAAGCCTCTCGTCGAGGGCGGCCCTCACCCGAGCGGCGTCTCGACCCAGGTGTGCATCCAATGCGGCGCCCGCCCAGTAGAGGTCGAGCGCCAGGAGTTCCCGCCGGACGTCTCGCATCCGGCCGGGGGACAAATCCAGGTGATACTCGGCGAAGGTTTCAGGGACGAGCGAAGACGTGATCAGTTGAAGGAGGCTCTCGGCAACGGCCTCCGGTGTTGACGGCATGGCCGCCAGCATAGCGGATGGGCCGCGTCAGGGCAATTCGCCGGTCGAGCTTGTTGCGACCGGCGGCCTGTGGTAGAGTGCGCGACCGTTCAGGAGGTCCGTATGGGAAATGGCGTGTACGCGGTCCGCATGGGGCTGCTCGTCGTCGTCCTGGTCCTCGGCGCAGTCGCCGCGGCCCCTGCGCAGGAGCCTCCGCTCCGATGGGGATTCGGCAGCGACATCGGCTTCACCAGCGGAACGGTGAACGGCACCGTGTTCACGCTCGGGTTTCAGGCGGACTACTATCTCGACCGGGCCTTTTCACTGGGGCCCATGCTGCTGCTCGCTCCCATCGGCGATCTCACTCAGATTGCATTGGCCGGCGTCGCGCGCTATCACGTTCGAACCGGCGTCGTTAACTGGGTGCCCTTCGCAGGATTCGGGCTCATTCATGCCGATCTGGACAAAGGGGCCGGGCCGGGGCGGATCGACAAGAACGACACCAGCTGGTACATCCCGCTGGGCCTCTCGGCCGAATTTCCCGTCAATCCCAAGCTCGCCTTCTCCAGCACGCTGCTCGTCAACTTGCACGACATCGATCTCGAGCCGGCCGTCGAGCGCGACAACACGAGCGTGAGCCTCCTGTTCGGCATTCGCTTCGGTCCTTAAGGCCTGATTCCCACGAGGGCTCCCGTCGTGCCGTCCGGCATCTGCAGGACGCGATCCTACGTGCTTCGCTGTATTGACCGCTTTCACCTCGGCCAACATACTGCTGCCGCCTGGGGGCCCGGGGGGAGAGGCCTGCGTGTGCCTGCCAGCGATGCCAGGGAGGAATCATGATGAGGACCGCCATCGTCATCGTTCTCGGTGTCCTGCTCGTAGGCTGTGTCAGCAAAGGGACGCACGTCCAAACCCTTGCCGAGCTCGAAGAAGCTCGAAAGGCGGCCGCCCAACGGGCCGACGCTTTGGAGCAACTCAAGAAACAGACGGCGCTCGATGCCGAGCAGCAGCAGAAGCAAGCGGCGGAGGAATTGGAGGGGGTGCGGCAGGAGCAGGCGCGGCTCTCGGCCGAGCTCGACCGGGCGCGTCAGGCGCTCACCCAGGCGGAACAAGAGCACGGCGCCGTGCGGCAGGCCTTGGAGCAGGAGCGAGACGGCCATCGAGCGACCGCCGAGCGCCTGAACGAGCTTCAGGAGCGGCATGGACGACTCCAACAAGAGGAAGGAGACGTGCGGCGGGAGCGAGACGAGTTACGGACGAAAACCGAGGGCCTCGAGCGACAACTCCATGCCTTGCAAGAGGACCTGGCCGGCGCGAAGCAGGCCCTGCGCGAGGCGGAAGCCAAGGTGGCGTCGCTCGAACGGGACAAGGAGGAGATACGATCGGCCCTGGCGGCGGCTCGCAACGAGATCACGGACGCGCAGACGAAGCTGTCGGGCGAGCGACAGCTTGCGGCTGAGCTACGGCAGGACAAGGAGCGGCTCGAAGCGGGCGGGCAATCCATGCAGGCTGAAATGGGCAAGCTCGAACGGCGGGTGGGCGAGCTGGAGCGTGAGGCCGCGCACGCGGCCGACCTCGAGCGGCAGTTGGCGGCGCTCCGGCAAGAGCTGGCCGGACTCGAAAAACGCAACGGTGAGCTGGATGCAGAGGCGAGGCGGGCAACCGACCTCGCTGCACAGCTTTCCGCTCGCGATCAGGAGATCGGGCGGTTGCGGCAGGCGGCGGCCGATCGCGACGCGTTGCAGCAACAGATCGCTTCCCTCCGAGCCGACCTGGGTCGAGAGCAACAACAGAGCAAAGAGCTGAGTGCGGCCGTGGACGGCTTGCGGGCCGAGGCGGAGCGGCTTCGCCAAGAGCGGGATCGATTGGCGACGGACCTGTCGCGGCACGAGGAGATGGTCCGCGCCGCGGAGCCCAAGCTGGCCAGCCTCTCTTCGACCATTTCCGAGCGGGAGGAGGAATTGAACCGCTTGCGGGCGGATCGCGCCCGGCTCGAGCAACTGCTTGCCCAAGAACAGGACCGGCTCAAGGCCGAGGAGGCGGAACGGCTCCGCCTGGAGCGGGAGCGGGCGGCCAAGCAGGCGGAGATCGATCGGTTGACCCAGACGCATGAAGCGCTGGCCCGTTCTCTTCAGGACGAGATTGCGAAGGGGAACATCAAGATCAAGCAGGTCCGCGATCAGCTCACGATCAACATGGTCGACAAGGTCCTGTTCGATTCGGGCAAGGCGGAGATCAAGCCGGCAGGGCTCAACGTGCTCAAGCAAGTGAGCGACGTGTTGAAGAACGTGCACGATAAGCAGATCCGGATCGAGGGCCATACGGACAACGTGCCGATCGGCCCCAAGATCCGCGACCGGTTCCCGACCAATTGGGAGCTCTCCACCGCACGCGCGACGGCGGTCATCCGGTACCTGACGGAGCAGGGCGGCGTGGAGCGCACGTCGATCTCGGCGGGCGGCTATGCCGACACCCGACCTGAAGCGAGCAACGACAGCGATGAGGGGAAGGCGCAGAATCGCCGGATTGAGATCGTGCTCTACCCGAAGGATCTGGGTGCCATTGCCAAGCAGATCGAACAGTAGGGAGTTGAGCCGCGGAGGAAGGAAGGAGAGCCGCGGCCGAAGGCGATCGGAAATTGGTGCGCCCGGCAGGAATTGAACCTGCGACCTGCGGGTTCGAAGCCCGACGCTCTATCCAACTGAGCTACGGGCGCACGAGAGATCAGATGCACATCAAAGAGTGGCCGTCAAGGTAGGCACAAAAAGAAAAGGCCGCTGGGTGACAGCGGCCTCTCGTGGGTCGCTTACCAGCGGTCGCGTCCTTCGCCGCCTCCGCCACCGCCGCCGTACGGGCGTTTTTCCTGGGGTCGTGCTTCATTCACAACCAGGGTCCGTCCACCGAGGTTCGAACCATTCAGCGCGGCAATCGCCTTCTGGGCCTCCTCACCGGTTGCCATTTCCACAAAGCCAAACCCTCGTGACTGCCCGGTGTACCGGTCAGTGATGACCTTGGCCGACTGCACCGTCCCGTATTGGGAAAACAGCTCGCTCAACTGCTGTTCGGTGGTGGAATAGGGAAGGCTTCCCACATACAATTTGGTACTCACGACGGACCTCCTCACTGCTCTTGATATTGTCTTGGGAAGAGGGAAGGGAAAGGCGAAGGGAAGAACGATAGGCTCAGCACTAACCGCACCATCAGGTCACTTACGCTTTCCGGACAACTTCCTCTCGCAAGGCAACATCGAATTCGGGCCTCACGCTTACCTGCTCTCCATCACTTGGCCCCGCAGCGATGAACAGCAATTGAAGCATAGCACGGCATGGTAGGTAGATCAACCTTCCCAGGGCTTACAGCAGGGCCAGGATGGCGTCCACAACCTCTCGAATTTTCTTCGAATCCGTCGGGATGATGTGATCGGCGGCGGCACGGTACTTCGGGCTCCGCTCGGCCAGGACCTCGGTGATCTCGTCGAGGAACGACTTGGTTCCCGTGAGAGACGGCCGCCCGGTATCCCCTCCGATTCGAGCTTGGATCGTCGGAACCTCGGCCGTGAGCCAAAACAGGCGACCGTGCGCTTTGAGGGCGGCCACATTCTCCGCTCGCAGCACCGCCCCGCCCCCGGTATCGATGATGACGCGATCCTTCCCGCTCACGTCGCGACAGACCTGGCTCTCGATGTCGCGAAAATACTCCCAGCCGTGAGCCTTGACGATGTCCGGAATGCTCTTGCCTTCGCGGGCGACGATCTCCGCGTCGGTGGAGATCGCCGGCCAGCCCAGGCGAACAGAGAGAGCGGCGGCCACGCTGCTCTTGCCGGTCCCCCGGTATCCGATGAGGACGATGTTCATGCGAATCGGGACTCGAGCACCCGACGCATGACCTCAACGGGAGCCGCGTGTTTCGTCCAGAGCTCGAATTGGGCGACGGCCTGATGGAGGAACATTTCGAGGCCGCGGATGGTCATGCAGCCGGCCTGCCGGGCTTCGGCCAGCAGGCGGGTCTCGAGCGGGTTGTAGACGATGTCCATGACGGCAAGACCCGGGTGAAGGAGCGGCGCCGGGACGCAGGTGTCGCCCACGTGTGGAGCCATCCCGACGGGCGTACAGTGGATCATGAGTTGGCTGCGGGGGATCGCGTCGCGCAACGCGGGATCACCCAGCGGCGCCTCGTCCACCGACAGCCCCGTCTTCGACCGAAGGTCGCCAGCCAGCCCTTGTCGCTCGGCCTCGTCGATGCCGAGGATCGTCAGGTGAGCGACCTTGCTCCCGGTGGCCAAGGCGAACGCGATCGCCCGGGCGGCCCCGCCCGAGCCGAGCATGAGCACGCGGCGTCCGTCGAGGGGGACCCGGGCGTCGGTCAGCGCGCGTAATGCGCCGGAGGCGTCGGTGTTGTACCCGATCAGGGTGCCATCTTCGACGACGATCGTGTTGACCGACCCGATGTGCCGCGCGGTCGGCTCGATCTCGTCAAGATGGGCTGTGACGGCGATCTTGTGTGGAATCGTGATGCTCAGCCCGCGCACGTTGCCGAGCGCGCGGATGCCTCGGATCGCGTCCCCCAGATTCTCCACCGGGAAGGCCAAGTACACGAAGTTTAGGCCGAGATGCTGGAATGCGGCATTGTGGATCGCGGGTGAGAGGGAATGCGCGACCGGATTCCCGATGACGCCGCAGAGCTTCGTCTGTGCATTGATCTCGGTCATTTGCGTTGCACCGTGACGGCCTGCGCGACATAGAGGCTTCCGCGCGTCGCATAGGTCACCGTGACCCGGTCGCCCTTCTTGACGTCGCTCAACCCTTTGACGTCGGCTCCTCCAAATCGGGTCTTGTCGTCGACCGTGAAGGTGAAGCGCGTGCCACCCGGATCTTTCTTGACCGTGAGCTTGCCCGCGGCCGCATCGACGGTGAGAACCGTCCCTGGAAACTCCACTCCCGGCTCGCCCCAGGCCAAGGGAGCGGTGGCTGCAAGCCCGAGGGTGAGCAGGACGACCAACAGCCGACGTCGCGGAAGCCGCATAATCCCCCTTCAGTGGGCCGTGAGCCCGCCGTCGATCGTGAACGAACTGCCGGTGACCCAAGTCGCGTCGTCGGAGGCCAGATACAGGACGAGCTTGGCCACCTCCTCCGGCGTTCCCACGCGGCTGATCGGATAGGCCGAGAGGGCTTGGGCGCGCATCTCGGGATTGTCGAGAAGGGAGGAGGCCATCGGGGTCTCGATCAGTCCCGGACAGACGGAGTTGCAGCGGATGCCTTCCTTGGCGTAGTCCATCGCCACACACCGGGTGAAGATCTCCAAGCCCCCCTTGCTGGTGCCATAGGCCCCGCTGCCGGAAAAACCGACCAGCCCGCCGACCGATGAAATATTGATGATCGAGCCTCCACCGGCTCTCAGCATGGCGGGGATCGAGGCACGGGTCATCCGAAAGACGCCGGTCAGGTTCACGTCCAGCACCTCGTGCCAGGTGGCATCGTCGATCTCGTGCAGGACACGCCCGAAGGCGCCGATAGCGGCGTTGTTCACGAGCGTGGTCAATGTCCCGAACCGCCGCACGCACTGGTCCACCGCCGATCGGACGTGTGCTTCGTCGGTCACAGTTCCTGCCACCGCCAAAGCCCGGCCTCCGGCCCGTTCGATCGAGGATGCGACCTCCTCCAAGAGCGCTTTGCGGCGGCCGGTGATGAGCACGGCGGCGCCTTCCGCCGCGAACAGCCGCGCAATGGCCTCTCCGATCCCCGCCGTGGCGCCGGTCACCAGAGCCACCTTCCCGACTAGGCGCATCGGGTCTCCTCGGGGCCCGGCTCTTCCCCGTCGTCCTCGGGGGGCGGCCCTTGGGGCAGCCCGGTTCGCCAGAGCCCCGGTTCCACCTTGCGGGCCACGGTGATGAAGCCGGAGTGCGCGATCATCCGGTGGTCCGGCCTGACGCTGCGGCCGTGGATATTCCAGGTGCGGAGGAGGGTCTCGAAGGTATGAATCAGACCGAAGACCCCGGCCGCCTCGAGCGCTTGGACGGTCTGCATGGCTTGCGGCACCGTCGGGACGAAGCTGAGGTAGATCCCTCCGGAGCGAAGGGCCTGAGCGGCGTGGGGTATCACCTGCCAGGGCTCGGGGAGATCGAGGACCATGCGATCGAAGGGTTGCTCACGGTCTTCCGGGGCGAAGCCCGAGTAGATATCGTGCGAGCGCAACGTCAGCCCCGACGGGGCCCCCATGTATCGTTCGATGTTCTTCATCGCGGTGCGGGCGAAATCCTCCCGGGCTTCGTACGTCACCACCCGCCCTCGCTCGCCCGCGGCACGCAACAAGGCCATCGTCAGGGCACCCGAGCCGGTCCCCGCTTCGAACACGCGGGCGCCGGGGTAGATATCGGCCCACATCGTGATGATCGCAAGATCCTTGGGATAGATGACCTGAGCGCCGCGCGGCATCTTGAGGACGTAGTCGCCGAACGTCGGGCGAAGCGCGAGCATGCGTTTGCCGCCGGACAGCGTGACGAGCGACCCATCCTCGGCGCCGATCAAGGCGTCGTGCGCGATGCGGTTTCCGCTGTGCTGAAAGGTTTCCCCGGCCTTGAGCGTCAGGGCATAGTGTCGGCCGTGCTTGTCTACGAGATGGATCCGTTCGCCGTTCTGCAATCGCATGCGCCCATTCTAGGAGAACCGTCGAAGGCATTGCAACGCCGAGACCCCTGGCCCCGTGCGTTCCTTGACACGGCTGCAAGGCCGTCCTTATGATCCACACAGGGCGTGCAGTCGTGCAACTACGTATGACAGGACCCCGCCGTCTCGTCCCTGCCTTCCTGTGGGTCTGGCTCGCCGTGCTTCCGCTGGCTCCGTCGGCGCTGGCCGCCGCCCCCGTCGTCGTCGCGAAGTACGACGGCGTGATCAACCCGGTCGCGGCCGAGTACGTGCACGACGCGTTGGCGTTTGCCGAAAGCAAACAGGCGCAGGCCTTCGTCCTGCGACTCGATACGCCGGGCGGTCTCGACACGTCCATGCGGCTCATCATCAAGGAGCTTACGGGATCGCTCATCCCGGTCATCGTCTATGTCTCGCCGCCCGGCGGACGCGCCGCATCGGCGGGAGTGTTTCTGACGCTGGCCGCGCACGTTGCCGCGATGGCGCCGGGGACGAACATCGGCGCGGCGCACCCGGTCGCCATGGGCGGTGAGATGGACAAGACGATGAAGGAGAAGGTCGAAAACGACTCCGTCGCGTACATCAAGTCGTTGGCGGAGCAACGCGGCCGCAACGCCGGCTGGGCTGAAGAAGCCGTGCGAAAGAGCGTCTCAGCGACCGAACAGGAAGCCCTGAAGTTGAAGATCATCGACCTGGTGGCCGAAGATCTGCCAACCTTGCTGGAGAAACTGGACGGCCGAACGGTCACGCTGGGGCAGCGCTCGGTCGTGCTCGCGACCAAGAAGGCCGAGGTGATCGAGTTCCCGATGGACTGGCGGATGGAGCTCCTGCAGGCCCTCAGCGACCCCAACATCGCCTATCTCCTCATGACGATCGGCACGATCGGGCTCCTGGCGGAGCTGTACAATCCGGGAGCGATCCTTCCCGGCATCGTGGGCGCGATCAGCCTGATCCTCGGGTTCTACTCGCTCCAGTCGTTGCCGGTGAACTATGCCGGAGTCCTGTTGCTGCTCCTGGGGGTGATCTTCTTCGTCCTCGAGGCGACGGTCACGAGCTATGGGCTCCTCGCGATCGGTGGCGTCATCTCGATGGTCCTCGGCTCATTGATGCTGATCAAGACGGACGCACCGTTCCTTCAGATCTCTTGGTCGGTCATCATCCCGGTCGTTTCACTGGCGGCCCTGTTCTCGTTGGCGATCGTCGGAATGGGGCTGCGCGCCATGCGGCGGCAACCGATGACGGGGCGTGAGGGCATGGTGGGGCAGGTGGGGGTGGCGAGGACGTCTTTGTCGCCGCAAGGAAAGATCGTCGTACGGGGCGAAATTTGGGATGCGGTCAGCGAGCAGCCGGTGTCGGCCGGGGATGCCGTGGAAGTGACCGGCATCGAGGGGTTGAAGCTGTTCGTCCGAGCCGTCAAAAAAGGAGTGAGCTGATGGGACTCGTATTCAGCCCGATGATTCTCGTGCTCATGGTGCTCGTGCTGATCGGAATGGGTTTCCATGTCCTGCGGGAATACGAGCGCGCCGTGATCTTCCGGTGGGGGCGTTTGGCCAGCGGCGTGATCGGCGGGAACGGTCCCGGGGTGGTGGTCATCATTCCGTTCATCGACAAGATGGTCCGCGTGAGCCTGCGCACGGTCGCCATGGATGTCCCCTCTCAAGACGTGATCACGAAGGACAACGTCTCGGTCAAAGTGAACGCCGTGATCTACTTCCGGGTCGTCGATCAGCAGCGGGCCATCGTCGAGGTGGAAGACTATCTCTATGCGACGTCGATGATGGCTCAGACGACCCTGCGCAGCGTATTGGGACAAAGCCAACTGGATGACCTGTTGGCCAAGCGCGAAGAAATCAACGCCGAGCTGCAGCGGATCCTCGATCAGCAGACTGAGCCGTGGGGCGTGAAGGTGTCGGCCGTCGAGGTGAAGAACGTGGATCTTCCCCAAGAGATGCAACGGGCGATTGCACGACAGGCCGAGGCCGAACGCGAGCGGCGGTCCAAGATCATCCATGCCGAGGGCGAGTCGCAAGCGGCGCAGCGCCTCGCCGATGCAGCGGCGGTGATCAGCCAGAATCCGGTGGCGCTTCAGCTTCGCTACCTGCAAACGCTGGTTGAAATTGCCGCAGAGAAGAACTCGACGACCATTTTCCCCATCCCCATCGACATCCTGACGCCGCTCATCAAGAGCTTGGAGAAGAAGGCCTAGCTCGCTTGATTTCTCCGTCCTGAGCCTTACCTCTGCCTTTCCTACTCATGGCACCGGTCTTGAATCTTTTTCGCGGTGTCGTTCTCTAAGAGGAGGTAGAAGGGGGACTCCAGGCCCATAAAGGGTCCGGAGAATAGAGGGCATCAACAATGCGACATGAAGAACAGGTCGAGTACCAACAAGAGCCGACGCTGATCGTCGATCCTGAGGCCTATGATCCAGAAGCCAGCGATATTCTTGAGCTTATTGAACGGGAATCTGGCGAGCAGGCCGAAGTCGAGGAGGAGGCGCCGGAGCGTCCGCAGCCGGTCCAGAAGGTTGAGGATGAGTCCTTCGCGCTTGAATCGCTGTATTTTCGCTCATTTGGAGAGCGGCCTCTCCTGACCCGTGAGGAAGAGGTGGCGTTGGCGAAGCGCATTGACCAAGGGACTCGTGCAATTCGAGCGGCCCTTCGGGAAGCGCTGAACATTTCAGGAAAATGGAAGAAAGACGAGACCCTGATCGAGGCCCTGCAGACGCTGAACGAGATCCGCCACTTGAGCGGCTTTTCTGCCACAGCTCTCGACTTGGCTGAGCGGACTTTGGCCACAGTTGTCAAGGAAGCTGGACACCAGCGGGCTGGCGGATTCCGAGAGCGGCAGCTGACGAAGTGCCTGAATCAGATTCGTCAGGCGCGGATCGTGCTCGAACGGGCCAAGGATGAGCTGGTCCGGTGCAATCTGCGCTTGGTCGTGGACATCGCCAAGCATTACAACGGAAAAGGGCTCAGTCTGATGGATCTCATCCAGGAGGGAAACATCGGGCTGATGAAGGCCGCCGAACGCTATCAGTACCGGAAGGGGTTCAAGTTCAGCACCTATGCCACCTGGTGGGTGCGTCAGGGGATCACGCGCGCCTTGGCCGATCAGTCAAGGACCATCCGGATTCCCGTCCACATGACGGAATCTTCGCATCGGATTGTTCGGACGACTCGGCGCCTGGCCCAGCAGCTAGGGCGCGAGCCGAGGGCGGAAGAGATCGGGGAGGCTCTCCAAGTCCATCCCGAAAAAATCCAGGACACCCTGCAGGTCTTTCAGGAACCGGTGTCGTTGGAAAATCCTGTCGGGGACGGTGAGACGCTCTTCGGCGAGCTGATCGCCGATCGGAATGCCATGAGCCCCGACTCGCACGTTCATCGAACGGAGTTGACCCGTGAGCTGGACCGGATCCTCGCCACGTTGACGCCCCGTGAGCAGACGGTCATTCGCATGCGCTTTGGCATCGGACAAGATGAGCCGTTCACGCTCGAGCAGGTCGGCCAGAATCTCTCGGTGACACGCGAGCGCATCAGGCAGATCGAGGCCAAGGCGCTCAAGAAACTCAAGACGCCTGAAATCAAGCAGATGTTTGCCGCCATCAAAGAGTGAGTTCCAAGGCTCCCGGCTACGATCCGGGGGCCTTGGCCTACCGAGCTTCTCCTACTTCTTCTGCAGTCCAGCTGATCCGAGCGGCACGGCTTGTCTCTGTCCCGGACAAGCTGTCTGCTCGCAGGCGCCTCGGGTTCAGGGCGCCTTTACCTGAGGGGGCTGTGATCCACCGCTTCACACGGCGGCCGCAGAGATGCTGTCATGGAAGAGGATCAAATACATACAAGGTGGTCGCGTGAGAAGGTCGATCGGGAATCGGCACCGGTCTCGTGAAACTACTGACGAAAGGAAGGAGCGATCGGCGGCCGTGCGACCGTCTGCACTGGCGTCGTGTGGGTCCTTTGGGTAGAATGCCGACGAGTACTGATGCGGAGCTGCATGCAGGGCATTGCGGGCAACAGGACGACCTGGCCGTTCCCTTCGGGCGCAAGCCGCCCGTTTTCAGCCTGGCCCGCGGCTGCTCTTCTGGCCTTGACCGTTACCGCCACTCCTGCTTACGCAGTCTCCAATGAGGCGGCTGCCAAAGTCCTATCGGTACCCGCCGTCGTCTCCATGGTCAAACCCTCCGTTGTCACCGTCCTGACACGAGGGATTCCCCCGAGTTCACCTCTCCATCCAACTCCTCCAGGCTCCGGGTCTGGGATTATCGTCGACGAGCACGGCTACATCCTCACCAACAACCATCTGGTTGAAAATGTGAAAAGCGTGGTCGTTGGGCTCCCCTCAGGGCGATTGACCCCGGGGCGCGTCGTCGCTCGGGATTTCGTGCTCGACCTGGCGCTCATCAAGATCCAGGCAAAGGATCTGGTAGCTGCACGATTGGGGCGGTCCTCGGCGCTCGAGATCGGAGAGACGGTCGTCGCAATCGGCAATCCTTTCGCCCTCAAGGGCGGCGCGACGGTGACCGTCGGGGTCGTGAGCGCCTTGGATCGATCGATTCTTGCGCCCAACGGCGAAACCCTCTACGATTTGATTCAAACGGACGCGGCAATCAACCCGGGGAGCAGCGGCGGGCCTTTGGTGGACCTGTCGGGCCGGGTGGTCGGCCTGAACGTGGCGATCGCCCCTTCCGCGCAAGCGATTGGATACGCGATCGCCATCGATGCCGTCTACGCGCACATCCAGTCGATGCTCGTGCGCGGGAGTGTGTTGCGTCCGGAACTCGGGTTCATCCCGCTTACCGTGACCCCGAGCGTGGTCGCAAGTTTCTCGTTGGAGGTGGACCGGGGCGTGCTTGCCGTTCAAGTCGAGCCGCAGCGATTGGCGGCCGAATCCGGTCTCCAAGCCGGCGATGTCATCACGGCGGTTGACGGGGCGCAGGTCTACAATATGGGAGATTTTTGGCACGCGTTCCTGCGCACGGGGACTCCGCTCCCCGCGCAACTGACCGTCTACGGCCGGAACGGACAGACGACCATCAGCCTGCCGAGAGATCCGTTCGCCTCCGCGCCATAGAGGGTCGTCATGGAAGCGCCCGGTGCGTTGATCACGTGTGATCGGGTGGCCTACGAGGCAGCATGGGCGCTGCAGCAGGCGCTCGTCGCCAGGCGGATTGCCGACGCCTGGCCCGACACCCTCATGGTGCTCGAGCACGACCCGGTCTTCACCATCGGGCGGAGCGGACGACCGGAACATTGGGGCTGTGATGAGAAGCGTCTGATCGACGAAGGCTTCCCGGTGTATCACGTCGAGCGGGGCGGTTCCATCACCTATCACGGACCGGGGCAGGTCATCGGCTACCCTATTCTGTCCCTCGCCCGGGTCTGTTCAGGTCCGAAAGAGTACATGCGACGGCTCGAAGAGGTGGTGATACGGACGTTGCGGGAGTGGGGCATCAAGGGCCGGCGAATCGAGAAACTGACGGGCGTATGGGTCGGTGATCAGGATCCGTCAAAAATCTCGGCGATGGGGGTGAAGATTCAGAAAGGGGTCACCATGCACGGATTTGCGCTCAATGTGACGGTCGATCTTCGCCCGTTCCGCCATATCATGCCGTGTGGAATCTCGGGGTGTCGCGTGACCTCGATGGCCGAGGTGCTCGGCTCTGCTCCTGATATCACCGCTGTGCGGCAGCGGTTGACGGACATCTTCGCCGACGTGTTCGACTTGGAGTGGTACACGATGGATCAGGAGTTGGTGAGCGAAGGCCTGGTGGCCCACGTTGATCGGGAGACCTGACGTTATGATCGAAGGCGTACGGACGAACGAGTTGGATGATCCGACCTTCCGCCTGGCGGTGGCCCAGTTCGATCAGGCGGCCGAAATGATGGGCCTCGACCCGAATCTCCGAGAACGTCTGAAGATGCCCGATCGTTCCTTGATCGTCAGCGTGCCGGTCAGAATGGATGACGGGACGGTCAAGGTGTTCACGGGCTATCGAGTCCAGCACGATTCGGCGCGCGGCCCCTCGAAGGGCGGCATCCGCTATCATCCCGGCGTGAATCTCGGGGAGGTCGCGGCCCTGGCCATGTGGATGACCTGGAAGTGCGCGTTGGCCGGGTTGCCGTACGGCGGGGCGAAAGGCGGGGTCCGCGTGGCACCGGAACGGCTGTCGCGCGGGGAGTTGCAGCGTCTGACCCGACGGTATGCGGCAGAAATTCTCCAGATGATCGGGCCTGACCGGGACGTGCCCGCCCCCGATGTCGGGACCGACGCTCAGGTGATGGCATGGATCATGGACACCTATAGCCAGCAAGTCGGGTTCGCCGTCCCCGGTGTCGTCACCGGCAAACCGTTGGCGATCGGCGGGAGTCTGGGCCGGGAGGAAGCGACCGGTCGCGGCGTGGTGTACGTCACGCTGGAGGCCCTACGACATTTACGTCTCGACATCGACCACGCCACCGTCGTCGTGCAGGGGTTCGGGAATGTCGGGAGCCATACGGCCCGCATCATGCATGAAGCCGGTGCGAAGGTGATAGCCGTGAGCGACAAGACTGGCGGGGTTTATAACCGAAAGGGGCTCGATCTCCCGCAATTGCTGCGACGCTACCAGAGCGAGAAGCAGCCGCTCCAAGAGACCAAACTCGGCGAGCCGATTACCAACGAGGATCTCTTGAGCCTGGAGTGCACCGTCCTGATCCCGGCCGCGTTGTCGGAACAGATCACGGCAAAAAACGCTTCGAACGTTCGGTGTCGGATTCTAGCCGAAGGAGCCAACGGACCGACCACGCTGGAGGCCGACCAGGTGCTGAGCGACAAGGGCGTCTTCCTCATTCCCGACATCCTGGCCAATTCGGGTGGCGTGATCGTCTCTTATTTCGAATGGGTGCAGGACGCCCAGCGGTTCTTCTGGAAGGCGAAGGACATTCAAGATCGGCTGCACGACATCATCACATCCGCTTTTCATCGCACCGTGGAGTTTTCCCAGCGACAGCGCACGTCGATGCGAATGGCGGCGCTGATGAATGGAATTGACCGAGTCGCACAAGCACATCTGGCCAGGGGCTTATACCCCTAGACGATGCTTGGCGGGTCCGCAGGTGCTCTATCCGGTATCTGCTTGCGGTCATTGCCGGAATCTGGATGGCTGACGGTCTCGCGCTGCTGGTCGCGCCGCGTCATGTCGTCGAGCAGGTGCGGCAGTTGCTGGCGCTGGCCCCACGCGTCCTGGGATGGGAAGGCCTGGGGGCCTTCCTGGGCCTCGTCCTCGTGATTGGAACGCGCGGCCTGCGGTACGAATCGTTATGGGCGTTCACCGGGCTCGCGATGATCGCCAAAGGTCTCTTTCTGGCAGCCAGCCCGGACGCGTGGCGGCAGCGGGTGGTGGAATGGTGCCTTCGGCGTGATGACGTGGACTACCGCTTTTGGGGCTTGAGCCTTTGCATGTTGGCCATCCTACTGCTGCATGCATCCGGGTGGGTCGGAGGAAAGTAGCCATGGCACAGAATGATGCACTGAGGGGCGACTTGATCGCGGTATGGGAGCGGCACCGGGAGGCGGGATGGCCCAAGATCTCGGGTCCCGGAGAGGGCGAGCTGATGACGCTGGACACCGTTATCGCCGGATGCATGGTCTATTTCCTGGACTCCACGGAGGGGCTCGATCCTCAGCGGATCGACATCCTCGAAAGTTGCCTCGAAGACCTCGATCATCTCCTGCCCGACCTGGGCGACGACTGCAGCGAATACTTCGGACGACTTCGGCTGCTTGGCGGTCTGCTCCTCAAGACGGCCAAAGGAGACTGAGGCGGGGCGGCCCGAGGGACCGCCCTGACTGGCTACGGAACCTCCACGATATCCTTCTTCATCGGTCCCAGGATCCCCAGCAGTTCCTTCTTGTCGGCTTCGGCGACCTTGAACGTATTCAGCGCCGCCACCAGGTCCTCGACCAACGCGTTGAAGTCGGCCGTCGTGATGCGCATGCCGGCGTGAGTCGTCTTCATGTCGCGCCCCGTGTACGTACACGGTCCCCCGGTAGCCGCACAGACTTGGTCGACCAGGTGCTTCTTGAGTTTGGGAATGTCCGTCGTCTGGAAACGTTGGCTGATGCGAGGGTCGGCGGCAACGTTCGCCACGAACTGGTCGATCACAGCCGTGATCGCCGGCTTGCCACCGAGCCGTTGGTAGAGCGACGTCGAATCGGCCTTCATCTCTCCGTTGGTCGATGAGCAGGCGATGAGTCCGGCCCAGACGACGAAGGCCAAGCTGCGAATGGGAGTATGACGATCGATGATAGGCACGGTGTCCTCCTTCTGTTGAGATTGGAAGGCTGAAAGCAGCCTCTCCTTGACGCTGGTCAAGGTAAGGCGTATTCTGTCATAGTTCAAATATATTCTTTTAATAATTGCTATAGTCTCAGCTTATCAGCCGTGGCCTTGTTCCAGCCGGCATTCGCCGAAAGCGTCAAGAGGACCCCATGGAGATCAGACAGCTTCGATATTTTCTGGCTGTCGCGGACTGCCAGAGCTTTACGAAGGCCGCGGAGAAGGTATTCGTCTCCCAGCCGTCGCTATCCATCCAAATTGCCGCGCTCGAGGACGAGCTGGGCAGCCCCCTATTCGACCGGCTGGGTCGCCGGGTCGAGCTGACAGAAGCGGGACGCGTGCTCGCCGACTACGCGCGCCGGATCCTGCGGGAGATGGAATTGGCGGTCGAATCGATCCGGGACTTGAGTGGCGCCGAAGTCGGCCGCCTTCTCGTCGGTGCCCTTTCCACGGTGAACTCTTATCTGATTCCTCCGCTGGTCTGCCGTTTCAAGCAACGGTTCCCGCGCGTCCATCTGCAGATCCACGCCGAGCCTTCCGCCATGATCGAAGAGCAACTCCTGGCCAATCGTCTAGACGTTGGGATCTGCTTGTTGCCGGTATCGAGCGATCGATTGGTGACGAGCCGGCTGTTCACGGAAACGCTCATGCTGGTCACACCGGCGGGACGGCGGATGCCCGTCAGACGGGTGCGGATGCGGGATCTTCCCACGTTGCCCTTGGTGCTGCTGCCCAGTGATTATTGCCTCCGCAAGATGATCGAGGCGGAATGCCAGGCGGTCGGCGTGCGGCCTCAAGTCTCGGTGGAGATGGCATCCCCTGAGGGGATCCTCGAGGCGGTCAAGCAGGGGGCAGGAATGACGATCCTCCCCGAGCTGTATGTCCGCCAGCGGATGCACGACGGCGCGTTGCGGCTGATTGAGCTATGCGATCCGGTCCCTCGGCATACGGTGGGTCTGGCCCACCTGGCTCATCGGCATTTGGGGAAGGCTGCTCAGGAGTTTCTCCGCCTCTGCCGCCAGACGCTCGCAGACCTGCGGATGGATGAAGAGCCGGAGACCGGAGGAGCGAGCCGGATACCCGCGCCCGCGCAGGTATCCTGAGGAGGCTCGGGGGCTGTGTTTCTTGCAGTTCCGCCCAATCGTGCGCTACAATGCCACCCTGATCAGCACACGTCGTCGCGCTCTCACCCCTAGTCTTCTACTGAACCTAAGGAGGATACGATGCCAGGGAGACGTTGGGAAGTCTTGCTCGTGACTGCTTGGGTCGCAGGCAGCCTGATGGCGGCAGTGGCCCAGGCCGAACCGTATGAGCTGAGCAAGAACGATGTCATGGATCCCAAGTCCTTCAAGAGCACGGACGTGTCCTTGTTCGGCGTGAAGCTCGGAGATCCCGAGAGCAAGGCCTATGATGTGTTGGTCAACGAGAAAATTCCGGGCGTGAAAGCCGAACAGGAAGCGACGTTCATTTTGCTGCTGGACCAACGCAAACCGACCGGTCCGATGGCCGGGGTTCGTGTCATGGACGGGAAGGTCGACATGATCTTCATCAACAACCGCTTTGCCTATAAGGCCCGGGGCGTCTTCCGGAACGTCCTCAACAGCGAGAGCCCTGATGATATTCGAAAGATCCTCGGAAAAGAGGACTATGGCGATGAGAACGTCATGGGGGCCGTCCTGAACTATGAGAAGCAAGGGTTCTTGGTCAACTACCTGGGCAAAGACGTCAACATCGAGTTCAGCCAGCCGCAATAGTCTCCTTTCTCATTGACGATCGGCCGATCCCACCAGTCTAGGATTGCCAACCTCACAGCGCGACGACCGACTGATGGTGCCGGAGGGTGAGCACCGCCTTGTGTCTCGTCGGAACAGATCAGCGAAGAGCGATGTGGGGGGTGACGGGGGTCTGAAGCCCGAAGTTGATCAAATGAGCCGCCGTGTTCCATCGACGAGGCGCATGGAGCAGGACGAGAAGCAATTCCCGGCCGTTTTGTGAAACCTTGGCGATCAGGCACCGGCCGGCTTTCGAAGTAAATCCCGTCTTCACGCCCTCGACGCCGGGCATCCGGCCCAGGAGGCGGTTCGTCGTGCGGAGGAGATAGGTTCGATTGCCGTTGACGGCGGCCATAACATGCCGCTCTTCCTTCACGTAGGCACGAAAGCGCGGGTGGTGCATGGCGATCTCGGACAAGGAGGCCAAGTCCTGGGCGGTCGAGTAGTGGGTCGGGCCATCGAATCCACACGCGTTCTCGAAGTGGGTGCGGGACAACCCCAAGGATCTCGCCTTCTCGTTCATCATCGCGACAAACTCGGCCTGTGAGCCGCCAACGTGGATCGCCGCGGCCAAACACGCATCGTTGGCGGAGGTGATCAGCATCGCTCGCAACAGGTCTTCGAGTCTGAACACCTGGCCGGCCTTCAAACGCAAATGGGTTTTCGGCGCGGCAGCGGCTTCCTGCGTCACGACGACCGGATCATCCAAACGGCCATGGTCCAGGATGACCAAGGCGGTCATGATCTTGGTCAAACTGGCAGGAGACACGGGGCGATCGGGTGCGAACTCATAGAGGATCTGGCCCGTCGCCAAGTCCTTCAACAAAATGCTTTCAGCCGGGATACGAAAACGGCGGAGCGTTGGAAAGGGGGCCGCGCTCGGCGAAAATGCCGTAGGTGGATGGAGTGCAGTGCGATTCGCTCGCCGCTCCGCGACGCTTTCGGCCGGGACGATGAGGGAAAGAACGGCCAGGGTGATGAAGAGGACGACGAAGGGGACCAGGGACGGAGGGGTGAACGAAGGACAGCCAGCCTTGCGGGCCGGGACATGGAGCACGGCGTCAGAGGGACAAGGTTTCACGGATCTTGGCGCCCCGGAAGCCGTTGTCGATGACTTTGTGGAAGAAGCGCAACAGGTCGGCGAGATCGAGCCAGAATCCGCAATTCAAACACCGGGCATACAAGCGGCGGTTCACCAGCGTGTAGTGACGCTCGACCATCATGTACCCCTTGCACTTCAAGCAATGCATATCCGCCGACCAGCCGTGCGATCATCCGTGATGACGCTCACAAATTATCGCCAGCTTCTACCCGAGGCCGTAGGCACTGTCAAGCCAAAAGACAGCCGGGTTAGCGCAGGCGATTCATAATGAGGGCAAGGCAACCGGCGAGGAGGCCGCCGCCGAAGATCGTAATGGCGAAGGTCATATAGGCGCCGAGGCCGGGCGGGCGCGTCTCCGCAAGCAAATCATGGACGCCGCCTTGAACCATCAAGACCGCCAGCGTCATCAACGCGCCCATACTGAACCACCATGCAAACGTCCTCACAGCAAGCTCGCGTCTGTGCACGACCCTGGAGCTGACTCTAACCGAGGATTCGGAAGCTGTCAAGAAAGCTGAAGAATGTGGTCAAGAGGAAGCCTGATGCGTGGGAGGCGCGCCCGGGTGGAGCCCGCGGTGCAAAAAGATCGAGACGCTGGCCGCGCCGTTGTTGGCCATAACCAAGCCCGGCTCTTCCGTTGATTTTGTCGTGAGGCGTAGTGATGCGAGGGCAAACGGACCGCCGCGAGTCCTGTAGTTGATCGGGGGATACCGAAACGTGCCGTCGCCGCGTCCATAGAGCACGGAAAGGTTGTTCGACTGCACGTTGACGATGGCGACGTCCGTTTGGCCGTCCCCATCGAAGTCCCGCCCGAGTCCATAGACGGGTCCGGCGTCGGCGCCGGATTCCTTGCCCGGCTGAAACGTTCCGTTGCCGTTGCCGATGAAGATCGTAAACGTGTCCATTTCTCCGTTCATGACCAAGAGGTCGGGCAAGTCATCGCGGTTGAAATCCGCAAAGGTGACGACGAGCGGGCGTTTGCCGGTCCGGTAGTCCGTCGGTTCCTTGAACGTCCCGTCCCCATTGCCCAGCCAGATCGAGACCGCGCTGCTCATCGGGCCTCCGTTCGTCACGGCTAGATCCATCTTTCCATCTCGGTCCAGGTCGGCGGCGGCGATCGAAGTCGGCGTATCGCCGTGTTCGTACTGCGGCCCATCGATAAACGTGCCGTCACCCCGTCCCAGAAGCAGTTTGATCTTGTCGTTCCGGAGCGCGACGGCCAGATCCGCAGTACCGTCGCCGTTGAAGTCCCCGGTCGTGATCGAGACCGGGGTGCGGTGGACGCTATACCGTTGACCGGAGCCGAAGCTTCCCCCGGATAGACCAAAGAAGATTGCGACTTGGTCGCTGCCGGAGCAGGCGATGGCCAGATCTGAGTGACCGTCGCCGTTGAAGTCGGCGAGCGCGAGGGCCCTCGGCTCTTTAGCCACCGGAATCTGAACTTGCTCCTTGAAGGTCCCATCGCCAAGGCCGAACAAGATCGACAGCGAATCGTTTCCAATGTTCGTCGTGATGATATCCGTGTATCCGTCGTCATTGAAGTCCGCCGTCGCCACGGACGTGGGATTCTTCCCGACCGGGTAGGTGGCGAAGAGATACAAGAGGTCCGGCGGCGTATAAGGATCTTTCTCGGAGCAACCGAGGGGCATCAGGAGACACAGCGTGATCGCCGCGATCAGGGAGAGGCGTTGGGTCAGGCGGGGCGAGCGGTAGGCGAAGAACAAGAAGAACAATGGGTAACCGGGGTTCGAATCGTGCGACAAGTCAACGGCCGAGTATACCGAGCGCGCGCGGACCTTGGCAACAGCCACGAGGGGCGGGCCTTTTCGCTGGCGGGCGATCCCGGGATTGCGCTAGAATGGCCTCCATAGAGGAGGAAGGTATGGCCGAGGACACGATGAAGATCGAATTGACGATGTACGGAGTCGCTGAAGTATTGAAGTGGTGTATCGATCGGAACAACGGACGGATCCCCGGCGTCGACACTCCGGGATTCAAAAAAATGCAGGCGCTCTTGGCCGAGCGTCCGCAGTCCGGGGATTATCATACCCTGGACCAATTCTGGAGAAAGACGGTGACCCTCGAGTTGACGCCGCAGGAAGTCGAGACGATCGACCGGTGTCTGTACGACATCCCGAATTTCGACAACGTCCCGCTCCCTCAGATCCGTCACAAGTTCTGGCCGAAACAGACCGTCTCACGGTAACTTCACTAATAAGTTCAATACGATCGGATGGACTGCTCAAGAAGCTGGCGCCGCTCGCTCGTGGCGTTTCCTTAAGGAAGACCCGCCCTTGAACGAGGGCCCGCCGCTGTGGTTTATTGAAAAGGGTGGAGGGAGAGCTTTGGTCGTGCCCCAAAGTTTGACGTCTCTCATCCTCCTGTAGAGATGTCTCCTCCACCCTTTTGCTTCCGCGAAGAGCTCAGCGTCCCTCCTCAGAGATCACCAAGCGAGACCTGCAGTCGGGAGAGCCTTTCGGCGCAGTACGCCGTCACGGGATCTGACTCCGCGTCCGGATCCTCGTCCTCCCAAAAGACCGAGCGTACATTCCAGCGGACGATGGGATAGAAGATCACCGTGGGGCCTCCGCTCAGGAGGACAAAGAAGGTCTCGGTGAGAATGTGATCTTCTTCGAGTCGGGTCAGGAGGCGCTTGTAGACCTTCTCGTGCCAGGTCGCCACCGCGTCGTATTCGCGACGCAGCGCTTCGTGGGCCGGTTGACTGGCGCGCGCGCTCCCCAGACGCCGGAGATCGTCCTGGGCCTTGAGGTACTCCGGCGTCAACGTCGCAAGGCATAAGCCGTCGCGCTTAAGCGCGCTCGAGCAGGCCGTCAGGAGGATGAGGACGAAGAGCAAGGCACCAGCTGCCACGTCCACCTCCGGGTCCCATTCGCTTACAGCGAACCCTCGCCTTTCAAATACCTGCGGAACCGGTCCATCAACTCGGCGCCCAGGGTGCCGCCCTCCGGCTTCTTCGTGGCCGGGCCTTTGAAGTGGTCACGAATCTCTTCCAGCCGCTTTTCGGCCTGCTCATTGCCCTGCAGGCGCTTCGTCTTTGCCAACGCCGTGTCAAACGCGTCGAAGGTGAGCTCGTTGTATCCGAACGACCGAATCCGCTTGACCGCCTTCATCATCGCTTCATTCCGGAACTTGGTGAGATGCTCAGAATCGATCTCCTTCAATCCGAGCTTGCGCGCGCGTCGTTCCGCGGCCTTCCGGATGCCGCTCCGGACGAAATCGGGTGACGTCAACAGCCGCTTCCAGGCCTCATCGGTCCACGTGATGCGTTCCTGCGGTGCGTCCCAGAGCCGAAGGAGCGTGGCTTCATCGATTTCGGTCAGCCCCCGCTCTCGCGCCATGTCCTCCGTGTCCCGTTTCAACATGTCGGTGACGAAATCCATAGCGATCGGCGGTGAATTGCGGATCTTCTCCTGCAAGCGGGACAGTGCGCCAGGAGTCCATGGGAGCGCCGGGGCCGAGTGCTCTTGAACATCGCCGAGCGCTTCGACCTTCTCGAACAGCTCGACGTTCACTTCGAGATGCCCGCGCTCGACCGCAATTTCTTCGGCGATCTGCGCGATCATGGGACGCATGAATTCGGGGACCGTCTCCAGGCGGGCTTTCGCCGCGGCTGTCCACGGTACTTTTCCCTCGCCGAGGCGGGTGGCCGCCTCCGCCATCGCCTCTTCCCCGCCCATTCGGCCCATCATCTGACTCTTGAAGCGATCGAGCACCTCTGCGGTGATCTCGGTAATGCCCAGCTCCTTGGCCTTCCGCTCGGCAAGGCGTTTCACCATGCCCCGGAGAAAGCCGGGGGCGCGCTCCATGCGTTCGAGGGCTTCTTTGGTCCAGGTGACGTCGGTGTCGGTGGCCTGTGGGTTGGAATCGAACATCCCAGGCTCCTTGGTTTCGGAGGTGAGGAGACGCCGCCCCGCAGCGAAGGCCCTGCAGGTGGCGGGTCGTCAGAATGCCATTAAATACTTGAGCCGCACCCCGGTCTCGAATTGAAACTGGGGCAGAATCCGGCCGAGGCGGCTTTCCAGCAACTCACGAATTGAAAAGCGGCGTCGTGGCTCGACCACGTGCGGCTCGCCCTCGATGCCGGCCATCTCGGCAGCCACCTTGATTGCATCGTTCAGATCGCCCAGGTCATCGACGAGCTTGACCTGCTTCGCCTGCCGGCCGGTAAAGATGCGGCCGTCAGCCAAAGCGCGGACCTCCTTCACGTCCAGTGAACGGCCTTCGGCGACCGCCTCGATGAACTGGTTGTGCACATCGTCCATGACCGTCTGCAAGATCTGCCGGTCATCGGCGCTGAGCGCGCGAAACGGAGAGCCCAGATCTTTATGGTCGCCGCTCTTCACCACGACGCTTTCGACGCCGATCTTTTTCATCAGCCCTTCGACGTTGGCGAGCTCCATGATCACGCCGATGCTGCCCGTCAGCGTGCCGGGGTTGGCGACGATCCGGTCGGTCGCCGCCGCAATGTAGTAGCCGCCCGAAGCGGCGACGGTCCCCATCGACGTCACGACGAACTTGTTGTGCTTTTCCCGAACACGTTTGACTGCATCGTAGATTTCCTGTGACGGCACCACGCCGCCGCCCGGGCTGTCGATCCGCAACACGATGGCTCGGACCAAGGGGTTCTCGCCGTAGCGCTTGAGATCCCCGACGGTGGCCTGCGCATCCAGGATGACTCCTTCCACGCGGATCAGTCCGATCCGCTCCTCTCCCGAAAGATCCAGGTCGGGAAAGAGGATGTTGATGACGACCAGCAAAACGAGACCTGCGAGCAGGGTCCATCCGAGCACCCGGAAGAGTCCGGGTCGACGTCGAGGAGAAGAGTCGTCGGTCATGGAGCGCCGTGGTCTATGGGCCGGCGACCGTCATTCATCCTGGTCGCCGCGCTTCTTGGTTTTCTTGGCCGTCCGCCCCAAGCTTTGATCGATGGCGCCCTGGCTCGCGTGATACTCGTCCATCTGACGGCGTTCGCTGTCCAGCCTGAACTCCCGGAGGCTCAACGCGATCTTCCGCTCCTCGCGATCGACCTTGATGATCTTGGCCGACACTTCATCGCCGAGCTTGAAGCGCTCTTCCAGCTTGGTGCTCGGCTCCAGCGAGGTCTCGCTGATGTGGATCAGGCCCTCCACGCCTCCTTCGAGCTCCACGAAGACGCCGAAGTCGGTGATCTTCGTGACCTTGCCGATTGCCGACGCGCCCACGCGGTAGCGGCTGGGGATCTCATCCTCCCACGGATCGCGGGTGAGCTGCTTGTAGCCGAGGGAAAGCCGTTCCTTCTCCCGATCGATCTTGAGGACCACTGCCTCCACCTTCTGTCCTTTCTTGAACAGCTCGGATGGATGCTTGACGTGCTTGGTCCAGGACATGTCCGAGATATGGATCAAGCCGTCGATGCCCTCTTCCAATCCGACAAAGGCGCCGAAATCCGTCAGACTCTTCACCTTGCCTTCGATGCGGGTGCCGACCGGATACTTGGCTTCCACCATGTCCCAAGGGTTCGGCGCGGTCTGCTTCATTCCGAGGGAAATCTTCCGATTCGGGATGTCGATGTTCAGAACCTGAGCCTCGACCTGGTCACCAATCGAGACGAGCTTCGAAGGATGGCGGACCTCATGGGTCCAGGACATCTCCGACACGTGGACCAAGCCCTCCACCCCGGGCTCGAGCTCGATGAAGGCGCCGTAATCGGTCAAGCTCACGACTTTGCCACGGACCCGGCTGTTCACTTGATACTTGGAGGCGACATTCGTCCAAGGGTCCGGCCCCTTTTGCTTCAGCCCGAGGGAGATCCGGCCCGTTTCGCGATCGTATTTCAACACCATGACCTCGACCTTGTCGCCGACCACGAACATTTCCGAAGGATGTCCGACGCGGCCCCACGACATGTCGGTGATGTGCAAGAGGCCGTCGATGCCCCCGAGATCGATGAACGCTCCATACTCGGTGATGTTCTTCACCACGCCCTGGATGAGTTGGCCTTCCTTGAGTGTCGAGAGCGTGCTCTGGCGCTTGCGATCGCGCGTTTCCTCGAGGAGGATGCGCCGGGAGACGACTACGTTGCCGCGGCGATGATTGATCTTGATGATCTTGAAGGGAAAGGTCTTCCCGATCAGCGAATCGAGGTCGCGCACCGGGTGGAGATCGATCTGCGAGCCGGGCAGGAAGGCCTTGACGCCGATATCGACCATCATGCCGCCCTTGATCCGGGAGACGATCTTGCCTTCCACGACCTTCTCGTCCTTGTGGGCCTTCTCGAGCTCTTCCCACACCTTCATCTTGTCGGCTTTTTCCTTCGACAGGACGAGATTGCCCTCGGCATCCTCGCGATCTTCGATGTAGACCTGGATGCGGTCGCCGACTTTCAGCGTCTGCAACTCTTCATTCGAGAACTGGTCGGCTGGGATCATCCCCTCGGACTTGTAGCCGATGTCCACCACCACCTTGTCTTTACTGATGCCCACCACGCGGCCCTCGATGATCGTCCCTTCTTCGAAGTTCTTGAAGGTCTCCTCATAGAGGGCGGCGAGCGCGCCCCGATCCATCTGCTCCCCTGTCTGCTTTGCCCCGGTGTTCATGCCTGCGGTATCCAATCTCCCGACTGGGTCGGTGCTGATGGTTGAGAAAGTCGGGCGCTTCTCAGCGCTAAAACGCCCGACTGCCGGACGCCCTACATCGCGGGTGGAGGCACGCGGCCCAATTCCGCGATGCGCTCCATCACGCTCCGGCTCACATGGCGATAAAACTCCTTGCGCGGCAATCGCTCCAACTCGCCGTGAAACTCAAGCGGCTTGCCGAAGGACACCCCGATGGGATGGCACCGAATGCGGGCCGAGTCCATCGGAAGGGCCTCATAGGTTCCGAAAATGTACGCGGGGACCACAGGGCAGCCGGTTTCGGCGACGATCATTCCGACGCCCGGCTTTCCCGGGCCCAACCGCCCGGTCTTCGTGCGCGTCCCCTCCGGATAGATCACGACGGCGTGCCCGTTCTTGATCAGATCGATCGCTGTGCCGAACCCCGTCCGGTCGAGACGGTCATGACGGATCGGGATCCAGCCGAGCCATCGAAACACCCATCGAAACCCAGGAAACGGAAACAGATCCTGACGCCCCAAGAACGCCACCCGCCTCGGGATCCCGCAGCCCAGGAACGGGATGTCGAGAAAGCTGGCATGGTTCGCCGCGATGAGAAGGCCGCCGTGCCTCGGAATCTGCTCCTCGCCGATCGTTCGATACCGGAAGCAGAGACGGCCGATGGCGCGAAACAAGTACCAAAGCGACCAATAGAACAGCCCGCTCACAGTTTGGATGCAACGACCGCCAGCATCCGTTCCACCACCTCGTCGACGGTCAGCGAGGAGGTGTCGATGACCGTGGCGTCCGGGGCCACGGCCAGTGGAGCGATGGGGCGCGACCGGTCGTGGCGATCACGCGATTCCATCTCGGTCCGGGTCCGATCGAACGAGGCCGTGTGCCCGGCCGCGATCAACTCCCGCTGCCGTCTGGCGGCCCGGACCTCGCTGCTGGCATCCAAGAAAAACTTCACCGGGGCGTTCGGGAACACGGTGGTCCCGATGTCCCGTCCTTCCACCACCGCCCGCTCGTGTCCGGCGAGGGTTCGCTGCACCGGCAACAGCCACTCGCGGACGAGCGGGATTGCGGACACCACGGACGCCATCTGGCTGACCTCGGGGGTTCGAATCTCCTGGGTCACATCATGACCGTCGATGGAAATGCGCGGCGCCTGCGGATCCTGATGGAGGTCGAGCACCGTCGAGGACAGCATCGCCGCGACGGTTGAGGGCGTTGAAGGATCGATGCCGTATCGCCGTACCTTCCAAGCCACCGCGCGGTAGAGCGACCCCGTATCAAGATAGCGGTACCCCAGCCGCGCCGCCAACTGTTTGGCGACGGTGCTCTTCCCGACCCCGGCCGGTCCGTCAATGGCGATGATCAGAAGCTCCTCATGAGTCGGTGAAAGGGCCTATTATAGGCCTCGCGACCTCTGAGTCAACAAGGCCGCACGCGTGGTCTCGAATTCCGGAAAGGAGGTTTCGATGCAGGCCGCGCCTGCGATCGCGGTCGGACCGTCGGCGAGCATGCCGGCGATCGCGAGCGACATCGCGACGCGATGGTCGCCGTGGCTCGTGCACGAACCCCCGCGGAATCGGCGTGACGGCGAGCCCTCGATCGCGATCCCGTCGGGCGTTTCGTCGACCGCCACCCCCATCTTTCTCAGCTCCGCCGCCATCGTCGCAATGCGATCGCTCTCTTTGACCCGAAGCTCTTCGGCGCCCGACACGACCGTCTGCCCGTCGGCCATCGCCGCGGCGATGCACAAGATCGGGAATTCATCGATCGTTTGCGGGACGCGCTCGGCCCCGATCCGCACGCCGTGCAAGGGTGCGGCACGAACCCGCAGATCGGCGACCGGCTCTCCGGCCTGCTCGCGCGGATGCAGCCGCTCGATGTTCGCCCCCATGGCCTTGAGAATATCGAGCAGCCCCGTACGGGTGGGATTGACGCCCACGTTGGTGATCGTCACGTCGGAGCCCGGAATGATCGATGCGGCGACGAGGAAAAAGGCCGCCGACGACAGATCGCCGGGAATGGTGATCTCGCCCGGTGCAGCCCATCCGGCCGCCGGCCGCCCGTGCAGCTCCACGGCCGTTCCCGTCTGGACGATCGGGATGCCGAAGAACCGGAACATCCGCTCGGTGTGATCGCGGGACGGTCGTGGTTCCGCGATCCGCGTCACGCCCTCCGCACAAAGGCCGGCGAGCAGGAGCGCCGACTTCACCTGCGCGCTTGCCACCGGCGACGCGTAGGTGACGCCGTGCAGCCGGCTTCCGAGGACCGCCAAGGGCGCGAATTCTCCCCCCTTCCGCCCCGCGATCGTCGCCCCCATCGTTCGGAGCGGTTTGACGACCCGGCCCATCGGCCGCCGGCGAATCGAGTCGTCCCCGGTGAGGACGGTAAAGAAGTCCTGACCGGCCAACAATCCCGTGAGCAAGCGAATCCCGGTGCCCGAGTTGCCGCAATCGAGCGGTATCGACGGTTCGGTGAGGCCCCACTGCCCCTTCCCCGTCACCCGGAGCGCCCCTGGAGTCTCGTCGATCTCGATCCCCATGGCGCGGAAGGCCCGAGCGGTGTTCAGGCAGTCTTCTCCACGGCAGTACCCCCGGATCGTGGTGGTCCCGTTCGCCAACGCGCTCAACATGATGGCTCGGTGGGTGATGGACTTGTCGCCCGGGACCGTGATCGTTCCCCTGAGCGGACCGGCTGGGTGGATCGTGAGGGTCGCCATGATCGCTTGTTCAGCCCGGACGCGACGAGCCCGTCGGAACCGGATTGAGCTGTTCGCGGGCCTGCCGGGCCTGCTCCAGGAGGTGCTCGAGCCCGTCGCCGTTGCGCTCCGCGATGAGATGCTTCAACCGATCGAGGTGTCGTTGGTAGAGATCGATCAAGGTGACGACGTTGTCGCGGTTCCACAGAAAAATATCCCGCCACATCTCCGGCGAGCTCGCCGCAATGCGCGTGGTGTCCCGCAGCCCGCCGCCGGCATACGAGAGGAGATCGAGCTCGGGAAGCGAAGAGGCGCGCAGATCGACGAGCGCGTTGATCAAAGCGAAGGCCGCCACGTGCGGGAGATGGCTGACCGCCCCCAACACGCGGTCGTGCAGGTAGGGATCCATCGAAAAGACGCTCGAGCCGGCCGCTTCCCAGAGGGCGCGGACCTTCCCGGCGGCGTTCGCATCGGTGCGGCTGGTCGGCGTGATGATGCACCGGGCGCCTTGGAAGAGATCCACCGAGCCGGCGGCCACACCGGTCTTCTCGCGGCCTGCGATGGGATGAGCCCCGACGAACCGCACGCGTGCCGGAAGGAGCTGTTCCGCTTGCTCGACGAGCGCTCCTTTGACGCTGCCGACGTCGGTCACGATCGCCCCCGAGGCGAGTCGCGGACCCCATTCCTTGAGGTGCCGCTCGTACGTGTCGACCGGCGTGGCGAGCACGATCAGGTCCGCGTCGGTCACCGCGTCCCTGGCGTCACCGACATACGCGTCGATCGCGCCGAGCTCGACGGCCGTCCGCAGGTTTTCGATCCGCCGCCCGACTCCGATGATCGAATCCGCGAGACGGTGGCGCTTCATCACCATGCCGAGGGAGCCGCCGATGAGGCCCACCCCGATGATGACGACGCGGTTGAAATGAAGACGGGATGCAGTCATGCGGGTCGGTATGGCTCAGGCGGCGGAGCGGCGTGGGGTGATGACGGGCGCATCGGCGGGCGCGATCGCCGCAAAGCGCCGGTTGGCTGCTCTCATACTTCCCGCCCGACCGCCTCGGCGATTTTTTTCACGTCGTGCATCAATTCCTTGAACTTCGCCGGCTTGATCGATTCCTCCCCGTCGCAGAGGGCACATTCGGGGTTGGAATGGACCTCGATGAGCAATCCGTCGGCCCCCGCCGCGATCGCGGCTTTGGCCATCGGCGCCACCAGGTGCCACTTGCCCGTCGCGTGGCTCGGATCGACGATGACCGGCAGATGCGAAAGCTCCTTGAGCGAGGGAATGGCGGCCAAATCGAGCGTGTTCCGATATTGGGTCTCGAAGGTGCGGATGCCGCGCTCGCACAGCAGCACATTGCGGTTTCCGCGCGACATGATGTATTCGGCCGACAGCAAGAATTCCTTGATCGTCGAGCTCAGACCTCGCTTGAGCAGCACGGGCTTGTCGTAGGCGCCCACCTCCTTGAGCAGCTCGAAGTTCTGCATGTTCCGTGCACCGATCTGAATGATGTCCACCTTCTGGAGGAAGAGCTCGATGTCGCGGGTATCGAGAATCTCGCTCACGACGGGCAGGCCCGTCTGGCGCTTGGCTTCCAACAAATAATCCAAGCCTTCCCGGCCGACGCCCTGGAAGGAATACGGCGAGGTGCGGGGCTTGTAGGCGCCGCCCCGGAGAATGCTGGCCCCTCCGGCCTTGACCTCATGGGCGATCCCCACGGTCAATTCGAGTTTCTCGACCGCGCAGGGCCCCGCCATGATCGTCAATTTCTTGCCGCCGATCTTCACGCCGCCGACATCGATCACGGTGTTCTCCCGGCGGAACTCCCGGCTGACGAGTTTCCATGGCGCCAGGATCGGGGTGACGCTCTCGACACCGGGGAAGGCGGTGAGCGGCTGGTTTTGAAGGATGCGATCGTCGCCGATGACCCCAATGATCGTCCGTTCCTCTCCGGTGGAGATGTGCGACTTCAGGCCCAGCTCGCGAAGCCGGTCCAGGATGTGATCGATCTCGCGTTCCGTGGCGTCAGGCTTTAAGACAATAATCATAATTGCCCTCTCGGTACTTCAGCCCAAGACGACCTTCTTGAGCGCATCTAAAAAGTGACGATTCTCGTCCGGCAGGCCGATCGTCGCCCGCAACAGAGAGCCTTCGATGTGGCGTACGATGACGCCCTGACGGAGCAGGGCCTCGAAGACCCGCCGGCCGTCGCGGCGCACGTCGAAGAAAAGGAAATTGGCTTCGCTCGGCACCGGATCGAATCCCAGAGCCCGCAGCCCGTCTCGCACGACGGTCATTTCCGAGGCATTCAAGGCGCGGCTCCGCGCCACGTGATCGTCATCCGACAACGCCGCTTCCGCGGCGCGCTGTGCCATGCTGTTCGCATTGAATGGGGGGCGGATGCGGTTGAGATAGCCGGTGATCTCGGGCGTGGTCACGCCGTATCCGATCCGCAGCCCCGCGAGCCCATAGATCTTGGAAAAGGTACGGAGGACGATGACGTTGCGACCCTGGGCGAGGAGGCCGAGACTGTCCGGGTACCGGCTGTCCCGGACGTACTCGACGTAGGCTTCGTCGAACACCGCGATGACGTCGTGCGGGACCCGGGCCATGAACTCGTCGACCTCCGCCGCGGTCACGATCGTCCCGGTGGGATTGTTGGGATTGCAGACGAACACGAGCCGGGTCCGGGGCGTCACCGCTTCGGCCATCGCGGGCAAGTCGTGACGCCAGCCGTTCAGCGGGACGACGACAGGAACGCCGTGGGCCGCGGTGACTTCCATGCGGTAGATGACAAAGGTCTGGTCGGCCATGACCGCCTCGTCGCCCGGGGCGAGGAAGGCGCGGGCCAAGAGACCGAGGAGCTCATCCGATCCATTGCCCAAGATGACCTGCTCGGGCGCCACCTTGTGGCGCTCGGCCAACTTCTGTCTCAACCGGTATGCCCCGCCGTCCGGGTAACGGTTCAAGGTCGCCGCCGTGTCGCTCAATACGGCGAGCGCCTTGGGTGAGGGCCCCAGCGGGTTCTCGTTGGAGGCGAGCTTGATGGCGCGCGGGATGCCCAATTCCCGCTCGAGCTCGTCGATCGGCTTCCCGGGGACGTACGGGGAAAGGCCGGCGATGTCTGGATGAACGCGCAAGCTCATAGGCTAGGAGTGGATCGGGTACGATCCGAGAATCTTGAGAAAGAGACAGCGGCCCTTGATTTCCTCGATCGCCTTCCTGATGCGATCCTCTTCCGTGTGCCCTTCGATGTCGACGAAGAAAATATATTCCCACGCCTTGCGGCGAGACGGCCGGGACTCGATCTTCGTCATGTTGATGCCGTAGGACGCGAAGGGGCGGAGAAGCTCATACAGCGCGCCGACCTTGTCTTTGACGGACAACATGATCGACGTTTTGTCCTTGCCGGTTCGTTCGGGAGCTTTCTGGGAGAGCACCAGAAAGCGCGTGAAGTTGTTGACATTGTCTTCGATCCGGGACCGGACCACCTTGAGCCCGTACAACTCGGCCGCCAATTCCGAGGCAATGGCGCCGGCGGTCGGATCTTCCGCACATCGCTCGGCCGCCCGGGCCGTGCTCGGCACTTCCGCCACGGGGATCTTCGGCACGTTCACCTCGAGCCAATTGCGACATTGGGCGATGGCGTGCGGATGGGAGTAGATGGTCGTGATGTCTTCCAGACGCCCGCTTTTCGACAAGAGATGATGCGAGACCTCCTGGAGCACCTCGCCGTAGATGACGAGGTTCGAATCGATGAACATGTCCAAGGTATGGTTGACCACCCCCTCGGTGGAGTTCTCGATCGGCACGATCCCGAAATGCGCCCGCCCGCGCTCGACCTCATTGAAGACGTCCTTGATGCTGTTCACCGGCACGTATTGGGCCGAGGTGCCGAATTTCTGGATGCAGGCGAGATGCGTGAACGTCGCGCGCGGGCCGAGGTACGCCACCTTCTGCGGTCCCTCCAGCGACAGCGAAGCCGACATGATCTCGCGATAGACGGATCGGATCGCCTCGTTCGGGAACGGGCCCGTGTTGGCGTGCATGAGGCGCTCGACGATCTCCGCCTCACGACGCGGCGTGTGGAGATTTGCCTCAGTGTCGCTTTGTTTCTTGAGCTTGCCGATCTCGATGACGTTGCGGGACCGCTCATTGAGCAGTGCGAGAATTTCGTCGTCGATGCGGTCGATGGCCTTGCGATAGGCCGCGATATCTTTTCCGTCCGCCATGGGTTGCGACTCAGGTAATGGCTGCCTGATGACGACGTAAGAGGATGAGGAAAGTCAGATCATACAGAAGAGACGCTTGAACTTTCAAGGATATGAAGAGGATAGCGACGATCCACCCGAAGGGAATCTGCCCGGGCGCCGACCGGACAGGCGAGGCCACGCTGATCGGCCGTCATCCGAGCAAATCCTTCATGATTCCAAAATGTTGAAACGCGAGCCGGGTCGCCTGCCGTCCACGGGCCGTGCGCTCCATGTAGCCGGCTTGGATGAGAAAGGGCTCGTAGACGTCTTCGAGGGTCGCCTTCTCTTCGTTCACCGCGGCCGCCAGCGACTCCACCCCGACCGGTCCCCCTTTGAACTTGTCGATCATCGTCCGCAAGATCTTCCGGTCCATGTCGTCGAACCCGGCCGCATCGACCCCCAACCACGTCAGCGCTTCCTGGGCGACCGCCCGCGTGATCTGCCCTTCGGCCTTGATTTCCGCAAAGTCCCGCACGCGTTTGACCAGGCGGTTGGCGATCCGCGGCGTGCCCCGCGCGCGCGTGGCGATTTCAGCCGCTCCGTCGGCCTCGATCGGGATGTTGAGCAGCCCGGCCGAGCGGACGATGATCATCTGAAGATCGGAGGCGGAATAGAAGTCGAGCCGATGCACGATGCCGAATCGTTCGCGCAATGGAGAGGTCAAGGCGCCCGCCCGCGTCGTCGCCCCGACCAGTGTGAACCTCGGAAGGTCGAGCTTGATCGTCCGGGTCGAGGGTCCCTGCCCGACGACGAGATCGAGTTGATAGTCCTCCATGGCGGGATACAACGCCTCTTCGACCGTCGCCGGGAGCCGGTGGATCTCATCGATGAACAGGACGTCGCCCTCCTGCAGGTTCGTCAGAATGGCCGCCAGGTCGCCGGCGTGGGCCAGCACGAGACCGGAGGTCGAACGAATCGCCACGCCCATTTCCTTGGCGATGATGTGGGCGATCGTGGTCTTGCCGAGGCCGGGCGGCCCATAGAAGATCGCGTGGTCCAAGGCTTCGCCCCGGCGTTTCGCGGCGTCGATGCAGACACGCAGCGCCTCTTTCATCCGGTCCTGCCCGATGTACTGTTCGAGGCGTTGCGGCCGCAAGGCGGCCTCGAGGCTGCGATCGTCGTCGGAAACCTGTTGGCTGACCACGCGTTCGGGCATGGGGACCATAGCTACTCGGGCTTCTTTTCCAAATGGCGCCGATACGTCGGGGGCGGCGGAAGCGCACCTTGCCCGGGAGCCGCCGTCGTTCCACAGTCGGGAGGACAGGTCACACCGCCCTGCTTCGGATCCGGAAGGGCGGACTCCATCTTCTGCAACTGGCACTGGCTCAGGCGACCGCCTTCGAGGGTCCCGCAGCGAGCCGGCAGAAGCGAACTGCCGACCTCTCGATATCCTTCCGGGCAGGAGCCACAAACGGCCAGGATGTTGGCGCCGAGCGGGACGCACTGGACGAGGGTCGGGTCGCCCTCTTTACAGATCTTCGGGTCCGCCGTCACCCCTGTCGTCGCGTAGCCCTCGGGGCACGACCCGCAGGTCAACCGCTGACTCTTGGGCTCCGCGGTCTCCTCCGCCTGCCCGATCAAAGGCGTGCTGATGAGGAGCGCGAGCGCGACCGCGAGCAGCGACGCCCCCGAAGACCGCACGAGCGGACGAACGGATCTTCGAATCAACGCGGGCCTCCATCCCATGGCTACCCCCTTGCCAAGTCCTTCAGCGCTTCACGGATCAGGTCTTTGAGCGGCATCGAGGCATGCGACTGTGCGATGCGCCGAAGGGCTTCCTTTGCCTCCGGCCCCTTGTATCCTAGGTTCACGAGCGCGGAGAGCGCATCGTCGTGGATCTTCCCCCCATGGTCGTCGGTGCGCGGGGTGGCGGCTGAGGGAAGCGCAGCAAGCTTGTCGACCTTGTCCTTCAACTCGAGCGCGATACGCCCCGCCGATTTCTTGCCGATCCCCGGCACCGTCGCCAGCTTCGCGACGTCCCCTGACTCCACTGCGGAGACGAGGTCACCGACGGTCAGCGTAGACAGGACGCTGAGCGCAAGCTTGGGCCCGATGCCGGAAATGCTTGTCAGCAGGACGAACGCTTCTTTCTCCGCCCCGCTGAGAAACCCGAAGAGCTGGATGGCATCCTCGCGCAGGTGGGTGTGCACGCGGAGGGACACGGATTCGTTCAGCTCGGGAAGGGAATAAAACGTGCTCAGGGGGATCGCCACTTCATACCCGACGCCGTGCACATCGAGCACGACCGACGAGGGGGATTTTGCGGCGAGCCGGCCCGTCAACGCCGCGATCATTGAGCCCCGAACGATGAGGGAGCGGTGCTGGGCGATGAGTGAACAGCGGTGTTCGGCAAGATCTCACCGGGAAGTGGTCACATGGTCCGCATGGCTCAGCCGGCTGCGGCGACTTTCTCCATGATCGCCTCGGGGATGTCGAAATTGGCATGGACCTTCTGAACGTCGTCGTGCTCGTCGAGGATCTCCATCAGCTTGAGCATTTGTTCGGCCGCCTTCTCTTCGAGCCGAACATAGTTTTGGGGGACGAACGTGACCTCGGCGACCGTCGTCTCGATATGCGCGTCCGCAAGGGCCTTCTTGACGGATTCGAAGTCATGGGGTGATGTGATCACCTCGAACGTCTTCTCATCGCTCTTCACGTCTTCCGCACCGGCTTCGAGCGCCAGCGACAAGAGCTTGTCTTCATCCACCTTCCCCTTCTCGACCGTCAGCAGGCCCTTCTTGTGGAACTGCCAGGCGACGGCGCCAGCTTCAGCCATGTTCCCGCCGTTCTTCGTCAGGAGGCTGCGAATCTCCGCGACGGTCCGGTTACGGTTGTCCGTCGTGATCTCCAAGAGGAGGGCGGTTCCACCCGGCCCGTACCCCTCCAAGGTGAACTCCTCATAGCTCACACCCGGGAGCTCTCCGGTCCCGCGCTGGATCGCCTTCTTCAGCGTGTCGCCCGGCATGTTGGCGTCCTTGGCCTTGGCGATGGCCAGCCGGAGCCGCGGGTTGCCATCGGGGTCCCCACCGCTGCGTGCGGCAATCGTCAGCTCGCGAATCAACCGCGTGAAGATTTTGCCTCGTTTGGCGTCCTGTGCGGCCTTGTGCCGCTTGACGGTGGCCCAGTGACTATGGCCGCCCATGTCTCCCTCCTCTACCAGCTGCTGTCGGTCTTCAGCGGATCGACCTGGAAGCCCCGCCTATGCCTATGGTACTGGGCCTCGCTGGCGTGTCGCCTTCAGCCGCCCTACCGGGCGGCGTCTTTGAGCAGCCTGGACGTGCACGAGATGTGTAGTTTGACGGTGGTCTAACACAGTCAGAAGAGGGGTGTCAACGCGACGGCGCCGTGCGGTGAGGACGCGAGGGCGAGTCGCCGCGGATGGCGTCCGCGGCGCTCCAGAGGGCAAGGGCGCCAAGCGGAACGACCTGGAGGAGCAGGGAGCCGATCGGCGGACGGCCCCGGCCGGCAAGCACGTGTGTCTGGCCTGAAGGGTCTCCGCGCTGGATCCTAGTGAAACGTCGAGGCCATGGCGGTGCTCAAAAACGCCGCTCCCTTGAGCCATTGCCTTCGGTCGAGCCGCCCCAGGCCGGGTACCAATGCCGAGGGGAAGCCGGCGATCCTGGACGAGCCGCTCGCACGCGCCATCAGGACTCCGAATAGACGAGCAGTTGGATTCCGATGAGCAAGACGAACGCGGCCCAAGCGAGGTCTCCGGCCGGCCGTATTGTAGGGGTGGTCGGGGACCTTCGCCCGGACATCAGCTTGCTCGACCCGGCTGTGACGGCCATGGCCCCCATGATGGCATGGTGCATGGCGATCGCATGGGCCGCGGGATGCGCCCCGTGGCTATGAAAGAAGAGCGAGAGTCCGCCGAGGATCGCAAAGATGGGAAGAGGGAACCGGGTCCATGGCCGCGTCGCCTTGCCGCTCCGGCGGATCCCTTCGACGACGGCAATCGCCAGGAGCAGGATGCCAAACCACTTGTGCTGGACGGTTTCCCACTCGCCGGTGAGAAACGTGTCGCGGACGCTCATCGCTCCGATCGGCCAGGCGTTGTGATCGCTCCAGATCAACAGGAAGATGCCGGCCCCCGCCATCGAGGCGGGCAGGAGAACACGCAGCCAGCCCAATGAACGCGGGTGCCACCAGGTCCCCGCCTCGCTGAGGCCGATCACGATGACGAAGACGCCGGCCAAGTGGTGATTGAACTCCGAGTACGCGGTGCCTGCCGGGCTCCCCTCCCACTGGTCATGCCGGTCAGGAGTGCCATGGCCATGGGCGGCGTCGTGCCCGTGACCGGCCGTCTGATCCATCCCGTCATGGGCGTCGAGATAGGAAGCCGGGAGCAGCAACAGGGCGCTCGCCAACGCGAAGCGGAGCGCGGTTCTCGTAAGGGATGTCATCCAGGAGCCGCTCTGACCAGTAAAAAGCCCATCCGGCTTTATACCGGATGGGCCTGTGGTAGGCAAGGGAGTCAGCGGTGGTTACATGAACTTCATGAACTTCTCTTTGGCTTCATCCATGACGTCGGCGGTAATCGTCGCCGCACCGCGTTCCTTCGCGAGGCGTTCGATTTCACGTCGGGCCATCGGGCGAATGAAGTCCGGAATGTTCTCCAACCGCTTTTCGGCCTCGGGCGTCCACGCGACCCCATTGGAGTCGTTCTTGGAGTCGTCCATGACCTGGAGGTTGATGGTCTTGTACCCGTGTTTGCGCGCGTAGGCTTCGACGCTGCTCTGGACCATCGGCCGGACGAACGACGGCAAGGCATCGAGCTTTTCCTTGGCGTCCGGTGTCCAGATGAGGTCGGAGGCTGCCGCGTGCCCGGGCTTGCTTCCGGTCGTCAGCCCCATTTGGGCGACCATGGCGGAAAACGGGCAACCGCCGGAAGATTTTTCGCCTTCTTTGGGTGTCGCCGTCTTCCCCGTCGGCGCCGCTTGACCGGCTTGAATCTTCTCATTGAGGTAGGCCGCCATCTGACCGGAACCCGCCAGCGCTTCGTCTTTCAGCGTGCCCCGGGTCATTTCGAAGGGTTCCGCGGCGGTGGTTCGTCCGCCGAGCTGGACCCCAAGGGAGCTGACCATCTGGGTCTCACCGGGGTTGGTGACCATGGAAAATTTCGCTCCACACGACGGGCAGCCGAAGAAGACGCCCAAGGAGCCTTCTGCCGGCTTCTCGACCTTCTCGAAGCTCATGTAGGTTTCACAGTTGAGACATACGAATTTCATGGCGTCTCCTCTTGGACCGGCTCACAGTTGTTCGGCGAGGACCTTCTTGTAATCCAGCAGCGCGCGGATCCGTCCGGCGATCTCCTGGTAACGCTGAATCGTCGGGTAGTCGGCATCGAGCAGCGGCGCACCCTTGTCGAAGGTCCGGGCAAGCGTGCGGTCGAAAGGAATCCGGCCCAACAATGGCAAATCCAGCGCCTCGCACAGCGCCTCGGTATTGCCGTCGAACAGCTCGTGTTCGGCCCCGCACGATGGGCATCGGTACTGACTCATGTTCTCGACCATCCCCAGCACACGGATGCCCATGTCCCGCGCGTAGGTCACGGACTTTTGGACGACGTCCGAGGCCACTTCCGATGGGGTGGTGACCACGATGGCCCCGGCGAGATCGGGAATGAAGCCGGCGATGACCGGCGGCTTGTCGGCGGCGGCGCCCGGCGGGAGATCGGTGAGCAGGTAGTCGAGCTGGCCCCAGGCGACATCCGCCAGGAACTCCCGGATGACGTTCATTTCCATCACGCCGAGCCAGACGGGACTGACATCCATGGGCCCCTTCCACCGGACGGGGGAGGCCGGGTCGAGGAAAAAATCCATCGAGGCCACCTTGACGCCGAGCGGACCGACCGGCGGGATGGCGCCCTCGGACGTCAGGGTCATCGATTGCCCCGTCATGCCCAGCATCCGGGGCACGCAGGGGCCGTTCAGGTCGACGTCGAGCAGGCCCACGGCGGCGCCCTGGCGCGCAAATGCCAAGGCCAGGTTCACGGTCGTCATGCTCTTTCCGACGCCGCCTTTCCCGCTCATGACGACCAGTTTGTGCTGAATCCCGGCCATGCGAGCCTGCACCTGGCGCATCTGCTCGGTGATCTGCTGAACCACCTTGGCGTCGTCGGAATATTGCAGCTTGCTGAGGATGGCCTTCAGGTCTTTTTCAGGTGCCATGGCGAGTCACCGTAGCATAGCGATTTCGACCGACGCAAGCGCGGGCCCGGCGCCGGCGTGGTTCCGCGTCCGCCGCCCTCACGGCGGGGCCGTAGGCCGCCGGGGCCGAGGCTAGATCGAGTATTGAAAGGTCGGCTTGGCCCCGATCGCGTGGGCGAGGACCCCTTTCCGCTTCAGCTCTTCCAGAATCCGTCGGGCGGACTCGTCGAAGTCCTTGGGACCCGCGAAATGGAGATCAGTCTTGGGCGGCGGATCCTCGTCGGTCTTGCTCATATGGACGGCGATGACGGGCGTCGGGTGGACGAGGGTGCGGATCGATTCCACCACCTGATCGATGGGGAGCCCGAAGGGGTTGGTGGTCGAGACTACGATGAGGCCCGTGTCTACGAGCAGCCGGGCGACTTCTCCGTAGCGCCGGACCATTTCAAGGGCATGCGCGGTGTCCGTCTGGGACAAATCCGCGTCCAGGCCGCGCCGGAGATTTTCCGCGTCGAGCAAGTAGGCGTGGCGCCCCTCCGCCACGAGCATGGCTTCGAGCTTCCGCGCCAGGAAGGACTTGCCCGTATGCCGGCCGCCGGTCAACAGGACGATGGCCGCGCGATGCCCGTAGTGCTGCGCGCGGTCCTCCAGCCCGACTTCTCCTTTGATCCATGCAAAATCCCGGCGGCGCGCCTCGTCCCGCAGGACCTCCTGCTCGTCACGCACGAGCTCCGTGACGATCCCGCCACCCGCGATGTCGTACTCATCGACGATCACGAACCGTCCGGTGACTTCGAAGGCCCGCGAGAGGTCAAACGCGATCGGCGCCTTCAGACGCAGCGTCACCTCCGCCACCTGGTTCTTCTCGACCGTCTGGCCGCCTTGGAGCTGGTTGAGGTCGGCGGTATCGACGATGCGGTGGACCGCCGCCACTTCGCACCCGACCTCCCGAGTCGCCAATCGCATGAGGTATTTCTTCCCCCGCTCGAGCGGCCGGCGTCCGAGCCAAAACAGATTGCCGCGAAAGGCCGTCGAGACCAGCGGAATATCGTCCGGATGGGAGGCCACCTCTCCACGTTCGATGAAAATCTGCTCGTCGAGCGTGATGCCGATCGACTGGCCGGCGTGGGCCTCCACGGGGGGCGGCTCGACGTTGAAGGCTTCGATCGTCTTGATGTTGGCGGTCTTGTTGGAAGGAGAGAAGACCAGCTTGTCCCCGACCTTCAGGCGCCCGGCCGTGAGCCGGCCCGCGATGATGCGGCGGGCGTCGAATTTGTAGACGTCCTGAACCGGGAAACGCAGCGCCTGCTCCGCGCGTGCCGTCTCCTTGGTGAAGAGCCCAAGGGTCTCCAGGACCGTGGGGCCCGTGTACCAGGGCATGGACCGGCTCCGGGTCGCGATATTGTCGCCGAGCTTCGCGCTGACCGGAATGATCCGCTCCGGCGTGACCTTCACCTGGGCCAGGAACTCCCGGTACTCTTTTTCGATCCCGTCGAAGACGTCCTGACGATAACCGACGAGATCCATCTTGTTGACGACGACCGCGACCTGCTTCACGCCCAGCATCGAAAGGAGGTACCCATGCTTCTGGGACTGCTCTTTGACGCCTTCCAATGCATCGATGACGAGGAGGGCCGCCTCCGCCCGCGCCGCCCCCGACACCATGTTCTTGAGGAACTCCTTGTGCCCCGGCGCATCGATGATGATGTACTGCCGGCCGTTCCAGCTGAAGAACGTCCGAGCGGTGTCGATCGTGATGCCTTGCTCCTGCTCTTCCAAGAAGGCGTCGAACAGGAACGCGTATTCGAATTCCTTCCCCTGTTGCCGGCAGATGGCCCGGACTTTCTCGATCTTGCCCTCGGGCAGCGAGCCGGTGTCGGCGTACAGCCGTCCCAACAAGGTGGACTTCCCGTGATCCACATGCCCGACGATCACGATCTGCATGGTCTCGGAGGCTTTGGTGTCTATTGTTCCCATGCCGTTCTCATACGGAAGAATGCTCAAACGGGCAGGCAGCGAGGCCGCAGGGGAGAAAAAACCGGAGGCGTAGCCTCTGGGCTACGTTGAGGATTTTTTCGACCCGAGAACGAAGCTGGATGCCCGTTTCAGCATTCTTCGTCACATGTAGCCTTCTTTGCGCAATAACTCCATGCCCCGCCCTTCGTCCTGGGCTCGCCCGGCCCGTTCCGCGACGGTGGTATGGCGCAATTCCTCGATGATGTCGTCGACCGTTTTCGCCGTCGATCGGATCGGGGTCGTGCACGGTGCACAGCCCAGACTGCGATACCGGGTGCCCTCGCCCTTGTCGAGGTAGAGATCGATGAACGGGATGTTCTCGAGCTTGATGTATTCCCAAATGTTGATCTCGGTCCAGTCGAGCAAGGGATGAATCCGAATATGCGTGCCCTCAGGGAACGTGGTCTTGAACTGGTCCCATAACTCGGGCGGCTGATCCCGGAAGTCCCAATCGCCATGCTTGTCACGAGGCGAGAAGTAGCGCTCCTTGGCGCGCGTCCCTTCCTCGTCGGCCCGGACGCCGAGGATGATCCCCGTGTAGCCCTTCTCCTCGATCAACTGCTTGAGCGCGTTCGTCTTCAAGGCGGTGCAGCAGGTCACGCGCCCCATCGTGTGATTCATCCCCGCCGCGAGGGCTTCCTTGTTCTGTCCGACGACGAGGTTCAAGCGCCATTCGCGCGCGAGACGGTCCCGGTACTCGATCATCGCGGGAATCTTGTAGCTTGTGTCGACGTGCAGCAATGGGAACGGGACGTGCCCGAAAAAGGCCTTTCGTGCGAGCCAGAGCAGGACCGTCGAGTCCTTGCCCATGGACCACAGCATCGCCAGATTGTCGAAGTGCTTGTAGGCTTCGCGAAAGATATAGACGCTCTGATCTTCCAGTTGGCGTAAGTGTTTCATGCCGCGGACTCCTTCGCTGAAGACGACCCGCTCAGGAGCGACAAGGTGCGGCCGGCCGCGCCGGTCTCGATCGTCTGCTGCGCCGTGGGGACGGCGGCCGAGATGGAGGCGCTGAGCCCGGCGGCGTAGATGAGCAACGCGGCGTTGGCGACGACCCAATCGCGTTGAGGACCACGAAGTTGGTTGGTGAGGATCTTGCGGAGCAATCCCGCCTCTTGGTCGAGATGCGCCGGGGAACACCCCGCCATGTCGCGAAAGGCGCCGGCGGGGAGGCCGATGTCCCTGGGCCCGAGCGACAGCGGGAGGATCCGTTCGTCCTTGAGCTCCAACAGCCGGGTGGCGCCGGTAAGCGACAGCTCGGGGTCGCCCTCCACCCCCCGCAGCACCAATGCCCGTCGGCTACCCAACATGCGGAGCGCTTCGGCCGTCTTCTCGAAGTACGGGGGATGGGTGACGCCGATCAGTTGGACGGCGGCCCGCGCCGGGTTCAGCATCTTGGCAACCGGGTGAAAGAAGCTGCGCACGCCGAGCTCCTGGCGGAGCTGAAGAAAGCGTGACACCGGCGGGTGATACAGCGCGACATCCAAGTAAGCGAAGCCGTTGGCGGCGAGGTCCTGCGCCACCCGGTCGGGCGCGCGATCCGTCGGGATGTTCAGCGCGGAGAGCACCGCGGCGCTGCTTGCACGGCCGGCGATGCCCTCGTGGCCGTGCATCAAGACCCCCGCGCCCGCCGCCGCCGCAACGATCGCCGCGCCGATGAGGGCGTGGAAGGTATCCTGCTTGCCGGCATAGGTCGCCACATCGACGAGCGGTCGGGTCGACGTGACGCGCAAGGGCGGGACGTACTCGCGCGCGGCGGATGTCAAGCCGGCGAGCTCCGATACCGACTCGAGCTTGACCCGCATGGCCAGCAGGAAGGCCCCGACCTGCACGTCCGAGGCCTTACCTTCCACCAGGAGGCGCATCGCCTGCTTGGCTTCATCCCAGGTCAAGTCCTTGGACGTCTTGGGACCCTTGCCGATCTTGGCAATGAGCGCCTGCATCGTCATGGGCGTCTGTGTCGCCGTCGGTCGGCGTCCTCGATCATCCGTCATCGTCGTCATGCCTCTTTGACTCGGTGCGGCCGCAGGCTCTCTCAGAAGGTCAACACCTGGTCGGCGGTCGCGACTTCTTCCTTCCAGAAGGCCTCGGCCCGCTGGACCTCGTCCAGCTCCGCGATCAGTTTTTCGACCGAAATATCGAAGTAGTCGAGCGAGTCCCGGCACACCGAAAGCTTGACGTCGCCCTTCTCTTTCAGCTCGCGCAACAGCAACGGGAGATCGTTGAGCTTGCGCTCGCGCAACAGGGTCCGCACGCGGACCTCGCGCCCCCGATAGCCGTCTGAAAACGTGAGCTCGTGGATCTTGTCGAGCGTCAACTTGGATGCGGCTTCGTCTCGGAACAGCATGCTGACCTGAGCGCCCGCCTCGACGGCCATGCGCGCCAACTGGCACGCCTGCAGCAGATTATTGTAAGCCCCTCGGGTGACGATGACGGCGAGTTTTTTCATGACCGCGATCCTCTACTCCTCTCGAAGACGGCCCGCACGCGAGACCGGACAGGCCGGCTCATGGACGCCGGACCGGAGCCGGCGTGCCGGGATGCAATCCACATTCGGTCTTGCCGAACTGCTTCCAGCGGCCGGAACGAGGGTCCTCTCCGGGCGCGACCGGCGCCGTGCAGTACGTGCATCCGATACTCGGATAGTTTCGGTCGTGGAGCGCATTGTACGGAACGTCGTGGAGCCGGATGTAGGTCCAAACGTCCCCGGCGCTCCATCTCGCCAGCGGGTTGAATTTGACGAGCCCGAACCGCTGATCCCATTCGACCAGCCCGGCGTTCGCTCGGGTGGGCGCTTGGTCTCGCCGGATGCCCGTGATCCAGGCGGCGTAGCCCTGGAGCACACGGGCGAGGGGCTCCACCTTCCGGAGCCGGCAGCACTCGTCGGGGTTCCGCGCCCACAACGCGTCGCCGTATTCGGCCGCCTGCTGCTCGGGAGTCAGCCGCGACTTCACCTGAATCACTTGGCTCGGCGGCAGTTGATAGGTCGCCACGATGCGGTCGCGCACTTCGTAGGTTTCAGGGAACAAGAAATCCGTGTCCAAGTAAAAGAGCGGCACGTCGGGGTCGAGCCGATGGATCATATCGACGAGTGCCACGTCTTCCGCACCGAAGCTGCACGCGAGGATGAGCTTCGGCGAATAGTGTGCGATCGCATAGGCCAAGACGTCCCACGGCTGCTGGGACTCAAACGCATCGCTCAAGGCCTTGAGGGCCTCGGGGGATGGTCGGGTGGTCGGAGCGTCCGGGTTCACGGGTGAGTGCCTCGTTACCCGTCCGCTTTCTGGACGAGGATCTTGAAATGGGCCGCCGCGGGCTCCAACGGCTCCTGCGCCAGGATTGTATGCCCGTCGTTCCGGAGGCTCATGGGCACGTTCTTGATGGGCTCACCGGCATCCAACCACACCTCGAGCCGCTCGCCGGCTTCCATCATTTCGAGCTTGAGCTTCGTCTTCACGTAGTTGAGCGGGCAGGCGACGCCGCGAAGGTCATAGACGGGCGCGGCGGTCGTCTCCGGCGCCCGGCCCTGCTCGCGGTGGCCGTCCCCTGGCTGGCCCGGCGCCTCCGACGCCCCCGAGTCGGATTTCAGTTTCAGATCCTTGCCCATCTGCTCGGTGGCCGCTCGGCACGCCTCCACGAATCCCTGAGCGAAGGCGATCTTGCCCCGCACGAAGTCGGGGGAGGGTTCTTTGGGCCCCAGGTCGCCGATGTCCGCCGCCAGCGTCCGATAGGTGGCCGGCAGAATCCCGCGCGGCGCCAAGCGCCGCTCGAACTCGGTCAGGGTATCGGCGTCGGTCGCCGGGTCCAGCCCCTCGGTCACGAGCAGGGCCTTGACCGCCGCGAGCACGGCGCGATAGGCCTTGTTCACCGCGATACCATACTGATGCTTGTCGGTCAGCAGGCGGGCTTGATAGAGCTCCTGTTCCGCCTCCAGCATTCGGTTGTCGATCATCTCCAACGCGCCGCCCGCGCACTCGCCCGGTCCGAGATCCTCCAGCACGAATTCGTGCTCCCCTTCCCAATCATAGTAATAGGAAGGATCTTCTTCGAACGGGGGGACGATGGTGAACCCGATCAGCTCGTCTTTGAGCGCCGCCTTCCCGGCACGGTCGATGAAAGCGGGAAAGGACTCCCCCTGGCGACGGTCTCGGCGGTAGACCGCGAGCAGGTGGGAAACGGCTGCTGGAACGTTCTTCGCCGGCAGTTTCACCGTCATCTGCCCGATCTTCGCCGTGCCGTTGACCCGCCCGCCGAGGTGCAGCTCGTAATGTGGAGCGAAGTGGTCTCCGATCCGCTTCCCGACGCCGTGCAAACCGATCGTCGCAATGTGGTGTTGGGCGCACGAGTTGTGGCAACCGCTGATCTTGACGCTCACGCCGGCGAGATCGTCCGGGACGTGGCCCGGCGGAAAGATCTCGGCCATGGCCCGCGCCAGCCCTTTCGAAGAGGTGATCCCCAGCCCGCAGGTATCCGTGCCCGGGCACGCGATGATGTCCTCCACCAGCTCGGCTCCGGGATCGCTCAGACCATGGGCGGCCAGCTCGTGGTAGAGATCCTCGACGCGACCTTCCGGCACCCACCGAATGATGAGGTTTTGATTGATCGTCGTGCGGAGATTGCCGTTTGAATAGGTCTCGGCGAGGTCCGCGACGGCATACATCTGCGACGCGGTGATGTCGCCCATCGGCAGTTTGATCATGACCGCGGCATAACCGTCTTGTTTTTGGCGGAGGACGTTCGTGCGTTTCCAGGCCTCATAGGCCCCGTCCTGACCTGCGCCGTTCCCGTTCCCCGCGGCGTCCCCGTTCCCGGACGCCTTCGCCGAGCGCGGCATGATCAGCGGGGTGGGATGATCCTCATGCGACAAGAGGCGCACGGGAGCGCCGTTCGGCCGGGCATGGCCCATCGCGACGTAGGCCTCTTCCCAGCGGCGCTTGAATTCGGGAAATCCCAATTTGTCGATCACGAACTTCATGCGGGCTTTGTTGCGGTTCTTCCGGTTACCCAGCGCGTCGAACACCTTGAGCACCGCTTCAATGCTTGGGATCAGTTCGTCGATCGGAACGAAGTCGCGCAGGACCTGGGCGATGCGGGGAGCGGAGCCCAAGCCTCCCCCGACCGCCATGCGGAAGCCGATGGCCCCGTCGTCGCGGCGCGCCGCCAGGAGGCCGATGTCGTGGATCGGCGTGAGCGCGCAGTCGTGGCGGCAGCCCGAGAACGCAATCTTGAATTTCCGCGGCAAGCTTTGATTCAACGGATTGCGGAGCAGGTGCAGCGCAACGGTCTTGGCATAGGGGGTGACGTCGAACACCTCACCGGCACAGACACCGGCCAGATGGCAGGCCGTCACGTTCCGAACGGTGTTCGCGCACGCCTCGCGGGTAGTGAGCCCCACCTCTGCCAACTGCCGCATCATGGTCGGCACATCGTCGAGAAGGACGAAATGCAGCTGAATGTCCTGCCGAGTCGTGACATGGGCCACGCCGGTGGCATAGCGGTCGGCAAGCTCGGCGACGCGCCGGAGCTGGTTGGCCGTGAGGCCCCCGAACGGAATCTTGATCCGGAACATTTGAGCTCCGGGCTGCCGTTGGCCGTAGATGCCGTGTTGCAGGCGGAAGGGCTTGAAGACGTCGGCCGGGACTTCCCCGGCTTTCAGTCTCCGGACCTCCCCCTCGAACGTCTCGATTTCGTCGAGAATCTCCGGTGGTACGGGCTGGGTCTTGATCTCGGTGGTGGTTAGGGGAGCCATGGCATCTCCGTGGGATTGGTCTCAGATCAAATGTGGTACATCAACGCATGCTGCTGCTCGAGCTCGTGGTAGCGTTCCATCAACTCATGGACGGTCACGGCCGAAAGGACCTCGAGTTCAGCCCGGCGGACCCGTTCCCACACCGGCGCGAGCAGCGATTCCAGCTTCGTGCGCTCAGGGAGACGGCGCCCATCACGACGCGGATCGCGCGGCACCGAAAGCGGGCCGTCGAGAGCTTCGACGATGGCGGCCAGCGACAACTCGGAAGCGGGCTTGCTGAGGATGTACCCGCCTTGAGCCCCTCGTGTGCTCTCGATGAGGCCCGCCTTCTTCATCGCATGCAGGACCTGTTCGAGGAAACGCACCGGGATGCCTTGCCGTCGGGCAATGGACTTGGACTGAACGGGCAGCGCTCCGTTTTGGAGAGCCAGATCCACCGCGGCCATGATTCCATACGTGGCTTTGAGCGAGACCCGCATATTTGAGTATTCCGATAGGAATAACTTAATGAGCCAGTTTATTACACGGGAAACGACGACGTTGTCAAGAGGACTGGCCGAGAAGTCGGCCTTTCTGTGAGCAGGAGATCATCATTGACATCATCCAGGCCTTGGTGGATAATCCGCCCCTCTTCGGTGGGACCCATGACGACCCGGTCGGCTTCCTTCACGGTTCTGGTTCTCAGCCAGGATCAAGACCTCCAAAGCCACCTCAAGAAGAACCTCAAAGACGTCACGCTGGTGATGGCCAAGGATCTCGGATCCATCCCCAAAAGTAAACGTCCGTTCGATGCGGTCTTGGTCGAAGCCAAGCGCGGCGCGCTGACCGAGCTGGCGCAGGTGCAACGCGCGGTCGACCCGGCTCAAAGCATGGTCTTGACGGGCCCTGCGGACTTTCTCCGGCACGCCTGCGGCTTCCTCAACGGTATCCGCACTCAGAACGGGTACGTCGGCGCGAACAGCGAGAAGGTCTGCCTGGAGCACTACATCGAATCGAAGTTGGGCGAGTTCGTCAAAGGCATGAAGAGCACGGCCGGCCGGGATCTGCACCCCATGCTCATTTCAGCGGTCGAGCGACCGCTGATCACGTTCGCTTTGAAGGAGACGAACGGGAATCAGATCCAAGCGGCCCACCTGCTCGGGATGAATCGGAATACGCTGCGCAAGAAGATCAGCGAGCTGCGGATCGCCGTCAAACGGGAAAAAGGGCGCAAGGATTAACCCGCCTGCCAGCGACATCCTCCCGGTGAGCTCACCAGCGACGGGGTATGCTGTAAGCGTTTCAAATTCTTGACAGTATGGGCGGGCCTATATTAGCATGGCACCACATTAGGCGCGTAGCTCAGGGGGAGAGCGCTACCTTGACACGGTAGAGGTCGACGGTTCAAGACCGTCCGCGCCTACCATCCCGCCACAGGCATCGGACCGCCTTGCGGTGTGATGCCTTTTCTTTTCGTACAGGCGATGCGCAACGACGTTGCAGGCCCGTGCTCAGAGGAGCACGCAGGGTGGAAAGTTTGAAAGCGTATGAGCACGACGGCGGCTGATCGAGAGATCCAGGTGACGCTGAAAGGCGGGCGGAGCCAGCGCGTTCCGGCAGGGACGACGGTCTCGGCGGCCTTGAAGGCAGCAGGCGCGTTGTCGGACGCGGTGATTGCGGCTTTGGTGAACGGGGCGCCGATGGATTTGAGCGCGCCGTTGACGGAGGATGCGAGCATCGAGCCCCTCACCTTCGAGTCGCCCGAAGGCAAAGAGGTGTATCGGCACAGCAGCACTCACATCATGGCCCAGGCGGTCAAAGAGGTGTTCCCCACCGCCCAGTTGACGATCGGACCGGCGATCGAGGACGGCTTCTACTACGATTTCGCCTTCGATCGTCCGTTTACGCCCGAGGATCTGGAAAAGATCGAGGCCCGTGCGCTCGAGATCATCAAGGCCGACCGACCGTTCACGCGGATCGAGATGCCCAGGGAGCAGGGCATTCAGTTCTTCCGCGAGCGTGGAGAGCACTACAAGGTCGAGATCATCGAGCACTTCGAAGACCGAACCGTCTCGCTCTACGACCAAGGCGCCGGATTCGTCGATCTCTGCCGCGGGCCGCACCTCCCGAGCACGGGGCGCGTCGGCGCCTTCAAGCTGCTGACGACCGGGGGGGCCTACTGGCGCGGCGACGAACGGAATCCCATGCTCCAGCGCATTTACGGGACGTCCTTCCCGACCCGTGCCGAGCTGGACGCGTACTTGAACCGGCTGGAAGAGATCAAGCGGCGGGATCACCGGAAGCTCGGCAAAGAGCTCGATCTCTTCACCATCCAGGATGACATCGGTCCCGGCCTGGTCCTTTGGCATCCCAAGGGGGCCCTGGTGCGCCTGCTGATCGAGAATTTCTGGCGGGAGCAACATCTGAAGCACGGCTACGAAATCGTCTACTCACCGCACGTCGCCCGCCTGGACCTCTGGAAGACCAGCGGCCACGTCGACTACTACCGCGAGAACATGTTCGTCCCGATGAAGGTGGAAGCGAGCGAATACCAATTGAAGCCCATGAACTGCCCCTTCCACATCATGATCTACAAGTCGCACCTGCGGAGTTATCGGGACCTCCCGACCCGGTACGCCGAATTGGGGACCGTCTATCGGTACGAGCGTACGGGCGTGCTCCACGGGTTGCTCCGCGTGCGCGGCTTCACACAAGACGACGCGCACCTCTTCTGCCGCCCGGACCAGATCGAGGCCGAGGTCAGCCGGGTGCTCGATTTCACCTTCTCGATGCTCAAGACCTTCGGGTTCTCCGACTTCGAGGTGTACCTCTCGACACGGCCCGACAAGGCGGTCGGGTCGCTCGAGCGATGGGAACAGGCCACCGGGGCCCTGGAGGCAGCGCTCAAGAGTCGAGGGATCGCGTTCCGGATCGATCCGGGCGAAGGCGTCTTTTACGGCCCGAAAATCGACATCAAGATCAAGGACGTCCTCGGCCGGGCCTGGCAGTGCTCGACCGTGCAGGTCGACTTCAACAACCCGGAGCGGTTTGAGTTGGCCTATACCGGGGAGGACGGGAAGCCCCATCAACCGATCATGCTCCACCGGGCCCTATTGGGCTCCATCGAGCGCTTCTTCGGTATCCTGGTCGAGCATTTCGCCGGAGCGTTTCCGACGTGGCTCGCACCCGTCCAGGCCAGGATCCTCACGATCACGGACAAGCAACGCGACTATGCCTGCTCGGTCGAAGCCCAGCTCAAGGCGGCGGGACTGCGGGCGGAGGCGGACCTGCGCAACGAGAAGATGGGGTTCAAGATCCGGGAGGCCGAAAAGGCCAAGATCCCGTACATGCTGGTCGTCGGCGACCGCGAGATGGAGGGAGGGGCCGTGTCGGTGCGCGGGCGAAGCGGGGCCAACCTGGGCAGCATGACGGTGGCGGCGGTGATCGAACGGATCCAGTCGGAGATCCGGAAGAGTTTCGACGCGTAACATTCATCGAGGAGGTGGCTTATCGTTCCGAAGCTGAGGGTGAATCGGGAGATCCGTATTCGGGAAGTTCGGGTTATCGGCCCTGAAGGAGAGCAGTTGGGCATTCTCCCCACACCGGACGCGCTCCGAAAGGCGCAGGACATGGGGTACGACTTGGTCGAGGTCGCTCCCACGTCGCAGCCGCCGGTGTGCCGGATCATGGACTACGGCAAGTACAAGTATGAACTCAGCAAGAAGGAACACCAGAGCCGCCGACATCAAAAGTCCACGCAGGTCAAGGAAATCAAGCTGCGTCCCCGGACCGACAAGCACGACCTGGAGATCAAGATCCGGCAGATCAAGGAGTTCTTGGCCGAGGGCAACAAGACGAAGGTCACGGTCACGTTCCGCGGCCGCGAGATGGCGAACCAAGAGCTGGGCCGCGCGGTGATGAATACGGTGGTGGAGCAGTTGGCGGAATCCGGGACGATCGAGTATGCGCCCAGGATGGAGGGGCGCAGCCTGATCATGATCGTCGCGCCGAAGAGTTGACGGCGTCGCGCGGCGGAAACGAGCGAACAGGAGAAAGGACGCGAACATGGCCAAGTTGAAACTGAAGTCCCATTCGGGAGCGAGCAAGCGGTTCACCCGCACCGGCAGCGGCAAGCTCGTGCGACGAAAAGCCGGGCGGAGGCACCTCTTGACGAGCAAGGCCCGGGATCGCAAGCGCAGGCTCAAAGGCCTGGTGCCGGTGCAAGACACCGGGACGTACGCGATCAGCCGCCAGTTGCCGTATCAGGCGTAACACACCATCAGCTCAGGAACCAGCAGCCTTCACCTCTCGATGGCGGATGAGGAAGGCGTTCAGGTCAGGAAGGAGTGACAGATGCCACGCGTCAAAGGCGGTCCGAAAACCAGGCAGCGACGGAAGAAGCGGATCAAATTAGCCAAGGGGCAGTACGGGGCCAAGAGCCGGCTGTTCCGGACGGCGACGGAATCGGTCGACAAGGGGCAGGCGTACGCCTACGTCGAGCGGAAGAAGCGCAAGCGGAACTTCCGGCGGCTCTGGGTGACGCGGCTGAGCGCCGCGGTGCGCGCGCACGGCCTCACCTACAGCCGCTTCATCGCCGCGCTCAAGAAAGCCGATATCGGCCTGGATCGGAAGATGCTGTCCGAGATGGCCATTCACGATCCCGCGGGCTTCCAGAAGCTCGCCGACCTTGCGAAACAGCCGGCCTGAGCGGCCGCCAGACCATCCGAGGCTGAGGACGTGAAGCGGCAACCGCTTCCCCTCAGCCCGGGCCTCGCCCTTCCCGGTCATCCGCCTCGATCAGCCCTTCGATCAGCAGCTCGAACGCCGCCGTCGGCATGGCGATCTGCCAGCGTTCGAGCACTTCGGGGTGCACCTCGCCGATGACGCCCGCCATCCGTTCGCCGATGAAGAAACGGCCGGCCCGGCCCTCGAGGAACGACGGGTGCTCGACGGGCTCCAGGCGATAGGAGCAGCCGAGGTAGTAGCACAAGAGATCCAGGACCGAATGGATCTCGGAGAAGTTCGCCGTGGCATGCGTCACGACGGCGCCGAGCGAGAGCACGGTCCGTGAGCCGAGGTCGTGCAGCGGGTCCGGGATCGCGATCTCGCCGACCTCGAAGAGCCGATGCGGGTAGAAGGTCCGGGTCGAGACGGACTCGACGCGCAACAACGACGGGATGATCCACTGACGCAGGCAGCTATAGCTCTGCGTCATCACGTTCTCGACCTCGACGACCTGGCCCCAGCTCGTGCCGTCCAGCCGCATCCGTTCCACCAGCTCGCCGCGCGATGAGAGCAGGTTGGACATCATTTCTTGGAACCCGAAACCGACCATGAGGTCCCGCACGCGGTCCGAGAGCTGCTCCGCGCGCGACAACCCGCCGACCGTGAACGCCGCGGGCATGATCGGCGTGAAGCTCGCATACCCTCGGCTGATCGCGACGTCCTCGATGACATCGACCGGATGCATGAGGTCGTTCCGGTAGGGGGGCAGCTTGACGGAGACCTTCTCCCGCGTCACGGTGGCTTCGTAGCCGTAGTTCCGGAGCGCGACCCGGATCTCATCCGGATCGAGCTCTTGGCCGAGGGCCGACTCGATGATCCGGATCGGGATCGGGCGCGGTTTGCTCAAGTCGTAGGGGGTCCGCACGGTCTTCCCGAAGTCGGTCTCGTAGGGATAAGCGACGTCGACGGTCTCCACGGTCGCGCCTCGATCGGCGAGGTTCACGGCCATGATGTTGAGGGTCAACAGCACCATCGGCAAGTCAGTCCCGGTGACTTCGACGAGCAGCTCGCGATCACCGACCCGGACCTCGCCGATCTCGCGGCTGTTGATGATCGGGGGAAGCGAAAGGACCTGCCCCTCGTCGTCCATCAGGAGGGGCACCCGATCGAAAGGGGCGAGAATGGAGCCGTACTCGATCCCTTTGGGGTGGACGGCCAGGATGTCGCGGGCCGTCATCTTCTCCTCGAACCCGAGCGGGGTGAACCGTGCATCGTCGGGCTTGAAGAGCCCATAGGTGATCGGAAAGACGATCGCAGGAAGTCGGTACACGCCGATGGAGACCGTCTGTCGCTTGCGACCGAAGATCTCCGCCAGCTTCTCCTGAACCTGGATGAGTTGGGCGAGGCCCGCCTCCGTGATCTCGTACCCGACCGCGGTGCACGCGGCGACGTAGGGCCGGACGTGCTCAAGCCCGGGGCTCACGGTGAGCCGATGCGGGGACCGGGTCTTCGATCGGAAGAAAGGGTACGGCTGGGCTTCGCCGGCCAGCTTGGTGCGGATCTGCCGGGCGATCCCCTCGCAGGACCAGAGGTCGGGTCGGTTGCTGTCCTGCAGCTCGATCCGCAGCTCCCCGCTGTCGGTGTCGTGGTCCTTGAGCTCGCCCTTCACCAGCGGAAGCCACGATTCCAACTCCTCGACGCTGACCGAGTCCGAGGTCGCGCGCCCCAGCAGGCTGTCCAGATCGTGCCGGTTGATCGAGATGGTCGGCATGCTACGAAGAAAGAGGAGTGTGGACGGAGGATCGAGACGTGGACGGTTGAAAGCGCCAAGAGGCCGAAAGCCGCATCAGAACGTGCCTCGCATGCTCCGGACCAGATCGAGATCGCTGGTGAACAGGTCGCGGATGTCGTGAATGCCCAAGGCGACCATCGCCATGCGGTCGAGGCCCAGGCCCCAGGCGATCACCGGGACCTCGACTCCCAGCGGCAGCGTCACCTCCGGCCGGAAGAGGCCGGCCCCGCCGAGCTCCATCCAGCCCAACCGAGGATGACGCACATGGAGCTCGACCGACGGTTCGGTGAATGGAAAGTACGCGGGGAGAAATTTGCTTTCCTTCGCCTGCGCCACTTCCCGTGCGAAGAGGTCGAGCAGGCCGAGGAGCGTGCAGAAATTGATGTCGACGCCGAGCACGATGCCCTCGACCTGGAAGAAATCCGTGGCGTGAGTGGCATCCACCTGGTCGTAGCGGAAGCATCGCGCGATCGAGAAGTACTTGCCGGGAATCATCGGGCGCGCCGCCAGGGTTCGTGCGGACACCGCCGTGCCCTGGCTTCGCAGCACGAGCCGCCGCGCGCGTTCCCGGTCGTAGGCGTACCCCCATCCGGTGGAGCCGGTCTTGCCGCCGGTCTCGTGAGCCGCCGCCACTTTTTCCAGGTACGGGTCCGGGCTGCTGCGCGCGTGCGACGGATGTTTGACGAAGTAGACGTCGTGAATCGCCCGGGCCGGGTGGAACTGCGGCATGTACAGACTGTCCATGTTCCAGAATTCCGTCTCGACGAGCGAGCCGCGCATCTCTTGAAAGCCCATGCTGACGAGCTTGGCCTTGACGAGGTCGAGAAACTCCCGGTACGGGTGCTTGCGCCCCACCGCGATGCGGGGCGGCCGCAGGCTGATCGAGTACTTTCGGAAGCGTTTCGTGCGCCAGGCGCCGTCTTTGAGCAGGTCGGGCGTCAACTGGGAGACTTCCTCGCCCACCGCGCCTTTCAGCAGCGATTGCACGCTCTGGCCTTCGGGCGTCAGGGTGTACGCGCGTTCGGTCCGATCGTCGAGACGAAACGGTTCTCGGGCGTTCCCTCGCTTGACCGCATGCTGCTTGATCGTCTCCTGAGAGTCGGGGGGGAAGGTCGTCAGGTCCCGGGGGCCGCCGTGCAGCTGGGTGAGGAGCGCCCGCAGCGTTTCCGCCGTTCGGCTGGAGGTCCCCGTCGCTTCGACGATCCCGCCGGGCACGATCCGGATCGCGCCTTCCTTCTTGAGCGCCCCCACGGCGCCGCTCATCTCGGCGGGTTCGAGCCCTTCGCCGGCCTGGATGTCGTGAATCGTGAGCTGCTTGCCGGTCTGCTGCGCGTGGCGGAGGGCGGAGAGAATGCGCTCGATGGGCGCGGACTGCTCGAAATAACGCTTACCGACGTCCGTGAGCGACACGACGGTGCGGGTCTGCTCCTGTTCGATCCGGATGAGCGCTTTGGCGAGCAGCCATCCCACCGCCATACTGACTTGCGACGGGTCGAGGCTCGCGGCGGCCGCCAGTTCCCCTTCCTGGAGCGGGGACGGACCGGGATGGGTGCCGAAGGCCGAGAGGATCTTGACCTCCAGGGGATGCAGGCTGTCGATGAGGCCGGAGGGGTCGAGCATGTCTAGCGCTGCCGGGTCCCGTGGGAGGCCGCCGTTCGCTCCTCCGGCAGGGCCGATTGGCCCGCCTGTCGCAAGGCCGCGATCGTCGCCCGGTAGTCCTCCTGACAGAAGATCGCGGATCCGGCGACGAGCACGTCGGCTCCGGCTGCGATGATCTGGCCCGCGTTCTCCACCTTGACCCCGCCGTCGACTTCGAGCAGGGCCGGGCTCCCTCGGTCGTCGAGAAGCGCACGCGCCCGGCGAATCTTCGACAGCGTCCATTCGATGAAGCGCTGGCCGCCGAAGCCGGGGTTGACCGACATGATCAACAGCAGGTCGGCGTCGCCGAGGATTTCCTCCACGGTGGCGAGCGAGGTGGCGGGGTTGAGCGTCACACCGGCCTTGGCTCCGTGCTCCTTGATCGCGCACACCGTGCGGTGGAGGTGCGGACAGGTTTCGACGTGGACCGTGAGATAGTCGGCGCCGGCTTCGGCGAACTCGGCGATGAAGGCGTCGGGGTTCGTCATCATCAAATGGACGTCGAGCGGGAGCTTCGTGACCTTGCGCAGCGCCTCGACGATCGGCGGACCAGCGGTCAAGTTCGGCACGAAATGCCCGTCCATGACGTCCACGTGGACGAAATCCGCGCCGGCCGCTTCGACGCGCGCGACCTCGTCGGCCAGACGCCCAAAATCGGCCGAAAGGATCGACGGCGCGATGCGCACGTGCCGAGGCATGGGATTAGAGGGCCTTTGTGAGGCGGGCGGCAAAAAATCCATCCATGGACTGGGGTGCGAACATCGTCGAGAGCTCGCCGGCGGGTGTCACGAGCATCCGGCCGGCAGGGGGCACGAACGGCGCCACCGACTGGCGGGAAAACTCGGGATGGGCGGCGCAGAAGGTCTCGATCACCCGTTCGTTTTCCTCAGGTTCCGTTGAGCACGTACTATAGACGATGACGCCGCCGGGCCGCAAGAGATGCGCCGCCTCGGCGAGAATCGCCGCCTGTCTGACGGCGTGCTCCGCGAGCTCGGATGCCGACCGTCGCCATTTCGCTTCGGGATGGCGCCGCAGCACCCCGAGCCCGCTACACGGGGCGTCGACGAGGGCACGGTCGAAGGGCCGGGCGAGCTCCGCGACCTGATCCGGCGGGAGGCGGCTCTCCGCGACGGCGTCGCGCAATCGGGCGGCGTCGACGAGGATCGGCGTGATGATCGAGATCCCCAACCGGCGACAGTTCTCGTCGAGCAGGTGCAGGCGCCGCCGGCTGGCATCGAGCGCGACGAGCGTGCCGCGGTTCTCCATGAGCGCCGCCAGATGCGTGGCCTTTCCCCCTGGTGCGGCGCACGCATCGAGAATCCGTTCACCGGGCCGAGGGTCCAGCAGCGGCGGAACGAGTTGCGCCGCTTCATCCTCGATGTAATACGCGCCCTCGGGAAACAGCGGGAGCTCGGTGACGACCCCGTGTTTGTCGAGGACGATCCCGTCGCGGCTCACCTCCGTGGGGCGGGCACGGAGCCCGAGCGACTCGAATCGCTCGAGCAAGGCGGGCCGCGTGATATGCAAGGTGTTCGTCCGGACGGTCAAGGGTGGCGTCTCGAGCGTCCGGCGGCACAGGTGCGCGGCGCGTTCCGCTCCGTAGCGCTCCACCCACCGCTGGACGAGCCACGGCGGACAGGCGTAGCGAACGGAAAGGGCATGCGCGGGATCCACGGCCGGGTCGGGCCACGGAGGCGCCGGGGTGCGCAGCAGGGCTCTGAGCACGGCATTGACGAACCCACTCCAGTCACGGCCCGGCAAGGACTTGACCAGCTCGACCGATTCATTCACCGCCGCCGAGTCGGGAACGCGCGACAAGTGCAGGATCTGATACGCGCCCAGGCGGAGCGCCGTCAGGACCGCGAGCGGGAGCCCCGCCATCGGCCGGGTGGAGACCTGCTCGAGGCGCCAGTCGAGCGTCAGGCGATGGCGCAGGACGCCGTACACCAGCTCCACGGCCAACGCGCGGTCGCGGGGGGCGAGGGGCGGCGAGGCCGCCGCGAAGGCGCGATGCAGCAGCTCATCGGCGAGCGCGTCGCGGCGCTCGAGCTCTTGAAGGGTGCGAAACGCGACCGCCCGTGCGCCGCGGAGAATCGGCCCCGCCATGGATCAGGGAGACGGGGCGGCGTGCAGCCGGAAGCCGGGCTGGAGGCGATGACCGGCGAGGTACTGCTGAGCCGTCATGCGGCGGCTGTTGGCCGGTTGCAGCTCCAGGATGGCAAGGAGTCCCTTCCCGGTGGCGACGTGCAGCCTGTCTTTGGCGGCGGCGACGACGGTGCCGGGGGGAAAAGATTCCGGTGGCGTCGCGTCGACGGGGACGGCCCGCCAAATGCTCCACCGTTCCTCCCCGGCAAAGGTGAAGGCACCCGGCCATGGGTTGAGCCCCCGGACGCGATTGGCGATGTCCACCGCGGATAAGCTCCAATCGATCACGCCCTGTTCCTTGTCGATCATCGGCGCCATCGTCGCCTGCGTGTGGTCCTGAGGCCGCGGCGTGAGGGTCCCCGCTTCGAGCCTGCGGATCGTCTCGACGAGCAGGCGCCCGCCGACGGCCGCGAGCTTCGTCGAGAGCGAGCCGGCCGTGTCGTCCGGCGCGATCGGGACGCGCTCCTGCAGCAGCATGGCGCCGGTATCCATCCCGGCATCCATCAGCATCGTCGTGATCCCCGTTTCCCGTTCGCCGTTGATGATCGCCCACTGGATCGGGCCGGCGCCGCGGTATTTGGGCAGTAGCGACGCATGGACATTGATGCAGCCTCGGGGCGGGAGCTCGAGAACGATCGGCGGCAGGATGCGGCCGAACGCCGCCACCGCGATCAAGTCCGGCTGCCAGGCCTTCAAGGCCTCGATGAAGGCCGGGTCCTTCATTTTCGTCGGCTGCAGGATCGGAAGCCCCGCCGCGAGCGCGAGCTGCTTGATCGGCGACGGGGTGACCTCGTGGCCGCGCCCCTTCGGCTTGTCCGGCTGAGTGACGACGCCGACGACCGTGTCCTCGGAATCCAACAAGGCCTGAAGCGACGGCACGGCAAACTCCGGCGTCCCCATGAAGACGATGCGCATGCTACCGCTTTAGCATTCCTCCTAGGCGAAAGCAATGCTCGCCGCTTCGCCTTGACGCCGCCTTCTCCGGTTTGTTAGCATCCGCGTGCGGGGTGGAGCAGTCTGGTAGCTCGTTGGGCTCATAACCCAAAGGTCGAAGGTTCAAATCCTTCCCCCGCAACCAACCCTGACACGGAGACAAGGCCCCGGCGATGCGCGTCGCCGGGGCCTTTTTGTTTGGTTCAACAGAGCGATTCGAACGGGTTCGATGGAGATGACGTCGGCGCGGAGGGGCGGTCAGCAGTTACAGCCTTTGACGAGGAGGGCGGCGTTCTTTTTGAGCGTGGTCATCATCCAGTCGATGCGGGCCGCACTCCCTTGCTCGCCGAGCACGAGCGCCGGAGGCTCGTAGAAGACGTTGGGACAGGTCCGATCGCCGACGAGCGCCACCGGGTGGGTCCGCAGGACGTCCTGGAGGATTTGCGGGGGAAATTGGGAGAGATTGTAGTAACACAGGATCGTGAGCTTCCAGTTCGGCGTGTAATCGTTGAGCAGGGCTTCGAAGGCGATGAGTTGATCGCACCCAATGATCAACGCCCAGCTCATGTCGGCGACCACCCGCAAGCCGGTATACCCGCGCTCGAGGGTGTCGCGCACGGCCCGCTCGAGCAGCTCGATCATGAGGATCGGCTCGAACCGCGCATAGCGCAGGAACGTATGGTAGCGATTCAACACTTCGGCGCGACCTTCTTGCCGAAGCCGGGCGAGCTCGAGCCCTTGGCGGGCGAGCTCGTGCTCGAGGCCGATGTCCAATTGCTCATTGGCGATGTAGAGACATCGCTCTCCGCGCCCCAAGCCGTGCTCGATGAAGGGCGCGAGGACCTTCCCTTGCTCGTCGATCGCGCTCGTCAACAGACAGGCGTGATCGCCCGGCTGGAGGTCCTTGAGCTCAAAGACCTGTCTCATCATTCGTCTCCTTGGACGGATCGGGCAACAGATATTTGTGCTCGGCTCCGCGCTGCTGTTTCAGGACCTCGGTCTCTTGCTGGAGTCGAAGGAGGCTGAGGTCCCGGGCCACGACGATCTCCTTCAAGCGCGCGAGGTCGTTCGCTTGGCGTTCCACCACCGAGCGCATCCGTTCGAGGTCGAGGAGCGCCTGCTCACCGAGACGCACGTCCTGCCCGATCGCCATGACGCCGAGAAGGCGGCCCTGCTGATCGCGCAGCGGCGAGAGGTGAAGGGCGAGGCTCATCGGGCCCCCGGAGTCCCGCACGGGATGCACGACGATCTCACGGCGGACCCCCCGCTCCGCCGTTTCACGGACGGCGCCGGTCAAGGTCCATCGCTCTCCCGGGGTGAGCACCGCGGAGGCGCTCAGCCCGATCGGGTGATTCAGTTGAAGCCCGAGGAGCTCGGAGGCGGCCGCGTTGGCCTGCACGACGACGCACTGGGCGTCGCTCAGAAAGGCGGGAAGGGGGGCCTGCTCGATCAGGGCCGCGGCCGCGTGCGAGCGGAGGAAATCCTTCTCGCTCCGTTCCCAAGCGGCCGTTTGGCTCCGGAGCGATTGGGTATGCTTGGCGAGCTCGACGAAGCAGGCAACCTTGGACCGCAGCACATGGGGGTCGGCCGGCTTGAAGATGAAGTCTACGGCCCCGAACGCATAACCTCGCGCGACGTCCGTGTCCTCTTTCGAGTAGCCGGTGACGAAAATGATCGGGACCGTGCGGGTGCGACTTCGCTGCCGGATCAGCGAGGCGGTCTCATACCCACTCAACCCCGACAATCGGATGTCGAGCAGGATCACCCCGACGTCGGCGGCCAAGAGATAACGGAGCGCCTCCTCTCCCGACTGAACCATCACGAGGTGCCGGTCGGGTCCGGCAAGCACTTCCTGCCATGCCAGGAGGCACTCGGCGCTATCGTCGACGAGCAGGATATTGACCTTCTGACCGGGCGAAGGCATCGGGTCGGACGGCTGAAACCCACGGCCTTCGAAGCTCAACTCGGCTTCCACGACCCCTCCTCGGCAAACGCGACAGTCTAGATCGTCGGGGCCCCAACGGTCTGTCCGTCTGTGGCCTACAGATCGGGCGGCGCCCCTTCCCGCGCGGCACCCTGAGGAGTTCGATGAAGGCGAGGAGAAAGAACGTGCTTCCAGGATCTCGAGCCCTCTTCGATGACGCCCTGGAAGGACCGATCCATCGACCAGGCGTGTCCAAGAAGTGGAAAGGATCGTGTTCCGGAGCGACCTCTCGAAGCCCGCCGCGCGACGCGCCGGGCGAGTGGTGGCGCGCCGCTCAGACGGGGGATGGGTCGGGCGAGAGGGAATCGGCGGATGAGCCAAGGCCCGGCAGGGCCGGAACGCCGGCGGCGCGGCGGGCCAGGCATCAAGCGATCATCCGGTACAGCGCCTCGCCGTCCATGGCGGAAGACGGTGAGGGTGGTCGGGCCTCACGACTTCGCGAGAGGAGGCGGCCCCGCAGGGGCATAGCGCTCGGCGACGCGCGAAAGGCCCTCGCTGAGCGTTTCGCCCTGCTTGAGCATGAAGGACGTCCGGGTCCCGGCGGCGTCCTCGAACAGCGCATAGTCCCCTAGGTCGGTTTGCCAGACGCCGCAGAAACGGAGCGCGGTCACGCGCTCCAACTCGCTCCGCAAGGCCAACAGCTCCTCTCTCATCGCGGCTCTCCTCCTCCGGCCACCGCCGCGGGCGGCGGTGCTCCGACCGTCAGGCTTGATTCAACGCTTCACGGACGACTTGGGCAAGTGCATGGCGGTCGACCGGCTTGGAGAGAAATCGGGCGCTGGCGGCGAGTGGGGCCGGCGGCGCTTCCTCCCGATGACCGGAGATCAGCAGGACGGGAAGGGCGGGACGGATGGCTTTGATCCGGTTCAGCAACTCGGTGCCTTTCATCTCCGGCATCCGGACGTCTGAAATCACCAGGTCGTAGTTGAAATAGGCGACGGCTTCGTAGGCGCGTTGGGCCGACACGCACTGCGCGACTTCCACGCCGGGCAGGCGGGACCGGAGGGTTTCAGCCATCGCATCCAGGGCAACGGGATCATCATCGACGACGAGAATCTGTTTCGTCATGGCATGGCTCCTTGGTCACTGTGCTACGCCGCAACGCTTCCGGGCTCCTCCCATCGAATGACGTAGTGGTCTTCACGATAGTAGTGAGGGCCATCGTGATGGAGGGAGCCTTGGCACTGAATCACCGTATGCCGGCCCAGGCGATCGTGGTCATGCCCGGCCGGACAGCGGTCCGGATCATAGGTGTTCATGATCGTGGTCCTCCTTGCGCGGCGTTGTCATCGGTCCTCGCGCCTCGGCCGCCCGGGCGACGAGCTCGGTCACCAGCCGGAGCGTTTCCGGCGACAGGTGATCGGCAAGCACGGTTTGCCAGCGCTGGCGTTCGGCATTGACGGCCAAACGGCCGATCAGCTCCGCCTCACCTGTTCGTGTCCAATACCCCCGCGGATCGGCGACAAGGTCCATGGCGCGCCTCCTTGTAGGTGAAATGGGACAATCAAGTACCAGAAGACCGACACTAAACATGCCTACTATCCTACCTCTATTTGCGAAAAAGAAAATCGGGTGAAGTGTGGGCGTGCGAGTACGTAATCGAAATCGGGTGCCGCGGCGCAGAGCCCGCCGATGGCGGAAGAGGGCCGTCTCATCGAGAATGACGGCAACAGAAACGGAGGTGCGCGATGCCGAACACGAACGCGTCCTTTTCCCCGGCCACCCGGACCGAGCGCTTTCAACGTGGCCTGGACAAGCTCGAGCGCTTGATGAGCCGGCGGCCGCTCGATAGCGCGGCGCTGGCGGCCTTCGACGCCGAGGTCGAAGAGCTCCTGGCGCAGACGTACGGGCCGGCGGACTCCCGTGTTCAGGCCTACAAATATGCCGTGGTGGCGGAGGCCGCCTCCGTGGTCAACATGCCGGAGTCCGCACAAGAGGCGCCGCAGGATGTGCCCATGAAGGCTCTGCAGCAGCGGCGTCAGGTGCTCGAAGGGTGCTTCGCGGAGCTGCAAGAGGCGGAGGCGCAGGAGGCTCAGGCGCTGACCGGCGAGGACCACGAAGATCCGCCCATGAAAAGCTGAGCCGGCCAGGAGGAGTTGGAGATCGAGACCCTGCAACGGCGGCGAGGGAGGGGACATGGCTCTCTTTGGATCGGTTTCGCTGATCGCGGGCATCATCGGCTTGATCGTGCTGTTCCGCGGGCAGCGACGCCGGCCGGGGGCGAAGCGGCTGGAGTGAGGGCGAAGAGTACGGATGAGAAGGAGCGGTCAGGCCTGCGGCTCGTCGGGCGGGTCGATCGGCCCGGCCCATTCCCCACCGGTCACGTGCACGTCATCGAACGAGCCGTCCGGCCATTGAAAATATCCAGCCTGGTCCACTTCGACGACGATCGGGCAGGGGTCGTGGTACGTCCCCCGATGCCAATACCACCCGGGCGTCGCCGGCTTGTCCGTCGACCACTGGAGTCTACGGGCCAGATGGTGAACGGTGCGTTTCGTCATGCCCTCCACCGTACACCAATGTCCCAGAAATGAGAAGAGGCTTGGCGGGCGGGACCGCGCGGTCGGCTCCTACGACGGGATCTCTCCGTCCTGCGGCGGTCACGAGAGGCTCGTGCGCTCACTCGTCGAACGGGCTGAAGCTCCGGGGGAGCTGAAAGAGGGAGTCGGAAAGAGGCCGGAATCCCACGTGCCGGTACTCGACGACCCAGCCGTCGTCCTTGCGTGCGAGCTTGAGCGGAAACTGGATGTCCTCGGCGAGCCATTGATAATAGACGTACGTGCGGCGCTCGGCGCCTTCCTGGGTCGTCACCTCATAGAGCGTGGTCGGATGGCCGTCCAAGACCTCGGTGCCGACCGGCTCGCGCGCGATCTCCCCGTCCATCCGCGCCGTGACCTTCGGCTCGTGCTCAGGGGCGAAGGGCACGGCCTTGAAGTGCTTGAGCCGAGGGAGCAGCAGCCAGATCACCTGCTTGTCCTCTCGGACGATCGTGACCTGAACCGGCCCCGGGTCGTTGTGCTCGAGGCGCCAGCGGTCGTCCCGATAATAGATCGTCGCCTTCCGGACGTGGCCGTCGATTCGTGTGATCTGCTCCGCGGAAAATTCCAGCGCGGCGGCCGGGGCGGCGGCGGTGAGGAGGAAGAGCACAAGGAATCGGCTGACCACGATCGACGGCATGTCCGAGCCTCCCGTCGCTTCTACTGTACCGCGGTCTGGAAATTTTGGTCGTCGGCCGAGTACGCCGGGAGCGCCCGAAACCACCTACGGGTCAATCCCATGGGACGACGTGGTCGTAGCCGGGCAACCGCTTGGTTTTCCTCGTCGCATGTGGTACAGGGTGCAGCCGTCCCGGGGGGCGTCGGGCCTGAGACAGCACGGTCCTGGATTTCCGTCCTCGCGGGGCCCGGACCCGTCGCATGCTGAGAGGACGTTGAGCGTCTCGGTCTCTGCGTTTCGTCGCCTGTCCCGGTCACGACTGCTCCACTCGGTCGCCGCCGGCCTCGTCTTCCTCCTCCTCGAGGCCGCTCCGGCCATCGCCGCCGAAGAGGCCCCCGCCGACGGCCTGTGGCGCTACGGCGCGTTTACGGACCTCGCCTACACGCTCGACTTCAACTTTCCTCAGAATCACCGCTTCCGCAATCGAAGCACCACGCCGCGGGTGAACGAGCTGAACCTTGTATCTTTCACCTGATCTTTTACTATGACGCGAGCATGAACCCCGGACGTGATAGGCCGATGAACCTTCGGTCCCGTAGACCGTGGTTGAGCGTGGTCGTCACGTCCTTGCCTCCCCAAGCTCGTACAGTTGCCTGGGCCGTGAGCCCGCATCGTGGCAAGGCCGAGCGAGTCGGAGGCCTTCACGAGGAGGAGCACCCATGACTGACACGCCTCGCTTTGTTGGCATTGACGTCTCCAAGGAGCAGCTTGACTGCGCCGAGCGGCCGTCGGGGGCGCGGCAGGTGGTGCCGTACACCGAGGCCGGTCTCAAGGCGTTGGTGGAGCAGTTCCAAGCCGCGCGTCCGGTCGCCATCGTGGTCGAGGCGACGGGGCGCCTCGAACTGCCGCTGGTGAGCGCCCTGGCGGCTGCGGGGCTGCCGGTCTGCGTCGTCAATCCGCGGCAGGTGCGCGATTTTGCCAAAGCCACCGGGCGGTTGGCCAAGACCGATGCGCTGGACGCCGCCGTCCTGGCGCAGTTTGCCGAAGCGGTCCGGCCGGCGCCCCGGCCGATCGCCGATCAGGCCACCCAGGAGCTGCGGGCGCTGCTGACCCGCCGGCGGCAGCTCCTGGACATGCGGACCGCCGAGCAGAACCGCCTGGGGACGGCGCCCCGGCGTGTGCAGCGCCAACTCGAGGCCCATCTCGCCTGGCTGGACCGCCACCTTGCCCAGGTCGATGAGGAGCTCTCGCAGTTGATCCAGTCGCTGCCGCTGTGGCGCGCAAAGGAGGATCTGCTGCGCAGCGTGCCGGGCGTTGGCCCGGTGATGAGCCGCACGCTCCTGGCGGAACTCCCGGAACTCGGCACCCTGAGCCACAAACACCTGGCGGCCTTGGTCGGGGTGGCGCCGCTCAACCGCGACAGCGGCACGCTGCGCGGCCGGCGCACCTGCTGGGGCGGCCGCGCCCCCGTGCGGCAGGTCCTCTATATGGCGACGCTGGTCGCGGTGAAGTGGAATCCGGTGATCAAGGCGTTCTATGGCCGACTCCGGGCCGTCGGCAAGGCGCCCAAGGTCGCCCTGGTCGCCTGCATGCACAAGCTCCTGACCATTCTCAACGCGATGGTCAAACATCAATCACCGTGGCGAGTCAGCTCGCCCGCTTGACAATCAAGACAGTTGCTCAACATGGCCGGTGTCGAGATCAAAAAAGACGTCTCCTCGGCGTCGCGATGGGGCATGGACCTCCTGGTGCACGGGGGGGAGGACGCCAAGGAGTTCGGCTTCGCCACGAATGCGCCGCGTGTCGGCGGGGGGAACGTCCTGCGCCATTTCGGTCGCGCCAACGTCTCCTACCTGGCTCCCATCGGCACCGGGCTCACCATCCAGGCCGGGCTGTTCAACAGCTTCATCGGCTACGATGCGTTGTATGCCAAGGACAACTTTTCGTATACGCGTCCGTGGGGCGGCGACTATACCCCGTACCTGATGTTCGGGGTCAACGCCACGTACGCGTTCAACGAGCGGTGGGCGGCCGCCCTCTTCGTCATCAACGGCTATGCGCACTTGGCGCACCCGAACAACGCGCCGAGCTACGGGGCGCAGACGACCTATACGCCGACCGCGTCATGGACCGTGAAAGAGACCATCTACGCCGGTCCCGATCAGGCGAACACGGCGGTGCAATTCTGGCGACTGCTCTCCGATACGATCGTCGAGTGGAAAGGCGAGGCGGCGACCATCGCGTTCGAATATCAGATCGGAACGGAGGAGCTCGCACGGCCCGGCTCTCCCCGCGCCTTCTGGACCGCGGCGCAACTGCCGCTCCATTGGCGATGGACGCCGGCATGGAGCGCGACCGTCCGTCCCGAGGTGTATTGGGACCGGAACGGCCGGCTGACCGGCGGGGAGCAATTCATCCGGGCCATCACGGCCACGGTCGAATATCGCCTGGCGGCGGGACGGGCCAACACGATGGTCAGGTTGGAATATCGTCACGATGAATCGCGTGGCCCAGGCGGAGGCTTCTTCGTCGACGGCGAAATTCGGCCGGGTGTGATCGGCCTCACGCCGGCGCAGCATCTGCTCATCCTCGCTCTGATTTGGACGTTCGACTCCCCTCTTCCTGCGCGCTGACCGCCCGCGTGCATCGGTGGCACGACAGCACCGCCGGCCGCTGCGGCTCTTCGAACCGCCGCCACCGAGAGCGCTCGCGGGTCGTAGCCTGTCGACCCATGGTCTTTCGAAGTACGTGCTTGACCTATCTTGAACATCCAATCCAGCTTACGTACGATCCGGCGCATGACGTGCACCAGGCTCCTCCGGTGGATTCTTCCCCTGGTCGTGCTGGCGTTCGTCCAAGACGCGGGCGCGGATTTTCGATCCGGCGTCGAGGCGTATCGGCGGGGCGATGACGCGACGGCGTTACAGGAATTCTGGCCGCTCGCCGAACAGGGCCATGCAGGCGCCGAGTTCAGCCTCGGAGTCCTCTATGCCAACGGCCGGGGGGTGCCGCGCGACCTCCGCCAGGCGGCCGCCTGGTACCGGCGAGCCGCGGAGCACGGCCACCCGCTGGCGCAATGCAACCTCGGCGCGTTGTACGAGCTCGGCGAAGGCGTGGAGCAAAGCGATACCGAGGCGGTGCGGTGGTATCGTCTTGCGGCGGAGCACGGCAACGCCGGAGGACAAAACAACCTCGCCCGCCTGTACGAATTGGGGCGCGGCGTCCCACAGGATCTCCATCAGGCGGCGATCTGGTACCGGCGCTCGGCCGAGCAGGGAGACCCGCATGCGCAGTCGAACCTGGCCCGCCTCTACTACGAAGGCAGGGGCGTGCCGCAGGACGACGTGGCCGCACACATGTGGTGGAGCTTGTCGGCCGCACGCGGCTCGCGTCAGGCCGTGCTGATGCGGGACCGGGTCGTCCAACGGATGTCGCTCGCCCAGATCAACGAAGCGCAGCGCCGCGCCCACGACTGGGCTCCCACCCATTAGTATTGGATCGATACTCCTAGAATTGGATCGATACTCCGCTGTTGCCCGGCTGCGCCCGATAGAAGCGCCACAACGCCTCTCACCACGCATTCCGTACGAGGCGGGCTGACACTCCCTCGTCGTCATCCCTCGACAGGCTGAACCGATTTCCTCCGATAGTGGGCTGAGGCTCCACGACGGCACAATCAGGCACCCCTAGGGAAGGCTCTTTAGGGAATGGTGCGCCTAGCCCGCATGATCCATGAGCGCTTCTCCTCGAACCGACGAGACGTGCTGCGACGAGCTTGGGTGCGGGCTTCACGCACCCAAGCGCCTGGTGGGGCGGCGGTTGCGTCACGGACCGCCATGAATCGTGCAGGCTGGGAAGGAGGGCAGGCGATGGTCAGGGCGCCGCGATGAGTCGTGGACCGTCGAACGAGAAGACGCGTAACCGGTGGCGGCTTTGGGCCTTCGCCGTGTTCAGCCTGCTCTCCTGGATCGACCCGGCGCTCGGACAGACGACGGTGAACCTTCAGCAGTACGACTTGGCGTTTTCCAAGGGCATCTTCAAGTTCAACCAGGGGAAATACGACGAAGCGCAGCTCCTATTCACCCAGGCCCTGGATGCCAAGCCCGGGGACCCCGAGGCCGGGTACTACCTCGGTCAGTCGCTGATTCGGTCGCGGAACTACTCGGGAGCCGAGCAGACCTTCCGGCGCTTCGTCGAGGCCGATCCTTCCTTCGCCCGGGCCCGTCTCGGCTTGGCGATGGCCCAGTACTATCAAGGGAAGCACCAGGAGGCGTTGGCCAATCTGGTTGCGGCGCAGGCGCAGTTGCCGAACGACCCGCTCGTCTACTACTTCCAAGGCCTCGCGCACATCCGGCTCGGCGCGTATGAGCAGGCGGAGGCGCCGCTGACAAAAGCGATGCAGCTCAGTCCCGACCTGGCCCCCGAGGGACACTACCACCGAGGCATCGCGCTCTACGGCCAAGGACGCGCAGAGGAGGCGAAAAGCGAGTTCGAGGCCGCCATCGCGGCGGAGCCCTCCTCGTCGGTCGCCCAGTCCTCCCGTCAATACTTGGCCCTGATCCGGGACGGCGCGGCGGCGGGAGAGCGCCGGGGCCTGGACCCGACCCAACCGCGACCCGCGCTGCCCCCCGCGGAGCTGAAGCGCTGGGATCTCCTGCTCACGATCAGCCCGCAGTACGACACCAACGTCGTGCTGCTGCCGCTCGGCGTGCAACCCCCGGGAGGCACGACCGGCATTTCGCGCAAGGACGACTATCGGACGGTCTTCACGCTGCGTGGCGAGTACCGGCCGCTACAGACCGAGACCTGGACCGTGGGGACCGCCTATGGCTTCTATCAGAGCTTTCACCGGGAGCTCGATGCGTTCGATGTGCAGAATCACACCCCCGCGCTGTACATCCAGCACCGGTACGGCCGCCTGCAATCTCGCGTCGACTACCTATTCGACTACGTGACGGTCGGCCGGGAGCCCTTCCTGGTCTCGAACGCCGTCCGCCCAGTATTTACGGTCCGCGAAGGGACGAGTTGGTTCACGCAGGTGCAACTGGGCTATCAATACAAGGATTTCAAGGAGGATCGCTTCGCGCTGAACTCGACACGCGACGGCATCAATTGGCTGTTCGGCGTCACGCAGTTCTTCCACTTCGCCGAGAACGCCGGGGTGGCGCGCATCGGGTACATCTTCGACACCGACCGGACCGGCGGGGAAGGCCAGCCGATTGCCCGGGTCGCGAGCCACGCCGACTGGTCCTACAAAGGGCACCGCCTGTCTTCAGGAGTCCGCCTTCCTCCGATATGGACGCTCACCCCGGACTTGACCTTCGACTATTACCGCCAAAACTACGACAACCCGAACTCCTTTTCGCCCGACGGACGAACGGTCCGACAAGACGATATCTTCATCGTCACCGCGGGTGTCTCCCGCGCGCTGACCACGAACCTCATCGTCGGGCTTCAGTACAGCTACACCCGGGACAAATCGAACGTCCCGGTGTTCGATTACGAACGCAACGTCTTTTCCCTCACGCTGACCGGTAGCTTCTGATGACGCCGCTTCTGTTCGCCCGCACACTGGCCGTCTTGTGCACCGTCCTCCTGGCGGTCCCGGCGCAAGGACGGGACGTGGCCCGCAGCCCGGTGGGCACCGTCACCGCCCTCGAGGGGAATGCGTATGTCGCCCGTGAGCAGGAGCCCAAGCCGGTCCCGCTGGCCGTCCAAGCGCCCGTTCAGCGGTACGACGTCATCGAGACCCAGGCGCAGTCCCGCCTGCGCGTCTTGCTTCGCGACAACACCCTCGTGACGATGGCCCAGAACACCCGGCTCGCGCTGGCGGGCAGCCATGACCTGGCCGTCCGGCTCGACCGAGGGACGATTCGCGCCGCGATCGACGGGGAGGTGAAGGGCAGCGCGGTCTTGGAAGTATCGACGCCGACCGCGCGGATCGAGGCCCAAGACGCGTATTTCACCGTCTGGGTCGAAGAGGACGTTCCGGCGCTTGCGCGCGACCCGGGACCGGCGGTCATCACGGCACTCGAGACACCGCCGCCGGCTCCTGTTCCTCCCCCCATTCAACAACCAGGGCGCACGGGGGTCGCGAATTTCGGTCAGTTCGGCCGGGTGCTGATGACGACGGCAGGCGGGGACACGATCGTCGTCGAGCCCGGTCAATTTGCTCTTGCCTCGTCGCAGGCGGCGCCTCTTCCTCCGGCGCCGATCGGATCGCCGCCCCCGTTCGTCATTGCCGAACAGGTCCGTGCCACGGACTTGAAGGAATCGCCGAAACGGGAGACATCGAAGGAAACGCTGCAACTGGTCGGTGGGGCCGGTGAGACGGTGCCCCCTCCGACCGGGGAAGCGTCGGCGTTCATTCAGCCGCCCATCGTCGGTGTGCAGATCCAGTCGAGGCAGGCGACGATGACGCCTCCTGCCGTGATCTCCGGCGCGGCGCCGGAAGCCCTCATCTCCGGCACGCCAGCCGCGCCCCCTGCGCCACCACCGGCCCCACGACCGACCCCGCCTCCGGCGCCTCGGCCGGTTCCTCCTCCGGCCCCACGGCCGACGCCACCACCGCCGGCGCCGCCGCCCGCGCCGCCGCCGGCACCGCCGCCCGCGCCGCCGCCGGCACCACCGCCCGCGCCGCCGCCGGCACCACCGCCCGCGCCGCCGCCGGCACCACCGCCCGCGCCGCCGCCGGCACCACCACCCGCGCCGCCGCCGGCACCACCGCCCGCGCCGCCGCCGGCACCACCACCCGCGCCGCCGCCGGCACCGCCGCCCGCGCCGCCGCCGGCACCACCACCGGAGCCTCCTCCGGTGCCGGTACCGCTCCCTCCACCTCCGCCGCCTCCGGGCGGTCCGGGGCCGAACCCCGGCCCGCCGCCCCCTCCGCCTCCACCGGCGGAGTTGGAGCAGGGGTTGTTGAAGGGCTTGTTCAAGAAGTAGAGGAAGTAGGTGTAAAGGGGTATACCGCAAGAGGTAGGTGTTCAAGAACAGGAAGTAGGCGAGAAAGAGAACGTCAGCAGGGAAGGAGGAGGACGATGCCAGGAGCAACCGCCACAGGACCGTCTCGCTGGAGCGCAGCGCGGATCTGTCTCCTCGTTCTCGTCGTCGCGATCAGTTGGCCGGCCGCCTTACCGGCGGGAGCGTCGGTGCAAGCGGTCAGCACCGTCGAGCTGATCGCCGCGTGCCAGCCGCAACAGGGCCGGCAGAAGTTCGGCTGTTATGAAGACGGCTTCTTGGCCCTCGTCAAGACGGCCGGGGCCGGGACGGCGATGGATGTGCTCGTCGTGGCCGGTGCGTTCGACCGCGATGTTCAACGGGACGGGCACGTCTTTGCGCACGCAATCGGGATCGCCGCGTATGAGACGCTCAAGGACCCGGTCCGCGCGTTCCGTCACTGCTCGGAGGTATTTCAATCGGGTTGTTACCATGGAGCGATCCAGGCCTATCTCGAAGATGTCCTCGATCCCTCGCTGGCCGCCGACGCGGACCGGCTCAACGCTGTCTGTCGGCCGTACCGCGAGAACCCAAACAGTCATTGGCTGCTGTTTCAGTGCCTTCACGCTCTGGGCCACGGGCTCACCGGTTTCTATGACCACGATCTCCCGAGGGCCCTCGGCGCTTGCGACCTCCTCAGCGAGGAATGGGACCGCCATAGCTGCTACGGCGGGGCGTTCATGGAAAACGTCGTGTACGGGACGAACACTCAGCACCCGAGCCATTTCAACACGCACCCCACCTCCACGAGGCGCGATCCCGCAGGCTCGTCCTTCGTGCCCGTCAAGGCCGATGATCCTCTCCACCCCTGTTCGGTCCTCGACGAGCGCTACGCGGCGGACTGTTATCAGATGCAGACCTCCATCATCCTGTATCACAATCACGGCGACATCGGAGGCGCCGCGCGGACCTGCGACGGAGCCCCGGTCGCGATGCGCCATGCCTGTTATCAGAGCTTGGGCCGGGACATCAGCTCCTACACGCTGCAGCAGCCCGCTGAATCGATTCGGCTCTGCTCGCTCGGCTCACCCGCCTATCAACCGTGGTGCTATGTCGGGCTGGTGAAGAACTTCATCGATGTGACGGCCCGAGCGGAGAGCGGGCTGTCGTTCTGTCCATTGGTCCCCGGTCGCGCGAATCAGGCCAAATGCTACGAGGCGATCGGGGAGGAGCTGTGGGCGTTGATGTCATCGGACGGCGCCCGGGCTGCCGTGTGCGAGCGGCTCGACCACGATGCGCGGCAGGCGTGCCGGTTCGGCGCCAGGCTGACGGACGAACCGCCGCAAGGGCTGCCGATGGCGGAAGGCCCCCATCAATGAGCGGCGCGCCTGACGCGCAGCCGCTCGCAGGAGAGATCCATGCAATCACGATCCATCATCGAACGCGGTCTTCTCGGTCTCGTCCTCGTCGTGGCGGTCTTGTCCAGTGTCTCGTGCGTCGCACGGACGCGGTATCTCACCGTCCGGATCCCACAGGTGCCGCCCGCGGAGGCGGCGCCGTTACCGCTGCATGCCGCACTCGTGTTGCCCGATGCCATTCGCACGGCCAATGAGCAGGAGCAGGTCAACTGCCCGTTCAGCACGACCTACTTCGTGTTCCAAACGGGGACCGGCTTTGAAAAGGGCGCGGTGCAGGCGCTCACGCAGTCGTTCTCCAAGGTGGACGTCTTGCGCGAGCGCCCGAAAGCCGGGCAGTTCGACCTCGTGATCGAACCGACGGCGCCGGACATCGAGCTGGAAGGCCATTGCGCCCTGTTCAGCGGAGAGAAACCCTCGCTCGATGCCCGGGCGACCGTCTCCGTCAACGTCCTGGACCGCAACGATCGCCCCTTGCTGGCGGCGAGCTTCACGTCCAACACCCATACGGAAGAGCGGGTACTGGACGGGGTCGGCAAGGCGATGACCGATCTGCTGCAGGCCATGGCCCATGGGCTGAGCACGGCCCCGAAGATCCTGTCGTACGCGGGGCAGCCGGTCAGCCAGCCTGCGGCGCAGGCGCCGGCTCCTTCGCCCCCGAGTCATCAACCCACACCCACACCCACTCCGTCCGGCGAGCGGCACGTGGACGTCCCCAAGCGGGCGCTGACGCCGTTGCCGATGGTTCCGACCACGGACGAAGCCAAAACCGCCTTGACGGGGGCCGGGTTTGCCGTCGGGTTCGGATACATCGTCACGGCGTACCATCTGGTGGCCGGGATGTCCTATTTGACGGTGTACCACCAGGATCGGGCGCTTCCGGCCGCGCTCGTGCTCCGCGATCGGTTGAGCGACGTCGCCTTGCTCAAGGTGGACGACGGGTCGGGAGCACAAGGCTTGGGAGGATTGCGGCTGGCGGAGTCCGGGAAGGTCAAGACAGGGGAGCGGGTCTGGGTGTGCGATCTGGCGGCCGGGGGGGGCGGCGACAAGCCCGTCTGGCGGGAAGGACGGGTACGGAGCTACCCTGGGAATGCCACGCCCGATCCGCGGCTGTTGCCGCTCTCACTCACCAACGGCATTCAGTACAGCGGCGGTCCGGTGCTGAACGAACAGGGCGAAGTCGTCGGGATCACGATTACGCCGGCGGACGCCGAGCAAATGTTTCCGCAGTTGAGCCAGTTGGCGAGCGACGGCGCCGTGGCCGTGCGAATCCAGTACGCGAAGTGGCTCCTGTCGATGCTACCCGAGTCGGAATTCATCCTCCCGGCGCCCGCGCCGCGCTCGTTGCCGGTCTCGACGTTGATCGAAAACGCCCGGCCGCAGGTCGTCGTGCTCAAATCGGCGGCCCGGGAGGTGCTGCGATGATCAGCGGAGCGTGAGGCTCTCGGCCGCGTTCGCGGCCTGGAAGGCTTGGACGAACCGGTCGACGTACTGACTCACCGTCCGGCGCATGTCCTGCGCGTCGAACGGCGTCATCACGCCCATGGCGTGGACCGACCAGGTCGGGGCAAAGGTCGAGGTCGACGGGGCACGGGTGAGGATGACCGTTTGGTTGAGGCTGACCTCGAGCACGTAGGAGGACGCGGGCGCCGTGTGCAGCAGGCTCAAGCGGACGTAGAGATACGGAAAGCCGGGTTGCCCCAGCCGCTCCTGTCCGTGCAAGACCCGGATCCCCGCCGTCTCCAATTGGGCTTCCACATCGGCCTTCAAGGCGTCGCTCGTGAGCGGGCCGTCATCGAGCGCTTCGACCACGACCTCGACGCCCGTCAACTCCCGCAGCGTGTCGCGTTTGCCCTCTCCCACGAGGATGGGCTCGCGGTCGGGCTCGGCCCCGACGGGCAAGCCGAGGAGGAGCAGGAGGCCGAGCTGAGCCAGCACGAGATGAAACAGGGGCCTTCGCCGTCGGATCATCAGGACCTCCCTCAACGTCCACATTGCAAGGGAAGCGAGTATAGCATGGCCGTCCCGGAGGTGATGTCGGTGGCTGAGGAACGGCGAGCATCGTCCAGCCGTGGGCCGGGGAGAGCGGCGACGGCGGCATGACGCGTGCTGAGGCCGCACGAGTGGCCCGCTGGCTGGCCGACATCCTGGACGCGCGGATACGGGTCCCGGGAACCGACATCCGCGTGGGGATCGATCCGCTCATCGGGCTGGTGCCGGGGCTCGGCGACGCCCTCGCCTCCGTCCTCGGGTCGCTGCTCCTCGTGCTGGCGGTGCACTGCCGGGTCCCGCGCATCGTCCTGGTACGCATGGCCAGCCACATCCTGCTCAATGGGGCGCTCGGCGCCGTTCCGGTGCTCGGCGACCTGTTTTCCGTCTGGTTCAAGAGCAATCTCCGCAACGCCGAGCTTCTCGAGCGCCATGTAGCCGTCGAGCGTGCGTCCACGGTCGGTGACTGGCTGTTCGTGATCGGCCTGGTCGTCGTCATGCTCGCGCTTCTCGCCGGCGTCGTCGTCGGGCTGATCTGGGTGATCGCCGCGCTCTGGCGATTCGTCGGCTGACGGGCCGGCTCATCCCGAGTCGAACGCCCAGATGAGGCCGAGAAGGACGAGGTGCTGGGCGGCTGCGAGCCGGGGCATGCCGTCGGAGCGAAGACCGTCGTGGAAGAAGCCGCCCTCGGATCCCGTCGAATGATCGTACCGGTGCTCCAAGCGCACGATCGCGAGGTGTCGCCCCAGGTGCTTCTTGTATTCCAGTGTCGTCGTCGTCGCCCAGATGATCTGTTCCGCCTGCGTCATCCGGCCTTGGGGATCCCAATAGAATTCCGGCCGCACGGCGACGCTCCAGGGGCCCGTGAGATGCCGCTGCGTAAACAGCGCCGCGCCCATCCAGACGGCGCGAGGCGCGCCGGGTCTGTCCGCCACCTGCTCCGTCCCCACGTCATACGAGAGCGCGATACGCGAGAGCGGCGTGCGCCACTCGATCGTGGAGTCGGAAAAGGCCCGCCAGAATTTGATCGCGGTGGCCTGTTGGTCGGGCCCGTAGTAGAGGTTCTCGTAGAGGGTGATCCGCCTGGCCGCGCGCCATTCCATCTTCGCCACGTAGCTCGGGAGATCGTTGGCATGTGAGAGGTGCTGGTACTCGTTCACGACGTACAGGCCCAATTCGAACGACTTGGTGAAGGGATAGGAGGCCCCGAAGCCGATCAGGAAATTCGGGTTGTAATCGGTGAGATAGGCCCGCGTGTAATTGAAATTGTACTTCGCGTAGAACTCCTCGTACGTCTTCGTGCCCTTGAAGAGCCCGCCCGTGAACGTGAGGCCGCGGCCGATCGGGGCCAGGTAGCTGACGTTGGCGCGGGCGACGTGACGCAGCGTGTCGGCCCCGTCGATGGGCTGCGGGCCTCCGGGTCTGGGATCAGGGACCAGGTTGCGCGTGTCGTACCCGGCTTGAAAGGCCAATTCGACGCCCCACCGTGACGGCTCGGTCGGGTCTTTGCGCAGGTAGACGAGCCCCATGTTCGGGGCGGGCTCATTGGTCCGCGGGGTGGTTTGCTTGCTCCGCCATTGATGGTTCTCCGGGAAGTTGAAGTTCAACGGATAGGCGGCGTCCGCAAACCCGCCGTATTGCCAGGTGTCGACGGCCTGGACCTCGACGGGCGCCATGAGCAGGCACAGCCCGAGGAGAGCGGGAGGGCCGCTGATCCACCGTTCAGTTCCCACTGCCTTGCTCGCGATGCAGGGGGCCCGCCGCACGTCGCCGGCGCGTCCCGCTAGAAATCGACCTCGATCTTGTTGATGACCCGCTCGACGCCGGCGATGGCGCCCGCTTCCTTCTCGGCGTGCACCTTGCTTTCGTGGTCGTCCGCCATCCCGCTCAAATACACGACCCCGTGCTCGACGTTGGCGTCCACGCGGCTGAGATTCAGCTCCTCGGAGGCGAGGAGCACCGAGTTGACCAGTCGCGCGAGCGCGTCGTCGGACCGTTGCCGATCACTGAGACACCCGGAGGGTCCCGCAGGGACCGTCAAGACCACCACGATCAGCAGGAAGGAGGGAACACGGCGAGAAGGTTCAGGTTGAGGCTGAGGTTGAGGGTGAGGGTGAAGAGAAACGAGATCTCCCTTCGAGGATTGAACCATTCGTCTCGATCTGCATATGCGTGGCTTTCCCCTCAACCTGAACCTCAGCCTCAACCTTCCCCTGTCCCCATGCCTACTGCGCTTTGGGAACGATCGAGATCCCGCCGCTCTTCTCGAGCACGGCGTACTTGATTTGGTCCATTCGCTCCAACCCTTGGAGCTCGCGCGCGGCGGCGAGGATGTCCTGATGATCCACGCGAGCTTTGTCCATGAGCTCTTGACGCGGCCGACCCTCCTCGACCAGGACCACCGGAAGCCCGTCGAACCACCGCTCCAGGGACGGGAACTGCTGCTTGACGAGGGAGAGAAAGATATCGAGCCCCACGAGCGTCAGGACGACCAGGAGGCCGTTGGTAATGGAAAAGTCGTTCCCGATCATCGCATTTTGCGTGGCCTCGCTGATGATCAGGAGGAGGATGAAGTCGAAGTTGGTCATTTCGGTGAGCGTGCGACGGCCGGCGATGCGAAAGACCACCAACAAAAAGCCGTACACGACCAGGGCACGGAGCACTGCGTCCATAGTCCGATCCTCCGCTTAGAGTGTGTCCGTATGATCCTCCCGGGCGAAGGCGGTGCGGGCAGAGCACGGCCTCCTACGGCCAGACGAAATGAGTGACGACGAGCGGGGTGCCCTCATCCACTCCAACCCGCCCGGTGACGACGCCGATCGTCTGGAATTGACCCGACAACTTCACCGTGACGGGCCGTCCCCGGTCTCCTCCATGAGTGAAGATGAACGCGCGGCCGTTCGCTCGAGCTTCGCCGCGAAGCGGCGGCGGTGAGACCCCGGCAAAGTCGAGCACGTCGAGGTAGGTCTGATCGAACCACAGGCCGAACTCTCGGGCCGTAGGGCCCGGATCCACGGTGATGACGAATTCCACACTGCTTTGGTAGCGGGCCAGCCGATCGTATTCGATGGCCAGACGTCGGTCGGCCGTCTCAACCGTGGCTCTCGTGAGCGGACTGTGGCCGAACAGGCCGGCAAGCGCGGCAAGCAGGATGAGTCCGATCACCACCCATCCGATGCGCTGCCACCGCCAACTGCGATATTGAAACTCGAGATCCTGCTCGATCTCTAAACGCGGCGTTGATGCGGGCGGCGATCGCGTGGAGGTGGCCTTGCTCATCGCGTGCTCTCAGACTGCGGGGCCGGTGCCGGGGCCGGCGGGATCGGCCGGGGTTGCGGGGCCGGCACCGGCGACGGCGGTAACGGTTCGGGCGGCGGGGCCGGCACCGGCGCGGGTGGGATGGGCCGCGGTTGCTCGGTGGGTTGCGCAATCACCGTGAGAGTGAGCGCTCCTGCGAAGAGCGCCCATGTGCCCACGAAGAGGAGCAACCGCGGCCGCCTCTCCATCCCGATCGTGCTTATGACGCCGTCCTGCGGACGTCTCGGACCGCCTGACTTTGCATCTCCAATCCCGGCTCCTCGACCACCCCGAAGGCGCCGCCTCCTGCCGCCGCGCCGAGCGTCAAGAGGGCGAGCAGGAAGAGCCACCATGCGGCCGACCCGATTCGATCCACCGCGGTATTCGCCATGCTGACCGACTGTTCCTTGACGTTCTCGACCGTCCTCTGGATGGGACCGATCAAGCCGATCGTCGAGTGCACCACTTCCTCGGCCTGGGCCCGACTCATCCCGAGCTTGTTGACCATGACGTTGATCGCCGCATCCCGGTCGAGCGCGGCGAGCTTTTCCCGGATTTCACGGAGCGCCGAATCGGAGACCTCGCCGATCGGCTTGCCCGACTGGGCTTGATTCGTGATCTGCCCGGCCTCTTCCCGGATCTGGCCGGGTTGCAACTCCTTCTTGCCGGTGGCCTGGAGCACCGATTCGACCTGGCGCCGCACGTCCTCCATCGACAGGTTGACGTTGGTCGATTGCGCCAGCCGTGCGACCGTGGATCCGACGCCCTGACTCAACGACTGGATCGCCGATCCGAACACGTTGAAGACGCCGCCGATCATGAAGGACATCGCGGTCGTGGCGAGCCAGGCAAAGACCAGCCAGTTGAAGCCCCACACGACCGCGCCGTGATAGAGGCCGTCGCCGCGGTCGGTCGCACCGGCCATCCGGGCCGCCACGTAGCCGCCGATGAAGGCCGCGACGAGCATCGAGATTCCGCTCCACACGGCCGTGCCGATGGGGATGCTCCGTGCCGCGTCCGTGTCTTGGACATCGACCGACCAGGCCCCGATGGCCAAGCCGAGCAGGGTGAGCATCATCTGCACCGCGACGCCGACCACGAAGCCGGCGAAGATGGCGCCCCATCTGATGCGTGCTCCGCCGAATGACCACTGCTGGACGGTTCGCTCGAGTTCCATGAAAGCCTCCTTACTGCACCTCGTTTGCGACGAGGGTGTTGCCAGTGACCTGTTCTGCTCATAGTTCCATGCGCCTTCGCGTTGCAATCACCGAGCCAATTCCGTGGAGCCGGACGTTCATTGGACTCCTCAAAAAACCAGAGACCGAGCCCAAGGGAGACCTCGATGTAGGCCTTCTTGGTTCGTTGTAGGTGGAGGAAGCGGCCATGACTCTGTCAGCCAGGCGCGCGGCCCGAGGCGGGCGAGCACTGTGTTCTGGCGGGGGACACGCCGTCCAACGGAGCGAGCGCTGATTGCGCCGCACAGCCCCCTTTGTTAGGCTCGGCGACGTGATCAGCCCGAGACAAGGATAGGCTGCCGGAGCAAGAGCACCGATGAAGGACCGCGAGACGGGTCGTCCCGCCAGCGCACGAGGGCGCCGCCGCTCGGCCAAGGCCGGGTTACCGCCGGGGACGCTGATCTATATCGGCGAGCGGGGCGCCGAGCGCGTCCGGCTGACCATGCTCCGCTACGCCGAGGACCTGTTCGAAGAGCAGGAGGTCAAGAGCGTCGAGGACTTCCTGTCGGTGTGCCGCACGTCGCCGCCCGGAACGGTCACATGGCTCGATGTCGGCGGCATCCATGACGTCGGTGTGGTCGAGGCCTTGGGCCAGGGCTTCCAGCTTCATCCGTTGTTGCTGGAAGACATCGTCAACACCGAGCAGCGCCCGAAGCGCGAGGACTACGGCGGCTATCTCTACGTGGTCGTCAAGATGTTGTCTACGGATGCGAGCCGTACGCGTATCCAGGCCGAGCAGGTCAGCCTCGTCGTCGTCGGTACGGTCCTGCTCTCCTTTCAAGAGAACGGGACGGACGTGTTCGCCCCGATCCGCGAGCGGCTTCGGACCGGCAAGGGGCGCGCGAGGAGCTTCGGCGTCGATTATCTCCTCTATTCCCTCATCGATGCGATCGTCGACAATTACTTCGCGGTGCTGGAAGTGTTGGGCGAGCGGATCGAGGGCGTGGAGGACGCGCTCCTGGAGGCCCCCACCCCGCACAGCATCCGGGACCTCTATGCGCTGCGGCGCGAGCTGCTCTTCGTGCGCCGGGCGGTCTGGCCGCTCCGGGAGGTGCTGAGCGGCTTGGAGCGCGGCGATGCGGGCGTGATCACCCCCGCGACGCGCCTGTATCTGCGTGACGTCTATGACCACAGCGTGCAGGTCATCGATACGCTCGAGACGCTCCGAGAGACGGTCGCCGAGATGCTCGACGTCTACCTCTCGAGCGTCAGCAACCGGATGACGGGCGTGATGAAGGTCCTGACGATCATCACCACGATCTTCATGCCGCTCTCGTTCCTCGCCGGCCTGTACGGTATGAATTTCCCCTGGATGCCGGGGCTGCACGAGCCGTGGGGCTATCCGCTCGTGCTCGGTTCGATGTTCTTGGTAGCCCTGCTGATGATCCTCGTGTTCCGCAAGAAGCGGTGGCTGTAGGCGTCCTCCCTTCCCCGGATGCTCCTCCCACACCGACGGCGTACGCGGACGGGCTGTCCGAGCAGGGACAAGCTGCATCCAGTGACCGGGAGACCGGTCCGCTGCTTATGTAGCGTCGCTTAGCGAAGTCTCTCGGCGACCGGCGGAGACAAGGCGTCCCGTCCACCACTCGCGTCCACGCCATCCTGCGGCGCATCACCGCTGAATATGCCGTCGTCGGGCCCTCGCGCGATGGAGAGAGCGCGGCCCACCGCTTGCTTTCTTCCTCGCCGCGGCCACCGGATTTACGTGGCCGGAAGGAGGCATGAGTATGTGGTACACACGCATGGCCGGCGGCGCACTGCTGGTGCTCGCTGCGGCCGTCGGCGTTCAAGGCCTGCCCGTGAGCCCCGCTCACGCCGCCGACGGCGGCTATCTGTTCGACGACGTCGATCCCGGTCGGTTCTCGATCGGCGGTCGCGCGACCTGGTTCGATCCGAACGACGGCGACTCACGGTGGTTCGGCGGGGCTCAAGCTCGGCTCTATCTGTTCAAGGGCTTTGCGATCGAAGGGTCGGTGGACTATCGGCGGAACGATTTCGACGGGACCCGGGTCCATACGTACCCGGTCCAAGTCTCGGGGCTCATCTATCTCCTGCCCGGGAAGCGGTTGACGCCGTTCGTGCTCGGCGGCGGCGGCTGGTACTACACGACCGTCAAGGGCCCGGGCGGATTCGAGGACACCCAGAACCGCTTCGGGCTCCATGCGGGCGGCGGGTTGCAATTCTGGCTCACGAACTCGGTGTCCATCGATGGGACCTATCGCTACGTCTGGCTGGAGGACGTGAATTCACGGGATCGAAACATCAAGGACAAGGACTTCCGCGACAGCGGCCAGATGGTGACGATCGGGCTCAACTTCCACTTCTAGCCGTCTCGGGCCACCGTGTGATTCCTGGCGCGGCTCCGGTGACATTCACACCGGCCGCGCGGCTCCGCGTATTGCGCACGGCGCGAGCGGCCGGACCGGATCCGGAATCGGGCGGGCGAACGGTCCTCGGCCGTCGAGGGGGCCGGTGGTTGCGGCCTCCGCTCGACGGCCCCGGCTCGGCGCTGTACAATCGCGCGATGCACTGGCTGTGTTTCGTGTGGCTGGTGCTGGTCCCCGGTCTCGCGCTCGGCGCTCAGGAGGATCAGGCCAAGCACCTCTACGATCGGGTGATGGAAGAGTTCCATCGCCAGGACTACCCCGCCGCGCTCGCCGGCTTCCGACTGTTCCTGGAGCTGCACGGCGAGAGCCCGCTTGCTTCCAGCGCACAATATTGGATCGGCGAATGCGAGCTGCGACTCGGGCGCTATCATGAGGCCGTCCGCTCGTTCGAGCGCGTTCTCGATCGGTATCCGCGCAGTCCGAAGCTGGCCGCCGCGACCCTGAAGAAGGCGCTGGCCTACGACAAGCTCGGCATGGCGAACGAGTCGCGGATTCTACTCGAGCGGGTCATCATCCAGTTTCCGCACTCCCCTGAGGCGGACCTGGCGAGGAAAGCCCTCGGAAAGGGATAGAGTGATAGAGAGGTAGAGAGGTAGAGAGGTAGAGGGGAAGGGGAGTCTCCGACCCCTTATCCCTTAACCCTTTATCCCATATCCCTACGCTCTATTCCGGCGCTTCGATATCGAGGAGGGCGGCGAGCTCCGGGATGGTGTACGCCTTCTTGGCAGACAGCCGGACGAGGTCGATCCCGGCGGCCTTGAGAGTCTCTTCCACCAGCTTGTTGCGCGCCTGGCGCTGCGGCGAATCGGGCGAGCCGTCGAGCTCCACGACTTTGACGACCGTGAGTGTCCCGGGATGCACCAGGACGAAGTCGACGCGCTTGAGCGCGATCTGGGCGAGAAAGGCCTGGCGCGCCTGCGGCCGGTGCGCCTGCACGTCGACCAGGCACCAGAGCGGAATCTGCGCAAACAGCAGATAGTCGTCCTGGACCGCCAGCGTCAGCACGTTATAGAGCTGGGCCTCTTCGGGGGTCATGAGCGGTTGCGCCGTGATCGTCACGCCGACGGGGATGGATGGGGCGGCCGCCTTGCGAGCGGACAGGGCGGTGAGCAAGATCGTCAGCCACCAGATCAGCAGCACCGTGAGGAGGCCGCCCAAGGCGATCGCGATGGGTGCCGCGTAGTCGAAGAGCAGGGTCACCAGATCGTTCCTTCGCGCCCGGGCGTGATGCTGCCGAGGACGACCGGCCGTTTCGCTCCGGTCACGGCCGGCAGGTTGGCGGGTTCGCCTTGGGCGCTCTGATAGGCAAAGACGGCAAAGGCGATCGCTTCGAACGACTTGCTGGCCCAGCCGAGGTCTTCGAAGCGTGTGACGGGCGTGGGGGCGAAGACTTGGGCGAGGTCCTCCATCAGCGTGCGATTGTTCACACCGCCGCCGCCGACGATGACCTCGTCGACCGGCCCGCGAAGCCACCGGCGCGCGCTGCCGATCGTGACGGCGGTGAGCATCGAGCAGGTGGCCAGGAGGTCCGCGGCGGAGCGCCGACGCCCGGCTTTGACGACCCGGGCCACAAAGGACTCACCGAAGTCCTCGCGTCCGGTCGTCTTCGGCGGGCGAGCCTTGAGGAAGGGGTGAGCCAGCAGTCGGGTGAGGAGGGTGAGATCCGCCTGTCCCCGTGCGGCGAGGCGGCCATCGCGGTCCATGGCCCTGCGGCCGTGGCTGAGGCGCTGGACCAGTGCGTCCAACACCATGTTGCCCGGGCCCGTGTCGAAGGCGCGCACGGCCTGCAGGCTGCCGCCCGCGGGAAGATAAGTGACGTTCCCGATCCCCCCGAGGTTGACGACCAAGCGGTGACGGCGTGGATGTCGAAAGAGGAGGTAGTGGGCGTACGGGGTGAGGGGAGCGCCCTGTCCTCCGGCTGCCACGTCGCGGGTGCGAAAGTCCGCGATCGTCGTGATGCCGGTCCGCTCGGCGATCACGGCGGGGGAGCCGATCTGAAGCGTGGAGCGGATCGCTCCGAGGCCCGGCTCGCGGACCGCCCGGGGCAGGTGGTGGACCGTTTGCCCGTGAGAGCCGATGAGCGCGATCTGCGCCGGCCTGAGCCCGCCTTCCCGGATGACCCGTAACGCGGCTCGTGCAAACCATTCGCCCAGGACCGCGTTCAGGTGGCAGAGCTCCGCCACACTTCCGGCGATCGAGGCGGCGAGCACACGCTGCCTCAGGCGTGACGGATACGGCAGCGTGGACGACGCGAGCGGGCGGACGCGAAGGGTGTGGCCGCTCCCCGCGATGCGGACGAGCGCCGCATCGACTCCGTCGGCCGACGTGCCGGACATCAGGCCGACGACGATCTTGGCCGGCATGCGCCTGCGGGGTCGGTGTAGGGTCGGCATACGGGGCGTTACGCTAGCCGAACTCCGTACGGCGGTCAAGGACGGATCAGGCCGGCGTCCGGTCCAAAGTTGCAGCGGCGTGCGTGCCCGTGCTCACGCCCTCGCGTTGACTTTCCTGCAACCAGTTTGTTACGGTCCCGCCCCATGCCCGGTCGCCCCTCGATGACGGCTGCAGCCGCTCTGTGCCTGTTCCTGCTCCTGGTGGCGGCGATCGGGAGCCGTGAGCGCGCCGAGGCGGCGGTCGAGGTGGTCGCGACCATTCCCGTGCTCAAGGATTTCGCCCAGCAGGTGGGCGGGGCGCACGTTCACGTCACCTCCTTGCTCACCGGGCTCGAAAGTGAGCACACCTATTCGCCCAAGCCGAGCGATGTCGTGGCCGTCCGGCACGCGCATCTCCTGCTCCAAGTCGGGCTGGGGCTCGAAGTGTGGGTCGATGCCCTGGTCAAGAATGCCGGGAACCGCACCCTCACGGTGGTGACGACGTCCAAGGGCATCGCGCTCATCCGGGATCACGAGCGCGAGGAGACGGCCGGTGTCCACGGCGATGAGGACCATCGGGCGGGGAATCCGCATGTCTGGCTGGATCCGGAAAACGCCAAGACGATGCTCCGCCATATCACCGAGGCGTTGAGCAAGGTCGATCCGGGCCATGCCGCCGAGTATCGAGACAACCAGGCCGCCTACCTGCGCGAGCTCGATCAGGTGCAGACCGACTTGATCGAGCGGGTGAAGCGGTTGCCCGATCGGCGGCTGATCGCCTACCATCCCGCCTGGCCGTATTTCGCACGGCGATTCGGCTTCACGATCGTCGAGCACATCGTCACCCAGGCCGGAGCGGAGCCGTCCGCGCACCATTTGCAACGGCTGGTCAAACGCATCCGCGCCGGCCGGCTCAAGGCCATCGTCTCGGAGCCGCAAATGAATCAGAAGGTGCCGGAGATGCTGGCGCGTGAAACGGGGATTCGGATCGTGGTGCTGAGCGCGCTCCCGGGCGGCCTTCCGGGAACCGAACGCTATCTCGATTTCCTTCGCTATAATGTGACGCAACTGATCGCCGCGCTCGACAGGCCCTAGCCGTGCCCGGACGGCCTCCGGCCCCGGCCGTCGAGGACACGATGGTTGCCTCAGACGCGATGTCTCATCCGATCATCAGATTTCAGCATGCGACGTTTGGCTTTTCCGGCGTGATCGCCCTCGAAGACATCACGTTGGATATCGCGGAAGGCGAATTCATCGGCGTGATCGGCCCGAACGGCTCCGGCAAGACCACCCTTTGCAAGGCCGTCCTCGGGCTCCTGCCCCCGCAGGAAGGCAGCCTCCGGATTTTCGACTGCGCATGCGAGAAGCTCCAGTGCCATCATCGGGCTCGGATCGGGTATCTCCCCCAGAAGGGCGTGCTCGACAAGAACTTCCCCATCACCGTGCTCGAGACCGTGATGATGGGGCGCTACGGTGTCCTGGGTCTATTCAAACGGCCGACCAAGGCGGACGAGGAGATCGCACGGGAAGCGCTGGCGCACGTCGGGATGAGCGAGCATCAGCACACGGCCCTCGGCCGTTTGTCGGGCGGACAGCAGCAACGGGTCTTCATCGCACGGGCCTTGGCCCAGCAGCCGCAAGTCCTCCTCCTGGACGAGCCGACGACCGGGATCGACATCGTCACGCAGCACAGCGTGCTCGACCTCATCCGGCGCCTGCATCATGATCTGGGTCTGACCGTCGTCCTCATCACGCACGACATCAACATGATCCGCGCCCATGTCGACCGCCTCGTGCTGTTGAAGACGAGATTGTGGGCCGCCGGTCCCCCCGAAGAGGTCCTGAAGCCGGAGATCTTGCGCCAGGTCTACGGGAAAGACCTCGTCATCACCGAGAAGGACCTGGTCATCGTCGAGGATTATCACCACCATCAGCATTAGTAGAGATAAGGGGTAGAGGGGTAAAGGGGTAGAGAGTGGGAAGTAAGAGACCCGGATGGTCATCGCCCCACTTATCCCTATACCCCTTCTATCCCTTATCGCTATTTGCCATGCTCGAGCTGCTCTCCTATGACTTCATGCAGCGCTCGCTGGTCGCGGCGGCGCTGGTCGGGGCGCTGTGCTCGGTCATCGGCGTATTCGTGGTGCTTCGCGGGCTCGCGTTTGCCGGTGCGGGTACGGCTCATGCGGCGTTTGCCGGGGTGTCGCTCGCCTATCTCGTGGGCTTGGCACCCTTGCCGTTGGCGATCCTGTTCGCCCTGGTCACGATCTGGGTGACCGGGATCATGGAGGAGCAGGGACGCATGAAGCTCGACGTCTCCATCGGGATTCTGTACACGGCCACGATGGCGTTGGCGATCCTGTTCATCGGGCTGATGAAAACCTACAACGCCGAAGTGTACGGCTATCTGTTCGGGAGCGTCCTGTCGGTCACGCCCGAGGAGTTGAACGGGATCCTCGGGCTGAGCTTGGCGGTGCTGGCCGTGATCTTCGTCTTCTCGAAGGAGCTGTATTTCATCGCCTTCGATCAGGAGATGGCCGAAGCGAGCGGCGTGCCGGCCCGCAAGGTCTACTACCTGCTCCTGACCTTGGTCGCGCTCACCATGGTGGTCTCGCTCAAAACCGTCGGCGCCATCCTCGTCTTTGCGATGGTCCTCATCCCCGCCTCCACGGCCTACCAATTGACCCACAGCCTCAAGCACATGACCCTGTACGCCGTCGTCATCGGCACGAGCTGCGCGGTCCTCGGCGTCTTGATCAGCTACGCCTGGGATGTGCCCACGGGCCCGGCGATCGTCCTGCTGGCGACCGTGGTGTTCTTCGTCTCCGTGCTCGTCTCGCCGAAGCGGATGGGGCGGGTCTCAGTCTAAGTTAGAAACTGCTTGGAAAGGAATTGCCTTTGTCCTGAAGTCTCGCACATCCAACGCCGCATTCTTCATAAACGCTAGGTCGAGGACTTGGACGAGACGAGAACGCAGCTCGGGAAGGGGTGCGTCTTGGCGCGCCGGGGCGGGCGGGTGAAAGGGGAGCATTTCAGCAGCCGCTACCGCTACTCTAGTCGAGCCTGCTGGGTGCGCGCCCACACCATCCCCGTCTGCTCCTTGGCGCTGAATCCCAGCTTTTCGTAAAAGGCCGGTGAGCGGGTGCAGAGCCAGAACAGCTCGACCCTTTGCAGGTCGGGGTGGGCCAGGATGCGTTGCATGATGTGGGTGCCGATATCCTGTCCCTGATACTCCTTGTCCACGATCACGTCCCAGATCGACGCACGATAGACGTAGTCGGTGAGCACCCGGCCGAAGCCGACGAGTTTCTGGCCGTCCCAGGCCGTGATCACGATGTCGGTGTGCTGGAGCATGTCACGCGCGCCCTGGATCGTCCGGCTTTGCGCCCAGGGCGCTTGTGCGTAGAGGCGCATCAGCGCGGCGGGATCGAGGTCTTTCCCGTCCGAAAAGGTAATCATGGTCTTGAGCGCGCCGCCTCCCTTGTATTATGTATAGCGAGCTTCGTCTCAGCCTGTGGGGAATGAAAAGGAATGCAGATGACCAAGGTGAAGAGCTGTCCCCGGTGTTTCAAGTTGATGTGGTTGAAAGACGACGACCTCGAATACGTGGATGAGAATACCGTCCGCACCAAGTGTCCGCACTGCCACGCGCTGGTTCGGCTCAAGCTCGTGATCCAAGGAGACCGAGCGACCGGCCCCAAGATGGGGCACTGAGAGCCGTCAGCATTCCGCGATCAGCGTCCGCCGCCCTTTGCACGGCCGAGAGCTGAGCTTCCCTTCACAGGCCCTTTCCCGCCCCTTCGAGCTCCGGCTGATTGCCGGGCATGATCTTGTGCAGCGTGGCCCGGTACTCGACCAACCGTTTCGATTCCGCGGGTGTGACCGTGATCGTCTTGTCCCGCTGCATCGCTTCCAGCAAGTCGAGGATCGCCAGGAGCGGCTGCACCGCCGCCAGCAGCTTGCCGGCTTCGAAGGCTTCGAGGGACTCGACGAAATGGTCCGTCAGCCGGCGGTAGGCCGACTTGGCGCTCTGCTCGCGAAACCGTGACACGGCTTTTTCATACCCCTCCACGGCTTCCACCGTCGGCTTGAAGCCGCTGGGGACCGTCGCAAGATGGACGACGGCGGGCAGCTTCGCCCCGTAGACCTTCAGAGCGGAGATGAGGCTCCCCAGGATGTCCAAGACCTCGCTGATCATCATGGTAGGCGAGTGAGATACCGCGTGTACACCCATCTGTCAAGCGGGAGCGGTCGCCGCCCGGAGCGCCTCGATGATCGCCTGGAAGTCCGACGGCGGTGCTACGGTGAACTCGAGAGGCCGGCCCGTACCGGGATGCTGAAACCCAAGCGTCCGCGCATGGAGCATGACGCGCGGGATCGCGAGGCCGTCGAGCTCTTTGACCTTTCGGCCCCCGTAGGTGGAATCGCCCAGAAGCGGGTGCCCGAGTGCGGTGAGGTGCACGCGAATTTGATGGGTGCGGCCGGTCAGCGGCAGGAGAAGGAGATGGGCGGCGAGCTTCCCGAACCGCTCCTTGACGAGATAGGCCGTGGCTGAGGCCTTCGGCTTCGCGGTGCGTGCGGAAAACTTTTTTCGTTCCTTGGTGTCCCGTCCGATCGCTAGGTCGATGCGCCCTTCGGGTTTCTTTGGTACCCCCCAGGTCAAGGCTTCATAGGCCCGGCCGATCGTGTGCTGCTTGAATTGAGCGGCCAGCGCACGGTGGGCCTGGTCGGTCTTGGCGATGACCATGACGCCGGAGGTCTCCTTGTCGAGGCGGTGGACCAATCCCGGCCGTTCTTTGCCGCCGATCGAAGACAGGGCGCCGGTGTCGCGAAAATGATGGAGCAGGGCGTTGACGAGGGTGCCGCTCCAGTGGCCGGGGGCCGGATGGACCACGAGGCCGGCCGGTTTGTTGAGCACGAGCACGGCGGCGTCCTCGTACAGCACCTCGAGCGGGATCGGCTCCGGACGTAAGTCGAGCGGCTCGGGCCGCGGAACGTCCATCGCAATCTGGTCCCCGGGGCGGATCTTATAACTGGGTTTGACGGGCGCCCCGTTGATCGTGATGCGTCCTTGCTCGATCAACCGCTGGAGAGCGGATCGGGACAGCGTTGGGTCCCGATTGGCGAGAAAGAGATCCAACCGCTTGGGCGCTTCACCGGGGGTGACGATCAGCTCGGTCGGCATGGTCGTCGTCAAAAAAGATACTCGTCGCTTGGTGCATCTGAGCCTGGGCCTGGTGCATCCGCACCACCACCTCGCGGGTCTCGATGCACCCGGCTTTCACGCTACCGCATAAGTAGGCACCCGTTCAATGGATTTTCCGTGAGTGGTCCGGTGGTCCTCGCCTTGCAGACGTACCTGCGCTGAGGGCAACGAACGCCAACGAAGGAGGGGACTATGGCTTGGCTGGTCAGTGAACGGGCGGTGGAGGGGCGTGTGTTGATCGTCGACGATGAGGAGCAAATCCGAAAGGTCGTCGGGACGACGCTGCGCAAAGCCGGCTACGACGTCGAGGAGGCGGAAGATGGCGCCCGTGCGATCGAGGTGCTCAACAGCGGGGCCAACCCGATGATGGTCGATTGCATCATCTGCGACATCCGCATGCCGCGAATCAACGGCACGGAAGCGATCAAGTATTTCCGAACGCAGTACCCGTCCGTTCCGATCCTCGTCTTGACCGCCTACCCGGATTTTCAGTTGGCGACGTCGCTGCTGAAAGAAGGGATTCTGGACTATCTCGTCAAGCCGGTCGAGCGCGACCGATTGCTTGCCGCCGTGAAGAACGCCATGGACAAACGCACCCTGTTCACGACATGACGCCGGGCGTTGGGGACGGCGGCTGTGCACGGCCGCCGTCCGGTCTCGCCATGGACACCAGTGGACCGATCAAGGTGTTGATTCTCGGCGGGGGCCGCGGAGGCCGGGCCCTGATCGATCTCTTCACCCGAAGCTCGGGCGTCGAGGTCGTCGGCGTGGCCGACGCCAACCCCAATGCCGTGGGCGTGCAGTTGGCGCGGCGCCTCAATATTCCGACGGCGAGCAGCGTGGCCGAATTGATCGCGCGGGACGGGGCGAACCTGATCGTCGATGTGACGGGCGACCCCGCCGTCGGCGAGCACGTGGCGGCCCGAGCACGTCCCGACGTCGAGTTGTTGGGTGGGACCGCGGCCCGTTTGCTGTGGACGCTCCTGCAGGATGAGCAGGAGCTGCGAGCCCAGCTTCAGCAGGCGGACAAGCTCGCCACGCTCGGGACCTTCGCCGCTCAGGTCGCGCACGATCTGAAGAATCCGCTGTACTGCATCCGCGAGTTCGCCCGGTTCATCGAAGAAGAAAAGGATCTGGCCCGCATCAAAGAATACTCGGCCGAGATTCTCAAAGCGGACGCGTACCTGACCTCGATCGTCGACCACTTGGCCGGGTACGCGCGCATGAACGAGACCGGCGAGGTGGAGCCGGTCGGGGTGTCGGACGCACTGGATCAAGCCGTGAAGATGTGCCGCTACGCGTCGGTCGGCGACGACGTCGAGGTGGTCCGACACTATGAGCCGGTGCCGCCCCTGACCGCGGACCCCAACGAGCTCTTGCAGATCTTCGTCAACCTCGTCACCAACGCCATGCAAGCGATGAACGGCACGGGCCGGCTGACGCTGACGGTGCAACGCGAGGAGCGCGAGATCCTGATCCGGGTACAGGACACCGGTCCGGGGATCTCCTCCGAGCATCTGCCCAGACTGTTCACGGCGTTCTTCACGACGAAACCCCGCGGCGTCGGCACGGGCTTGGGGCTGACCATCGTCCAGGCCCTGACGCACAAATACGGGGGACGCGTGTCGGTGGAGAGCGAGGCGGGCAAGGGCGCCTCGTTCCTCCTTTGGTTTCCGCTGCCGCCGGCATAGGCGAGGCATGAGCACCGGGCGAACGCGATCGCGGTGGGGACTGCGCGGGAAGCTCATCACCGCCATGCTCATGGTCGGGGCCGTGCCGCTCGTGGCCGGCATGAGCCTGGCGCTGATCCAGGGGACCCGCGAGCTGCACGAGATGGCGGGGGTCAACTTTGCGAGCTTGGCGGGGGAAGCCGCCCGCACCGTCGACCTCGTCTTCGCCGATGAGTTGACCCGGACCGCCCGCATCGCCCGGGCGCCGCTGGTGGCGACCGCGTTGGAAGGTGTGCGTGCGCGGCAGCGCGCTCGGGCCGAGCCGGACCAGGCGGCGATCGAGGCGGAACAACGATGGGCGGCGGGCGATCGCGCCGTAATCAGCGCCGTCACCGAGGGGGCTGTGGCCGAGTTCCTTCGGCAGCAAATTGCACAGCCGGAGGGGGCCAACGGCCAGATCGTGCCCGCGGCCAGCCGGGCGGCCACGAAGGCGTTGTTCATCACGGATGCTCATGGGGTCGTGCGGGCGAGCACCACCGAGCAGGTGGCCTATCGGCACGATCATGAACCGTGGTGGGAGGCCGCCTTTGACGGGGGCGTCGGCCGGCCCTACCTCAGCAGCGTCGTTTTTGATCGGCAACTGAACCTCTACACCTTCCACCTGTCGATGCCGGTCATGGACTCGATCGGGTATCGCGCGATCGGCGTCCTGCACCGAGTGTTCGAGGCGCGCGAATACCTCGGTCCATCCGTCTTCCCGATTCGATTCGGGAAGACCGGCCACGTCATGCTCCTCGACAGCGACGGCACGATCATCGCCTGTCCCATTCTGGCGACGGGCACACGGCTGGCGGACCCGGATCTCGTGATGCACGTGACGGGCCGGCAGGCCGGATGGGTCAAGGCCGACAGTGATGGACACGGCGGCCTAGGCGTGGCGATCATCGGGTTTTCCCCGCTGCCGGGGACCAACGCCGTCACCCGTGGGCCGATGGGGAAGACATGGCACACGTTCGTGTGGCAGGCCTCCGAGGAGTTGTCGGCGCCGACCCACCATTTCGTCGCATGGCTGGCCGGGTTCGGGACCGTCGCAGCCGGCTTGTTGGCGGTGCTCGGCTACCTGGCCTCCGGCCGGATCGTCGGTCCGATCCGGCAGCTCCAGCGCGCGGCCGCCTTGATCGGGAAGGGAGAGCTGACGCAGCCGATCGTGGTGCGGACCGGAGACGAGCTGGAGGTACTGGCCGACGAGATGAATCGGATGAAGGCCCAACTCGAGCGGGCGTTCTCGGGCTTGACGGACACCGTCGAACAAAAGAGCCAGGAAGTCCGCTCCCTGCAAGCGATGAATCAGCAGATCGTCGAGAGCGTCCCGACCCCGATCGTGCTGGTCGAGCCGGACGGGCGGATACGGCATGCCAATCGAGCGGCGCGGATCGCCTTCGCGGAGGGCGGGGAAATCGCGGGGAGCCGGCTGGACGAGGGCCTGGGGGTGGATAGACAGACGGCGGCCCGGCTGCGCGCGGACACCGGGCCGCGGGAGCCCGCGGCCGGCGGCTGCCGGCCCGGCGCGCGCGATCCCTTGTCGCCGCCCGAGGTGCGGATGCTGGACGAGGGTCGAGGCGAGGTGCGCATCCGCCGGCGGGTGTATCGCTACGAGTCCTTTCGCCTCGGTGCGAGTCAGGACGAGGGGCCGTCGATCGGCCTGGTCTTTCGCGACGTGACGGAGGAGCGACGTCTGGAGGAGCAGGTGGTCCAGGCGGAGAAATTCTCCGGCCTTGCCCGGATGACCGCCGGGTTGGGGCATGAGCTGAACAACCCGCTGTACGGGATCATCGGGCTGGCCGAAGCGATTGCCGAAGAGTCGAATACGGCACGGGTGAAAGCCTATGCGCAGGACGTCGCGCTGAAGGCCAACCGCATCGCGCAGGTGCTCAAGGAGGTCACGGGGCAGGCGCTGCACACGGAAGATTGTGCAGGGCCCCTCGATTGTAACGTGCTGATCGAGGAGCTGGTCGCCGCCTACCGCAGCGGCGGATCCGGTTCCGGCGTCGACGTGCATCTCGACCTCGGCCCGATCCCTCCCATCGAGGGAAGGCCGGGGCAGCTCCGGCAAGCGCTGAAGAATGTTCTGACGAACGCCGTGCAGGCGATGAATGGGCGCGGGGTGCTCCGGGTCGCCACGAGTAACGGCCAGGGTCGGATTGCAATCTCCGTGGCGGATTCGGGCTGCGGTATTCCGCAGCCGTACATGGCGCACGTGTTCGACCCGTTTTTTACGACCAAGCGCCAGGGCGAAGGGCGAGGGCTTGGGTTGACGGTGGCGAGACGTCTCGTCGAAGCGCTCGGCGGCTCCATTGAGATCGAGTCGGAAGAGGGGCGAGGGACGACCGTGACGATCAGTCTTCCCATCGGGGAGGCGGCGGCAGGGGACCTACGATGAGAGAGGGACGGCTTGCCGGCATGGGCCTGCTCGGTCTGCTCGGCGTCGCGATGCTGGTTGCCGCCGGCCGGCCGGTTGGGCCACCCGGCATCCCGGCGGAGACGGTCGCGGAGTATGTGCATGCCGTGATAGAGGCCGACCGGGCCATCTACACCAAGCATGTGGTCGACCGGTTGCAGGACAAGGGGATCGTTGTGGCCACCGAAAATTGGGAAGCGCAAAACGGGCTGCCGCTTCCGGCGCAATTCTTGATCGATGCGGCTCGGCTCGTCGCCAAGAAGGAGAACGGGGTTCGGTACCGGCTCATCAGTCTGTGGCCGATCTATGAGCGGAATGGGCCGGTGACGGAGTTCGAGCGGGCCGGACTCAATGCCGTCGCGAAGCAGCCGGCCGCCCCCTATACCGGGTACGTGGAGACCGGCGGCGGCCGGTTCTTTCAAGCCGTCTACGCTGATGTGGCGGTCGCCCCATCCTGTGTGGGCTGCCACAATGGGCACCCGAACAGCCCGCGCCGGGACTTCAAGGTCAACGATGTGATGGGCGGGATCGTGATCACGGTGCCGCTGCGGCGGTGAGCCGACGGCGGGGGACGGCATGGCAGGGTTCGCTCGGGACACTCGGCAGGTTCCGTCGCTGGACGTCACCTCGTGGTGTTCTGTGTTATCGGATTACCGTCGAGGTAGAACGGAGGCCGCCGCGGGAAGCAAGCGCATGCAGCCGGCGGGGCGCGCGCGCAGAATGCGAGGGAAGGTCAGGCGGAGGAGCCCGGACGCCGAGCCCGTTCCGCGAGCTTGCGCCGGAGCCGGGCCTTTTCGAGACTGACGCGAGCCGCTTCGACCTCCGACGGGAGACCGCCCATTTCCAACCGACGCTCGGCGGCCTCCACGGCGGCTTGGGCGCGCTCGACGTCGATATCTTCGGCCTTCTCGGCGATCTCCGCGAGGATCGTGACCTTGGTCGGTGTGACTTCGGCGAATCCCCAGAGGACCGACATGTACGAGGTCGTCTCGCCGGCCCGGTAGCGCAGCTCACCCACCTTCAACGTCGAGAGGAAGTGCGCGTGTCCGGGAAGAACGCCGAACTCCCCCTCCACGCCGGGCGCGATGACCTCATCGACCTGCTGGCTCAGGAGGAGCTTTTCGGGGGTGACGACTTCTAGAAGGATTCGACCAGCCATGGAGTATTCGTTACTCGTTATTGGTTCATCGTGGTAAGCGCAATTAACGATTCACGATTAACATTTCACATCATCCTCTCTTATATCCCAGCTTCTCCGCCTTGGCGACGACTTCCTCGATGGTCCCGACCATGTAGAAGGCCTGCTCGGGAAGATCGTCGTACTTGCCTTCCAGGATTTCGCGGAAACCCCGGACGGTGTCCTTGAGCTTGACGTACTTCCCCGGTGTGCCGGTGAAGGCCTCGGCCACGTGGAACGGCTGGGAGAGGAACCGCTGGATCTTGCGAGCGCGCGCCACGACCAGCTTGTCGTCTTCAGACAGCTCGTCCATCCCCAGAATTGCGATGATGTCCTGGAGGTCCTTGTATCGCTGGAGGATGGATTGGACGCCGCGTGCGACCGTGTAGTGCTCGTCGCCGACGATCTGTGGGTCGAGAATCCGTGAGGTCGAGTCCAAGGGGTCGACCGCGGGATAGATGCCGAGCTCGGCCAGTGAGCGGGACAACACCGTCGTCGCGTCCAAGTGGGCAAAGGCCGTCGCGGGCGCCGGATCGGTCAAGTCATCGGCGGGGACGTAGATGGCCTGCACGGACGTGATCGATCCTCGTTTCGTGGAAGTGATCCGCTCCTGCAGCGCACCCATCTCGGTGCCCAGGGTCGGCTGATACCCGACCGCCGACGGCATACGACCCAACAGCGCGGACACCTCCGAGCCGGCCTGGGTGAATCGGAAGATGTTGTCCACGAACAGCAAGACGTCTTGGTTTTCTTCGTCGCGGAAATACTCGGCGACCGTCAGCCCGGTCAGCCCCACCCGGAGGCGCGCGCCGGGCGGCTCGTTCATCTGGCCGTAGACGAGCGCGGCCTTCGACTTAGTGAAGTCCGTCGGATCGATGACCTTGGATTCCTGCATCTCGTGCCAGAGGTCGTTGCCCTCACGCGTTCGTTCACCGACGCCCGCAAACACCGAGAAGCCGCCGTGGTGCAGGGCGATGTTGTTGATCAGCTCCATGATGATGACGGTCTTGCCGACCCCCGCCCCGCCGAACAGCCCGACCTTGCCCCCCTTGGAGTAGGGCTCCAGGAGATCGACGACCTTGATTCCGGTTTCGAGGACCTCGGTCTTGGTTTCCTGCTCGTCCAGCGCGGGCGCCGGACGGTGGATCGGGTAGGTCTTCTTGGCCTTGATCGGGCCTTTCTCGTCCACCGGCTCGCCGAGCACGTTCATCAAGCGACCGAGCGTTTCGCGGCCGACGGGAACGGCGATCGGCTGCCCCGTGTCGCGTACGTCCATTCCCCGGACCAACCCGTCGGTGGAGGACATGGCGACCCCGCGCACGCGGTTTTCCCCGAGGTGCTGCGCGACCTCGAGCGTCAAACGAATCTCGGGTCTGCCCGCCTGCTTGTCTTCGGGCACCTCGATGCGGAGGGCGTTATAGATGTTCGGGAGTTGGCCGGGAGGGAACTCGGCGTCGACCACCGGACCGATGACTTGAATGACTTTGCCTGTGCTCACTTCTCGCTCCTTCTCTAAGTGCTGAGTCCTGAGGGCTGAGTGTTGAGTCTTAGCGAGATGGGGCAAACTCGGCACTCAGCACTCGTGGCTCAGCACTGGGTCTATTTCAGCGCTTCCGCTCCGCCCACGATGTCCATCAGCTCCTTGGTGATGGCCGCCTGGCGGGTCTTGTTGTAATAGAGCGTGATCTTCTTGATGAGTTCGCCGGCGTTGCGGGTGGCGCCGTCCATGGCGGCCATCCGGGCGCCGTGTTCCGCCGCGGCCGATTCGAGGAGCACCCGGAACGCCTGCGTCTGGAAATGCTTCGGCAACAGAGCGGCCAAGAGCTCGTCTTCATCCGGCTCATAGAGATAGCTGCCGCCGAGGCGCTCGGATTCGCCGCCCTCATCGATCGCCTCGATGGGGAAAAACTTCTCGACGATCACCCGCTGCTGGATGGCGGATTTGAATTCGTTGTAGATGACGTAGAGCTCGTCGAACGTCCCCTTGGTGTACTGCTCGATCAGGTCTTGTCCGATGTCGAGCCCATGCTCGTACGTCAAGCGATCGAACACACCGACCCATTGTTGCCGGATCGGCCACGGCCGCCGGCGGAAAAAATCGCGCCCTTTGCGCCCGACGAGACTGATCGTGACCTTCGCCCCGCGCGCCTCGCTGTGGCGGATGAATTCCATCGCCTTCCGGACGATGTTCGCGTTGAACGCCCCGCACAGCCCGCGGTCGCTCGTGACCACCAAGACTTCGATGTTGCGGCCCGTCCGTTTCTGCAGCAGCGGGTGCGCCGCGCGGTTGACGCGGCGGCTGAGGTTGGCGATGACGTCGCGGACGCGGTGCCCATACGGGCGCGCGGCCAGGATGCGGTCCTGGGCGCGTTTGAGCTTCGCCGCGGCCACCATCTTCATGGCCTTGGTGATCTTCTGCGTGTTCTTGACGGCGGCGATCTTGCGCCGCAGGCTTTGCAGGCTCGGCATCGGTCGATCGGAGCGGCGATCAGGCGGTCGCGCCGTACCCCATCTTTTGTTTGAACGTGGTGATGATCTGCTTGAGCTCGGCCGCGAACGCGTCGTCGATCTTCGATTTGGCGACGAGGTCCTTCTTGACCTGCGGGTGGTGCTGGGCCACGTAGTGGAGCAGGTCGTCTTCGAACTGCCGGATCTTGTCCACCGGGACGTCGTCGAGGAAGCCGTTCGTGCCCGCGAAGATCGACAACACCTGATCGGCGACGGCCATCGGCTTGTACTGGCCCTGCTTGAGCAGCTCCACCATCCGGACCCCGCGGCTGAGCTGCGCCTGGGTGGCTTTGTCGAGCTCGCTGCCGAACTGGGCGAAGGCCGCCATTTCCCGGTACTGCGCGAGGTCCAGGCGAAGGGTCCCGGCGACCTGCTTCATCGTTTTGATCTGAGCGGAGCCACCGACCCGGGACACCGAGAGGCCGACGTTGATGGCGGGCCGGATGCCCGAATAGAAGAGGTCGCCGGCAAGGTAGATCTGCCCGTCGGTGATCGAGATGACGTTGGTCGGAATGTAGGCGGAGACGTCGCCCGCCTGGGTCTCGATGATGGGCAGCGCCGTGAGGCTGCCGCCGCCGAGCGCCGCGCTGAGCTTCGCGGCGCGCTCGAGCAGGCGGGAATGGAGATAGAAGACGTCGCCTGGATAGGCTTCACGGCCGGGCGGGCGGCGCAACAGCAACGAGAGCTGACGATAGGCGGTCGCGTGTTTCGAGAGGTCGTCGTAGATGATCAGGGCGTGCTTCCCGCCGTCTCGGAAGTACTCGCCCATCGCGACGCCGGCATACGGCGCCAGGTATTGCAAGGAGGCGGCGTCGCTCGCGGTGGCGGACACCACGATGCTGTATTCCATGGCGTGGTGCTCTTCGAGCGTCTTGATGACGCGGGCCACCGTCGACCGCTTCTGTCCGATCGCCACGTAGATGCAGAAGACGTTCTGGCCGCGCTGGTTGATGATCGTATCGACCGCGATCGCGGTCTTCCCGGTCTGTCGGTCGCCGATGATGAGCTCTCGCTGGCCGCGGCCGATGGGGATCATCGCGTCGATCGCCTTGATGCCGGTCTGCAGCGGCTCGCGAACCGATTGGCGCTCCACGACGCCGGGCGCCTTCACCTCCAAGCGACGGGTCTGAGCCGCCTTGATCGGACCCTTGCCGTCCAGCGGCTGGCCGATCGCGTTGACCACGCGCCCCACGAGCGCCTCGCCCACCGGGACTTCCGCGATTCGGCCGGTGCGCTTGACGGGGTCGCCCTCCTTGATCCCCGTTTCTTCGCCCATCAGCACGGCGCCGACGCTGTCTTCCTCGAGGTTCAGCGCGATGCCGTACAGGCCGCCGGGAAACTCGAGCATCTCTCCGGCCATCGCGCCCTCGAGGCCGTAGATCTTCGCGATGCCGTCGCCGACCTGGATCACGGACCCGGTCTGATTCACATCGACCCGCTGATCGAAGCCTTTGATCTTTTCCCTGATGATCGCGCTGATTTCTTCGGACTTGATCTGCATCGGCTACTCCTTGGTCACGGCCGTCCGCATTGCGGCCAATCTCGTGCGGACGCTGCTGTCGAAAACGGTGCTCCCGATCCGGATGCGGAGGCCCGCGAGAAGCGACGGGTCGGTCTGAACGGACAGATCGACCTCTTGTCGGAGCACCTCGCGGAGGCGGGCGCGCAGGTGGTCCTGGTCGCTTGCGCTCAGCGCCTTGGCGGACGCCACGTGCACGCGTTTCGTATGCTTCCGTTCATCGGCCAGCTGCGCGAACGCGTGAGCGATGTCGGGGAGGAACCCGACTCGATTCTTCTTGATGAGCTGAGTGAGGAAGCGATCGACGACGGAAGGGCAGCCGAGCCGATGGCTGAGCGCGGTCAGAACGTCCCGCTTCTCCTCGAAGCCGAATGCGGGCGACGCGAGCACGTGTTTGAGCGATTTGGAGTCCGCCACGGCGTGAGCGAGTTGCGTGAGGCCGGCCCGGGTGGTCTCGATGTCGGCGGCGCCGAGCAATCCAAACAAAGCTTTGGCGTAGCGACGAGCTACTGCAGTCTTGATCACGACCTCTAACCGACCGGGGGTGACTTGACGTGCGGGAGGGCACGACAAAACACGGCACAGTAGCACTCGGCAGCGGACAGTGTCAAGCAGGAAGGGCTGGAAAGACGGTCAGTTCGGCGAGTCGGAGGCGGTCAGAGTGGATGGGGAAGCGGCCTGGGCGCCGCGAAGGATTCCACCGCCGATCACGCGATCCCCCTCGTAGAAGACCGCGGATTGCCCCGGGCTCAGTGCGCGCTGCGGGCGATCAAACCGGATGCGGAGACGCCCCGCGCCGAGCGGCTCGAGGGTCGCCGGTGCCGACGGCGTAGCGTAGCGAATTTTGACGTCGGCCCGCGTCGGAGTGCGAAGGACCTGGTCATCGAAGAGGTTGAGGTCGGCGACGATGGCTTCAGCGGTAAAGAGATCCTCCTCCGGGCCAAGGACGACGGTGCGGGTCTGAGGGTCGACCCGCTGGACGTAGAGGCGCCGGCCGGCGGCGACGCCGAGCCCGCGACGCTGCCCGGGCGTGTAGTAGGCGATGCCCCCATGACGCCCCAGCACCGTACCATGGACATCGGTGAAGACGCCGGGTTGCTTGGCGCTCGGCGCCTCGGCGTCGAGGAACGTCCGGTAGTCCCCATGGGAAACGAAGCAGATCTCCTGGCTTTCCTTCAGCTCGTCGGCCGGCAGGCCGAGGGATTCGGCTCGCTTCCACACTTGGCTCTTCTCGAGGGCGCCGACGGGGAACAGCAACCGGGAGAGCCACGGTGGAGCAATCCGGTAGAGGAAATAGCTTTGATCCTTGCGCAGATCGGCGGCTCGATGCAGCGCGGGCCTTGGCTCGCGGCGCACGATCGCGTAGTGCCCGGTCGCGACGTAGTGCACGCCGCGCTCCTGCGCAAGCTCGTAGAGCGAGCGGAGCTTGACGCGCTCGTTACAGCGAACGCAGGGGTTCGGGGTCGTACCGGACAGGTAGCCGGACAGAAAATCGTCGATGACGCCGTGCCGAAAACGCGCGCGGGTGTCGATCACTTCGTGGGGGATACCGAGCCGCTTGGCCACATACTTCGCGATGCCGACCTTACAGCAGCCGCGTTCCTGCCATCGCTTCGACGCTGCGACGGTCTCGTCCTCGTGCTCCCAGACCTGGAGCGTGACGCCCTGGACGTCGAACCCTTGTTCGACCAGCAGGGCGGCTGCGACGCAGCTGTCCACGCCGCCGCTCATTCCCACGATGACGCGAGGTCTCGGCATCAGCCCTGTGAGGATTCCTGAGCGCGAAGCTTCCCCCGGTGGGCCGCCAGGTTGTGCACGTTGGCCGCTTCCTGGGCCTCGTGCTCGAGTTGCTCGGTGATCTTGTTCGCACCCATCTCGCACATGCCGTGATGGTGCGCCCCTTCTTCCATCGCGAGCGCCGGCGTCCGGATGTCGCCGATCAGGACCGCGGACTTGAGGAGCTGGACCTTTTCGGTGGCCGTCACCGTCGCGTTGATGCGGCCGCCGCAGATCACCGTGCCCGCGACCACCAAGCCCTTGATCACCGCGTGCTCCCCGACGATCAAGGTGCCCGTCGTATGGATTTCCCCTTCGAGGCGGCCGTCTACACGCACCGTCCCATCAAAGCGAATCACCCCTTTGAAGTCAACCCCTCGACCGAGGAACGTGAAGTTCTCGTCCCGCTCGGGAGACGGCTTTTTCCCGTTCATGTCCCACATGATGTCCTCCTGTAAGCGGCCGGTCAGGCTGGTAGCCTCGGCCCATGGTTGATCATGCTGCCCGGTGAGCTGAAAGAGGAACGGACGTGAAGTCGAACGATGACGCGGATGCCAGGGGCAATGGGCACAGGTCGATATTACGCGAGTAGGATTTCAAGTAAGCGGTCGAGCTCCTCGGGGCCAAAGTAGTGTAGCACAATCCTTCCGCCTCTCCGGCCCTTGGCGATCGAGACACGGGTGCCAAGGCGCCGTTGCAGGCGCTCCTCGACGTCGGCATAGGGCGTGGTGCGGGTGCGCGGCCGGTGCGGGCGCGCGTGGGAGGCGGCGAGTTTTTCAGCCTGCCGGACCGAAAGAGCTCCTGCGAGGATCTCGCGCGCCAGCGTCCGCTGCGCCTCCGCGGACGAGAGCCCGAGCAGGACCTTCGCGTGGCCGGTGCTCAACTGACCGTTCTCGATGAGCTGTTGAATGTCGTGGGGCAACTGGATCAGGCGTGCAATGTTGGCGACGGACGAGCGGTCCTTGCCGATCCGCTGCGCGACACTCTCTTGCGTGAAGCCGAACTCAGTCGTCAGCCGATGGTAGGCCCGAGCCGCTTCCATCGGGTTCAGATCTTGCCGCTGAACGTTCTCGACGAGGGCGAGCTCCATGGCCTGCTCGTCGCTGGAGTTTCGGATGATTGCACGGATACGCGCCAGTCCGGCCAACTTTGCCGCACGAAGTCGGCGCTCGCCGGCAATCAGCTCGAAGATTCCGTCGCCTCTCCGGCGGACCAAGACGGGTTGAATGAGGCCATTTTGTTTAATAGATTCAGCAAGTTCTGAGATATCATCCTCGGAGAACCTGGTCCTGGGTTGATACCGATTCGGGATGATGTGCTCGACCGGGATTTCCTGGATGTCCTGCACCTGAGGAGGCGAACCGTCCTTGGTGCCCCCTCCCGGCAACAGCGCTTCCAATCCCCTACCCAGCGCCTTTTTCTCCACGATCCAACACCTCCTTGGCGAGCTCCAGGTACGCCTGGGCTCCGCTCGAGCTCGCATTGTAGAGCGCAACCGGGCGGCCGTAACTCGGCGCCTCTGCAAGCGTAACATTGCGTGGGATAACGGTTTTATAGACCTTGTCTTTGAAGTGGCTGCGAATCTCTTCTGCGACCTGGCGGGCCAGGCTGTTGCGGGAATCGAACATGGTTAAGAGAACGCCCTCAATGGTCAACGCTGGGTTCAGCCCGGCTTGGACCCGGTGAACGTTGGCCATCAGGCGGCCCAGCCCTTCCATCGCGTAGTACTCGCACTGAACTGGGACGAGGACGGACCCCGCGGCGACGAGCGCATTGATCGTCAAGAAGCCAAGGGCCGGGGGGCAATCGATCAGGATGAAATCGTACCGATCGCGGATATCCTGAAGCGCTCCTTTGAGGACGAGTTCACGATCGGGCACAGAGACCAGCTCGACTTCGGCCCCGACGAGATCCGTGTTGGCGGGGGCCAGCCACAGCTTGGACACCGACGATTGAACAAGCGTTTCAGAGAGTTTTTCACCGCGAAGCAGGCAATCGTACAGGGATTTTGGTAATTGGCGGGGATCGAGTCCAAGCCCGCTGGTAGCGTTGGCTTGCGGGTCGAGGTCGATCAACAAAACCGATTGCTCGGTGATTGCAAGCGACGCAGCCAGGTTGATCGACGTCGTCGTTTTTCCAACCCCTCCTTTTTGGTTGGCGACGGCGATGACGCGTGTCACAACGGCCGCTCGCCGGAGTGTTCCACGTGGAACATCTCGTTGGGTATGGGACTCAGCACTACCAATACGCGCTTCCCGTAATCGGCCGGCAGATCATATAGGATTTCCCGGTCGACCTTGAACCCGTCGGTAGGATCCGATGGAGAGAGTGAGCGAGAACGGCAGAGAATCAGCTTGCCTCCCCTCTCGAGCAACGGGACGACATTCGCCAGTTGTGAGAAGAGATTCAAAGCTCGGGTGACCACAAACCGATAAGACCCGGTGAACCTGCCAGCTCGGCTCACGTCTTCGAGGGGCTTGGCAATGATCGTGACGTGCTCGAGCCTCAACGTCCCGACAAGGTGTTGGAGAAAGGCAACCTTTTTTCGGCTTGGTTCGAGCAAGGTCAGCGACAGGCGTGGATGGGCGATCTTGAGCGGGAGTCCCGGGAATCCCGCGCCGGTGCCAACATCAAGGAGCGATGCACCCTCATGAAGCGGAGTAAGGGCCTTGAAACACGCCAGCGAATCTACAAAGTGCTTGATCAGAATCTCCTCGGGGTCCGTGATCGCCGTCAGATTGATCCGTTTGTTCCAAAGAAGGAGGTACTGCCGATACAACAAGAACTGCTCGATCGCTCTATCGTCAAGCGAAACCCCGAGGTTCGCCGCGAACCGGCGGAGAGCTTCTCCATGTTCCACGTGGAACAAGTAACGAAAGCCAATCGGCGGGTCAAGAGCTTTCTATCTGGGGAGCGTACGATCGGCTCTTGTCCAAGCCCCGATGCGTCCGGCGCTCTCGTTCAAGGGCGACGAGCAGAAGGGAGATTGCGGCCGGAGTGACACCGGAAATTCGGGACGCCTGCCCGATCGACGCCGGCCTCACGCGCTTGAGCTTCTCCAGCACTTCGCGGGAGAAGCCTGCGACCGCGTCATATTGAAAGGAGTGAGGAATTTGGCGCTCTTCCAGTTTCTTGAACTTGGCGACCTGTTGGGCTTGCCGAGTGATATATCCCTCGTATTTGACCGCAATCTCGATGGCGTCCAACACGTCCTCCTCATCATACGGCGGCAGCTCGTTAGCGAAGAGCGTCATGAGCAGTCGATAGTCAACGTCCTGCCTCTTCAAGAGCTGCGCGAATGTCAGCTCTGCTGGCGGCGGGTCCAACTGCTTTTCTGAAAACACCTGCCGACGTGCCTCCGTCCATCGCGGGCGACGGGCCTTCAACCACTCGACGGTCGTCTCCACCTGATTTCTCTTCTCGAGAAACCGCCGGTAGAGGACATCGGGAATCAGCCCGAGCCGACGGCCGATCTCCGTGAGCCGAAGATCGGCGTTGTCGTGCCTCAGCAGGAGCCGGTACTCGGCCCGCGATGTGAACATCCGGTACGGCTCTCTGGCGTCCTTCGTGATCAGATCGTCGATCAAGACACCGATGTACGCTTGCGAGCGATCCAAGATGAGCGGCGGTTCTCCCCGCAACGCCAGCACGGCATTGATGCCGGCCAGGATGCCCTGCGCACCGGCCTCTTCATAGCCGGATGTCCCGTTGATCTGCCCGGCATGGTACAGCCCGCGCACCAGCTTGGTCTCAAGCGTCGGGTGGAGTTGATGAGGAGGAAAATAGTCGTACTCGACCGCGTACCCGGGTTTGAGGACCCGGGCCTGCTCGAGCCCCCGTATACTACGTAGTATTTCGTATTGAACGTCCACCGGGAGGCTCGTCGAGATCCCGTTGGGATAGTATTCGCTCGTCTCGAGGCCTTCCGGCTCGACGAAGACCTGATGACGGTCCTTGTCGGCAAACCGGACGACCTTGTCTTCGATCGAGGGGCAGTACCGCGGTCCCGTGGATTCGATCACACCGCTGTACATGGGCGACCGGTCGAGATTCGCACGGATGACATCGTGGGTCCGCGGCGTCGTATAGGTCAAGTGACAGAGCCTCTGCGGGTTCGTGATGCGCACCGTCCGATAGGAGAACGGCTTGGGCGGGTCGTCTCCGGGTTGGGGTGTCATGGCCGTGAAGTCGATCGTGTCGCGATCCAGACGCGGCGGTGTTCCCGTCTTCAAGCGCCCGACCTCGAATCCGAAATCACGCATGCAATCCGAGAGATGCTCCGCAGAAGCTTCCCCCGCGCGCCCGGCGGGAAAGTGGCTGAGTCCGATGTGGATGAGCCCTTTGAGGAACGTGCCGGACGTCAGGATCACGGCCCGAGCGCCGATCGTGGCACCCTGATCCGTCACAATGCCGGTGACTGCGCCGCCAGCCGTCAGAATCCGGTCCACGGTCCCGCGACCGACCGTCAAGCCCGGCTGCGCGCGCAACGTTTCCTGCATCCGCTCGCGGTAGAGCCGTTTGTCACACTGTACGCGGAGCGCGCGGACGGCGGGGCCTTTGCTGGTATTGAGCATGCGGAATTGAATGCCCGCGCGGTCGGTATTGTGCCCCATCTCTCCGCCGAGGGCGTCGATCTCCTTCACGAGATGCCCTTTGGCGATCCCGCCGACGGCCGGGTTGCACGACATCTGGGCGATCTTGTCCGTGTCCATCGTCAGGAGCAGGGTTCGGGCGCCCATCCGAGCCGCGGCCAAGGCCGCCTCACAGCCGGCATGGCCGCCTCCGACGACGATCACGTCATAGTCCATAACGGCGCCCCACGGCACACGGCCCATCGATCGCGACTCTGCTCGGGATGCTGATCATTTGCCGATGCAAAAGTCCCGGAAGATGCGGTCAAGGACATCGTCGTTCGTCACCGATCCGGTAATCTCCCCCAGCGCCTCGATGCCGCCGCGAAGGTCCATGGCCACAAATTCACCGGACAAGCCGCTCCGGACCGATTCCACGGCCTTGGCCAGCGCGTCGCGGGCTTTGATCAAGCTCGCTCGATGGCGGAGATTGGTGACGATCGGGCACTCTCCGGGCTCCCAATCCGGGCGCATGACCAAGGTGCAAACGGCGTCGCGCAAACTCTCTAGGCCGGCCCCCGTCTTCGCGGAGATGCGCACGGTTGCCGTTCCCGGCCGCACGCCCTCCCGCTCGAGGTCCTCGTCGTGAAGCGCCTGAAGCAGGTCGGATTTGTTGACGGCGATGACGGTTTTTTTGTCGGGCGCGGCGCGAAGCACCTCCCGGTCTCCGTCCGTCAGCCCCGAAGATCCATCGAGAACTATGAGGAGGACGTCCGCATCGTCGATGGCGGCTCGCGTGCGCCGGATGCCTTCGTGTTCCACGGGGTCCGCCGTATCGCGGAGACCCGCCGTGTCCAAGAGGCGGACCGGAAGACCGCGGATATTGACCGTTTCTTCCAGCACGTCCCGGGTGGTTCCCGGCACTGCGGTCACGATGGCCCGGTCGTGCTGCAGGAGCGCATTCAACAAGCTCGATTTGCCGACGTTCGGCCGTCCGACGATGGCGAGCGCGAGGCCGTCCCGCAACACGCGTCCCTCGTCCGCGCTCGCGATGAGCCGTTGGACCGCCTCCCCGGCTTCCCCCAGCTCTCGAACCAACGGCTCGTCTTGGATGAAACGAATGTCCTCTTCGGTGAAGTCGATCGAGGCCTCAACCTGCGCGAGCAGGCCGATGAGACGCTGTTGGATGCGCTCGAGCTCGATGGAGAGGGTGCCGCGGAGCTGTGCTTGGGCGACCCGCAGGCTCCCCGCGGTCTTCGCACGGATCGTATCGAGCACGGCTTCGGCCTGGGGCAGATCAATCCGGCCGTTGAGGAAGGCGCGCTTGGTGAACTCACCGGGCTGGGCCGCCCGGGCGCCTGAAGCCAGGAGCGCCTGCATGAGCGTGTGGAGGACCAGCGAGCCGCCGTGACAATGGATCTCGACGACGTCCTCGCCGGTATAGGAGCGAGGCGCGCGCATGGCCACCACGAGCGCCTCGTCGATCGCGTCGAGCGGCAAGCTGCGGCGCCTGCGGGGCCGGGACGGATCGACCACATCAGCATGGTGGAGGGTGTGGCTCGCCATCTCGGAGAGCGGCCGACCGGACGTCAACCGAACCACCGCCTCGGCTACGGCGAGCGCCCGTTCGCCGCTGATCCGAACGATCCCGATGCCGCCCTCCCCGATCGGGGTGGCGATCGCGCAGATCGTGTCCTCCATTGCCGGCTCCATGGCGCACTCCTGTTACGGCTCGGACTGTTCGGTGCGTGGAGACACCGGCTCCTTCGCGGCCGTCTCCGTCTTCTCCTTTTTCTTCTTCGTCGTCGTCTTGGTGCTATCGTCATGGCCGCCGGCGGCCGCCTCCTCGACGGGGGCCGGAGCGGGTTTCTTGAAGATGTACCGATCGGTCACGAACTGCTGGGTGATGGTGATCACGTTGTTGGTCAGCCAGTAGAGGACCAGCCCCGCCGGGAACGTCAGGAACAGCAACGTCATGAAAGCCGGCAGCAGCAGCATGATCTTGGCCTGGGTCGGATCCATCGTCGTCGGCATGATCTTCTGTTGCACGACCATCGTGATGCCCATGATGATCGGGAGGACGTAATACGGATCCTGCGCCGAGAGGTCCGTGATCCACAGGACGAAGGGCGCCTGCCGAAGGTCGATGGTCATGTATAGGATATTGAACAGGGCGACGAAGACGGGCATTTGCAGCAACATCGGGAGGCAGCCGCCGACCGGGTTGACCTTGTGGTCGCGGTACAGCTTGATCAACTCCCGGTTCAGCCGTTCGCGGTCGTCCTTGTACTTCGCTTGCAGAGCGACCACCTTCGGCTGGATGAGCTGCATGTCCTTCATGGACTTGTAGCTCTTGTACTGGAGGGGCACGAACAAGAGCTTGATCGCGACGGTGAGGAGGATGATCGCCACGCCGTAGTTGTGGGTGTAGTCGTGGATGAAGCGGAGGACGGCGAAGAGCGGCTTGGCGACCGCTTTGACGATCCCCCAGCTTCCATAGATAAACCAGCCGAAATCGATCGTATCCTCCAACCCGATGTTGAAGGACTTGAGCGTGTCGAACTCCTTGGGGCCCGCATAGAGCGTCATCGCCATCGGGCTCGAGGCCGCGGCATAGCGAAGGCCGGCACTGATGAGCTTGTCGGCCTCTTTCTTGATGACGGCCGCCGAGGCGTCGACCGGGATCAGGACGCTCAAGAAGTACTTGTCCTGAAGCGCCACCCAGCCGATCCTGCCCTTCCGTTCGACTTCCGTGTCCGGGACGTCCTTTTGGACGACCCCGTCGATCATCGTGGCGGGACCGATCAGCCCGATGAATCCTTCGCCCCACTCCACGATCCCGAAGTTGGTGCCCAGCGCGACGTCGACCGGCCCGCTGATCCCCTCGGTGGTGATCGTGATCTCGACGCGATAGCTGTCGTAGTGGAACGACAGGTCTTTGACGACCCGAACCCCGGCCGCGGGGTCTGCGTAGGTGAAAGTCAGGTGCCCGGTCGGGTGGCTCTCATCGAGGGTCGTGAAGTCACGGTGAACGGTGTAGGGCGCCTCGTTGAGCCGAGCCGTAACGGCCGGATCGGGGGTCTGCAAGGACAGCGGTTTTCGAAACTTGCCGCCGGCGTAGACCATTTGCACGGGCTTGGCCTCGCTCCCGGTGGTGGTCGTGTAGCGCTTGAGCTCCCAGCTCTCGACCGTCCCGCCGCGGCGGGTCAACACCGCCCGATAGAGCGGCGTGACGACCTCCTGAGCCTGTTCTTCACTGGGACCACCTGCGAGCGCCACACCGGCGTCGGCCTGGGTCTCACGGGGTGGGGTGCCCGCCGGCGAGTCGTGAGGCGGCGGCGTCGGGGGTTCCGGTGTGCCGGGTGCGGTCGGTGCCGGTGCCTCCGGCTCCGGCATCAGGCCCATCTGCTTCAGCAGGTAGTCGTACCCGATGATGATCAGCAGCGAGAGGACGAGGAAAACGACGACCCGCTTCTCCATGGATGCGTTGCTCCTGTTCAGGGCTGGCTCGGCACCCGAGACGAGGACGGCTCATCTCCAGGGACCTTATCGGACAGGATCATATCCGCCGGGATGAAAGGGATGACACTTGAGTAGCCGCAGCATGGTCCATACGATCCCACGCAGGGCGCCATGGCGGGCGATTGCTTCCGCCGCGTAGTGAGAACAGCTCGGCTCGAAACGACACACCGGCCGGTGACACGGCGAGATCCAACGTTGGTAGAACCTGATCAGCCCGATGCAGATGGTTCGCATGGTTCCTTGTCCGACGTCGTGAACAAGCCTTCTCGAGCAAGCGTGGCCATCCAAGATTCCTTCAGCACGGCATGCCGGACGGTCAAGGCCTCGCGGCGAGGAAACACGAGCAGATCCTGGCCCGCCACCAGCCGGGCGCCGGATTGACGCGCCAATTCTCGGAAGATTCGCTTGGCCCGATTCCGCGCCACGGCGGGGCCGAACCGCTTCCCAACAATGATCCCGACCCGGGCGACGGGCATCCCCGACCGGTACGCCAAGACGGTAAACAGCGAGGTTTGGCGTCGCCGGCCCTGCTTCTTCACGCGATCGATGTCGGCGCTCTGTCGGAGAAAATGGAGACGAGGTGTTGCGGGGCCGGTCATCTCCGAGGATCAGGGGCAGGCGGTCGCTTAGACGGTCAAGCGCGCCCGTCCCTTGGCTCGCCGGCGAGCCAAGACCTTCCGTCCGTTCTTCGTGCTCATACGCTTGCGGAAGCCGTGATCCCGCTTCCGCTTCAACTTCGATGGTTGCCGATACGTAAAGGACATCCCAACCTCCCATTTCGCTGAAGAAGCCAGTCATTATATGGACCGGTGCCGGACCTGTCAACGAAACGGAGGGCCGGGCTGCGTGTGATGACAAGAGAGTAGAGGGGGCTTACTTCAGCCGATGCGTTGGTGATGGCAGGGCTTGCCGGGCGGTGCCTATGTGGCGCTTTAGCACGAGCCGCGGCCATCCGGCCTCAATCATCGAGCGTCGCCGGCATCTTTGCCGATCCATGCGGAAAGGAATGGTGGAATCTCAACGTCTTAGAGTGAGAGCCGGACGGGTATTGTCATTGCACCATCCCGGCGTGCTGGTGGCGCCGCCCGTGGCAAGGGCGAGCTTGACGAGGAAAGGGGGTGACATCATGAGCAAAACACTGATGGCGGTCATGGCGTTGGTGCTCGGGCTGACTTTCGGGTCGGCGACGTTCGTCCAGGCCGATGAGAAGGCTCCGGCTCCGGCGACGGAGAAGAAGGCCGACAAGGCGGAAAAGAAGACCGAGAAGAAACCCGAAAAGAAGTAACCATCACCATCGGGACCGGTGCTCCTTGTCAGGGTGGCGAGGTGCGCCGGTCGCCATTTATTTTTCTCCCCTAGTCTGCTATTCACAACCGTGGAGGATGAGTTGATGAGACCAGTTGCGTTCTTGCTCGCCGTTCCTGCTCTGCTGCTGATCATCGGGTGTGCCAAGGCTCCGACGGAAAAAGTCGCCGCCGCCGAAAAGGCGGTCAACGACGCCCGTGCGGCCGGGGCCGCCAAGTACCTGCCGGATGAGTTTGCCAAGCTCGAAGGGACGTTGACGAGCGCCAAGAACGAGCTCGCCGAGCAGGATGCGAAGTTTGGGCTCTTGCGGGACTACGAGAAGGCCGAGCAATCGCTCGCCGCAGTGCAGACCGATGCGGCGCGAGTGGCCTCCGAGACGACCAAGAAGAAGGAGGAGGCGAAGGCCGCGGCCGTCCAAGCGCAACAAGGGGCCCAGGAGGCGGTGAAGAACGCGCAGGATCTGGTCGCGAGGGCGCCCGTCGGAAAGGACCGGGCGGCGGTCGAGGCGATCAAGGCGGACGTGGAGGGGCTCGTCACTTCCTTGCCTGAGATTCAGAAGGCCATCGACGCCGAAGATTACCAGGCTGCCGAGGCCAAGGCCAAGGCCGTTCAAGAGAAGAGCCAAGCCGTGGCCACTGAGATCGAAACGGCGCTCGCCAAAGTTCAGAAGGCCCAACCGAAGCCGGCCTCGAAGAAGACGCGATAGAAGAGATTCGATCAGTTCGGACCAAGAAGAAGCGCTCACTATGCGTTCCCGGTACCTTCGAACGAGGCCGCTCATCTCCCTCTTCGGCTGGCTCCTGCTCTCGATAGCGGGATGTGCCGAGGAGGTGCCGCCGGAGCGCGTGAGGGCGTTGGAGACGTTGGAAGCCGAGCTGCGGGCGGTCCAAGGGGCCGAATATGCCCCCGAGCGCTACGTACGCTTCGTGACCGACTGGGTGGCGCTCAGGGGCCGGATCGAGGCCGAGGAGGACACGATCAGGTGGCCATGGGAGAACCATCCCTTGCTGGCCGAGGTCGAGCGGGTGCAGGCGGAAGGCCAGAGGGCCTTGGAGGAATCGCAGGCTCGCCGTGAGGCCGTCAGGTTGCAGACGCAGGCTCAATTGGCCTCGTTAGAAGGAAGATTCCGAGCCTTCAACAGCCGCATCGACCAGTTGGGCACGCGCATTGTGCTTGGGCGAAAACCCGTTGAAACCTCCCTGCTGCTCCACCAGGCGCGGTCCTTCTATGAGCAGGGCCAGTACACACGATCCGCGCAGCTCGCACGCCAGGCGGCGGGGCTGATGAGCTCCCAAGCGACGGTGCTGACGGCCGAGCTCGGCCACTACGGTGACGAACGGCGGGTGGGCCTGTGGCGGCGCATGGTGCAGCGCACGATCGAGTGGTCAAGGAGTCACCGCGCCGCCGCGATCGTGATCAGCAAAGCCGACCATCGGCTGATCCTGTATCGGAACGGGCGGCCTGTCGTCTCCTACCCCGTGACCTTGGGCTACAACGGGATGCTCGAGAAGCGCTACCAAGGCGACGGCGCCACGCCCGAAGGGCAGTACCACATCATCAGGAAGCGAGACCGGGGCCAAACACAGTTCTTTAAGGCGCTGCTGCTCGATTATCCGAATGACGAAGATCGGCGGCGCTTCGAGCAGGCCCGCCGGAACGGCCGGCTTCCGCGCCACGCCTACATCGGCGGTCTGATCGAGATCCATGGCGGCGACGACGTGGCGTTGAGTCAAACGCTGGGGTGTGTCATGCTGGAGAACGCCGACATCGATCGGCTGTTCAAGGATGTCGAGGTCGGCACACCGGTGACGATCGTGGGGGCGCTTGAGGTGAGCAACACGGTGTCTCTCGCGCTGGCGGGGCTGGACCGATCCGAAGAGGGATGATGGGCACGCGGCGGGGGTGGCTGAGGAACGCCGGCCTGGTCGTGGTCCTGCTGACGAGTCTGTCGCTCGCCTCCGAAGAGCCGCAGGCCCCCGACAGAGATCGGCTCGCGGCCGACCGAGTCACGCCGGCGACCAGCGACGTGCGAGCCTTGCTGACCCGCCAGGCGCAACTCAAGCACAAGCTGGCTCAGTTGGCCCCGCCGGGGCTGTACCTGGTCGTCGATACCGCCCACAACCGCCTGTACGTCAAGCGCGGTCGGGAAACGTTGCTCACCGCACTGGCCTCGACCGGCAGTGGGACGATCCTCGACAAACCCGATCAACCCGGTTCTCAGTGGGTGTTCGACACCCCGCGGGGGGAGTTCACCATCCAGTCGAAACTCACGAATCCGGTCTGGGTGAAGCCCGATTGGGCCTTTTTGGAAGAAGGGCTGAGCGTGCCGCGGAGCCGCGCGGATCGGGTGGAACCCGGTATTCTGGGGGACTATGCCCTGGGATTCGGGAAGGGCTTCTTCATCCACGGCACGCTCTACCCGCGCCTGCTCGGAAAGAACGTCACGCACGGCTGCATTCGCTTGAGCGACGAAGACCTCCGGGCCGTCTACCGGCTCGCAAAAATCGGGACCCCGCTCCTGATCTTCTGACGCGCGATCCCGCCCGCCTCGGATCGTGTATACTCCCTCAACCTCCGGCTGGTCATGGCTTCCCGATTCTGTTGCTGCATCGTCGTTGCCGCCCTGCTCGGCCCATCCTGGGCCGCCGACCCGCGTGCCGACCCGGCCGCGATCGCGCAATCCAACCGGCTCCTCGAAGAAGAGCTGAAGCTGGCGGCCCGCCCGCATCTGTACCTCGTGCTCGATCTCACGAGCGCGGCCGTGTTGATCAAAGGCCGAGGCCTCGAGCTCCAACGGATCCCCATCGAGGAGTGGACGATCATCGAGGGTGCTCCAGTCGCGGGTGTCTACCGGCTCCGCTCACGGCCGGCCGTCACGCGCCCGAAGGCGGCCGCGGCCGACGATGCCGCGTTCAGCGCGATCGAGCTCACTGATATGCCCGACAGCTATGAGTTGTACTTCGAGCCCGGCCTGCTCATCGCCGTGAGCGCTCCATGGCGCGAGCGTCCCTGGCCATGGATCAAGCACCGGCTCGGGGGATGGTGGACGCGCCTTCGTGCGGCGGCGGGGTTCGCTCCCGGCGATGCGCCTCCGATCGGCGTCCGAATCCATCTGTCTCTGAGACAAGAAGCGGCGCAATCCTTGGCATGGTCCGTGGTCGACGGCATGCCGCTCATCACCGATTCTCCACCGAGCACCCCGTAAGCCCTCGGTTTGCGTTTTCCGGCCGCCCGAGCCTAAGATACAAAAAATCTTCGGCTCACCCACCGATGCCCACATCCGACTTCAAGACCACGCTGGGCCGTTACGGTCCGGAGGTGCAGCGGTCGCTTCAGCGCCTGGCGGACGACCGGCTGGTCCCGCGCGTCTGGGCGCGCGATCACCGCATTTGGCGGCCGGACCCCAAGGAGATCGACGACCGATTGGGCTGGCTGACCGTCCCTCGGGACATGCAGGGACGCCGGGCGGAGCTGCGGGCCTTCGCCGACTCTCTTCGAGCCGACAGGGTTCGCCATGTGGTGCTGCTGGGAATGGGAGGGAGCAGCCTTGGCCCGGAGGTGCTCCGGCTCACGTTCGGCTCCGCTCGCGGCTACCCGCGGCTGCTCGTGCTGGATTCCACGGTTCCCGGGGCCGTCCGCGCCGTGACCGAGGCCATCGATCCGGCGAAGACGCTGTTCATCGTCGCGAGCAAGTCGGGCGGAACCATCGAGGTCATGTCCTTGTTCGCCCACTTCTGGGCGCTCGTCTCTCGCACGCAGGGCCGCTCAGCGGGGCGCCAGTTCATCGCGATCACGGATCCCGACACGAGCCTGGGAGCCTTGGCCAGCCGGCACGATTTCCGGTCGACCTTCATCAATCCGCCGGACATCGGCGGCCGCTACTCGGTCCTCTCCTACTTCGGGCTCGTTCCGGCGGCGCTCACGGGGATCACCGTCGACACGCTCCTTACACGAGCGGTCGAGATGGCGCATCGCTGCGGCCCCGATCGAGCCGTCGAGGAGAACCCGGGGGCTCAACTGGGCACCGTCATGGGCGTCCTGTGCCGGGCAGGTCGGGACAAGGTCACCGTCCTCACGTCCCCGGCGCTCGACTCCTTCGGGCTGTGGGTCGAACAGCTCCTCGCGGAGAGCACGGGGAAGGAAGGGACCGGGCTCATTCCGGTCGTGCAAGAACCTCCTCTGCCGGCGGACGCGTATGGAGACGATCGGCTGTTCGTCTCGGTGCGGCTGGATGGGGACGCGAATGAAAAGCTGGATCGTCAGATCGCCGATCTGAAAAAAGCGCGTCATCCCGTCGTGCAGCTTCGCGTGCGAGACCGCTATGATCTCGGGGGGGAATTTTTCCGCTGGGAGTTCGCCACCGCGATCGCCGGACACTATCTGGGCATCCATCCGTTTGACCAGCCGAACGTTCAGGAGAGCAAGGACAACACCAAGCGCTTGCTCGACGCCTTTCAGCGGGAGGGGCGCCTTCCGGCCGTGGAGGGCGATGAGACCCTCCAGGAACTGCTCGACGAGGCCAAGCCGGGGGATTATGCCGCGATCCTCGCCTACGTGACGCCGTCCCGGCAGGTGGAGGCCGCGTTGAGGGCCCTGCGTCGAGCGATTGCCGCACGGTACCGGCTCGCCACGACGGCGGGGTATGGTCCCCGGTATCTGCATTCCACCGGGCAGCTGCACAAGGGCGGGCCCAACCGGGGACTGTTCGTCGAGCTGATCGAGCGCATGACTCCGGATCTCAAGATCCCGGACGCCGGCTACACGTTCGGCACGCTGGCGACGGCGCAGGCCGTCGGGGACGTCCAGTCGCTGCGCGCGCACGGGCGACCGGTCGTGGCGGTGTCGCTCGGCCGGGATGCCAGCCGGGACATCACGGCCCTGTTGGACGGGCGGAAGCGGCGGCACCGTCCGAGCCGCGTGTCCGGCTCGCGGAAGTGATTCGATGCCGGCCGCCGAGCTTCGGGTATTCGACGACGAGGACGAGGTTGCGCGGGAGGCCGCCGAGCTCTTCGTGTGGCTCGCTGGAGAGTCGGGCCGGGAGCGCGACCTGTTCCGCGTGGCGCTCTCCGGAGGGAAGACGCCGCGGACCCTCTATCAGCGGCTCGCTCAGGAGTATCGGCGTGGTCTCGATTGGTCACGGGTCGAATTTTATTTCAGTGACGAGCGTTGCGTGCCTCCCGATCATCCGGAGAGTAACTTCAGGTCGGCGGAGGAGACGCTGCTCCGGCCGTTGGGCATCGATCCTCGCCGGACGGTCCGGATGGAAGGCGAAGCGGTTCCGGACGAGGCCGCCGACCGGTACGAGAAGGTCATGCGGGACCGGTTCCAGGTCGCGCCCCCCGCGTGGCCGCGTTTCGATCTCATCCTGCTCGGCCTTGGAGAAGACGCGCACATCGCCTCGCTCTTCCCCCATTCGGCTGCCCTCAAGGAAGGGGCTCGGGCCGTGGTCGCGACGAAGGCTCCTCACGGCGTACCGGACCGCCTCTCGTTCACGGTGCCGCTGATCAACCAGGCCCGTCAGGTGCTCCTACTGGTGACCGGGGAAGCCAAAGCGGGGGCGGTCCGGGCCGTTTTCGACGACGAGTCCCTCGATCCGTTCGAATACCCGGCCAAGCTGCTCCGCGGGGCGGAGGGGCGGGTGAGCTGGTTCCTCGATCGGGCGGCTGCCTCGCAGTTGGCGCTCAGCAAACAACAGCTCGAAGGTGATGAGGCCTAGATGATCCTAGCCGGTGACATTGGCGGTACAAAGACGCGGCTCGCCTTGTTCGATTGGACGACCGAGCGGGTGGAGCCGGTCCGTGAAGCGGTGTTCCTGAGCGGGGAGTACAAATCGTTCGAACAGATTCTCGACGAATTCCTCCATCCGCCGAAGGCCGTCGAGGGGCCGGACGACGCCGAGGCCGCGGCGGAGCGGGAGCCTCCGGTTGAACCGGCGCCGCCGGAGGAACCCGTCACGGTCAGTGCCGCGTGCATCGGGGTGGCCGGCCCCGTGATCGACAACCGGTGCCGAACGACCAATCTTCCCTGGTTCGTCGACGGTCACGAGTTGGCCCAGCGTTTCGAGATCCCGCGGTTACGGCTGCTGAACGACCTGGAAGCCACCGCCCACGGTCTGCTCCAACTCCGCCCCGATGAGACCGTCACGCTCAACCACGGCAGCCCGCCGTCTGAGAAGCGGGCAATGGCGTTGATTGCGGCCGGAACGGGGCTCGGAGAGGCGATTCTGTTTTGGGACGGGAGCCGCTACCAGCCCATGGCATCGGAAGGCGGCCATTCGGATTTCGGGCCGAACAATGACCAGGAGATCGAGTTGTTGCGGCATCTCCGCCTCAGCTATCTCCATGTCAGCTATGAACGCGTCCTGTCGGGTCCCGGCCTCCACGCCATCTATGAGTTCTTGCGCGACACGAGACGGAACGAGCCCACCTGGGTGGCCGAGCGCATCAAGGTCGGCGATCCGGCCGCGGTCATCGCCGACATCGGCCTGAAGAAACAGGCGGAGATCTGCGTACAGGCGCTCGATCTGTTCACGTCGATCTACGGGGCCGAGGCCGGGAACCTGGCGTTGAAGGCGATGGCGCTCGGCGGCGTCTACATCGGCGGTGGGATCGCGCCCAAGCTGCTCGCCAAGCTGCAGGACGGCACGTTCATCCGGGCGTTCGCCGCCAAAGGACGGTACAAGAAGCTCCTGAGCCAGATCCCCGTCCACGTCATCGTGAACGATCAGTGCGGCCTGCTGGGGGCGGCCGCCGAGGCGGCGAAGATGGCGAACGGCTGAGAGGGCCTGCCTGGCGGCCTCGGCCTGGCGCTTCAAATAATGAAGGGGGAGCCGTGACGGACAAGGACGCGTGGAAGCGGGCGGCCGCCGAGGCCGCCGTGCAGTACGTGCAGGACGGCATGGTCGTGGGCCTGGGGACGGGGTCGACGGCGAAGTACGTCGTGCTCGGCCTCGCCCAGCGGATCCAGCGCGGGCTGAAGGTCCGCGGAGTCCCGACATCGCGGGAGACCGCGGAGCTGGCGCGGGCGCATGGGGTGCCGCTGATCGACACCGAAGACGACTGGGTGATCGACGTCGCGATCGACGGGGCCGACCAGGTCGATCCGCGGTTGAATCTGGTCAAAGGCGGCGGCGGCGCCCTGTTGAAAGAAAAAATCGTCATCGCGGCGGCGCGGCACGTCATCATCGTGGTGGACGAGACGAAGCGTGTGCCGGTCTTGGGGCTGCCCTTTCCCCTCCCGGTCGAAGTCGTGCCGTTCGGCTGGGGAAGCACGGGTCGGCTCATCGAGTCCTTTGGAGTCAAAGCGGTCATCCGCCGGCGGGCCGGCGCCTACTTCAAGACCGAGGCGGGGCACTATATTCTCGACGTCCACGTCCCGCGGATCGATCAGCCGGCCGAATTGGAAACCCGGCTGAACGAGATTCCCGGCGTGGTCGAAACGGGGCTCTTCGTCAACCGCACGGATCTCCTCATCGTCGGCACCGCGCATGGTGTCGAGGTGCAGAAGGCGGTGAGGACATGACGTGCCCGGGGAGCGCCACCGGGATGCGCCTCGGACGTTTCCTGCGGGTGTGACGCGGCGCCGTGTCCTTGAAGCGGGAGTACGGGCCGCCGGCGCCCTGCTGGGCTTCCAGGCGCTGAGTATATTCGGAGCACCCTTGCGCGCCGCGGCCCGCCTGTCGTCCGGGCGACCGCCCGGCGTCGAAAGAGAAGAGATCGATGGAGCGCGACGAGCCATGAATCCCTATCGATTACCGCAGCATGTCGTTCCAATCCGGTATGATCTCCGGCTGGAGCCGAGTCTGGCCGATTTCACGTTTCAGGGCGAAGAGACGGTCACGCTCACCGTCCACCGGGCGACCTCGGAGATCGTGCTCAACGCCGTGGAGTTGCACATCGAGCGGGCGACGATCGAGCAGGGCACGGTGCACCATCACGGGACGATCGAGATGGAGGACGCGACCGAGCGCTGCCGGATCCGCTTCCCGGTCCAACTCGAGCCCGGCACCTGGCGCCTCCAGCTCGCCTTCCGTGGGTTCCTCAACGACAAGCTCCGCGGCTTCTATCGGAGCACCTACACCGACGAGCAGGGCCGGCGGCACGTCCTCGCGGCGACGCAGTTCGAAGCGACCGATGCACGCCGGGCCTTTCCCTGTTGGGACGAGCCGGCCTTCAAGGCCGTGTTCGCCGCCACGCTCGTCGTCGATGCCCATCTTGCCGCGGTCTCGAATACACCGGTGCTCTCCGAGCGCCGCGAGGGCGGGAAGAAGATCGTGCAGTTCGCGGACACGATCCGCATGTCCAGCTATCTGGTCGCGTTCGTCGTGGGCGAGCTCGAAGCGACGGAAGCCGTCATGGTCGGGTCGACGCCGTTACGGATCTGGTCGGTTCCCGGAAAGCGCCGACTGACGCCGTTCGGGCTGGCGATCGGGGCCTTTTCCCTCCGGTTCTTCGAGGAGTACTACGGCGTCCCCTACCCGGGTCACAAGCTCGACCTGCTGGCGATTCCCGACTTCGCCTCCGGGGCGATGGAGAATCTGGGCGCGATCACCTTTCGGGAAACCGCGCTCCTCGTCGATGAGGGGACGGCGACTCACGCCGAGCTGGAGCGCGTCGCCGACGTCGTCGCGCACGAGAACGCGCACATGTGGTTCGGCGACCTGGTCACGATGAGCTGGTGGAACGGACTGTGGCTGAACGAGGCATTCGCGACGTTCATGGAGATGCTCGCCGTCGACGCCTGGAAGCCGGCTTGGCGCCGGTGGACGACCTTCGGCGTCTCCCGGGCGGCCGCCATGTCGGTCGATGGGCTGCACAGCACCCGCCCCATCGAATACCCCGTCGTCGCGCCCAAGGATGCGGATGCGATGTTCGACGTGCTGACCTACGAAAAGGGAGCGTCGGTGCTTCGTATGATGGAGCAGTACCTGGGACCCGACGTGTTCCGTGACGGGGTACGCGAATACTTGCGGGTACATGCCTACGGGAATGCGGATACCGGCGACCTGTGGACGGCGCTTGGGCATGCCGCCGGACAGCCGGTTCCGGAGGTCATGAACGGGTGGATCTTCAAGCCCGGGTACCCGCTGCTCACCGCGACGGTGGCGCGCGGCCGGCTGGTGATCAGCCAGCAGCGCTTCACCTATCTCCCGCAGCCGCCGGCCGGTTCCCCCTCGGATCCCGATCAGCGCTGGCAGATCCCGGTTCAGCTCAAGTGGATGGCAGCGGGCACGAGCGAGTCTCGGCGTGTCTTGCTGACCGCGCCGGAGACCGAGCTGGATGTCCCGGCCGGCTATGATGCCGTCGTGCTAAACGAAGGAGGGCACGGCTTCTATCGGGTTCGCTACAGTGCGGAGCTGTTGGAGGGGCTCGTACGCCTGCTTCCGGACGGGCTGGCCGCCATCGAGCGCTTCAATCTGATCAGCGATGCCTGGGCGGCGGCGGTGGCCGGCGTGATGCCCGTGTCCGACTACCTGGATCTGACCGCGGTCTTCGAGAAGGACCGTGACAAGAATGTCTGGGAAATCCTCCTCGGCTCGTTTCACGGCCTGAACCGGATCATCGCGCCGGAGGATCGTCCCAACCTCGAAGCGCTCGTGCGGACCCGCCTCGGCTCGCTCTTCCGCGAGCTGGGCTGGTCCCCCCAGGCCGGCGAGGATGAGCTGACCAAGCAGTTGCGGGCGGAAGTGATCCGGGCACTGGGCACGATCGGCAACGACTCCGGCGTCCAGCAACAGGCGGCCGAGCGATATCGTGAGGCGGACCGCCTCGACCCCAATCTGCTGCCCGCGATCATTGCGATCCTGGCGCACGTGGGCGACGCATCCCGCTACGAGGAGTACGTGCGCCGTTTCAAGAGCGCGGCCACTCCCCAAGAGGAGCGCCGCTATCTGTACTCGCTGGCGCTGTTCACGTCGCCCGCGCTGCTGGAGCAGACGCTGGTCAAGACGGTGAACGGCGACATTCGGACGCAGGATGCGCCGTTCATCGTCCGCATGGTCCTGACGAGCGTCTACGGCCGGGAATTGGCCTGGCAGTTCGTCAAGCGCGAGTGGGAGACCATGGACCGTCTCTTTCCAAAGAACGGTCTGCGGCGGATGTGCGAAGGGATCACCGCGCTGGCCACGCCTGAGTTGGAGCGCGACGTGCGGCGGTTTTTCGAGGAGCGAAAGATCGACCTCGGCGGCAAGACGCTGGAGCAATACCTCGAACAGTTGCGGATTGCGGTGACCCTGCGTGAACGGGAAGCTTCACCTCTTCACGCCTACCTCGATCGCGTCTTGGCTCGCTGACCTCATCCCTTGGGTCGTACCGGCCGATCCCCGCGGCGCCGCGGCCGTTCTCCATCCTGCGGCGCCTATTCATGCCGAAGGATGGACAACGGACGCTCGCCCAGGATGCGATAGGTGGCCAGAAACCCGACGGCGACGGTCAACACGATGGTCAAGGCGAGGCCGACCAGGAGCACATGGACCGGCCAGATCCAGGGCAGATCGAACACGGAGTCGAGGATGGCCCATGACAGCCCGGCGGCAAGTCCCGTTCCGATGAGGCCCGCCACGGACCCGAGGACCGCGTACTCGGCGGCGAAGGCGCCGGCGATCAAGTTCCGGGTGGCGCCCAGGGCTTTGAAGATTACCGACTCGTACAACCGCCGGTAGCGGGTCGTCGCCAGCGCCGCGGCCATGACCACGGCTCCCGCCAGAATACAGAAGCCGGCGATCGCGCGGATGGCGAAGGACAGGTGTTCGAGTACCCGTGAGAACGTCCCCATGACCTCACCGATGTTGATCGCCGTGACGTTCGGGAACGCATCCACGACCGCCTGCTGAACCGCCATCTGTTCTCCGGGCGATACTCGCGCGGTGGCGACGTACGTAAACGGGGCCCCCTCCAACGCACCGGGCGAGAGAATCATGTAAAAGTTGGTGGAGAAGTTGTTCCATTCCACCTTGCGGATGCTGCTCACCGTCCCAGACACGAGGGCGCCCTGGATGTCGAACGCCAGCGTGGAGCCGACGGTGACCCCCAGATGGCGCGCCGCGTCCTCCTCGACGGAGATCAAGGGTTGGTCCGGCCGGGCGCCGGAACCCCACCACTGACCGGCGAGGATCGCGTTGTCCTTGGGCAACTGCTCCAGGAACGTCAGCACGTATTCCCGGGTCAGATACCACGACACGCCGTGTTCTTCACGATCTCCTCCCTTGTCGGGCTCGCGGTCGACGCCTCCATTCAAGGGCACCGGTCGGCCGTTCACGGCATGCAGTCGGGCGCGCACGAGCGGCGTGAGGTCGATTCGGGTGCCGGGCAGCCGCTCGACGAGGAGGCGCTCCACGCCATCGCGCTGGTCGGGCTGGATGTCGATGAAGAAGAACGTGGGGGCGTCGATCGGTCGGCTGTCCCCGATGTGACGGACCAGCGATCGCTCGATGATCGAGATCGTCATGATGATCATGACCCCGATCCCGATCGCGACCGTGATCGAGATGGCTTGACTCCCCGGGCGCCACAGGTTCGCGAACGCGTGCCGAAGCACGAGGGAGCCGGGAGGCGGAGCGAGCTTGAGCGCCGTGACCAGGAACCGGGCCGCGAACACGAGGAGGAAGGCCCCCGCGACCAGCCCGCCGAGGAACAGGGCCCCGATCACGACCGACTCGGCCTGCCACATCGCCACGCCGGCGAGACCGAGCGCAATCGCGCCCGCGGTCACCACCCGCACGGCATCGCGCGGCCGCCGTGGCCGCCGGCGCGGTCCGTCGGCACCCGGGTGTCGCGCTTCCAACGCCAGAACGTCCGCCCGGAAGATGAGCGCGGGACACACGTCCCGGACCCCGAGCAGAGGCCAGATGGTGAACAGCAGCGTGGTGGCGATCCCGAGCAGGAGTCCTCTGACGAGGGGGGCGGGCGGCAGCGAGTAGCCGCCTTGGGACAGCTCGAGAAGCTGTTGCGGGAACAGCCCGGCCAGAAGGGTCGGCATCGCGTGTTGCACCGTGGTTCCGATCAGCAGGCCCGCCACGCTGCCGATCGAGCCGAGGGTGACGGCCTGGAAGAGGTACGTGCGGATGATCGTCTTCGAGTCCGCGCCGAGCGTTTTCAGCACGGCGATCGTGTGCAGCTTCTCTTTGAGAAACGCGTGGATCGTAGTCGCGACGCCGATGCCGCCGACGAACAACGCGGTGAGCCCGATTAGGCCCAGGTACCGATCCAGTTGTTGGAGGAAACGTCGGAGCTGCGGCTGGGCGTCCCGAAACGCCGTGATGCGAGCGGAATCAGGCGCGAGCCGGTCGCGCAGCTCCTCGAGGACCTGCCCCGCGTCCAGGGAGGCCGGGACCCGGATCAGGTGCCGTTCGCGTACGCGGCTGCCGGGTTTGACGAGGTCGGCCGCCCCCAATGCGTCTTGTGACACGAGCACGCGGGGACCGAGGCTGAACGCGCTGGCAATGCGATCCGGCTCGTGCGCAATCGTGCCGCGAATGCGAAACCAGGCGCGGCCGATGCTGAACTGATCGCCGACGGAGAGGCCCATTTTGATCAGCAGGGCCTCTTGCACCACCGCGCCATAGCACCGGTGCTCCTCGCCGGCGACCCGACAGGGGGCCGGGTCCGGCGCCAGGAGGTCCGCGAGGGGGCGCGTCGGGGTGGTCTGCACGGTCCCATAGAGCGGGTACGCGGGCTCGACCGCTTTGAGCTCGATGATCTGGGACGAAACCGGGCCGGCCGCGGTCGGGGATCCGGAATTCGACCTCGACGCCATCGCGACCAGCTCGCTCACGTGGGTGACGCTCGCTCCTCTTTCCCCCAGTCCTTCGAGGACAGCCCGCCCCTGCTCGCTCAACGGATGCGAGAGCCGCACTTCCAAGTCGCCCCCCATGAGGCTCCGGGCTTCGCGCGCGACGGTCTGCTCCAGATTGTCGGCAAACAGCCCGACCCCGACGAGCGCGGCGACGCCGAGCGCGATGCAGACGAAGAAGTAGAGGAAGTGACGCCAGGCCGTCCGTGTCTCACGCCACGCCATGTTCACGGAAAACGGCATCGAAGAACCTGTCTCCTATGGTCCGCCCTTCGGGCGGGAGGGTGACGCGGCGCTCCGGAAACAGCCGGTGCCCGGGTCATGGCCGAGGGACCGAGGACACGTCCGAGGCGATCCGACCGTCGCGGAGCGTGAGGATGCGTTCGGCGAATGCCGCCAGGCTGGCGTCGTGGGTGACGAGCACCAAGGTGCTCCCGTAATCCCGGTTCAAGCCGAGGAGGAGGTCGATCACCTGCTGCCCGGTGGTCGAATCCAAGTTGCCCGTCGGCTCATCGGCGAGCAAGATCGGCGGATGCACCGCAAAGGCCCGGGCGACGGCGACGCGCTGCTGCTCCCCGCCGGACAGTTGCATCGGATAATGGCTCTGCCGGTCGGCAAGACCGACGGAGGCGAGCAGGTCGGCGGCCCGCGTCGCGGCCCCGCCATCGCCGTTCAACTCGAGCGGGAGGGCGACATTCTCGAGCGCCGTCAAGGTGGGGATCAGGTGAAAGGATTGGAAGACGTACCCGATGTGCCGGCGCCGAAATCGGGCCATCTCCGTTTCCGAGAGACCGGTGATGTCGACGCCGTCCACCCGAATGGATCCGGTCGTCGGCCGATCGAGCCCGGCGATCAAGCCCAACAGGGTGGACTTGCCGCTTCCCGATGGCCCGACGATCGCGACCCGCTGCTTGGCCGGGATGTCGAACGACACGTCGTTCAGCACGGTCACGTCATGGCCGCCGCCGCTGAGTCGCATGCTGACGTCGACGAGGCTGATCATCGGCTGGTCCCTCCGTTGGCCGTTGAGGGTATATTATACTGTCGCCCTTCGAGTGTTCGAATGAGAGGCGTTCTGGAGGATCTGCCGGTGAGGCAGGGGTGGCCATTCGTCATGATCCCGGCCTCGATGCTGCTGATCGCGAGCATCTGGGTGCTCGGCTGTGACCGAGCCCCGGGCGACGGCATGTCAGAAGCCACGTCGGTCGTCAGCTCCGAGGAGCATGCCGGCCGCGCGACGGAGCCAACGGCGGACCCGGGCGGGCCGAGAGGCCTGCGAGATCAGCAGGACGAGAGGCCGACGATCGTGGCGCTCGGGGACAGCCTGACGGCCGGCCCGGGAGTCCCGAGGGACCAATCGTATCCTGCGCATCTCCAACGGCGGCTGAACGAGGCCGGGTATCGCTATCGCGTCGTGAATGCCGGCGTGAGCGGCGACACGAGCGCCGGTGGGCTTCGACGACTCGAGTGGGTGCTGAAAAGCCGGCCCGAGCTCGTCATCCTGGAGTTCGGGGCGAACGACGGGCTCCGCGGCCTGCCCCTGGAGCAGTTGCGCGCGAATCTCGACGAGATGATCCGTCGGCTGCGCGCAGCGGGAGCCACCGTCGTCCTGACCGGGATGAAGTTACCGCTGAACTATGGCGAGGAGTATCGGACGCGCTTCGAAGCGGTCTACCATGAGCTCGCCCGTCGGCACGACCTGCCGTTCGTCCCGTTTTTCCTCGAAGGCGTCGGCGGGCAGACGCGCTTGAACCTGGACGACGGCATCCACCCGACCGGAGAAGGTTACCGGCTCATCGCCGACCATCTGTGGCCGGTTCTCAAGCCCTTGCTCAAACACGAGGGGCGAGCCGGACCACGTGACGGCCATCGGGTCTCGCGCTCGGCGGACCGCCGAGCCCGGGCGCCGCACGCGAGTGCAGGGCGTCAGGACTTCTTGAAGAACGTGTCGTAGACGCCGTAACCGAGAATGATGGCGATCAGCGTGTAATACATGCCGCTGATGCCGCTGTAATCCGGCGCGCCGCCTTTCGGCTCGTTGGCCAGTGCGGCCGCGCTCGTCAAGAACACACTCACGACTCCACCCGCGAGACCCGAAACAATCCTGCCCATGATCGCTCCTCCTCATCGGTCGCCTCTGGCTGACCGCTTGGTTGAAATGGGCGCGATTCTACAGAATCCCCTTCTCGGTCTGCAAGAGCCCAAGAGCACCCTAGTTCTCCTGGCCTAGTCTTTGGAACCGCGTCCAGGTAGAATCGCGCCGCTTGGTGGAGGCGATGCAGCACTGGATCGGGCTCTGGTTTCAGATGGTGAACGAGTGGGGCTACGCCGGGATCATCGTGCTGATGGCGCTCGAAAGCTCGATTTTCCCGATCCCGAGCGAGATCGTCATTCCCCCGGCCGCTTACTGGGCGTCGCAAGGTCGCTACAGCTTCGCCGGCGTGGTCATCGCCGGCACCGTGGGGAGCTATGCGGGAGCCGCCGCGACCTATTGGGCGGCCCGGTGGTTGGGACGGCCGCTTCTGGTTCGTTACGGGCCGTATCTCTTCTGTCCCGAAGAGAAGCTGCTGCGAGCGGAGCGCTGGCTGGCGCGGTATGAAGCGGGCGGGGTGTTCTTTGCGCGCCTGGTTCCCGTCGTGCGCCATCTCATCGGGATTCCGGCCGGTCTCGTGCGCATGCCGTTCGGCCTCTACAGCGCCATGACGATCGTCGGGGCCGGGCTCTGGTGCCTGGTGTTGGCATGGTTCGGAACCACAGTGCTCGGTGACCAGCCGGAGCTCGTCGAGGACCCGGGCCGGCTCGTGCAGGTGCTTCAGCAGCAATCCTACCTGGTCGGCGGGTTCGCTCTGCTCCTGTGCGTGCTGTACGTGTTCGTGATGCGCGCGACGGGGAAGCCGGTGCGGGAAGCGTGACGTCAGGGTTTCTTGGTGAGGCTTTGGACGGCGGCAGCCGTCTCTTTGAAGGCGCCGGCGAGGCCGTCGAGCTGTGAGACGCTCTTGGTGACGTCGCCGACGATCCGCTTCATCTGACCATCGAATCCGTCAAAGCTCTTGGCGATCTCCACGAACTTGGCTTGCATCGCGCTGTAGGCCGCCACCTCCCGCCTGAGGGTTTCGCAGGCCACCTGGGCGGCTTTCGTGTCCTCCATACAGGACTGGAGCTGCTGGGTGACCCGGCCAAGATGCGCTTCGTGCGCCCGGACGTCGGCCTCCATCGCGGCGCACCGCTCCTCGCTCGCGCGGCGACGCTCGTCGAGACTTTGCAAGACCCGCACCCAGGTCAACGCCTCTTCCCCCAGAGGAGGTGGGCTGGGGAAGGGGTGTCCCTGCTCCACCAGCGGGACGGCCGCCTGCAGCCACTCGACGAATCGCGTGATCTCGCTGAGCTTGATGTCCAGCGCGGAGGACGTCCGGCCGTTCGACGCGGGTGGAGCCTGCACCGGGACGGGCTTGGCGGCGGGCTGCTGCGCGCTCTTCGCTTGCGCCCAGCGATGATACTCGAGCAGGACGGCAATCGAATGGCGGCACAGCGGCTGCTCGTTGTTCAACGGACAGGTGCACTTGGTCGACAGGGCCCCATCCTTGAGCTGGACCGTGACTTGATAGACGCCGGAATTGCCGATGACGACCGAAGAGATCTGGCGTTCGTCGGCATCGGTGATCCGAACCCGGTTTTCAGAGCGGTATTGGTGAGCGACCTGGTAGGCTTGGGCCTCGACGACCGACTGGACCATAGCCGGGTCGAGCAGGCTGAGACGTTGCGCTGAGCAGGCGATCTTGCCTCGCATGACGGCCCGTGATCCCTCGCAGGAAGACGTACGTACATGTGTACCCGCCGACGAAAGTCGTGTCAAGTCAGCATTCGGGAAGGTGGTGGCGACTCGGTCAGTATTGATTCAGTCTCGATTGGTGTGGCGGGACGAAGCGGACGCCCGGCCTCCGCGGGCGATTCCTTGAATATGCATGGCGCGGAACGAGTTGGAGACCCTGTTCATCCCCCACACCGCTTGGGCGGGCCTTGTTGCCCGACCGGTGTGAGCCAAACGTAGTCGGCGATCGTCTCGCGAAGCAGGGCCTCGATCTCCTCCGCACGATCCGCCGTCACGGAGGCCAGATACACCGTGGTCTGACGCACGTCCGGGACGCGCCTCCGAACCCGACTCGGCACGGGGAGGCCGTGCTGGATGTGGCCGCCGCCGGTATAGCTCACGACGGGGTGGTGCCGCTCGCCCGATGATGTCTCGTGACGCACGTAGTCGGCGATCACTTTCGCCATGCCTTCGTCCCGGAAGACCGACGCCTCGTACATCCGTCCATAGCCCTCCTCGGACAGGCCACCGTGGCACAGCGTGAGCTGGCGCATGATCACGGCGCGATAGTCAGGGTCTTCGACGAAGGTCTCACGATCCATGTGCCAGGCGGCCATGCCGCTGTCTGCCATCGCGGCGGCCAACCCCTGTCGTGCAACCGCCCGCACCAGTGACCGTGGCGGATTGAGCGCGAGCAGCGGCAGGCGTTGTGTCCGCGCGAACGAGACGAGCGGCTCGTAGTCTTCGAACGCGCCTCCCCAACCCGCGGCCCACTTCGATGCCGTCAAGAACTCTTCCCGAGAGGCATCCGGATCAGTCACATAGCGGTTCAGCGCGCTCTGGCCGTCCCACGTGAACATCTCCATTGCAAGCGCCGGGCGATGGTGGCGTTCCACGAGGCTGCGAAGGACCCGGAGCGCCGCTTCGATGTGCCACTGGTTCTGGTGTTCTTCGCCGAGGTAAATCACATCCTGCTCGGCCAGCAACGCAGCCCACTGCTCGAAGGCAACCGGCTCCCGGCGGTGGGTGTCCCAGATCTGCCAGGGGGCGAGCGCCTCGGCTGGTCGATCAGCGAAGCCGGCCGGAGACGAGAGGAGCAGGCCGGCCAAGGCTAGACAGGCGGAGAGCAGGATGGACCACATGGCTGGTTCCTAACACAGCCGAGGGAAACCGGCAAGCGCGCTTGACTCGGTCCCGACCGGCCTCTATGCTGTCCACCGGTTAGTCAAACTCGACTGCTCCTTCCTCGATGCCGTTCGATCATGCCCTCGCCGCTCACTTGAAATCCCGGCTTCGAGCGGTCAAACAGGCCGAGCCGCGCGCTTGGCAACGTTCCCGAAAGTTGGTCGGCCAGGACGCGATCGAGGCGACGCGGGCGGCCTTGCGAGCGGCCGTCGCCTCGTCCGACCTGCCCGCCGGCTTGAAGGAGGCCTTGAGCCAGACGTTGGGAGGGGCGGATTCCGACACCTCTCGAGGCGACGCGCTCAAGGAGTTGACCGGGCTGCCGCCGACCAAAGCGCTCCGCGCCCTCTGCGTCTTGTTCGGGATCGGCTCGGAATCCAGCCACGGCGAGCCGCCCGGATTGACGCCCGTTCAGGTCGAGCAATTCGTGCGGGAGCGCCCCAACCCCTATGACCTCTTGCTCGCAGCCCCCACCAGTTCGCTGCTGGACCTCGGGTCCGGAGACCTGTCGTTTGCGGTGGAGTTGGTCGACCGGTACTCCGGCGAGCTCCAGTCCGGGGGCCGCCATCTCACGCTCCATTGCCTCGACCGCCTCGATCCACGGTCGCGACTCGGCGGCCGGCTCCATGCCGACCCTCGTCACCTGGAGCGTCTCCATCGCGCGTCGCGGTCGCCGTCCTCCGCCCTGACGTTTCGTCTGTGGGGCAACGTCGATATGCTCGAGCTCGACGGCGTCCAAGGTCTCCTGTCCTCCTACACGATCGTCACGTGCCACGCACCCGCAACACCGACTTTTGCCTATGAACCCACCCGCGTGGCCGCGCGGCTGATCGAAGAGGACTTGAAGCGGACCAAGGGAGACTTTCGCCGCGTTCGCGTGGATGGTGAGGAAGCGTTGGAAGTACTGCATGGCGGGCGGGCGCTGCTGTTCCCGCCATGGAAGTTCGACGTGAAGGGTCCCCTCGCGCTGCTGTGCGTGATGGCCCGGCGAGGACGACTGTGCGTCTTGACGTCGATCGACTCGCACGTGTTTTGGGAACTGCTTTCGCAATTGCTGGAGGGCGAACGGGTCCGGCCCAAGGACGTCATCTTCACGCCGGCGATCCGACGGGAGGTCTTCGGCCCGGTCTACGAGGAGCTGAACGCGCTGCCCATTGGAGGACGCCTCGTCTTGAACGACGTGGCCCCCTTGCGCTCGGTCCTACCGGTGCCCGGCGCCTCCGAGCCTGCAATTGGCTTTCGTTATGCGGAGGTCCGTCGCGGCGCCGTCTTCGAAGGATTGCCCGCAAGCCAGACGGCCCGTCTGTTCGGCTCCATGCGGGAGGAAGAGCCGCCGTGGTTCCTCACGCTGGTCCCTGCCTCCCTCGACCGCTACATTGACGGTCCTAGGGCCCTTTGCTAGACTCTGGGTCACCGTCTGGCCCGTCACGAACTCTTCGAAGTCTTGAACTCTTCACAGAAAATACGCCTCCTCCAGACCAACATCGAGCGGGTCGTCAAGGGCAAGTCCCAGGTGGTCGAATGGACGGTCGTGTGTCTGCTGGCCCGCGGTCATCTCCTGGTCGAAGACGTCCCGGGGGTCGGGAAGACGACGCTCGCCCATGCCCTTGCCCGTTCCCTGGCCTGCTCCTTTCGGCGGATTCAGTTCACCAGCGACCTGCTCCCGTCCGATATCCTGGGCATTTCCATCTTCAACCGTCAGAAGCAGGCCTTCGAGTTCATGCCGGGCCCGATCTTTGCCCACATCGTCCTTGCCGATGAGATCAATCGGACGACGCCGAAGACACAAAGCAGCCTGCTGGAAGCCATGAACGAAGCCCAGGTCTCGATGGACAACGAGACCCGCGACCTGCCGCAGCCGTTCATGGTCATCGCGACGCAAAATCCAGCCGAGCATCATGGAACGTTTCCACTTCCCGAGTCCCAGCTCGACCGATTCTTGATGCGCATCCGTATCGGGTATCCCGACCTCGCGGCCGAAAAGGAGGTGTTGGATCGGCCCGCCTCTCTGCATCCCGCGGATGAGCTGGAGCCGGTGTTGACCGCGGACGAGGTCCTGGAGCTTCAGCACCACGCCGAACAGGTCCGGATGGACGACAGCTTGCTCGACTACCTGCTGGCGATCGTCGGTGAGACTCGGAAAAGCGAGCAACTCGCCTTGGGCGTCAGCACGCGCGGCGCGGTCGCCTTGTCGCGGGCGGCAAAGGCCTTGGCACTCGTGCGCGATCGGACCTATTGCCTGCCCGACGATATCAAAGAGCTCGCTCCCATCGTGCTCCCGCATCGCCTGATGCTGAAAACCCGGTCCGGGCCTCGCGGCCATCAGGTGGAAGAGGTGGAAGAGCTGGTCCGTCAGATCCTGGAGTCCGTTCCCGTCCCGCTGTGAGCAGCATGTCATCGCCGGCGGCCCCATCCTCCGAGCCTTCACGTCCACCGACGACCTGATCCCGAGGAGCCATGCCCTCGATCATGCGCCTCCGCCGACTGGCCCGACGGCTTTCCAAGAACCGTTCCTTGCGCGTGACCCCCGACGGGGTCCGGTTCGTGCTCCTCACGATTGGGATCGGCGTCGCCGCGATCAATACCGGGACGAACCTCCTTTATCTCCTCTTCGCGCTCATGCTGAGCCTCATCATCATGTCCGGCGTGCTGTCGGAGCAGTGCTTCAACCGCGTGACCGTCGACCGGAGGCTGCCGCCGTGCCTCTACGCCCAGCAGCCGGCCTCCGCTTCCTTCGTCATCAGAAACCGCCAGAGTCGCTTCCCGGTCTTTTCTTTGCGCGTCGCGGACGTTGCCGGCGAGACGTTCATCGACCGCGGCGTCCACATCCGGCATCTCGCGCCGGGCGGGACGGCGGTTCACTACTATCCTTTGCTGGTCAACCGGCGAGGCCGCTTTCACCTGGAAGCGGTGGCGCTGATGACGCGCTTCCCTTTCGGCCTCTTCGACAAGACCGCGATCCTGCCCGTGCGAGCCGATCTGCTCGTCTATCCCCGGCTCAAGCCGCTGCCTCCGCTCCTGCTCGACGATCTCGAGACGTTGGGGCAAGAGGAAGCGTTGCCGCGGCGCGGCAAGGGGACCACCCTGTATAACCTCCGGCTCTACCAGCCGGGGGACGACTCGCGGAGCATTCATTGGAAGACCACGGCTCGCAAGGCGCAACTGATCCTGCGAGAGACGGAAGCCGAGGACCAGCGTCGCGTGACCCTCGCGCTCCCCACGCGGCTCTCTCGATCAGAGCCCGGCTCGACGGATCGTTTCGAGGACGCCGTCTCGCTCACCGCCTCGTTGTGCGTCTTCTTCATCGAACGGCTCTATGAGGTGCGCTTGCTATTGGGCGCCGAGGAGGTGCCGTATGGCATGGGAGAGGTCCAGTTGCATCGATTGCTCCTGGGCCTTGCCGACTGTCGGCCCGACCCGGCCGACCGGCCCCTCTCCACGGCGCTGCGTACCTTTACCGAACAGGCCGGGGCCAGCGAGATCACGGTGATGGTCCTCTCATGGCCCGACCCGGAGGCGATGGAGATCGGTCAAGGTGTCACGCGAATGCTCGTCGCCTCGGACTACCCGGAGCCGGCGTGATGGTGCCGCGCGCGCTCCGCTTCAGCGGCATCGGGCTGGCGACGATCTCTTTCCTCACACTATGGGGCGCGGGGCATTTGCATCCGGCCCTGATCGGCGTCGGGCTGGCGGCCTTGCTTGCGAGCCTGGGACAGGCGCTCTCGCCGGCGGGCGCGCGATGGCTGCGCCTGCCACTCCCGCTCTGGAACCTGACGCTGACGGCGGGCGTGCTGTTCGGCGCGATCGAGATGGTCTGGGGCTCTCAGGATCTCCTGCAAGCCAGCTCGTTCGTGTTGGTCGTGTTGATGGCGATCAAGCTGCTCACGCTCGATCGACCGGTCGATCATCTGCACCTGTGCGCGGTCAGCTTCCTCCAATTCTTGTCGGCGGCGGTCCTGACGACGGATCTCTGGTACGCGGTCGCCTTCGTTGCATACCTGGTCGCCGCCGTCTGGGCGCTCCTGCTCCATCACCTCGCGGTGGAGGGCACGGTGTCGAAGAGCCGAGGCCGCGCAGCGGCGGATCCGCCGCAGGTGCCGATCACACGAAGGTTCTTCTGGGCGACGACGGCGATCGCCGTCCTGACGCTGGCGGTCACCTGCGGCATCTTTTTTCTCATCCCACGGACGGGCTTCGGGTTTTTCCAGCGCACGAGCGGCACGGCCATCAGGACGTCGGGGTTTTCCGAGCGGGTCGACCTGGGCACGATCGGGTCTGTGAAGCAGGATGCCGCGTTGGTCATGCGCGTGCAGTTTCCCGGTCTCGAGGAGCCTCCGACCGGGCCGTTCTATTTTCGGGGGGCGGCCTTCGATCGCTATACCGGCCGGTCGTGGACCAATACCTTCAGCCGCCGCCGGGTGGTCCTTCGAAGCGATGACGGGCTCTTCGACCTCCTGCCGGGTGGTCGCGCGCGACCCGGCGCCTCCCCGATTCGGCAAGACATCCTGATGGAGGCGCTGGACACGAACATCCTCTTCGGGATGCCGGTCGTTCAACAGATTCGTGGCGGGATGACGGCCATTCAAAACGACGCCATGGGGCAAATTTCGTCGCTGTACGGGCGGGCCGGCCGTTTTCAATACACGGTCTTGTCGCTGCCTGCACCGCTTGCCGAGGAGGACCGGCGGGCGGCTGCGTTCGCCTACCCTCCCGAGATCCAGCGTCACTTCCTGCAGCTTCCCGAGCTGAGCCCGCGGATTGCGGAGTTGGCCCATGCGATTGCCGACCAGGCAACGAGCCCCTTCGCGAAGACGCTCGCCGTCAGGGATCACCTCCTCCGAGCCTATCGCTACACGCTCGATCTACCACCCGAGGTGAGCCAGACGCCCCTCGAGGACTTCCTCTTCACGCGCAAGAGCGGCTACTGCGAGCACTACGCGACCGCCATGGTCGTGCTCCTTCGGACGCTGGGCATTCCTGCCCGGTTGGTGACGGGATTCCTGCCGGGAGAATGGAATGACTTCGGGCACTACTATGCGGTTCGCCAGCAAGACGCCCATGCCTGGGTGGAGGTCTATTTCCCGCACTCCGGCTGGCTGACCTTCGATCCGACCCCAAGCCTCCCCTTCGATCTCTCCAATCGCGTGTGGAGGCAACTGACCGGCTTTGTCGACACGATGCGGCTCAAATGGGATCGGCTGGTGGTCCAGTATAGTTTTCGCGATCAAGTCAGCGCGGTGCAGGGCCTTCAGCAGCAGAGCGATCGACTCCGCGGGTGGATGTCCGAGGTAAGCGACGCGGTCGGTGTCTGGCGAGGGCGATGGTCCCAGCCGATGAGGCCCGGGGCGACCCTGGTGATGGGAGGGATCGTGACGGCAGCCCTCCTCATCGCATGGTTGGTTCACCGGGTCCACAAGGCGATCCGTGTGGACAGCCCGGCAGACGTACAGATCATCCGCCTCTATCAGCGCATGCTGGACGAGCTGGCCTCACACGGCCTCCGGAAACGAGCGGGATGGACTCCTTGGGAGTTTGCGCGTTATGTCTGCCAGCAACGGGCCGAAGCCGAGCCGCTCGTTGCTGCTCTGACCGACCTCTATTGTCGTGCCCGGTTTGGCCGAGAGCCAGTCTCCGACAAAGACCTGGAGCAGGCTGCGTCGCTTGTGCGGAGGCTCGGCTCAGCGGGAAGGGGTCTCCGATAGGAGCGAAGGTAAGGTCGGAGCGAGAATCAGGCGACGGCCTCAGTTCAAGTCAAAGAAAATGAATTCCAAGTCAAAGAAAATGAACCATCGAGCAATGCCTGCTTCAAAGCTGAAGGAGCGCTGTGGATGCGAGGTCTGCCGGAAGGAGCGCAGCAGCGCCGGGTCAGGTGCTAAGGGGTGGTGGTCACTGATCTGATGTGTGGAAAAAATGGAGCGGGAAACGGGATTTGAACCCGCGACCCTCGCCTTGGCAAGGCGATGCTCTACCACTGAGCTATTCCCGCTCTGGGCGTATCAAAGCGTGCGGATTGTACTGGGCGGGGTAGGGCAAGTCAAGCGCGCGACATCTCTGATGTCTTTCTTCCTCCAACCTTCTTTCTGGTCGCCATCCCGTTACCTCACTGTTTTCTGTCACCGAACGGTAACGTGGATAATGATCGTCTAAGCCGCTGTTAAAAAGGCTGTTTTCGTGTTATAGCGTTTTCTCTCGCCCTCCTCGCTACGGCGACTACACACCTCGTAAGGCGGCGCGCCGCCATTCTCCTCCCGATCGGATTGTTTTTACTCGTCTTTCCTCGGCTGTCACGCCTGGTTCTTTCCTTGCTTTCTCTCCAAGCCATCGGTGTGAAGTTTTGACTGCTGCTTGATTGAAGGAGGTGATAGGCGAAAGAGCCGGGCCACGAGGATTCTTGGACGATGGATCGATCAACTGTAGGAGGTGTGTGGATGTTTTTATCAAGGCGACAATTTTTGAAGGTCTCAGCCGGGACCGTGGCGGCGGCCGCCATCGCCGACAAGGCGCTGGCGCTGACGGCCTTGCAGCCGGTCATCGAGGTGGGCAATCCCCTCGGCGACTACCCGGACCGCTCCTGGGAGCGGGTCTATCACGATCAGTATCGGTACGACTCCTCGTTCACCTGGTGCTGCTCCCCGAACGACACGCACGGCTGTCGCGTCCGCGCGTTCGTGCGCAACGGCGTCGTCATGCGCGTGGAGCAGAACTACGATCACCAGACGTACGAGGACCTGTACGGGAACCGCGGGACGTTCGGGCACAACCCGCGGATGTGCTTGAAGGGCTACACGTTCCATCGCCGGGTGTACGGGCCGTATCGGTTGAAGGGCCCGTTGATGCGCCGGGGGTGGAAGCAGTGGATGGATGACGGCTCCCCCGAGCTGACGCCCGACACGAAGCGGAAGTACAAATTCGACAGCCGGTACCTGGACGACATGATCCGGGTGTCGTGGGACACGGCGTTCACCTACGTCGCGAAGGCGGTCGTGTTGATTGCGACCAAGTACAGCGGCGAGGCGGGCGCGCGGCGGTTGCGCGAGCAGGGGTATCCGCCGGAGATGATCGAGATGATGAAGGGCGCGGGGACGCGCTGCTTCAAGCATCGCGCGGGCATGCCGGTGCTCGGCATCGTCGGCAAGATGATGAACACGCGGTTCAACGGCGGGGTACTGCCGCTCTTGGACAGCTGGATCCGGAAAGTGGGGCCGGAGCAGGCGCAGGGCGGCCGGTACTGGACGAACTACACCTGGCACGGCGACCAGGACCCGTCGCAGCCGTGGTGGAACGGCACCCAGAACTGCGACATGGACCTGGTGGACATGCGCTTCAGCAAGTTGAACACGAGCTGGGGCAAGAACTTCGTCGAGAACAAAATGCCGGAGGCCCACTGGAAGCTCGAGGCGATCGAGCGGGGCGCCCGGATCGTCGTGATCACGCCGGAGTACAACCCGACCGCCACCCGGGCCGACTACTGGATTCCCCTTCGGCCGGAGACGGACGCAGCGATTTTCCTCGGCTCCTGCAAGATCATCCTCGATGAAAACATGCAGGATATCGAGTTCATCAAGGGCTACACGGACATGCCGATCCTGGTCCGCACGGACACGCTGCAGTACCTGGATCCGCGGGACGTCGTGAAGGACTACCAGTTCCCGGATTTCTCCAAGAGCTATTCCGGGCAGGTGCAGTCCTTGAAGCCCGAGCAGATCCAGCGGCTGGGCGGCATGATGGTGTGGGACTTGGCTAAGAACCAGGCCGTGCCGCTGCACCGCGAGCAGGTGGGCTGGCACTACTTCAACAGCGGGATCGACGCGGCGTTGACCGGCACGTACCGGGTCAAGCTGCTGAACGGCCGCGAAGTGGACGTGATGCCGATCTACAAGATGTACCTGGTGCACCTGCAGGACTACGACCTCGATACGACCCATCAGATCAGCCGGGCCCCGAAGGACCTGATCGTCCGCTGGGCGCGGGACAGCGGCACGATCAAGCCGGCGCAGATGAACAACGGCGAAGGCGTCTGCCACTATTTCCACATGACGGAAATGGGGCGCGCCGCGGCGTTGGTGCTCATGCTGACCGGCAACATCGGGAAGTTCGGGTCGGGCTGCCACACCTGGTCGGGAAACTACAAGGCGGGCGGCTGGACGGCCACGCCGTGGTCGGGCGCGGGTTTGGCGGTGCACACCGGCGAGGATCCGTTCAACCTGACCCTGGACCCCAACGCCCACGGCAAGGAGATCAAGACCAAGTCGTACTACTACGGCGAGGACGTGGGCTTCTGGAACCACGGCGACACGGCCTTGATCGTGAACACGCCCAAGTACGGGCGCAAGGTGTTCACGGGCAAGACGCACATGCCGACCCCGAGCAAGTTCCGCTGGGTGACCAACGTGAACGTGCTCAACAACTCCAAGCACCACTACGACATGGTGAAGAACGTCGATCCCAATATCGAGTGCATCGTCACGCAGGATATTGAGATGACGTCCGACGTGAACCATGCGGACGTGGCGTTTGCGTGCAACAGCTGGATGGAGTTCACCTATCCGGAAATGACCATGACGGTGTCGAACCCATGGGTGCAGATCTGGAAGGGGGGTATCCGGCCGCTGTACGACACGCGGAACGATGCGGACACGTTCGCCGGCGTCGCGGCCAAGCTGACCGAGATGACCGGGGATCAGCGGATGAAGGGGGTCTTCCACTTCGTCTACCTCAATCGCGTGGACGTGTACCCCCAGCGGATGCTGGACGCCTCCAGCACCTATTATGGATACAACGTCGATACGATGCTGAAGTCGGAGAAGGGCTGGATGGTCATGACCCGGACCTATCCGCGCGAGCCGCTCTGGGAAGAGATCAACGAGAGCAAGCCGCAGTGGACGCGGTCGGGCCGGCTGGAGAGCTATCGGATCGAGCCGGAGGCCATCGAGTACGGCGAGAACTTCGTGGTCCATCGCGAAGGGCCGGAAGCCACGCCATACCTGCCGAACGCGATCTTCACGACGAACCCGTACGTCCGGCCGGACGACTACGGGATTCCGATCACGGCGCAGCACCACGACGACAAGCACGTGCGGAACCTGAAGCTGCCATGGCAGGAGATCAAGCGGCAGAGCAACCCGTTGTGGGAGAAGGGGTATCAGTTCTACTGCGTGACCCCGAAGACCCGGCACCGGGTGCACAGCCAGTGGTCGGTGAACGACTGGGTGCAGATCTACGAGAGCAACTTCGGCGATCCGTACCGGATGGACAAGCGGACGCCGGGGGTGGGCGAGCACCAGTTGCACATCAACCCGCAGGCGGCGAAGGACCGGGGCATCAACGACGGCGACTACGTGTTCGTGGACGGCAACCCGGTGGACCGGCCGTACCGCGGCTGGAAGCCGAGTGACCCGTACTACAAGGTGGCGCGGTTGATGATCCGGGCGAAGTACAACCCGGCGTATCCGTACCACGTGACGATGGCGAAGCACGCGCCGTACGTGGCGACGGCGAAGTCGGTGAAGGGGCACGAGACGCGGCCGGATGGGCGCGCGATCGCGGTCGATACCGGATATCAGTCGAACTTCCGGTACGGCGCGCAGCAGTCGTTCACGCGCTCCTGGCTGATGCCGATGCACCAGACCGACAGCTTGCCGGGCAAGCACGCGGTGGCGTGGAAGTTCAAGTGGGGCTTCCAGATCGACCACCACGGGGTCAACACGGTGCCGAAGGAGTGTCTGATCCGCATCACGAAGGCGGAGGACGGCGGCATCGGCGCCCGCGGCCCCTGGGAGCCGGTCCGGACCGGATTCACCCCCGGCCAGGAGAACGAGTTCATGCTCAAGTGGCTCAAGGGGGAACACATCAAGATCAAGGTGTAGGACGTGTAGGACGTTAATCGTGAAACGTGACTCGTTATTCGTGAGTCGTTATTGGTGAACCGGGGAGGAGGGCCGCTCTTGCGGCCTCCTCCATGGGGATCCGCCGAATAACGAACAACGAAGAACGAATAACGACTTCGCGACTGAAAGGAGCGAACGATGCCGGAAGTCTATAACTGGCAACTGGGGCGGAAGATGCTCTATCCCTACGAGGAGCGGCATCCGAAGTGGCAGTTTGCCTTCGTGTTCAACATCAATCGGTGTCTGGCGTGCCAGACCTGCTCGATGGCGGACAAGTCGACGTGGCTGTTCAGCAAAGGGCAGGAGTACATGTGGTGGAACAACGTGGAGACCAAGCCGTACGGCGGGTACCCGCAGTTCTACGACGTGAAGATCACGCAGCTGATCGAGCAGGTGAACCCCGGGGGGCAGGTGTGGAACGTGCGCGTCGGGCGTAAGCACCATGCGCCGTACGGGGTGTTCGAAGGGATGACGATCTTCGACGCGGGGGCCAAGATCGGCCAGGCGGCGATCGGCTACATCCCGACGGACCAAGAGTGGCGGTTCGTGAACATCTACGAGGACACGGCGACGTCGATGCGCGCGATCGTCGAAGGCATCGACAAGACCGGGTTCTCGCGAGACGAACCCTGGAAGCTCCAAGGCAGCAGCCTGCCGGAGCATGAGACGTTCTTCTTCTACCTGCAGCGGATCTGCAACCACTGCACGTACCCGGGGTGTCTGGCGGCCTGTCCGCGCAAGGCCATCTACAAGCGGCCGGAGGACGGGATCGTGCTGATCGACCAGAACCGGTGCCGGGGGTACAAGAAGTGCGTGGAGCAGTGCCCGTACAAGAAGCCGATGTACCGGGGCACGACGCGGGTGAGCGAGAAGTGCATCGCGTGCTATCCGCGGATCGAGGGGAAGGACCCGCTGACGGGCGGCGAGCCGATGGAGACGCGCTGTATGGCGGCGTGCGTGGGGAAGATCCGCATGCAGAGCCTGGTGCGCATCGGCGAGGACGGCCTGTGGGCGGAGGACCGGTGGCACCCGCTCTACTTCGCGATCCGGGTGGAGCAGGTGGCGCTGCCCCTGTACCCGCAGTGGGGGACGGAGCCCAACGGCTACTACATCCCGCCGCGGTGGAGCCCGCGGGGCTACGCCCGGCAGATGTTCGGGCCGGGGGTGGACAACGCGATCGAGAAGTACCTGGTGCCGAGCCGGGAGCTGTTGGCGGTGCTGCAGCTGTGGCGCGCGAGCCAGCAGATCGTCTTCCGGTACGACGTCATTCCGGGCCCGAAGGTGTTTGAGACCCAGATCCACGGGAAGCGCTTTGAGATGTACAACGACACCGTGCTGGGGTTCAACAAGTCGGGCAAGGAGGTGGCGCGCATCCAGGTGGAGGAGCCGATCTACATTCGGCCCGCCGAACGCGTGAACTGGCTGTAATCTAGGACGGAGGCCGGTTCAGAACATGGGCAGGAGTCCATCAGGGCTCCTGCCCTCTTCTTTTCTCTTCTCCCTTCCCGCGTATCGCCATGCCTTGACGCCCGCCGGGGCGTTCGGTAGAGTGAACCCCGACGCCTGTGACAGACGACCGAATGCCCAGTTCGCCCTCGACGGTGCCCTTCGCGGCGCAAGCCGTTCCCTTCGACGAATATCTTTCGACCGGCCACCTTCCAGAAGGCGTGATCACCAGCGACTATGTTGCCCAGCAGTTTGTCGAGCGGCTGGTGCACTACGTCCTGAGCGTGCCGTCGGGCAGTTTTACGATGGCGAAGCTCGGTCAATTGCTGGAACAGCTCGATCCCCGGCATCAAGTCTTTTTCTTCAAGCGATTGAAGGAAACCAGCCCCGACAGCTTGAAAGATTTCGCCCCGCTCTACTACGGCTTCATGTCGGAATTCCACGACCTTCTCTTCACATAAGGGAAAAAATCGTTTGTCGTCAGGTCCTTCTCATGTATAATGAGGAGGATTTCAACGAAGAGGAGACGTATGAATCCGACCTTGCAACGGGCAGTGACGAGCTTTTACAACCTGGTGTACGAGGCGCAGACCTTCGCCACGACGATGGCGCGGCTCGACTCCGCGGACCAGGAGCACTACGCCGGCCGCATCGAAGGGCTGAACTGGGTATTGGACCGGTGTCAGGAGTTGGAAGACATGGACACGAACCTGACGCCGTCTTCACTGCAACGCGTCTTGACCGACGTCAAATCGGATCTCGACCACGAACTGTCGGTGCAGCGCCGGGAGAAAGGGAGGCGCGCCGACGGTCGTGAAGAAGCCTTGTTGTTCGTCTCCGATTACCTCACCAGCCTGATTACGGCCACCGAAATCGAGTCTTCCAAGAGTTCAGTCTAGATCCCCATTCCATCCGGCGCTCTATGACTCACCGCCCAGTGAGAGGAGCGGATCGCATGGACAATCTCCGGAAGACTTCGATCGGACGGGAATGCGCGATCTTCGCGCTCTCCGTCGGTATCGGGGGCCATATCGTGTTGGGGGTGGTCTTGCATGCCCCCGATCTCTGGCCGATTCAGCGCGCGGGACTCTACGGGTTGCTGATCGGGGCGTCAGTCTACGTGACGGTTCAGCTCGGGCGATCGATGTGGTGGGTGCTCCAGGCTCGCCGTCGGACACCCGGGGATGACGACGAGGAGTAACGGGGACATGGCCGGATTTTCTTCGAAAAGGCCGGGCGCTCAACCGGGGGCGCGGCGAGCCAGACAAGAATCAGGAGACTTTCGCGCTTTTCGGGCCTCGCTCTTGTACTGCCCGACGTGCCGTCAGGCGACCCCGACCCGCGAGCGACTGCTCCTCGTCCTGCCGACCGGCAATCTCTACGAGTATTTGTGCGCGCAATGCGGGACGTCGACCGGGTCGAAAACCGATAAGGAAGCCGGCGAAGTCCGCTTGGTGCTCCCGTAAGCGGCGCCACTCACCTGCCGGCCATCAAGCAAGTCCCTCGAGCGGAATCCCTTCTTCGATCAGCATCACCGGAATATCTTCCCGAATCGGATAGAGAATCTTCTTGTCCGCCCGCATCAGGCCGCCGTCCAGCTTTTCCCCCACGGCCTGTCCGACCTTGTTTCTGAGCTCACCTTTTGCGATCTTCTCATTGAGGCGATCGATCAATGCTTGGGGCGCCAGCGTGACATCCTGCTTGGTTTCCGGGCAACAGAGGATCGCCAACAGATCTTTGTCGATGTTCACTCTGCCGGACTCTCTTGTCTGTTCCATCGCATCCTCCCTGGCTGACGCTACCCTAATGAATTCAGGGGGCAAGATCAAGCCCGCGACGCCGCCTCTGACCGTGTGAAGGGAGGGACGAATCTGGTAGACTGACGCGCGAGTGGTACGTCATGGTGACACGGTGGATGAAAAGCGGCAGGCGCTACTTTCTCACGGGTCTCTTCGTCCTGCTTCCGGCATGGGGCACGTTTCTGATCTTGCAGGCCCTCTTCACCACGCTCGACGGGCTGCTGAGCGACGTGCTGGGACCGGCGCTGCGGTCCGACATCCCGGGACTCGGCCTGCTCTCGCTCGTGGCCCTTATCCTGCTCGCAGGGATGGTGGCCACCCACGTCGCCGGCCAAGGGGTGCTCAATTTGACGGAGGAAGGGTTTCGCCGGATTCCACTGGTGCGGAGCATTTACCTGACGCTCAAGGGCATGACCGATCTCTTCAAGTTCCGCGAGCGCTTCGGTCGAAGCGCCGTCGTGGTGTTCCCCTTCCCGCGTCAGGGCTTATGGGCGCTGGGCTTCATCATGGGGGCCGCCCCGCCGCCGCTTCAAGTCGATCCGAGGGGTCCCCTGGCGATGATCTTCGTGCCGACCGCGATACACCCGTTCACCGGATACCTGGCCTTCGTTCCGGAAGCGCAACTGTATCGGGTCAATCTGTTGGCGGAAGACGCGATGAAGATGGAGTTCTCGGCGGGCCTGTACCGGCCGCAGCCCGGCTGGCTGGCTCGATCGCCCGGTGCACGGGAGCGACCGTGACCCGCCTGCTGGATCGTCTCGCCGTACGACGGGCTCAAGAAGCGGACGTGGCCACACTCGTTCGCTTCAGCGCCGCGATGGCTCAGGAGACCGAAGGCCGCTCGCTCGATCAGGACCGCCTGGAACAAGGCACCCGGGCGGTGATCCGGACTCCGGCCCATGGGTTCTATTTGGTCGCCGAGCACCGGGATGGTCCGCGCTCGGCGGTCGTGGGCCAGCTTCTCGTCACCTACGAATGGAGCGACTGGCGCAACGGCGTGTTTTGGTGGATTCAAAGCGTGTACGTCGACCGTGCATGGCGGCGGCGCGGCGTGTACCGGCGCTTATACGACTCGGTGCTGTCCGAGGCCAGGGGCCGGAAAGACGTGTGCGGTCTCCGCCTCTACGTCGAGCAGGACAACGCGGTGGCGCAGCAGGTTTACCGGACACTCGGGCTGACGCCCACCACCTACCGCGTGTGGGAGGTCGACTTTGTCCTGTGAATGGGCCGCCCCCCGGCCGGGGCGCTCCGGCCGACTCGCTCTGTTCGCCCTCATGTTCCTCATGTTCCTCGTCCTGCCCGGATGTGCGTTTCTCCGGGGCAACTACGGGGACGACTTCAATCCTGCCGACATCGAATCGCTCAAAGTCGGCGTCTCGACGCGTCAAGACGTCGCCTCTCAGCTCGGCGCGCCCGAGCGCATCATCGAGGTCAACGACCGTGAGATTTTCCACTATTACAATTATGCGCTCAAGTCGGGGACCGTGTTGTTCTTCTCACGGACCAACATCAAGGGGAACGATCTCTACGTCTTCTTTGACCGCGACGGGATCCTGCAACACGTGGTCTTTGGACGTCAAAAGCCGCCGCCCAAGCTGCAATTCTGGCCGTTCGGGGACTGAGCGGGCCCTCGTCACCCGCTGGGCCTCGGCCTCGCTGGTGTGCCTCTTGGCCCTGCTGCTGCAAGCCTGTCCCTTGTCCTGGCGGCGAGTCAGCGTCAACGACATCATCCACCCGGACGATGTCGCGTTCATCGTTCCCGGGAAGACGGCGTTGGGGGAGATCGTCGAGCGTCTCGGCGCGCCGGATCACCTCGAGGCGATTGATACGGGTGCGTTGATCCGCTATCAATTCTTGGACGCGAAATATTTTCAGGTCAATTTCACACGGCCGCTTCCGTTTTTGGTTCCCGCATTGAGCGCCGTGCCGAGCGACCTGTACGAGTTGACCGTCGCGGGCGGCGGCATCGGAACCGACGAGCTTCAAGTGGGATTCGACAGAGAGTGGGTCGTCGTCTATTACGCCTTTGCCCATCACTCGAAGGCCAGCCATTATCTGCCATGACTGGACCTCTCCGACGGACGCGGGCCCTCGCCTTGGCCGCCATCGTGCTCGGTCTTCTCGGCTTCGACTCCGTGTCGGGTCTCATGGGAGAGTCCGGGGCGCGGCCAGCAGCCGGAGCCGTGCTCGAGGAGTCCCGTGCGCGGGTCCGCGAGCTGGGGATCACCATCGGGCGGTACCAGCCGGGCTCGTTCAACGCCATCACCGATGTCGCGGGGGTCAAGGTCGGTCATGCGACCCTGATCCGGGGCAGCGGTCGCCTGATGCCGGGAGTGGGGCCCGTGCGCACGGGGGTGACGGTCGTGATTCCGCGCGACGACGTGTGGCGGAACAAGGCGCCGGCGGCCGCGTTCGTGCTCAACGGAACCGGGGAAATGACGGGGCTCGCGTGGGTGAGCGAAGCCGGTTTTCTGGAATATCCCATCGCCTTGACCAATACGCTGAACGTCCCGCGGGTGGCGAACGGGGTCATGACCTGGATGATCCGACGTTATCCCGGAATCGGCATTTCAGACGACACGCTCACCCCGGTCGTCGCGGAATGCGACGACAGCCGCTTGAACGACATCCAGGGCCGACACGTGACCGAAGAGGACGTGGTCCGGGCGCTCGACACCGCAAGCGGCGGTCCGGTGGCCGAAGGAAGCGTGGGGGCGGGGACCGGCATGGTCTCCTATGGATTCAAAGGGGGCATCGGCACCGCTTCTCGCCGGCTCCCGGACGGAGAGGGCGGCTACACCGTCGGTGTGCTCGTCAACGCAAACCATGGTCGGCGGGAGGAATTGATCGTCAACGGTGTGCCGGTCGGCCGGCGCTACGGTCAGGCGGCCGAGGGCGGCGGGCGAGGAGCGGAAGGGTCGATCATCATCGTCATTGCGACCGATGCGCCGATCGACGCCCGACAACTCGGCCGGGTTGCCAAGCGGGCGGTCGTCGGCCTTGCCCGAACGGGCTCGACCGTTCGCCATGGGAGCGGGGACTTCATCCTCGCGTTCTCGACGGCGAACGTCATCCCTCACGATCCGGAGAGGCCGACGTTTACGATGACGCACCTCGCGGACACACACCTGAATCCGCTCTTTACCGCGACTGCGGAGGCCGCCGAAGAGGCGATTCTCAACGCGCTCACCACCGCGGTGACCATGGTGGGGCGCGACGATCGCCGCATCGAGGCCATTTCATTGTCGAAGCTGAAAGCGTTGCTGGAGGCCCCGCTCCCCGCTCGGTAGACCCATTGCATTTCACCGGGGTGGCCTTTATCCTGCGCCTACCCCGTCCGGGGTAGCAGAGAGGGACCATGGCAGAGTATCAAATGGGCGGCGGGTTACGGCTCCTGACCGCCATCGAAAAGACGCAGGCCTTTTCGGCGTTCCTCCAGAACCGGATGCTTCGAGCCCTGGAGACGGAGGATCCGACCGAGCTGCACTACCTGCTCGCGCAGCTCGATGACTATCATTCCTTCATTTGGCGCTACTACAAAAAGTTGCAGCAAGACCGCGGCGATCGTCTTCCCCTTGACGAGTAACGAATCTCCGCGAATAACGGATGCCTCCGATGGACAAGAGCGAGAGGCGGTTGTTAGACTGACCCCGTTGGAGGTCGACGATGCAATTTGCGTCCGCCGTCTCGCGTGAGCTCGATCCCATCGCCGCCGGCCGATCATTGGTCGATTCGGTTCGGGCCTGTCTCGGAGGCGGCACGGTCGATCTTGCCTGCCTGTTTCTCTCCGCTCATCACGCGGATCGCGCCGGCGATGTGGCGGGCTTCATCGGGGACACCCTTCGTCCGCGCCTGCTCCTCGGTTGTACGGGTGAAGGCGTCATCAGCGGCGACCAGGAAATCGAGCGCGCGGCCGCCGTCACGCTGTGGGCCGGCCGGCTTCCCGGGGCGGACCTCACGCCGCTGCGCCTGTCCTTCGAAGAAGAGCGGTTCACGGTCGCGGGGTGGCCGGAAAGGCTGACGACGGCCGCCGACAATCCCACCTTTTTACTGTTCGCCGATCCATTCTCGACGCCCATGGACGACGTCCTCTCCATGGTGGAGGACGAATGCCCCGGAGCGCTTGCGGTCGGAGGCATGGCCGGAGGCGGGAGCGATCTGGGTGAGAATCGCCTGATCTTGAACGACGCGGTGTACGAATCGGGCCTCGTGGGGGCTGCGATCGTAGGGCCGGTCGAGGTCAGGACGATCGTCTCCCAGGGCTGTCGGCCGATCGGCGAACGGTATGTCGTGACCAAAGCCGAGCGGAACGTGATCCATGAGCTGGGCGGCGTCCCGGCCCTCGAACGACTCCAGTCGATGTTCGAATCGCTTTCCAACGAGGAGCGCAACCTGGTGCAGAACGCGCTGCACGTCGGCATCGTCATGGACGAGCAGCGAAACCGGTTCGAGCGGGGCGATTTCCTCGTTCGGAATCTGATCGGCGCGGACCGCACCTCGGGGAGCGTGGCCATCGGCGATATGATCAAGGAAGGCCAGACGGTTCAATTTCATGTGCGGGATGCACACTCGGCCAGCGAAGATCTGCACCTGCTGCTGGCCGCCGATCGCGCCCGACACAAGAAGCCGGCTTTAGGCGGTCTCCTGTTCAGTTGCTGCGGCCGCGGCCGCGGGCTCTTCGGTCGCCCGCATCACGACGTGTCAGTGGTGCGTGAGCGGATCGGGGAGATCCCGCTGGCCGGTTTCTTCGCTCAAGGCGAAATCGGCCCCGTGGGCCGCACCAATTTCCTCCACGGCTATACGGCCAGCCTTGCCTTGTTTTCGGAACCCGGCACATGACGACCCGACCGATGCGGTCTTCGGCCAGTCCCGCTTCACAATGGAGACGGTGGATGAAGGGCAGGGAGAAGCGGCCGCCCGCCTTCACGGTCCTCGGTCTGTTCCTGGCGCTCACCTCCGTGATCCACGCCGCGGAAGCGGTCCAGGGCGCGGGCGGAACCACCGCGATGACCCGGACGGAGTCGGGGCTTCAGTACGCCGACATCCAGCCGGGGACCGGGCGCGAGGCGGATCTGGGAGATACCGCGACCGTGCACTATACCGGTTGGCTGGCCGACGGCACGAAGTTCGACAGCTCCGTGGACCGCAACAAACCGTTTTCCTTTCGAGTGGGAGCCGGACAGGTCATCAAAGGATGGGACGAGGGTGTGCTGGGCATGAAGATCGGCGGGAAGCGAAAGCTGATCATCCCCCCCGAGTTGGCCTATGGATCCCGAGGGGCGGGCGGCGTGATTCCATCCGATGCGACATTGACGTTCGAGATCGAGTTGCTGGACTTGAGATAGACGTTAGAGCGGAAACGGATCAGAAATGAAGCGGACCCCGTTGTTCGAAGCGCATCGTACCGCCGGCGGCCGCCTGGTCGATTTCGCCGGCTGGGAGATGCCCATCCAGTACAGCGGCGTCGTCGACGAGTATCGAGCGGTGCGGCAAGCGGCCGGCTTGTTCGATGTCAGCCACATGGGACGGATCGAGGTGCGCGGTTCGGGCGGCGTGCCGTTTCTCCAGCGTGTGACGACCAACGACGTCGCGACGCTCGCCGTTCTCGCATCCCACTACTCCATGGTCTGCAACGCCGAGGGCGGCATCAAGGACGACATCTTTGTCTACCGTCTCGACAGCGACACCTTCCTCCTCTGCGTGAATGCCTCCAATCGCGAGAAGATCCTGCGTTGGCTGGACGAGCAGCGCCGCGGCGCGGCGCAGGTCGAGCTCATCGATCGGTCGGCCGTCTGGGCTCAGATGGCCCTGCAGGGGCCGGCCTCACGGGACATCCTTCTCCGCCTGGGCGTCGGCGAAGTGGCCGCCCTCAAGCCCAGACACTGCGCCAGTGTCTCGATGCTCGGAGAGAGGGTCTGGATCACGAGGACCGGGTACACCGGTGAGTTGGGATACGAGCTCTACTGCCCGGCGGCGATCAGCTTGGATCTGTGGCAGGCCGTGTTGGATGCCGGAAAGCCGTCGGGGGTGAAACCGGCGGGGTTGGGGGCGCGTGATCTGCTGCGCTTGGACATGGGGTATCTGTTGTACGGGAACGACATTACCGAGGAGACCACGCCATTGGAGGCCGGCGCCGACTGGATCGTGAGCCTGACAAAGGGACCGTTCATCGGCCGCGAGGCCCTCCTCCGGCAACGCCAGCACGGTCTACAGCGACGGCTGGTGGCCTTCGAGTTGGTCGAAAAAGGCGTCCCCCGGCACGGCTGTCGAATTCTGGCGAGCCAGGGTGGACCGGTGATCGGAGAGGTGACGAGCGGGAACCTGTCGCCGCATCTCCAGAAGGGGATCGGCCTCGGCTATGTTCCTCCTGAGCAGGCCTCCGTGGGCGCCTCGCTGGTCATCGATCTCCGCGGGAAACCGCTCCCCGCCGTCGTCGTGAAGCCGCCCTTCTATCGTCGCCCGAGCGCCTGAGGCCCGAAGGTCTGCGATGGTCAAGACGATCTACACGGGTCGCGTCGTGACCCTGAACCTCGAGACGGTGATGCTCCCGAATGGCGTCGCGGTCGAGCTGGAGGTGGTGCGTCATCCCGGGGCGGCCGCCATCGTCCCGATGAAGGATGCGCGCACGGTGGTTTTGATCCGGCAGTTCCGGTTGGCGGCGGGCGGGTTCATTTACGAGATCCCGGCCGGAAAGCTCCATCCGGGTGAAGCGCCGGATCTCTGCGCCGCGCGCGAGCTGGAGGAGGAAATCGGCTTCCGGGCGGCGCAGCTCGACAAGCTGGCCACGTTTTTCACGGCCCCGGGCTTTACCGACGAGGTCATGCATCTGTTCGTCGCGCGCGGTCTGCTTCCCGGCACCCAACAGCTCGATCGTGACGAAGTGCTCGAGATCGTCGAGATGCCGCTGGACAAGGCGCTGAAGTCGATCGAGGACGGCACCATTCGCGACGCCAAAACGATCATCGGATTGCAAGCGGTCCAACTTCGGGCCGACCGCACCTAGGCCGTTCCCTGCCCGGTGGACCTACACCGTTTTCACTTCTTGAAATGCAGGAGCGGCGTCCACTAGGGTGGCATCATGCGCGTGATGCCCGCCGCTGCTCATCCACGCTCGAGCCAAGCCGTCCCCCTCGGGATCGTCGCCGGCTTGCTGCTGTTCCTTCTCTCCTCCACGGCCTGTGCGCAGTTTGCCGTGGACGTCTGGAAAGAGCACATGCAGGTCTACGGCCAGAAGTTTTGCCGCTCCGGCGACAACTACTATGATGCCGCCCGCGTGTACTACCAAATCGGCGACTACACGGGGCAATCGGATTGGAACGCCTGCGCGGAGGCGGCCCTCAAGGCGTATCGCGACGGCTACTTGAAGCCGAACCAGTACAAGGCGGCGGGATGGATGATCTTCCCTCACGGACTGCTCATGCACTATGAGCGGACCAAGGACGAAGACTCGAAGCAGGCGCTGATCGAGATGGCCGGCCGCGCCGCGTTCGCGCGCCATGAACCCACGGAGTGGCTGAAGAAGATCGACCGGAGCCGTGAGGTGGCCTACAACATCCAGTCGAAGCTGCTGGCCGAGCGCGTCGGCTACAACGACCGGCAGGAGGTGGAACGTCTCGTCGGCCTGGCCTTGGGCCATTACGAGCAGTGGTTCGTGAGCCGGACGGCTGAATATGTCCGGCCCTTTATGGCCGCATTGACGGCGGAGGCCTTGATCCTGTGGTACGACAAGACGCAAGACCCGAAAGTGCTGCCGGCGCTCAAGACGGGGGCGGACTGGATGTGGGAGCACCTTTGGGTGGAGGGGGCCAAGGCGTTCAAATACACGGACCGGAGCTTTTCACACGGCGGGGAACATCCCGCTCCCGACCTCAACCTCTTGATCGCGCCCTTGTACGGATGGGTCTACAAGATGACCGGGGATCCGGTCTACCGCGAGCGGGGCGACAAGATCTTCGCCGGCGGGGTGCAGGGCGCCTACCTTCGTGAGCCCAAGCACTTCAACCAGAACTACCGTTGGAGCATCGACTACGTACGCTGGCGGAACGCCCACCGGAACGACGAACCGAAGTAAACGGCGGACCGTGGGTCACGGCTCCGGCTGTCCTTTTTCGATCTTGGCCCACGAGTCGCGGAGCGCCACGGTGCGGTTGAAGATCAAGCGCCCGGGAGCCGACTCGGGATCGACACAAAAGTACCCCTGCCGCTCGAACTGATAGCGAGTCCCCGGCAGGGCATGCGCGAGGCTCGGCTCCACGAGGCACGAGGTCAGCCGCGTGAGCGACGTGGGATTGAGGTCCGACAACCAATCCGCGCCTTCGTCCCGCTCACCGGCTTCCGGCTTGAGCAACGTCTCGTACAGCCGGACTTCCGCGGGCAGCGCCTGCTCGGCCGAGACCCAGTGCACGGTCCCCTTGACCTTGCGCGCGGCCTGAGGCGCTCCGCTCCGTGTCTCCGGGTCATACGTGCAGCGCACCTCGGTCACCTCCCCGGTTCGCGGATCCTTGACGACGCCCGTGCACTTGACGATGTACGCATACCGCAACCGGACCTCCTGTCCGGGAGAGAGCCGGAAGAACTTCTTGGGCGGGTGTTCGCGGAAGTCGTCCTGTTCGATGTAGAGGACACGTGAGAACGGGACCGTGCGCGCGCCCATGTTCGGGTCCTCGGGATTGTTGATCGCCGTCAGCTCCTCGACTCGGTCCTCGGGATAGTTCTCGATGACGACACGAAGCGGTTTCAGCACCGCCATGACGCGCGCGGCGTGCCGGTTCAGGTCTTCTCGGATGATGTGCTCCAGCAGCGCCATGTCCACGACGGCGTCCCGCTTCGCCACGCCGATCTGCCCGCAGAACGCCCGGATGGCCTCGGGGGTGTACCCGCGCCGCCGCAATCCCTTCAGCGTCGGCAGCCGGGGATCGTCCCACCCGCACACGTGCTTCTGTTCGACGAGCTCGAGCAGCCGGCGCTTGCTCATCACGGCGTGCGACAGATTCAGCCGTGCGAATTCGATCTGCATGGGGCGGCACGGCACCTCCGTGTGCTCGACCACCCAATCGTACAGCGGGCGATGATCTTCGAATTCCAGCGTGCAGATCGAGTGCGTGATCCCTTCGATCGCGTCCGAGATCGGGTGGGCGTAATCGTAGGTCGGATAGAGGCACCAGGTGGTGCCCGTTCGGTAATGCGCCACGTGCCGGATTCGATAGAGGGTGGGGTCGCGGAGGTTCATATTCGGCGAGGTCATGTCGATCTTGGCACGCAGCACGTGCGCCCCGTCGGGAAACTTCCCCGCCCGCATCCGGTGGAACAGGTCGAGGTTCTCTTCGATGGACCGGTCGCGGTAGGGACTGTCTTTCCCCGGCTCGGTCAGCGTGCCGCGGTAGGCTCGAATCTCGTCGGCCGTCAAGCTGTCGACGTACGCCTCCCCCTTCTCGATCAGGTGTACGGCATAGGCGTAGAGCCGTTCGAAATAATCCGAGGCGTAGAACAGCCGGTCTCCCCAATCGAACCCCAGCCACCGGACGTCCTCTTGAATGGCTTGGACGTATTCCATGCTTTCTTTGGTCGGATTCGTATCGTCGAACCGGAGATGGCAGACCCCGCCGTATTCCAAGGCGATCCCGAAGTTCAAACAGATGGATTTGGCGTGCCCGATATGGAGATAGCCGTTCGGTTCCGGCGGGAAGCGCGTCACCACGCGGGTGTGCTTCCCGCTCTTCAGGTCGTGTTCTACGATGGCACGAATGAAATCCGACGGCGTGGGCGCTTCAGGCATCGTGACCTTCTCCTTCGCATCGGTGCTGCTGGGTTCGCTACTACTACCACATCGCCGGAGGTGAGCCAAATCGAGCAGTCGGTGCGGCGCGCCCCGGCCGCCGTCAGCGCGAGCCGACGGCCTGATTGAGGATGTCGGCAAGGCGCAGGCCCGCCCGTGCCAGTTGCTCCTTCACGATCGTCCAGTTCTCCTCCACATACTCCGCGTCGATCGCCCGATCCGCCCGCAAGCGGTAGGCGTGAGCGAGGGCCAGTCGCTTCGACTCGCCCGCCCAGGTTGCCGGGCCTCCGGCAACGAGCGCCGGGATCGATTGATGGTTCAACCACTCGATGAGCTCGGCCGCCAGGTGCGCATCGGTGACGGCCGCCCGTCCGATCAGCCCGGCGTCCCACACGGCATGAAGCGTCCACGGCCGGAGCGTGTAGGGATTGAGCGCGTCCCCGAGGAACGTCACGGTCAAGTCGGTCCCGCCGCGGTCGTCCGCCAGGCAGTGGAGCGGCTGGTGCAGATCTGCGACCAAATGCGTGAGGAACTTCACCGCCTCGGCCTTCTCCTCGGACGGCGGGCCGTCGGTGCGGAGTCGGGCGGTGAACCTCGCGATGGCCGCGACGACGCAATCCCCTTGGACCGACGGCGCACAATCGCGGTCGGCATCATAGCGCTCGCGCTCGCGAGGGATGTCGACGTAATGCCACCGGACCGTTTCGGGTCTGTCCGGTCGAACCTCGTCGGCCCAGTTCGAGATCTCCGCAAGGCTCGCCCCGCCGAGGAGGCTCTCGAGCTGCGCGCGAGCGTCCGGCGTTACGTACGCCTCAGCCACGATCCCCACGATGCGATGACCCTGCTGCCCCCATGCCCACCCCGGGGACGCCGGTAGCCAGATGGCGAGCATGGCGACAAGGGGCAGGACCAGGGCGCCCGGCAGGGATCGAGACGGCTTCCCGGCCAGCAAAAACAGAATACGTACAATGTGCAAGGTAGTCACACTAGATTTTTGAAATCCATGGAATCGTGTAAGATAGTATCCGACTCACTCATTCCGTCTTCACTGATGACCATGAGGGCAAGATGCCGACATCCAATCGTGAGGAGGCCGAGCCCAAGGCCCAGGCACTACGCGATCAGGTCCACGAAGGCGCGTGCTCGGCCGTCATGCAGGGCGGAGGGGAAAGTTATCTCTCGGCGTTCGCACTGCTGCTGCACGCGACCCCGTTTCAGATCGGACTCCTGTCAGCTCTCCCTCCCATCATCGGCACCTGGTCCCAACTGCTGTCGGTTAAGGTACTCGACCGCATCCACGCCCGCAAGCCCTTGATCGTGGTGGGTGCGGCGGCCCAAGCGGTGGCGTGGGCCCCGCTCTTCTTCCTCCCCCTCCTGTTTCCTTCCTTTGGGCCGTGGCTGCTCTTGGCGACGGCGATGATCTACTTTTCCATGGGTCATTTGACCGTGCCGGCCTGGAACAGTCTCATCTCCGAGTTGGTGAATGCCGACGGCCGGGGAATGTATTTTGCGCGCCGGGCGAAAGTGATCGCGCTCAGCAGCTTCGCCGCGTTGGGCCTGTCCGCGCTGCTGCTGCATACGTCGGAAACCTGGACCCATCCGGCCATGGGGTTCGGGCTGATTTTCCTGGCCGCGGCGATCGCGCGCGGCGTTTCCGCACGCTACCTCGCGCGGCTGCCCGAGTCCTCCCCACCGCCGGTCCGGGAGCATGAGCGAGGGGTCGTTGAATTCCTCAAGTCCCGCCGCAGCGCGATGTTCCGGCGGTTCCTGCTGTTCTCGGGAAGCTTCCATCTGGCCGTGATGATCGCCGGCCCCTTCTTCGTCGTGTACCTGCTGAAAGATCTGCACTTGACCTATCTGCAATACGGCCTGTGGCTGGCCGCTCCGATCGTCGGGCAGTTGATCAGTCTGCAGGAATGGGGGCGGATCGCGGACTCCTTCGGCAATACCAAGGTTCTGGCCGTGACCGGTCTGTTGATCCCGATACTTCCGGCCCTGTACCTCTTCAGCTCCCACTGGCTTGCGCTGGTGGCGATCAACTTCGTCTCCGGCATGATCTGGCCGGGGTTTTCGTTGAGCCTCGGCAACTACGTCTTCGATGTCGTGCAGCCGGCCGATCGGCCGAGGGGTATCGCCGTCTATCACGCGGTGAACGCGGGCGGCGCGGCCGTGGGGGCCACGTTGGGGGGCTGGCTTGCGACCGTGGCGCCGTCCGAGTTGCTCTTCTTCGGGCGGACGGTCGCGCTGGTTTCGAACCTGCCCGTCGTGTTTCTCGCCTCGGGGGTCCTGCGGCTGCTGGTCACGCTGACCTTGCTGAAGACCTTCCGTGAGCGGCGGCGAGTCACCCCGATCACCCGCTTGGCGCTCGTCGCCGAGCTACCGATCATCAGGCCCGTGTGGGCGGTCATTCGGACCCACACCGGCGGCCCTCGCCGGCGCCGCTGATCGGTCAACCCTGCGGGCCCGTCTTGCCCCAGAGCTCTTCGAGCCGCTGCGCTCGGCCGCAATTGAACTTGTAGAACTTGTAGCGAAACGGATTTTTTTTGTAGAAGTCCTGATGGTAGTCCTCGGCCGCAAAGAAGGCCGACGCGGGGACGATCTGGGTGACGATGGGATCCTTGAAGGGCTTGCGCTGTTCGAGGACCTGCTTCGAAGCCTCCGCTAAACGCCGCTGTTCCTCGTTGTGGTAGAAGATCGCGGATCGGTATTGGTTTCCCCGGTCACAAAATTGCCGATCGGGGGTCGTCGGATCGATATTCCGCCAGAACACGTCGAGCAGGTGCGCATAGCTGACCTGAGCCGGGTCGAACAGGACTTCCACCGCTTCCGCATGGCCCGTTCCACCTGCCGACACGTCCTCATACGTGGGACGAGGCCGACTGCCGCCCGTGTAGCCGGACGTGGTGGCGACCACGCCGGTGACCTTGTCGAACGCTTCCTCGACGCACCAAAAACATCCGCCCGCGAAGGTGGCCTTCTCCAGCGGCCGGCTGGGGACGGAATCAGCGGCGGAGAGGGCGGCGGTCCAGAGCCCGACGGTTGTCACCATCGCGAGCCACAGGGTCCGAGTCATGTCCTATCGTCGCCGATACGAGGCAAACGTTACAAGCCCCGGTTGGAAAGGCCGGCCCAGCCCGGCGACCGGTTCGGGCCATCCACCTGGGCTTGGGTCTCCTGGTAAGATGGAGTCCCACCGGCGCATGAGAGGAGGGAGCGATGGCCGTCCAGGTTTACGGGTGCAACCACGTCGCCATCGAGGTCGACGACGTCGAGGAGGCGGTCGCGTTCTACCAGGACGTGTTCGGTCTGGAGATGCTGCGGGGCGGCGAAGGGGCAGCCTGGTGCAAGCTCGGCGAGCATCAGTTCTTGGCGATCTTCGAAGTGGACGTGTTGCAGCCGGATCGCATGAAGCACTTCGGGATCATGGTCCGCGACGACGTCCAAGTCCGGGAGGTGCGGGAGAAGGTCACGCAGAAATATGGGCTCGCGGTCGAGGAGGGATTCCGGTGCGACTTTCGAGACCCCTGGGGCAACCGGATCCAGGTGGTCGATCTGCACGACGAGTCCCTGGTATGGCTGCTCCCGTATGCGGAGGTGCAACAGCTCGGCCTGACCTTCCGGCCGTGATCGGAATCTTCTCCGTCCGTCAGGTTCACCCGCTCATTGAGGGCCGTTTCTCTAACTCGCGGACGGCGGCGAGACACCGGTCGACTTCCTCGGGTGAGGTGACCAGACTCGGGGCCAGCCGGATATAGCGTGTCGCGTAGGGCGTGACGCTCGCCATGATACCCTGCCGGCGCAGGGCTTCGACCGCGTCTTCCGGCTTCCATCCCGCAAGTTCGAAGCAAGTAATGCCCGCCGAGAGCGTGCGGCTGCGTGGCGTCCGCAAGGTGACGCCGGGTAGCCGCTGCAATCCTTCCTTGAGCTGCTCGTTCAACGCGTGAATCCGCTCGGTCACGCGCGTCTTTCCGATCGCGAGATGGAAGCGAAAGGCTTCCGACAGGGCCCAGCGGTGCTCGAACGAATGAAACCCGCCCGGTGTCATGATCGCACCGATCGGCACGGGCTGCGGAGGAAGGTCTTCCATCCAGATCCGGTAGGCCGTCTCGTTGAAGGTGGGGATGATGGGGTTGGCGACCGGCCAGGCCTCGGGGCGTCCCCAGACCAGCCCGGTTCCTCTCGGTCCAAAGAGCCATTTGTGCGTGCCGGCCACGAAAAAGTCGCATCCGAGGTCCGGCAAGCGCACGTCTTCGACGCCGAGCCCGTGGACGCCGTCCACGCACAACACGATACGGTCGGCCTCGGCCCGCTTGGCATTCTCCCTTGCGAGGGCGTCGGCGATGTCCCGAATGGGAAGCTTCAGCCCGGTGCTGGAGTGGACCCAGGTCAGCGCCACCACACGGGTTTCGGGCCGCACCGCGTTCAGCAGCGTGTCCACGATCTCTTCTCGGGTCACCGCCATCAGGTCGCGATACAGCGCAATGCGCCGAAAGCGCGTGCCCGTCCGCTGCGCCCGGAGCCGAAGCGAGGTCTCGGTCGAGTAGTGATCGTGCACGGTGCTGAGGAGGTCCTGCCCGGCGCGCAGGGTCAGTCCCCCGTAGAGCAGGCCCAATCCCATCGTGGTACTGTCGGTCAGCGCGATATCACGTGGATCCACGCCCAGGTAGTCTCCGGCCGCGGTCAGCACCTCGGCTTCGAGGTGTTCGCTGTGGTCGAGCCAGTAGCCGATCGGATTCTCATCCAGCCCTCGTCGATGGCGGTCGATGGCCGCTCGAACGGAAGCGGGATGTGACGCCAGGAAGAAACAGGCCATGTGGATCAGCGTGGGGGAGAGCGGAAATGCGCTGCGGACCGCACCCCAGGAGTCCAGGCGACCGGGGTCTGCGGGGGATGCTGTGGCGCCGGCCCGGGGGGTGTGTGCTGCAAGGAGGCCAGAGGCCAAGCCCAGGCCTGTCCGAACGAGAAAGTCCCGCCGGGTCATGTCTTGGCTTCTTTGTCTCGGTCCTCGGAGCCGGAAGACAGGAAGTGAGTCGAGGCGGCCAGCTCATCGAGGAGCCCTTCGTAGGCCGCCAGCTCCGGCTTCGGCCCGGTGAACAAGAACAAGATCCCCTTGTCGTCGGGCCCGAAGAGCGCCAAGGCCACCCCGGTGTTCTCTCCGCTGTGATATCGCGCGGTCACGCGGGCCTCCGATCGCTTGGCCGATCCCACCGGATGCAGGACGTACCCCTCGTCGATCACCTGCGGCTCGTTCAGGTGCTCTTCCATGTCCTCGGGGCTGACGCCGTGCAGCAGCGCGATCAAACCAATCCCCGGCTGCTGTGGCGACTCCAAGTAAAGCGTCCGCGAACCGGGCGGCATCAGGCCGTACCAAGACGGCGGGAGCCTGAAGGTCACGCCCGACTCCTTGGCGAGGAGCTGGGTGCCGCCGCGGTAGTGCAAGCCCGGTTCGAGCTCCATCGTGCCGAGCACATCGGAGGAATCGTTCGTTCTCATGGCCCCCCAGCCCCCGGTCGGGGCGATGACGCCGAGTAGGAGGAGCGCCATCGCGAAGAGATGATGGATGCATCCCGCTAATGAGGGACGTGGCTGCGTCATGTTTTCATCGCGGTGGTCGTCGCCGGGCGCGTGGTCTCGTCCAACTCTGTCAGACTATACTGCGTTCCGGGTGACGATCCAAGAGGCGTCGGGTGTGGGTGGCGGGCGTTGACGGATGTCGGGACGGCTGGGTGGTGGCGCTGGCGGACGCCTCGACCCGGGTGCGGCTTCAGACAGTGATGTGTGCCCACTTCGAGGAGGTCTTGGCGCTTCCACAGACGCCGGCGGTCATCGTCGTCGATATCCCGATCGGCCTCTTGGAAAGTCCCGAGGCGGGCGGACGCCTATGCGACCGAGCGGCACGGCGCCTCCTGGGGCCGAGGCGCAACTCCGTGTTCACGCCGCCCCTCAGGCGCCAGCTCGCGGCTGCATGCTATGAAGACGTCCGCCGAGATGGAGTCAGTTGCCAAGCCTTTGGGCTGTTTCGAAAGATCCAAGAAGTCGACGCGGTGATGACAGCGGCGCTCCAGGGGCGGGTCTACGAGGGACATCCGGAGTTGGCGTTCCAGGCACTGGCCGGACGCCCGCTCGCCCACGCCAAGCGTCGACGGCCGGGTACTCTCGAACGGCTCGTTGCGCTGGCGCACGCACGCGACGTACAAGGACCAGGCAGCCTTGAAGAGCTGATGCAGATGCGTCGAGCCTTCACCGGACGGCGCCTCCAACCGGATGACCTGCTCGATGCCTCGGTGCTGGCGTGGACGGCCTTGCAGATCCTCCGTGGCCAGGCGTACTGCATCCCCTCGGACCCGCCCCGTGATGCGAAAGGGCTGACCATGGCGATCTGGTATTGAAAGAGAGGCCTGGCCGGCGGTGAGAACATCTCGAAGCGGGTCTCACGGCGACCCGGCTACTTCCCATAGTCGTCGACCGGAGGACAGGCGCACACGAGGTTCCGGTCGCCGTACGCGTTGTCGATGCGGGCGACGGCCGGCCAAAACTTCGTGGCTCGGACGTACGGCGCCGGAAACGCCGCGCGCTCGCGAGTGTATGGATGCAGCCACTCGGTCGCCGTCACTTCGTGGGCGGTGTGGGGAGCGTTCTTCAACGGGTTGTCCTCCCTCGGCAGCCGCCCATCCACGATGTCCTGAATCTCCTCACGGATCGCGATCATGGCGTCGCAGAATCGGTCCAACTCCGCTTTCGATTCGCTCTCGGTGGGCTCGATCATCAGCGTGCCGGCGACGGGAAACGACATGGTCGGCGCATGATAGCCGAAGTCCATGAGACGCTTGGCGATGTCATTGGCCTCGATCCCGGCGCTCTCTTTGAAGGGGCGGATGTCCACAATGAACTCGTGGGCGACGGTCCCGTGCTTGCCGGTGTAGAGCACGGGATAGTGCTTCTCCAGCCGCTTGGCCATGTAATTGGCGTTGAGGATGGCGACCTTGGTCGCTTTGGTGAGGCCGTCGCCGCCCATCAAGGCGATATAGACCCACGGGATCGCCAGGATGCTGGCGCTCCCATAAGGCGCGGCGGAAATCGGGCCGATCGAATGCTTGCCGCCGAGCTTCGTCACCGGATGACCGGGCAGGAACGGCGCGAGGTGTGGGGCGACCCCGATGGGACCCATGCCCGGTCCGCCTCCACCGTGCGGGATGCAGAAGGTCTTGTGCAGATTGAGGTGACACACGTCGGCCCCGATGTCGCCCGGCCGACAGAGGCCCACTTGCGCGTTCATGTTCGCGCCGTCCATGTAGACTTGGCCGCCGCTGGCGTGGACGAGGTCGCAGATCCGCCGCACCCCTTCCTCGAACACGCCGTGGGTCGAGGGGTAGGTGATCATCAAGGCCGCCAGCCGCTCGCGGTGCGTCCGGGCCTTCGCCTCCAGATCCGTGAGGTCGATGTTGCCGTGGTCGTCGCACGCCACCGGGATCACCGTGAGGCCGGCGATGACCGCACTGGCCGGATTCGTGCCGTGTGCGGAGGTCGGGATCAAGCAGATGTTCCGCTGCGCTTGCCCGCGGGATTCGTGGTACGCGCGAATGACCATCAGCCCCGCGTACTCCCCTTGCGAGCCGGCGTTGGGCTGCAGGGACACCGCGGCGAATCCCGTGATCTCCTGGAGCCACCCCTCGAGCTGCGAGCACAGATCCTGATAGCCCATGGTTTGCTCGTCGGGTGCAAACGGATGAATGCGGCTGAAGCCCTTCCAGGTGACGGGGATCATCTCGACCGTGGCGTTCAGCTTCATCGTGCAGGACCCGAGTGGGATCATCGAATGGACGAGCGACAGGTCGCGGGCCTGCAGCCGGTGGAGGTAGCGGAGCATCTCGTGCTCCGAGTGATATCGGTTGAACACCTCGTGGGTCAGGTATCGGCTGCTCCGCCTGAAATCGGCGGGAAAGTCCAGGGTGACCTGCTCCGCCAAGCGCTCGACGGTGAACGGGACCGGCTGCCCTCCGGCGAAGACCTCCCAGAGCGCCTGGACCTCGGCGGCCGTCGTGAGCTCATCGAGCGCGATGCCGATCGAGCCGTCGTCGAACCGCCGTAAGTTCATCCGGCGCTCGTTCGCCCGGGCAAGGATCCGATCCGTGGATTGATTGGCGGTCTGCGCCCCGGGCCAGACATGGATGGTGTCGAAGAACGTTTCCGACCCGAGCGTGTGTCCGATCCGGCGCAGGCCCTCGCCCAAGAGGACGGCCAGGGCGTGGATGCGCTCGGCGATTCGTCTCAGTCCCTCCGGCCCGTGATAGACGGCATACATGCTGGCCATGACGGCGAGCAGCACCTGCGCCGTACAAATGTTGCTGGTCGCCTTCTCGCGCCGGATGTGTTGCTCGCGCGTCTGGAGCGTCAGACGGTAGGCCGGCCGGCCGGCCGCATCCTTGGACAGCCCGACGAGGCGCCCCGGGAGTTGGCGCACGTACTCCTGTTTGGTGGACATGAAGGCCGCGTGAGGCCCGCCGAAACCCAGCGGGACGCCGAAACGTTGGCTCGACCCCACCGCGATGTCGGCGCCCACCTCGCCCGGAGGGCGGAGCAGCGTCAGGGCCAGGAGGTCGGTGGCGACCACGGCGAGCGCCCCCGCTTCATGCGCCCGGTCGATGACCGTCCGGTAATCTTCGATGCGGCCATCGGTGGCGGGGTACTGCAGCAGGAGACCGAACAAGTTCTGGCCGCCGAAGTCCGCACTGTCCGGCCGGCCGAAGAGGAGGGTGATGCCGAGTGGCTTGGCGCGTGTCTCCAACACGGCGATGGTTTGCGGGTGACAATTGTCGGCGACAAAAAATCCGTTCCGCTCGGCGGAGGCCTCTCGATTGGCGATCCGGTGCGCCATCGCCATCGCCTCCGCGGCGGCCGTCGCTTCATCGAGAAGGGAGGCGTTGGCGAGAGGGAGGCCGGTGAGATCGGCGACCATGGTCTGAAAGTTGAGCAGCGCTTCCAGCCGGCCCTGCGAAATTTCCGGCTGGTAGGGGGTGTACTGGGTATACCACCCGGGATTCTCGAGGATGTTGCGTTGGATGACCGGCGGGGTCGGGCAGTCGTAGTAGCCCATGCCGATGAAGGAGCGAAAGATCTTGTTCCGGTCGTGCAGCGCCCGGAGTTGTGCGAGCACGTCGTGCTCGCCGCGATGAGGGCCGAGATTCAGCGGGCGGCGGAGTCGGATGTCCTCGGGAACGGTGGCGTCGATGAGGGCGTCCAGCGAGTGGAATCCGAGCGTCGCCAGCATCTCTTGAATGTCGGCGTCGGTCGGCCCCACATGGCGGCCGACGAACGTGTCCGAGGGGCTCAGGATCTCGTGTGGGTTCATGCCGTCTCCTGTAGCGTGCGGTCCAGCGATCGTTCCCATTGTGCCTGCCCGGCCGAGGTGAAGCAAGGCCCTTGCGAGGCTGGGCCGCGATGCGCGATGATGCGCTCACCACACGGTCCAGTTGCGAGATCGCCATGGCTCTTGCTGCATGAAATTGCACGATCTGCTCATCGTCGGCGCCGGGCTCGCCGGTATGCGAGCGGCGCTCGCGGCCCCTCCGTCCCTGGACATCGCGGTCCTCTCGAAGGTTCATCCGGTTCGCAGCCATTCCGTCGCCGCCCAAGGCGGCATCAACGCGGCCTTGGGGGAGAACGATTCGTGGGAAGCGCACGCCCTCGATACCGCCAAAGGCGGGCTGTATCTGGGCGATCAGGATGCGATCGAGGCCATGTGCCGGGAGGCCCCCGGGGACATCCTCGATCTGGAGCGAATGGGCGTGATCTTCAGCCGAGACGAGCACGGCCGGATCGCGCAACGTCCCTTCGGCGGCGCCGGCTTTCCACGAACCTGCTACGCGGCCGACCGCACCGGCCATGCGATCCTGCATGCCATGTACGAACAGCTCATGAAGCGCGGGATCGCAGTGTACGAAGAATGGTACGCGACCTCCTTGATCGTCGAGGACGGCGTCTGTCGCGGAGTGGTCGCCTGGGATCTGCTTCACGGCGGCGTGCACGTCCTTCCGGCCAAAGCCGTCCTGCTCGCGACGGGGGGGAGCGGCCGGGTGTTCCTCACGAGCACGAACGCGGTCATCAACACCGGGGACGGCATGGCGTTGGCGTACCGAGCGGGGGCCCCGCTCGAGGACATGGAATTCGTCCAGTTCCACCCCACGACGCTCAAGGACACCGGCATTCTGATCACCGAAGGGGCGCGCGGCGAAGGCGGCTATCTGCTGAACACGCTCGGCGAGCGCTTCATGAAGGACTATGCGCCCGAGCAGATGGAGCTGGCCACGCGTTCCACGGTGTCGCTCGCCATCGGCAAGGAGATCCTCGAGGGGCGCGGGGTGGACGGCTGCGTGCTGCTCGATCTTCGGCATCTCGGGCGGCAACGGATCCTCGAGCGGCTGCCGCAGATCCGTGAGCTGGCGATCGAGTTTGCCGGCGTGGATCCGATTGAAAGCCCGATCCCGGTTCGGCCCGGCGCCCACTATCAGATGGGCGGGGTGCGGACAAACCAATGGGGCGAGACCGAGATTCCCGGTCTCTATGCGGCCGGGGAGGTGGCCTGCGTGAGCGTGCACGGGGCGAATCGATTGGGCGGCAATTCCCTGCTCGAAACGATCGTGTTCGGCCGTCGCGCCGGCATGCGGGCGGGCGAGTATGCCTCCGGCGTGTCTCCGTGCGTGCCGTCGTGCGCGAGCCTGGAGCGCGACGAAGCGCGGATCAAGAGGTTATTGGGCAATGCCGGCCCGGAACGGGCGTGGCAGCTACGGGAGGAGCTGGGCAAGACGTTGAGCCAGAACCTCGGGATTTTTCGCACGAAGGCCTCGATGACCGCCGCACTGGAGAAGGTTCAGGAGCTCAAGGTCAGGGCCAAGCGGGTGCTGCTCCAGGATCACGGTCGGGTCTTCAACTCGGATCTCATCCAAGCCCTCGAGCTGGACTCTTTGCTCGATGTCGCTGAAACCATCGTCGCGGGCGCGCTGGCCCGTCAGGAAAGCCGTGGCGCCCACTATCGCTCGGATTTTCCCGCGAGAGACGACGCCAACTGGCTCAAACACACGCTGGCTCGCTACACCCCCGACGGGCCCCGCCTGTCGGAGGCCCCGGTCACGATCACCCGATTTCCACCCAAGTAGGCTCGCAACCAAATCCGCGATGCCGTGTCCGGCCGACTGCCCCGGCGACGGAGCCGGCTCACAAAGAGGAGCCGAGAAGCAGTCATGTCCGGCGAGGCCAGGGGCAGGCACGCGTGGGCTGTGAGGGGCGTAACGATCGCAGCGCCCCTCCCCGGTTTGACCGGGGAGGGGCGCCGTGTGAGAGGAAGGCCGCCTGCTTATCCGCGCTTGCGCAAACGCCAGGCTGCCACACCGGCCAGACCGGAGCCCAACAAGAGGACGGTCGCAGGCTCCGGCACGTTGCCACCGGGTGGCGGAGGACAGGGGGGCTGACCAGGCAGGCCGCATTGAATCAGGCCGCCCCTGCCGGTCCCGATAATCATGTTCAAGCCGTCGCCATCGAGCGCCAGGACGGAAAGCCCGCCCAGGTTGCCGGTGAAGTTGCTGTGACAGGGACCGGCATTGGCATCGATGTCGGAATTGCTGAGACCGGGGAACGCCGCGATACCGGCGGCGGTCAAGGTTGCGCCCGATGAGTTGCAGCCATCCACGTTGGCGACGCCGGGCAACAGCGCGCTGAGCCAGCCGTAGGCGGTCTCACCCGAGCCGTGGGCCATCAACCCGCCGCCGGAGGCCACGAAGTCGTTGATGGCGGCGGCATTGTTGGTGAGCGCCACACCCTCATCGAAGTCCAGGTCGTTTGGAGCGTCGGTCCCGGCGATCCACAAGATGCTGGGGTTGACCGTACCGGCCGCCAGATCGGTGAAGAACTGGTTGATGGCGGTGTCCCCATCGTAATAATTGACCGTCAGGCCGAGGTTCAGCGCCGCCGAGCCGATGGCTGCTCCGGCGCCGCCGCCTTCGAAATTGGGACTTTCATCCGCCGACCCGAGCGCGGCGATATTGACCGTGATCGGCCCCGGCCTGGTTTGGTTGGTGTTCAGGTTGGCGATGGCCTTTTCAATGTACAACCATCCCTCAACGTTCAGGCCGCCGACGCGATTTCCATGATCGGTCAGATCATCGCCGCCGAGAATCACGGGCCCGGCAAAGACTGGACCGGAAGCACAGACGGCCAGCGTCAACAGACCCGCGCCGAAGAGTCTTTTGAGTATGGTCAGATGCATATCGACCTCCGTTGGAGAAGAAGACAAGAGGAACGGTGATGGATGAATGCTAAGCAACTCCGAGTCCACCTGCTTGATCCTCCTAACTATGTGGAATTGCTAGCCGACTAGGTGCATGCCCATCGCATGGCGTCTTACGTTCTGTAAAAGGTTTCGACACGTGGGCTGGAGCTCATACGACCTCGGTCGGATACGGTCTAGGAATCAATCTCTTGAAGGAGCTCGACCGGTGTCGAAATATTTAACAGGCTACGTGGTTGACCATAGCACAAAGCATGACAGGCCCATCATACTCTCGCGGGACCGCCGTGAGCCGGGTGCGGCAGGTCACTCTCAGGAAGTCGCTCTGTTATAATCCCGCGAAAGTCCAAGACGATGCGGATCCTCGTTGTCGAAGACGAAGTCAAGGTCGCCTCATTCATTAGGAAGGCGCTTGAGGAGGAAAGCTATGCGGTGGATGTCGCCCACGACGGTGAGCAGGGCCTGGATCTCGCCTTGGAAGGCGTCTATGACCTCGTGATTCTCGACGTGATGCTTCCCAAGGTGTCCGGCCTGGAGATCCTGGAGCGACTGCGGCGCGCGAAGATCAAGAGCCCCGTGCTGATTCTCACGGCGCGAGCCCGATTGGATCAAAAAGTCAAAGGCTTGGATGCGGGGGCGGATGACTATCTCACCAAACCGTTCGCCATCGAAGAGCTGTTGGCCAGGGTGCGGGCCTTGCTGCGGCGAGGCGGTGGCGAGGCTGCGGGAATCCTCCAGATCGAGGATCTGGTTTTGAACCCCGCAACCCGTGAGGTGACGCGAGGAGGACAACGGATCGACTTGACCGCGAAGGAATACGCGCTCCTGGAGTACCTGATGCGCAACACCGGCCGTGTCCTGAGTCGACCCATGATCGCCGAGCACGTGTGGAATCTCGATTTCGATACCTTCACGAACGTCATCGACGTCTACGTCAGTTACTTGCGCAACAAGATCGATCGCGGGCGCGAGCGCAAGCTGATCCACACCGTCCGCGGCAGCGGGTATGTGCTGAAGGCGGAAGGTTGAGGTTGAGGCTAAGGTTAAGTTTTTATCCTGCTTTCGCTCAACCTGAACCCCAACCTTAACCTGTTTTTCCTATGTCCCTTCGCGTTCGACTCACCTTGTGGTATGGAACGGCGCTGGCCGGCATCCTGATCCTGTTGGGCACCGCGCTCTACGGAGCCCTGGCCACGGCGCTCAAGGAGCAGGTCGATCGCTCGTTGGAAGAAGCGGCCTCGGTCGCCATCCGCTCCCTCGAAGAGCGGCGGTTTGGTCCCTTCTTGCTCTTCGACGACCTGTCGGCCGACTTCCCCGAGCTGGCCGTCCTGGACAAGTTCTTTCAGATCTTCGGGCCGAGCGGCAGGATCACGATTCAATCCCCCAACATCGGCAGCCGCGATATTCCGCTGAGCGAAACGGCGCTGCGCGCCGCGTTCGAGGGCAAGACGACGTTCGAGTCCGCCCGGTTCCCCGGTGAGCCGCCGCTGCGATTGATCTCGGTGCCCATTCAGCACGGCGGCACGCTCGTCAACATCGTGCAGGTCGGCACCTCGCTGCGGCCCGAGGAGGAGATGCTGCACCACTTGCTCGTGATCCTCATGATCGCCATGCCCGTGGCAGTGCTGCTGTCGCTCGGCGGCGGCTGGTTCCTCGCCGGCCGCGCCCTCCGACCCGTCGGCGCGATCACCGCTGCGGCCCAACGCATCGCGGCCGGTGATTTGACCCAGCGGTTGACTCTGCCGCCCGTGCAGGACGAAATCGGCCGCCTTGCCGCAACGTTCAACGAGATGATCGCGCGGTTGGAAGCCTCGTTCAAACAGGTGCGGCAGTTCACGACGGACGCTTCCCATGAGCTGCGAACGCCCCTGACGGTCCTCAAGGGAGAAGCGGAGCTGGCGCTCCGCCGTCCACGCTCAGCCGAGGACTATCGAGTCGTGCTGGAAAGCGGTCTGGAGGAGATCGATCGTATGAGCCGGATCGTCGAGGAGCTCCTGTTCCTGTCCCGCGCCGACCTCGGGGAAATCACGCTGGAGTCCCGGCCGGTCCGTGTGGACACGCTCCTGGACGACTTGCGGCGTCAGGCGGACGTGTTAGGGCAGGAACGGGACGTTCGCATCGTGATGTCCGCGCTGGAACCGGTCACGGTGCTCGGTGACGAGATGCGTTTGCATGAGTTGTTCTTGAATCTGCTCGACAATGCCGTCAAGTACTCGTATCCCGGCGGTCGGGTGGAGCTGGGGCTGTCCTCGACGAGAGATACCGTCCGCGTCACGGTCGAAGACCATGGCATCGGGATCGCTCCCGGTGAGCAGCGGCACATCTTCGATCGCTTCTACCGAACCGATGCCGCCCGTGCGCACGCGAAGAAAGGCACGGGCCTCGGTCTGGCCATCTGCAAATGGATCGTGGAGGCGCATGGCGGCTGCGTCACGGTCCAGAGCGAACCCGGCAAAGGCTCGGTCTTCACGGTGACGCTCCCCCGTGCCCCCCGGCATGATTAGCCGCTTTTAATCCACCGCTAATGCTCTTCTTAGCTTCCGTTGCTACGGTACGGGTAGCAACACGGCCGTGTGCCGAGCGTGAAGGAGGGAGCTATGAGAACGGTGTTTCAGGATCGATGGACAAAGATTGCGACATGGGCGGCGGCGCTCGTCCTGCTCGCATCGGGAGGGATGCTGGCCGCCAATCTGCCCGGTCTGCCGGCGGGAGCAGTCGCGGCACCCGTCGCGCAGACCAGCCCCACGGGGACCGAGATCGCCCCGGGGTTTCCGGAGGTCGCCAAAGCGGTGCGTCCGGCGGTGGTCAATATCACCCCGGCCAAGACGCTCGTGCGCGAGGAGAAGAGCCGCGAGGGCCGCGACTCGCGCGACCCACGCGATCGCACGGAGGAGTTTTTCGGCTTCGAGTTGCCGAAGCCGTTCTTCGGCCCCAAGCCCGGTCCGTTCGAGCGCTTTCCGTTCGGAGAGCGTGGGCCGCACCGCGGCGGCATGGGCTCGGGCGTCATCATCACCCCGGACGGCTACATCATCACCAACAACCACGTGGTGGAGGGGGCCAAGGAGGTCCACGTGACGCTGCCGGACAAGCGAGAGTTCACCGGCAAGGTGGTGGGCACGGATCCGAAGACGGATCTCGCCGTGGTGAAGATCGAGGGCCGCGATCTGCCGTTCGTCCCCTGGGGGGACTCCTCGAAACTGCAGGTCGGTGAGTACGTCCTGGCCGTCGGCAATCCGTTCGGGTTGAATTCGACGGTGACCCTCGGGATCGTCAGCGCGTTGGGACGCGGCCGGATGGGCATCACCCAGTACGAGGACTTCATTCAGACGGATGCGGCCATCAACCCGGGTAACTCCGGCGGAGCGCTGGTCAACACGAAGGGGGAGCTGATCGGCATCAACACGGCGATCTTCTCCCAAACCGGCGGCTACCAAGGCGTGGGCTTCGCGGTCCCCACCAGCATGGCGAAGCCGGTCTTCGAAAGCCTCGTGAAAACGGGGCGGGTCGTCCGCGGGTATCTCGGTGTGGCCATCCAGGACATCAACCAGGACCTGGCGCAGTCCTTCGGCTTGAAGGAGACCAAGGGGGCGTTGGTCAGCGATGTGACGGCCGACAGTCCGGCGGAGAAAGGCGGGTTGAAGCAGGGTGACGTGATCATCGAGTACCAGGGGACGCCCATCGAGGAGCCGGCGACCCTACAGCGCGCGGTGACCCGCACCCCGGTGGGCACGACGGCCACGCTCAAGGTCCTCCGCGACGGCCGTGCGAAAGAGATCACGGTGACGGTCGCCGAACAGCCGGATACGGTGAAGATGGCCAAGGCGGAGTCGGAGGGCGACGACGGAACGGCGTTGGCCGGCCTCGAGGTTCAACCGCTCGATCGCAAGACCGCCCGCGAATTGGGGCTCAGCGACAAGATCACCGGGGTGGTCGTCACCGGGGTGGAGCCGGGCAGCCCCGCCCAGGAGGCGGGATTGCGCGAAGGCGACGTCATCCAAGAGATCAATCGGGAGCCGATCAAGTCCGTGAAGGACTATGAGAAGAAGGCCTCGTCGCTGAAGAAGGATGAGCCGGCGCTGTTTCTCATCAATCGCCGCGGCATGTCGCTGTTCGTGACCGTGAGGGTCTAGTGGAGCCGCGACGACCGACGGATCGGCGGTATTACTGCCGGAAGTCGAAGGCCTGGGCCCGGGCGGCGCGGCGCCTCGTCATCCTTCGATGTGCCCCACGAGGTCGTCGGCCCAGGCGTCGGTGATCCTTGCTTTGGCCAGCTCGCCGGGACGCAGCTCCGCTGCGCCCCGGCGAGGCTTTTTGAGGTGGATGAGCGGGGACGGCGCCTCCACGACATCGTTGATGTACACCACTCCGTCGATCGCGGGCGCCTGGCCTTCATGCCGGGCGGCCAGCAGGAGATCGGACTCCTCGGAGGGGCCTTCGATCATGACTTCGAGCGTGCTGCCGATCCGGGCTCGATTTTTCTTGAGCGCGATGGATTCCTGAAGCGCGACCAGCTCCTCCCGCCTGGCTTCCATGACGCCTCGGTCGACCTTCCTGGTCAGGTCGGCCGCTCCGGTCCCTTCTTCGTCCGAATAAAGAAAGATCGCCACCCGATCAAAGGCCATCTCGGCGAGGTACGCACGCAGCTCGGCGAAGTCCCGTTCGGTTTCGCCCGGAAACCCGACGATGAACGCCGTCCGGAAGGTCAGCCCCGGAATGCGGGTCCGGAGGCGCTCGACCAGGCCGGTGATGAAGCGTTTGTCGCCGAGCCGGCGCATCCGCTTGAGCACCGCAGCGCTGATGTGCTGGAGCGGCATGTCGACGTATTTTGCGATCTTCTCGTGGCCGGCGTACAGGTCGATCAGGCCCTCGTCGACCTGCTGCGGGTAGAGGTAGAAGGGGCGGATCCAGCGAAGGCCCTTAATCGTGACCAATTCCTCGAGGAGCTTCGTCAACGCGTGTCGTATGCCGAGATCCGCGCCGTAGTTGATCGTGTCTTGGGAAATGAGGTTCAGCTCACGGACGCCTTCCTCCGCCAAGCGCCGCGCTTCTTCGACGATCGAGGCGATCGGCCGGCTCCGCTGCTTTCCGCGCATCAGCGGAATCGCGCAGAAGGCGCACTGACGGTTACAGCCCTCGGCGATCTTGACGTACGCCGAGTGCGCCGCGCCGATTCGCATGCGGGGCGTGCGCGCATCGTACAGATAGGGCGGTGGCCCTGCCCAGACGCGTTCGGTGGTCTGCGGCCGGTGCAACAGCCGCCGGGTAATCTCGGCGATGCGCCCGATCTCACCGGTTCCCACCACCCCGTCGAGCTCGGGCAATTCCTTTAGCAGCTCGCCTTGATACCGTTGGGCCAGACATCCGGCCGCGATGAGCACCTTGCATGCACCGGATTTCTTGAGCTCGCCGTACTCGATGATCGCATTGATCGATTCTCGTTTGGCTTCTTCGATGAACCCGCACGTGTTCACGATGACGACCTGGGCGCGTTCGGCGTCGCTCGTCAGTTCGAACCCGTCCTGGGCCAGCCCCCCCAGCATGACCTCGGCATCGACCTGATTCTTGGTGCACCCGAGATTGACGAAGCCGACCGTGGTCTTCCCTTCCAAGGGCAGCACGTGGAGCGTCTTGCGCGGCATGGCGATCAGCCTACAGGACGGAGAAAACGCGTGTCAATGCAGGCCCATCAGGAAGTCGCCGGTGCTTGATTGCGATCCGTCTTTCTCTTAGAGTGGCGACATGATCCGAACGTTCCAAGGGATCGCGCCCACGATCGCCCAGACCGCGTTCGTCGATGACACGGCGGTGATCATCGGAGACGTCGTGATCGGCGAGGAGTCGAGTATCTGGTTCAACTCCGTGATCCGAGGCGACGTCCACTTCATCCGAATCGGGAGCCGGACGAACGTCCAGGATCTCTGTGTGGTCCACGTGACGCATGAGACGCATCCGACCGTGATCGGCGATGACGTGACGATCGGCCATCGGGTCGTGCTCCACGGGTGTACGGTCAAGGACCGGGTCCTCGTCGGCATGGGCGCGATCATCATGGACGGGGCCGTCATCGGGGAGGACTCGATCGTCGGCGCGGGCGCGCTGGTGACCGAAGGGACGATCGTACCGCCGAAGAGCGTGATTGTCGGGACGCCGGCGAAGGTCAAGCGCGCCGCCACGGAGGCTGAGTTGGTCTGGCTCCGGGAATCGGCCGGCAATTACGTCCGCTATGCCAAGCAGTACCTGGCGGGGCCGCCCCGCGCTCGCGTCGGTTTCTAGACGGCTCGCCGCGTTCTCGTGCCGGCCGGCGGCCGTCCGATTCTGATCAGGCACACCGGATCCTCGACGAGCGCGGTCGGATACCGTTCCCGTCCCACGTCATAGGGGACTCCGGCCAGACCGCACCACTCGGCGATCCAGCAGAGTTCCTCGACCGACGTCGAGACCAGGGCGGGCGGCGAGAGCTTTCGCAGGCAGGCATTGACCAACGTTCTGACCGCCGTGCGCTCTCGCTCGAATCGACGGGCGTCGAACAGAGCCGGATGAGCGCGGCCGTAGGAGAGCGCTGAGAGCTCGGGAAAACGTTCGGGATCGTTCAGCACGCTGACGATCCAGAGGTGATCGAACGAGCCCCGCGCCGACGCGGCATCCCCGGGGACGACGCGGAAGGGCAGCCCCGCGCAGGCCTCATTCAGCACGTCGACCTCGGCGGCCCGCAGGTTGAAGGGGTGGACGGTCCGCTTCAACTGAAGCGTCTCCATCACGAGCAGCGGGAGCTCCGCGACACCGGCGCCGACGTACAGGCTTCGGCCCCGGGGCTGGAGCCGCCCCAGCAGTACGTTCGCGAGATCGACGCCGGCTTGCTCACATGGGCCGCGTCGATCCCTCCAGAACGCCTCCCCGCCTTCGTCACAATAGATCGGTGCGAGCTCGTGGTAGTCCAGCCGGTCGAAGACCCTGCGGACCGCCGCGCGGACTCGTCGGGTGAGGCGCCTGTCCATGTCGAGCTCCTGTGCGGCGAGCACGATGTCTCAGAGCGGACAGGCTGTCAAGTGAGGCCGCACCGCGATCCCGGTCGATGGCCTGAGCATTTCTTTTGCTGACGCATCGAGCCGACGGGGCTCAGCGGCCAACAACATGTGGACCTGACCCCGCTGTTGAACGCATCGCGTCACGTTGGATCGCATCGTGGACGGGTACCGCCTCTTGGGTGAGCGACGTGACGGCGTGATGAAGGTCGCGGTCGTGGCCTGATCCGCGCGCCCACGTGAGCGCCATAGGGGGAACCACCGATTTACAGTCCCGGAGCAGTAGAGTAGGGTCCAACCAGTGACCGCGACATGACGATGTTGCGCCTTCAACGTATCCTGCTGGCCACGGATTTCTCCGCCTGTGCGCGGCGCGCGCTCGATCAGGCCGTGTTCTTCGCCCGGGCGTATGGGGCGTCCCTGACGCTCCTCCATGTGCTCGAGCTGCTTCCCGAGAGCGGGCTGACTCGGGAGGGTGACGAGTACCTCGAACGCCGCCGGGTCAACGGGCGCGACCGACTCGAGGAGACCGTCCGGACCGTCATGGCCCCGGAGATCGCCATCGACCGCCGGCTGGAAGAAGGCATTCCAAGCGAGCGGATCACGGCGGCCGCGGACGACATACAGGCGGACCTCGTCGTCGTGGGCACCCATGGCCGGACCGGCTTGGACCATATTCTTCTTGGCAGTACGGCCGAGCGTGTCGTGAAACGGGCGTCGTGCCCGGTCCTCACGATCCGTTGCCCGGGTGGCCGAGGTCGCGATCGAGAGAGCCCCGCCTCGCTCTCCCGTCTCCTGGTCCCCGTCGATTTTTCCACCTGCTCGCTGGCGGCGCTCGAGTACGGAGCGCAGCTCGCCATGCATTTTCGCGCCATGCTCATCCTGGTCCATGCCTTGGAGCCACGATACTACGATCTCGATCTGGGTCTCGGTTCGAGTGCCGATGAGCCGAAGGCGAGGCTTCAGTGGGAAGCGAGGCTCGCGGAGTTGGCCGGACGGCTGCGCGGCCATGCCCTCTCCGTCCAGACGGCGATTCGTGGGGGCATTCCCGGCGAATCCATTATGGCGGCGGCCAAAGAACAGGAGGCGGACTTGATCGTCATGGGGACCCACGGCCGTCGGGGGCTGCCCTCATGGATCAGCGGCAGTGTGGCGGAGGCCGTGCTCCGCCAGGCGCCATGCCCGGTCTTGACCGTGCGCACACCCAAATTTCCCGCGGGGATGGTCCGGCTGACCGGAGAGTCGGCGGCGGCGTAGAGCCCGGCTAGGACAGAATCTCCGTGCCGATCCCCTTGTCGGTGAAAACTTCGAGCAGGATCGCATGCGGCATGCGACCGTCGATGATGTGCGCCTTACGGACCCCGCCGTCCAGCGCCATCAGGCAGGCGTGCACTTTCGGGAGCATGCCGGCGCTGATCGTGCCTTTCTTCACCATCCGCTGCATGTCCTTGCGGGTCAGCGTCGAGACGTGATGGCCGTTTGCATTGCGGATTCCCTTCACGTCGGTCAGCACGAGCAGCTTTTCGGCCTTCAGGGCGGCGGCGACGGCCCCGGCGACGAGATCGGCATTGATGTTGTACGTGCGCCCGGCCTTATCGGTGCCGATCGGCGCGATCACGGGAATGAAGTGGTCCTGCTGGAGTTTCACGAGCAGATGCGGGTTCACGGCCTGAACTTCACCGACCAGCCCGAAGTCTTCGTCCGGTGAGCCGTCCGGCTCGGTGTACAGGCTCTCGGCCCAGGCTTTCGCCGTCAGCGCCTTCGCGTAGATCAAGTTCCCGTCCTTGCCGGTCAACCCCACCGCCTTGGCGCCGTGCTGGTTCAGCAAGGTGACGATCTCCTTGTTGATCTTTCCCCCCAGCACCATTTCCACGATTTCCATGGTGGCCCGGTCGGTAATCCGCACCCCTTGGCGAAACTTCGCCTCGAGCCCCAGGCGATCAAGCATCTGGTCGATCTGCGGGCCGCCTCCGTGGACGATGACCGGGTTCAGCCCCACGTACTTGAGCAGGACCACGTCGGCCGCAAACTTGTCCTTCAGTGCGTCCTCGGTCATCGCTTTTCCGCCGTATTTCACGACCACGGTCTTGCCGGTGAACGTGCGGATATAAGGCAGGGCTTCGACGAGGACATCGGCCTTCTTGATCAGTCGGTTCATGGCTGAGCTCCTTGAGCGGTCAGCATCCGGCAACAGCTTCGACCTTCCGTCAGCGGGCTGACTGCTGATCGCTGACGGCTGTCACAAAATAAATCGGCTGAGGTCCTCGTCCTTGACGATCGTCGTGAGGCGCGTCCTCACATAGTCCGCGTCCACGACGATCGTTTTGGACGCGACGTCGGGGGCGTCGAACAGAACCTGCTCGAGGAGGCGTTCCATGACCGTGAACAAGCGGCGAGCCCCGATGTTCTCGGTCCGGTCGTTCACCTGCTCGGCCGTGGCGGCGATTTCCTCCAGCCCCTCGGGGGTGAACTCGAGCGTGATGCCTTCGGTCTTGAGCAGCGCCCGATACTGGGTCACCAGCGCCCCTTTGGGTTCCGTCAAAATGCGGATGAAATCCGCCTTCGACAGCGCTTCCAACTCCACCCGAATGGGAAAGCGCCCCTGGAGCTCCGGGATGAGGTCCGACGGCTTGGCGACGTGAAACGCCCCGGCGGCGATGAAGAGGATGTGGTCGGTGCGGACCGCCCCGTGCTTCGTGTTCACGGTCGACCCCTCCACGATCGGCAAGAGATCGCGCTGAACGCCCTCCCGGGAAACGTCGGGACCGGCGCTCTTTTCGCGGCCGGCGATCTTGTCGATCTCATCGAGAAAGACGATGCCCGTCTGCTCGACCTTCGCAATGGCTTCCCGGACGACCTCATCCATGTCGATGAGCTTCTGCGCCTCCTCCTGCGTGAGATGCTTCATCGCTTCGGGCACCTTCATGAGCCGCTTTTTCTTCTTTCCGGGGAAGAGCCCGCCGAGCATGTCCCGAAGCCCGCTCTCCAATTCCTCCATACCCGCCGCATTCGAGATCACCCCGATCGGAAGGCCGCGTTCCTTGACTTCCAGCTCGACCGTGCGGTGATCCAGCTTTCCCTCTCGGAGTTGGAGGCGCAGCTTGGAGCGGGTGGTGTCGGCGGAGTCGCCCGGGGCGGCGATCGTCTCCCCGTCGCCGAAGCCGACGGGCTTCGAGAGGGCCGGGGGCAGCAGCAGATCCAGCAAGCGCTCTTCCGCCTGTTCCTCCGCCTTGTGCTGCACCTGCTCCATGTGCGCGGCCTTCACGAGGCTCACCGCCAGCTCGGTGAGGTCGCGGATGATGGATTCCACGTCGCGGCCGACGTAGCCGACCTCGGTAAATTTCGAGGCCTCGACCTTGATGAAGGGGGCATGGGCGAGCTTCGCGAGACGCCGGGCGATTTCGGTCTTGCCCACCCCGGTCGGGCCGATCATGATGATGTTCTTCGGGATGACTTCTTCGCGGAGATCGGGCGGCAATTGCTGTCGCCGCCACCGGTTTCGGAGGGCGATGGCCACCATGCGTTTGGCGTCTCGCTGCCCGATCACGTAGCGGTCCAGTTCCTCGACGATTTGCCGCGGCGTGAGTGTTTCCAGGCTTCTCGTGTCTCGATGGTCGGTCGGAATCGGTTCCATGGCCGGATCTCGGGTGCTCACGGTTTGAGTTCTTCGATCAGAAGCTGCTGGTTCGTGTAAATGTCGATCGCGCCGGCGATCGTCATGGAGGCTTCGACGATGGCGCGGGCGTCGAGGGCCGAGTGAGCGAGGAGCGCTCTGGCCGCCGCCAAGGCATACGGACCACCCGAGCCGATCGCCACGATGTTGTCTTCCGGCTCGACCACGTCCCCGGTACCGGAGATTACGAAGGCGTGGTCTCGGTCCGCCACCGCCAGCAGAGCTTCCAGACGCCGGAGGATCCGATCCGTCCGCCAGTCCTTGGCCAGCTCGACCGACGCCCGGGTCAGGTTGCCGCGATACTCTTCCAGTTTCGCTTCAAACTTCTCGAACAGCGTGAAGGCGTCCGCGGTCGCCCCCGCAAAGCCCGCCAACACCCGGTCATGATGCAGCCGGCGCAGTTTCTTCGCGTTGCTTTTCATGACCGTGGTCCCGACGGTGACTTGGCCGTCGGATCCCATCGCGACGCGCCCTTCTTTCCGGACGCAGAGAATCGTCGTCGATCGAATCGTGATCATCGGGAGGGCTCGTCGTGATTCGAATCGGTCTCGAACTTGGCGCGCGGATGTGCGTCGTCGTAGACCTTCAGCAACCGGTCCATGGCCAGATGCGTGTACTTTTGCGTCGTATCCAGCGACGCGTGGCCGAGCATTTCCTGAATGGCCCGCAGGTCGGCTCCTTCGTCGAGCAGATGGGTCGCAAAGGAGTGACGGAGGGCGTGCGGCGTGATGCGCCCGCCGGCCAGTCCGCTCGAATACCTCTCGACGATCCGCTCGACACTGCGCACCGTGAGGCGACCGCCACGGCGGTTCAAGAAGACGGGCGCCAGGCAGGCTTCACGAGCCCGCGGGGGGGCCGCCGAGGGCGTCTCGCTGCGCCATTGTCGGAGACGGGCTGCTTCGTACTCCCGAAGCGCGTGCAACGCGACGTGCCCGATCGGCACCAATCGCTCCTTCCGTCCTTTGCCCCGCAACCGGACGGTTCCTTCAGCGACGTCCACGTCGTCCCAATTCATCCCCACCAGCTCGCTCACGCGAGCACCGGTTGAATACAAGGTCTCCAGGACCGCCCGGTCGCGGAGCGACCCGACATCCTCCGCTGCGGGCAGCTCCATGAGAGCGTTGGCCTCGTCTTTCGTCAGCACGGTGGGGAGGTGGCGGGGCGGTTTGGGACTCCGGACGTCGGCCGCCGGGTTCGTCGGGGTTCGGCCCTCTCTGACCAGAAAACGGTAAAAGCTGCGCAGCACGCTGAGCTTTCTGGCGACTGACGATTTCTTTTCTCGTCGCTGGTCAAGCCATGCCAGATAGCTCCGAACGACGTACGGATCGACGTCCGACGGGTCGATGGAGAGAGTGGAATCCGGTCGGCGTGAATTGAGAAAGGACTGGAACTGCCGAAGATCGCCTTCGTACGCGCGAATGGTCTGCGGCGATGCTCCCCGCTCCACCTCGAGGAAGGTCACGAAAGCCCGGATCGCATGATCCATGCGTCGAGGTCCTTGAGCGCACGCTCGCCGATCTGTCGTCGCTTCTCCTCCTTGTCCTTGACCCGCCCGGGCAACGGGGGAAAGAGGCCATAGTTCGTGTTGATGGGCTGGAAGTGCTGCGGGTCGCAGGTCGTGATGTAATTGATGAGACTGCCGTGCGCCGTCGTCGGCGGTGGCGTGAGGAGCGGCAGTCCTGCGAGGCCCCGCGCCGCATTGATGCCTGCGAGACCGCCGATGGCCGCGGACTCCGTATATCCCTCGACCCCGACCAATTGCCCGGCCAGGAACGTTGTTCCCCGAACCTTCAACTGCAACGTGTCGTGGAGGAGCCGAGGCGCGTTGACGAAGGTGTTGCGATGGAGGCTCCCATATCGGAGGAATTCGGCGCGCTCGAGACCGGGAATCATTCGAAAGACCCGCCGCTGCTCCGGGTAGGTCAACTTCGTCTGGAAGCCGACCATGTTATAGCAGGAGCCATGAGCGTTCTCCGCGCGAAGCTGGACCACGGCATACGGCCGCGTCTTGGTCTTTGGGTCTTCGAGGCCGACCGGCTTCAGCGGACCGAAGAGCATGGTCTGTGGGCCGCGTTCGGCCATCACTTCGATCGGAATGCAGGCCTCGAAGTAGGGCGTCTTCTCGAAGTCCTTGGGCTGGACCTTTTCCGCCTTCATCAAGGCGTCGTAAAACACTTCGTACGTCGCCCGATCCATCGGGCAGTTCAGGTAGTCCGCCGTCCCCTTGTCGTAACGGGATGCGCGAAAGACGCGGTCCATGTCGATGGAATCGGCATCGATGATCGGTGAGATCGCATCGTAGAAGTACAGGCTCTTCTCGTGTGTGCAGGCGCGAATCGCCGCGGCGAGCCCGTCGCTGGTGAGCGGGCCGGTGGCAATGATCGACACGCAATCCCGTGGAATCTCCGTGACTTCCTCGTGCAGGATGCGGATGTTCGGATGGCCGGCCAAGGTCTGGGTGACGTGCTGTGAGAAGCGCTCCCGATCCACCGCGACGGCGGCGCCTGCCGGAACGCGGGCGGCATCGGCGGCACGCATGATCAACGAGTTCAAACGCCGCATCTCGGCTTTCAGAAGGCCCGGCGCGCTCGCGGGATCGCCGGATCCCAATGAGTTCGAGCAGACGAGTTCAGCCAACAGGCCGGTCTTGTGGGCCGGGGTCGGCTCCTTGGGACGCATTTCATAGAGGGTGACTTTGGCCCCGCGGGTCGCCGCTTGCCAGGCGGCCTCCGACCCTGCCAATCCTCCACCGACCACAACCACATCGTCGCGCATAAGTGCTGGCATTCTAAGGATCGCGGAAAATGGATGTCAAGCTGAGGACGCTACGCAGTTCGCGCGTTGACGCATAGAAAAACAATGTGTTAGACTCCGGCGCTGTGGGCGATTAGCTCAGTGGGAGAGCGCTTCCTTCACACGGAAGAGGCCACTGGTTCGATACCAGTATCGCCCACCATGCCCGCTTTCTCTGCTCATGAGGAATTGGACAAATCCAGGGGCCACGGCTAGACTTTTCCCAGCGTGAGGAGAAGAGAGGTGAGGCATGGCTGACCGACGACTCTTGCTGGGAACCATGGTGATGGTCGCGCTGCTGGCCGGCGGATGTGCAAGTACTCAATCCGAGGGGCAATATCAACAGGGCCAATATCAGCAGGCCACCGCGTGGCCGCTCGACAGCCTGGCCTACATTTATACAGACCCGGTTGCCATGTCCCCCGTGGACGATAGCCCGTTCCGGTGGCTGGGTTTTCTGCTGAATCCCATCGGAGTGGTCTTGGACTATGGGGTGAACCGTCCTCTCTATTCGCTTGCATCCAGCTCGCCGGCTCTCTTCGGTTATACGCCGGAAGACGCGACGCTGCATGCACAACGCCCTAACCGGTCGTACGGCACGCAGTAGCTTCTCCACCCTTCGTTCCCGGCCTGATCAGTCCTCGTGCCCTGGTCGCGTCGACCAGGGCACGAATGACCCTCTCTCGCGTAACCTCGGTCACTGTTCGGCCTGATGATTCTTCGCTTGGCGCCAGCCCTGCTCATGGTTGCCGCGCTTGCGGCGTGTGCTGAGGCACCGCGGTCCCGCCTGCCGCCATCGGCGAGCGATCTCCCGCTGCTCACTTCTGCCCGACCCTGTGAATCCAAGGGACAATTTCTCGAGCGCCATCAGTCCAAGCACGTCCACACGGTACCGTGGGGAAACGGTGAGGAGATCCGCATCCCGGCGGCCGCGAGTCCCGTTTCGGCACAAGAGGCCCATTTCTTCGATAGCCGGGGGCTGCTCGTCGGATCCCTCTTCATCTTCCCCGATCCCCTTCCTCTCCGACCGTATCCGGTGCTCCGGAAGACTCTGTCCGAATTGAAGCCGGCGATGGAGTTCTACCTGCCTGGTGCGAGTATCGCCGACGGGGACCAAGGCCACAGTGGAACGTTGTACGTCACCGGCGACGAGAAAAGCACCACGCAATACGTGACGACTGGGGAACGTCGAAAGCCCAGCCTGGTGATGGCCTCCATCGCCATCGATCCGTATGTCAATTTACTTGCGCCGTACCGGCCGGAGTTCCTCACGCGACTTCGACGATCCTCGACCGGCGACGCCACGACGCCCTCCCTGAAGAATCGAGAGGCTCAAGAACCGTTCGCGGCGCTCCAGGAGTTTGCCGCTGGCCAGACCGCCCAACTGGGCTATTGCGGTGAGCGCGATTATGCCCTGGCGGCCGAGGCCTACCGCAAAGCCCTCGCCGTAGGCTTCACGGACAAAGTATGGGCGGCTGAAGCGCATCACCGGTTGGGGCTCGCGCTGGAAGGCCAAGGCCGGTTCGAAGAGGCGCGGTTGGAAATGGAACAGTCGTTGGCCCTACGGCCGAACGCCGCGGACGTCCTGAACAACTTGGGGACCGTCTATGGGAAACTGGGGGACGTCGACAAGGCCATCAAGACGTTGGAGAAGGCGGTCTCGTTGCGCCCAAACTACCCCCTCGCGCGCTACAACCTGGCGGAAGCGTACGAGACGACGAACGTGAAACGTGCGATCGCCGAATATGAGACGTACATCGCGTTGACGGAAGGGATACCGGAAGAGGCGGAGCGTGTCGCCCGCGCGCGGGCGCGTGTCAAGGCCTTGCGGCGCTGAGAGATCAGCCGCGGATTTTCTCTTCTTCTTCCTGCTGAGTCTTGCACTCGATGCACAAGGTCGTCACGGGCCGGGCTTTCAGGCGCTTGTAAGGAATCTCCTGGCCGCAACGTTCGCAGATCCCGTAGGTGTTCGTCGCCAGACGCTCGAGCGCTTCGTCGATCTTCTTCAACAGCTTCTGTTCCCGCTCCTTCAACCGTAGCTCAAAATTGGAATCGACCTCGGCGGATGCTTGGTCGGTCAAGTCGGGGAAGCTTGCGAACTCCGGGCGGTTCGTCAGCGCTTCCCCAGCTCCATGGAGGAGCTCATCACGCTGGCGCTGCAGTTCCTTTCGAATGTCTTCGTATTTGCCGGCTGGCTTGGCGGGCCTTCGGGTCGGCCGCTTGGCCTTCGTGCTCTTCGCAGCGCTTTTCGGCATAGACCACCCTCATGGGAAAAAAGTGGCCCACTATAGCACAGGGCGGGTGAGGATCGTCAATGGAATGGAATGGGGCTCAGAGATCCCGGCGTCCCTCGATGGACTTCACGAGGGTGACCTCATCGGCGTACTCGATGTCCATCCCGACCGGGATGCCGTAAGCAATGCGAGAGACCCGCACGCCGTGAGGCTTGATGAGCTTGGTGAGATAAATCGCGGTTGCTTCACCTTCGATCGTGGCACTGGTCGCCAGAATGACTTCCTGCACGGTCCCCGATGCGAGCCGGTCGACTAGATCCTGAGCGCGAATGTCGGCCGGTCCCACACCGTCCAAGGGTGACAAGGATCCCAGCAAGACATGGTACAGCCCTTTGTATCCGCCCGCCCGCTCCACGGCATAGAGGGTGCTCGGCTCTTCGATGACCAGGATCTTCGTCTGATCCCGTTTCGGGTCCAGGCAGAACTCGCAGAGCTCGCCTTCCGCGATGTTCCGGCACTGCCGGCAAAACGCAAGACCCTCCTTGACGGCCTGGATCGCCTGGGCCAGCCGCAGCGCCTCGTCCTTGTCCGCTTTGAGAATATGGAAGGCCAACCGCTGCGCGCTCTTCTGGCCGATGCCCGGCAGCCGCACGAGCTCGCGGATCAGCCGATTGAGAAGTCCTTGGTTATCGAGCCCCATGCCAACAGTACCGAATGATGGGCCGGCAAGACGGCCGCGCCTCACGAGCACCTAGAACATACCGGGGATCTTCAGCCCTCCGGTGACCGATTTCATCTCAGTGGCCATCATCTCCTTGGCCTTGCGCAGAGCCTCCCCGGCCGCGGCGAGGATCAAGTCCTGTAGCATCTCGACATCCCCGGACTTCACGACTTCCGGATCGATCTTGACCGCCACCAGATCCATGGCGCCGTTCGCGGTGACGGTCACCATCCCGCCTCCCGCCGTTCCGTCCACGGTTTTGGCCGCAGCCTGCTCTTGGATCTTCGCGAGCTGCTCCTGCATGGCCTGGGCTTGCTTCATGATATTGCCGATGTTGCCAAACGGGTTCTTGGTCATCACCCTGTCTCCTCTCGTACGGTGGTTCGCCGGACCTCTATGACGTCGCCGCCAAACAGAGCCAGGGCTTGCTTGACGAGCGGGTGAGCCCGGGTCTCGACGAGAAGCGATTGCTTCTGAATCCGTTCCTTGTTCGCCCGAGACTCGGATACGCTGGGCCCGCTCGACTGGCCTTCACCAAGCTCAACCACGCGGACCCGAACGGGGAGCCCGATGCATTCGGTGCAAATCTCGGAGATCGCTCGTAACGAGTCGTCCTTTTGAACTCTGGCCAGCGCGATCGAAGCCGTGTGTGGATATCCGATCGTCAGGTCGCGCCCTTCGAACCCGATGAGGCACGCCATGGCCAGGAAGGGACCGATGCTGGGATGCCGCTGCTCGACCCGTTCCACCACCTGTTCCCAGTTCAGGGATATCTGCGCAGTGGTGCGGCCTTCAGGCACGGAGACCGCCACGGCGGTCGCGCTTGGCGTCGCACCCTCTGCCCGCTGTTCCAAGGTGCTCGATCCGTTCGTGCGTGGCCCGGCTGCTCCTTGTGGTGCCTCCGGTGGACGAACGGGTCGACCTGGGGCGGTCGTTGAGCGTGACGGTACTGGCGGTCGTCCGGTCGGCACCGGTGTCGGAGCCGTACTGCTCGGTAAGATCGACTGTGGCGTGGCAGTGCCTCGGGACGCCCCTCGCTGCGGCACGGGCGCGGTGGCCGGCCGCGCTGCGGGGAGGGCTGAGGCAGTCGCCGGCGCCCCGAGACGAGCCGCCCGTACCGCGGCCACCTCTAGGACGAACCGGGGGCGGGCACTCGACCGGAGGGCGTCTTCAGCCTCGGAAAAGATGCGAAACAGATCCTGGACACGATCGGGAGAGACGCTCCTTGCATCATCCACCAGCTCGCGCAGCTCTTCGTCGGACAGATCCACCAGACCTTTCAGTCCTTCGTGGGTGTCTCCGTCGGGCAGGACGGAGGCCACCAGGAGGTTCCTTGCGTGCTCGACGAGCTCGCCGCAGAAGGCGCGCACGTCATGTCCCCGGTCCAACAACTGTCCAATGAGCCGGATGGCCGTACGACTGTCGTGGCCGAGGACGGCCGCCGTCATCGTGCGCACGAGCTCGTGGGGGACGCTCCCCAACAAACGCTCCACGTCCTCGTGCCGGATGCGGTCTCCTGCAAAGGAAATGGCCTGATCCAGCAGGCTCAGCGCATCGCGCATGCTTCCTTCGCTTGCGCGTGCGATCGCGGTGAGCGTGCGGTCCTCGATCTGGATGCCGTCCTGGTCGGCCACATAGCGCAAACGCTGCATGATTTCGAGGCTCGGGATCCGGCGGAAGTTGTAGTGCTGACACCGGGACAGGATCGTCGCGGGGATCTTATGAATTTCCGTCGTGGCAAAGACGAACACCACATGCGCGGGCGGCTCCTCCAGCGTCTTGAGGAGCGCGTTGAACGCGGAGTTCGACAGCATGTGCACTTCATCGATGATATAGACGCGGTAATGGCCGCGGAAGGGGGTAAACTTGACGTTCTCACGAATTTCACGGACGTCGTCCACGCTCGTATTGGAAGCGCCGTCGATTTCGATCACATCGACGGAGGTGCCCTGCGTGATCTCCGCACAGTTCAGACACGTGCCGCACGGGGTGCTGGTCGGACCCTGTTCGCAATTGAGAGCCTTGGCCAAAATGCGCGCGACGGTCGTCTTTCCTACGCCCCGACTGCCGGAAAAGAGGAACGCATGGGCAATCCGCTCGGAAGCGATCCCGTTCATGAGTGTTTGAACGACGTGCGGCTGGCCGATGACGTCCTGGAACGTGGCCGGCCGGTATTTTCTGGCTGAGACTTGGTAGTCCATCGGAATGATCTTGCTCGAAGTCACTCTCGCGACTGCCCGAACCGGGATTGTCTTTTGACCGGTGGGCGGGACATCAAGTCAACCGTGTGGTGGTAAAAGACGGGGCCAGGTGATCCTGCGGCACACTGAATGATCCCCTTACCGTTGCTTCCTTCCGGACCTGGCGGGGTTCGAGGGATTCAGTTGCACAGGGCCCAGCCCCTTACCCTTATCTTGGCGCGATAGAAACGCTCCGACGAGGAACCAGCCGGCAGTGGCGTGCCAGGTACCGACCGGCCGATGCAACTGCCCACCGGAAGCGGTGTCGCTTCGCGACTCTATTTTTGACGTCGCCCTGGCGACACCTTGTTACGGCACTCGACGGCATTGCCGGTCGGTAACTCTGGCGCGCCACTGTCTGCAGGTTGATAGCCTGACGGTTCCTGTCGCGCCACGCACTGGCGGAGAGGGTGGGATTTGAACCCACGGTGCCGTTGCCGGCACACGTGCTCTCCAGGCACGCCGATTCGGCCGCTCTCGCACCTCTCCGTTCAAAAAATTTTAGCTATACTTACTCGGAAGCGGCATCTTAACACGCACCTGAAGGTGCGGCAAGCCGATGGACCCCGGAGGTCCCAGTGCCGTCCATCCGCGCGGGGAGCGCAGGCGCCGAGACTTTTTACGTAAAAGCTGATACATTTTGATGCTACAGAGAGAAGGACCATCGCCGTGTGCCGTCCCTATGGTAGCTGATCAGCCGGCTGGACCAATCAAACTCCTGGCGGCCAGTGCCGTCCCTGCTCGACGAGCTCAATGGATTGAAGCGCTGCAGCGGACCGCGGTGGTCCATGAAGCTCCGGATTACGGCGTCCTAGAGCAGAAGATGGCGGTGCTCAAGCCGGCGGTCCTGTTGCTGGATTTTGGATTGCCGGACCTCCGCGGCCGCGCCAGCGTCGGGCCGCTGCAGCAGCTCAGCCCTTCCACGAAGATCATCGTGTTCACGAAAAATCCGACCGAAACGGAAGGCACGAGCTTGTTGGAAGCGGGGGTGAAAGGATACTGCAGCACCGACATCGACGCGGCCCTTCTCAGTAAAGCGATCAAGATGGTTCAAAAGGGAGAGGTCTGGGTCGGGCGCAAAGTGATCTCGCATCTGCTCGATACGTTGGTTTCTTTGACCGAACAGCAGCGCAACCGTGCCCTCCCGAGAACCGATCCGTCGCTCGAGGTCTTGACCCGCCGGGAAAAGGAGATCGTCGAGCAGATCGGCAACGGGGCCAGCAATAAGGAAATCGCGCACGCCTTGCACGTGTCGGAGAAGACGGTCAAGGCGCACCTCACGTCCATCTTTAGAAAGCTTGGGGTGTCCGACCGGCTGCATTTGGCCTTGTACGTCAACGGACATCGCCAGCCGTTTCGATGACGCCTGGCTAGCCGCCGGCGGGACATCCCTGCAGGAGGTCAATGCGGTCCATCACCGTCGTGGTCGCGGATTGTGAAAAACGGCGGCGGATGTCATGCCTTCGCAGATTACGGCGGGCGCAAGGCGTGCGGGTCGTCGGTCAAGCCGAGACCGTCAGCGAAGCGGTGGCGGCGGCGAAGCACAAGCCGGATATCCTGCTGCTGGACCTGACGATGACGCGCGGTCACGATAATGCGGCCATCCCTCTCATCCGCACGAAGAGCCCCCGAACTCGGATCATTCTCCTGACCGGCGCGGCCCGCGACGCGCAGATCTTAAATGCCGTCGCGCAGGGTGCACGCGGCTACCTCGGGACGCTGCTGTTCCGACGCTTCCTGATCAAGGCTGTTCGCGTGGTGGCCGCCGGGGAATCATGGGTCCCCCGCGCCATGGTCGCCAAGCTCATCGATCGCCTGGCCCGCCTCAGTACGGGAGGCTGACTCGGATGTCGCTTCCGTGCATCGTGACATCCTCCTGCTGCTCACCGCGACTCTCTGCGCGACTCTCTGATGGCGTGGAGCGGTTCGGCTGGACCTAAGTCCAATTGATCGAAAACGGATAAAGTGTTTACTGTCCCGCGAGCAGCGAGGACAGTGTGGAGACGATCAGCGTCGTCATCGCCGATCAGAAAAAGACCAATCGCACCTCGTACGTGAAGCGCCTGCGACCCGAGCGCGGGATTCACGTCGTCGGGGAAGCCGGCAGCACGTACGAGGTGGTGAAGGCCCTCCGTCTGAAGCCGCAGGTGCTGCTGCTCGACTGGAAGATCGCCGTCCTGCATGGTCTCTCGCTGCTCCCGCTGGTTCGCCGTCAAAGCCCCGCCACCCGCGTCATTCTCATCACCGAGCGCTTGACGCGTGCACATATGCTTGATGGGCTGGCCCTTGGCGTCCGTGGCTACCTTCGCCGGGCGGGCGCCCGTGTGCTGCTGCCCCGCGCCGTGCGGGTGGTCGACCAGGGAGAAGCCTGGGTGCCGAGAACGATCGTCCCGCCCGTCGTCGATGCCGTGAGTCGCCTCACGCTGAGCTAGGAGGTCGTCATGACCTGTTCATCGTGCCGCCGCACGGACCGTGCCATGTTCACCCGACTCATGCCGGAGCGGAAGTATAGCGTGCTGTGCGGCGTCTGTTTGATGCAGGCCAACGAAAGGATTCGACTCCGGCTTCGGGTGGACGACCCGGACGGCCGCCGCAGAAAGGACGTCGTACCCCATCCGGTGATGGAGCCCCTGTCCATCTGGGACCGTCTCGTTCTGTCGTTCAGCCCTTGGTCTCGAGACGCCGCCCGCCTGTCGACGTAGGGAACGGAGGGCGCGATCAAGGTCGGGCGATGGAGGTGCGGAGTTCAGATCGTGATGGGCCCGCGGCTGCTCTCGGTGACGGTTCTGAACGGGCAGGCTTGAGCGTGAGGCAAGATCTTTCGGCTTCCAACCCCCCGCGGGTGGTCCCTGGCCTTGGCAGCCGTCGCCGACCAGAGACCCCGGCCGCGGTCGCACGCTGCTCACCCCGCTTCTTGTCGTGACCCCTTTCTCAGAGGACGCACGCGGTCTGGTGGCGTTCGCCGGCCACCGCATCACCCGCGACGGTGGCCAGGATTTGGTAGTGTCCCAGACCTAATTCCTTGCCGTAGGCCTGACCCACGAGCACGTCCTGGACGTGTTGATGATCCCACGATCTGAAAAACGAGCGTCCTTCTTTGAGCCCGTCGAACTCGTGCCCTTCCAAGGCCTTGACCACAGCACCCGTATCCGTCGTGCCCGCACGACGGACGGCCTCGAGGATCTGTGTGAGGGCGGCGTAGCCGAGGTAACATCGGGAAGTGGGTGTGTGATTGTATTTGTCGATGACGCCCTGGATGAATCGCCTCGAGCTTTCGGTGTTGATCTTCGGATCCCAGATGAGACCCCAGATGCCGGCGTTGTTGGCGTAACCGAGCGGTCGGCCGATCTGCTCCCCGCCGATCATCCCGCCTACCCCGATCTTCTCTTTGGCCAGCTCCAGCTTCGTGTAGGCTTTCAGGGCATTCACCAGGTCCCACCCGTACAGGTTGAGCACCAGCAGGGTTGGTTTGGCGGCTTTCGCCTCGCTCAAGGCGGCTGAGAAGTCCGTCGCGCCGAACGGCGTGACGGTCTCCCCGATGACCTCGGCGCTGTGCGCCGAGAGCGCTTCGGTCATCGCCTGCTTGGCGGACCTCCCGTCCATCGTGTCGGCCGTAATCATGAACACTTTGGTGCCATAGGCTTTGACGAGGTGCGGCGCCACTGTTCGAGACAGCATCCTCGCGTTCGGCATGAACACGAACGTGTGCGAGTTACAACGTGCCCCGCTCAATTCCGGAACATGGGCGCCCGTCACCATGAGCAACTTGTTTTCCTGGCGTGCCAACTCGGATACGGCCAGTGCCACCTCTCCGTTGAAAGTGCCCATGAGGAAATCGACATGGTCGTCCTTGATGAGCTTCGTGGCGGCCTTGACCCCGGTCTGCGGATTCGAAGCGTCGTCGGCTTCCAGCAGCGTTACGGGACGCCCGAGGACGCCACCGCGCTTATTGAACAGGTCCATCGCGACCGTCGCGCCGTGTACGTCGTGGACGGAAGAGGTCTTGTAAGGGCTCGAAAGCGGATCAATGATTCCGATCTTAATCGGATCGCCCTTGGGGGCCTCGGCGGCCGTGGCGAACCCGGATGTGGTGACAAACCGGCCGAGAGGCCACTGCCCGAGTGCCAGTGCGCCACTCGCAAGTGCGGACAGACCGAGAAACTGCCGTCGCGACAAAGCCCCCATACGTGCCTCCCTGTAAGCCTGGTTCGGCTAAGTATAACATCGCTACATGACTTTGCGCGGCGTTTCTTCGGCGGCGGGGGGAATGGCAGCCAGAGGGCGGGGCCGTGCGAGCCGTACGGCCCCGCGCCTCCGGTCGATCACCGGCGGGAACTCAGGGATTCTCGGATGACAGCTCCGTGTCGGTCATCTTCAGAGACCAGAACGCGGCCTCCCGCAGTTTCTTATAGGAGGGGTCTTCGGACCGTTTGCTCTGCAATTCACGGTCGAGCCGGTGCAGCGGCTCGATCGCACGCTTGTCGGGCACCTTGCCGATCGCCCAGACGACTTCGGTCCGGACCCCAATATCCAGGTCCGGCTTGAACAGCATGTCCAAGAGGGGCGGGATCACGCTCGCGTCGCCGTGCAAACCGCCCAGTTGCCCGAGGCCCTTGGCAGCCGCGGCCTGCAGTTCAGGATCCTTCGAGTTCTTCATCATCTCGACCAGGATGGGAATGGCCTCCCGGCCGGTGCTCCCGAGCGCCACCGCGGCTTGCTTGGCCAATTCCTTGTCCTTGAGCGCTTCCTTGAGCTTGGGGAAGGCTTCGTCGGCCTGCATCTCGCCCAGGAGCGAGATCACTTTCAGCTTGCGCATCTGGTTGGTGCCGGGGGCATCGAGCACTTTCAAGAGACGGTCGGCCTGTCCCCATTCGGCCGCCAACAGGAGCGGGAAATCATACTGCTGCAAGCGCTCATTCAATTTCTCGAGGGCAAAGGCGCCGGGGTCACCGGCGTGCGCTGCCTGTGCCGCTTCGACGGCGTCGGCAAACTCCGTCCGGACCTCTTTCTGCCATTTGATCTTCGTGCCACCCACGAAATAGTTCAGTTGGCAGGCCGGACCCTTCCAGATCCGCGATGGAGAGTCCGGCAAATCGGCGTCCCCTCCCATCGGGGTCGTTCCCTCCCACGTTTTGCGCTGCTCACACTTGACGCGCACCAGAACGTCATGCGGTTGGGCGGGGTCGGCTACGACCGTGTACCCGACTTCCTCCAGCCGACGCCGCATGGTCTCGGCGATCGCCGTCGCCGGCACCGACCCTTTATCGGTGATGGCGATGGCCTCGACCAGCACGGTCTGCGCCTTTGCCAGCTGTTCCTTCTGCTCGGGGGTAAAATATTCTCGATAGGCCCAACTCGTTCCGGTCCCGAGCCATACCCACAGCGCGAGCAGGGCCATCAGCACCACGTGCGTCATAGCCACCTCCTCTTCGGAATCATCCGCTCCACGGGTGTCCGACGACTCATACGAGTCAGTATACGACGGGCCTGGGTGATGTGCTACTGGAATCCCGTCCTCCTGTCTTGACAGCACCGGGGCGCACAGACTACAACCGTACGGGCACCACGCCTATCCGAACTGTTCCGATCCTACTCCAGAACCGGTGCGCGAGAGTGGCGGAACTGGCAGACGCGCGAGACTTAGGATCTCGTGGGAAACCGTGGGGGTTCAAGTCCCCCCTCTCGCACCAACCACTAGGTCGCCCGACGCGCCATCCCCATTGTTCGAGCTGTTCGAAGCTCAGTGACGACTTCCAGTTGATAGGATCATGACCATGAAACTCGAAGTGACCGAATTGGGACCCAGCAAACGCGCACTCAAGATCGAAGTGCCGCAGGATGAAGTGAATCGTGAGTTCGATCGCGCCTACTCGGAGCTCAATCGTCAGGTGCACATTCCCGGGTTCCGGCCCGGAAAGGCGCCGCTGGCGCTCCTCGAAAAGCGCTACGCGAAGGCCGTCGAAGAAGACCTGGTTCGGAAGCTCATTCCGGACTACTACGATCGTGCCGTCCGCGAGGCGGGCATCGTTCCCGTCATCGTGGAAGTGCCGCCCTTGGAGCGGATGAAGATCAAAAAAAACGCCCCCTTTTCCTTTACGGCCACGGTCGAGATCAAGCCGAAGATCGAGCTGCGGGACTACAAGGCTCCGAACCCCATCTCGCTGAAGCCCGACAAGCGCACCGTCACCGAGGAGCAGATCACGCGCGCGCTGGAGGCATTGCGCGAACAGCACGCTCCGTTGACCGCGGCTCCGACCGGCACGGCCCTGGCGGATGGGGACTACGCGGTGCTGGATGTCGAAGGGACGGTCAACGGCGAGCCGCTGGAGGGCGCGAAGAAGGAAGGCCATCTGCACAAGGTTGGAACCAAGGCACTCGTGTTGGGGGTGGAAGTCGATGGCGCGATCCTCGGCAAGGCGGAGGGGGAGACCGTCGAGATTCCCCAGCCCTACCCCGCCTCGCACCCCGATGCCCGGCTGGCCGGGCAGACCGTCGTGTTTCGGGTGTCCATCAAGGGCGTCAAGCAGAAAAAGCTGCCGGCGTTGGACGACGAGTTTGCCAAGGACTGCGGACCATACGCTTCACTCGAGGAGCTGAAGGCGAAGCTTCGGACCGAAATGGAAGCGGCCCTCAAGAGGGATATCGAAGAGTCCTACAAGGACCAGGTGCTGAAGCGCCTGGTCGACATGCATCACTTCGATCTTCCCGAGAGCCTGGTTGAGCGAGAGCTGGCCGGGATGGTCCGCCAACAGATCGAGACGCGCGCTCGACGTACCGGACTGGACGACCCGATGAAGCGCCAGGAGGAGGTCAAGCGTCTGCGCGAGGAGCTCCTCCCGGAAGCCAAACGGCGCGTCAAGGTCGGGCTCATCCTTGAAGCCATCGCGGAGAAAGAGGGCATCCGAGTCGAGGAAGCCGACGTCGTCGCCGAGCTCGAGCGCCTCGCCGCTCGGCTCCGGCTCTCGCCCGAGGACGTCAAGCGGATGGTGGAGGCAGGCGGACCCGACATGCGGGACGAGATCATCGGACGTATCCTGGCCGACAAGTCGCTGGACTACGTGTACCGCCATGCGGTGATCCAAGGGTGAGTCACCCGGCACGCGGAAACACAGCGTGGTGGACCGGCGTCGCCGCGCGTGCCGATCCTGAATATGGTAAGATTAGCGACGGTTTCGCCGACTTTTGATTACCACAGAAAGGATCGCGTCCATGTTAGTGCCCATTGTCATTGAGCAGACCAATCGGGGCGAAAGGGCCTACGATATCTATTCCCGTCTGCTCAAGGATCGCATCATCTTCTTGGGAGCACCGATCGACGACGTCTTCGCTAACCTCATCATCGCCCAGCTTCTTTTCCTCGAGGCCGAGGATCCGGAGAAGGATATCAATCTCTACATCAATTCTCCCGGTGGGAGCGTCACCGCGGGTCTGGGTATCTACGACACGATGCAGTACATCAAGCCGGCGATCAATACGATTTGCTTGGGCCAGGCGGCCAGCATGGGGGCGCTGCTGCTTGCGGCCGGTACGAAGGGGAAGCGTTATGCGCTGCCGAACGCGCGTGTGATGATCCACCAGCCCATGGGGGGCTTCCAGGGGCAGGCGACCGAGATCGATATCCACGCCCGCGAGATCCTGAAGATCCGTGAGCGGTTGAATGACATTCTCGCGAAGCATACGGGGCAGCCGCTGGAGAAAATCGCACAGGACACCGAGCGCGATTACTTCATGTCCGGCGAGGAAGCCAAGAAGTACGGCCTCATCGACGAGGTCATCACGCGGCCGCCGAAGGCGGCCAAAGAGCTGGCGAAGGAAGGCTCCAAGGACGGCAAGGAGAAGTAGGAGGCGGCATGCCCAAACAGGAAAAGGTCGACCGGCATCTGCGGTGTTCGTTCTGCGGGAAGAGCCGGGATGAGGTGAGGAAACTGATCGCCGGGCCGACGGTCTACATCTGCGATGAGTGCGTCAATTTGTGCAACGACATCATCGCCGAAGATTGGGAGGAGACGAAAGAAGAAATTTCCTCTAAGCTCCGGAAGCCATCCGAGATCAAACATCACCTCGATCAGTACGTCATCGGGCAGGACCGCGCGAAGAAAATCCTCTCCGTCGCCGTGCACAATCACTACAAACGGATCTCGGCCAGCGAGGTGGACGACGTCGAGCTGCAGAAGGGCAATATCCTGGTGATCGGGCCGACCGGCACCGGGAAAACCCTGCTGGCGCAAACGCTCGCTCGGTATCTCGACGTGCCGTTCACGCTCGCCGACGCCACGACGCTGACCGAGGCGGGCTACGTCGGCGAGGATGTCGAGAACATCATTCTGAAGCTGCTCCAGGCATCCGACTATGATGTCGAACGCGCCGAGCGGGGCATCGTCTACATCGATGAGATCGACAAGATCAGCCGAAAGAGCGACAGCCCGTCGATCACACGCGATGTCTCCGGAGAGGGGGTGCAGCAGGCGCTCCTGAAGCTCATCGAGGGCACCGTCGCCAACGTCCCGCCTCAGGGCGGTCGTAAGCATCCGCATCAGGAATTCATCCAGGTCGACACCAGCAACATCCTCTTCATCTGCGGCGGCGCCTTCGTCGGCCTCGACTCGATCGTCGAGCAGCGGCTCAATCAGAAGTCAATCGGCTTCGGAGCCGATGTCCGGGGCAGGAACGACCGCCGCCTGGGCGAGCTGCTCGCGCAGGTTCAGCCCGAGGATCTCCTCAAGTACGGCCTGATCCCCGAGTTCGTCGGACGGCTCCCGGTCATCGCCACGCTCGAGGAGCTCGATGAGAAGGCGCTGATCCGGATCCTCACCGAACCTCGGAATGCCTTGATCAAGCAGTACGAAAAGCTCATGTCGTTCGAGAAGGTGAAGCTGAAATTCACGGACGGGGCCTTGGGCGCAATCGCGCGCAAGGCCTACACGCAGAAGACCGGGGCGCGAGGGCTTCGCGCGATTCTTGAAGAAGTCATGCTGGACGTGATGTACGAAGTGCCCTCTCAGAAGCAGATCAAGGAAGTGATCGTGACGGAAGAGGTCATCCACGGCAAGAGCCAACCGATTCGGCTCTACGAGCAGGACAAGGAAATGAAGAGCGCGTAGCCGTCCCGCCGGCGCTCCGATCCGTCGCCATCGTCCCGGGGACTTGACGCAAGTCCCCGAAACGGCCCATTCCCCCTCGACATTCCGTATCGCTCGGCTATACTTCACAAGACGCGTGAGGAGCGGATGCGGCTGCCTGTCATCACCACATCAGGGCACAAAGGAAAGGCCTTGGAGCTGGACTGCGAACGTGAGCTGATCACCGTGCGCGGCCCGAAAGGAGAAAAACTCGGCTCCGTCACCTGGGGATTCATCATTGAGCAGGCCCGTACCGTGGCCGACCCCGAACGCCCCCCCGATCTGCGGGACCAGCCCCGTCTCAACCTCGTGCTCAAGGTGCGGTATACGACGGCCGGCGGGAAGACCGTGGAAAGCCGGGCCGGCGGCATCGGTGGCGGCGGTCTCTTCATCGAAAGTACGGCCCCCCTGGCCGTCGGCACCAGCATCGAGCTCGCGTTCACATTGCCCGATCGCCCTACCGAGTGGCTGGAGGCCAAAGGCACGGTGGCGTGGGTCTGTCCGAAGCCTGACCACTACACGTTTTCTCCGGGTATGGGGGTCCGGTTCACCGAGATCAGCTCGGAGGCCCGAGGCCGCATCGTCCAGCTCGTTCATTCTTTGAAGCGGGCCTGACAAGGGGCTAGGAGACGGCTTACATGAGCCGTGCGACGTACACCCGGCGTGATGCAGAGGCGGAGGAGCGCGTATGAGACTGCCGGTCACAGCGTCCGAAGTTCACCAGGGAAAGACCTTGGAACTGGATTGCGAGCAGGAGACCATGACCGTGCTCGATCAGGAGGGGCAGGCGCTCGGGACGGTGAGCTGGGATTCGCTGATCGAGTGGATCCGATCGTCGAGTCATGAGGACGGGTGCCGGCATGTGCGCGCGCATCCCCGCGCCCCGCTCGCGGTCAAGGTCCATTATACGACTCCCGAGGGTAAGCAGTTCGACGGCCTAACGGGGGGCATCGGCGGCGGCGGCCTCTTCATCGAGAGCAGCATGCCCTTACCGGTCGGCTCGGATTTGACCGTCGAATTCGCGCTGCCGGATCGCCCGCTCGAGCACATCAAGGCCAAGGGGAAGGTCTGCTGGGTTCGAAGCAAACCGGACCGGTTTACGCTCTACCCCGGGATGGGCATCCAATTTACCGACATCGACCCGCGGGCCAGGCAGCACGTCATGGACCTGGTCAAGTCCCTGATCCAGGTGCGCCAGGCGGCGCCAGCTGCGCGATAGCCCAGGAAGCCCACAGACGGACGATCGGCTGCGGATCGGCGGTCGCCCGTTCCAGGACGTGACGGACCCGCACCTCGCCGAATTTTCCCAGCCGAAACGCCGCCTCGCTCCGCACCCCCGCATCCTGATCGGAAGAGAGCCGCTCGGCAATCGGAGCGACGGCTCGCGGATCTCCGAGCTCCCCCAGCGCCGCGACCGCGGTCTGGCGAACCGGGGCTGCCTCATCCTCCAAGGCCCGTACCAGGGCGCCGTACGCCTCCGGCGTTTCCAACCAGACAAGCGCCTTGACAGCCGCCAGCCGGGACTGGGGCGGACCTTCCTCGAGAATCTTGACCACGGCCGCCGCGGCCGTGCCGGCCGAGGCGACTTGCCCAAGAGCCTGGGAGGCCGCTTCTCCGACCGCTGGATCCCGATCTGAGAGGAGCATGGTCAGGTGAGGGACTGCCGGTGCGGCGTCATCCGGTGGAAGCTGCCCGAGCGCCCAAGCGCTGAACCGTCGGACAAGCGGGTCCGAGTCGTGCAGCCGCTCGACCAGTGCCCCTGCTGCACGGCCGTCGCCGATCTTGCCGAGCGAGAGCGCCGCCGTTCGGCGATCCTCCGGCTCCGAATGGTTCAACATCGCGATGAGGCGTGGGACCTGCTCCGCTGGAGCAGGGGGTGGGCTCGCATAACATCCTGTGAGCCCGAGCAAGCCGCTCAGCAGAAGACGGAGACCATGAAGGGGAATGAGCGAGCGCGCCTCACCCTTGTTTTGGCGGCTCATCCGTGACGGCGGGGAGTTCTTTGGCGGCTTCGATCGACTGCTCGAGTTCCTTTTGGGCGGCATCCATTTCTGCCCGGATCGTTCGCATCTCGGGGTCGATCGCCTGGCGCACGTCGGCGGCGGCCTGGCGAAACGTGCGCAGCGTATCTCCGAGACTTTCCCCCAGGCTCTGCATGTCCTTGGGGGAGAGCCCTGTTTCGGTCTGCTGCTTTTTCTGCTGGGCGGCGCGCATCGCCGCCTGTTGCGCTTGGACCCGTGCGACCGCGTCCTTGTTCACGATCGCGGACGCACGCTTGGTGGCCGGCTTGGGCTGAGCACCGGGCGGTAAGGGAGGATAGACGCCGCGCGGTGACGGCGGCGGTGACGCCATCCGCTCCTCCATCGTGGGGGGAGCGGCTTGACCGGGCGCCCCCGGCTGGCGTGGAGCCGACGGTTCGGCTCCCGTCTCCTGCCTCGGTCCCGGTGCGGCTGCGGCCTGAACAGGTGTAGGTCGAGGCGGGTAGGTCTGAGGGGCGGCCGCGGCCATCAAGGCCGCTGTCGTGCCCGGCGTCAGCTCAGGCCCCGGCTGATAGGGTGCGGTCGGCTGCGGTTGAGATGCCGTGGCCGCCCCGCTCGACGCCGGAGGGCTTGCCGGGGACGCCGCGCTCGGCGTCGAGGCTACGGCCTCTCCCGCCGATGCCGCACCCGCCTCGGTTTCTACAGGAGGCGGGGCTTCGTGGACTTCTTTCTTGAAGCCCTTCAGGGCCTTCCCCAGACCCTCCCCGATTTGCGGCAGCCGGCCGGCGCCGAAAATGATCAGGATAATGGCCAGAATGAGGATGAGCTCTGAGAATCCGAGCGTTCCGAACATGTCGCCCTCGGTTGTCTGACTCTATCCGCTGCTTTCGAACCGTGTCAAGCCGGCAGCGAGCGCCCTGCCTGGATGGAGATCGAGCCGATAGCCGCTAGGCGAGAATCGGTACGATCTCCGTTTGCAGCGGCTGGCCGAAAATCTCCAAGCTCCGCTCGGTGACGTACACGTCCAGCTCGCTGCGGATACCGAATTCGCCCGGCAGGTAGATGCCGGGCTCGATCGAGAAGCAGGTGCGGGGAAGCAGGCGCCGGGCGTCCCGGGTTTCAAGGTTGTCGATATTGGCGCCGTTGCCGTGCACGTCTTCGCCGATCGAGTGGCCGGTACGGTGGAGGAAGCGGTCACCGAAACCGGCCCGTTCAATGACCCCGCGGCAGACGTCGTCCACCTCCCAGCCGCAGGGCAAGTCCTCCGAGGCCACGCGGGTACGGACGAACGACACCGCGGTGTCCCGCGCCGCGCGAACGATCTCGAACACGTCGCGATACCGGCCGGGAACCGTCTCCGCGACATAGCCCGTCCAGGTCATGTCGGCGTAGACGCTGCCCGCCTCCGGCCGCTTGGCCCAAAGATCGACCAGCACCAGCGAGCCCGCGCGGATCACCGACGAACCCTCCCGCGGAGGGCTGTAGTGCGGATCGGCGCTGTGGTCGTCGATCGCGGCGATCGGGGGGTGCGAGGTGATGAGCCCGTACGCATGGATCCGTGAAAGAATGAACTGCTGGAGATCGTACTCGGTCAACTCGGTTCGGTGGGCCTGCGCGTTCCGGACGTGCCTGAACGCCTCGTCGACGATGCGACGAAGCGCTTCCGCCGCGTCCCGGTGTGACGCCAACTGCCGCTCATCCCACACCGCTTCGAAGCGCTGCACGAGATCGGCCGAGCTCGCGACGTCCACGTGGAAGCTGCGGATCAATTCGATCGTGCCGGCGTCCACGCGGGCGATGTACGGAATCGCGTTCATCGGAGAATATTGCATCGCCACCCGCTTGGCGCCGCTCAGCATCCCCTGCAGCCGGTCGTGCTGCTCGCTCCACGAGACGTAACAGCGGCATTCGCCGGGAAGCAGGGCGAGCGTGTGGGGCTCGATCCGATGGAGCAGCTTCACGGGGGGGCCGAAGGCGGGGAGCCAATAGTACCAGCGCCGCGTACTGTGAAGGTCGGCGGGGAGGCACAGGACGCGATAGGCGAGCGGGTCGCTCCGCCGAAAATCGTAGAACAGCCACCCGTCCAGGTCGGTCGTCTCGCGAAGAATCCGCTGGATCTCGGTCACGCGCTGGTGGTGGGCGAGCGACATGTCGCATCTTAAGCTCCGGGCCGAACGCGCGTCAATTTCACGACGGTGGCGTCGGGGACCTCGGTCCCTGCGGCGGGTGCGTGCTACAATGCGCCGTCCATGCTCACCTCGCCTCCGCTCTATCGAGTGACGCTCTTCTATGGGCCCGACCCCGTGGAAGAGGATCCGTCTCGGGTGCTGTGCGTCTTCAACGTGAAGAAGCGAAGCTGGAAGGGAGGCGTGCAGGTCGCCGTAGAAGTGCACGAAGGCCAACTGAGCCGACTCCGGGTACGGCTGGGCTTCGATCCCTGGCTTCACGCTCTGCTCGCGAGCGTTCCCGAGGCGGAACGCGATCACTACGCGACACGAGCGCAGGAGAGCTTCGTGCAGGAAGTGAGCGCGGTCAAGCTCTCCCTCGCGTTGGAGTCCGACTTCCCACAGGAGAGCACGCGGCTCGATGCCGACCTCCTCGGCGACGAGCTGGAGCGGGCGGTGATGGAGGGAGAGGGCCGCATCAAAACCAAGGTCCGGGCTGACTTGGATCTCGGCGACGGTTGACTCGCATGGCGCGCGCCCGACCGCCCGGGCTCCTCTTCTCGACGTGACCAGATTGTCCTCCGGCCGTGCCGCCGCAATAAGGTTGCAAGGAACGTGAATTTGTTGTAATGACAAGCGCGCAGATTCGGTGCACCAACGCCAGACAATTGCGAAGGAGGACAGGGTGGGAACGTGTGGACGACAGGAGGGGAGGCACAGGATGGGGGCTCAGGCACGGTTGTTCCAGCTCGTGGCAGGAGTGGTCGTCGTTGCGTTCGTTCATCTGACCGTCGTAGGGCCGAGCTTGGCACAGCCGGCGGGAGGCGGCTCGAACGAACAGAGTGAGAATACCGGCGTTCAGTATGGTTTCGGCACGGCCAGCGTCTTTCTCAGCATTCCCTATGGACTGGGCAAATTTCTCTTCGCGACGCTCGGCGGGATCTTCGGCGGCTTCACCTATGCCTTCAGCGGCGGCAACGAAAAGGCGGCGAAATCCGTCTGGGATACGAGCATGCGCGGCACCTACGTCATCACGCCCGAGCACTTGAAGGGCGAGAAGAGCGTGCGCTTTTTCGGCGTGCCGGCGGAGTCGGAGGGCGCGACGCTGGAGCCGACGGCCGAGCCTGCGCCCCCACTGGAGCCGATGAAGTAACGATGGAATGAGGCCGATCATCGGGGTCACCCCCGATTTCAATGCCGGCGATCGGGAGGATATGGGCGGCCGCGAGCCGACCTATTTCCTCCGCGCGCGGTACGTTCGGGCGATTCAGGATGCCGGCGGCATCCCTCTGATCCTGCCCCTGACCGCCGACCGCCAGACGCGGCGGTCCCTGCTCGAGGACCTGCACGGGGTCCTGCTCACCGGAAGTGGGCCCGATCTTCCCCCCCGCCTCTATGGAGAGCGGCAGCGCTACCCGTTTCGAGTCGTCAGTCGGGACCGGTATGACTTCGAGTTGGAGATGGCGAGGCGGGCGGCCGAGGAGGAGGTCCCACTGCTCGGCATTTGCGGGGGTATGCAAGCGATGAACGTCGCCTTGGGGGGGACGCTCATTCAGGACATCGATTCGGAAACGGGGACGCCGCTGTCCCACCGCTCGCCGTCGCCCGCCACCCGCCTGTGCCACCGCGTCGAGGTCACGGCCGGCACCCTGCTCCACCGCATCAGCGGGCGGCGCGTGATCCGCGTGAACAGCTCTCACCATCAATCGGTGAAGCGAACGGCTCCGTCCCTGCTCGTGAGCGGTGTCGCCCCGGACGGGATCATCGAGGCCATCGAGCTTCGCGGTCACCCGTTCTTCCTCGGCGTTCAATGGCACCCTGAATTCCTGTATGAGCGCCATGAGCTGCACCGCCGGCTGTTTCACGCCTTTCTGAAGGCGGCCAAAACCCGAGCGGCCCGGGCCGACTCATGAGAGAGCACGAATCCGGCGGCTCGCCCACCGGCCTGGATGCCAGGGCTCCGAGCGTCGGGGTGGGGGAATGCGAGCGTGCTAGACTTCAGGCGGAAGGAGCGCGTGTGCCGGCTCAACACCATCCCTTGTTCCGGCTGAAGTCGATCCCGCAGATCCTGGCCGATTCCGATCATCCCGACCATCGGCTGAAGAAGACGTTGACCGTCTGGGACCTGACGGCCCTGGGCATCGGGGCGATCATTGGGACCGGCATCTTCGTGCTGATCGGCACGGCCGTGGTCGGAGACGCCCATCGCCCGGGTGCGGGCCCCGGTATCGTCTTGTCGTTCATCCTCTCCGGCATCACGTGCGCGCTGGCCGCCCTGTGCTATGCCGAATTTGCTGCGATGATTCCGGTGGCGGGGAGCGCCTACACGTATTCCTATGCCACGCTCGGGGAGTTCCTCGCCTGGATCACCGGCTGGAACCTGATTCTGGAATACGGTGTGGCGTGCGTGGCGGTCGCGATCGGCTGGTCCGGCTATTTCAACAACATCCTGGGAACGCTCGGCATCGTGCTCCCGGCGTGGGCCACGCATTCGCCCGGCTCAGGAGGTCTGATCAACCTGCCGGCGGCGATGATCGTGCTGCTCGTGACCGCCGTCCTCGTCAGAGGGGTGAAGGAGAGCGCGCGGACGACGGGCTTCATCGTCCTGATCAAGATCGCGGTCATCATTTTCTTCATCGCAGTCGGCGCCCGTTCCGTCGAGCCGGCCAACTGGTCCCCGTTCATGCCGTATGGCTTTCAGGGTGTGGGTGCGGCCGCGGCCATCATCTTCTTTGCCTATGTGGGGTTCGACGCGGTGTCGACGACCGCCGAGGAGGCGAGGCACCCGCAGCGGGACATCCCCATCGGGATCATCGCCTCTCTCTTCATCTGTACGATCCTCTACGTGCTCGTCGCCGCGGTTCTGACCGGCCTGGTGCCGTACGACCAGATCGATGTGCACGCGCCGGTCGCCGAAGCGCTGCGGATCGCCGGGTTCCACTGGGGAGCCGCCGTGGTGGCCACCGGGGCGGTTGCCGGCATCACCAGCGTGCTGTTCGTGATGATGATCGGTCAGATCCGGATTTTCTTCGCCATGTCTCGAGACGGCCTCCTGGGTCCCTGGCTCTCGAAGGTCCACCCGCGGTTTGGGACCCCGCACCATGCCACGATCCTCACCGGTGTCGCCGTCTCCCTCCTCGCCGCCTTCATTCCCATCGGCGAAGCCGCGGACATGACGAACATCGGGACACTCTTCGCCTTCGTGCTGGTCTGCACCGGTGTGTTGATCCTTCGCAAGACCAACCCTCATCATCCGCGCCCCTTTCGGATTCCCTTGATGCCGTGGATTCCTCTGCTGGGCATTGCCGCCTGCCTCGGCCTCATGGCGTTCTTGCCGACGCTGACCTGGATCCGGTTCATCATCTGGACCGTGATCGGAACCCTCGTCTACTTCGGGTACGGCATGCGCCATTCACGCCTCTCGCAAGAGGCGCCTGGCGATGCCCCGGCGGTCGCGGGGCGTTAGTCGCGGGGCGTTAAGAGTGATCGGAGCTCGGTGTGGGGTCGGGGCGAGCGGCGACGGCCGCCTCCGCCTTCGGCGCGGAGGTTGCCGGCTTGGGCTCAGGCGGAGTGGGCGAAGGGGCGGAGCCGGCGCTTGAGGTCGCGCCGCCGCCGGCCGCGGGGGCGGGCTTCGGCGCGGCGGCCGGTTTGGGAGGCGCGGGTTTTTCGGGCTTGACGCCATCCCACGTCGGTCCCGTGTACATCTCCGGCGACAGACCATTGGCCTTCCACTTTTCCTCGAAGTCGGCTGCCGCGCGATTCGGCGTCTCGCCCTTTCCAATGATCTCATTCCAGGGATAGACGCGCGGTGAGATTTCGCACCCGGTTGGTCCCTTTCTCAGGTAGAGCGCGATGGGATTGCCTCGGTAAGGGCCCAAGAAAATATGGACGTTACCCACGTATTCGAGGAGGTTCGCCATAGGGGTGAGCATGATGCCATAGCTCCGCGGGTGCATTCAAGTCGGGAGCGCCCTACAGGCGGTGCGCAGAGCCGCCGCTCATGGGCTCACGTGAGGCCGAGCCAGGGACAGGCGACGCGCAAGACGATCCAGACGAGGACGGCACCCATGAGGTCGAACACCAGCCCGGCGCGGATCATGCGGCTCATCGGCACGAGCGAGGTCCCGTAGACGATCGCGTTCGGCGGCGTCGACACGGGGAGGGCAAAGCCCAGACTCGCACCCAGGCACGCCCCGAGCGCCGGCGGGACCGGCGGCAGGCCGGCGGCCTGGGCGATTGCGATCACGAGGGGGATCAAGAGAGTTGCAGAGGCCGTATTCGATGCCAGCTCGCTGATCAGCACACCGGCTCCGATCGAGACCGCCGTGAGCCCCCAGAGACTCGTGGTCCCGAAGAGCTCCACGAAGCCCTCGCCGACCGAATCGGACAAGCCCGTCTTGATCATCAAGTCGCCGAAGGCAAGCCCTCCGCCGAACAAGACGATGATCCCCCAGTTGATGTGGCTCGCCTGTTTCCAGGTCAGGGTTGGGGTCCCGCGCGGATCGGCCGGCAGGATGAACAGCAGTCCGGCGGCGAGCAAGGCGACGAGCTCCGTTGGCAGCCGGCTGTCCAACCAGAGGACCGCCGGGTGGCGCGGTCCCGCGACGAGGGACAGGAGACCGGAGCCCACCCAGAGCGTGACCGCGAGCATGAAGGCGAAACACGCCGACACTTGGCCGCGCGACCAGTGCCGGTCGACGACGCCGAATGGGAGGGGCCGCACCCTGGTATGGCGAGCAGGCGGATGGAGCCTGATCAGTACGAGCCAGGCGGTCAGCAGCATGAGCAGCCCCAGCGGCAGGCCGAACCCCAGCCAGGTGACGAAGGAGATCGGCACGCCGGTTTGCTGTCCGATGAGGCCGATGCCGATGAGGTTCGGCGGGGTGCCGAGCATGGTGGCCATGCCGCCCGCCGTCGAGGCATAGGAGAGCATCAGCATGAGCCCTGTCTGGAAGCCGCCGTGCGCCGCGCCCGCGCCGCTTTCCAGTGCCGACAGGAGGCCCAACCCGATCGGGAGCATGAGCGCCGTCGCCGCCGTGTTGCTGATCCACATGGAGATCAGCGCGGTCGCGGCGCCGAGTGCGAGCAGGAGACGAGAGGGCCGTTCCGCCACCCATGGGAGCGACAGGGCCCATCCCGCCACCTTCCGGTCGACCCCATGCACCGCCATGGCTTCGGCCAAGAGGAAGCTGCCGATGAAGAGGAAGATAATCGGGTGCCCATAGGCGGCGAATGCGGTCTTGGCGGAGGCAAGGCCGGTGAGCACGCACGCGGCGGTGCCCAGGAGCGCGGTCATCGGCAGCGGGATGGGTTCGGCGATCCAATAGACGACCACGCAGAGGAGGATGGCCGCCAGCGCGTGGGCCTCCGGGGCGAGGGGAACGGGCAACAGGGAGAAGACGACGGAGGCGGTCGGTCCCGCGACGAGCGCCACCCAGCCCCAGCGCGTTCTGGATTCGACCTCTTCTGGGCCGGCCACGACGGTCAATGGTGAGGGCTACGTGGCCGGGGGGCGGTCGAGTTGCGCACTGATCGGCGCCAGCTGTTTTTCCGGTCGCTGCCGAACGAGGAACACGGCGACCACGAGTACCATAATGACCCCGACGTTGACGCCGACGTCCATCAGGTAACGGTTGAACTGGTTGTCGGTCACCTCGGGGAGATGAGCCAATTCCGCGCTGGCCGTCAGGATCCGCCGGGTGCAGGCGATGATGCCGACCGCCAGGTACGGCTCCAAGGCGAGGATTTCGGTCTGGAGGAACCGCACCACCGTTCGAAACAGCTCGAGCAGGATGATCACGAGCAGCAGATCGTTGAGGAGCTTGAGCCCGGCCCCCAGCAAGGTCGTCTTCCCCGCCGTCGAGAGGACGAACACGTACCAGCTGTGGGCGAAGATCAGCATGCCGAGCACGAGGAGGCTCAGTCCGGCGGTGATGTAACCCCAGCGGTCGAGCCACTCCATCCAGCTCAGCCATTGCTTCATCGAGACGGTCCTATCGCGCATGCTCCTCCTTCAGCGAGGGTCGAGCGTTCGCGGTGAAATGCGACGGACGAACGTCGGGGCGCCCACGAGCCGCCCATGGAGCCCCCATGCTGCACGCCTCCGAATCCCGACAACCGAGAAGGCCCGTCGGCCGGCCTCTCGACGAGGGAATGCGCGAGCCGCCCGCGTGCATGGTGCATGAACGGCTCACGCGGTGCCGTGTGAGCCGAGTTCGGTCGGGTTCGCCGGGCCTCGGCGGGTCTGGTCGAAGTTCAGCTCTTTCAGCGAAGTCGCGGTCAGCGAATGCCCGCAACAGATGATTTCGCGAAAACCGGCGCCGCCATCCAGAATCATGACCCGAAGCCCGCAGGAATCAGGATGCAGTTTCTTCTCGTCCAAGATCATCCCGATGGGCAGGGTGCCACGGGCCCGGCCTTTCGTAGACCCAACCTGGGCCACGACGTCGTCTTCCGTCAGGATATGGTCGCAGCAGACGACCTTTTCGAACCCCTCGCCGCCGGCCATGACCTTGATGACGAGCCCGCAACTCCCCGGGTATCGCTTGTGTTCGTCCAGGATGTCGCCTTTCTTCAACGGCATGAATCCCCCGTGCCGAGCCGTGACGTCGCGCGCAGTGCCGCGCCGGCTCGTGTGTGTCCTTGGTGCCGTGAACGGTGAACGGGCCGGACCGATCGAGTCCACCCCGAGCCCGGCGGGCTCGGTCACTTCTCCGCCGCGATCATGCCGCGCCGCTCATCGACGAACTGAAAGATCAGGAGCCCGAGGGCAAAGAACACGGCCATGGAGAGCACCGCCCATCGTTGGCTGCCCGTCCACGCCGTCACTTCCCCGTAGACCACCGGACCGATGATCGCCGCGAACTTCCCGGTCACCGAGAAGAACCCGAAGAACTCACCTTGCCGCCCGACCGGGGTGAATTGCGCGAGCAACATGCGGCTGGACGATTGATTCGCGCCGAGCGCCGCGCCGGCAACGAGACCGATGACGTAAAATTGCGCGTGGGTCTGGACGACGGTAGCCACCACAGACACCGCGATCCAGAGGGCGAGGGTGATCGTGATCGTGTGTTTCGCACCGATGCGATCGGCGAGCACCCCGAAACCCACCGCCCCGGCCCCAGCCGTCACCTGCGTAATGAGAAAATAGATAATCAGATCGCCCGGGGAAAAGTCCAGGACTTTGTTCGCGAAAATGCCGGACGCCACGATGACGGTGTTGATGGCGTCCGTATAGATCAGGTACGCCGCAAAGTAGACGACCAAGTCTCGATAGCGGCCCACGTGCCGGGCCGTGGACGCCAGGCGCTCGAACGCCTCCCGCCACACGGATGCGCCGGCTGCACCCGGCTGCGGCCGCGCACGTTCCTTCAGCCACAGGAAAGTGGGCAGCGCCGCGACGAGGAAGAATCCGGCCGTCATGGTGAAGCTCAATCGGTAGAGCGTCAGATTCTCCTCGGCGAAGCCGCCTTTGATGAACGGATAGGCGAGCGCGAGCGACAAGAGCCCGCCGAGATAGCCGAGGCCCCAGCCGTAGCCCGAGATTCGACCCACGTTCGCCGGCGTCGCCAGCTCCACGAGAAACGCGCTACAGAAGAGGAAGCCGAGATCGAAGGCGACGTTCGCGATCCCGAAGAACACCAGCCCGGCGAGCACGTCTCCCTCTTTCACCAGGGCGAGGAGAGCTGTGCACAGGATGCAGATCAGGGTCGACGCGATCAGGAATCGGCGCTTCAGGGCCCGGGCGTCCGCGATCGCGCCGAGCACCGGCGAGAGCACGGCCACGACCAGCATGGAAGCGGCGTAGCCCCAAAACCACAGGCGCTCGGGCGTGCCCCCCTCGGCTCCTTCGGAGAACGGCCGGGCGACGACTTGAACGAAATAGACGCTGTACGCGACCGTGACGATGAGGGTGGTGAAGGAGGAATTGGCGAAGTCGTACAGGCACCAGGCCCAAATTTCCCTGCTGCCGACCGGCTTGGTCACACCGTCGCTTTCGAGGCCCGTTCGGTGGTGTGCTGCAATGCCGCAAGGACGGCTTGGTGAGCCTGGCAGCCGACGATGTGCGCGGCCCTGCGCGGATCAAGCGGGGCATACGGCAGGAGGAAGCGTTCTTTGAGGTGAGCCAGGCGCCGCAGCGACGCGTCCAGCCGGCCCTCGGCGATCGTGCCGTCCTTGACCGCGCGGTACACCGCTTCCATCGCGGCCACAGCCCGATCCCGGCCCTTGCAGATCAGCAGCACATCGGCCCCGGCTTGGAACGCCGTCACCGCGGCTTCTTCGATCCCGTAGTGGTCGACGATCGCGTGCATCTCGAGATCGTCGGTCACGATCACGCCTTTGAAACGAAGGTGATCGCGCAGCAGGTCGGTCAGCGCGATGTACGACAGCGTGGCGGGAAATTGCGGGTCGAGGCTCGGATAGGACACGTGCGCGGTCATGATCGTCGCCACGCCGTTGGCGATGGCATGGCGAAACGGCCGCAGCTCCACCTCATGAAGTCGTTCGAGCGTGGCCGAGACCACGGGCAGCTCGAGATGCGAATCGACGCTGGTCTCGCCGTGCCCGGGGAAGTGTTTCCCGCACGCCACGACCCGATTGTCCTGGAGCCCGGCGATCGTCGCCAGGCCCAGTTCGGCCACGTCGCCGGCTTTTGCGCTGAAGGCCCGGTCGCCGATGACCGGATTGTCGGCGTTCGTGTTGATGTCCAGCACCGGGGCCATGTTCATGTTGATCCCGACCGCCCGCAGCTCCGCCGCGGTGACGGCGGCGACCTCGTAGGCGAGCTTCGTGGACCCGCATCGACCGACGACCGCACAGGCCGGAAAGATCGTGAAGCCGGCCGGCAGGCGCGAGACGCGGCCGCCTTCCTGGTCGATCGCGATCAGAAACGGCGTGTGTCCGGCGTGGGCTTGAAGCGCGTTGGTGAGCGCGACCGCCTGCTCGGGCGACTGCAGGTTGCGGGCGAAGAGGATGAAGCCGCCCGGGTGATAGGTCTTGACCAGATCGACGAGGTCGGGCGTGACGGCGGTGCCCGAGAAGCCGAGCATGAACAGCTCGCCCACCTTCTCCCGCAGGGTCGTCGCGCTCATCGGGCGCGGCTCCCCCGGCTCTCGAGGCTTTCATCGATCAGATATTGGAGCAGCAAGCGGGTGCCGATCCCCGTGGGTCCCTTGGAAACGTACGGGCGCTCCCGTTCGCTCCAATCGGTGCTGGCAATGTCCAGATGCACCCAAGGACAGTCGCCGACGAACTTGCTCAAGAAGAGCGCGGCCGTGATCATCCCGCCGGCCCGCCCGCCGATGTTGCGCATGTCCGCCACGTCGCTCTTGAGCTGTTCGAAGTACTCCTCCCACAGCGGCATCTCCCAGACGCGCTCGCCGGTCTTCAACCCGGCGCGCTGGATGCGCGCCTTCAGGCCGTCGTGGTTGCCGAACATGCCGATGGCGAACTGACCGAGAGCCACCATGCAGGCGCCGGTCAGGGTCGCGACATCGATCACCGCTGAAGGCTTGAAACGGGTGGCGTAGTTGAGGCCGTCGGCGAGGATCAGACGGCCTTCGGCGTCGGTGTTCTGGACTTCGACGGTCAAGCCCGACAAGGTGGTGAGGATGTCGCCGGGCTTGATGGCTCGGCCGCCCGGCATGTTCTCGGTCGCGGGGAGGATGCCGACGACATGGAGCGGCAGGCGCAGGCGCGAGGCGGCGCGAATGGTCGCGAGCACCTCGGCGCCACCGGTCATGTCCGCTTTCATCTGCTCCATGTTCTCGGCCGGTTTGAGCGAAATGCCGCCGGTGTCGAATGTGATCGTCTTCCCGACCAGGACGATCGGTCGGGCTCCGCGACCGTTCCGTGCACCGGCTTCTTGCCCGCGGTATTCCAAGATGATGAACTTCGGGGGCTCGTGGCTGCCGCGTGCCACGCCCAGGAACGCGCCCATGCCCAGTTTTTCCGCGTCCCGCTGTTCAAGAATCTTCACGCGGACGTGATGTTCCTTGGCGAGCTTCTTCGCCTCCAACGCGATCCGGGAAGGCGTCATCACGTTGGCGGGATGGTTGCACAGATCTCGGACGTACATGGCCGCTTCCGCCGAGGCGCGGCCCCGTCGCAGCCCTTCGGTCACGCTCGTCCGGGCGTCGCCGTCGGGCGCGATGACCGTCATCCGTTGCAGCGGCTTGAGGTCGTCGCCGTTCGTGCGGTACGCGGTGAATTGATAGCCGCCCAGCATCGCCCCTTCGGCCATGGCCTGGGTCAGGTCCACCTTCGAGGCGTCGACGAATGCCGCTCGACCGGGGACGGGCGCGACGAAGGTGGTGGCGCCGGCCTGCCGGATGCGCTTCACCGCCGTGCCGAACGCCTGCCGCACCGCGTCGAGCTTCGCCTCTTTCCGCTTGCCGAGCCCGACCAGCAATACCCGCTTGGCGGGGAGCTTGCCCTGCGTGTGCAACAGGACGGTTTGGTTCGCCGTGCCTTGAAACTCCCGGCTCTTCAGCAAGTCTCGGACCGCGCCGTTGAGCCGCCGGTCGACCACGGCGGCCTCGTCGTCAAGGGCGGGCTCGCCCTCGAAATGGGTGAGGACGAGCACGTCGGCTGGCTCCTGCTCCACGGGGCCCGGCTTCACGCGTAGATCCATGCATGCTCCCTACTTGAGTGTGATTGCCTGCTATTGTGAGGATGAAGGCCGACGAGCCTTCCGCGTGAGCGTGGTCGCCGGCCGTCTACACCCCCCGCATCGAGGGGTCCCAGATCAGCTTATGCAGTTGGAGCTGAAACCGGACCGGCAGCCGATCGGCCAAGATCCATTCCGCCAATCGCCGGGGCTCCACCTCGCCAAAGACCGGGCTGAAGAGCACCGGGCAGCGGCTGCCGAGATCGTACCGGCGCACGATCGCGCTGGCCCAGTCGTAATCCGCCCGGTCCTTGATCACGAACTTCACTTCATCCTTCGAGCTGATACGATCCAGGTTCTTCCAATCCATGCGGTCCATCATCCCGCTGCCCGGGCATTTGACGTCCAAAATAATGTGAGTACGGGGATCGACCGGTGAGATATCGATGGCTCCACTGGTTTCGAGCAGCGTGGTATAGCGATGGTCGCATAAGCTCGTCAGCAGCTCGACGGTCTCCCGTTGGTGCAACGGCTCCCCCCCGGTGACCTCCACCAACGAGCAGTCGTACGCGTGCACCCGCTCGAGCACCTGCTCGCGCGTCATCTCGGCGCCGCCGTAGAAGGCGTACTCGGTGTCACACCAGGTGCACCGCAGCGGGCAGCCGGTCAGACGAATGAAGGTGCAGGGACGACCGGCATAGGTCGACTCGCCCTGGATGCTATGGAAAATTTCGGTGACGCGCATCGCAGTCTCCGAGCCTCGGGCCCCGTTGGATTGCGCAAATTTTCTACGATGACCGCGCTCCTGTCAAAGGCACGGGCGGAGGGGGAGGGTATCACAACCACTGCGCGACAGGCCAGCCGCGCCGCCGGGCGAGGCGCGCCATCCCGCGAATCGGGTTGATCACGTGCGGGTGGCCGACGGAGCTGAGCACGGCGACATCGCCGGGGCTGTCCCCATAGGCGAAGCAATCCTGCAGATCCAGGCGTTGTTGCCGAGCGAACGCCTCGATCAAGCGCCGCTTGCCCTCGCCGTAGGGAAAGGGGGGCAGGAGATGGCCCGTGTAGCCGTCGGGTGTGCGCTCGGGACGGGCGGCCAGGACGGTGGAGACGTTCAGAGCGGCGGCGAGCGGGGCGATGAGGAAATCCAAGGAGCCGGTGATGAGGACGAGGTGGTGTCCCGCCCGCCTGTGCGCCTCCAGCACGGCCAGCCCCTCCCGCGACACCCGGCTGCAGATATCGCTCTTCACGAATTCGTGCGCCAACGGCTCGATGGCGTGCGGCTGCTTTCCGGCGAGGTAGAGTTTGCGCACGCGCAGCGGGTGGAGCGAGACCGGCGGCATGTGACGCACGAGGTGCCAGAGGCTATGGCGCACCTCCCGGAGACCGATGAGGCCGCGTTGAAACAGGTAGTGGAAGAAGCGGACTTCGATCGCAGGGCCGGGAATCAGGGTGTTGTCGACATCGAAGAACGCCCCGCGGGGTCTAGCGGGTTCGGACAGAGCCGTGGCCTCATGGAGCTGGACGGGCATGCTGGCGCCGGGAATTGCGTCGAGAACCGCGTTCTTGAAGTGAGACGTTCGCGCATTCTAAACGGAGAGGGGATTGATTGACAAGCATTTTGGCCGACTTCTATAATGCGCGCACGCCGAAGTGGTGGAATTGGTAGACACGTACGTTTGAGGGGCGTATGGGGCAACCCGTGGGGGTTCGAGTCCCCCCTTCGGCACCATCTTCTGTATCGTGCTGCGCCGCTCACGTCTTTGGCGCCAACCCCTGACCGTCTTCCTCCGTCGGGCTGGAGCGCGACCGGTCCTCATTGAGGGATCTCTTCAAGCGAGCGGAAGAGCCAGGACTTCCGCGTCCCGGGCATCACCCTACGAGCGGGCGCTCCAGCCGTCAGTGCTCTTCATTAGTGAGAGTGACCGTCTTGACGGGGCAAGTAGGAATGGTAGGATATTGAGCATAGGACGGAGGAGGACATGCCGCTCACAGCGATCGAGCCGGTTCCGTCACGCCAGGCGCGTCCACCGTCCCCCATGCCGGCCACCGAGCAGCCCGCCGAGGATGTCTTGGCGGGTGCGACGGGGATCATCAACGGCCTCTTCTTGGGCCTTCTCCTTTGGCTGGCCTTGCTGATCCCTGTTCTGCTGTATTGGCTGTGGTAGCCGCCGCCCGCCTTGGATCTTAGGATCTTACGCACCGGTTCCCGTCCGTGTGATCTCGACGAAGTGCTCCGTCGAGTCATCAATGTGCCGACCGTGTCGTCCACGGGCTTCGTGAATGTACAGCAGGCCGAGGTCGGCTTTTCGCCCTGGTGCCGACGGTAGCGTCATTTCATAGCGGACCGGCGCCTGGTGATCAGCCAACTGCAGGTTCGGGTTATAGACGCGGTTGAACTTCCACAGCATCTTGACGAAGTTGGTCTGCCCTCGCATCAAATGCCCGGCGGCGATCCGGGCCGTCGACTTCAACGCCGTCCAGCCGAGATGCTTCTTGTTCAAGATCTGCTGAGTCTTGACCAGTTCTTCGTAGAACTCCGCGAGCGGCAATCGTGTGGGGAGGACGGCGTGCTGGATGTCGAAGAGCCGGTAATCGCGGGTCATGATTCGCCGTGATTCGGTCTGCCACGTCTCGGTGCCCGGGTACGGCGTATTCACGCTGATGTTCACGATCTCCGGAATCTCCAGACACCATTGTCGGACCACCTCGAAGCGCGGTGTGTCCCAGTCCGGATCGGCGATGATGTTGATGGCCACATTGATGCCCAGGGAGCGGGCGTACTCGAGCGCTTCGAAATTTCGGCCCAAGGAGATCCGCTTGCGATGCTGGCGCAGGCCTTCCTCGTCGATGGCTTCGACCCCGATGAACATGTACCGCAGGCCGAGGCGCGTCCAGAATTCGAAGACCTCCTTGTTCCTGAGGAGGACGTCCCCCCGGGTTTCCAGGTAGTATTGCTTCTTGATGCCCTTCCGCGCGATCGCCTCGCCGATCGCCATCCCGTGTTTCGGCTGAATGAACGCGACATCGTCGACGATGAAGACGCCGGGCTCGCCGATCCGTCCGAGGTCTTCCGCAGCCTTCTCGGGGCTGATCACGCGATAGCTGCGCCCGTAGAAGGTCCACGCGCTGCAGAACGAGCAGTCCCACGGGCAGCCGCGGGCGAATTCGATGGAAGCGCACGGGTCCAAGACCCCGATGAAGTACTTGCGTCGATGCCGCACGAGATCGCGTGCGGGAGACCGGACATCGAGGCTCTCGACGAACCGCGGGGCCGGGCCCGCCCCATGGAGCGTGACCACACCGGGGACCTGGGTCAGTGCCGTCCGGTCATGGGCCGCCGCGTCCAAGAGGTCTTGAACCGCGCTCTCGCCCTCGCCTTTGAGCACGCAATCGATCGCCCCTCCACCGTGCCGGAGCAGGTCAGGCGCAATGAAAGAGGCGCTGTGGCCGCCGACGAAGAAGAAGCACGACGGTAGCCGCTGCTTGGTCAGCTTCGCGAGATCGATGACTTCCGGCACGTTCGCCAAGTAATTGCACGAGACCCCGACGGCGTCGGGCCGCCATTCATGCAGCATGCGCAGGTAGTCCTGTTGGCGTTCGACCTGGAGATCCAGCACCCGGACGTCATGGCCCGCCTCGCGTGCGGCTTGGGCGATCAATTCGAGCCCCAGGGGTTCCAATCGCAGATAGATCTTCGTGTACATCAGCGGGCTTGGATGAACGGCGAGGAATTTCATGTCTCTCCTCAGACGCGCAGTCAGCGCGTACCTCGGCCTTCGTGCCGGGTGTTCAGGGTTCGCTAGGAACCGGGAGCCAATCCTTCGGCCGCCAGCCGGCGGCAAATGTCGGGGACGAGGGCGTCGAGCGGCTGCGAGGCGTCGACGACGATCGCGTCGGTGGGTTCTTCGAGGAGGGCGAACTGGCTGTCGAGCAGCTCTGTGGGCATGAAGTGATGACGGCGCCGGGCCAAGCGGTCATAGATGATCTGGTACGTGGCTTTCAAATAGACGAGCCTGACCCGCTTCGGGTCCGGAGTGAGCGTGTGCCGAGCCTGGGCGGTCAGGGCGGAGCAGGCCAAGACCACGTGGCGGCCTTCGATCAGCCAGTCCTCGATCGCCCGGCGTAGCGCGGCCAGCCACGGCCGTCGGTCTTGATCGGTGAGCGGGACGCCGCCGGCCATCTTCTCGATGTTGGCCATCGGGTGGAAGCAGTCGGCGTCTTGAAATTCCCAGTGCAGGCAGGCCGCCACCCGGCGGCCCACGGTCGTCTTGCCTGAGCCGGCGACGCCCATGACGATCAGCACCATCTCGGTACGGCGGGCTGGGCCGGGAGAAGCCCGATGAGCCGAGCTCGACTGCCGGCCCGCGCGGGACGGGTCCCCCTCATGGCGCATCCCGGTGAGTCTGCGCGCCGTTCGATCACGGCGTGCGATCCTCGTGAGGCTCCGCCTCGAGCTTCAGTCGATCGGACACCTTGTCCGTAGACACCCCCGCGCCGCCGATCGACAGGCTCGCATCGGTGCCTTTGAGCCCTTCGCGCTGCTTCTGCAGCTCCAACAGCAGGGCGTCTCGCTCCTGCCGCACCCGCGCCGCTTCCTCGCTGCGGGCGGCCAGCTCGTCGGTCAACGAGGTGACTCGCTGCTTGGTTCGCTCCAGCTTGTCCGTCAACGTGGTGACCTTGTTCGCCAGCGTCTCTCGATCGGCGACCGCCTTGCGCAGCCGCTCGATCTCCTGATCGCGTTCGGCCAGTCGCTTGGCCAGATTGTCGGCCCGGGCGGCCTCGGTCTCCAACTCGCTTGCGCGCTTCTGCAGACGGGCGATCTCTTCCTTCGCCGTCGTGGCCCCGCTCATCAACCGTTGCTTGTCTTCTCGGAGGGTGGCCGCCTTGACTTGCTCGGCGGCGAGCTTCGCCGCCAAGTCCTTGGCTTGATCGCGCGCTTCGGTCAGCGCGGCGGCGATGTGGTTTTTTTCCTTTTCGAGCGTCGCCAATCGAGCCGCCATGTCGGAGAGCTCCTTCTTGCCGCTCGCCAACTCTTGTTGTGCCGTTTCGAGTTGGCGCTGCAGGTCTTGCGCGCGCGCCTCGAGTCGGTCGTAGTCGGCTCGCAGCTCGTTCCATTTCTGGAGCGCGGGATCGACGTCCACCGGCGGACGGGGGGACTCCGCCTCCGAGGAGCGTGGCATGGTCGCCTCGCCTTGAGCGACGAGCACGGCGGGCTCCGAAGGGGAGCCGAGGGCGACGGCGGAGGCGAGCAGGATGGTGAGCATAGGAGTCGGGACAAATTGTCCCGGATGCACCATCATAAAGTACCACGGCCGCGTGTATGCCGGAAAGCTCGCTTCGGTATTGTCAGCCGGGCGAGATTTTTGGATTGCGATTTTATGGAAGTGCCGTTACAATCCGCGAACCGATGCTTCACTGGGTGCTGGCAGCGCTTCTCTCCTGCCTCCTCGTCGGTCCAGTCCACGCAGGCGCACGTTCCGAGTTGCTCCAGCACGCAAAGGCGGCCACCGCCCTCATCGTCGCTCTCAACGACTCCAATCACAGCGTCTCGATGGGCAGCGGCTTCTTCCTCACGGACGACGGCCTGTTGGTCACGAATGCCCATGTTCTCGAAGGCGGGAGCCGCTTTCTCGTCTACGTCCATGACGACGTGATCATCACCGCGCTGGATGTCTTGGCGATCGACTCCGACGCCGACCTTGCGGCGTTGCACGTGAGCGTCTCCCCCGTCGAGACGCTTGCTCTTGCGGCGGAGAACCCGGAGGACGGCACCGAGGTCTTCGCCGTCGGCTACCCGCGGATCACCGATATTCTTCAAATGGGGTTTGCCTTGCACCCGACGGTGGGCCCGGGGACGGTCAGCGGCGTCGCTCAAGGCCGATCCCGCACCAACGGGTCTCCGACGTCCTTCGTTCAGACGACGGGTATTTTGAATTTCGGCAACAGCGGCGGCCCTCTGGTGGACAAGGAGTCCGGTGACGTGGTCGGGATGGTCGTGACCACGGTGCCGTATTTGGAGCGAGCCAAGGATCGCAACGGCGCCTCGATCGGAAGCGTCTCGATGAAGTCCGGAATCGGGTATTCGATTCCGGCCCCCGTCATTCGCCGTTGGCTGGACGCGCATCAGCTCAAGCCCCCGACCGCTGCCGCCAGGAGGGCGGCCGGCCCCCCGGTTCATCACGGCGGAGAGCCCGAAGCCGGCCGTTCCTTTGCGACCGGGCACCTCCTCCACACGATCGCGTCCATCCTGCATCAGGACACCGATCTCTTGCACTTGGCGATCTTCCACTATGAGACCGCGGCGACGCTCAACCCGAACGCTCCCTGGATCGCGCACCACCTCGGATTGGCCTACGCCGACAACGGCCAATGGCCGCAGGCATTGCGCGCCTACTTGAAAGGGCTCGATCGCAGCCCCAAGGATCCGGCCTTGTTGACCGATGCCGGTCTGGCCTGGGAGCGGACCGGTGAAGCGGACCGCGCGCTCTTGTCGTACCGCGCCGCGCTGGAGATCGACGGGTCGAATGCCAAGGCGCACAACCACCTGGGCCAATTGCTGTGGAAGATGGGGAAAGGAGAGGAGGCCATCGCTGAATTGCGCGCGGCCCTCGAGGCGGACCCGACGCTCGCTTCGGCGTCCTATAGCCTCGGCCTCGCCCTGGAGGCCAAGGGGCTTCATGCTGAAGCCGTCCGGACGTGGGAGTCGTTCTTGCAGACCGCCGTCGCACAACCGAGCGTCGATGAGTGGACGGCCAAGATTCGCGACGGATTGACGCGCCTCAAGACCGCGCATCGGGCGGCCTCTTCGGACGAGCGCGTGGCCGCCCACTGATCACGAGGAGTCAGGCCGGCGTAAAGCCGGCCTGACCGAACTGGTCAATGCCCGCCGGCCGGCGCCTGGCCCGGCTTGGCGCCTTCTCCTTCGAATTGCGGCGCCGACCCGGGCGGCAGTCCTTTCGTCCCGCTCTGACCTGCTCCGCCTTTGCTTTCTTCGCCCATCGGCCCCGCTCCAAGGTCTCGGCGTTCACCTGTGGGCGCCGTCTCTTCGCGGCTCTTGCCGAGGCCCAGTTCACCTTCCCGGTGCATGCCCGACTGTCCTTGCCCCGAGCCTTTCATCTGGCTCTGTCCTTGACCGCCGTGCCCCGTCGGGTCGGCGGCCATGGCGACGGTGCCGAGTCCGAGCACGGCTGCGGCCGCGATCGCCAACATTCCCTGAGATTTCCTCATCGCATCCCTCGCTTGATGGTTGGTCACGCTGGCCCGATCCGGCGCTACTTCTCGATCTTCATCATCTGGCCGGTCTGCGCATCGACGTAGACGGTGCGCTCCTTCTTGCTGGCGTCGATGATGTCGATCTCATACACCGTCCGGCCGTCTTCCTTTCCCAACTGCGCCTCGACGACCTTCCCCGGAACTTCGGCCGTGGCGATCTTGATCGCCTGCTCCATTGGAACTTTTGCGGATTCGGCCAACTCTTTGTTCGTCTCGAACAGAGCCCATGCGGGGCTCACTGCCCACACCGCGATCAGCAGCATGGCAAACAGGTAACGCATTGCATACCTCCTGGTGAACTGTGAACAGTGACAACCGACGCCGGAGGATCCGGCATCTTCGGACTTCTACTCAAGCAAACAGCAGGCCGCTTCACCGGGAAGGGCACACCCAAGGAATCAGGGGGTTGGAAGAGTCCGGTCGCCGGTGCTCGCTTGTAGAGGGGCTTCTGGAAGAACAGCTTGTCTGGTTACGGACAGTCGGTCCTGCGCGTCTCCGCCGTACGCCGCCGTGTGAAGCGGAGGGTGAAGGCCGCCGTCAGAATCAGCACGACGCCGATGCCGACCACGCTCGTCCGCTCGCCGAATTCCTGCGTCACCCAGCCGAACGCCGTCATCCCCGCGATCGCGGCAGCCATCGCGCCGGTCCCGTAAATCGTCAAGACGCGGCCGACCAGTCGTTGCGGTGAAACCTGCTGCAGCACCCCCCAGGCGATGGGCGTGAACGCGCCGATCCCGCTCCCGATGATCACCATGAACAGCGCCGCGGACGCGCTTCCCGGTGCGCCCGCCAATGCGAACAAGGCCGCGCCGCTGATCCCGCTGGAGGCGGCGATGACCCAGAGACGGCGGGGCAGCGGCCATTCCGTGAGACGGACGAGGCCGAGCGACATCACGAAGAGCCCGATTCCCAAGGCCGACCAGAGATAGCCCACCTCGACGGGACCGAGGTCCAGCATCTTGCGGCCGAAGACCGGGAACAGGGTCGAGAAGGCGGCGGTCCCGAACGAATGGAGGGCCGCGATCGCGATGAGCAGCAGGATCAGGCGCTGTTTGATGAACCGAAGCCCTTCGACGAGATCGTAGACCGGGGAGCTGAAGAGCGGCCCGGCCGGCCGGCCGTCGCCTCGCTCCGCGAAGCGAATCGGGACGAGGCACGCCGCGGAGGCCACGTAGGTCAGCGCGTTCAAGCAGAGGACGGCCTGTGAATCCATCGCGGCGATGCCGATGCCGCTCAGGGCCGGGCCGAGGATCACCCCGAGACTCGTCGTCGCCTGCAACCAGGCGTTCGCGGCGGTGAACTGAACTGGCTTGACGAGCGCGGGGATCGATGCGGTCAAGGCCGGGCCGAAGACCGCCGTCGCGACGGCATGAAGAAAGACCAGGAGATAAAGGTACTCCACCGTGAACGCGGTGGGGCTGATCCAGCAGGGAATCACGCCGATCAGCACCGCGCGAAGCAGGTCGGTCACGATCAGAACCGGCTTCTTCGGGAGACGGTCGAGATAGACGCCGATCAGGGGACCGAAGAGGATCGGCGGAATGGTCTGCAGCATCCCGATCACGGTCGTCTTCAAGGGCGATCCGGTGATCGAGTAGACGAACCAGAGGAGGGCGAGTTTCGTCACGCCGTCGCCGATCTGCGAGATCAGTTGTCCCCACCACAGGAGACCGAAGTTTCGGGTGCGGAGCAAGGCAGGATCTGTCACGAGGCCCCGTCCTTCGCCGTCAGCCCCGCCACTCGTGTGCCGGAGAAGGCCGGAAGAGGGCTCACGCGCATGGCCGGCAGCGCCGGGGCCCTTTGATTCGGTCTCGCATTACTCCGCCGTCTCCAGGCGGACCCCGTCGGATCGGACGGCTTTGACGCCCGGAACTTGGCGCGCGGCCTCGGCGGCTTCCAGCGCGATGACCAGGAATTTCGTCTTTCCGCTCAACGAGACGACGCCCTCTTCCGTCTTGACCTCGAAATGGGCCGACTCGAGCGTCTTGCTTCTCGCGAACCGTTCTTTGACGTACTGCGTGATCGTCTCGTCCCGCTTTCGCGCAAGCGACTGGGGCAAGTCCTTGGTAATCTCGAGATTGTTGGTGACCGTCTTGACTCCCTCCACCGTCTGGGCGATTTCGGCCGCAAGGGCTTTCTCCGCCTCGCTGCCGACCTTCCCCGACAGCTCTGCCGTGTCCCCGTGCATATCGACGTTCAGCTCGTAGGGAAAGAGCCTGGAGTCGGCCATAAAGGCGAGCTTGATCGCCACCGCGGGTGGCCCGGTCGGTTTGGCGGGTTCCGGCTTCGATTCCTGTGCCTTGGGCGCGGGCGCCGTGGCTGCCTTGCCCTCGGCGGGCTTGCCGTCGGGCGCTTTCTCCGCCGGCTTGGGGGGCTCGGCGGGCTTCGGGGCCTCGGGCTTCGCGTCCCCTGCTTTCGGATGCGTCGGCGTCGCGGCCTTCGGCTCCGAGGGCTTCGTCTCCGGCTTGGCCTCCGGTTGCTTTGGCGCTTCTTGAAGTTTGGGCGGCGTGGGCTTGGGCTCCGCCGGCTTGAGGGGCTCGTCACCCTCGACGGGCAGGGCACCGAGCAACACGGCGGAGAGCACGATCGTTGCGACGTTCCGGGGAGTCCCCGTGAAACCTCTTGTCATAGGCGCTCCTTGAGTAGGGCGGTTCGGTGCGAAGTGTGCTGGGAGGGGTCGTACGTCACGCCGCCGGAAGAGGGGCCGCGATCGCCTCGTCGTCCGCGGTACACCGCCGTTTGAATCGGGCGGCGAGCAGCGCGGTCGCCATCATCACCGTAGCGATGCCGAACAGGCACGCGGTGGCACCCACCGTATCGGCGGCCCATCCGAAGGCCATCATGCCGATCATCGCCGCGAACATGCCGCCCGTGCTGAACGTCGTCATGACGCGCGCGAGCAGGTGGCCAGGGGTGATCTCCTGCAAGACCGCCCAGACGACCGGCGTGAACAGAGCCGTGCTGGCCCCGATGACGATCATCAGGACGCCGGCGGTGAGCGGGCGGTCGAGCACGCTCAAGGCGCTGATGGCCCCGCTTCCGACCGCCATCGCCACGGCGATTACATGGAACCGGTCGGCGAGAGCCGCGTGATTCGAAAGAGCCAGCCATGCCGAGGCGAGCAGCATACCCACGCCGAGGGCGGACCACAGATAGCCCAGTTCCGCGGGCCCCAGATGCAGTAGCTGCTTGGCGAAGACCGGCAACATGTACACGAACGCGCTGGAGGCGAGGGCATAGAGCGTCGCGATCACCATCAACGTCAGGACGAGGCGGTGGCGGACAAAGATGAACCGGAACCCTTCTTCCATCTCCTGAAGGACCCGACCGGGCGCCGCCGTCCACGCGTCCTGCCGGATCAGTCGCCGGATGCGAACAGGGACCAAGCAGAGCGCCGACAGGAAGAAGGTCGCCGCGTTGACGTAGAGGACGTTCTGCGCGCCGATCAGGGCGATGCCCAAGCCGCTGATGGCCGGTCCGACCAGGACCCCGATGTTCGTCGTACTCTGGAGCAAGGCGTTGGCGGCCGTCAAGTGGGGTCGCCCGACGATGAGCGGCACGGAGGAGACCAGCGCCGGGCCGAACACGGTGGAGAAGACCGCGATCAGGAAGACGAGGCCGTAGAGGCGGTTCAAAGTCAGCAGGCCGAGCGCGTGGAGGATCGGAATCGCCAGCACCAGGCCGGCGCGGAGCAGGTCCACCCACATCATCACCGCTTTCTTCGGCAGACGATCGAGGTAGACTCCGATCACGGGGCCGAGAACGAGCGGCGGGACGGTCTGGAGCAGACCGATCAGCGTCATCTTGAGCGCCGAGCCGGTCAGGTCGTACACGAACCAGAGCAGCGCCACCTTGTTGAGGCCGTCCCCGATTTGCGACACGACCTGCCCGGCCCACAGCAAGCCGAAATCGCGCGTCCGGAGCAGGCGCCAGCCGGGGGCGGACACAGCGGACGCCCCCGGCTGAGCCGATGACGGGGATCTCACGGCAACCTCCGCGTCACCACCGATCCAAGGCGATCTGCGAGCTGGCCCATCCGCTGTCCCGGCTCTCGTCGGGGCGGTTGTCCCGGTGGAGCTGTCGATAGAGGGCGACGTAGTCCTGGGCCATCCGCTCGGCTGTGAACCGCGCCTCGAATGCCTGGCGACAATCGGCACGGTTGAGCGAGCCGATTCGTTCAACGGCGGAGACCATCTCGTTGAGGGTGTCGCAGATGAAGCCCGTCTTCCCGTCCTCGATGATCTCCGGGATCGAGCCGCGGCGGTAACAGACGACCGGCGTGCCGCAGGCCAAGGCCTCGATCAGCACGAGACCGAAGGGCTCCGGCCAATCGTACGGCGCCACCATCGCGAGCGCCTCGCCGAGAAAGTCGTCCTTCTCGGCGTCCGTGATCTCCCCCACGTATTCGATCAACGGGTGGGACATCAAGGGCTCGATTTCGGCTTCGAAGTAGTTCCGGTCGGCCGGGTCCACTTTGGCCGCGATCCGAAGCGGGACGCCCACCCGCTTGGCGATCTCGATCGCATGGTCCGGGCGCTTTTCAGGCGAGATGCGCCCCAGGAACGCAAGATACTTACCGGGGTGCGGATGGTAGGAGTAGAGGTCCGGCGGGAGCCCGTGATAGACGGTGCCCTGCCAATTGGCCCAGGGGATCGGTTTCCGCTGCGAGTTGGAGATCGAAACCACCGGCAGCTCTGAAAACTCACGGAAGATCGGGATGAGTTCGGGCAGATCAAGCCGGCCGTGCAGGGTCGTGATGACCGGAGTCAGGCAGCGCCGCGACAAGGGAAAGCCGATGAAGTCCAAATGGGAATGAATGATGTCGAAGTCGTGGGCCGAGGCCCCGAACGCCTGTTCCAGCAAGGTCACGAGCGGGGCATCGCGGTTGAAGATGCCGGTGGACAGACGAAGGGCCTCCGGGCAGGCCGGCCGCAGCTTTGCGGTCGTGATCGAGTCGCCGCTGGCGAAGAGCGTGACGTCGTGGCCGAGCCGGACCAGCTCTTCGGTCAGATACGAGACGATCCGCTCGGTCCCACCGTACAGCTTCGGCGGCACGCTTTCCCACAGAGGCGACACCTGCGCGATTCTCATGTGATGCTCCTTTCTCGAGTTCGGTATGACGGACGGGAAGGAATCTCGATGCGGACGCACGAACGTCCGGGCCTTCCACTGCAAGCGACGGGCCGCCGCGGGCCCGCCGGTCCGACGGCGTGCTCCGGTTGATTCTCAACGGGATCGGCGCGGGGGACGCCCCGTCGGCGTCCCTACTCCGCCGTTGTTCGGGGCGACTTGTCGGAGGGAAGACGACGATCGGGTCGGGTTCGAGCCAGCAGCGCAGCGTTCTGCGCCGTACAACTTGTCCTCGTCAAAGACAAGCCGTCCGTTGGGAGTCTGTCCGATCTCCGTCGCCTCGCCGCGAAGGACCGAAGGGTGGCTCGAACCGCTCCTACGCCGACATGCCGTAGCGCCGGAGCTTCCGCAACAGGGTCTTTCGGTGGATGCCAAGGATGTCGGCGGCGCGTCCGATGTCCCGCTGATGGGCGTCGAGCACCCGAAGGATGTAGTCCTTCTCCAGCGCGTCGATCGTCATCCAGCCGCTCTGGACCGGGGATTGGGTGGCCGCCGTCCGGATCGACTCGGGTAGGTCATGGGGCAGGATCGCCGGATGAGGGGTGAGGACGATCGCCCGTTCAATCACGTGCTCCAGCTCGCGGACGTTCCCGGGCCAGGGATACTTCAGCAGCAGGTCCATGGCTTCGGGCGTGATGCCCGTCACCGGTTTTTCCTTGTTCGCTCCATACTTTTGCACGAAATATTGGGCCAGGACGGGCACATCTTCGGGGCGTTCCCGCAACGGCGGGATCGTGATCGTCACCACGTTCAGGCGATAATAGAGGTCTTCCCGGAACGTTCCCGCCTCCACCAACGGCTTGAGATCCTTGTTCGTGGCCGCGATCATGCGGACATCCACGGTCATGGTCCCGCTGCCCCCGACCCGTCGCACCTCTCGCTCCTGGAGCACGCGCAGCAGCTTGCTTTGCAGGGTGGGAGAGATGTTGGCCATCTCATCGAAGAAGCAGGTCCCCATGTGCGCCTTTTCGAGCAGCCCCTTCTTGGTCGCGATGGCGCCGGTGAAGGCCCCGCGTTCGTGCCCGAACAGCTCCGATTCCAGCAGGCTTTCGGTGAGCGCCCCACTGTCGACCGTGACGAAGGGCCCCGTGCGACGGGGGCTGTTGGCATGGATGGCGCGGGCGACCAGTTCCTTCCCGGTTCCGCTTTCGCCTTGGATCAAGACGGTGCTGTCGGTCTGGGCCACCCGGGCGATCATCTTGTAGACGGAGACCATCCCCGGGCTGCTCCCCACGATGTTGTCGAAGCGGTACCGGTCGCGCAGTTGCTCGCGCAGCGACTGGTTCTCCGCCAGCACCCGCTTGTGCTCGAGCGCCCGGCGGACGACCAGGCGGATCTCGTCCACGATGAACGGCTTGCTCATGTAGTCGAATGCCCCGGCTTTGATCGCATCGACGGTCGTCTTGAGCGACCCGTAGGCCGTGAGCAGGATGACCAGGGTGTCGGGCGCGCGTGCCTTGAGCTCGCTGAGCAACGCCAACCCGTCCATGCCGGGCATATGGATATCGGTGATGACGACGTCCGGCCGCTCCTCCTCGAGTTTGCCCAGGGCGGCCTGCGCATGCTCGGCCGTCGCGACCCGGTAGCCCTCCTTCGTCACGATTTCGCGCAGCAGCTCCAGGGTTTCCGGATCGTCGTCCACGATCAGCACACGTGATTCTTCAACCGGCAACATAGGCATATCCTTCCGCAGCAGGCAGCATGACCGTGAAGCGCGATCCCTTGCCGGGCTCGCTCTCGACGGTGATCGTCCCACGGTGCGCCCGGATCGTCTCGATGGCGATCGCCAGGCCCAGTCCGGTTCCCCGGCCGGCCCGCTTCGTGGTGAAAAACGGCTGAAAGATCTGTTCCTTCAGCTCGGGTGCAATTCCCTGGCCGCTGTCGGTGACGTCGACGGCGAACCGAGGGGGACCGTCGTCCCCCGGCTCGGCGACCCGATATGTCCGGATTGTCAACGTCCCTCCGCCGGGCATCGCATCCAAGGCGTTGTCGATAAGGTTGCAAAACACTTCCTGCAGTTGCTGGGCGTCCCCGTCGATCTTCATGGTACCCGGCGCAAATTCCGTCATCAGCGTCACGTTCCGGCGGGAGATCTCCGGACGCAGGAGCGCTACGCAGTCGTCGAGGCACGCGGTGAGCTCGAGCCGGGTCAGGACCGGTTCGGGCTTACGCCCATAGATGAGCAGGTCCTGGATGATCCGGCTGGTCTGTTCGATCTGGGCTTCGATGGTCTGGAGGCGGCGGCGCGCGTCGGGTGTGAGCTGGGTGTCCTCCTGAAGCAACTGCACGTGCCCCGACAGCGCGGTCAGCGGGGTGCCGATCTTATGCGCGACCGTGGCCGCCAGTTGCCCGATCGCCGAGAGCCGTTGTGCCCGCGCGGCTTCCCGTTGGGCGCTGGACAGCAACTCGTTGGTCCTGGCCAATTGTCGGTTCTTGTGGCGAATCTCGGCCGTGGCCTCCTCGACCCGGCGCTGCAGGTCTTGGTGGGCCTGTTGCAGGGCTTGGAACAGCCGGGCATTTTCTTCGGTCGTGCTTCGGATCCGGTCCACCATGACGTTGAATCGGCTGGCAAGGGTCCCGAGCTCATCCTCCCCGCGGACGGGCACGGCCGTGGTCATCGTGCCCTCCGTCACGGCTTTCACGGCCGCCAGTAAGGCGCCGACGGGGCGGTGCACGTACCAGTACAGCACGACATTGAGCGCCAGCACGATCGCGGCGCCGGTGATCAGCCGCCGGGTGAGCGACAGCCGGTGCTGGTAGTCCAAGACTTCGTCGAATTGGGCGGTGGAGAACTCCGCGTAAGCGGCCCCCACCAGCCGGCCCTCCACTGAAATGGGGGAGGCAATCTTCAAACGATGGTCGGTGCTGCTCTGCGGGTCGCTGATCGCGGTGCCCGTCGCAATGGCCCGCATCACGAGCGGGGGCGGCAGCTCGAGCGCCGGCAGGACGGTGTTGCCCGCACTGACCAGCAGCCGCGGCTGTCTGCCCCCCTCCGGGGTCACCGCGTACAGCGCCACATCGATCAGGTCAGGGCGGTTGGCCCGCAGGCGGTGCAGCTCCATTTCCCGTGCGCGCTGATCCTGAAAGTCGGCGAAGGTCGTGACGGCGGCGTCCACTTGGCGCACGACCGCCATCAACTCCTCTTGATAGTTCTCTCTGGCGAGTTGAGAGACATAGCGCCGGTCGAGGTACTCGTCGCTGATCGCCGACAGGCCCACGATCAACAGGATGATGATGGAAACCTTGGCCTGCAGGCTGGTCCGGGTCCACGGGGTGGGTCGACGGATCTTCATGCCGACCGCCTCCCGCATGTCATGGCCCGCGACCCCCTGTCATGATCGGTACGTTGTCGCGGGGTGGGACACAATGCGCCCCTGCGGACAAGCTGTCCTTGTGCACCGGCGTCTTCAGCAGCGACCGAGATCCCACGAACGACCGTTTTCAGTGGCCGAACGATCCTGGTCTCGGCTATGCTACCGTGTCGAGGGTAGTACCCGGACGTTGCAGGGGCAAAAAACGAGCCAATGAACAAGGCACGACTCTCTCTTTGGAGTTCAATGCGTGGACCGGTCCTGATTGTGCCTGACTGTTGCCGGAATATCTGTCATTGATTGGCCTACATGAGGTACCTTGTCAACCGACATCCCCGTGGCAGCTCCCTGCGTATACTGCAACTCACCTTACGGGGGGTCGGTGTGCTCGGCGGCAGTGGCGCGGGATCGCGGCCGACCAGAGGGGCCGAGCCTATTCCGCGATGACGGCGGCGTCCACTCTACTCACCACCGAAACCGAGGACCGGATTCGCGAGATCGGCGAAGCGGAAATCCTCATCGGTATCCCCAGCTTCAACAATGCACGGACCATCGGCCACGTCGTCAGAGCCGTCATGGCCGGCCTCGCCAAGTACTTCTCCGGCCGGCGCTCGGTCTTGGTGAATTCCGACGGGGGATCCACCGATGGAACACCCGAAGTCGTCGCCCGGTCCGTCGTGGACTACGGGGCCATGCTGATCAGCGATCGGCAGGGCTTGCTTCAGAAGATCATCACCCCATACCACGGCATTCCGGGGAAGGGCAGCGCGTTCCGCACGATCTTCGAGATCGCTCGCCGCTTGAAAGCGAAAGCCTGCGCCGTCGTGGACTCGGACCTTCGGAGCATTACGCCCGAGTGGATCGAACTGCTGATCGGCCCGGTCTTGGAGCAGGGCTACGACTACGTCGCGCCGTATTATTTGCGGCACAAGTACGACGGCACGATCACCAACAGCATCGTCTATCCCATGACCCGCGCCCTCTACGGCCATCGGATTCGGCAGCCGATCGGGGGGGATTTCGGCTTTTCAGGCGCCTTGGCCGAACATTATGCCGCCAAGCACGTGTGGGAATCGGACGTCGCCCGGTTCGGGATCGATATTTGGATGACCACCGAAGCGATCGCGAGCGGGGCCCGCGTCTGCCAGAGCTTCCTCGGAGCGAAGATTCACGACCCCAAGGACCCTGCGGCGGACCTGTCCGCGATGTTGGTGCAGGTCGTGGGTGCCGTCTTCGCCCTCATGGAAGAGCACCAGAACGTCTGGCTGAATCTCGAAGGCTCGAATCAGGTGACGCTCTTCGGATTTCAGTACGGGGTCGGCGTGGAGCCCGTCCATGTCAATGTGGATCGCATGGTGGCCAACTTCCGTCAAGGCCTCGCCGACCTGGAGGCGATTTGGCGCCAGATGCTGGCCCCAGAGACCCTCGCGGGGCTTCTGCCCTTGCAGGAGTGTCCGCTCCAGGCGTTTCGCATCCCGGATGAGCTGTGGGCTCGGGTCGTCTACGATGCGGCCGTCGCCCACCGCCGGCGGGTCTTGCCGACCGAGCACTTGCTGCGCGCCATGACCTCGCTCTATCTGGGCCGGACCGCGTCGTTCGTGCTCGAGACGCAAGCGCTCACCACCGTGGAGGCCGAAGAGCGGATTGAAGCCTTGTGTCTGAAGTTCGAACAGGAAAAGGGTTACCTGGTGCGGCGGTGGACCGAGGCGGACTGAAGCGACGAATGACGAGTGATGGGAGAGGACCGATCCGGATGGACGGGCCGCAGGGACGGGTGTCCGGCGCGTTCCGCGCTTCTGGTGAGCCATGACCGACTTCTGGACGACTGCGCTGCTCGATCCGTTGGCGAATCTCGGCGCCCGGCTCCTGGCTTTGCTGCCGAACCTGGTCGCCATGATCATCATCCTGACGCTCGGCTGGGCGCTCGCGTGGGTGAGCGGGGTGATCGTGGAGCGGGGATTGCGCATCGTCGGGCTGGACCGGTTGAGCGAACGGTTGGGGGCGACCGCCGCCTTGCTCCGCGGAGGGGTGAAGGCCGAGCCCTCGCACGTGCTCGGGCGCGCCGTCTACTGGTTCGTCCTGGCGTTCACGGTCATCGCGGCCCTCGCCGCGTTGAACGTCGAGCCGATCAACCGCTTCGCCCAATCATTCCTGGCGTACATTCCACACCTGTTCACGGCCGCGATCATCCTGGTGGCCGGCTACCTCCTGTCGAACTTCGTCGGGCAGGCGGTGCTCATCACCGCCGTGAACGCCGGCTTTCCGCCCGCCAGGGCGGTGGCCGCGTTCTCGCGGTGGGGTGTGCAACTGCTCGCCGTCGCGATGGCCCTCGAGCAGTTGGGGATCGCCCAGAACATCGTCGTCGTCGGGTTCGGGATCACCTTCGGCGGCGTGGTCCTCGCGGCGGCGATCGCCTTCGGCTTGGGCGCGAAGGACGCGGCCAAGAACTTTCTCGAGCGCCGGCTGTCCGGACGAGAGTGGAACCAAGGACCGGACGATCTGCGGCACCTGTAGCCGATCGGGTATGGAGACGGGGCTGGCCCATGATGAAGATCGGACTCGCGTTGAGTCTGGCGTTGGCCGCCGCGGGGATGGGCTGTGCGCGGGAGTCCGCCACCGAGTCGAACGTGCTCGTGTTCAACCATGGGAAACTCGCGGGGGAGCCGCACGTCATGCGTGGCATGCTGGATGAGTTCGAGCGCCAGCACCCGGGCGTGCGGGTCCAAGAAGAAGTCCTGCCGTCCTCGACGGATCAGCAACACCAGTACTATGCCATCACCCTGGAGAGCCACGATATCCCCTTCGACCTGTTCGCGATCGACGTGATCTGGGCGCAGGAATTCGCACGGGCCGGATGGATCACCGAGGTCGACGACGTGGTCGGGCTCGAGGAGCGCGAGGTCTACTTCCAGTCCGCGCTGGAGGCGGCCACGTTCGACGGCAAGCTCTATGCCATCCCCTGGTACGTCGATGTCGGGTTGCTCTATTACCGCCGCGATCTCCTCGCCCGCTACGGGGCTCGGGTGCCGCGTACCTGGCCGGAATTGGCCCACGTCGCCGCGACCATCGTCCGGGAAGAAGGCGACCCCGCGCTGAAGGGCTTCCTGTGGTCGGGGAAGCAGTATGAAGGGCTGATGTGTATCGCGCTCGAGTTCATCTGGGGGCGCGGCGGAAGCTTACTGGACGAGGACAGCCGTGCGGCGGAAGAGGCGGTGGCCTATATGCGGCAGCTCATCGAGGCGGGCGTCTCCCCGCCGCTCGTCTCGGTCGCCGATGAAGAAAGCGTTCGCCTCCTGTTCGCCGATGGCCGGGCCGTGTTCATGCGCAACTGGCCGTACGCGTGGTCGCTGCTCCAGCAGGACCGCTCGCGGGTGCGCGGCAAGGTCGGGATGGCGCCGATTCCGGCGTTCGAAGGCCGTGAAGGGGCCTCGGTCTTGGGCGGCTGGATGCTCGCGGTGCCCAGCCGGGCCAAGCATCGGGGCCTCGCCGTCGAGCTCCTCCACTTTTTGGCCTCCCGTCATGCGCAGCAGCGCATGGCGACAGAGGCCGGCTATCACCCCGCCCGGCGCGACCTCTATGCGGACCCGGAGCTGATCGAGGCGCAGCCTTGGCTGCCGGAGCTGTACCCGGTTTTTCTCGGCGCGCGGCCCCGGCCGCCGAGCCCCTATTACTTGATCCTGTCGCAGATCTGGCAGCCCGAATTAAGCGCCGTGATCGTCGGCCGGAAATCGCCGCACGCGGCGTTCGCGTCGGGGAAGCGCCGGACGGCTCAAGCACTGGCGACAGAAGAGCCTTATGTCACCAAGAGCGACATCGGGAACACCGCGCTGGTCGCCGGTCGATAGCCCGGCGGACACGCGGCCGAACAGGATCTGGTCCGAGGCGCGCTGGGGCTACGCCATGATGGTCCCCGCGCTGGCGTTGCTCACGCTCTTTGCCGCGATCCCCATCCTCCATGCACTCTGGCTGAGCCTGCACCGCCGCCTCCCGATCTTCGGCATCGAGCAGTTCATCGGCCTCCGCAACTACACGGCCTTGCTCTCCGACGACCGGTTCTGGGCGGCCTTCGCCACCACCGCTTACTTCACCGTCGTGTCCGTGGCGCTCGAAGTGGGGCTCGGGCTCGGCATCGCCCTGCTCGTGCAGGGACCCGTGCGCCCCGGCGAGATGCGGCGATTCCCGGCCTGGCCCCGCGTGGTGATGTTGATCCCCTGGGCCATCCCGACCGTCGTTTCGGCCCGGATCTGGGAATGGCTCTACCATTCCGAGTACGGACTCTTGAGCTACCTTGCGAGGTCCAGCGGATTGGCGTCGGGGCCGGTCTCCTGGCTCGGTTCTCCGGGCTCCGCGTTGCACGCGGCGATCCTCATGGACGTCTGGAAGACGACGCCGTTTGCGGCGCTGGTGCTCCTTGCCGGGCTGCAGACCATTCCGCGCGAGCTCTACCAGGCCGCCTTCGTGGACGGCGCGGGTCGCTGGGCCGTCTTCCGGCACGTGACCCTGCCGCTGCTCTGGCCGGCCGTGCTGATCGTGGTCGCCTTTCGGACGATGGACGCCTTCCGCGTCTTCGATGCGGTGTTCGTGCTGACCGGCGGGGGGCCGGGCAACAGCACGGAGACGTTGTCGATCTATGCGTACAAGACGCTCTTCCAGACGCTCCAGTTCGGGTACGGCTCCGCCGTCACGACCGTGATGTTTGTGCTCGTCCTGCTCATGACCGGGACCAGCGCCCTGCTCATGCGCCGGAGCCTGAGGGTGACGTAATGGGGCTTGCGCTGCGCTGGCTCGGGATCGCCGCCGTCGTGACCTTTTGTCTGGGACCGATCGCCTGGCAAGTCGTCACCTCGGTCAAGCCGGAGGCGGAGTTGGTCCGTTTGCCGCCGCTGCTCCCCGATTCCCCGACCGGGGCCCACTACGTCCGGGTGCTGACGGCGTCTTCGCTGGGCCGAGACCTGATGAACAGCGCCATCGTGGCCACGGGGACGACCGCGCTGTCGATCGGCCTGGCGAGCCTGGCGGCATTCGGACTGGCTCGATTACCCATCGGCGGCAAGCCCCTCATCCTCGGCCTCATCTTGGCCCTGTCGATGTTCCCGCCGATCGCGACGATCAGCCCGCTCTATCTGCTGGCGCGGGCGTTCGGGGTGCGCGACACCCTGCTGGCCGTTCTGCTGGTGCATACGACCTACGCGCTTCCGTTCGCGATCTGGGTGCTGACGAATTTCTTCCGCCAGGTTCCCGTGGAGCTCTACTGGGCCGCGCGCGTGGACGGCTGCAGCCCGCTCAGGGCGCTCTGGTCGGTTATCCTGCCTCCGGCGCTCCCCGGTGTGGCGGTGGCCGCCCTCCTCGTCTTCATCTTTTCATGGAACGAGTTTCTCTACGCGCTGACCTTGACGGCGACGGACCGGTCCCGGACCGCGCCGGTGGCCATCGCGCTTTTCCCCGGGCTGCACGAAGTGCCGTGGGGCGATCTCGCCGCGGCCAGCCTGGTGGTCACGGCGCCGATCATCGTGTTGGCGGTGATCTTTCAGCGGCACATCGTGGCGGGGCTGACCGCCGGGAGCGTCAAAGGATAGCGTGGAACCCCGGGCGAGGAGGAGCGGACGCGATCGAGGCCCTACGACGGCATAGCCGTGCCGTGCCGGGCGGCGTTCGCCGCCCGGGTCGCGAAGTCGGGATAGCCATGGCCGAAGTTCATTTGGAACAGATCGTGAAGCGAATAGGGGCGGCGGAGATCATCCCCGATCTGACGCTGACGGTCCGCAAGGGTGAGTTGTTCACGCTGCTCGGACCCTCGGGATGCGGCAAATCGACGCTGCTGCAGATGATCGCAGGGTTGGACCGGCCGACGACCGGGCGGATCTTGTTCGACGGCGAAGACATGACGACCCGGGAGCCGCGCGAGCGCGATGTGGCCATGGTTTTCCAGGCCTATGCCCTCTATCCACACATGACCGTGGCGGAGAATCTTGCGTTTCCGCTTCGCGTCGGCCGGCGCACCGCCCCGCTCGAAGGCCGCACCATCGACGAGGAGGTCCGGCGGGTGGCCGGGTTCCTGAACATCGAGGGGCTGTTGGCCCGGCGGCCGCGTGAACTGTCGGGCGGCCAGCGCCAGCGGGTGGCGCTCGGGCGGGCGCTCATCCGTCGCCCACGCGTCTTCTTGCTCGACGAGCCCCTGTCGAATCTCGATGCGCAGTTGCGCACTGACATGCGAGCCGAGCTGCGGCGGCTGCACGACGAGCTCGGGGTGACGATGATCTACGTGACCCATGACCAAGTGGAAGCCATGACGCTGGCCGATCGCGTCGCGGTTCTCGACCGCGGCCGCGTCCAGCAGATCGGTCGGCCGCATGAGCTCTACGAGGCGCCGCGCAATCTGTTCGTCGCCGGCTTCATCGGCCATCCCTCGATGAACACCTTCGAGGCGTCGATCCAGCGCGACCATGCCGCCGCCGGGCCGCTTCGCGTCCCGGTTCCCGCAGAGATCAACCGACGCTATGGCGGCCGCCGTGTGTGCATCGGTCTTCGGCCCGAGGACGTCCGCATTACCGCCGCGGCGATGCCGGACCCAAGCGGGCAGATCCGTGCGGTCGTGCGCTTGATCGAGCCGACGGGCGGGCAGACCTGGGTGACGTGCGAGCTTGCCGGCGTCCCGGCCGCGGGAGACCATCCACGACCGCTGACGATCGTCGGACTCGCGGACCGGCGGTTCGAGGCGAAGCCGGGAGAGAGGGTGGCTGTGGCGGTCCAGAAGGATGCCGTCCATATTTTCGATCCCGATACGGGCATGCGGATCATGCCCTCCTCGGTGGCGGCATGAACCAGAGACGGGTGCCATGAAGGCGATCGAGCATGTCGAACGAGGGGTCGAGGTGGAACGGAGCGAGGCCCGCTCGCGCCTGATCATCGTCTCCAATCGCGAGCCGTACGAGCATCGGCTGCGCCAGGGCCATCGCGTGTGCGAACGAACCGACGGGGGCTTGGCCTCGGCGCTTGATCCCGTCTTGAAGCGGGTCGGCGGGGTCTGGGTGGCCTGGGGCAGCGGCCAGGCGGATCGCGAGGCGACCGGCGCGGACGACCGGCTGGCGGTGCCGCCCGAGGCGCCGGCCTATTACCTGCGTCGCGTCTGGCTCACGGAAGACGAAACACAAGGCGGCTACCAAGGGTATGCCAACGAAGTGCTGTGGCCTCTGTGCCACGTCACGTTGGATCGAGTCGCCTATCGCAAGCGGTATTGGGACGCCTATGTCGCGCTGAACCGGCGGTTCGGCGCCGCGGTCGCCCAGGAGCTGCAGGCGGGCTCGGGACTCGTCTGGGTGCACGATTTTCATCTGGCCTTGTTGCCCGCCTTCATCAAGGAGCGGAACCCCAACGCGGTCGTGGCGTTCTTCTGGCATGTGCCATGGCCCGGCCCGGACGTCTTTCGGATCCTCCCGGAGCGACAGGCCGTCGTCGGCGCCCTCCTGCAGGCGGACAGCCTCGTCTTTCAGACTCCGGGGTACGCCCGGGCGTTCCAAGAAAGCGCGCGGCAGTTCCTGGACGCCGGCATGGAGGCTGGGAGCGGCACGGTCGTGTACAAGGGCCACCGGACTCGGATCACGGCGCGGGGAATCAGTATCGACTTCGACGCCTTTTCAACCCGCGCTCGGCGGCCGCAGATCGAGCAGACGATGGCAAGTCTCAGGCGGCAGATCGGCCTGCGGCCTGGGGTGAAGGTCGGAGTCGGGGTGGACCGGCTCGATTACACGAAGGGGCTGCTGAAGCGGCTGTGGGCCTTGGACCATTTCTTCCAGCGGCATCCCGGCTATCGCGGTCGTTTCACGTTCATCCAACTCGCGGTCCCAACACGCCGGGAAATGGAGACGTACCGCCGGTATCGCAAGCACATCTGGCAAACGGTCTTCGAGATCAACGACCGCTACCGGCTGGCGGAGGGACCGGCCGTCCAGCGGTGGCAGCCGATCGTGTACTTGGAAGACCGCTTCAACGCGGACGTCCTGGCCGCCTACTACCGTCTCGCCGATCTGGCCTTGGTCAGCTCGGTCAATGACGGGATGAACTTGGTCGCCAAGGAGTACGTCGCGTCCCAGGTCGACGAGCGGGGGGTGCTGTTGATCAGCCAGATGGCCGGCGCGGCCGAAGAGCTTCGGGAGGCGCTCATCATCAACCCCTACGACTCGGAAGGGCTCGCCGACAGCATCAAAGAAGCGCTGGAAATGCCCGAGGACGAGCGGCGACGGCGGATGCGGGTGATGCGCGAGTACTTGCGGGATCACGATGTCCACGCCTGGGTGGACGACTGCTTGAACGACGCCGCGGCGGCGGTCGCGGGCGGAGGGTCGGTCGTGGATGGGGCGGCGACGGCGTCGGCTGTCGCGCCCCCGGCCGAGCGGGCTTAGGACTCCGTCGAAGGATGGCTCGGACAGACGCCTCACTGGATATCTTGCCGGGCCGTGAAGCGGTTTTGTTCATTGAGACGGCGGGCACGGTTTGATATCACAGCGGATCGGCCGGCGTGGCCCATGGCCGTTGCCCCATCTTTTACCTTGGGGAGGAACCATGAAGGGACTTCTGATTCTCATCGTCTCGGCGTTCATGCTGCTGGGGAGCACGGGCGGGAAATGGAACGCGCATGCGGAGGTCCACTCCTTCGATCTCCAGACGGTCGTGGATCTCGCGCTCGAACGGAATCCGTTGGTCGCCGGTGCGCTGGGGGCCATCGACCAGAGCGTGGGCCAGCGGATCGCGGCCGGTGCCTATCCCAACCCCACGATCTCGGCCTTCACCGGCAACGGAATCCTGCGGGACGGGGGCAGCGTGGCTGCCGAGATCGTGCGCGCGCCGGCGAGGGAGCAACTCTTCGAATACAACGGAACGATCGGGCAGCCGCTCGAATGGCCGGCCAAACGTGCGGCCCGGCAGCGCGCCGCCGAAGCCGGGGTCGCGGGCGCCACGATGGGGCTGTCCGAGACCAAGCTCAATCTTGCCACCGACGTCAAGATCGCGTTCTATGAGCTGCTGCTCGCGCAACGCGATCTCGAGCTGGCGAAACAGAACCTCGAGATCGTCGAAGACGTGCGGCGCATCGTCGCCACCCGCGTGCGGCTCGGAGAGGCGCCGCAATTCGAAGCGATCAAGGCCGAAGTGGAGGTGCTCAAGGCGAACCAGGCCGTGACGCGGGCCGAAAACACGGTCCGGATCAATCGCGTGATCCTCGATACGTTGACCGCCGGCGCCCTGGGCACGAGCTACGCGGTGCAGGGCGACTTCACGCGGTTTCCGGCCGGGCTCAGCGTCGACTCGTTGATGGCCCACTCGCTCGAGCACCACCCGACGATCACCCGGCTGGTCCGGTCCATCGAGCAGGCGGGGTTCAACATCCAGTTCGAGCGCCAGAACCGGGTGCCGAACGTCACCGTGAACGGCTCCTATGTCCGCGAAATCGGCCGCGAGGCGGTCCTGGCCGGCGTCACCGTCCCGACGCCGATTTGGTATCAACGGCAGGGGGAAATCGCCGGCGCGCTCGGCGCCAAGCGGCGGGAGGAGGCCGAGCTCGTGCGGGCGCGGAACGAGCTGCTCCGGGCGATCAATCAGCACTATCAAGATGCGAAGACGACGGCGGAGCTGATCGACGTGTTCGAAAAGGGGCTTCTCAAGCAGGCGCAGGAGGCGCTCAGGATCGCCCAGTTCAGCTTCAAACAAGGTGCCGCCAGCCTGCTCGAGGTGCTCGATGCGCAGCGGGTCCTCCGTTCGATTCTCTTCGACTACGTCCAGGCGCGCTCTGATCTCTCGATCTCGCTCGCGCGGCTCGAACGGGCGGTGGGCGGCCCCTTGGCCGGCGTGTTCTAACGGCTCGCTCGCGGGCGGACGGAAGCCGTGGGCGTCGACGGGGAGCGGGCTTGCTCCAAGAGGGCCCGGCTTTTTCTGCAAGCGCGGGCTACGGATGTGTATACTGGGGGCGGACCTGAACGGTCGTGCAGGATCGACACGGAAAACGGGGACGCCGGTATCATTGGGCTTGCAGTGACATGATGGGCAGGAACTCATCGATGAGCATGCGTCTGTCTCGGCTTGCGGACGTCGGCCTCGGCTTGACCCTCGGCCTGCTGCTGTTCTCCGGCTGTGACGCTCCCCCCGAAGCCTCGTCGCAAGCCAAGACGACCGAGAAGGAGCTCTCCACCGGTCTGGTCCGGCTGACCGCCGAAGAGGCCAAGGCGGCCGGGGTGGTCGTCGAACCCGTCATCCGGGGCGAGTTCCGGAGCTATCGCGATTTCCCCGGCACCGTCGAGCCCGACCAGCACGCGCTCGCGGAGATCACCACGCTCGTGCGCGGACGCGTCGTCGACGTCTACGCCGATCTGGGGCAGGAGGTCAAAGGCGGGCAGCTCCTCGCGATGTTGTACAGCAGCGAGCTCGGCATGGCCCAGTCCGCCTATCTCAAAGCCAACGCCAAACTCTACGTGGCCGAGCGGTCGTATGAGCGTGCGAAGTCGCTCTTGCAGGAGAAAGTCATCGGTCTCGCGGAGGCGCAGCGGCGCGAGGGCGAGATGATCAGCCTGCGCGCGGAGAAGCGCGAGGCCAGCGACCGCCTGCGGCTGTTGGGCATGTCGGAGGAGGAATTGCAGCGCCTGGACCGTGAGCAGACGATCCGGTCGCACGTCCCCATTGTCGCCCCCTTCGACGGTCGGGTGATCGCGCGGAACCTCACCAAAGGGGAGGTCGTCGAGACGACGGAGAAGCTCTTTGTCGTCGCCGATCTGTCCGAGGTCTGGGTGACCGCCAATATCCCGGAAAAGGACATCCCGTTCATCTACAACGAGCAGCCGGAGCGTCAGTCGGTCGAGGTCCGGGTGTCGGCCTATCCCAACGAGGTGTTCCATGGAAAGATCACCTACGTGGGCGACGTCTTGGACCGCGCGACGCGGACCATGCGCCTGCGGCTCGAGCTGCCGAATCCGCACCGCCGGTTGAAGCCCGAGATGTTCGCGACGATCCGGATCTATTCCGAGCCGGAAAACGGGGTCCTGATGATCCCGGAGGCCGCGGTCCAGCGCGATCGCGATCGGCGGTTCGTCTTTATCGAGCGCGAGCCGTTCGTCTACGAAGCGCGGAACGTCTCGCTCGGTGAGTCGAACGGCCGCATGATCAAGGTGCTCGACGGGCTCGCCGAGGGCGAAACCGTCGTCACCAAGGCCGCCTTCGTGCTGAAATCCGAGCTCCTCGGGGACCAGATCTAGCCGATGGCCATCCGCGTGTCGGGATTTGCCGCCGCCTCATCGATGGGCTCCCCGTCCCGCCGGCCGCGCCGGGTCCTGCGCCCCGGCCGAGCGGTGGTCTTCTAACCCGTGCTCGCGGCTCTGCTCGAACTCGCGCTGCGGCAGCGCGTGCTGATCGTCATCCTCGCGCTGGTCCTGGTCTCGGCCGGCGTCTATGCCTTCCAGACGATTCCGATCGACGCGTTTCCCGACGTCACGACCGTTCTCGTCCAAGTCGTGACGAAGGTCCCCGGCCTCTCCCCCGCCGAGATCGAGCGGTTCGTGACCTTTCCGCTCGAGCTGCAGTTGACCGGAGCGCCGGGGCTCGTCGAGATCCGCTCCATGTCCAAGGTCGGGCTGTCCCTGATCGACGTCATTTTCAAGGATGACGTCGACATCTACCTGGCGCGACAAGTCGTCTTGGAGCGCGTGCTCGAGGTGCAGGAGCAGTTGCCGCCCGGGGCGGTGTCGCAACTGGTCCCCAACAGCACGGGGTTGGGCGAGGTCTACCAGTACTACCTGGAAGGCCCACGGGACAACGATTCCGCCCATGTGACGACCGAGGCGGAGCTGATGGAGCGCCGGACCGTCCAGGACTGGGTCATTCGGCCGCTGCTGAAAGGGCTGCCCGACGTCGTCGACGTGAACTCGATTGGGGGCTTCGTCAAGCAGTATCAAGTCATGGTCGAGCCCGGCTTGCTCCGCAAGTACAACCTCTCGCTCCACGAAGTCTTCGAGTCGGTGGCGCGGAACAATGCCAACGCGGGCGGCAACATCCTCGAGAAGCACTCCGAAAAGTACATCGTTCGCGGCGTCGGCTTGATCCGGACCATCGGCGACATCGAGAACATCGTCGTGAAAGAGGTCGGCGGCACGCCGGTCTACGTCCGCGACGTGGCGGAGGTCAGGATCGGGCATGCGGTCCGCCACGGGGCGGCGGTCCTCAACGGAGACCGCGAGGTCGTGACCGGGATCGTCCTGATGCTGCGGGGCGGCAACGCCCGCGACGTGGTGCAGGCGGTCAAGGACAAGATCGGCGAGATCCACGCGAAGCACCTGCTGCCGGAAGGGCTGAAGATCGTCCCGTTCTACGATCGCATCGAGCTGATCACGCAGGCCCTCGACACCGTGTACAAGGCGATGCTCGAAGGGATCGTGCTCGTCGTCGTGATCCTGTTCTTGTTCCTGGGCAACGTGCGGAGCGCGCTCATCGTGACGGTGACGTTGGTCGTGACCCCCCTGGCCACGTTCATCGTCATGGACGGCGTCGGGCTCACGGCCAACCTCATGTCGCTCGGCGGGCTGGTGATCGCCATCGGCATGATGGTGGACGGCTCCGTCGTCGTCGTCGAAAACGTCTACCGTCATCTCTCCGAGCATGGCGGCGAGACGATCGATCGAAAGGCGCTCGTGATCCAGGCGGTCAAGGAGGTCGGGCAACCCGTCGTGTTCGGCATTTTGATCATCATCATCGTGTTCCTGCCGATCCTCTCCCTGCACGGCATGGAAGGGAAGATGTTCCATCCGCTCGCGTACACGATCATGATCGCCCTGCTGATCTCGCTGGTCCTGTCGCTGACGCTGTCGCCGGTCCTCTGCGCCCTGCTGCTCAAACAAGGCCGCGAGGAAGACACGTTCATCCTCCGTTGGGCCAAGCGCGCGTACCTGCCGGTCCTTCGCTGGGCCCTGGCCCATCGTACGGCCGTGCTGGGCATCGCCCTGCTGCTGCTCGCGGGCAGCCTCGCCCTCTTTCCCTTCCTGGGCGGGGAATTCATTCCGATTCTCAACGAGGCGGCGCTGACGCCGCAGACGATCCGGTTGCCGAGCATCTCGCTCGACAAATCCATCGAGATCGAAAAGGAGATGCAGCGGGCGGTGCTCGAGTTCCCGGAGGTCCGCATGGTGGTGTCGAAGATCGGCCGCTCAGAGCTCGGCAACGACCCTCAGGAGCCGAACGCGAGCGATCCGGTCGTGTCGCTCTATCCCATGGACCAATGGCGGACGGCCGACACCAAGCCCGAGCTCGATAATGCGATCCGCCAGCGGTTGGAGAAGGTGCCCGGGGCGAGCTTCCTGCTGAGCCAGCCGATCCAACAGCGGGTCGACGAGCTCTTGTCCGGGGTCCGCTCGGAAGCGACCGTCAAGGTGCTCGGCGAGGATCTGGACGTTCTACGGACGACCGCCGACAAGATTCAGGCGATCATGACCTCCGTGCGGGGAGTCAAGGACGTGCGGGTGGAGCAACTGTTCGGCCAAGCGTACCTGACGATCGATGTCGATCGCAGCAAGATCGCGCGGTATGGGATCAACGTCGCGCACATCCGGGAGATCATCACGACGGCCATCGGCGCGGAGGCCGCGACGCGGGTCTACGAGGGCCAGCGGCGGTTCGATCTGATCCTCCGCTATCCGGAGCAATATCGAAACAGCGTCGAGACGATCAGCAATATTCTGTTGACCAGCGCCAGCGGCGCGTTGATCCCGCTGGGTGATCTCGCCAAAGTCGAGCTGAAGGAAGGCCCGGCGCTCATCAGCCGCGAGGGGCTCCAGCGGCGGATCTACATCGGATTCAACACCTACGGGCGGGACATCGACAGCATCGTCAGGGAGGCGCAGCACAAGATCCAGAAGCAGATCCAGTTGCCGCCCGGCTACCACATCGTGTGGGGCGGGTCCTTCGAGAACATGCAACGGGCCATGGCGCGGCTGCAAGTCATCGTGCCGATCACGATTGCGCTGATCTTCCTCCTCCTGTTCTCGTCGTTCAATTCGGTCCGCTATGCCGGGCTCATCATCTTGAATTTGCCGCTGGCGCTGATCGGCGGCATCGTCGCGCTGTGGCTCACGGGGGAATACCTGAGCGTTCCCGCCTCGGTGGGGTTCATCAATCTCTTCGGCGTCGCGGTGCTGAACGGGATCGTGCTGGTGTCCTACATCAACAAGCTGCGGGAAGACGGGATGGGCGACGAGGAGGCGATCGTGAAGGGGTGCCTGCTGCGCCTGCGGCCCGTGCTGATGACGGCCCTGGTGGCCTTGCTCGGGCTGATTCCCCTCGCCTTGGCCCACGGCATCGGCTCGGAGGTGCAGCGGCCGCTCGCGGTGGTGGTGATCGGCGGCCTCATCACCTCCACGCTGCTGACGCTCATCGTGCTGCCGGCCTTGTACGGCTGGTTCAAAGAGCGGGCGGTTCGATCGCGTGCATGACCGGGGCGGGGCGGCGGGGAGCGTGAGGAGCGCCCAACGCAAAGGCCGACGGGCGTCGGGCGCCCGCCGGCCCCTGGCGTGATTCGCGGGGAGGTGGGCTCCCCCCGACAGGGACGGCGTCGATCAGTGCCCGCCGTCCTTCTTCTCGTCCTTCTTGTCCTCGTCGGCGACATGCCCGCCCGACTTCTTGTCCTTGGCCTTCTCCTCCGATGGAGCTCCGGAGTCGCTCGCGAAGCTGGCGACCGGATGAGAGCCGAGGGCGAGAACCGCACCCAACACGAACAACGCGACCCACTGTTTCATCGATCAACCTCCATGAATGGATAAGTGAGGACCTCGCACGCCACCGTGCGCCGGGCGAGACAGATACCAAACGGCCCCTTGCCCCCACAATGGACAAAACCGGACGGTCCCCGCGGGAAATATCTAAGGGCTCTTCTCGCGGATGGCCCGTCGTGTGTGGCATACTCCGCGGCCGTTGGGGGGACTATGTCCGATCGACGTGAGGCCGCCGGCAAGCTGACTCAGCTCGTGTCGACGGTCGAGGAGTATGACGCCTTGATGACGGCGGTGCTGCCGCACCTGCTCGACCATGCGGCGGGCCAGATGAGGCGCTTCCTTCGTGAAACCGGCCAGTGGGCCGACGACGTGTCCCACGAGAAGTTGGCGCTGCGCTGGGGATACGAGCTGGTCGAGCGCTTTCTGGTCCATGGACGCACCGAGGTGCCCTGCCGGCCGTTGTTCCTCCTGGACAGCCTGATCGCCCGGTATTTCAGCCGGCCGGAGGCCTTCTGTTACGGGAAAGACCTGCTCTCCCCGCTCGGGCGCTTCATCGAAGGGCTGACGGCTCGCGCGGTGATCAGCCGGGATGCGCTGATGGCGCTCTTCTACCACCTGTACGGGTTCGGCCAGAGCCAGGTCGCGAGGGTCTTGGGCCTCGGCGCCGCCGAGTCGCAACGGGTCTACAAGAACTTCGATCGATGGCGGCGTGGGGGCTGGCAGCGCGCGGTGGACGAGCTCGGCCTGACGGAACACGACCTTCAAGCGATCGAATGGCAGCAGCGCCGCGAGCCGGAACAGTTCAACGCGGACGCCGATCGCCTATGCCGGCTCGTCCAGGCGCACTATCGAAAGAGCGAGCCCGAGCATTTTCCGTGTCTGTCCAGACAGCAGTGGGCGCATCTCTTCGACGAAGGCTATGGGTATGACTATCGCGTATGGCATCTGGCGCTGTGCCTGGACTGTCTGGTCACCGTGTGCCAGGCGCGGCGTGAGACGATCCACGACGCCAGGCCGCGGCTCGATGTGAGAATCCGTCCGCTCTTGAGCGGCCGGCTGGTGGAATCGTGCCAGACCGGTTGAGTGGGGACAGTATGATGCCAGATGAGGCGCTGAACGCGTACCGGGAACATCTGCTGTCGGCCCTGCGACGGCCGGATGGGTTGCACCCAGACGCCGTCGAATCCCTGCAGGTCATCGTCAACCACGAATCCCTGGGCAGGATGGACTGCCACGGCACCGCCGGGTCGGTCGCATCCATCGTCCTGGCGCACTCGATCCAGACGGTGGAGCTCCGCACCGATGCCGGTCTGCTCCTCGGCAGCCTTTGGGTCGGCGAGGTCCCCTTCAAGGCCGGACGCTTCGTCGTCGGGGAGTCGGTCCTCGAGGTGACCGTGCAGAACCAACCCGGCCAAGGGCGGCTGCGCGTCTCCTATTCGGCGAGCGAAGGGTTCCGCCCGGCCGAACCGGCGGTGCAGCGGCGTGAGAGCCGCCGCGCCTCCGGAGCCGTTGGAAAGAATCGGACCTGGGCGGCGGCGATGTCCGTCGTGCCGGCAGCCGCCGTGGCCGCGCTGGTCGTACTCGCCGTCGACGCCAGCCTCGTGCGATGGGACTGGGGCTCCGTCGTGCGGTCGGCGGCGGACACCGAGCCGGCCCGGCAGGTGTCCTCGCTCGAGGCGGCGCTCGAGCGACAGGCGCGGTTGCTCGACGGGCTCGGACGCGGGCAGGCATCGATTGCCAAGGCGCTCGAGGCGGAGCAGGCCGATTCGGTCCGCCTCCACGCGCTGGTCCGGCGCCTCGAGCGCTCGCAGGCCACCGTGTCCGAGACCGTTCGCCAGGTGTCGGAGCGAGTCGCCCGGCTTGGCGAAGAGGTCCACATTGAGGCCGACGCCTCGGCACGGACGCAGGAACGAGGCGGCGCCTCCTTTGTCGCAATGACCGCCGCCGCCCGACCGGAGCCGAAGCCTACCGGACCGAACGGCGCCGCGACGGCCCCCCCGACCCCGGCCGATGCGCGGTCGATCCCGCTTGCTCCGTTCGCGTTTTGGGTGGCGTTCGAGGACGACACGCCCGAACGGAGCATCGAAGCGTTGATCCGAGAGATCCATGGCCGGACCGGTCAATTCAACTCGGGTTGGTACAACGTCGAGGTCAGTCTTGCCGAGCCCGAGACCCCGGACGGCTTTGTCGCCTCGTTGAAAAAAGTGAAGATCGTCAAGGCCGTGAGGACGAGCCTCGCTTCGACCCGTTAGACCGGCTCCGACCCGGCCGGCCGCCCCTTCCGCCGACCCGCCCCGTCCCTTGCGCGGTTGTCCTCTTCGGGATTTTCCTATAGTCTAAAGACCCAGGAGCGCTGCGTGCGACCATGGAACAGTTGACCGTTCAAGCGGTGCTCGGGTTGATCGGGGTCATCATCCTGATCGGCCTGGGGGGAGAGTTCCTCTTCAAGAAGACCGGCATGCCCAGCGTGCTGTTCTTGATCGCGCTCGGCGTCCTGCTGGGACCCATCGCGGGACTGATCCACGCCCAAGACGCCATCGACCTTGCCCCGTACTTCGGGACGCTGGCCCTCCTCATCATCCTGTTCGACGGCGGGTTGAACCTCTCGTTGATGAAGGTGCTCAACGAAGCGCCGATGGCCCTTCTCTTCACGCTCGCCGTGTTCGCCGCCACGGTCGTCGGGGTCGGCGCCTTCTATGCGTCCGTCCTGGGCGGTCCGTGGCTCCACGGACTTCTGCTGGGCGCCATCCTCGCCGGCACGACCGGCGCGATCGTCATTCCCGTCGTCTCGCGCCTTCCCTCGGTGGGGGAACCCGTCAAGGTCCTCCTGAGTCTGGAATCCGCCTTCACGGATGTCTTCGTCGTCGTCATCTCGCTCGCCGTCATGGGGATGCTCTCCCAGCCCGGAGGAGGCGGCAAGATGATCAGCACGGTCTTCCACGCCTTCCTGGACGCGCTCCTGCTGGCCGCGCTGGCGGGCGTGCTCTGGTCGCGGCTGCTCGCCTGGCTCCAGGGTCAGACCTTGTCGTACATGCTCACCTTCGCGGCCATTCTCGTCCTCTACGACATCGCCGAGCTGGTCGGCGCCAACGGGGCCATCACGATCCTCATGTTCGGGATCGTGCTCGGGAACATGGAGATGCTGGTCGGCCGCGTCGCCGCCCCGATCCGCCGCCTCATCGGGTACCAGCTCAACGAAGCCGAATTCGCGCTCGACACGTTCCTGAAACGGCTGAACGAAGAGCTCGCCTTCCTCGTCCGCACGTTCTTTTACGTGCTGCTGGGGCTCATTTTCGACGTGTCGGCGTTGACGTGGATGGTCGCGGGCTCCGCCGCGGCGATCTTCGGCGTCGTGCTGGCGGTGCGCTGGATCGCCGTCCAGGTGTTCGCGCAGACACTCTGCCGATGGAGTGCGACCGAGCGCCGTGTGATCCTGGCCATGTTGCCCCGCGGCGTGGCCGCCGCCGTGATGGCATTCCTCCCGGCCGCCTCCGGCGTGCCCGGAACCGAGGAGTTTCCGCTGTACGCCTTGATGGTGATCGCGCTGTCCGTCCTTTACATGACCGCCGTGCTGGCGCTGGAGCGGCGGCTGGCGTCCGACGTCGTCATGCCGCTTCCCGCGACCGAAGCCTCCAAGCCGTAGCCCAAAGACTCCCGCCCCGTCCTCGCGGGATCCTCGAGCCGCTCGCCTCATCCACGACCGCGCGCGAACAGCCACTTCAGCACGATGGGCGACAGGAACGTCGTGAGCACCACGACGATGAGGATGGCGCCGTACTCGCCCTCGCCGATGACCTTCGCCGACAGCCCCAAGCCGGCGAAGATCAAGCCGACCTCACCGCGCGGCAGCATGCCCACGCCGATGACCCAGCGATCCGCCTTCTGTCCGAACACGCCGAGGCCCGAGAGCAGCTTGCCGAGCACGGCGGCCCCCGTGAGCGCCGCCGCGAGCAGGAGGATCACGTGGTTCTGCGGATTGAACGGGTTCAAGTGATGGAGGTCGGCGGCGACGCCGACCAGGACGAAGAAGATCGGGACGAAGACGTCGGCAACGGGTTTGAAACGCTCTTCGAGGTGCGTCTGATGCTCCGAACGGGCGAGGACGAGGCCCGCCGCGAACGCGCCGACGATCGGCGCGAGCCCCAGCCATTCCGCGGTCGCGCTCAGGAGCAACACGAACGTCAAGGCGACCATCACGAGGGCGCCCCGGGTGTTCATCCGGTTCACGAGCTTGCTGAACCACCCGGCATAACGCACGCCCAGCATGATCGCCGTGACCAGGAACCCTAGGGCCAGGCCGGTCGTCCAGACGATGTCCAACCAGGAGACGGTGCCGGACCGTGCGAGTCCGGCCACGACCGAGAGGATGACGAGCCCGAGCACATCGTCGATGACGGCGGCGCCGAGGATGATGTTCCCCTCGGCGCTCCGGAGCCTCCCGAGGTCGGACAGCACCCGGGCCGAGATCGCCACGCTCGTCGCGGTGAGGGTGGCGCCCACGAAAATCGCCTGCAGCTCGCTCAGCCCGAGGAGCACGGCGGCCAGGTACCCGAGCGCGAACGGCATCAGAACGCCGATGACCGCCACGAACGCGGCCGAGCGTCCGACCCGAAGGAAGGACTGAAGGTCGGATTCCAGGCCGACCTCGAACAGCAGGAGCACCACCCCGATCTCCCCGAATAGCTTGAGCGTTTCGGTGCCGTGGACGAGCCCCAGCACGCTGGGGCCGACGAGGACGCCTGCGAGGAGCTCGCCGAGGACCGACGACTGGCCGATCCGAGCCGCCAATTCTCCCATGATCCGGGCGGCGAGGTAGATGACGATCAAGCTGATGAGGAGCTCTCGAAGTTCCATGATCAGGGTCTGGGAGCGTCCCCGCCGCCCGCTCTGGTCCTGGGCGGGCGCGCCGCGTGATGGGGAGCGCCGGTCATGCCGTCGCGAGGAGCGACAAGAGGGCGCTATTCCAGCCGGCAGGACCGATGCCGCCCGCTCGGTGGAGCCGTGGAACGTGAACGGCGGGATCGTATGAGCCGTCCGGTCGTTGGACGAGGATCGGATAGTCCACCACGGAGAGCAGCGGAAGATCGTTCAGGCTGTCCCCGACGCCGACGGTGACGATCGGCGGGCCTCCGGCACGCGCCTCGCGGCGATACGCGTCGATCAGCCGCCGTGCGGCCACGCCCTTGTCCGTGCCGGCGAGCAGGTGATGGAACCGCCCGCCGGCGATGCACTGGAACCCGCGTGCGCCCGCCGCCTCTTTCAACCGGTCCAGCGAAAGGTGGGGGTCGGAGGAGAAAAAGGGCTCGTCGTATTCCCGTTGCTTCGCGCGGGCGGCCTCATCGAAGGGGAGCCCCGTGAGCCGGCCGATCTCGGCCACGGAGAGATCCCCGAAGCCGATGAGCGAGACGCCCAATGCCGACCCCAGCTCCTTGAGCGTCTGTCGAACGACGGGGTAGGGCCGCCCCAATACGAGCACGTGATAGCCGTCTTGGTCGATCGCGCCGGGAATGGGTGTGGCCAAGGTTCCACGCGGGACCAACACGGCGCCGCCGTTCTCGACGATGAATGGGCCGTGATGCTTCAGGCCGACCCGAATCGCTTCGATCTCGGCCCGGGTCTTGCTCGACACCGGAACCACGAGGCCGCCCTGCCGCTGCAACGCGGTCAGCGCGTCCGCCGCGCCTTCCCACGAATAGGTCGCGGCATCGAGCAGGGTCCCGTCGAGGTCGGTCAGCACGAGCAGGCGACGCGGCGGCATGAGACTACGATACTGAATGCCGGGCGACAAGGCAATCGGAGCCGTTGACTTCAGCGCAGGCTGCCTGCACACTGCCGCCATGTGGTGGTTGCGGCTCAACGCGGTCTTGGGCAGCCTGGTGGTCACGCTCGGATTCTGGATGCTCTGGGGTGAGCTGCCGCTCGGCGTCACGGTCTTGGTCGGACTGGCGGTTGCCGCCTTGCTCCTCCGGCTGTGCTCGTCGGTCGGCGCCGTGTGGGCGTGGACGACCGCCATCCTCGGCCTCGAAAGCCTGGCCTGGCCGATCGCGACGATGATCGAGATCCGCATGGCGACGGCCGAGCCGACCGAACAGGAGATGGGACTCATCCTCACGGCGGTCCTGTTCGGCCTCTTCTCGTCGATCTTCTGGCTGACCTTTTCCTATGGGATCTTCAAGAAGCTGAAGGGCGGCGAGGGCGAGACATCTCGACGGGGCGTCCCCTCTTAGACGATCGAGAGCGGATCCACGTCGACCTCGAGCTTGAGGCCGCTTCGTCCCGTTCGTCCTTCCCATTCCCGCAGGATCCGTCCCAGCGCCTGCCGGCCGGCGTCCGCGTCGGGCGTCTTCACGAGAAGCTGCCAGCGAGACTTCCCGCGCAGTTGCGGGTGCGGGGGCGGCGTCGGTCCCCACACCGTGAGGCCCGTCCCTTCCGTCGATGTCGAGAGCCGACGCGCACACCACTCGGCCGCCTCTTGTGCCCGACCGGACGACGCACCGGAGACCCTTACGCTGAACAGATGTCCAAACGGCGGATACGCGAGCGCACGCCGGAACGCCAGCTCTTGGTCGTAAAAGATGGCCGGCTTGTTCTGTGAAACGGCCGCGATGACGTGATGCGCCGGCAGGCGGGTTTGCATGACGACGTGCCCCGCCCCGTCGCCGGCCGAGACCAGCCCGACGGCTTCGGCGAGCGCATGGTACGTCTGCTCGCTCGCACGAAAGTCGGGCATGTGCAGTCCGGCGTCCGCGTACACCACGCCGACGAAGCTCGTGTTCGGCAATGAGGCTTGGAACAGCAGCTGGGTCCCGATCACGATGTCGACCGGCCGGGACGGCACGATCAGCCCCGGCCGTCCCCGACGCGGCGACACATCACGATCCAGCCGTGCGATCACGGCGTCCGGGAACAGGCGGCGAACCCGCTCTTCGATCGCTTCCGTGCCGATCCCTGAAGGCTCCAACCGAGGGGCCGAACAGGTCGGGCACGTGTCCGGCAGCGGCTGCCGGAGATGGCACGAGTGGCACACGAGGCGCCCGGCCTGTTTGTAAAAGGTCAGGGCCACCCGGCATTGCGGGCATTGCGGGGTATTGCCGCAGTCGCGACACACGAGCGCCGGCGCGAACCCTTTCCGGTTCAAGTACAAGACCGCCGTGGAACCGGACGCGCGCGCGCGGCGGATGCCTTCGACCATCTCGTCGGACAGGAGGGTGCCGTACGGACGGCGGCGGAGGTCCACGGTCTCGATGTGCGGAGCGGAGGCGGCCGCCGACACCAGTGCCTGGGGCTGCTCGTGGACGGCATGCCAGGTTTCGACGGTCGGGTGGCCGGAGCCAAGCAGGAGGACGGCGCCCTCGGCTTGGGCCCGCATGCTCGCAACCGTCCGGGCATGGTAGCGGGGCTCGCTCTCTTCCTTGAGCGAGGCATCCTCTTCGTCGTCGAGCACGATCAGGGCCGGTGCCGGGAGCGGGGCAAATACGGCCGAGCGGGTGCCGATGACGAGATTGGCCGCTCCGGAGCGGATACGCTCCCAGCTCGTCCGGCGTTCGTGGGTCGAGAGCCCGCTATGGAGCCATTCGACCCGGTCGCCCCATTGGGCTTTTGCCGAAACGGCGAACGTCTCGGCTCGGGCGATCTCCGGGGCGATGATCAGCACCGCGCGATCGCGCTTGATGAGGGATTCGGCGAGTCGTTGGATGGAGGCCCGACGCAAGGAGCGGGGTGCCCATAAGAGAAAGCGGGCGAACCGTCCCGTTTCCAGCGCGCGCTCGATGTTGTCCAACCGGGTCTCGGTGATCGCGGGAGGCGCTTCCGCGGGAAGTGCCGCGGCGGTGACTGACGTGGGCTTGGAGGCGGCGCGCGTCCGCCGGCTCGGAGCGTCGCAGGTCGATTCGATCAACCCATGGCGTTCCAGCCGATGCAGATGCCGGACGGTCATGGACCCTCCTGCCCGGCGTAACGTGGCCGTCGTCAGCCCGCCGGCACGGCGTCCAAGGCGGGTCAGCAGGATTCTGGCCGCCTCGGGCAGCGCACCCATCCGACCAGGCTGATCAGGCTTCTGGATCAGCGCGCGGCCGGCCTCGGTCAGGCGATACCGCTGGACCGGTCGTTCGGCGACGGGGGGAAGGACCAAACGGATGCACTGGCCCCAAGGGGCGAGATAGTACTCCGCGACGGCACGGGTCAAGGCCAGGAGCGAGCCCGAAAGCCGGTCGTCGCCGCCTGCCGGATCCACGGCCGCGATGTCACGGAAGCGGATCGCGTGCCGAGGTCCCTCTGGGAGAGGCGGGGTGTCCTCGGTCGCCACCACGGTGCCACGCAGGGTCGTCCGCCCAAAGGGCACGACCACGACGGACCCTATCGCGATGTGCGGGCGAAGCGGCTCGGGTATGCGATAGGTGAAGACGCGATAGAGATGACGGGGGAGGACCACGTCGGCATAGCGTGGGGAGGGACGGGAGGACTGATCCGAGGGACCAGGGGGAGCGCACGACGTCGAGCGGCCGGTCTCATCGGGCATCGAGGCATTCTAACAAGCGGGCCTCGACGTGACAACGCGCCGTCGCGTCGAGAGGGTCAGTTGTTCGTGACCGGGACCTCGGCTCCGCCGGCCGCCGCCTCATGCTGCGGGCCTTCGCCGTGCTCTTCCGGCTGCTTCTCCTCGGGCGCGACATGGCTCGGCCCAGAGTCATCGGAGGCAGGGCCCGGCACGTTGACCTGCAACGGGGCGAGGTCGGGCGCTTCGGCCTGTGGCGGGATGGCGGGCTTCGGATTCAGCACGATCTCGATGCGGCGGTTCTTGCGACGACCTTCTTCGGTGGCGTTGCTGGCCACGGGTCGAGTCTCGGCATGGCCGATCGCCGAGAGCGAGCCGGGGTCCAAGCCGGCTTCGATGAAGTACCGCACGATCAGGTTGGCGCGTGCCTCGGACAGCTCGCGGTTGGAGGGGTACCGGGCGAGGAGGCTGCGGCCGATCCGCATGTTGTCCGTATGGCCTTCCACCAAGATCTCCTGGTCGTTCTGCTGCTTGAGGTAGTCGCTGATCTGCTTGAGGATCTTCAACCCCGTCGGCTTGATGTGCGCGTCCCCCGGATCGTACTCGAGCTGATCGACGAGATCGTTCAGACTGATCGTCACGCGGTCGCCGGACTGGGTGATGCTGACATCACCCTTCGCAATCTCCGTCGCCAAGGATTTGCTGAGCTCCTCGCGTGATCGGGACGCCGAACGAGCGGGAGGTGCGGGGGCGACGGGCAGCGCGACCGGCGAGGCGACGGCGGCTTGTCCGGACGGCACGGCCGGCGTGAGTTGGTCGCCGACTCCCACGGGTCTCAACGCGCGAAGGACGAGGGCGCTCGCCGTGGTCTCTTCCAAGGCGACGACCTTGATCGTGGCGATCGTCTCGTTCGGGTAGCCCGGTTGGCTCCGCAGGACGTCCAAGCGATCTCCGATCCGAAGCCCGTCCTCTCGGCCCCAATCGATATAGACGAAGTGGTTTTGCGCGATCAATGTCCGCGGCGTCTGCACGTCGATGATCCGTCCGTACCCCTCCGCCTGGAGCTGATCGGCTTCGGCGGAGCTGTCCGGAGGAGGCGGCGGAACGAACGGCATCAACCGGTCGCCGGGATGCACCGCCGAGTAGCCACGCTCGATCTTCGCGGTGGCGAGCTGGTCGTCGATCTTGACGATCCGGATGACGGCCAGCACCGAGAAGAGATCACCCATGGCGCGATGCGTCACAGGATGAAACACGGGATGAATGCGGCGATAGACGGTATAGAGGGAACCGGGCGCGACCTCACTGGGATCTTCCATTCGGGCGTAGACGGTATCGGTTTGTCCGACGATCATCCGGCTGTAGGGGGTTTTCGTGACCACGCCGTGAACCGGGACGCTCTCCCGGATGAAGCCGGAGGAGAACGCCAACGCCTGCTCGCCCAGCCGGACGGACAGGTGAGAGGGAGCCTCGGCATGGACGACCATCCCGTCGATCAGAGCGAAGCCGATTATCAGTGCCCACACGCGCATCACAGGCCTCATAGTGCGTCCCCCCAGCTCAGTGGCATTCTGGGCAAACCATATCAAACGACGTCCGGTTGTCAAGGAAAAGACCTTGTATTGGAGCGGGTTTGACAGCCCGTGGAGGCCGATGCTAAGGTGCGAGCCCTTCCTCGCCACGACGTGAGGTCGAGTGATGCCTCCGCGAGAGGGTGAAACGCGACGGTCGCCCCAGGGTGATGAGGCGAAGCGTCGGATCGAAACGCAGATCCATCGGCGAAAGAAGGCCAAGGCGGTCCCGCCGCTGGAAGCCGAGTGGCAGGCGGGGTCCGATGAGCCGCCGAACCTCCGTACGCCGTCAGACCGCATGCAAAAGACCCCGAAGCGTCCCTCGTGAGCGTCCGAGGATGAGGCCGATCGACGCGCCCCGCTGCGCGATCACCGCTAGGGCTTTCGGGAGACGCGCCTTAGGTCCTTTGTGCGCTTGAATTTGTTGCAAACCCCTCGATACACTGTCCAAATCTGTTTGAGAACTCAACAACTTCGTGAAGAGGTCGCGTGAGCGGCACCGAGTTGCTCCTCGAGTATTTGACGCGGTACTTCCCGATCCTTCTGTTCATCGTCATTGCGGCCGCGTTCGGGATCGTGACGCTGGTGCTCAGTTACCTCGTTCAGCCCAAATACCCGGAAGCCGAAAAGCTCAGCGCGTACGAATGCGGCAGCGAACCGTTCTCCGATGCGCGGATGCCGTTCCCGGTTCGCTACTACATCTTCGCGATGCTGTTCGTGATCTTCGACATCGAAGTGATCTTCCTGTATCCGTGGGCCGTGGTATTCGACAAGATCGGATTGATCGGGCTCGTGGAGATGCTGATCTTCATCGCCTTGTTCATCGTGGCGTACGTCTATGCCTGGAAGAAGGGCGCGTTGGAGTGGGACTGAAGACGAATGCAGAGTGCGGAATGATGAGTGATGAATGCGAATGAGGAAGTCGATGCCACAATCTGACGTTCATCACTCATCATTCCGCACTCATCACTGGGGCCTTACATGGGTCTGATCCAGCTCGGGAGGCACGAGAAGGACGGGCAGCCGGACGTGATCGTGACGACGGTCGAGAAGGCCGTCAATTGGGCGCGGAAAGGCTCGCTCTGGCCGATGACGTTCGGGCTGGCGTGCTGCGCGATCGAGATGATCGCGGCGGTGTCTTCCCGGTACGACATGGACCGCTACGGGGCCGGGGTGTTTCGCGCGTCGCCGCGGCAATCCGACCTGATGATCGTCGCCGGCACGGTATGCCGCCGCATGGCGCCCGTCATCAGGAAGATCTACGACCAGATGCCGGAGCCGAAATACGTCATCGCCATGGGATCGTGCGCGACCTCCGGCAACATCTATGACAGCTACAGCGTGGTGCAGGGCGTGGATCGCTTCGTGCCGGTCGATATCTATGTGCCGGGCTGTCCTCCGACGCCCGAGGCCTTGTTCGACGGCATCCTGAAGCTGCAAGAGCGCATCATGCAGAAGCGCGTCTTCACCAAACAGCCCGAGCAGGTGAAAGCGTGACCCCATGCAGCATCCCTTAGCCGAGCGCGTTCAGCAGGAATATCCGAAGGCCTTCGTGAAAGCGGTCGAGTGGCGGGGGGGCGTCGCCGTGACCGTGAAGCGGGATTTTCTACACGACGTCGCGAAATTTTTGCACGACGACCCGGGCATGGATTTCGATTACATCGTCCATGTGAGCTCGGTCGACTGGCCGGATGATGACGAGCGGTTCGAGGTCGTCTACGAGTTCTATTCCATCAGAAAGCGGCATCGCATCCGCTTGAAGACCCGTGTCCCCGAGTCGGACTGCATCGTCGATTCGCTGACCGATATCTGGAAGGGCGCCGACTTCATGGAGCGCGAGGTCTACGACATGATGGGGATTCGGTTTCGGAACCACCCCGACCTCCGCCGGATTCTCATGCCCGACGACTACACGGAGGGCTACCCCTTGAGGAAGGACTTCCCGATTCAAGGGAAGGGATGGCGTGACACGTTCGAGTTTCTCGATGAAAGAGTCTAAGAACGGCAAAGACGCCCAAGGCCGGCAGGCGCTCGAGGACCAGCGGACGACCGTCTACAAGGTCGATCCGTCGCATCCCGAGAGCGAGACGCTGCCCACGCTCCGGACCGAAGAGCTGCTGCTCAACATGGGGCCGCAGCATCCCAGTACGCACGGCGTGCTCAAGGTGATTCTCGAGCTCGAGGGCGAGCGCATCGTCAAGTCGACGCCGGTCATGGGGTACTTGCACCGCGGCGTCGAGAAGCTCGCGGAAGAGGGGACGTACCATCAGTTCATTCCGCACACCGACCGGCTCGACTACGTCTGCGCCATGTACAACAACTTTGCGTACTGCCGAGCGGTGGAGAAGCTGCTGAACATCACCGTGCCGGAGCGCGCGGAGTATCTGCGCACGATCGTCGCCGAGGTGCAGCGTATCATCGGCCATCAATTTTGGCTGGGGACGCAGGCGCTCGACATCGGGGCGATGACGGTGTTCTTCTATACCTTTCGGGATCGGGAGATCCTGCTCGATTGGTTCGACGAACTGTGCGGAGCCCGGCTGACCACGAGTTGGTATCGCATCGGAGGGGTCGAGCGGGATTTCACCCCGTCCCTGATCGAGAAGCTGCGAAAGTTCATCGATTATTTTCCACCCAAGATCGACGAATACGTCGTGTTCCTCGAAAAGAACCGCATTTGGTTGGCCCGCACCAAAGGGGTGGCGGTGATCTCGGCGGAGGACGCGGTGAACTTCGGGCTCAGCGGTCCGACCCTCCGGGGCTCCGGCGTGGACTACGATCTCCGGAAGTATGAGCCGTACAGCGCGTACCCGAGATGCGAGTTCAGCGTCCCAGTCGGAAAGAACGGCGACACGTACGATCGGTACTGGATCCGGGTCATGGAACTGTACGAGAGCGTGAAGATCATCCGCCAGTGCCTGGACCAGATGACGGAAGGCCCCATCATGGCGGACGTGCCGAGCGTCACGTTGCCGCCCAAGAACCGGGTCTTCACGAATCTCGAGTCGATGATTCAGCAGTTCAAGCTGTTCTCCCAGGGCTTCGATGCGCCCCCGGGGGAGATCTACTGCGGGACCGAAGCGCACAAGGGGGAGCTGGGGTTCTATATCGTCAGCACCGGGGGCGGCAAGCCGTACCGACTCAAGATCCGCGCCCCCTCGTTCATCCACATGGGGGCGTTCGACTACATGTCCCGCGGCTACATGATCGCCGACGCCGTCACGATCTTCGGCACGTACGATATCGTCATGGGGGAATGCGATCGGTAGGGTTAGATGTTATTTGTGAAACGTTAATCGTGAACCTGAATCGTGAACCTGAGGAGCGCTGCGGAGTGAAAAGGGCCGATGGTTACGGTCAACGATGAACGGTGAATGAATTGATGAACGGTGAATGAATTATGGCACTGAAGCCTGTGACCACTCCCGATACTGAAGCGGCATCGATCGACTTGACGATCGACGGGCAGACCGTCAGCGCCCGGGACGGCGTCTCGCTCTACGACGTGATCGCGAGCACCGGCAAGATCGTCCCGGCCATGTGTTACCACTACACCTTCGATCCGTTCGGCTCCTGCGGCATGTGCTTGGTCATGGTCGAAGGGAAGAAGGCCCCCGTCCGCTCATGCACGGCGAAGGCGACCGCCGGCATGGTGGTCCGTACGGAAGGGGACGATCTGTTCCAGGCCCGGAAGAAGGCGGTCGAGAAGCACCTCTCCGTCCATCCGCTCGATTGTCCGGTCTGCGACGCCGACGGCCACTGCGAGCTGCAGGACATGGCGTTCCAGCACCAGGTCACCAACCTGGCCAACGCGAAGCAAAAATTCATCCCGGAGGACACCCGCAGCCTGGTCCTCGATTTCAACATGAACCGCTGCATCGCGTGCGGGGAGTGCATCAACATCTGCAAAGACGTGCTGATGATCGACGCGCTGCAGTTCATGAAGAAGGGCGGCTTCACGCAGGTCGTGGCGAAGGGCGACACGCCGCTGTCCTGCGAGTTCTGCGGCGACTGCTTGGCCGTCTGCCCGGTCGGCGCCATCACCAACAAGTTTTCGAAATACCGCTACAAGCCCTGGCAGCTCAAGAAGACCACGACGACGTGCAACTATTGCGGCGACGGCTGCCAGATGCACATCGAGACCAAGGACAACGAGGTGGTCCGGGTCACGTCGCCCCTGTCGTGGAAGAACAAGTGGGGCGACCGGTCCGAGACCGCAAAAGGTCACGGCGGGCTCTGCGTCAGAGGGCGCTTCGGCTTTCAATACATCGACAGCAAGGCGCGCCTGCAGCAGCCGTTGATGCGGCGGGACGATCAGCTCGTCGTCACTCCGTGGCTCGAGGCCGTGCACACGGTGGTGGACCGCCTGACCGAGATCAAGGCCAAGCATGGAGCGAATGCCATCGCCGGCCTCATCACCGCCCGCTGTACCAATGAAGAGCTGTACCTGTTCCAGAAGCTCATGCGCGCGGCGATCGGCACGAACCAACTCGACAGCAGCGCGCGCTACGGGCACGTCAACTTCGTCCGCGCGGCGCGGCACGCGGCGGGCGTCGGCCGCATGATGAATAGCTGGGAGGACATCACCAAGGCCAAGGCCGTCCTCTTGGTCGGGAGCAACCTCACCGACACGAATCCGCTGACCTCGGTCCGGGTCAAGGAAGCGATCCGGGTCTACAAGTCCCAAGTGATCGTCGTTGATTCCGGGAACACCAATATGGCGAAGCTCGCCTCCCACCCGATGCTGGTCAGGCCGGGGACGGAATGGCGGTTCGTCCAGGGCCTGATGAAGTCGGTCATCGAGCGGGATCTCACGGACAGCGAGGCAGTGGGACGCCACCCCGAGGCGTTCAAGGCGTTGCAAGAAGCCGTCGGCCGGCTTTCTTGGGACACGATCACGGCCGAGACGGGCATCGACGTCGAGGCCATCCATGAGGCCGCGGCGGTGTTTGCGGAAGCCCCCCGGGCCGTGATCCTGTGCGGCGAGGGCGTCGTGCGACGACCGGGCGGCTACCGCAACGTGCTGACGCTCATGGATCTGGCGTGGGTGACCGGTAAACTGGGCCGGCCGGGATGCGGCGTCAATACGGTGACCGAAGAAGTCAATGAACAAGGCGCCCTCGACATGGGCGTCGCGCCGGAGTTCCTCCCGGGACAGGCCGCCTTCGACGACCCATCGGCTCGTGAGCGATTTGCGAAAGCATGGGGCGCCGATCTTCCCCGCGCCGGGACCGGCGCGACCCTGATGGAGATACTGAAACGCTGCCGGACCGGCCAGATCAAAGCGCTCTACGTGATCGGCGAGAATCCGCTCGGCACCCTGCCGGCCTCAGCCGAGGTCCGTGAGGCCTTGAGCCGTCTCGAGTTGCTCGTGTGCCAGGATCCGTTCCTGACCGAGACGGCGCAGGTCGCGCACGTCGTGCTGCCGGCCTGCACGTATGCCGAGAAGGAGGGGACCTTCACCAACCTCGAGGGCCGGGTGCTTCGCGTGCGCCAAGCCCTGGACCCCGTCGGCGAGAGCCTGCCGGATTGGCACATCATGACGGCCATTGCGTCCGGCTTGGGTTACCCATTAGACTACGAGTCCCCGTACGACATTCAACGGGAGATCATGAAGCTTCTGCCCGGCTACTACAACCTCGGTCAACCACGCAAAGTCGAGCCGAACCCCGATGGCTACCTGTCGAACGGCTTCTCGCGCGAGGTGGGGGCGAGGTATGCCGAGGCGGCCGCGCACCGATCGGGCGCGGTCACCCTGACGCTCGGTCAGTTGCTCTACCATTCGGGGAAACTCTCCACTCAGGCGTCCGGGCTCCTCACCGTCGCCCCGAACACGGGGCGTCTTCGGATGAACGTCAAGGACATGGAGCGGATGGGACTGAACGAAGGGGACGTCGTCCGGGTGACCACGCCCAAGGGCACGATCCAGATGGGGGTGCAAATCGACCAGGCACTGATGCCCGGCTCCTGCTTCTTCCCGGAGCACTTCAACGAGCCGCCGGTCAAAGACCTCATGCCTCTGGAGCTCGATCCGGTGACCGGCGCCCCATACTTCAAGTCCACCGAGGCGACGCTCGAGAGGGTCGTGAAGGGGGCTGCACAATGAGCGTCGCCGCGCTGACCAGGAGGGTCCTGCAAGCCGCCCTCTTCTATGAAATCTGGGACGCGATGAAGGTCACCTTCAAACACATGTTCCACCGTCCCATCACCTTTCAGTACCCCAGAGAGCAGCGGACGATTCCGGATACCCATCGCGGGGCGCTCGGGCTGCTCCGCTACGACGACGGACGGGAACGGTGCGTCGGGTGCGACCTGTGCGAAGCCGCGTGCCCCTCGCATTGCATCAAGGTGATCAGCGCGGAAGACAAGTCGCTCCCGCTCCAGCGGTACGCCACCGAATTCTACATCGACATCACGAAGTGCGTGTTTTGCGGCTACTGCGTCGAAGCCTGCCCCGTGAACGCGCTCGCGATGACGAAGATGTACGAGTACTCGACGCACGACAAGCGGACGCTCCTGTTCGACAAGAAGCGGCTCTACGAAATCGGCGAGCGCCATCTGGAGGACGCGAAGAAGTATCTCTATGCGCACAACCAGGAACAAGACGGCCCGGACAGCCGCGAGTACCGGTATTTTTTCCCGCAGTCGGTCGTCAAGCCGACGCAGCCACCACCCAAACACCTGACCTAGCATGGTCCCTGTTTTCTTCGTCTACTTCTCACTGGTCAGCATTGTCGCGGGCATCTTCACGGTCGCACTGAAGAATCCGGTGCACTGCGGGCTCGCCTTGCTGACGCTCCTGCTCCACGTCGCCGGTCTCTTTGTGCTCCTCAACGCCGAGTTCCTGTTCGCCGTCCAGATCATCGTCTATGCCGGTGCGATTCTCGTGCTGTATCTCTTCGTGCTGATGCTGCTCAACTTGAAATCCGATGAGCGCTATCTCCACTCCAAGTACGCGGTGATCCTGTTTGCCGCGGTGGCGATCTTTGGGGAGCTGCTCCTCCTCATGCTGCGTTCCCCCTTCGGGGGCTCCAAAGGGGACGCGCCCGCGGAGGTGGTCCTGAGGGAGGGCGCCAGCCACGCGGTGGGCATCAAGATGTTCGGGGAATATCTCCTGCCGTTCGAGATCGTCGGGATCTTTCTCCTCGGCGCCATCATCGGCGCCATCGTCCTCGCAAAGACGCCCGCGTCCACCGAAGGCGAGGAAGCCCGATAATCCGGTCACAGATGCACGACGAGAGAGGAGCCAAGGACGGGAGCGGCATGCGGCCGCCGACGAACGGATAACGAGTACCGATGATCCCCTTGTCCGCATACGTGACCGTGAGCGCCGTCCTCTTCATGACGGGCCTGATCGGCGTCTTGATCCGGCGGAACTTCATCATCGTCCTGATGGCCGTCGAGATCATGCTGAACGCCGCTAACATCAACCTCGTGGCCTTCTCCCACTATCTGGAGTCCATGGCCGGTCAGATCGTCGCCTTGTTCGTCATCGCCATCGCAGCCGGCGAAGCCGCGGTCGGCTTGGCGATCATCATCGTGGTGTTCCGCGGCAAGATCTCGACCAACGTCGATGAGATGAACCTGTTGAAATGGTAGTCTTCGACCTCCTCGTGCTCCTGATCCCCCTGTTTCCCCTCGCCGCCGTCCTGCTGAACGGCCTGCTGGGGCACCGCTACTCGCACGACACCGCGCATCGGCTCGCCTGGGGCTCCGTCGGGCTGTCTTTTCTCTGCGCCGTCGCCGTTTTCGTCGACACCCTGCAGACCGGCACCGCCCGCGAGGTCGTGGCCTACCGCTGGATCTTCGGCGGCGATCTCACGATCAACCTGGCGTTCCTGATCGATCCGTTGACCTGCATCATGCTGCTCGTCGTCACCGGCGTGGGCTTCCTCATTCACCTGTACTCGGTCGGGTACATGCACGGGGAAGAAGGCTTCACCCGCTTCTTCACCTACATGAACCTGTTCATGGTCTCGATGCTCCTGCTCGTGATGGGGAACAATTACGTGGTCCTCTTCATCGGATGGGAAGGCGTCGGCCTCTGCTCGTATCTGTTGATCGGCTACTATTTCGACCGCGTCTCGGCGGCCAAGGCGGCGACCAAGGCCTTCGTGGTGAACCGCATCGGGGACGCCGGCTTTCTCATCGCGATCTTCCTCGTTTTCGCCAACTTCAAGACGCTCGACTACACGCAGGTCTTCGCGCAAGCCGGTCAACTGTCTCCGGAGACGGCCACCGCCATCGCGCTCTGTCTGCTGATCGGCGCGGTCGGGAAGTCCGCGCAGATTCCGCTCTACACCTGGCTTCCGGACGCGATGGAAGGCCCGACCCCGGTGAGCGCGCTGATCCACGCGGCGACGATGGTGACGGCCGGCGTCTACATGATCGTCCGAAACCACGTCATCTACGATATGTCGCCGGTCGCCATGACGACCGTGGCGTGGGTCGGCGGGCTGACCGCGCTCTTCGCCGCCACCATCGGCCTCGTCCAAACGGACATCAAGCGGGTCCTCGCCTATTCCACCGTCAGCCAATTGGGGTACATGTTCCTGGCCTGCGGCATCGGGGCCTACGCCGCGGCCATCTTCCACCTCATGACCCATGCCTTCTTCAAGGCCCTCCTCTTCCTGTCCGCGGGGTCCGTGATCCATGCGCTGAGCGGCGAGCAGGACATCCGCAAGATGGGCGGGCTCAAGAACAAGATCCCCTGGACCCACGCGCTCTTTCTGATCGGCACGTTGGCGATCGCGGGCATCTTTCCGCTGTCGGGCTTCTGGAGCAAAGACGAAATCCTGGCCCACGCGTTCGTCCATCACCAGTATGCGCTCTATGGGCTCGCGGCCTGTGGAGCCTTCCTCACCGCCTTTTACATGTTTCGGCTCACCTATCTGACGTTCTACGGCCATCCCCGGATGGATCACCACACCGCGGAGCACGTCCACGAGTCCCCCATGATCATGATCGGGCCGCTGGTCGTCCTCGGCGCGCTCTCCGTGATCGGCGGGTTCCCCGGCGTGCCGCCCGAGAACGGCTGGTTCCATTCCTTCCTGCGCCCCGTGATCGGCGGGGGGGAGAGCGGGGAGCATGTGGGGGCCGGGACGATCGTGATGTTGATGGGCGTCGCCACGGTGATCGCCTTGCTCGGCTGGGGGGTGGCCCATTACCTGTACGCGGTCCGGGCCGAGGCGGCGCCGGAATTGGCCAGTCGGTTCCCTGTCGTGTATCGCACGCTGTTGAACAAATACTACGTGGACGAGCTGTATGACCTGCTGTTCGTCGAGCCCACCAAGCAGGTGGGCCGGCTCTGGGATTGGTTCGATCGCCGCGTGATCGACGGGATCGTGGTCGCGGCCGGACGCCTGGCGGAGTCGGGCGCGGCGGGCAGCACCTGGGTCGAAAAACACGTGATCTACGGGTTTCTCAACGTCGTCGGCTATGCCAACCACCTGGCGGCCCGCTCCTGGCGGAAGCTGCAAAGCGGGATGGTGCACCACTATGCCGCCATCATCATCGCGGGCCTGTTCATCCTCGTGCACCTGATCCTGGTCTGGTGGACGGGGTCCTCGACGCTGGGAGTGGCGCTGAAGTGAGACACGAGATCGAGGGAGCGGCGAACGCGATCACCGGCGAGACCGCGGCCTCGGGCTCACGCATCCGGTTGACCCATGCTTGAAGAGTTCACATTCGGCTTTCCGATCCTGTCGCTCGTGCTGTTCTTCCCACTCGTCGGCGCCATGCTGCTGTGGCTGCTCGAGGACGAGGATCTGATCAAGAATGCGGCCCTCGGCATCTCCGTCCTCGAGCTCGTCCTAACCTGTCTCGTCCTCTTTCACTTCCAGCCCGGTATCGCGGCCATGCAGTTCACCGAGCGTGTCCCCTGGATCCCCCCGCTCGGCATCAGCTACCACTTGGCGGTCGACGGCATCAGCGTTCTCTTCGTCGGCCTCACCGCGCTGCTGACGACCCTGATCATTCTCTATTCGTGGGAGACCGTCCGCCATCAGGCCAAGGCCTACTACATGGCGCTCCTCGCGTTCGAGGCGACGACGCTGGGGATTTTTCTCTCGATCGACTTGATCCTGTTCTTCGTGTTCTGGGAGTTGATGCTGATCCCCAGCTACTTCCTGATCAAGCTCTGGGGCGTCGGGGTGGACCGGCACTATGCCGCCCTCAAGTATGTCCTGTACACCCTGCTCGGCAGCGTGTTCATGCTGGTTGGCATCATTCTCCTGGACTTGAACTACCATCAGTGGGCGGTGACGCATCATCTCGATCCGGCGTACACGTTCGATCTGCTGGATCTGCTGACGGTGCCGGTTCCGCTCGGGCAGCAGATGCTCATTTTCTGGCTCCTGTTCTTAGGCTTTGCCTTCAAGGCGCCCATGTTCCCGTTCCATACCTGGCTGCCGGACGCGCTGCTGGAGGGGCCCATCGGGGTCGCGGTCATGCTTGCGGGGGTCAAGCTCGGGACGTACGGCTTTCTCCGGTTCAGCCTCCCCCTGGTGCCCGATGCGGCGAAGACCGAGACCGTCGTCACCATCATGATGGTCTTGGCCGTGGCCGCCATCGTCTACGGCGCCATCATCGCGCTCGTGCAGCCGGACCTCCGTCGCCTCTTGGCCTACAGCAGCATCAGTCACTTGGGGTTCGTCGTGCTCGGCCTCTTCGCGTTGAACTTCCAGGGCGTGCAGGGCAGCCTCCTGACCATGATCAACCTCGGCTTCAGCACGGCGGGCCTCTTCTTCCTCGCCGGATTCCTCTACTCCCGCCGTTACACCACCGAGTTGAGCGCCTACGGCGGCTTGGCCAAGCCGGCCCCGCTCCTCGCGACGTTCCTGCTCATCATCGGCCTGGCGTCGATCGGGCTCCCGGGGACCAACGGATTCGTGGGTGAGTTCTTGATCCTGCTGGGCGCGTTCAAGGCGAACTGGGTCTTTGCGGCGATCGCGGTGACCGGCGTCATCTTCGGGGCCGCGTATTTCCTGTGGTATTACGAGCGCGGGGTGTTCGGGCCGCTGGCGGAAGGCGCGCGGGGGTTGAGCGACCTGACCGGCAGAGAAAAAGCCATCTGCCTCTCGCTCGCCGCCATGATCTTTTGGATCGGCATCTATCCGGCGCCGTTCTTGAACATGATGAATGGGTCGGTCCAGGCCGTGGTGGATCGGGTGCAGCGCGGCGCCACGGTGGCCGCCTATGAGAAGCGCGATGCCCCCGCCCGATCGGGGTCGGTGCTGGCCCGGGGCGCGCCGTAGCGGGCCCCCCGCTCAGATCGGGAAGACGGTGAGTAAGGAACGCGATGTCTGACTACTTGCTGCTGTACATCTTGTTTGCGCCGTTCGTCGGGTCGGCGATCCTGCTGTTCATCCCGAACAGCCGCGCGCTCGAGGTGCGGCTCACGGCCGCCGCCTCGGCCTTCGTCTCGCTGATCGGCTCCTTGTACTTGTTCTATGCCTATGACCCGGCCAAGGGCGGGTTCCAGTTCATTCAGCGCTATGAATGGTCGAAGGAGCTGGGGATCGCGTTCTACCTCGCTGTCGACGGCATCGGCACCCCGCTCGTGTTGGCGTCCTCGATCCTGCTGTTCGCGGGCATCTTCATTTCCTGGCACATCAAGGACCGCATCAAAGAGTTCTACATCACGCTGCTGATCCTGGCCGCCGCCACCATCGGCGTCTTCATGTGCCTCGATCTGTTCTTCCTCTACTTCTTCTACGAGATGTCCGTGATCCCCATGTATCTGCTGCTCGGGATCTGGGGGAGCCACACGAAGGGCTATCTGGAGATGACGACTCCCGAAGGCCGGGAGAAGCGGGACTCGGTCGGCTTCATCTTCAATTTCGGCGCGAACAGCAAAGAGTACGCGGCAATGAAGCTCGTGCTGTTCCTGTCCGCCGGCGCCGTCGTCGCCTTGATGGGCATCCTCCTGATCTACAAGTTTTCCGGTCTCAACACGTTCGACATCCTCGTGCTGCGCGAGCAGGCGAAGTTCTCGGACGCCCTCGCCCGGACCATTTGGCTGTTGATCTTCTTCGGGTTCGCCTCGATCGCGCCGATCTGGCCGTTGCACTCCTGGTCGCCGGTCGGCCACGCGGCCGCGCCCGCCGCGACCAGCATGTTGCACGCGGGCGTGCTGATGAAGCTCGGTCACTTCTCGATCATCCGGGTCGCCTACGAGATCCTGCCCCAAACCACGCGCGAGTTGATGCCGATCGCGGCCGTCCTCTGCGTCTTCAGCATCATCTACGGCGGGCTCGTCGCCTTCTACGCCAAGGACACCAAGTACGTCATCGGCTATTCCAGCTCGAGCCACATGGGGTACGTGTTCCTCGGGATGGCGGCGCTCGACTACATCAGCCTGAGCGGCGCGGTCCTCTACATGTTCGCGCACGCCCTCGCCACCGGGATGTTGTTCGCCATGGCCGGCTGGGTCTATGACCAGACCCACACCCGCGACATCCCCTCGCTCGGCGGCCTCGTCAACCGCATGCCGTTCGTCGCGTCCTGCTTCATCGTCGCCTGCATGGCGTCGATCGGGATGCCCGGGACCGTCAACTTCATCGCCGAAGTCATGATCATCGTGGGGAGTTGGCACAAGTACCCGCTGCAAGTGATCGTCGCCGTGATCGGCATCGTCTTGACCATGGCGTACCTGTTCCGGATGATGCGCGGGCTCTTCTACGGCCCCACCGTCGAGGCCCACAGTCATGCGCGCGACGCGGTCGCGTTCGTGGACCGGATGCCGCTGCTGTTGATGATCGCGACCAGCATTTATTTCGGGATCTTTCCGGGGCATTTCTATCAGGTGATCCGCTCCGGCGTGGACCCCTTGATCGCACGGATCACCGAGGTGGTTCCGTTGAAGGCGGAATTGCCGAGCCACAACCAAGTCTCAGCCGTCAGCCATCAGCTTCCCGGCCGGGCCTCCGACGGGGCCGGGCCGATCGACGACCGCTGAGCGACGACCGCGAGTGCGACGCCCATGAATTTCGCCCTGTCCCTGTCCGGATCCGACCTCCTCCTGATGCTGCCGGAGATGTTCCTGACCCTCTGGCTCTGCGTCGTCTTGATCGTCGATTTCGCCGCGCCGAAGCTCCCGAAACAGCATCTGGCCCACCTGAGCGTCCTCGGGCTGGGGCTCGTGCTGGCCGGGCTCCTGTGGTTCGACGTGAATCAGGTCGGCGGCACCCTTTTCAGGAACATGTTCGTCGTCGACCGTCTGGCGCTGTTTTTCAAGATCTTCGTCGTCGGCGCGAGCATCCTCGTCATCCTGGCCTCGATCGACTACGTCGATCGGTTCCGGTTCTTCAAGGGCGAGTACTATTTCCTGGTCTTGATGTCCGCGCTCGGCATGATGTTCATGGCGTCGGCGAACGATCTGCTGTCCATGTTCATCACGCTGGAGTTCTCGACGTTCGGCTTCTACGTCCTGGTGGCCTACTTGCGGGAGGACCTGGCTTCCAACGAGGCGGGCCTCAAGTTCTTTATCCTCGGGGTGTTCGCCGCCGCCATCCTCGCGTACGGCATCAGCCTGGTCTACGGCGAAACCGGGAAGCTGGTCTTTTCCGAGATCGCCGCCACGTCCTGGACGCCCGGCCTGGTCATCGGATTCCTGCTGGTCTTCGCCGCGCTGGGCTTCAAGGTCGGGGCCGCGCCCTTCCATAGCTGGATCCCGGACACGTACCACGGCGCGCCGACACCCGTCACCGCCTTCCTCTCGATCGCGCCGAAGGGGGCGGCGTTCGCCATCCTCCTGCGGCTCTTCTTCGTGTCCCTGGCGTCGTTGAAACCGGCCTGGGTCCTGTTGTTGGTCGGGGTCTCGATCCTCTCGATGACCTACGGCAACATCGTCGCCATCGCTCAGAAGAACATCAAACGCCTGCTGGCCTATTCCGGGATCGCGCAGATCGGCAACGTGATGATCGGGCTCGCGGCCGGGACGAAAATGGGCGGGGACGCGATTCTCTTCTACCTCCTGACGTATCTGTTCGCCAATCTCGGCGCCTTCGCCGTCGTCATCGCGGTGAGCAATCTGATCCGGAGCGACGAGATCGAGGATTATAACGGCCTCAATCGCCGATCCCCGTTCCTCGCCTTTGCGATGCTGGTCTTCCTCCTGTCGTTGGCCGGGGTGCCGCCGCTGGCCGGATTCATCGGCAAGCTCTACATTTTCCTCGCGGCGATCAAGGAAGAGCTCTACACGTTGATCGTCGTCGGCCTCGCGAACGTCGTCATCTCGATGTACTACTACCTGGTCATCGTGAAGAAGATGTACATCAACGAGCCGATCGACAAGTCGCCGTTGAAGATCTCTCCCGCCATGCGGACGGTCATCTACGTCGGCCTCGCGGGCACCTTGATTCTCGGGATCTACCCCAAGCCGTTCATCGAATGGGCGGTCGCGGCCACCATGATGTTCTCGAACATCGGAGGGGCCTCGGCCGGCGTGTCGCCGCCGCTCCCGTTCGGCGGCTGATCGCCCCGCCCAAGGCGCCCCGCGTCCTGGGACGGCTCGGGAGGGCATGGGGCTGCCGGGGATGGAGCCGAGGATGGTCGAATGAAGCGCGTGCTCGGTATTTCTTGGTCGCTGGCGCGGCTCAACGCCGCCTTTCTGCTCAACGTCTCGGATCTTCAGACCAGCCCTTCCACGGACGCCCACGTGATGCCGGGCCTGACCGTCGGGGTGCGGTGCTAGGTCGCCGGCGTTCCTACCCGATCAAGACGGCGTCGCGTCCCCCGGTCCTGCAAGCCGGCGGTGCGCCGGGAGGCCCCTCGGGAGATGATTAAGACGAAATGGAAGCGAGCATGAGTGCCCTTCAGGACGAGCGGGAGAGGGAGTCTCAATGGGAAAAGGCCATACCGGCCGGCCGGGGATCGCGGAGTCCGCGACGGAGCGGGGGCGGGTTCATGGGGCCGCCTGGCGAGCGGGGAGGCCGCCCTCGGCCTGCGAGCTGAACCGAGGCGGGACGGACGACCACGGCGGGGTGCGAGCGTGGCGGTGGCTCATCCGCTACGGGACGGCGTTGCTGCTGGCGTTCTGCTTCGCGACGATCCTCGGCAATGTGGCCCTCTTCAAGAGCACGCCGCTCGCGGACACCCGGCTCCGCGCCTCCCATCTCGTTGAGTTCGCCGGGTACGGCGGGGCGCTCCTGTTTCTCTGGCTCATGGGATGCCGCATGCGGAATCAGATCGCGCGCGATCCCGACGGCATTTCGTCGCTGCACCACGTCGTCCTGCCGGTGATCACGCTCGTGATTCTAGCCGCGGGCTATGAGGTCGTCCTGCTGCTGGCGGAGCCGTTCCTCTCGAGAACCGGCAAGCTCGTCTACAACTGGGTGTTCATCGCCGGGATCACGGCCGCTGCGCTCTGGATGACCCTGGCGTGGTTCCTGAAGTCGGGCCCGTCCCTGGAATCGTGGGACCGTCATCGACGGGACCGTGGCAGAGAGTAACCGGGCGGCCTAGTTGCCGGGGTGCGGCGGGACCTTCGTGCGCGGTCGTGTCCGGGCGCTCTTTTCGTTCATCTCCTGGTCGATCCGCTTCAGCAGCTCGATCTGGGTGGCGAGCTCCTCGAGCTTCTTCTCCCGGGCGCCCAGTTCCACCCGCATCATCTGCTCCCGGTGCAGGAGCTCTTGTTCCTGCTGGAGTAACTCCAGGATCAAGGACCGGGTGGCTTTCGCGAACCGGCTTTCCCGCTCCTCGTCCCTCGGCCGCTGTTCCAGCACCTTGAGCCAGGCTTCGCTCACCGTGGCCAACCGGCTCTTGGGCGCCGCCGTGATCACCTCCTGAAAATGCTTGGCCGCGGCCTCCTGGTCTTCGTACAGGGCCAGCAAGGCCCTCGTGAAGTGCTGTTGCTCGCAGGTGCGGTCATGCGAACAGCGGGTCAACCGGGAGTCCTGCTCGCGCGCCAGCGTCTGAAAGGCCTTCGCGTCGCTCCCCTCCACGGCGAAGAACGGAGCCGGCGACGGACCCTGCCCATCCGAAGGGATCGAAGACGGCAAGGGCGTGCACGCCGAGAGCAGCGCGACGGCGAGCACACAGGGGATTGTCTGGCGGACCGGGACGCTCATCCCAGCGGCAGCACGAACGTCATCGTCGTCCCTTTACCCAGTTCGCTCTCGGCCCAGATCCGGCCGCCGTGAGCTTCCACCACCTTCTTCACCAGCGCGAGCCCGATGCCCGTCCCGGCGGCGGTGGCCCGCGCACGCATCCCGCCTTGATAGAACCGCTCGAAGATATGGGGCAGCGATTCGGGGGCGATGCCGCGTCCGGTATCGGACACCGAGATGCGCAACGCCCGCTCCTTGGGGTCCGCCTCCACCTTGATGTGGATCGAGCCCCCCTCTCGGCTGAACTTGACGGCGTTGGATAGCAGGTTGTCCAGCACCTGCTGGATGCGGGCGTCGTCGGCCGGCACGAAGACCGGTCCCCGCGGGGCCTCTACGACGATCCGGATCCGCTCCCGGTCGGCGAGGAGGCGGATCTTGTTCACGGCCGTATCGATGATCCGCTTCATGTCCGTGGAGACGATGCGGTACTCCATCATCCCCGCTTCGATCTTCGAGAGGTCGAGCAGGCTCGAGATCATGTCGATGAGTTGCCGGCTGCTTTCGACCATGAGCTGCAGGGTTTCACGCTGGGCTTGGGTGACCGGCCCGGGAATCTCCTCCAGCAGCAGCTGCGTGCCCGCATGAATGGCCGTGAGCGGCGAACGGAGCTCATGGGTGATGTGGGACACGAACTCTGCTTTCAGGTCGTCCAGCTCCTGCAGCCGCTTGGCCATCGAGCCCACCGAATCCACGAGGTCCTGGAGGTCCGTGGGAGCCGGGACATCGATCGCCGTCTTGAAGTTCCCCTGTCCGATCTGGCGGATGTGCTCCTGCAACCGTCGCAGGGGGGAGAGGATGCTGTAGGTCGCGAGCCCGGCCAAGACAAGACCGAGGAACAAGGCCACGATCATGAGCTGCTTCGTGACGACGCCGGCCTGCTCCGAACGGCGGCGAGCATCGTTGAGCACGGTCGTGACCATCGCGTCGTGCTGGGTGATGAAGGATTCGAGCGTGTGAACGATCGTGTTGATGAGCTCGTCCCGCGTCGCCTCGTACTCCTTGCTCATCTTCGGCGTGCGGACGGGCTGCAGGCGGGCTTCGCTATGGAACAGGATGCGGTAGTCGTCGTGCCGGTTCTCCACCTCCTTGAGCATCTTCTGCGCGTCGCCCGGCGGCTCCTGCTCGAGCAAGAGCGCGAGAGTCCGGCGAAACTCCCGGGCATCTTCATCGAAGTGAGAGAGGAAGACCTCGTCGTGGACCGCGAGGTACTTCTTCTCGTTTCGGACTTGGCCGTACAGGCTGTCGATCAGCCATTTTGCGCTTTCAATGGCCGGGTAGTGCCGGGCGACCAAGGCCGTGGTGAGGTCCGTGATCTGGCGGATCTGGTGAAGCGCAAACAGGTTGACCGCCAACACGAGGGCGATAATGGCCAGGAAGCCGATCGTCAGTCGCCAGAAGATGGAGAGGCGCATCGACAAATCCTTGAAATAAGAGCCAGTCTAGCAGCGTGGGCAAGGAAGTCAATAACTCTCCTGACCGGGTCAATGCGGCGTGCGCGCATTGACGCCCCGCACGGCCCGCCCGTATACTCAGGCCCGCCGTCAATCCCGGTCGCGATGCTCTCACCCCCCGTCCTTCCGATGAGCCAGACGACGTCCGTCGGTCCACCCCCTTCGACTCGACCGCGCCGCTCGCACGCGTCCCTTCGAGTCCTTGCGCTGGTACTGGTGTTCGTCGTGCCCATCAGTGGGGGGGCCGGCGAGCCGGAACCGGTCTCATGGGGACGGTGGGTCGAAGGGATCGACGTGGCGCTGTGGGAGCCGGGGATCGAGTGCGACGACGACGTCCCCCCCCTGGTGGCGGTGAGAGTGGACCCCGAGCGCTATCGGTTCGCCACGTATCACTACCTGGATGAAAACCTCCCCGCCCCGTTGACGCTGAAGGAGTGGCAGCGCCGCACGGGGGCTCGCCTTCTGTTCAACGCCGGCCTCTTCCGCGACGATTACTCGTACATGGGGCTCTTGTACAAAGACGGCCGCCCGCTCGGCTCCCGGCGCCATCCCCAATGGCAGGGACTCTTTGTGGCCGAGCCGAAGGTTCCCGGCCTCCGAAAAGCCCGTGTCGTCGACTTGGCGTTGGAGCCCTTCTCCGCCGACACCATGGCCTATCGAGAAGCCGCGCAGTCCCTGATGCTGCTCGATGGGAAAGGGAAGCCCCGGGTCCGACAAACGGGGAAGCGGGCGCACCAAACCGTCGTGGCCGAGGATCGCGACGGAAGGATCGTCCTGCTCAAGACGACCGATGCCGTGACGCTCTGGGACCTGGCCGTCTGCCTAAAGGCCGCGTTTCACAACCTTCATCAGGCCATGGTCATGGATGGGGGAGCTTCCTCCGATCTCCTCATCGACGGGGAGTCGATGGGGCCTCAGGAAGGCCTCGCTCTGCTCGAGCCCTTTCAAAGCCTCATCGATGGACGGGGGATGGGACACATTCCTTTACCGGCGGTCATCGGGGTGCTGCCGCGGCGATAGGTCGGGAGCTTGGAACGTGAGGTTCACGAGCAGGGGTTCACGGGGCATCACGGGGCAGAGTGAGTCGATCACCGCGTCTTCTCTCACTCTACCCCTTGCCCTGCCCCGACTCGCAGGTCACCGTTTCACCGGCTGAACCGGGTAGCCGGCCTCGACCCAGGCATTCATGCTGCCGGCGACGTTGTACACATGCTTATAACCGAGGTCGGCCAACGTCTCGGCCGCAATGTTGCTCCGATGCCCGGACTGGCAGTAGACCACGATATGGTCGTCCGGTTTGGCGCCGATCTCCCGATGCCGAGCCTTGATCTCACGGAAATCGATGTTCATGTCGGTTCCCGGAATGACCCCGGCGGCGTGCTCCTCCGGGCTGCGGACGTCGATCAGGAAGAAGCCTTTCTGGCTGGGAGACGAGCTCTTGTCCAGCCCCATCCGAAGTTGGGCAACCGACAGGACATACGAATGATACGCGCCTGCCGTACCCGCGATGCCGAGGCCGACGGCAAGGACGACGAAAGCGGTGAAGCGATACCAACGTCTAGTCATGGCCAGCCTCCTCGATAGATGTTGCATGTATCTTAGGAGCCTGACGTCGCGGGGGTCAAGGTGGCTCCTGCTCGTGTCGTTCGCCCTGGTCGGGTGTGCGCAGAACGCGGTCCTCGAGCGTCGCTACGACCACGGCGGGGTCGTCGTGTATCCCTTCAAAGAGACCGGGGCCGTCTTATCGCCGTTTCGCCGGGATGCGCTTCGCCTCATGGAGGAGCATTGTCGCGGCGGCTATCGGATCGTGCGAGAGGGTGAGACGAGGGGACGCAGCCGCGTCAGCGAACACGTCGGCGGGGCGGACGTGATCGAAGAGCGGCGGTGGGGGATCGAGTTCGAATGCAAGGGACCATGAGCGGGTGGGCGACCGGCGGAGACCGCCGGCTCTGGCGCGCTCCTTCCCTGGTTGGGTCGCGAACACCGGCGCCGCTATCCCCCGAGAGCGGCTCGGAGGTCGTCGATCGTGAGGAGGCTCAGCAGGTGAACCCCCAAGGCTTCGACCTTGGCGCGTCCCTCCTGCTCCTTGCGATCGACGATGACCAGGACGTGGCTCACCGTCATGCCGGCCTCTCGTGCCGCCGTCACGGCTTTCATGATCGAGCCCCCGCTGGTCAGGACGTCGTCGACGATCAGCGCGCGGTCCCCCGGTCGGATAGCCCCGTCGATCAGTCGGCCTGTCCCGTGGTCCTTGGCCTGCTTGCGGACGACGAACGTCCGCCATTCGCGTTGCGGGCTCCCTCGGTACCCTTGATCGGCGATGGCCGTCGCGATGGCGATCGCCCCGATCTCCAGCCCTCCGATACAATCGATGCCGAGGTGCTGCACCGTCGCGACCGCGAGCTGGGCCACCAGTTGCCGAGGGCCCGGATAGGCCATGAGGACCCGGCAGTCGACGTAATAGGGGCTGACGGCGCCCGAGGCCAGCGTGAAGCCGGACGCGCTCGTCTTGAAGGACTGGGTCGTGATGAAGGCGCGGGCCAGATCCTGCTTCAGCATGGCGCACCATCCGAGCATGAGGGCGGCGCGCATCATACCCAGAACACCGCGGGGACGCAAGGCGCCATTCCTTGACGGTGATCCGACGCGCGGCTACCTTTGACTCAACCTCGCACAAAGGAGCCGCTATGCTCGGACGAATCGCCGTCGCCGCCGTGCTGATCATGACCATCGCCGCCCCGGTATTTGCCGATCCCCAGACTCCTCGCGTGGACCGCCGCGAGCATCGGCAAAAGCAGCGGATCCGTGAAGGCGTCAAGAGCGGAGCCTTGACCCGGGACGAAGCGAAACAGCTCCGCCAAGAACAGCGGGAGATCCGCGCCAAAGAGCGGGAGATGAAAGCAGACGGCATGGTGACCCGTGAAGAGCGGAAGGAGCTCCATCGGGACCTCAACGAGAGCAGCCGCCAGATTTTCCAAGAGAAGCACGACGGCGAGACGCGCTGAGCGCGAGCAGTGGAGCAGGCGCCGGCCCGTTTCGTTCGGCCCGTTTCGTGTGGTTACTTGAGCACGAGCCGGAACAGGGAGGGGAGGAGATCGGGGTGCAGGGGGCCGCGCAGTGGTTGCGCCAATCGACCACCCCATCCGCACCAGAGACAGTGTGCCATGCCGCTTTCGAGGTCCCAAGACAGCGAGTCCATGCTGGAGTCGGGATGCTCGGTCTGGAGATGCCAGGGGCACGGCGCTACGTAGAGCAGGCTTTTTCCCGACCGGCTGAACAGGGTCATGCGTGTCCGCTGGCCCATCGGGTCTTGGTGCTGGCTCACGCGCGGGGTGTGCGTAGAGGAACGCTGGAGGAGCAGGCAAGAAGAGAGGATCAGTCCACACGCCGCCAACAATCGCAGTAGGCCCATGAGGGTCCTTTCACTACAGGCAATCGGGATGGCCTGATGCCTGCCGGTTTGTAGGACAAAGACGGGCGCGAAGGATACCGAGAAGCCGACAGGCGGGTCAATTAGGAGGAGACTCTAAGTGGAGCTTGCTACGTGAAGCGGCCTCACGAAAGCCCTCCCGGAACAATGACTTCTCGCATTTGCCGGCTCCGGTAGGCCGGCTATACTCACTGCATCACCTCAAGCGACGAGGAACCATGGCAAATTGGCTGGCCTATGCCGGAGCGGTGCTCACCGGACTCACGCCCCCGCTGATCATGTATTTGATCGGCTCCCAAAAGAAGGTCCTGGGGTATGCGATCGTCAAGAACGATCCCGTCGTGACCCTCCGTCATCCGGACATCGACAAGCGCCTCGCCGTCACACTCGACGGCAAGCCGCTCAGTGACGGCCGGGTCATGGAGGTGGTGCTTCAAAATCTCGGGATGAAGGACATCGAGGGCCAGTCGGTACACCTCACGTTCCCGCCGGGTGCTGCGATCCAACACACCCATTGCGCGTCGTCGACCTTGGCCGTGGGGCCCAAGATCGAGATGCTGGAGCAGGACTGCTATAGCGTCAGCATCCCGTTGATGAACCCCGGCGACAAGCTCGTCGTTCGGTTGCTCATGAGCCACAACGATCGGGGGAAGGTGCTCGTGTCGGCGAAAGGACCGAGCCTGCGATTCCGAGCGTTCGATCCGGCCATGTTCATCTCCCCGGCCGTCAATCGAGGCCTCCTGGTGATCAGCGCCTTGGTCTTTGCGTGGATCTTCTGGGCCTGTACCGGCACCGACCGATTCATGGCGAAGCCGTTCTGGGAGAAGACGATCACCGCGATCCTCGTGGCGGCCTTTCTCGCCGTGCCGGCAGCCGTCCTCACCTACCAGGGCACGCTCCCCCTCCTCAAGCGCGTCCTGAAGTGGAAAGCCAAGCGGGAGTTCGAGCGCACGACCCCGCACGCCCCGCCGGAAGTCCTGTACTGATCCTCTGCTGATTCCTGCCGTCGGTTGGATCGCGCCTGAGCACGCGCCTGCGTCCGCCACTCTCGCAGGAGCGAACGACACCAGCCCGAGCGGGTTGGATGCGTTTTCAAGCTGTTAGCATCAGAAGGCAAGGCTGAGACGAGGCGGACGGGCCATGGCCGAAGGGTCTGGCGGGCGAAGCGGAGGGGTGAAACTATGTGAACTGCCTGGCACAGGTCAATGAAATAGCACCTGGCCTCTATTTCCTCTTGATGAATCTTTTCATGATCCCTCCCACTCCGCCAATAGGGCGACATGGCCCTTACGTCTTGCTCTCTTGGCATAAACTGCATCCGCCGTCACGTAGAGCCCTTTGGTTCGCAAGGCCAGTACATGATAGGCGGAATCGTAGAACGTTACGCCTTTCAGTTCATGCATGTGATCAAGTACTGCGAGGCAATACTCAGTCCCGAGTGGCATCTCTTCAAACTCATATGCGAGCAAGGCGCTCATCAACTCTCCGGCCATTGCCGGCTTTTTGAGCCCCAAGATGTTTCCGATTTCGTATCGCCAGAGCGTTGGAAGCCTAATCTCGACTGTTTCCCCTAGCACGGCTTCTTGAAGGGCGACGGCCTGAGGATGATCAGGCGCATCTTCTTTTTCCAACACCCACTTCAAGATGACTGATGCATCGGGCACGATGATCATTGGGCTGATCGCGCTCGCTCCTTCCGCACGGCCCCCAGAATCTCTTCTCCGCTGAAGGTCGCGCTTCGTTTCCTGAGACGGCGGACCACTTCGGTGGCCTGCTGACGTTTGCGCCGGAGCAGTTCGTTGCGTAGCGCTTCGTTGACAACCTGGCTGCGTCGTCGAGGCGGAACGAGTTTGAAGAGTTCCTCTCTGAGCCGATCATCGATCGACACGTTCAATTTAGCCATGGCCTGAATGCCCTCCCCTTGTGGCAACGAATGCAAAAAGTATGCGCCTTAACTAGACGCCTAGTCAAGGCGCCAAGGACCCAACGGGCAACCGCTCTATTGGTGGCGAAGGGGCACGGACATCGCGGTGACGGGAGTCTTGGACCAAGAGGTCCGGGAACTGGTGGAGAGGTGTGATATTGAAAGGCGGTAAGAGGAGAGATTTGGTGCCGAAGCCGGGATTTGAACCCGGACACCCTTGCGGGCGCCAGACCCTGAATCTGGTGCGTCTGCCAGTTCCGCCACTTCGGCACGGAGGCTGCGGCTGATGCCTGGTGGACCGGGATCTCACCGCAGCGTGGTGGAGTCGCATTATGCTGAATGAGCGGCGAGCCCGTCAAGGCCGGCTCGGGTCCTCGCCGCCCGCGCCCGCCTTTTTAGGAGCCGACTGAAGCGGTCTTCCTGACCAGCTTCCATGGGGAGGCCCAGTCCTGCGGCGTCGGCAGCTCTCGGGTATCTCCGCTCAGGACGATCTTCTCGCGCGCGAGCGCGGCGGCGGCCACTAGCGCCGAGGCGGGGATGTGCGGAGCGTCCTCGACGAGGAGCGCATCGAATCGCACACGGCCGAAGAGGGGATCGGTGAGCACCCGAGCGGCCGTCGTCACCACGATCCGCTTGTTCTGGATGAAGGCCTGGCGGTTCGTGCCCTCTTCGGCCGCGAGCATCTCCCGAATCTTTTTCGTGCCCCCCAGCCGGGTGATCTCTTCTTTGAGCTCGTCGTACTCCGGTCGCATCTCCTTCGGGATCGCCGCCTCCGGCTTGAGCTCGGCGATCCGTGCCTGCGCCACCTCCAGTTCCCGCATGAGCTGGTCAATGTGCTGCTCGTGGATCCTGCGGTATTCGGGCAGCGACTCGACGTTCTTGCCCACGGTCTGCAGAGCCAGCCGCTTCCAAATGGGGAGCGACTCGTATTCGGTCAGCGTCGCGTCGATCTCCTTGATCTTGCCTTGCGCGTCGCTGATCTGGGTCAGCAGCCGCCATTCCAGGTTCTTGACCTCGTCCAAATCCCGCTGCTTCTCCGCCTTGTAGGCCAAGATCGGCGTCAGCTCCCGAAAGCGCTCGTACTTGCACCGCAGCGCCGCCTTGTCCGCGCGCGACTTGGCGTAGAACTGGTGCATCTGCGCCTCGAAGCCCAGCTCGGTCAACGTCATCCCGGCTGCCTGCGACTCGAGGGCCATCTCATACCGGCAGAGCAGGCTCTTGAACGGCAGGTTCCCCGCCCGTAACGTCTTCGCCAACAGACCGGTGAGGTGATCGGCCCCGGCATGGTCCGGACAGATGATGAGCAGGCGTTTGTTGAGGCGCGCCTGCTCGGCGGCGGTCGTCGCCAAGCGGGCGTGCCGGGCTGTCGGGTCCTCACTCCAGATCGTCGTGAGCACCGACGTCGAGGAACCGGCTCGTGCGTGGAGCTCCGAGGGAGAAAGGTCGGGATCGAGCCACGGTAGGAGCCGCTCGGCGGGGCCGAGGCTGTAGGTCTCGGCCTTGCTCGCGATGGTGGAGAGGCGGCCCGCCGCCGTCTCCAGGAACCCGGCGGCATCGGGAACCAGCGTCGGGAGTGCCGTCTCGGTCACCGGCTCGAAGGTCTGCACCAGCAAGGTGATCCCATGGCGTCCGACGACATAGCCTTCGATCGGGTCCTGGTCGGCGGCCGTGACGATCGAGATCGGCAGGTCTTCGAAGGGCCACCGCTCTTCAGGCAGGTCTGAGGCGAGCTCGAATCCATACAGATGAAGCGTGCCGACGGTCGAGAGGGCTTGGACCCGCGAAACCGCGAGCGGCGTATCGACCTGCTCGAGGATCGGATCGTGACGAAGGCCGCTCAGCGCGTGGGCGAGATGCTGGAACAGATCGACGAGCTTCATAGATGGTGCGAGCGTCGTATCTTAGTCGCCGTCCGCCGGCCTGTCCAGTCGCCCGACGCGTCGCGCATCACGGGTCGTCAATTGACTTTTCGCCGCCCGGTCAGTATTCTTTCCCCTTTCTCACGAAGGAGTTAGGCTATGAAGGTCATTCTGCAAGAGAACATCGAAGGCGTGGGGCACCTCGGCGACCTCCTCGACGTCGCCGACGGCTTTGCCAGGAACTATCTCCTGCCTCGGAAGAAGGCGCTGGAAGCGAACACCCGGAACGTCAAGGCGCTCGAGCATGCCAAGCGGATGATGGCCGAGAAGGCCCGCAAGGAGAAGATGGCCGTGGAGTCCGTGGCCAAGCAGATGTCCGCGGTCGCGCTGACGATGTCGGTCCAGGTGGGGAAGGACGACAAGCTGTTCGGATCGGTCACCGCCAAGGATATCGCCGAAGGCCTGGCCGAAAAGGGCTTTACGGTGGATCGTCGCAAGATCCAATTGGCGCAGCCCATCAAGGAGCTGGGGACCTTCACGGTGCCGATCAAGCTGCACCATCAGGTGACCGCGACCGTGTCCGTGACGGTGGTGAAGAAGGAGACCGAACCGCCGGCCGAAGCGGAGCAAGCCAAGCAGCCGGCCGCCGCCGCGGGGGAGTGAGCTTGCGACGCGGTCGACGGGAGACCCGGCCGCGCATGATCGTCGGAGCCTGACGGTTCACAAAGGAACAGAATCACATGAGCGATGCGGTCGGATCATTGAAAGCCCTGAAGTCCACGGACCCCGCCGTCTACGACGCCATTCGGGCCGAAGCGAAGCGCCAGCGGGAAAAGCTCCTGCTGATCGCCTCCGAGAATTTCGCCAGCCCCGCCGTCTTGGCCGCGCAAGGCTGCTTGATGACCAACAAGTATGCGGAAGGCTACCCGGGACGCCGGTATTATGGTGGCTGTCAATTCGTCGATACCGTGGAGGACTTGGCGATCCAGCGCGCGAAACAGATCTTCGGGGCCGAGCACGTCAACGTCCAGCCGCACTCCGGCTCGCAGGCCAACATGGCGGCGTACCTCTCGGTGTTGAAGCCCGGCGACGTCATCCTTGGTATGGACCTCGCGCAGGGCGGCCATTTGACTCACGGGAGCAAGGTCAATTTCTCGGGGATCCTCTTCCAGTCGTATTCCTATGGGGTCGATCGCGAGACCGAGGTGATCGATTACGAGGCGGTGCAGCGACGCGCGGAGGAATGCCGGCCGCGCATGATCGTCGTGGGCGCCAGTGCGTACGCGCGCACGCTCGACTTCCCGCGCTTTCAGGCGATCGCGAAATCCGTCGGCGCATATCTGATGGTGGATATCGCCCATATCGCCGGGCTGATCGCGGCCGGCCTGCATCCCAACCCCGTCCCGTACGCAGACTTCGTCACGACGACGACGCACAAGACGCTCCGCGGGCCGCGGGGCGGCATCGTCATGTGCAAGGCCGAGCATGCAAAGGCGGTGGACAAGATCATCTTCCCGGGGCTGCAAGGCGGCCCGCTCATGCACGTCATCGCCGCCAAGGCGGTCGCCCTGAATGAAGCGTTGTCGCCGGCGTTCCAGGCCTATCAACGTCAAGTGCTGGCGAACGCGCGCGCCTTGGCATCCGGCTTGATCGAGCGGGGCTTCAAGGTGGTGTCGGGCGGGACGGATACCCACCTGATGCTGCTCAACCTGACGACCAAGAACGTCACCGGCAAAGAGGCCGAGACCGCGCTCGATGCCGCCGGGATCACCGTGAACAAGAATGCGATTCCCTTCGATGAGAAGCCGCCGGCGGTGGCGAGCGGGATTCGTCTCGGGACGCCGATCGTCTCCACCCGCGGTATGCGCGAGAAGGAAATGGGCGAGATCGTCGCCTTGATCGCGCGGGTGCTGGAGCGGCCTCAGGATAAGCGGGTGCAACGAGAGGTCAAGCAGCACGCCAAGGCGCTGTGCAAACGCTTCCCGATCTTTTACCAATACGATGCCTCACCGGCCTGAGGTAGCCCCAGTGTGAAGTGCCCCTTTTGTGACGACCTGGAAGACAAAGTCGTCGATTCACGGATGGCCAAGGAAGGGCAGGTCATCCGCCGCCGCCGCGAATGCCTCTCCTGCAAGCGACGCTATACCACCTATGAACGGGTCGAGGAGATCCTGCCGATGGTCGTCAAGAAGGACGGCCGGCGCGAGCCCTTCGATCGGCAAAAGGTCCTGGCCGGGATCAAGAAGGCCTGCGAGAAGCGTCCCATCAGCGTCTCCACGATGGAAGCGGTCACCGACCGGATCGAAAAGCGGATCCAGGAGATGGGGGAAACGGAAATCCCGAGCAGCGCCGTCGGGGAAGAAGTGATGAAGGAGCTGCACAACCTCGACCAGGTCGCCTACGTGCGCTTTGCGTCCGTCTACCGCGAGTTCAAGGACATCGACCAGTTCATGGAAGAGCTGAAGTCGCTCGCCAAGGAACGACGCGAAAAGTAGCCTGCTGCCCGCTTCCTCCGCCGTCCCCGCTGTTTCTGAGCCCCGACCGTATGGTATCCTCTAGCCCGGATTACTCATGATCGACCGGATCATCCCCACGCTGTCCGTGTAACAAGGAGTCCCCCGGCTCGATGCGCACCGCCTCGCTGCCAACCGGAAAACGCCGGACCATGAAACGCGCAGCGGCGGCTCCCTCCACCGTCACCCCGACCAAAGTGGCGATCATCGGCGCGGGCCGCGGCGGGACCGCCTTGATGGAGATCTTCGCCAAGGACCCCCTCGTCCAGATCATCGGGATCGCCGAGGTCAATCGGAGGGCCGCCGGTCTCAAGCTGGCCCGTCGCCTCAAGATCCCCATCTCCAAGGACTACCGGGACTTGTTGTCGATCGAGGACGTCGATCTCATCATCGACGTCACCGGCAACGCCGAGGTCGAACGCGTGCTGCAGGACTTCCACCGCATGGGCGTCACGGTCATCGGCGGCGCGAGCGCGAAATTCATGTGGCAATTGATCGAAGCGCGCATCCGCGCGACCGCGGAGATCGAGAAGGCGCTCAACCGGTACCAGTCGCTCTATCGGCTGTACGTCAAGGAAGCGGGAGCCGCGGTGACCGAGGAGCGGACGCGGATCGCCTGCGAGATCCACGACGGGCTGGTGCAGAGCTTGGCGGGGGTCAACTTCAAGCTCGATCTCTGCGAGGAGCTGATCGAGAAAGACACGGAGGCGTGCCGAGAGACTCTGCGGGTGTCCCGGTCACAGTTGAAGATCGCGATTCAAGAGGCGCGTCAGGTCATCTTCAACCTGCGCCCGCTGCACTACGATCAGCTCGAGCTGATCCCCGCGCTCACGAACTATCTGAAATCGTACGAAACGCAATACCACATGAAGACCGAGTTCTCCGTCGACGGCGATGAAACGACGATGCCGCCGCGCACCAAGATCTTCCTGTTCCGCATCTTGCAGGAAGCCTTGAGCAATGTGGAGAAGCACGCGAAGGCGGACCAGGTGAGGGTCCACGTCGCCATCGGCCGCGACACCCTGACGGCGACGGTGAGCGACAACGGCGTCGGCTTCGACGTCGAGGCGGTGTCGCGCAATCCCGAGAAATGGGATCACTTCGGGCTGCGCGGGATCGTCGAGCGGGCCCGTCTCGTCGGCGGCCAAGCTCGGATCGAGTCGAAAAAGGGGCGAGGCACGAGGATCGTCATCCAAGTGCCGCTCAAGAAGGAGGCGGCCCGGAATGGAACGTATTAAGGTGCTGATCGTCGATGACCACCGAGTCGTGCGCGAGGGGCTGTCGGCGATCCTCAAGAGCAAGGAAAATCTCGAGGTCCTCGGCGAAGCGCAGGACGGGCAGGAAGCGGTGGAGAAAGCCCGCACCCTGCTGCCCGACGTCATCCTCATGGACGTGAGCATGCCGAAGATGAGCGGCGTGGAGGCCACGCGCATCATCAAGCGGGAGTTTCCGCACATCGGCATCATCGCCCTCACCATGTACGAGGAGCAGCAGTACATCTTCGACCTGGTGCGCGCCGGGGCGACCGGGTACCTGCTCAAGGACTCGGATTCCGCGCAGATCGTCAAGGCCATCCAGTCGGTCTATCGCGGGGAATCGCTGATCCACCCTTCGGTGGCGAGCAAGATCTTGGCGGAGTTCTCGCTGCTCGCGCAGAAAAAAGGAAAGAAGTCGTCCTGGGTCGAGCACGATCTCACCGAGCGCGAGATCACGGTGTTGCGGCTGGTGGCCGACGGGAAGACCAACAAGGAGATCGCGAACACCCTCGACTTGAGCGAGAAGACGGTCAAGAACCACGTGCGGAACATCTTCCACAAGCTGCAAGTCTACGACCGGACGCAGGCCGCGATCCTCGCCATCCGCAAAGGCTTGATCGAGCTGGAGCCGAGACCGTAGAGGAAGGGATAGAGGGGTAGGGGGCAGAGGGATAGAGGGGTAGTGTGATGAGGGATAGAGGGTATTGGGAAAGGCGTGATCAGCACATCCCTAGTACTCTACCCCCTATCCCTATACCACTCTACCCCTACTCAGCCTACCCATACCGGTCTTCCTCCCACGGCAGGGCGGTGTTCGAGTAGCCGCGCACTTCCCAGTAGCCTTTTCGATCCTGATCGAGAAACAGGATCTCTTTGACCCACTTCGCGCCTTTCCAGGCATACCGTTTCGGTACGATGACCCGAAGGGGGCCGCCGTGTTCCTTGGCGAGCGGCTGGCCATTCCACGTTCGTGCGAGCAGGACGTCGTCCTCGTCGCAGGCGTCGAGCGGGAGGTTGGTCGAGTAGTTATCGTACGAGGTGAAGTAGACGAAGCGGGCTTCGGGAAGCGGCCGTACGACGTGGATCAGGCGCCGGAACGCCACGCCTTCCCACGTATTGTCGAACGTGCTCCAGGTCGTGACACAATGGAAATCCGAGACGCTCGTGATCTGGGGCTGGGCCAGAAACTCCTCCCAGGTCCACGTCACCGGTCGTTCCACGAGCCCCCCGATCGAGAGCCGCCATTCCTCGAGTGGGATGGTCGGATGGATGCCGAGATCGAGCACCGGCCAGCCCTTCGTCAGATGCTGCCCGGGCGGCAGGCGCTGCACGCGGGGCCGTTCGTCATGCACCGCGCCCTCCTCCAGCGACAGGCCTCGCCGCATCTTGGCCCATTCCTGCTTCTTCGCGATCAGCTTTTCGTTCGGTTCATCCATAGGGGGAAAGGTTAAGGTTAAGGCTCAGGTTAAGGGTGAATGGCGTAGGAATGGTCTCCCCGAAGTCTTCGTTGCACCTCTCTGTTTACTTCTGACTCATCCTTCTGTCTACAGTCAAGCGCATCTGTTACTTTCCAACCCCTCAACCTTACCCTCAACCTCGACCTTCTTATCATTTCACGACCAGCACCGAGCAGGGCGAGAGCTTCGTGAGATTCTGTGAAGTGCTGCCCCAGATGCGGCCGAAGATTTTCGAGTGCCCCATGAAGCCGATGACGAGGAGGTCGAAGCCGTGCTCTTTGACGAAGGTCACGATCGTCTCGACCTCGTGCCCCGGCAGGACGTGGGGCGTCAGGCGAACGCCTTCGGCGCGGGCGGCATCGTTCGCTTCTGCGATCACGCGGCGGAAATAATCGGCGGCCTCCTGCCTGGCCTCGACCACCTCGCCTACCGTCGCCGCGTAGTGGGGCAGGCGTTCCTCTACCGAGAGCTGATGCAGGTCGGCCCCATAGCGCTTGGCGAGGTCGATCGCCGCGTGAAGGGCTTTGATGCCGCCCTCGGATCCGTCGTTGGCCACCAAGATCTTACCGAACATGGCTTCCGCCTCCTTCCTCCGTGCCGGCGATCACCGCGGAGTCACGGCCGACGTCAACATGAGCGGGGCCACGCCGATCCAGGACTTCCTCGGCCGGTACGCCACCCGGATCGAACCACCGCTCGGCGATCACCGTCGGCACGACCGCGCTCAAAATGACGACGGCGACCAGCACCGTGTACTGCTCCTGGCTGATGATGCGGTGCGTGTAGCCATAGAGGGCGGAAATCGACCCGAAGGTCAGACCGGTGGACATGAGCAGCGTCGTATACATGGACTCGCGGCGGCCGAATCGAAATCCATGGGCCAACGGCCAGACGCCCAGGAATTTGGTGGCCAGTTTGACGCCGAGCAAGATCGCGATCAAGGCCGCATTGGCCACCACGGCGTTGAGGCCGACGAGGATGCCGGCTTTGAGGAAATAAAACGGGGTCAGGACCGAGAACGCAATCACCCGCAAGCGGTGCGCCAGCGTCCGGTTCGCCAGGAACGTAGGGGCCAGGACCATGCCGACGAGGTACGCCGGCAGGACGGCTTCACTGTGCGCGACGGCGGCGGCGGCACCGAGCGAAAAGAGAATCACCAGCAGGTACTTCGTTTCCGGCTCGCTGATGCGGGTTCCGACTCGCGCGAAGAACCACGCGGTCGCGGCGGGCAGCGTCCAGAGGGCAACGCCCATGAGGACGACGAAGCCCAGCAGCCACCAGTCGTACCGGGCGAAGAGCAGCCCCAGCGCCAGCACCGTCCCAAGGTCCGTGATGAAGCAGGCCGCCAGGATCACCCGCCCGAGCTCGGTCGCTGCATAGCCTCGTTCGATCATCACCGCATAAACGACGGCGACCGACGTCGTCGACAGCGCGATGCCCGCGATCTGGGCGGCGGGCCCGGACCATCCGGCGACCCAATACGCGTAGGCCATCGCGCCCAGGAAGGGGGCGAGGAACGAGAGGACACCGATCGACACCGTTTCCTTCCAGCGCCGGCGGACGACCTCCAGATCGATTTCGGCCCCGGCCAGGAACGTCAGCATGACGCTCCCGACCGCCGCCAGAAAGTCGACCCAGGCCGTGCTCTCCAACGCCAGCAGGTTCCCGCCCGCGACGCCCACCATGATCTCGACGAGGGCGACGGACACCCCGACCCGGATGGAGATCAGCGTGGCGACGAGCGCCATTCCGATCCACACCGCCGCCTGTTGCCACATCAACTCCATGATCACCTTCTTCCCTTCTGAGATCGGTGCTAGGTCACGATCAGGCGGCGATCGACGGGCGCCATGAGCGTCGGGTCGTTCGAGACGAAGATCACCGACCAGGGTTCTTCCTTCGAGCAGAGCCGTTTGAGGATGGCCGCGCGCATGGTCGGCTCGAGGGGATGAGGCTCAGGTAGCGCAGGTCGACATCGTTGTAGCGCACCACCCCCTGCGTCGGGCTGTAGACGCCGGCCAGGATCCGGGCGAGCGCAGTTTTCCCGGTGCTGGTGTTCGTGAAGATCGCGACCTTCTCTCCGGCCTCTACGTCCACGTCGACCTTCTGGAACAGGGGCGGCCCGTCGTTCTCGGCAAAAGCCACGTTCCGGCAGGCGACGTGGAGCCCGGCCCGTTCGCCGACGTCCGGAAGGGAGAGGCGCAGCGAGTCGGCGGCGGGCTCTTTGGGCAAGGAGAAGAGCCGGGACAGTTGTCGCAACGACGTGAACCCATAGTAGAGCGCATACATCCGTCGCGCGACGGTGTCCATGTGGCTCAACAGGGCGCCGACGACGACTTCGGCGGCGACGAACTGGCCCAGGGTGATCTCGCCGATGGCGAGCAGCCACCCGCCCAGACCGATCAGCATGGCATGTCCCAACGCTTGCCAAATGCCGGCTCCCCGGTATTGGGTGCGCGTCAGGATGTCCGAACGGGTCCGGCGCGCGAAGACGTAGTCACGGGTCATCCGATCGGTGCGTTTGAGCAACAGGGCCCGGCTGTTGGTGGCATGGAAATGGGGAAGGTTCAGCGCGATATCCTGAAACCACTTCAGCAGGTCGTAGTTCAGATCGGACACCGCGATCGTGATCTGGAACCCCCCTCGTCCCAGGACCGTGATCAAGAAGAGGAACCCGCCGAGGAGCACGAGGTCGTAGAGGAGGAAATAGGGGTGGTACAGGACGAGGAGCGCCATGCCGATCCCGCCCGAGACCGCCGCGTTCATGAGGTCCGCCAGCATCGCGACCAGGGCCCGCGGGAGGAATTCGGCTTCCAAGAAATAGTTCGTGCAGCCGGTGGGAACGGTTTCAGGCTTCAGCCGGGGCAACAGCTCGACGGTGGCGACGGCAAGCCGGGTGTAGAGCCGCTGGATGACGTTCTCGACCATCAGGGCTTGATGGACTTTGAGCGTGGCGATGATCAGCAACGCGGCGGCCACGATCGCGGTGAGGGTGAGAATCGTTACCGGCTGAATGGCGATGGCGAAGGTGTTGACGAGCTCTTGGACCGCCAACGGGACGATCAGCGAGAACAGGCCGATGCCGAGGCTGTACGAGGCGACGATCCGCAGGGCCTCCCGCTCCAAGCGTATGAACTGTCTGACCCGGTGAACGGTGTCCCACAGGAGGTCCTCCGGCGGATGTTGCAGGGGAGCGGTCTGGTTCATGGCACAAAAAAACTCCTACCGGCGGTCGGCCGGTAGGAGTTATCAGCCCGTCCGGGTGGACGGGCGGTTCAGGCGAACTCCATCGCCTCCAAGCTCTTCACTACGGTCTGTGCACGCACTCCTCGGTCAGCGGGTCGCCGCCGACTGGTCCCCCGTCACGGCCGCATGCGGGGCGCCCTGATCCTCCGGCACGGTAAACCGCATGACGCCGAGCAGCGTGATGTCGTTGATCTTCCACCCCACGTGGATGTTCACCTTGTAGCGCCCCGGCTTCCACCCGCCGGGGGGCGCGTCCAGTTTCACGTACCCGCTTTCGTCTTCCAGCGCCAACAACATGGCGTCCTGGGCCAGTTCCTTTCCCGAGTCCAGACCCGGGACGTCTTCCGGGTAGCAGACCCCGAAGACCTGATACGGCTCGTAGTGCTGGTGTACCTTGAAGACGACGAAGACGGGCGCGTTCGAAGTGAACACGGTCGTGGGTGTGACGGGAATGATCTCATGGCTGCGCCGAAAGCCCAACTCCTCCTCGAAGCCTTCGGCGAGCTGGATCTCCCGGAACAACCCTTCGGGGGGCGCGTCGAAGTTGTACGGTTTGACGTCTTCCTGCCGGTTCTGGAAGTCTTGGATGGGCGCGTTGGGCGTGATTTGGAGGTCCTCGGCGACGGCGACCCCGACCGAGAAGAGGACGGCGGACCCCGTGATCAGCCATGTGCGCATACTTATAGTTACATGGTCGCCGGCGGCGCTGTCAAACGGGGTGGCCCGGTTGCCTCGGCTCTTCGGCATTTGTTAGACTTCCCACACCATGGTGCCTCCCGTGACCAATCCCGACGCGCTCCCGCAGCTCATCGGCGACTTTCGCCCGGTCGACGAGTGGCAGGCTCACCTCAACGACATCTTTTACGGCTTGCGCGGCGGCCGGCTGCGTGACTTCTACCAGACCTTTGCGGCCGCCGATTATCGCCTGGCCCATGCCCTGGCCGCGGACTACTACGAACGCGTCCTGGCGCGCGAGAAAGCGAGGGGGAGTTCCGTTAATCGTGAAGCGTTGATTGTGAATCGTGGGACAAATGACGAATCACGTTTCACGATCCTCGAGCTCGGCTGCGGCAACGGCAACCTGGCCGCGTGCTTCTTGACCCATCTCAAAGCCATCGACAAGGAGGGTCGGGTCTACCCGCGCGTCCGCTACGTCATGGTGGAGCGGCAGCAGGCGGCCCTGGACGCGGCGCTGGCGCACCCCGACCTCACCGACCACCGTGAGCGGGTGGAGGGCCTCTGCGCCGACGTCGAGCGGTTGGCGCAACTCCAAGACGGCACCGTCGATCGGATCTTCTGTAATGAATTGTGGAACGACCTGCCGACCAAGCTCATGGTCCGGAAAGGCGGGGACATCGAAGAAGAGTACATGCGCCCCAATTTGAGCGAGACCCGCTATGCCGAGATCGCCGATTGGGCCGGCTTCGTCAAGGCCTTCGAGACGAAGGACATGGCGGCGCTCGCGACCTTTCCGCCGTTTCTGGAAGACCTGATCTGGGAGAAAGAGTACCGGAAATGCGACTGGAAGGCCGTGCCCTACCGGAAGACGATCACCGAGTTCTTGAAGAAGATCGACGAGCACGTCCTGGTGCCGGTGAACCTCGGCGCCTGCGCCACGGTCAAGGAAGCGAAGCGCCTGCTCGCGCCGGATGCCGTCGGCTTCAGCAGCTTGGACGCGGGCACGAGCGATCTCACCGTGCTCAACGATTCCGAGAAGCCATGCTATGGGCAGTTCGGGGGGCAGTACAGCTTCATGGTGAACTTTGCGCTCATCGAGGCCGTCGCCCGGCACGTCGGCATCAAGACGACCGAGGTGGAGCTGCAGAAGGAGTTCGTGGGGCGGAGCCTCGGCACGAACGTCATGAGTCTCATGGATCTGCTCGCCACCCATCCGCGGACCGCCTCATTGAAAGGCTGGGAGCAGGACCGGTTGATCCTGCAGACCATCCGGGCGCTCAACGAGACCTATACCAGCCCCTACGAACGAAAGATCGACTTTCCGCTCTCGAAGGACACGCCGGCCGAGGAACGGCAAGCGCTGGAGGAGATCTTGGCCTCGCTGAAGCCAAACGGGGTGCCGGACACGATCGCCTATCTGACCGAAGAAGAGTTGAAGGACGCGGAAAAGGACCTCGAGGCGCTCGGCTATGATCCGGATCTGATCAAGACGGCGCTGTTCGCCCCAGCTCAGGGCGTCGATTATTACCACCATTTTCTCCGGCCCTGACCCTCCCGCTCGGTCCCTCCCAGAACCGTGGATTTTTTCAGATAATTCTTGACTCATCCGGGTCTTTTTAGTACCGTGCAGGAGACTTGTCAGACCTTACACCTTTCGAAGTACGTCGAAAGGCCAAGGTCGGAGGCCGGCCAGCCAGACAGGCGGCGCCAGCCTCACGGTCAGCAGAACGTCACGGCAACACAAACGATCATGATGCCAATCCTAGGCTGCTACGAAGGCCGCCCAGTCCATTCAAGCCGTGAGTGGAGCGAGAGGCACGCCGCCGGCCGTTGTAACCGTCTGGGCCAAGGCGCATAGAGGGACCCATGTTTGGCTCGTTTGGATGGATGGAACTGCTGCTGATCCTGATCATCGTGCTGATCATCTTCGGCGCGGGGAAGATCCCGCAGCTCGGCGAGGGCTTGGGGAAGGCGATCAAAGGCTTCAAGAAATCGGTCAACGAACCGGATGCGATGGATGTCACGCCGGCTCAGGAGCAGACGGCGCAGTCGCAGCAGATCCCGCAGGCGGGGCAGCCACAGCCCGCCGGGCAACCGCAGGGACAGCCGCAACCCCACGTCGCACCGATGGAACAGCCGAAGCAAGGGTGATGGCCGAACTATGTTTGGATTGGGCGCCGGCGAGATTCTCATCATCCTGGTCATCGCCTTTTTGCTGTTCGGTCCCAAGCAGCTCCCCGAGGTGGGGCGGCAGGTCGGCAAGGCCGTGAAGGGGCTGAAGGAAACCGCCGACGATCTGCGCAAGTCGGTGGAGCCCGAGATCAACCTGATCCAGCAGGAAGTGAAGATGGTCGAGCAGGATTTCCAAGCGTCGGTCAAGGAAGCGGAGCAGGAGATCGAGAACATCTCCAAGGCGCCGGAGCAGGGCGCTCCCAAGGCGTGAATTTTTTTTGGCGCTATACTGAGTATATTTACACGGCTTAATCGTCTCTCTGAAAGGGGGTGACGCCGGTAGGCACAGTCACACCGGGGGCGGAAGGCACACCGGGTCCCGGTTCCACGACACAACAAGAACCGTAGCTTGTTCATAGTGGTTGCGGTTGGAGTGACACGTCCGGCGGCGAGGTACGAACGCGGCCGGGTCTCTTTATCCAATCAACAGGAGGAACGCTATGAAGGCAGCTCTTCTGCGAATCACGTGGTTCGCGGTGCTCGCGACGTTGGTCGCGATGCCGACGATGCCCGCCTTTGCCGACCCGCCGGTGGCGGCAAAAGTCATCGACAAACCGACCAACATCCCCCCCATCCCCCGCGGGATGCCCGACCTGACCCCCTATCACGAATTCGATCCACCCAAGAGCCCGCTGTTCGATATCCGGAGGCTGACGATCTCCGGCGATATGCGGGTGCGGCCGGAGTTGCGCACGAACTCGAACTTCGGGGTGTCTCAAACCGGTACCGGCCGCGTCGCTGGCGCGAATGATTTCTATGTCCAGCAGTGGTTCCGACTGGGAATTGACTATGCCATCTCGCCCGATGTGGATTTCTTCGTTCAGCCGCAGTGGGCGAAAAACTGGGGAGCCGCCAACAATACTATTACGGCAGGGGCTGGATGTTCCGCCGGTGGCAGTATCTGCGCGAACGACGCGTTCCAGAACGGTCAGGCAGACAGTCTATTCCTTCGACAGGCCTTCATCATGATCCGGAACCTCGGCGTCCAAAACCTGAGCTTGAAGGCCGGCCGTCAAATGATCGTGATGGGCAACCACCGCCTGTTCGGTCACTTCGACTGGGCCAATACGGGCTTCACCCATGACGGTGTGACCCTGCAGTACACCCAGCCGACCTGGGAGTTCTGGGGCGGATGGCTGCGCCCGATGGAGACCGACTTCAACGTCTTTGGCACTCAAAGCACGTCATTCGGCGTCATGCCGCAGGGCGCGCCGACGAGCAGTTTCGCGAAGGCGGGTGCTGATGCCGATATCTTTTTCACGCGGTTCGTATTCAAGCCCATGGCTGGGCTGTCGTTTGAGCCCCTATGGGTCTACTTTAAGAACAGCGCTACGCAGGGGGCTGGCCTATCAGCGGCTAATAGCGTCCTTGCTGCACATGCCAACGATCAGGCCCGCCACAACGTGGGTGCCCGCCTAGCATTGCGGCAAGGGATCTTCGATGGAACAGTTGAAGGCTACTGGCAGTTCGGCTCGATGGGCGTTGGCGCCTCGGGCCAGCGGGTTCATATCAACGCCTATGCTCTAGCGGCTGAAGCTGGTGTGACGCTGGCGGCTATCCCGTGGTCACCGCGCCTGGGCATCGAATTCAACTATGCATCCGGTGACGGTGATGCGGCTCGGTGTCAACAGGGGCAGGTAGCGGCGTGTAACGGCAACGCCAACACCTTCGAGAACTTCTATCCGACCAACCACATCGTCATGGGCTATGCCGACGTGATGGCCTGGCGGAACATGGTGGCGTACAGCGGCAGCCTCCAGATGAAGCCGTCGGATGCGCAACACGTGGAATTCCGGGTGTGGCAGTTCAGGAAGGCGGTCTCGGGTGACTGCTGGTACCGCGCCGCTCAGAACTGCTACTTCACGCAAAACAACGGCTCCAGCTCGCTGGCGACCGAGCTCGACGGCATCTACACCTTGTTCTTCAAAGACAACAAGGTGGCCTGGCAGATCGGCGGCAGCTACATCATCGCCGGAGACTTCCTGGACAAGGTGGCCGGTCCCGGTCAGAATCCCGTCAACCAAGTCTGGGCCTACACCCAGCTACACATCAACTTCTAGCCTCGAGACTGCCCCGCCGAGGATGCCTCGGCGGGGCCCCTCCCTCCCCCGGAGCAGCGCTTCTCGAGAAGCTAGCCGACCTAGGCTCACCTTTCCCTCTCTGTTCCAGGACGAAATCACAACTTTTCTCTTGGTGAACTGTTCGAGATCGGCGGGGACCGCCTACCAGGCTCGGGCGAGTCCTTCTCACCGTCTTGACATTCGGTTCTCCTGCTTTACCTCTAGGGCGCAGCCGGGGTTTACCGTGCCTCGTGTCGGGTGCTTCCGGCTCTTTCATCCGAGGCATCGGGGCCGGAGAGGGAGTAGACCCAAGCCACCACAGAGCGAAAGGAGAACAACATGCCGATGGGTGTCCTCCGTGCCGTCGCTGTATCGATGGCACTCCTCAGCGCGTTCATGGTCGCGAACCTCCCGTTGGGCCAACCAGCCGTTGCCGCCGACTCGTTGAAGGTCGACGGTCTGCCGAATGACCCCCGCCAGTTCCGTACGTCCGTCGAGGCCTTGATCGGGCAGGTGGACAAGCTGGTCGCCAAGCTCAAGGCATCACCCGAAGCTCAAGCGCTCGTCCTGGATCTCATCCAGACGCGTGACAATGTGCTTCGCGAGATCGCGAAACTGGAAGGTACGCCGGGCGATGCGAAATGGAATCCCAAGGAGATGCGGGAGAGCGTCGAGGCCATGCTGAAGCTGATGAAGGCTCAGTATGAGAAGGCCGCGACGATGGTCGGCTGAGCGAACCTGGTACGACCGCTTCCGCCCCAGAGAGTTGAAAGACTACTGAGCGGGGCTACTCACGATCGGAAGGGTCAATTCTGAGGCGGTCTGAGGGAGCGCCGGGAAGACGGTTGCCGACTTTGGCAGGGCACGGAGGAATTCGGCGACCGTGGTCGTTCCATCCTGGTCCGGATCCAGGCGGCCCTGGAACACACGCAGCAACGGGGAGCTGTTATCGGCCACGTGGCCCGTGTTTACGACTTGGAGGACACGGGCTCGGCTTTCGCGCGCCTTCCCACGGCTCTTCGATCCCAGCTCGCCCTGCCAGTTGGGAGCCTTGGCTTTCGCCTGCGGCAGCACGCTTCCATCGAGGGCGCGAACATCGGTCGGCTCGATGAGCAGGAGGCTCAGTCGGGCCGGAAGCTTCCCCAGTTTCTGCTGAAGGTCGGTAAGCGCGACCATCCGTCGGGCCGACGAAGACCGGCCGGCATCATAGGGGACCAGGTAGACGCCCCCTGACTTCGCGTCCACCGCCGCCTGGCCGGTGAAGTAGAAGATCACGATCGAGTCCTCGGCGACCTTCTCGGGTAGCCAGGTCTCGACCGCCTCCTCCATGTCGATCCGGGTGGCGTGGTCGTCCACGAGCGTCAACGTATTCGCCTGAGGGATCCCGCCCTCTTCCAGCGCGGACACCAGCGAATCCCAGTCGTTCATCTTGGTTGCCGGAGCAGCAGTATCTCGATACCGGCCAATGGCCGTGACGATCACATAGTGGCTACCGACCATCGAACCGGTCGCTGCTTTATTATGAGGGGACGCGGGCGTCGCCACGCCGGGCGTCGCGATCGACCTCGGCCGGATAGCGGCCACCAATGTTTGGGTCGGGAGGTTCGCCATATTGCTCGCCGCCAAAGAGAGCATGAGCTCCCCGCGCTGCGCCTCTACGTTGGCCGGCATTCGTCCCCACAGGATCAAGGACTTGGCTTCACCAGGTTGCAGGGGCCCGACCTGCAGCGGCGTACTCATGCTTCCGGCAAAAGCGTCGACTAATGCCGGCGTTCCCGAGAGAACCACGGAGGCGGCGGGAAACGGCGTGCTGCCTTGATTCGTCGCATCGATCCGAACGCCGACCTTCTCACCGGCTTCGAGGATTTGGTTGTCGTTTTCATCGAGCAGGGTCGCGCGTACGGACAAGGCACTTCCTCCGCCCTCCCGTGGAGAAGCCTGCGATACCGGGACCTGCGCCGCAGCGGTCTGGGCCGGGGCAGAGGGCTGACTGATTCGATGGGCGCTTTCCGCCATCTTGGTCGCAAGGTACTCGGCCGCCTTCCGCAGTGCGGCGTCCAATTGTCCGGCCGAGCACTGCGCACCTCCCGATCCGAGAAGAGGGGTCCATAAGTTCATTTGATCGGAGTATCGCAATGGAATTTCTGCGAGCGTCCGGCCCGTCGCATCTTGGAAGGAGGTGATCATTTCAATGTCAAGATGGGCCATGAAGTGATCCAACTCGCCGGTCCTCGTCGTCGGGACAAATGAATGCCGAATCAGCCGAGAGGCGATCACGAGGTTCGGGACGGTCCCGCCAGCCGGAGTTGGGGCGCCGTTGGCGGCTGCCAGCTCGGCCTGTGCGAACTGCCTCCGTCCCCGCTCCATGAACGCTTTGATGATGGCGTCACCGAGCGGCCCTCGCCAGAGCTGGTCGGCACAGATCGTTTGCTCGAACACAGCGTCCCTCACGGAATCCTCGAAGACGAACTTCGCGGTGAGGGGACTTGGCGGCGCTTGCTCGGTTTCATAGGTCAGTCGGGGTAGGCGTAACTGGTCGCAACCTGAAAGCGGGAGGACAGCGAGGCTGAAGAGCAGCAGCGAGGCGCCGGGGGGAAATCGCATGGCGCGTACCCTACCGGATTGAGGGGACGGAAGCAACAGGACCGGTCATCTGCAGGAGTCACTGGCTCAGGCGCCGTGCCTTGACACCGTCGAATCAAGGGGACGATGATAACGGTGCAGCCGCCATGCCTCCCGCCAGGAGGGACGACCATGATCCCGCTTCGATCTCTGATCTCGGTTGTCTTGTTGATCGTGCTCGCCGCCTGTTCCGCGTCGCCACCGGCTCGGATCGATGCCTACCTCGGCGCCGACGCTCAGCGGGACAGGATGGAACTCGCCGCCATCTCTCCCGATCAGCTGATCGATGCCGGCCTCCTGGTCCTCAACGATGTGACGTGGCCAAGATCCGCCCCGGCCCTGTCCGAGGAGTCGCTCCATTTCCTCACGGACCGGACGCAACAACAGGTCCAGGAGATGCTTCCGATCCGGATCGTGAAAGTGCTGCAAGACCCGGGCGTCCTTCCGACCGGCAATGCCGATCAATTCGTCCAGTTGGCGAAAGAGCAGGGATTGGACTATCTGCTGATCGCAATCTTCTCGAGTGAGGAATCCGAGATCCCGCTCTACCTCCCCTTGGACGGCGCGCCCGAGCAGGGCGGAACTCGACCGAAGGTGCCGGGCTTCGAGGCGGTGAATTATGCGCTGTCCGAGTTGGTCCTGCTCGATGCCAAGACCGGCCGGCCGATCGCCCAAGCCGACGGGCGGGCATGGGCCAGCCTCAACCGGCTCTATGTCCCGATCAAATCCAACGCCTACCCGGTAATCCACAAGTCCCTGCGCATCGCACCCATCTACCCCAAGGAAGAGAATGCCAAGGACGTGTTGAGGAGTGTCGCCGGTGATGAGGCACTCGAGCAGGCGGTGATGCATCTGAACCACGCGCTCAAGAAGGCCTGACTGCCTGAGTCGGCCTCCGGTCCTCGGGATCCTCCGGCATCGCCCATCTCTCTTGACGGCTGCTCCGACTCCGTTTAGACTCCTGCCGCCATTCACCTCCACACCTGCTCGAGAGGGTTGCATGCACCACTATCGTCTCGTCCTGCTCGGGTTGATCTCCTGCCTCCTGGTCGTTGCCGGCTGCAGCTCCACCGAATGGGTCCACGCCACCAAGAAGAAAGAGCAGTTCGTCTATGACTACAACAAGTGCGATCGCCAGGTCGTGAACTCGATGTCCCAAGGTAACACCGTCGTCTATACCCCGTACGTCCAGAAGAGTATGGTCGACAAGTGCTTGATGAAAGAAGGGTGGGTGCAGCGCGAGAAGCGTGACTAGCGGCACGGTCCCGCCGATGCTGCATATCGTCAACGACTCTCCTCCACTCGATCTCATCCAACAGCTTCGTCGCCGGTTCGGTTTCGAGGAGTTCCGGCACGGCCAGCGTGAGGTCATCGAGGGCGTGCTCGCCCGTCGCGACGTCCTGGCCGTCATGCCGACGGGACAAGGCAAGTCCCTCTGCTTCCAACTGCCCGCCACGTTGACTCCGGGCCTCACGGTCGTCATCTCCCCGTTGATCGCGCTCATGAAGGATCAAGTGGATGCCCTCCGGGCGCGGGGGATCGCCGCGGGGACCTATCATTCCGGGCTCTCGCAGACCGAGCGCGACCGCACGATTCAGGACATGAAGCTCGGCCGCTTGCGGCTGCTCTATCTCGCCCCTGAGCGGATGCAGCACGTCTGGTTCATCCGCCAGCTCCGGCAGGCCGGTGCGTCCCTGCTCGTCGTGGACGAAGCGCACTGCATCTCCCATTGGGGGCATGATTTTCGGCCCGATTACCTGAAGCTGGGGGAGCTCCGGGCTCAGCTCGACGATCCGCCGTGCCTGGCGCTCACGGCGACGGCGACGCCCCGCGTTCAAGGCGACATCGTCGAGAAGTTGGCGTTCCGCACGCCCCTCACCGTCGTCACCGGCTTTCGCCGCCCCAATCTCGCGTTTTCCGTCGAGCTGTGCGCATCGAGGCATGACAAACTCAAGGCGCTCGAGCGGCTGTTGGACGAGGTGACCGACGGGAGCGTCTTGGTCTATTGCGCGACCCGACGCCGGGTGGAGGAATTGGCCCGGCACTTCGCGGATCGGCCGGAAGGGGTGGGGTACTACCACGCCGGGCTCGGCGACGACGCGCGGGCGGCCATTCACGACCGGTTCCTCTCGGGCCGCGTCAAGGTGCTGGTCGCCACGAATGCCTTCGGCATGGGCATCGACAAACCCGACGTCCGGCTCGTCGCCCATTATGACGTCCCAGGCAGTCTCGAAGCCTATTATCAGGAGGCCGGGCGTGCGGGACGGGACGGGTTGCCGGCCCGTTGCGTCCTGCTGTTCCAGCAGAGCGACATCAGCACCCAGGAATTCCTGATCCAGAAATCCGGCGAGGCGTTGGCCCTGAGCGGCATGGACCCGCGTCCGCGCCAGGAGGCCTGCCGCGACCTGCTTCGGCGGATCGTGGCCTATGCCTATGCCACGCGCTGCCGGCAACTCGTCGTCCTGGACTATTTCGGCGACGTCGATGAGACGGCGCTCGGCCCGTGCGGACGGTGCGACCGATGCCGATCGGCTCCGACGGTCCAAGAGGCAGACCCCGATGTGCTCGACCAGGCCAAAGCCGTGCTCTCGACCGTGGCCCGGTTTCATGGGCGGTTCGGTGCCACGCGCCTGACCGATCTGCTCTATGGCAGCACGTCCAAGGGTGTGACGGGTTCGGGGCTGCATCTGAGCGAGGCCTACGGACGCTTGCGGGCGCTCGGACGGGCGAGCATCGGACGGCTGGTGCGCCGGCTTCTCACCGCGGGTTACCTGCGCACGGAAGGTTTGGACTATCCCGTCTTGGAGCTGACGGCGAAAGGTGCCGGCGTGCTCAAGGGGACGGAGGCGTTGGAGTGGGAAGAGCCGGCCCCTGCGCCGACGCCGGGCACCCTTGAGAAGACGAAGGGCGCGGGACGAGGCGCTGTGACTCAGGAGGCCGATCTGGAGCTGTTCGAGCGCTTGCGTGCCTGGCGAGCCGCTGTCGCGCGGGAGGAGGAGATGGCGGCCTTCATGGTGCTCCACGACAAGACGCTCCGGCACATCGCCGCGATGCGCCCGGCGTCCCTCGACGCGCTGGAAGCCATCCCCGGGATCGGCCCCGCCAAGCTCGAGCGCTGGGGACGAAAGCTGTTGGAGGTGGTGAAAGGGAATGAGAACTGATGCTTCCTTCGGCAGTTGAAGTCACGAATGTTTCAAAGCATGGCTTCTGGCTGCTTCTTCAGCAGCGAGAGCTCTTCATGCCCTTTGATCAGTTCCCTTGGTTTGAAGACGTTCCTGTTCGCAAACTGATGAACGTCACGCTTCCTCATCCCCACCATCTCTATTGGCCTGATTTGGACATCGACCTTGCGGTGGAGTCTATTGAACACCCTGCCGATTTCCCCCTGGTCAGCAAAGCACCTGTCCGATCCGCGAGTGCGCCGAAACCCCGTAAGGAAGCTCGCGGCCGAGCCAAGCCTTCTTAGCTAAGCCGTCAGCCTCTCATCTGTCTGCTGACAGCTCCGAAGCTCCCCGCTCCTATCTCTCCAACGGCCCCGCTTTCGCCAAGAGCGCTTGCAGGTCGGGATAGGTCTGCGCGACCGGGAACTGAGGGAATTGCCGGGCGATGCTGTCGGGGGGGCGGAAGAGCACCCCGGCGTCCGCCTCGGCCAGCATCGCGGTGTCGTTATAGGAGTCGCCGGCGGCAAGAATGCGGAACTTGAGGCTCTTGAGCGCGATCACCGATTGTCGCTTTTGATCCGGCTGGCGAAGGTGATAGTTGACGATCCGGCCGGCGGCGTCGACTTCCAGCCGATTACAGAAAATCGTCGGATACCCGAGCTGCCGCATCAAGGGGAGCGCGAACTCCGAGAACGTGTCGGAGAGGATGATGACTTGGCAGCGCTCCCGAAGCCAGCCGAGAAATTCCGTCGCCCCGTCCAATGGCGCCATCGTCGCAATGACCGACTGGATGTCAGCCAGCTTCAGCCGGTGCTGGTCCAAGATCCCGAGGCGCCGCTTCATCAGCACATCGTAGTCGGGGATGTCACGGGTCGTCAGCCGCAGGTCGGCAATGCCGGTGCGCTCGGCCACGTTGATCCAAATCTCCGGCACCAGGACGCCTTCCAGGTCCAAGCACGTGATGATCGGGGCTACCATGAGGGCCTCGCAGCGAATGAAAGGCGGCCATCATAGCGCAAAGCTGGCCATCGGACAATCGAGATCCCGCACGGGGTGATGTAACGTTGTGTGTGTAAAAGAAGAAGGGTGTAAGCTGGGTCGCTGTCCAGGCAAACCCATTCTCCAACAACGGAGGGCTTACACCCATGAGCACGCTAGCACCGTGGACCGAGCAGTTTCAACATTTCATGAGCGACGTCCGCGAGCAGTTCTGGGGCGATCTGCATCGCCACACCCGGGAGGTGTGGCAACGCAGCCTGGAGCGACTCTCGGTCGAGGCGCGGGATCGGTATCTGGGGGTGCGGGAGTATGAGCGGGACGCGAGCCGGCCGGATTATCGCAACGGCTTCTATGAACGAGAGGTCGTGACGGTGTTCGGGACGCTCCGCGTCCGCGTGGCCCGGACGCGGCGACAGGCGTTCCTGCCGCGGGGGCTCCAGCGCCTGCAGCGGCGTGCGCCGGAGGTGACCCTGCTCATCCGCGAAGCGTTCTTACGCGGGATCAGCACGCGGCCCGCGGGGCGCCTCATCGCGTTGCTCACGGAGGAGCCGGTCAGTGCCCAAACGGTCTCGCGCCTCAGTCGGGCGTTGGACCACGCCGTGGCCCAGTTTCATCAGGCGCCCCTGACCGACGACTGGCGCTATCTGTTTCTGGACGGGGTGAGCCTGCGCGTCCGACGCCCCAGCGGCCGCAAGCGCGTCCAGCTGTTAGTCGCCTACGGCATCCGGGCCGATGGGACCCGGCAGTTGCTGGCGTTTACCCGGAGCCGGGGCGAGAGCCAAGCAGCGTGGGAGGGCTTATTGCAGGATCTCTACCGGCGCGGCCTGGAGGGCCGGCACCTGCAACTCGTCGTGACGGATGGCTGTCCGGGGTTAGCGGCCGCCGTGCAGACCGTCTACCCCAGGGTCCCGCATCAGCGGTGTTGGGTGCATAAGCTGCGCAACGTACTCGGGCGTGTCCGGCGCCGGGATCATGCGGCCGTCAAGGCCGCCGTGCAGGCGATCTATCAGGCCCCCAATCGGCGGGAGGCGGAGGCCGCCGCCCGCACGTTCGCTCGGCACTGGCAGGCCGCGTATCCGACCGTGGTCGCGCGGGTGCTGGCGGATCTGCCCGAGTTGTTGGCGTTCTTCAGTTGTCCTCCGCGACTGCGGCGCAAGCTGCGCACCACCAATGCCATCGAACGCTGCTTCGTGGAAGTGCGTCGGCGGACGCGCCCGATGGTCTGCTTTGTCAATGTCCAGAGTGTGGAGCGGATTATTTACTCGATCTTCAACCGGTTTAATTTGCAGTGGCGTCAGCACACCCTTCAGGAATTTACACAAGCGGCTTGACATCACCCCCGCACGGAGGTGGTTGGCCGTCGGCCTCCGCACAGCGCGTCGCGGAGACGCCGTCATCGTCGGCTGGCCTCCGGCCACTCCTTCCTGGTGATCGTGTGGCAGCCGAGAAAAAGCGTTTGACTTGGCCTCCCATTCCCAGTATGTAGTCCTCGTACCTACACTCCCTTCGGTCACCTCATGGTTCCTTCGACGACCGGCAAGCGCAGGACGCCCGTTCTCGGCGTCATTCTCATTCCATCCACATCATCATCTACAGGAGGGGCGGATGAACGATCAGGTTTGTGAGTTGGACACCAATGCCTCGAAGATCACGTTGGGGGATCTGCTCATCTTCATCGATTGGATGCAGCGGGTCGATGCGGCGCTGGAACGGGGCGACGCGCTGCCTGCGCACCCGGACATCGAGTCCGAGAAGGTGAAGAGTTGGATCGGCATGATCCAGCGCATCGAGGAGCGGTATCGCCGCATCGAGGAAAAGCGCGTCGCGCTGGAAGCGAACCTGATGGCGCAAGAGGCCCAGTTGAGCCAGCTCCTGGCCCAACTCCATCAAAACATCGCGTCGCTCTACGACACGCTGGGCTTGGAGGATAAGGCCTTCCAGGTCCGGAAGAAGGCGGAGACGGTTCACGCAGCCTAACGGATACTCGCTTCGCGCGACGGCGCTTGCTCACCCCCTGTGGACGGCCGGAATGGGGTCGGCCGAAATGCAGGAGGAGGCCGCGGGGCGGCAGGTCGAAAACAGGACGGCTCCTAGCGCGTGCTGGGAGTCGTCTTGTTTTTTCCCCGCGCGGCGAATTCGTAATCGAGCAGGCGCGACAGCGTCTCCAGCGCCTGATCCAGCAGCGCCAGGCCCTTCCACTCGCGTGCCATGTCCGCGCGCTGCGCCTCGGCCCATTCGAGCGCGAGCGGCAGCGGAATCAGGCGGGGCGCGGTCTTCGTCAACTCCGACCAGAGCAGGCCCAGGACGCTGCCGACCCGGGTGGGGACGGGAACCGGGCGGATCGGCTGGTTGATCAGGTCTTGGCAGAGCTCGGCCGGGGAGGTGACCAGCAGTTCCCGGCACGCGGCCGGGCGCTCTTCATAGACGGCGCAGGTCTCGTCCTCGAGAAACGGACACGGCATTCGAAGCGCGTAGTAGGCGCGGTTCAACGGTTCCAACTCCTCATCGGTCAGGCCCCGCTCGGTGTGCGCGACGTCGCGAAGCGCCTCAAGCAGTCCCGCCTCCGTCAGGCGAGCCTGAGCGGCCGCCACGTTCTCCAGCAAGCGCGTCCGGCGGGGCTCGGGCAACCCGTCGATCCAGGCGTGCAGCCGAAAGGCTTCCGGGGGAGACACGGGGACCAGCATGCGGCAGCAGGCGGCACATCCGCGACGGCAGGAGACGTGCTCGCCCGTCTCCGCGAGGTGCTGCGTTTCGAGCGCCTGCGCGTCTTCTCCCACCCGCCGCAGGAACGGAACGATGCTGCTGATCGGCACGAATCCGGCCGGCACGTCGAGCGTGGCGTTCACCGGACCGGCCGGCGTCGTGATTTCGAGCGTGATCCGTTCGGGGAGGCCTGGGTCGGACATGTCGTGGTCCTGTTTCGGTGGGCGCGTCATCTTAAAAGACCGCTCGTAGACCGGTCAAGCCGAGGTTGCCCTCGGCGGCGCCGTCCCCCATAATGAAGCATGGCGACATCGGACCCGAAGCTCAGCGGCCACGTCATCGGCCTGCTCAAGGAATACATGCACGATCTCGTCGAGCAGGCGGCGCAGGAGGCCAGGACGCAGCAGTCCTTCGGATTTACCCCGGCTCCCTACCGCCCGGACCAGGCCATCTCCGACCTGCTCGCGATCCTCGATGATCGCATCGAGTCGGAAGGGGTCCAGGTCGGCCTGCCCGACGGCTTCCTGCATCACATGTGGACGCTCTGTAACGAGGCTCAGACGCACATCGGCGAGCGCGTGTGGCTGGAAGCCAACGTCCGGGAGGCTCACTCCAAGGCCGTCACCCGCGAGCTGACCTACCGCGCCTTGCTCGAATATCTGGAGGGGCGGACGTGAGGCCGCGACCGAGTCGAGCATGGTAACGACGCCGGCCTGCAGCCAAGGCCGGCGTACGAGCGGCATCGCTCTCTTGCTCCTCATCGGCGCTCTCGCCATGTGGCCGGCGGCGACCTGCGCCGTCACCGCCTCCGGCCTCAGGCTCCAGCCGGTCGTCCCTCAGCGGTTCGATCGTCCGCTCTATGTGGCCGAGCCGCCGGGGTCGAGCGGCCGCCTGTTCGTGGTCGAGCAACCGGGCCGGATCCGGGTGATTCACAACGGCGTGCTCGTCGGGCGGCCGTTCCTCGATATCACCGGACGCGTCTTGTCCACCGGGTGGGAGCAGGGCTTGTTGGGGCTGGCGTTCCATCCCGCCTATCCGCAGAACGGCCGGTATATCGTGAATTACACGCGACGGCCCGATGGCGCCACGGTGATCGCCGAGTACCGGGCGACATCCGATCGGACGGTCTCGACGGGGGAGGAGCGCGTGCTCCTGGTCATCCCCCAGCCCTATACCAATCACAACGGCGGCATGGTGGAGTTCGGACCGGACGGCTTCCTGTACATCGGCATGGGAGACGGCGGATCCCGCGGCGACCCGGAGAATCGCGGGCAGGACACGCACGAGCTGCTGGGCAAGATGCTTCGGATCGACGTGGATGGGGGGAAGCCCTATGCCATCCCGCCGGACAACCCGTTTGCCGCCGGGGGCGGCCGGCCGGAAATTTTTGCGCTCGGGCTCCGCAATCCGTGGCGCTTCGCCTTCGATCGGAAGACCGGAGCCCTCTGGGTGGCGGACGTCGGCCAGAACGACTGGGAAGAGATCGATCTCGTCCAGCGCGGCGGGAACTATGGGTGGCGGATCATGGAAGGGCGCCATTGCTTTGCCCCGAGGGTCGGCTGCTCGGCCGACGGTCTCATCCCGCCGGTCGCGGAGTATCCAACGCGCGAGCCCCGCTGCTCGATCATCGGGGGATACGTGTACCGAGGGCGCGAGCTCGCAGGTCTGGACGGCACCTACGTCTATGCCGATTACTGTAGCGGCGAGGTGCTGGGCCTCCAGGGCGGGCGGGAAGTCCTCCTGCTCGCGACCGGGTTTCGCATCTCCTCACTGGGCCAGGATCAGGCCGGCGAGCTGTACGTGATCGACCACGGCGGGACCGTCTATCGGCTCATGAAGGGGAAGTAGGAGGGGAGCGTTGAGTCTGTTTGGTCAGTTAGGTCGGTTGAGTCGGTTAGGTCCGTTGGGAAAGAGCGTTCAGTCGGTTGAGTCCGTTGGAAAAGCCGGGCCAAACTGAGTGAACGGACCAAACGGACGAAACGGACTCAACGGACCTAACGTCTTCACTTCATATTTCCCAAGACTGCCCCAACTGACCTAACGGACCAAACGGACTCAACCGACCTAACGTCCTCACCTCATATTTTCCCCAAGATCCGATAGACCCAGGTGCCGATCCGCTCCGTGAGCCCCATCGTGCTCTTTCGCAAGGCCTCGACTTGCGGGATCAGGTCGAAGGGATTGTTGCGCCAGAGCCGATCGGGGTGCTCCTTCGACGAGTAGCCGCAGGGCACGGGGGTGGCGTCGAAGCCCTGTTTCCGAAACAGACCGAGCGCGCGCGGCATATGGCTGGCCGACGTCACGAGCAGGATCGATGTGTCACCCAGCAGCCGCTTGGTCTCGACGGCATTCTCATAGGTCGTTCGGGACTGAGTCTCGATCGTGATCGCGTCGGCCGGCACGCCGAGCCGCATCGCCAAATGTTTCATCTCGACGGATTCCTCGGGCCCATCTTCGAACACCAACGCGTCGCCCGCGGAGAAGACCAGCCGCGACGACAGCCCACGGGTGAAGAGCTCGACGCCGCAGAAGGTGCGCTCGATGGAGGCGAGCGTCAGTTCATTGCTCGGCCGGAGGGTGCCCTTGGGGAACACGCCGCCGCCCAACACGACGATGGCATCGTACCGTTGCGAGGAGGCGCCGGTGAACGGCGGATGCTCGGCTTCCAGCGGGGCGACCATGTGACCGGCGACGATCGGATTGCCCAAGACGACGACGAGCATGAAGGCGAGAAACGCAAGCAAGCGGATCGATCCAAGGCGTTTGGCGGCGTTCGGCCAGACCAGCGCCGCGAGCAGCAGGCCGAGCAGGATGACCAGCCAGGAATACGGATAGACCAGATACTTGGCCGACTTGTAGACGCCATACGCAAACGGCGTAAGTTCCATTGCCTCTCCCTGGTTGAGCGTTGAGGAACACCCGGCGATCACGTAGGATTGGGCGCAGAACGGCCCGGGGGGCAGAGGGAGAATACACGGGGATCACGCGAGAGACAAGAGGAGTCGAACGAGGCATGCGCTACTGGCTGATGAAAAGCGAGCCCTCCACCTTTTCCATCCACGATCTCGAACGCGCGCCCGGGCGGACGACGTGTTGGGACGGGGTGCGGAACTATCAGGCGCGGAACTTCATGCGGGCGATGCGGCGCGGCGACCGGGTGCTGTTCTATCACAGCAATGCGGATCCGCCGGCGGTGGTCGGGATCGCGGAAGTCGTCCGCGAAGCGTATCCCGATCACACGGCCTTCGATCCGAAGGACGGCCACTACGACCCCAAGAGCACGCCGTCTCGCCCCATCTGGGACATGGTCGATATCCGACTCGTCGAGATCTTCCCCACCTCCGTGTCGCTCGAGCGGTTGCGGCAAGAGCCGCGACTCAAGGGCATGGAGCTGCTGCGAAAGGGGTCACGCCTGTCGGTTCAGCCGGTCCGCCCCGAAGAATGGCGGGTGATCCTGTCCCTCGCGAAAGAGTAAGGTCTACTCCTCATCGTAGAATTCCTGATTTTATTTTTCAGGATCTTAACGTAAGCTTGATGCCTACTTCGTTATGGCTAGGTGCGGCTGCCCAAGACCGCCCGCGTGTGCCTTGGCCCTCGTCGCGGCGCTGCTGCTCATCGCGGGCTGCACGTCCACGCCACCCGCCTACTACGAACGGTACGAGCTCCGGAATCTCACCGTGGTGCTGCTCGACCCGCCGGCGCTGCGTGAACGCTACGAAGCCATGTATGGGAAGCCGGCCTTGATGCTGGAGCACCAAGACGGCGGGATGGGCCTCAAGACCGTACGCGGCTTCTTCGATTACCGCACCAAGACCATCTACTGCTCAAAACTGGATTTCGCCGTCTGCGGCCACGAGCTCCACCACGCGCTGATGGGGCGCTTCCACGGCGAATAGGGGTATAGGGGTATGGGGTAGGTGGTAAAGGGGGGAATGGGATAAACCGGTTGTGCTCTCCTACCACTCTACCTCTTTACCCCCTATCCCCCTACCCCCTTACCCCCATATCCCTACCTACCGCGTCACCGTCCAATGTCCCGGAGCGGCTGTTCCGTGATGGTCAGTGGGCCGCGTGGGTTGCCTTCGAGGTCGTTGGTCGCCACGAGCTGATCCACCGGGGGGGAGGTGACCGCATCAGGCGTCATCACGAGGCCCCAGTGCCAGTTGTTCCGGCAGGTATTGCTCGCGAGCAGGGCTTCGGCGTGGTAGAAGAGCAGGATGCCGCTCAGCATGTTGTCGAAGCAGTGATTGCGGACGAGATCCGGGCGGCTCCCGGGGTCGCGGACCGCCAACCCGAAGTGGTGGTTGGCAGAACAACGATTCTGCGCGACGTAGGGTCGTGCCCCGCCGAACACGAAGATCCCCGACTCTCGGTTGTGACAGACGTCGTTCTCGATCAGGGAAGGCCGGCAATCGGGGCCATAGACGACGACTCCGGACAGAATCCCGTCCCGCGCGCGGCACTGGGTGATCGTGCACGCGGAGTCGAGAATGTTCATGGCCGAGTGCTGATCGCTGCCGACGTACCGGAACGTGACGCCGCTGATCCGCCCGCCCGCGACGCGCTGGAGATAGAGCGGCCCGCTGCGGCGGGAAAAGATTTCGACGTGGTCCCGCCCGGCGCCGACGACCACAATGGATCGGTCGGAGACGAAGAGCTTGTCCTCATACCGACCGGGCCGGATGAAAATCTGGTCCTGCGGTCCCGCTGAGCGCAGCGCGGCGCTGGGGCACTCGAACGCGGCGGGGTCTCCGGCGTCGACGATGAGGGTCCGGCCGCCCATTGGATTCACGGGCGGCTCGATCAGGGGTGAGGCAAGCGGGGCGCCGCCCGCCTCTGGCGGAGGCGCATCGGATCGGGGCTCGGGCACTGGGCACCAGGAGGAGCTAGGAGGACGATATTATTCGGGGCGGGTCTCGTTGAAGTCAAGCCATGCCGCCCTCCGCCCCCTTTTCTCACGCGATGAGCCGAGGTGCGCGAGGCGACGAATACATCGCCTCAACATTTGCGCACGGGCGCGAGATGGTGAGCGCCCAGTGTCTTGAAAGCTGGGAGCCTTTTTCAACATCCCGCTACGGACCGAGAGGATGGTCGGTCAACGCTTGATACGCCTGGCTGATCGAGCGCACGGGAGAGACCTGCATCAGGAAGGGTGTTCGCCAATCGGCATCGGCGACGTCCATTTCCTCGGGGATCACCACGCGCCGAAGATGGGCTTCGTTGGCGGCGGCGACCTTCAGCGGTACTGAGCCCACCGGGGCGATGCGCCCGTCCGGGCTCACGGCCCCGGTGATGACGCGATCGGGTGGAATGGGCTCGCCTCGCGCCAAGGCGAGAACCGTGACGCTCACCATGGCCGAGAGGCTGTCCCCGTAGATCGTCACGCCGGGATGAGGGACGCCGAGGACGATGGTCCACGAATCCGTCGCCATGTTGGCCGCGCGTGCGGCCCGGTAGATGGCTTGCTGGATGGCCGTTTGGGCCATCTTGGAAAACCGCCCGGGACCCGACTTGAAGTGGACCGACAAGCCGCCGTGGTCGTCGCGCTCCTCGAACGCCACAATGAGATTCGCCACGGTCCCCACCGGTTTCTTCTCCATGGTCACGCCGAGGATCGGGATGAGCTGCTCGCGCCGGCCGGTCTTGGCCTCAGCATCGACGAGCCCGAGCGCGACGCTCAACACGGCGCAGGTGATCAGGACGAACACGCGGAGGCCTGCCTCCATCAGCACGACTCCTTTCCTTGTCTCTTCTATCGGTCAGCGGGCCGACGACTTGATCCTGAGGCTGCACGGCGCACAGCAAGATGCGGGCCTGGTCCCCCCCTGAGCTTCAGGTGCATCGTCGCGCGACGGCTCAACGACATAGAGAAGCCGTGGAGAGGACGCTGGATCGAGGACCGGGACAACTCAGACGGTCCGTCGCGCTCATGCTTAGGATGCCGGTCAGAATTCCCCGCGAGGTCCACGGGATCGGTCGGCTGACCGCTTGTCCGAGCGGTGGACACGTAGTCCCTCTTGACCATTCCGGAGAAATCTTTTAAGAATCGGAGCCCTGTGATCCTACGATGAAGCACACCCGGCTCCGCACCAGCCCGATCCCGATCGTTCTCGCCTTTCTTCTGATCGGCGCCATCTTTGCTCTGGATCTTTCGATGCCCCCGTGGCTCCCGCTCGGCGTCCTCTATGTGGCGCCCGTCGCCTTGATCGCGTTGTGGTCGCCGCCGACGCACTATTCACTGCTCATCGTGGTCGCGTTGGCCTGTAGCGTGCTGACCCTCGGGCGCCTCGTCTATTTCACCACCGACGCGCCGGCGTGGCCGGCGATCACCAATCAGTTGCTGGCGGTCGGTGCGTTCTGGGCGATCGTCATCCTGTCCTTGCTCAGGAAACGCATGGAACAAAAAACGCAGTGGATCGATCTCTTACCCCGGCTGTGACCGAGCCCACCGGAGAGGACGAGCTGTCTCAAGTGGCGGACAAAGCGCGCCGGACGCTAAGAGGCCGAGGCTGTTGCACCTTTTGCTTCCCATGGGCTTCTCGATGGGACAACGTGTCGCCGGGCGGCGGCTATGCTGGCGGCAGTCGTATTCGGGAAGCGGGGATGGCTACAATGAAATCAGCGCGTTGCGGTTGCCGCTCGCTTCCCGCACCCCGACCGGGCACCCGGCCGACGCCTTGCCTGTTCATCCCTGTTCATCGTGGAATGGACAAGGAGGTGCCCTATGCGTTATGTGACGTTGCTCCTGCTGTCGCTCGCTCTGTTCGTGCCCGGTCTGTCTTCGGCGGGCGAGTCGGCATCCGAGCCGACGATGACGACGTACACGAACAGTACGATCGAGCAGATCGATCAAGACGCGAAGACCGTGACCTTTCGTACCGTCCAGGGTGAGTCGTGGTCGTTACAGGTGACGGATGCCGATGTGTTGCACGGGGTGCAGCAAGGGGACCGTGTAAGTCTCGAGTTGGACGCGAACGACCGCGTCAAGAACATCATCAAAGCGGACGAGGGTCGAACGGGCCCGAGTCAGGGCACGCCACATCAATGAGGGACGCCTATGAAGAGACATAACTGGTCGCGGATCGGTCTCGTCGCACTGCTGGGGTGGTGGCTCTCGGTCCTGCCGGCGGGCGCGCAGGCCCCGATGGTCGGGCAGAACAGCACTGCCGCACAGGTCGTCCGCGGCGATGTGCTGAACATCGAGGGCGAGACGTACATCATCAAGGACATGTCCGGCCATGAAGTCCAACTGCGGGTGACGAGTCAGACGAAGCAGGAGGATCGGATCAAGGTGGGCGACAAGATCGAGGCCCAGGTTGGCTCGGATGGACACGCGCAATCGATCCGCGTTCAGATCCCTCAATGAGCCTTGATGGGTTGGCGGCGCCGCTCCCGTCCGTCCGGCTCGGCCGTGCGCTCGGAGAAAGGCTGATCCTCTGTCCGGCTTTTCCTCGTTGGGATCGTTCGATCGCGTCTGCGGTCACGTCCCCCCACCGGCCCTCTGGACCACGGTCAGATGCCATCCGCCCATCCCCACGACCTTCAGGTAGTAGGTGCCGCCTTCTTCCATCCGGTGCCGCCCGCTCCCGGGACCGTGGTGCGTGAACCCGTCGACCGGGAGGTTCGGGACGCTCCCACTCACCTTGTTGACGAAGACCTGAAAGAGCGAACGCTCGAACTCCCCGCGAAATTCCCACCGTAGCTCCCATCCGTTCGTGACCGTGAAAGGCTCCAGCGTACGGTTTCCGGACCCGACGACATCGAGCACGACCGCCTCGGACGGCTCGCCCGCACGAGATGAAGAAGGTGTGAGACCGAAGAGAACGATCAGGACGAGGAGCGCCGAGGCGGCCGTCGTGCGTCGCATCTCTTCGCTTCCTCGTGTGAGGGCCCGCACATGGCGGATCGTCTGGCGCAAAGATCCCACGGCCCGCTCCCACAGACGGTTGACACCTGCCTCGTATGCCTCTACACAAGCAGATGCGCGGGACGTTGGCAAGAGGGGTCACCGACGGCGGCATGACGGAATGAGCGGCAGGAGGTGAAGGATGGGGAAGGGCGCAGTCTTCCTACTCGTGCTCGTCTGTTGCGGGTCCCTGTGCCCGCCGACCGGCGATGCCGCGCAGCTCCGCATTCGAAAGGACCTCGTCGTGCAGCAGGCCGATCGAAGTCTCGTCAACGCGACGGGGCGGGTCGAACGGATCAGCGAGATCGCCGAGAAAGGGGACTGCGAGCTGGTCGCCACGCTGCGCGTCAACGAGATCAAGCTGCCGGTCGTGGGTGAGTTCATCAATGCCTGTTCCACTCGGCTGGATCCACACGCCATCCAGGCGCAGAGCGAACACGGGGACGTGCCGATCGACGGGGTCTTTCGGATCTGGTTCGAGTTCCCGGGGGGACGAGACGACGTCTTCTCCGAAGAGCATCAGATGGTCGAGACGACCGATGCGCAGGGGAGGCACGCGGTGGAAATTCATCCCGTCGTCCGGCTGGGCGCGCAAGCGTTTCACGACACGATCCGTGCGATGGAATGGGTGGACTTCAAAGCCCATGGGGTTCCGGCGTTCCAACGGCTCATCAAGCGCAAGGTCACGATCGAAGAGTACACGGCCGAGGATGGGACGGAGTATGTGGCCATCGAGAGCAAGGGCGCGCTGCCCAATTATTTTCACCTGAAAGCGGTCTTGCGCGGGCAGGCGAAGCGGACGCCGGACGGCCTCTGGGCCGTCGTGGACATCATGGACAAGCACAAGCCGCTGGCCTCCGGTGTCCGGCTCTTCAGCATCGCGGGCACCAAGGCCGATGAGATGCTCAAGTCGATGAAGAAGAACGCCGAGTTCTCCTTTTGGGGCATCACCCGCTTCGACGGGAGGAAAATCCTGAAGATCGTCGACGAGGACAGCGGGTACCACATCCCCATTCCCCTCGAGTTCGTGCTGCTGGACATTCACCGGTGAACGTCCACTCGGTTCAATCATCGAGCCACGGCTCCCGCGTATCGAGCCGGATACGCGGCGCGCCCGATCAGATACACCGCACGGCTCCTCCGAAGACCTCGCCCGAGCGTCCGCAGACTTTCCTCAATGGAGTCAACGTCGTGCGTGCGCATGGCCGGGTGAAGTGAAGATCGGCCATGGCACGCGGCTTGTGTGTCCATGGCCGAGAATCCGACCACAGACGACCCAGCAACAAGGAGGGGCCTATGCCGTCATCATTGCACAGCGATCACGTGCGCGCCGCGTTGGCCGCCGCCGGCCGGCCGGGGGTCATCGACGTTCCCCTGCCCGATGGAGCCGTACGCCTCCCCAAGCCGTTTCCGTCGCCGCTCGATTGGCGGGACCATTGGATCTATTTCCTGATGATCGATCGCTTCCACAATCCCGATGCGCCGCCCAAGCACGACTGGGATCGTGAAACCGGGGAGCGCCAGGGCGGGACTTTCGAAGGCGTCCGGCACGCGTTGCCGTATCTGAAGAGGCTGGGAGCGGGCGCACTCTGGTTGACGCCGGTCCTCAAGAACCGGCTCTCGCACGCCAGCCACCACGGGTACGGCATCCAGGACTTCCTGGAAGTGGACCCACGGTTCGGCACACGGCCGGAGCTGGCGGAAGCCGAGCTGATCCGTCTCATCGACGAGGCGCATGCCCGCGGCATCTACGTGATCCTCGACGTGGTGATCAACCATGCGGGGGACGTCTTTGCCTACGACGTCGACGGCGTCGTACGGGATGAGGCCGACTGGCGGGAGCATCCCTACACCATCTATTGGCGGGACGATCAAGGCGTGCCCCGCCGGGACTGGACGGATCCGCCGGCTGCGTTGAATCGCGATGCGGCCGTCTGGCCCGAAGAGCTGCGCCGTAACGAGCATTTCAGGCGCCAGGGAAAAGGGGGGCCGCTCCAAGGGGATTTTGCGAGCCTGAAGGAATTCCGGACGGAGCTTCCGGATGAGTATGCAGACAGACCGGTCTGGAACCTCCTCATCAAGGCGCACCAGTACATCCTCGCCCGATTCGACGTGGACGGCTTCCGGATCGACACGCTGAAGCACGTGGAACGCGAGTTCGCCTTGACGTTCTGCAACGCCGTGCGGGAGTACGCCTATGCCATCGGCAAGAAGAACTTCTTCATCTTCGGTGAGACCAAGGATGATGAGCAGGTGCTGGCGAAGTACACGGGACGCTACACCTCCGAGGAAGACGGGCGATTCGGCGCGGATGCGTCGCTGGATTTCCCCTTGCAATGGAAATTGGCCCCGGCCGCAAAAGGCTTTCTCCCGCCCACGGTCGTCGAAGATGTCTTTCAGCTCCGCAAGAAAATTCAGCAGGAGCATCACCTCCTGAGCACGCATGGGGATGCCTCGCGCTTCTTCGTCACGTTCCTCGACAACCATGACGACCCGAACCGTTTTCTGTACCCGCGTGACGGGGGCGACTATTCCCACCAGCTCACGATGGCGCTCGGGTGCCTGTTCGGGCTCCAAGGGATCCCCTGCCTTTACTACGGGACCGAGCAGGGCCTGAAAGGCACTCAGGAGCTCTATGCCGAGTCGATCGAGCACAAGCCGGAACACGTTCGGGAGGCGCTGTGGGGAAAGCCGCGCGCGTTCGATGAGACGAATGCCGTCTTTGCCGAGATCCGTCGACTGGCACGAATCCGGGCCGACGAGCCCGCCCTGCGCTACGGCCGGCAGTATTTCCGGCCGGTGTCCGGCAACAACCACGACTTCGGGGCCTCGCAAGAGCTGGGCGGGATCCTGACCTGGTCGCGCATTCTCAATGATCGGGAGGTCGTCCTCGTCGCCAATACGAGCGTCTCGACTCCGTTTGCCGGGTGGGTACTCATCGACGCGCGCATCAACGACGACAAGAAGACGTTCGGGATCGGATACAGCAATCGGGGAACCCGGAGGGACGCGGAACCCGTCAGCGGCGCCGTCACCTTCTACGGGCGCGACGGAGCGCCGTCCGCCGGCTGGGCGCGTCGCCTGCCCGTGGAATTGGCGCCTCTGGAGATCCAGGTGCTCGTGCCGATCTAACGACCGCGCCTGCTCTTCCTCACCTTCTTAGGTATACTTGTGCCGGAGGAGGCGAGGATGCTCGAGGTCCGAGCGAGGCTGTTGATCGTACCCCTGCTCATCGTGGTCCTGGGCGGCTGTGCGTCCGAGCCGCTCGCGTCCCGACACACGATTCGGACGCGAGCATGCTGCTCGGCGGGCCCCGCCGCGCCCCACCCGGAGGCCATCGTCCGGACGGCCGCCGGCCTGGTCGGCGCCCGGACGATCGCAGTCGATGGCCGGCGCGTCACCTATGATTGTGCGGGGGTCACGCGCGCGATCTATCTCGCCCACGGGATCGACCTGTACGAGGGCGAGGCCCACGACCCGGGGGCGAACGGGGTCCGCTTGATCTACGATCACGTACGAGCGCATGGCCGGCTCCACCGTGGGCCGGCCGTCCGGCGCGGGGACCTCGTGTTCTTCGACGACACGTGGGATTTCAACGGCGATGGGCTCGTGAACGATCCCCTCACGCACGTCGGAGTGGTCGAGCGGGTTGAGAGCGACGGCACCATTGTGTTCATCAGCCGCGTCTCGGGCGCCGTCGAGCGCTATCGCATGAATCTGGCTTCCCCCCACGTCCATCGATCCCAAGACGGCCGGGTTCTCAATGACTATATGCGGCGGAAACGAAGGAACGATCCGGAAGGGACAAGGTATCTGACCGGCCAGCTCTTCGCCACGTTCGGCACCCGCCTGCTTCCGTAAAGCCTTTCCCTCTCGCTCCGAGGATCACGGCTAGTTCGTTCTCATTAAGTGCGCGGCCTACGGAACGCTACCCGGCGCTCGACGCGACGTCCCCTTACGCGGCGCGTATGATTGACTTAGGTATGAGAGAGTAGAGCCGGCCGCGAGCGGAAGGACGAGCACGATGGAGCAATGGCGAGAGCATCCCGGACGATGGGTGATCGGGCTCGGATGGATGGTCCTGGTGCTGACCACCGGGTGTATGCCGGCCGCGCCCTTGTGGATGAAGCTCGAGGAGGCGACCGAGCCCGTCGCCGTCAAGGCCATCGTGACGCCGAACGGGAACGTCCTGGACCGGCAGAAGTCGCTGACGTATGGGCCCTGGCAGGTGTCCTTTGGAGCGGAGCCCCCTATCGCGATCGCCCGCTGCTCCTCGGGTGGCAACTGTGAGGCCCGCGTGGAGCCTCTGACATGTACGATCCCCGAGCACGGTGACACCCGGTGTTCGCTGTCCCTCGACAACTTCGACGAGGCGTGCGCGCTGCATCGCGAGGATGGTCGTGAGAGCCTCGAGATCGTGTGTCCCGTGGACCTCGTTCTGGACCCGCCGCCCCGACAGGGGCCGACCAATGCGGTCACCCGCGCAGCCGGCCGTGCCGTGAAGTGAGCTCAGGCCCGCACCCTCGACTCCGATCAATCCCGTAAGCCCGCCCCCGAAAAGTACCTCGCCATGAAGACGGCGCAGGTTCAGAAGAAGAGCCGACAGACGGCTGCCCGCTCCGGTAGTACGTTTTAGGGGAGGCGACGTGCCGGTTCTCTACCAAAGGAGGGGCGCATGAAGAAACCAATCAGTGGAATATGTGCGGTGTCGATCGTGTTGTTGAGCGCAACCGCCTGGGCGGGCGGCGGACAGGCATCCGGACAAATGCCGGGCGGACAGCCGAGCGGGAGCCATCAACCGGGATCGCTCGACATGACGGGGACGAAGGATCCTACGCCCAGCGACTTCGCCGTGCTGCCGCTTGCGCGAGGCGAGAAAAAGGAGGTGCGGAACCATGAGCTGGTCGGCGACGAGATCAAGGGGAAGGACGGCCAGCCGATCGGGCATCTCGAAAAGCTGATCATGGACACGAAGACCGGCAAGATCGAGTACGGAGTGGTCCAGTTCAAGGAGACCAAAGAACTGTGGCCGTTCCCATGGAACAGCTTCAAGATCAGCCGAGAGGGGGAGGTGTCCCTCAACCTGACGAAGGATCAGTGGCAGCAGAAGACCAGCCTCGATGACGCGAAGGATCTCTCTCCCGATGTGAAGAAGCTGGTGAAAGAGATGCAGAAGGGGATGGGCGAGCCGGTCGTGAATCCGGAGGGTCTCGGCGTAACGAAGCAGCCGGCCTCCGCGGGCGGTCAGGGTGAAGAGCAGGTCGGCGGCGCCGGGCCGAGCGGCACTCGCGGCCTCCCGCCTTCAGGCGCACCCCAGTATGAAGGAGAAGACAAGAAGTCGGGGCACTGATCGGTGCGTGCGACCATCCAGTTCCGACGCACAGCCGTCCGCCCAGCCGGGCTGGGCGGACGGCTGGCTCTTGCCGGCGTGGCTCGCTCAATGCGGCGAACGCCGTCGCTCACCGTTGCCTGAGAATTTCCCGTTCTGCCTGGAGCCAGTCCTCGAGCGCGTGGCCGTCCCCATGGCCGCGCTGCTCATAGAGCTCATAGGCCCGCTGCGCGATCTCATGTTCGCGGTGCCGATGACCGTTTCCTGCCATGCCGTCGCCGTTGGCGAGCGGTTCGTTGGACGGCCGTTCCTCCTGAGACGGAGAGGTCCCGTCCAGTGCTTTGGCGACCGAGGCCGTGCGTGGCTTGCGTTTGGTCGTTGCCATCAAGATCTCCTTGCTGAACTGCCCGCCTTTCCGGGTCTCCAGTGAGCCGGCCAATGCTCGGGCTGCCTTGGGATGGTTGAGAAGGTCACGGGCGCCGCTCCAGACCGGCCGACCGAGCGGGCGCCTCGTCGCCGCCCCGGTTCCCGGAGCCTGGCTCGGTTCTATCTGCGTCTGGTCTGGGTCCCGGCTTCTTCATCGAGCGGTCGGACACGTCTGCCAGAATCATCAGTGCAGGACTGAAAAATCTTTTCATCGAACCCATCTCCTCTTCATCGTCTCCCCGTCGGAGCCTGACGGATCGTCCGCTCCGCATCGGTTGGAGGTCAGGTGTTCCATGCGCCGCGCGGTAGCGAAAGGTCCGGTTCAGGCGGCGAGACCGTGTGCCGGAGACAACGTGTAGACGCCGCGACGCACCAGTTGCAGGCGAACGCTTCCCGCCCGGCTCAAGCGGTCGACTTCGAGGAAGACCTGACTCCAAGACCATTGCGGGCAGGCGGCGACGACGGCTTCCAGCGGACACCCCGGGTCCTCCGACACGATCGTGATGATGCGTTGCCTCAGTGATTCCGTCATGGTTGACCCTCCCGTGTTCCGACCGTTGGTGGACGGTCAATGCGCTGCGGGGAAGGGCGAAATAAAAACGCCCTCGGTCCCGTTATGCCGGACGGAGGACGTCGTTGTCCGCCGAATCGATGTCGTCGAGCTGCCCGAGGACGACCTTGTCCTCAGGACCGGCGCCCTTATACCACTTTTGGGGAATCGACGCGCATCCTAGTCTGATCGAAATCGATGTAGTACATGCACGACAGGGGTGACCGGGTCGGTGAAGAGTCGGGAAGGAATCGGTGGGCCGGGTTGGCGAGGAGCGGACGAGTCGAACGGCACGCTCGGCCGTCAGCACCGCCGGGGTATGCTGCGTCAGTCCTCGGGCCCGGCACGTGAACCGTCCGGGAGTGCTTGAACGATGCCCCCGATGTAACGCTGCCCCGTGCCGCCGTGGATCGGGAACTTGACGACGAGCCATTGGCGTGCGGTTCCATCGGAGCGGGGCTCGGTCTCGATGCTTTCCGTCACGCGCCCAAGCTCAAGGACGAGTCGGTCGCTCGCCCCGCAGGCCGCCGCAAGGTCGGGCGGCAGCAGGTCCTCGTCAGTCTTGCCGCTCCATTGCGCAGAAGTGAGCTGCGTGTGACGCTCCCACTGCCGGTTCGCGTAGACGTAGCGGAGGTCTTCGTCCTTCATGAACGCCAAGACCGGGCTGTGATCCATGAAGGCCCGAAAGCGGGCTTCGCTCTCGAGGAGAGCCTCCTCCGCCTGCCGTCGGGCGGTGATGTCCTGCGCGAACACGAGCACGCCCACCACCCGGCCCTTCGGGTCCCGGTAGGGGACCTTGTCCGTCTGCACCCATCGTTTGACCCCGGACGCTCCTTGGTACTGCTCGACGATGCCGAGCTTGGGGGCGCCGCCCCGGATCACCGCCAAGTCGTCCTGGTAATATTGCTCCGCCTCCTCGGGGTAGAGCTCGTACGTGCTCCGGCCTTCGACCTCGGCGATGGGGCGGTTGATCGACTCGGCGGCCAGGCGATTGGCGCGGATGATTCGATTGTGGCAGTCCTTGAACCAGACCATGGCCGGGATGAGGTCCAAGAGGACCTGCTGTTCGATCTGCTGCTGGAGCAATTGGACTTCGGCCCGCTTACGGGCCGTGATGTCTTGGACGGTCCCGAGCAGGCGGACGGGGCGACCCTCGGGATCGCGCAGTGCGCGGCCTTTGCATCCCAGCCAGCGGACCTCGCCATCGGACCGCACGATCCGGTGCTCCACGTCGTACGGCGCCCCTTCTTCGACGGCGAGCCGGAGGTGTCGATGGACGGCCGAACGATCGTCGGAATGCACCAATCCCAAGAACGCGGCGGAGGTGCCTCCGAAGGCGTCCGGTGAAATCCCGAAGAGGCCGAACACGTCCTCGGACCAGGTCACCCGGTCCGTGGCGACGTCCCAGTCCCAAATCCCCATGTTCGCCGCGGTCAGCGCGAGCCGGAGCCTCGCTTCACTCTCTTCGAGGCGAGCCTGCGCCTCCTTCCGCTCCGTGACATCCCGAATGATCGCGCTGTAGAACAGCCCATCGCTGCCCTTCCACAACCCAAGACTGAGCTCGGCGGGAAACTCGCTGCCGTCGCAGCGCCGGCCGTGGAGCTCCACGGTCCGCCCGATGACGGTGGAGTCGGTCGGCGTCGTCAAGTCGTCGACGCGGTAGGCCCCGTGGTAGCGTGCGGGGAGCAGAACCGTGAGCGGCCGGCCGATGATCTGCTCGGCGGGATAGCCGAAGAGCCGTTGAGCCGCGGGGTTCCAGGCGGTGACGCTGCCATGAGGGTCGGCGAGGATAATCGCGTCGGTCGCCGACTCCATCACGGATTGCAGGCGGCGTTCACTGTCGTTCAACGCCCGTTCGATCCGTTCGGCTTTCGACGCGAGCTCGCTGGCGCCGACCGCACGGGCGAGCGTCGCTTTCAGTTGGTCTCGGTTGTACGGCTTCGTGAGGAAGGCATACGCCCCTTGCCGCAGAAGTCCGACCGTGCGCTCCTCGCTCGTGAACGCCGTCAGGATGATGACTGGGAGGTTCGGCTGGCGGGTGGTCAAGGCGCGGAGCACGTCGGCCCCATCGCCGTCCGGCAGCCCGAGATCCAGAATCACGGCGCCGAACCGCGCTTCATCGGCCCGGCTCAACGCCGCCCGCGCCGTCCCCACCGCCTGAACGGCATAGCCGGCGTGCTCGAGGAAGTCGGAGAGCGCAAAGCAGATATCCGGGTCGTCATCGACGATCAGGACCGATGGGCGCCGGGCGTCGACGGGCTCGGTGGTCATCAGAACCTCTGGGGAAGCTCCTTCATACACGGTTACCGTGCGGATTGGAAGTGGTCGCGGTGCCGGATGACGAAAGCGTGCGCATGCTTCCAAGGAATCGCTGATCCACAGGGAGCGTGGACTTGCCGCTTCGGCTCTTTCTTGCTAGCTTTCTCTCCATGCGCTATCGACTTTTTGGGTGGCAAGACTACTTTACTCAGCCGCTCCGTCTCGTCGTGCTGGCCGTCGCGTGCTCCATCCTCTCGGGCGTGCTCGTGGGGGCGGTCCTCACCTTCAAGAACGGCGCGGGCTCGGTGAGGGCCGGGAAGACGGCCGCCTTGCTGCCGGGAGCCGGTGAGGAGCCGGAGATGAGCGACGATCCTGAACAGGTGGTGATCCTGCCCGAAGTGCAGCGACCGGGCCAGCGGCTCTTCCTCAGCTCGTTCAAGCTTCCCGACACGCTCACCTTCGCCGGAGAGCCCGTCCCGGTCGACCACTGGCAAGTGCGGGAGCGGATCGAATATGAGTTCTATCAGTTCCTGGCCGATGAAGGCGAGGCGATCATCCTGGCGAAACGGACCGGGCGGTGCTTTCCTCCGGTGGAAAAAGCGCTTGCCGAGGCGGGGCTGCCGGACGATTTGAAATACGTCCTCCTCGTGGAGAGCAAGTGCATCGCGGCCGCGTATTCCCGGGCCAAGGCCTCCGGCCCCTGGCAATTCATCAACTCCACCGGGAAGCAGTACAAGCTGTATACGACCACATGGCGGGACGATCGCCGCAACCTCGAGATGTCCACGGAGGCCGCGATCAAGTACCTCCGGTACCTGAAGGAAGAAATGGGGGATTGGTATCTGGCCCTCGCCGCCTACAACGCCGGGGAGGATCGGATCCGAAAGCTCCTCAAGGAGCAGCAGGTGACGGATTATTGGCGGCTGTCGGCGGTGCGCGAGACCATGCGGTACGTCCCGCGCATCATTGCCGTGAAGGAGATCTACTCGCAGCCGCAGAAGTACCTGGGCCTCACCAAAAAAGATCTCTACGCCCCCCTCGAGACCGAACAGGTCACCGTGCAGGTGAAGGAGCCTCAGCGCCATCTCGCCGCGATCGCGCATGACTACGGCACCTACTACTTGGAATTGAAGCTCCTGAATCCCGAGATCACCAAAGAATATCTCCCCCGAGGCACCCACCAACTCAAGGTTCCCAAGAACCCGTGCGCCGTTGGCTGCTTCAAAGCCGCGAAAACCTCTTAGCGACACCACGCCGCTCATCCCTCACTTCGTGCGTCGAGAGCCTGCCCGTCGCGACGGACCTGTAAGAGCTCGTAAGAATTCGCCGACCGGTGAAGCGAGCGGCGGCCGATACGCCCTCGCAAGGCGGCTGATAGGGCCGCCGCGGAGCCCAGTGCGACAATACGACCAGAGGCCGGCAGGACCAATGACGCCGAGGCGGATATCCTCGGCAGAGTGGGATCACATGCCGGCCTCTTTCTTTTTTGAAGAGAACCAGAAAGGAGGTCACCATGAGGAGAACATCCCTTCCGGCAATGCTCGCCTTGACTGCCCTCTGCAGCCTCGGGTCCGCGGCCTATGGCGCGATCGAGGACGAACCCATCGCGCAGCAAGGGAAAGTCCTCAGGGGCACGGTGTACGGAGAAGTGAAGAAGGTTCAGCCCGATGCGGTGATCGTGAAGGCGGACGGAGAAGAGCAGGAAGCCCGCTTGACGCTGCATCCGAGCACACAGATGGGACCGGTCAAGGAGGGCGACCGGGTGTATGCTTTTGTGACCCCGGGCGGGACGACGACGTCGATCCAGCCCGTTGATGCTCGGTGGTATCGGTAGCAGCAGCGGCCGGGGCAGGGCTCCTGCCCCGGCCCGTTCGGGGTCACCAGCATCACACGCGCCAAGCCCAAAGGGAATGGCGTCTTCGTTCCGTTCACGGACGTAACGGACCAAACGGACTCAACGGGTTTTTTCTGTAAAAGAAGCATGGTCCTCAGCTATGGCAATGGAGAGGTACGTGCGGCTGTTAATCGTTGAAGATCATCACCCGACGGCGATGGCGTATGAAGCCGTGCTGGCGCAGGAGTGGCCGGGGAGCGTGATCGATGTCGTGTCGTCGGCGGAGACGGCCCTGGTTGCGCTGACGGAGCATCAGTACGACGCGATCGTCTCGGACGTCAAGCTGCCTGGGCTCGACGGATTGGGCCTCTTGATAGCCGGCCGGTTGTTACAGCGCCGGGTTCCGTTCATCTTGGTGTCGGCCTATGGAGACCGAGTCCTGGAGGAAACCGGCGTCCGTCTGGGCGCGCATGCCGTTCTGCACAAGCCGGTTCGGGCGGAAACGCTGCGCGACATCCTCCACGGAGCACTCGAGCAATCGGGGCGCTCCGCCCTTGCAAACCCGTCTCTTCTCGAGGTGCCCCCCACGGTCCGCTCCCAACCCGGCGAAGCACGACCCTCCGAGTACCGGCTTTACCCCGACAGCAACCCGCCGCCTCGATAAGCCCTGACGGTGTCGTGATCCTTCGTGGTCCACCGTTGTATTTCCCGGTGAGCGCCTCCCTCCTCTGATCCTTCCGATCTTCATCTGTCCCTGCCGGATCACAATGACTTGTCCCACTGCAGCTTATGGCTGCCTTACACGGATGGTGCGGGCGCGGCCTCCTGGCACTGCCCTTGCTCACCCAGCCGGCATACAGCCGGCGGACGTTCCCATGCCGGTCTCACACCTAAGGAGGCATTCATGCAGAGATCTACGTGCGTAGTTGCCGCCCTCACCGGGCTGGTGCTCTTCAGCGCCGGCGAGCTGTCCTGGGGGAAGGACGTGCACTTCGTGGCCCGGGAGTTCGAAGGGGATCGCTCCGTCTGGCACACCGATACGGTGCTATTGGACCGTGCCGTCGACGCGACGGAGGACCTCACGTTCATCCTGGAGAACCCGACCCAGACGGAGCACGCCTTCGTCATGCCGGGAGTCGAGCGGATCGTCCGTGAGCAGGTGCTCACCCCCGAGCAGTCGGTCGACATTCCGGAGGCAATCCGGATCCCTTATGTGGAGCCGTTGACCGTGACGGTGAAACCGGGTGAGCGTAAGCACATCCGGATCCATGTGACGGATCTCCTCGCGGCCAAGTCGACGGGCAAAGCCTTTCGTTTCTTCTGCACGATTCACAAGGACGTCCATCAATCCGGCTCTCTGTACGTCATGTGATCCTGTCCGGGCCTGCGCCAGGGCGCGAAGTCGGGGGTCGTCGCGGCTGGCGGCGGCCCCCGTGTGCTTCGAGCCTCTCGACTTTTGCCGTCACCGCGATGCATGGCCTCATTGACAGTCCGGCGGGTGTCCCAACCGTGGCCACGACGGGGATCGCGTCGCTCTCTCAGGGCCTTCCCGCCGAGACCCTCTCGGAAGCCGAACCAGCAAGCGAGGCGACGTAGGCAGTCCATGCGGCATGGGGTGATCCCGGGAAGGCCGACGAGACCCTCTGTGTGCACGGGCGGGTGCCCGGTTTCGCCGGCCTGGGAGCGGTGTTCCTTCTTGAGGGGTTCGTTGGCGACCGCCGTCACACCACGGCCCGCGCGATGGAGCCGTGCTCAGCTTGCGGCCTCTGGCGAGGGCATGCGATAGTCCAGTGAGGCCGCGCGGATCAGAGGACGTACAACGGTCGTGCGAGATGGATGTCTTTATGGATCGAGCAGAAGTACCTAAACGCCCTGCCCACCGACCTCCGAGCGAACAGGTCCACGGCGTGCACGCGGACCTGCTTACGCTCGCCGGGGTTGATGGTGACGATCAGCGGCTCGACGTAGGCGACTCGGATGGGCTCCGGGATGTCGACCGACTGCTCGGGCCGCAGGACACGCTCGCGGACGATGCGCTGCACGTCGGGCATGACGAACGTATGTACCGTCTCCGTCGGGTTGTCGAGCACGAACACCAACCCCTCTTCAGGATCCACGGACCGCTCGAGGAGGATGGTGTCGGTGTGCCAGACCGAGTCAGCGCCCTGGAAATCGCGGGCGACGAAGTGCACGGCTTTGTTCCGGTCGAGCTCGTCGACCGGCCACTCTACTCCCAGACAACCGGACGACAGCAGACACGGGATCGTGACCAGCGCGGACAGTGTGAACCTCGGCATGAGAGAGGCCTCCTGTATGATAACGTGAGGCCAGGCATTCACCTGGCTCTGGTGCTCCACGGAATCAGCAATGGGGGTGCCAGGCGTGAAACTCGACACGCGGCCGATCGAGGCGTCGAAGTCGGCGTGAATACAAGGAGTGGTTGAATCGTCGAGGCGAGCAGGACCGGGCGATCGAGCGGTCCCGCCGAGAAACCGCGAAATCCAACGGTGGATCACGAACCCGTCACGGTTCAACGAGAAGGCGTTCCATCACGTGAGAGTAGGGTCGTCATCATGACCAAGGCAGAGCTGAACTATGAGGTGCTTCTCGAAGTCACGAACGTGCTGAACTTGCAGCGTGACTCCGAAGGTCTGTGGAAGGCGATCACCCGCCAGATCCAGCGCGTCGTCCCGTGGGACCGCGCGGGCATCCTGCTCTATGATCCGGTTCACGACGGCTTTCGCTTCTATGCCGTGGTGACGAACGTGGAGCGGCCCGCGTTGAGCCGGGAGACCATCATCCCGCGGGTCGGGAGCGCCATGGGCTGGGTCTACGATCGGAAGCAGCTCCACGTCCGCCCCAATTTGCATCAAGAGCAAGTCTTCCTCGAGGACAAGTTTTATTTGGAAGAAGGCTTGGGACGCATGATCAACTTCCCCTTGCTCGTCCAAGACGAGTGTCTCGGCACGCTGAACATCGGCAGCCGAGAGACGGGAGAGCCGGATCCCGAGGATCTCAAGTTCCTGCAACAGGTGGCGACGCAAATCGCGTACGCGATCGCCCACGTGCGGGCGTACGAGCACATCAAGCGCTTGAGCGAGCAGCTCAGCCGCGAGAACGAATACTTGGCGGAGGAAGTCCGGGTCAGCCGGAACATGGGGGCCCTGGTCGGTCGATCCCAAGGCTTCCAGCATGTCCTGGATCTCATCCGCGCCGTGGCGCCGACTCCCACCAGCGTGCTCCTGCTGGGCGAGACCGGTACCGGCAAGGAGCTGCTGGCGCGCGCGGTCCACGATCTGAGCCCGCGCCGTCACAAGCCGTTCATCCGGGTGAATTGCGCGGCGCTTCCGAGCGGGCTCGTGGAGAGCGAGCTGTTCGGGCATGAGCGCGGAGCGTTTACGGGCGCAAGCTCCCAGCGTCCGGGGCGCTTTGAGTTGGCGCACGGGGGCACATTGTTTTTGGACGAGATCGGCGAAATGCCGTTAGAGGCGCAAGCGAAGCTCCTCCGTGTCTTGCAGGACGGCATGGTCGATCGCATCGGCGGGACGACCTCGGTGTCCGTGGACGTGAGGATCGTGGCCGCGACCAACGCCGACCTCGGCGAAGCGATCAAGAAAGGGACGTTTCGATCCGATCTCTTTTACCGGTTGCACGTTTTCCCGGTCGTCATCCCCCCGCTGCGCGAACGGCGAGAGGACATTCCTCTGCTCGCGGACCATTTCCTGTCGCAGGCGGCCGCCAGGTTGAAACGGCGTGAGTTGCAGTTGAGCCGTCCGTCGCTCGACCGGCTCATGCGGTACAGTTGGCCGGGCAACGTGCGCGAGCTCCAGAATCTCATCGAGCGCGCGGTCATCCTCACGACCGGCGAGACGGTCGAGATCGATGACGGGCTGTTCCCGAAAACCCAGCCGACCGCTGACCTGTCACCGGGAATCGGGCGGACCACGTTGCAGCAGATCGAGTATGAGCACATTCTCTCGGTCCTCGAAAGAACCGGCTGGCGCATCTACGGGCCGGACGGCGCGGCGGCTCAATTGGGCCTCAACCCTGAGACCTTGCGCAGCAAGCTTCGCAAGCTGGGCCTCAAGAAACCTTCTCGCGCGACTCCCGGTTGATGGGGCATGGTGGTGCCGTCTCACTCGGCTGGATCCCTTGCACGAGTCGGCCATCGGCAGGCCCTCGAATCGCAGGCCCTCGACATGAGAGGGCCTGTGAAAGCCCCGCCGGCTGCATCATGACCGTGATCCTTCATGGTCACCGTTTTATTTCCCGGTGACCGCCGGGCATCCCTGATCCTTTCTTTCTCCCCTGGTGAGTCGTCCGCGCGTAAGTGCTTGTCCTGCTGAGAGATCCGGGCCGCTCCGGTAATCAGCGTCGAACCGGCCGCATGGCACCGCCCTTGCTGACTTCCTACGTGACAAAAGCCAGCCCGACCCTTGGCTGGCTATGACCACGAAGTCACAGAGCAGACGGGAGGGAGTCATGTACAGAGCGATGCGTATCCTGCCCGCGATCGCGGGGTTCCTGTTCTTTGCCGGCGCTGATCTGTCTTGGGGGAAGGACGTGCACTTCGTCGCCCGGGAGTTCGAAGGCGATCGGTCGGTCTGGCATACCGACACGGTGCTGCTGGAGCGGTCTTTGGATCCTGACGAGCACCTGACCTTCGTGCTGGACAATCCGACGAACACGGAGCATGCCTTCGTGATGCCCGGCGTGCAGCGTATCACCCGGGAACACGTGCGCACACCCGAGCAGTCCGTGGACATCCCGGAGCCGATCCGGATTCCCTACGTAGAGCCGGTGACCGTCACGGTGAAGCCGGGCGAACGGAAGCACATCCGGATCCATGCCGGGGAGCTCCTAGCGTCCAAGTCGGTGGGCAAGGCCTTTCGCTTCTTCTGCACCATCCACAAGGACGTTCATCAATCCGGCGCCATCTACGTGATGTGATGGAGGGGCACTGGGGCGATGGGGCGTTCAGTCATGAGCCTTGATGGAGAACCTATGGATGCGATTGCCAGACGGTTAGTGCTGTGGGTCGCGGCGGGGGTGTTCCTGGTGTCGGCGGCTCCACTCCCCAACGCCACCGGCGCCGAGTATCGGTTCGTGGCGCGGTCCCCGTCGACGGACCATCCCATCTGGGAGCCGGTCAGCGACGTGATCGACCTCTCGCAGGTGCCCAAGGAAGACATCGTGCTCGTCTTGGAGAATCCGACCGATACGGCGCATGCCTTCGTCATGCCACAACTGCGGTTGGTGACGCATGAGCGGGTCATCACGCCGGTCGAATCCATGGTGCCGGCCGATACCGTGGTGCAGTACACGGCCCCGGTTCGGGTGACGGTCGAACCTGGCACGGTGTCTCGCATTCGTCTGAGCGACGGGGGCTTCAAGGCCCGCCAAGACTATTCGGAGACGATCGTCTTCTTCTGCCCTCTTCACAAGAGCAGCAAGGCGGGATCGGTGTCCTTTGTGAAGTGACGATCGGCCGGGCTGAGCCGTAGTTTCGTCGAACGCGATGCGTTCGTGTTCAGGATACGGACGAAGGCGGAGGGCCGTCGCCGCGGTGTGGAAACGGGTGGGGGCCGATCCACGTGCCGGAGGAACAGCCTCTCTCTCATCCTCCGGGGAGAGGCGCCTCCACCCCTGAACCGCGTCGGCTCTCTGCGCGCGGCGGAGAGCCGGCGCGAAGGCGAGGCGGAGGTCAGGCTGAGCGGAGGTCAGGCTGATGCGATCATCACCGGCTCGGGGCGGGACCGGCGCCTCCGTCCGGAGCCATGCGGCAAACGGGGCGCCGGTGATTCGAGTCCTCCTTGCCAGCGCATTGCCGCGGCTTCGCGCAGCCGTGACGGAGCTCCTCGTCGAAGGCACGGATCTCAGCACGGCGGTGGTCGCCGCCGGCTCGGAAGACCTGCTCGAGAAGGCCGCCGTGTGTGGCGTGGATCTGCTCATTCTCGATCTGCGGTTCCCGAACACGACCAAGCGGCAGACGGTCAAAGTCTTGAAGGATCGCCTGGGGATTCCGATCCTGGTCCTTTCCCTTTCCCCCGTCGTCTCATCCTCACGATGGCGGGAAGCTGGTGCCAGCGGGCACCTCGATAAGAGGCTGTTGGCCGACCATCTCGTGCCTGCGGTGCGCGCGATCAGCCGCGGAAGGCACTATTTCATCGATCACACCCCCACGTTCGGCTCATCCTCATCCGGCTCGCATGACAGGTCGGTCCGTGCGATTCCTGCTTCCGTCCAATTCCCTCCGACATTCATGCTCCGACAGGAGCCGGCCGAACGGGGTAGCCGCTGAGTCCCTCGTTGGGCGCGGTTCCTTCCAACGGCCAGAGCGGCGGAGCGTGCAGCCGGCCGGCATTTCTCCCTCTTGCGACGGGTGGGGCGGTATGTAATAGTTGATCCTACAGACCGCCGGTCTGGCCTTTCCGAATAGTCGGCGCCTCGCCTGAGCTCGAAGGGGAAACATGACGAACGAAGGCACCGCGCCGACGCCAAAACCAAACCCAAAGCAGAGCGAAGAGCAGTTTCGCGCCCTCCTGGAATCCGCACCGGATGCGATGGTCATCGTCGATCATGAGGGGCGCATCGTCCTCGTCAATTCTCGGACGGAAACGCTGTTCGGATATCCGCGGGAGGAGCTGTTGGGGCAACCCGTGGAGATGTTGATCCCCGGCCGCTTTCATCAGCAGCACCGAAGCCATCGGACCGGCTATCTTGCCGATCCCGCCGTTCGACCGATGGGGAGCGGATTGGACCTCTTCGGGGTGAAAAAGGACGGCACTGAGTTTCCGGTTGAAATCAGTCTCAGTCCCTTCACCACGGCCGATGGCGTGTTCATTACGAGCGCGATTCGGGATGTGACCGAACGGAAGCAGGCGCAGGAAGCGCTCCAGGCGAGCGAAGCCCGATTGTCGGGTATCCTGGACATCGCGCAGGACGCGATCATCGCCGTCGACCAGCAGCAGCACATCACGCTCTTCAACCAGGGTGCGGAGAAAATCTTCGGCTACCGCAGCGATGAAGTCATGGGGCGACCGCTGACCCTGCTCCTCCCCGACCGCTTTGCAGACCAGCACGGCGCCCATGTGGCCGGCTTCGCGCAATCGCCTGAAACGGCTCGACGGATGGGCGAACGCCGGGAGATTTATGGCCGACGAAAGGATGGCACAGAATTCCCCGCCGAGGCGTCCATTTCCAAGCTGGTGCAGGATCACACGATCACGTTTACGGCGATCTTGCGTGACATCACCGAACGCAAACGGGCCGAGGAAGAGATCCGGCAACTCAACGAGGAGCTGGAACGACGGGTTCAGGAGCGGACCAAGGCGCTGGAGCGTGCCAACGAAGAGCTGCAGGAGAAGATCGCGGAGCTCGAATCCTTCCACGACATGGTCGTCGGGCGCGAGCTGCGGATGATGGAGCTGGAACGAGACAACGCCAAGCTGAAGCAAGAGCTGGAACGAGCCAAATCCCTTCGCTCTCCCAGTCGCCCCTAGCCCGCCTCCCCGGTCCCGACCGTCGCACCAGGCGAAAAATTTAAATATCAACAGAATCACTCACCTGCGGGGCTTCATGTGTAGAGCCCTTTGACACGGGGTATTTCGACCTGTAGGCTGATTGCAGCACCTCACGTCCTGATCTCCTGCGCCTCATTACTCCAGCGCGCCTGACTTCGACCCCGGATCGCTCCTCCGTCGGGTTCACAGACGAGCCAAGCCGTTCTTCGTGTGAAAAGGCCTCCGTCCGTGCGCTTCGGTGGTGGACTGGAGCGGGCGAGGGATGAGGAAACTGGCAGTCCAACACGCTCAGGTCAAGTGCCGCGGTACGGGGGAATGGCTCGGACCAAATGAAAAAGGGAAAGGAGTCTGCTCATGGCGCCATGGGGAATAATGATGACCGGGGTGATGATGCTGGCGATGCTCGTGCTGGTCATTTTGAAGGCCAGTCTCGATCCCGGCTCGCCGACGACTGAACTCGAGGGGGACGTTCTCGAGGCGGACGTTCTAAAGGAAGCTGTGGAAAAGAACGCGGCGTAGAGACCATTAGGGTTGCATGGTCGCTCAGCGCGGGAAGTCAAGGAGATCGAACCATGGTGATCGTGTTCGGCATCGCGTGCATGGTGCTCCTCGTGTGGCTGTTGGTCTTTAGCATGGCGACGGAGAGCAACGCAGAGCAGCGGCGTCTCAATGGTCGCCAGGGAACTGGTGGCGAAACACCGGGGGAGTACGGCACGAAGCCGCTGCACGCGGCTTAAACGGTGCCATACCGGCGGGAAAAAGGAACGCGACTACGAGAGGGGCACCCATGTTGACGGAATGCAATACAAGCCCTGTGCCAGCAACATCTGCCATGACGGTGACGAAGGGGACGTGTTACGTCCTCTTCGCTTACGACATCGGTCTCTCCATCAATCTCGACCAGGCAGAACGGCACATGACGGCGATCAAGCAGCGAAGTCGGATTCATCACAAGCGGCGCGCCCCGCACTATTTTGATTATCGCCCCGCCCCCTTGCGCGTGACCCAAGGAGCGGAGCCGCTGATGCTCGGCGAGTTTCGCACGGATGCCAGGGTCGATGTCGGGATTTACGATTTCGGCGCGGTATCCGTGACGTACCGTATTGCGATGGACGGGCCGTTCGAGCGTTTATTCGCCTTGAGCCAGGTCCTGTACGAGAATCCGCTTCTGTTGGCCGACTCCCACCGGCACGTACAAGACATACAAACTGCCCTAGAAGGGATGGTCGAAAAGCCGAAAATCTCGCCGTATGTGGAGGACTACGTCATTTATCACATCGATAGCGCTCCGCCGCCGGAGTTGCTGCCGTACTCGGACGACATGGCGCGTGTGCTGCGGTCGGAAGAGAAGGCCTTGTCGGAACAGCAAGTACGGGAGGCAACCTCATCGCGGCTGTCGTTCGGCAAGAACGATGCAGCCATCATTGACTGGAACGCGGCGTTGCTGTTGGGCAACGGCATGGAAGACGTGCAGGCGGTCCTGGAATTTGCCAACGTGGAACTGTTGGAAATGCGGTATCTCGACCAGCAGTTGGATGAGGCGCTGGACCAGGCGTACGACCTCTTATCGAAACGCATGGGACGCCGATTCAGAACGCCCGGGGCGCTGGAAGCGGACCTGCGGCAGATCGCGCAACTCCAAGTCGACGGTGCCATTATCTTTGAACGGGTCACCAATACGCTGAAACTCATCGGCGATCAATACCTTGCGCGGGTCTACCGCCTGGCGTCCGAACGATTCCATCTTCAGGCGTGGGACGCGGGCATTCTCCGAAAACTCGACACGCTCGACAGCATCTACGGGAAAATGGCGGGTCGCGCTGCGACGCGCCGGATGGAGGTCCTCGAGTGGATCATCATCATCTTGATTGCCGTATCCATTACCGTCTCCGTCATGCCTGGGTGGTCGGGGCATTAGAGCGGAGGGCCGTGGGAGCCGCCGCTCCAGGACGAGGCGGCACAGGAATACAGCTTGACGCGGCTGCCTGGTGGGCGTAGCATGCCGTATGACGTTGTGAGCTCCGACGACTTTCCTATCCCCCGCGCGTCTCCTCTCTCTCCGCGCGTGTGATTCCCTAGTCTCCGCCGCTTCCACGCCATAAGCCAACGGTCGTGTCGCGACGTTCGTGTGTGGACGACGACTCGTCCCTACCCTGTGCGACCGGCTACCCGTTTCGCGTCTTGCTCCGTGTCATCGGACGATGTGTTCGGTGCGCGGTGGGCCATTGGACCAGCCGTGCGAGTCCCATCGGGGAAACGATTGAGAACGCATGCCAACCTTTGAGGAGGGCCGCGGAGATGGAGACGACACCAATCATCGGAACGAAAAATAAAAAGGGGCAGGTCTTCACGGATACGGCCGTGATGATGAACGACGCGCCGCGTACGCCGTCATTCTTTACCGGCAGTGAAGTCATTAAAGAGGCCATCCGCCGCGCCAGCGTCGACGTCATGATCGCCTATCCGATTACGCCGCAGAGTGAAGCGGCGGCGTTGATCGGTGAACTGTTCGCGGAAGGATACATCGGCGAGTACTTCCGTGGTGAAAGCGAATTTGCGGTGATGTCGCAATGCGCCGGCGCCGCGTTCGGCGGGGCGCGTGTCTTTACCACGACGGCGGGGCCCGGAACCATGCGGGCGATGGAAAACTTTCCCATGTGGGCGGGCGCCAGGTTGCCGATCCAAATGATCGTGACGTGCCGAGGGATTAATTCACCGCTCTCCATTCAGCCGGATACGATTGAAATATCCTATCTGCTTCACACCGGCATGCTGGTGTGGCACGCGGAGACCGCACAGGATTTTTACGATTGGATCCTCAAGGGCTACATGGTGTCGGAGGAGCCGGACGTGCATTTGCCGCTGGCGCTCTGCTGCGACGGGTTCTTCGTCACGCATACCAAAGACGTGGTCAACTTGACTCCCGCCGACATGTGTTTGCCGCCGTATGACCCATACCGGTCGCCGGTACCATGCATGGATATGGAGTGCCCGCCGATTCGGATGATGCGTGACCCCTTCGTGATGAAGAGCAATTACATCAGCTATGCGACGCACGCCAGTTGGCAGCAAGAAGTGTGGGCGGCGGTCGAACGCTCGCGCAAGCATTGCATCAAATGGCTGGACGGATTGATCGAGACAGAAAACGTAGACGCCGAGATCCTGATCGTCACGTCTGGCACCGCGGTCTCTCAGGGGCGCGAGGCGATTCGTCTTCTCGATGAAGAGGGGATTCGGGTTGGCCTTGTGAAGGTCAAAACCCTGCGCCCGTGGCCAGGAGATGAGATTCGGGAGGCCACTCGGCACGCCAAGCACATCATCGTGCCGGAGTTTAACGTCATCGGCTGGATGGCGCGCGAGATCAAAGCCTCGATTCCCAACAGTGAGCGCGTGATCGCCGGCCCGCATGTCTGCGGGGGCATGACCATGCCGCCCGAAATCATCGTGGAAGAGATCAAGACGACGCTCGGCGTTCACCGCAAGGTGTTCACGGGACGTGGATGATACGCGCTCGCGCGAGCGGTGCGGGGGCTGACTGGAACGAGGAAAAGAGAGATCTGTTGCTCGAAGGGAGGACATCCGATGAGTCTTGATTACGTGAAGTTTACGCCCGGGCTCGAGCGATTCATGCCGAAGGAATATCGGGACATGGTGGAGCATGGCCCGTTCGGGAAGAAGGTGTCGGTCTCGCAAGTCGGCACCTTTAAGGAAATCATCGAAGAACACCCGATGTGTGCGGGGTGCGCAATGACCTTGTTCATTCGGTTGGCAATCATCGCGTTCCCGAACCCGGAAGATACCATTACGGTCGGCACCGCCGGCTGCGGCCGGCTCGCTATTTCCCAAGCGGCCATCCCCTTTGTCTATGGAAACTATGGCGATACCAACGGGGTGGCCAGCGGACTGTCCCGTGCCCTGCGGCTGCGGTTCGGCGACAGACCGAAGGATGTCGTCGTCATCGCCGGGGACGGCGGTCTGGCCGACATCGGCTTCTCCTGCGTGCTCCATTCGTGGTTCCGCAAGGAGCGGTTCACGACGATCATGCTGGACAATGAAGTCTACGGCAACACGGGCGGACAAGAGAGCGGCATGACGACGCGTGGAGCCGTCCTCAAGATGGCCCCACTCGGCAAGAAGTTCGAGAAGATGGACATGGTGGGCATGGCGAAGCTAGCCGGCTGCGCCTATGTCGCCACCGTCGTGCCGAACAATCCACGCCGAGTGGAAAATGTGATCAAGAAGGCCGTCTTGGTCGCCCGAGAGGTGGGCCCCACCTATATCCAGGCTTACACTTCCTGCAACATTGAATATGCCATCCCAACCGACAAGGTGATGGAAGATGCGAAGGCTGTCGAAGATGACCGGTACAAGTTCACCGAGTACATCAGCGACGAGGCGAAAGAGTACTTGGCCGACCGTTATGGGTACAAGAACCTTGGGGCCCACCCCAAGGCGGCCGCAGTGGAGGCCTGAACGGGTTTGACTGGATGGAGATGGCCCGGCCGTGTGCCGGCGGGCGTTCCGTCGTGAACGGGAGATCGGGCGTCGTCAAGATGAGCTGGTTCGCACGCAAGGGCAGAGGATCAGTGTCGCTTGCTGCCGGTTCGGACTCAAATGAGAAGAGCGGAGGCGATCCATCACCTGCCGTTGAAAGAGAGGGATGAATGCCGAACCGCCGAGGCGGCCGAACCAGGAGCGGGCAGATGAGCTGCGGACGCTGTCAGGGCCTGATGGTGAGGATGGAGATGGAGGATGCGGGAGGCTCGTCCTCGGTGTTTCCCGGTTGGCACTGCTTGATCTGTGGTGACGTGATCGATGCGGGGATCGAGGCCAATCGAAAAGCGCCGCAGGATCCGATCAAGAGTCGAGCACGTCCCCGAGGGACGTATTAGCGCTGATTCCCGCCCCGCCGCTCCATGATGCACGTCGGAAGGTGCAGGATGGACATCGTGCTCGCAGTGATCATCACCCTCACGGCATTCGTCGTTCTGATGCCTGTGATGGTGCTGGGAACGTGGTTTCTTCTGATCACCGCGCTGATTGGAATGGCAGACGCAACTTTCCGGCTGCTGGACGGTGGGTGGAGGAGGGCGGGCCGAAAGCCCGACGGACACGAGTCGAGCCCGTCTGATGAGCGTTCGGAGACACGCCGTCTCAAGGCCGTTTCGCCGCAGCCGGCTGTTGCCGAAATGCCGCCGCGGTCGTCGTGGAAAGCGGGGTCGATCTGATGCGACCGAAAGACAAACGACCTCAATGTCTCGAGGTGTACCATGAGAATTCCTCTCTGGGCTCTTGTCATCGTAGCGCTGCTGCCGATCGAAATCACGCCGGCCGACGGCCTCGTGCGGGCCGAGACACGACAGGTCGCCGGCGGACAAGGCCGCAGTATGGCCCCCGAGCGCGGGCCCGTGCCGGCCGAGGCGGAAGCCCCGCCATCCCGTATGGATCCGGGCATGCAACACCGGCAGGAGGGGGACGCCGATCCACGTGCATCGGTCGCACCGCCGAACCGCGATCCCAGTATATCGTCTAACCCGGACGCGCCTCCGGCCGGGGCCGGCACCCGTGACATGCCGCGTGCACCCCAAGCAGGGAGGGAAGGCAGTCAGTAATCCCGTGCCGTCACACCGCCAAGGGAGCAAGACACAAGGAGCTGCGATGACTTCCAAAGTCTTTCTCGTGAACATCCCCGAGGCGATTACCCACTTGAAGGTAGAGGACTGGCTCGACCGACTTCCCGCTCATGCCGTCACATGGGCCGTGCGTGAGCAAGAGCGGTATGTCCAGATTGAGACCACGACGAGGGCGGCCGCGAACCTGATCGCATGTGCGCTCGAATCGTTCTATGTCCCCGCCGGCCCTTTTGCCGTCATACGGGGTGATACAGAAGAAGGCCACGCGCTGGAGCATCTCTTTGCCTGACAGGCGCACCGCGACCCGATCACACCATTCTGGTCTCCTGTCTTGGCGTGACGTGATCCGGCAGGCACTGCGTGGATGACCCGATCGAGAGACGACATGTGCATCAGAATGGCGACCATCCACCTCGTGACAATCGGCTTATGGCTGCTCTCGACGAACGCCATCGCCGGCTTGCTCGTTATTGCAGGCAACGGCCCCGAGCTTCCCGCAATTGAACGGCTGGCTCTCGCGTTTGAGAAAGGGCATCCGGGAACGGCCATTGAGATTCGTTGGGATAGATCGTCGAGGCCCATTCAGATGGTGACCGCCGGCGAGGTGGATTTTGCCGTGACGGGGGAAGAGGTGCCGCCATTGCACGCGACCCCCGTGGCTTGGGACGGCATCGCCTTCATCGTCAACTTCGGCAATCCGGTCAAAGATGTCTCCACAGGGCAACTGGCAGCGATTCTTTCGCGCAAGACGACGCGGTGGTCTGAAGTGGGAGGTTCGAACACCCCACTTGCCCTTGTCGATCGTCCTCACAGCGAGCACATCCGCCATCGTATTGAAGAGGCTCTTGGCATTCGAGGTGAGAGGTCGAAAGCACGGAAGATCGTCCACTCCGACCAAGACGCGATCAGCACGGTGGCAGGCGATGTATCGGCGATGTCCTATGTGTCACTCGGCGTCGCGTTGGAGGCGGTCAAGTACGGGGTGGGAGTCGCCGTGCTGACCATTGACGGCACTGAGCCCGCTGACCACACCGTGAAGGATGGTCGATATGCCTTGCGCCGACCGGTCTTTCTCGTCTCGCGGAGAGGATCGAACTCTACGGCGGAGGCTTTTGTTGCATTTGTCCGGTCGCAAGCAGGACAGTCCATTATGGAAGAACTCTTCACCGCATACATGGGAGTCGATCACTGATCGTCCGTGCTTTGCAAGGGCCTATGCCGTTGCTTCGTCCACGCCATGCCGCCGATTGAGTCCTCCGCTGTGACCTGGTGTTTCAAGCCACTCCTGTCCTATTATTGATGTCTGTCCCGCCTTACCACTGCCGACTACACCTGATCAGCTTCGTTTGGGTACTGCCGCGGAAGTTCACATAGCGATAGGGTCGGATCGGCTCAAGCTGGTCATTGACAACCGTGCAGCGAGGTTGGACACTGGCGCTCAAAGTGTCATCTCTGTGATGCGAGCATGTAGGGTGGTCGGGGCGATCAGCCTGTGAGAAGGGAGAGCCGAGGATGGATGCGTTGGCGAAGTTCAAGGAAAGCCAGAAGCAGTCGTGGGCGAGTTTCATTCCGTTTGAGCTGCTGACGACGGCGCCGGCGGCGCAACTCGTGCACTTCGCCGGAATCCGGTCCGGCCAGCGGGTCTTGGACGTGGGATGCGGGACGGGTGTCGTCGCCATCACCGCGGCCAACAAAGGGGCGGTGGTGACCGGATTGGACCTGACGCCTGAGCTGCTGGCTCGGGCCAAGGACAATGCCGCGACCGTGGGCGTCACGGTCACCTGGCAGGAAGGTGACGCAGAGGCGCTCCCGTTCGAGGATGGCGTGTTCGACGTCGTGGTGAGCCAGTTCGGTCACATGTTTGCGCCAAGACCCGAGATCGCGACCCGGGAGATGCTGCGCGTGCTGAAGGCCGGCGGCACGATTGCGTTCTCGACGTGGCCCCCCGAGCTGTTTACGGGAAAGATGTTTGCGCTCGTCGCCCAGTATCTCCCGCCGCCGCCGATTGAGGTCTCGCCGCCACCGCAGTGGGGGAACCCCGAGATCGTCCGGCAACGTCTCGGCGCCGCCGTCCGCAATCTGACGTTCGATACAGGCCGGCTGGCGTTCCCGACGTTAGGCCCCGCGCACTTTCGCGCGTTCGTCGAACGGAATGCAGGGCCGGTGCTCCGGGTGGTGCAAACGCTGGCGGGGGATCCCGCGAGGCTCGACGCGTTCCGCAAAGAGTTCGACGCACTGGCCCGTCTCTACTTCGATCAGAACGTCGTCCACCAGGACTACCTGATGACCCGAGCCGAAAAAGCCTGACGAGGGCGGGCGCCGGCTCGCGATAGAAAAGAAGGAGACGGCTGGGCTGCTGAACGACGGTCAACGGACGGAGGGCTTCGTCAGATCGTTGTTCACCCAATTGTTCTCCGCATTGACGTCGATGCCTCCCGCGGCCGGCGGCTTCTTGAGATTGGTGTATTGGAACGTGCCGAACGGCTGGATCTGCTCGTCCCTGGGCAGTTGGTTGCGGTTCCAGCCGCCGCCCAGCGCCCGGATGAGCGCGACCGAGGCTCGCAGCAGCTCGGCCTTGATCTGCACGGCGTCGATGCGCGCCGTGAGCGTGTTGACCTGCGCGAAGATGAGCTCCAGGCTGGACGCCAGCCCGCCCTGGAAGAGCTCCGTCGTGAGATGTTGCGCCTTGACGTTGGCCCCGACGGCGGCGTCTTGCCGGTCGGCCGCGACCGTCAGCCGGTTCGTCAGCGTGAAGGCGTTCTCGACCTCTCGAAAGGCGTTGAGGACGGTCGAGCGGTAGAGGTCCTCGGTCTCACGGTACTGGGACCAGGACCGCTGCAACTGGGCCCGGCGATAGCCGCCCTGGAAGACCGGCAGCGACACCACGGAGCCATACGACCAGAACCCGCCGGCCAGCTTGACGACATCGAAGGCGACGTCGAGGAAGCCTCCGTCCGCGGAGAAGCGCACATCCGGGAAGAAGGCGGCGCGAGCGATGCCGATCGCGCGATTGGCCTCCGCCATCCGGCGTTCCATCCCGGCGATGTCGGGCCGCCGCTCCAGCAACGTGGAGGGAAGGCTTCGCGGGACGGTGAACGTCGCCATGCGAAGCTCGTCCACCGGCTCGACGTGAAAACTGGCCGGCGCCATGTTGATGAGGACGGCGATCGCTTGCTCCGTCACTTGGCGCTGGCCTTGGATCTGCGCGTATTTCGTCTCCGTGGCGTACAGGAGGGATTCGACGCGGGCGACGTCGAGCGCCGAGGCGATCGCGCCGGCGAACTGGGCCTTGACGAGGTCGAGCGACTGTCGGTAGAGGTCGATCGATTGCTTGTAGATGGCCGCCTGCGCGTCGTAGCCGCGCAGCGTGAAATAGTCCGCCGCGAGCTCGGCCTGGAGGCTCAGGCGGGCGAGGCCCCAGTCGGCGGCGCGCTCTTGCGCCCGATAGGTCTCGACGCGCGTCGCATTGCGGATGGCCGACCAGAAGTCCGGCTCCCAGGACGCGAGCCCGGAGCCGGCCACGCCCGGCCCGGTGATCGGAATGTCGGGGTCGCGAGCCAGCGTATCGACATGATTCCGGCTGTCCGTCGCTTTCCCGCCCAACCCGATCTGCGGGATCCGCTGCGAGCGGACCTGCATCATCACATCGCGGGCCTGGACGAACCGCTCGGCCGCCGCCTGTAGGTCCGGATTGGCCGCCATGGCCTGTTCGATGAGCGTGTTCAGCACCGGATCGTTGTACAGCCTCCACCAGTCCGGACGCAGCTCACTATCGGACGGCCTCGCCTCGACGAACGGGCTCGAGCCATGCCACGAGGCGGGGACGACGTATTGGGGCGGCTGATAGGGCGGCGCCAGATCGACGTGCGGCAGCCAGTCACTGCACCCGGACACGGTCAGCACGAGCAGGACGGCGCAGCGGGCACCGTGACGGCGAACTCCCGACCATCGACCTCCAATCGAAACGCGCGCCGACATCATGGCTGGATCTGCGGGGGCGGTTGCGGCGCCTGTCCCGGCTGAGACGTCTGTGGCGGCCGGGGGTGTGCCGGCGGAGGGGCCTGCGCCTGCGCCGGGGCGTTGACGAGATCGTAGCCGGGCGCCGGCGTGACGACGCGCACCTTGTCGCCTTCGAGCAGGGCGGCGCTGGGATTGTTGATGATGCGGTCGCTCGCGGACAGCCCCTCCGCCACTTCGACGAATTGATCCATGAGCTTGCTCACCGTGATGGGTTTCAAGTGGACGCGGTCGTCCTCGGTCACCACGGCCACCTGCGTCCCGTGCTCCTGGAACACCAGGGCGGTGGACGGCATCGTGAAGGCTTGGCGATCGACCGGCGCCGTGAGGTGGACCTCGGCGTAGGAGCCGGGCCAGAGCGCCCGGTCCTCGTTGTCGATCGTGAAGACGGTGGTCGCGGTACGCGTGCTCACGTCGAATCCGCGGGCGACGGTGAGGAACTTGCCGGTCCAATGGCGATGGGGCAACTGCGGCACCGTCACGTCGGCGTTCAGGCCGGGCTGGAGAAAGGGCCCGAACGACTCCGGCACGTTGACGAAGAGGCGCAACATATCGACCACGGCCACCGTATAGAGGTTGGTCTTCGCATTGGGGGTGGCGAGCGTGCCCTCCTTGCTGACCAGGTCGCCGACGTTGATGTTGCGCTGGATCACCACGCCGTCAAACGGGGCGACGATCCGCTTGAACCCGATGAACGCCTCGATGTTCTTGACCTTTTGCTCCGCGGCCTTGACCATCGCCGCCTGGGCTTTCATGTTTTGTTCCTGCACCGTGATCGACTGCTCGGAGACCGCGTGCGTGTTGCGGAATGCGCCATACCGCTGGGCGGTCACCTCGGCGAGCTTGTACTTGGCGATCTCCGACTCCAGATCGGCCTTGGCCTGGCGATATTCGGCGTCGAGATCCGGCGTGTTGATTTCCGCGAGGATGTCGCCCTCCTTCACCTGGTCCCCGTAGTCCTTGTACCACATCTTTACGTAGCCCGTGACGCGGGCGTAGATCGGCGCCTCGTACCAGCCGACGATGTTGCCGGGGAGCGTAATGCTCTCGGTGGCCGGCACCGGCGTGGGATGGACGACGGCCACGGTGGGAACGGCGTCTTCGAGCGTATGAGAGCGGAGCGACGCGGCGTCGCTCCGGCTCTCATGCACCCGGTAGCCGAGATAGCTCGCGCACAGCAGGACCGCGAACAGGATGATGTGTCGCCCGCTGAGCGTCTTCATCATGCGGCGTGTCCCTTTTGCCGCGCCATTCGCCGGCCGTAGATGATCGCGTACACGCAGGGCACGAAAAACAGGGTGAAGACGGTGGCCACGAGCAGGCCGCCGATGACGGCGCGCCCCAGCGGCGCGTTCTGCGAATACCCCGTCGCCATCGGGACCATGCCGATGATCATGGCCGAGGCCGTCATGAGCACCGGACGGAAGCGGGTCTTCCCCGCTTCGATCGCGGCCCGCACCGCGTCGCCGTGCTCGTGAAGCCGCTCGCGCGCATAGGCGACGACGAGGATTGAATTGGCGGTCCCCGTGCCCATGGTCATGATGGCGCCCGTGAGCGCGGGCTCCGACAGCCGCGTATGGGTCAGGAACAGGGACCATGCGATACCCGCGAGCGCGCCGGGCAAGGCCGTGATGATGATGAAGGGATCGAGCCAGGATTGGAAGTTGACGACGATCAGCAGATAGACCAGCACGATCGCGCCGAGCAGTCCGAAGATCAGCTCGACATAGGCCTCGTGCATCAGTTCGGCCTGCCCATGGATTTCAATGGCGGCGCTCCGGGGCTTCTCGTGCTCCATGCCGTGGGTCACCTTCTCGACGTCCGCCAGCACCCCGCCGAGGTCACGCCCTTCGGCGGAGACATAGATGTCAAACAGCGGCATGATGTTCCCATGCGTGATCACGCCCGGCGTGCCGACGGGTGTCATGCTGGCCAAATTGCCGAGCAGCTGGACGTCATCCGCTCTCGACGAATCGTTCGAGGCGTCGACCGGGATGGTCTTGAGACTGTTCACGCTGTTGATCTGCGGCTGCGGCGTGTAGACGTTGATCAGGTAGGACATGCCGGTGGAGGGATCGAGCCAATAGATCTGATCCACCTGCTGGCTCCCGGCGGTCGTCATGACGAGATTATCGGCGATGTCGCTGAGGGTCCTGTTGACGCCCAGTCCGAACGTCCGGTCGCCTTCGACCATGAGGGTCGGCGTCCGCATCGTCTGCTGGATGACCACGTCCGCGGCGCCGGGGATCTCCCGGAACTTGCTCGCCAATTTCCGGGCGAACTCGTAGTTGGGGTACATGTCCGGACCGTTGACCTGCACGTCGATCGGCGCGGGCGCGCCGAAGTTGAGGATCTTGGCGGTGAGGTCGGACGGCTGGAACGTGAATTCGGTTCCGGGATAGCGCTCCTTCAAGCCCTTCCGGAGAATCCGCCGGTACTCCCACACGGGCGACTTTTCATCCTTCAACAGGATCGTCAGATCGCAATCCTGTGAGCCGATCGTCGGCGTCGGGATGAACGCCAGGTTGTGCGGTCCGACCGGCAGACCGCAATTACTCACGATGTTGTCGACCTTGCCGGGCAGCAACTCGTCTTCAATCGTCTTGGAGACCAGCGTGGCGATGCGCCCGCTCACCTCGATCCGTGTCCCGAGCGGCGCCCGCAGGTGCATCTGAATGACGCCCGACCGGATCTCCGGGAAGTAATCGCGCCCGAGGACGAAGAAGAGGCTCAGGGAGCTCAGCGCGATCGCCAGCGAGATCTTGACGAAGGCGCTGCGCCGGGCGACCGCGTGTTCGAGCAGCAGGCCGTAACCCTCCCGGAGTTGATTGAAGCGGCGCTCGAACCCCTGCTGAAAGCGGACGAACGGATTCCGGGAGCGTCGCTCGGCTGCGGGCCGGGGGGTGGGTTCATGCGCCGGCGGCGTGCGGGGATCGTCCGTCATGGTGACTCGTCATCATGTATTTCGCCATCGTCGGCACGAGCGTGCGCGACAGGATGAAGGAGGCCAGCATCGCGATCATGACGGCCTCCGCCATGGGCTTGAACAGGAAGCCGGAGGTGCCGCTGAGCCCGAGGAGCGGGAACCAGGCGATCGCGATGCACAGGGTGGCGACGAACGTCGGGACGACGATCTGATTGGCGGCGTCGATGATGGCCTGCTCCAGCGGCTTGCCCATGTCGAGGTGGCGGTCGATGTTCTCGATCATCACGGTCGCGTCGTCGACCAGAATGCCGACGGCCAGCGCCAGACCGCCCAGGGTCATGACGTTGATCGTCTCGCCGAGCCAATGCAGGCCGAGGATCGCGGTCAGGATGGACAGCGGGATCGAGGTCCACACGATCACCGTGGCCCGCCATGAGCCGAGCAGCAGCAGCACGATGAGGCCGACCAGCGCGCCGGCGGTCAACATTTCATGCAGGACGTCCGAGATCGCGTCCTTGACGAAGGTCGACGCGTCGTCGAGGAGCCTGATCTTTACGCCCTCCGGGACGATCTGCTCGGCGCGCGGGATCATCTTCTTGATCCCATCGACCACGTCCAGCGTCGAGGCCTCGGTGCTCTTCATCGCGACGATGATGACGGTCTGCTTGCCCTTCACCAGCACGGCGTTCTGCTGGACGCGGCCCATGAGGCGCACCGTGGCGACGTCGCGCAAATAGACGAACGCGTTGCCCTCCCGCTTGACCGGGATATTGGCAAAATCGTCGATCTGCAACGGTGACGCATTCGTCTGCACGATCCAGTCGGTCGGCATGATCTTGATGTCGCCGGACGGCAGCACGCGGTATTGCTGCATGAGGGTTTCGTGCACGTCCCGCGGCGTGAGGTGGCGGGCGAGCAATTTCTGCTGATCGAGGTTGACCATGACCTGCATGTCCTGGCCCCCGTAGGGATGCGGCAGGACGATCCCCGGGACCGTGACGAGCAGGGGGCGGATCCGCATGTAGGCGAGGTTATAGAGCTCCGCGGGCGTCATGTGGTCGGCGCTGATTTGGAGCATGGCCACCGGGATGGAGGACGGCGCGAGACGCATGACCATGGGCGGGGAGATATCCGGCGGCAGCGCCTTCACGACGTTCTGCGCAATGCCGACGATATCCGCTTCGGCCCTGGCCACGTCCACTCCGTCCTGGAGAAAAATATTGGTGATGCTGCTGCCGTAGTAGGAGTGGCTCTGAATGTACTTGATGCCTTCCACCGTCGAGGTCAGGAAGCGCTCGAACAGATACGTGATGCGCCCTTCCACCTTCTGCGGCAGCATACCGGAGTAGACCCAGACGACGGAGGTAACCGGAATCGTGATATTCGGGAAGACGTCGGTCGGCATATGGAGGACCGTGAGGCCCCCAAACAGCACGATGAGGATGGACATGACGACGAAGGTGTACGGCCGGCGCAGGGCAATGAGAACGATCTGGTTCATACGTGGGCTTTCTGCATCGTAGTAGCAACTTTAGTTCCATCGAGAACTCCGTCGAGAACCTGGCCTTCAGCACAAGCGGAATCAGTCTTGCCTTTTAAAGACATCGGCCACGCTCGCCCCTCGGCTGATGCAGTACCCACGAATACCGACTGTGCTTTTTCGCACGTGCGGTCTGAGCGAAACTAGACAGCTTCCGCTGACGCGCCAGATGCTGGCCCTACGGCTGGGTAAGAAGTCAGAGAAAATTGCGACCGTTGGCTGGTTTTCTCCAGGCCATGGAATGAACACAACATGGTATTGATCTTGCGGTTTGGTCCACGTCGGTGCCGCTCCGGCAGGAGGGGCGCCGCGATCAGCAGGCGTCTGGATCACTTCTACGGGAGGACTCTCTCATGATGGCGGGAATTCGGATATTCGGGACGGCGATGGCGCTCGTCGGTGGACTCGCAGGCGTCGTCGGGAATCCCGAGCAGGTTCGGGCTGAAACGTTGACGATTGGGGCGGCCCCGAGTTTGAAGCCGGCCCTCGAGCGGATCGTGCCGATGTTCGAGAAGGAATACGGCGCCACGGTCCACGTCGTGTACGGGCCGTCGCAAACGCTTCGCCGGCAAATTGAACAGGGCGCGCACATCGACGTCTTCCTTCCGGCCTCGGTCGAGGACGTCGAGAAACTGCACCAGCAAGGACTCACGCTCAACGGAGGCCCTCGGGTGTACGCACAGACCTCCCTCGTGCTCGTCATGTCGGCGAGCTCTCCGGCCCTGGCGGTCTCCTTTCACGACGTGCTGCGCGACCGAGGGGTACGCCTCGCCGTCGGCGATCCGAAGGCATCCGCGTTGGGAGCCATCACGGCCCGGACGCTCGCCAAGCTGGATTCCGCGTATCACGATCGTTTCCGCCTGCTTCGAGCGCAGCATAGTGACGAGGTCGTGAATCTGGTCCAGACGGGGAAGGCCGACGTGGGCATCGTCTATCGCGTGGATGCGATCAACAGCGGCCAAGTCCGCATCATTGACGAAGCCCCCGGCGGAACGCATACGCCGGTCCAGTTTGGCGAAGCCGTCGTCTGGACCTGCCGAAAGGCCTCGCTCGCCGTCGCAGAAGAGTTTCTCGATTTCGTCATGAGCCCGCGCATCCGCAAGCTGCTGGTCCAATACGGTTTCGATGCCGTCCCAACGAATGGATGAGGGGCGGGAGTCAGAAGCGATGAGCCGGAATCGTCGACCAGGCCCGAGCTGAAGAAGAAGCTTCGGACTGTTCGGATTACCGGTCGGGGCTCTTGAGTAAGTCCGAGGTTGGTAAGTATCGAGGCTTTCAGATGGTGAAAGAATTGGTGGGCCGTGTAGGGATCGAACCTGCGGCCCGCTGATTGAGAGCTTGAACAAGCCCATTTTCACAAGGGCTTGATCCGCAACGGTTTCCGTTCTTCCGTCAAATCAGCTTCCGGATGCTCTATCGATTCTCTTGAAATCGATAGACTCTGTGATTTCACCCCTTCTATCACAAATTATCGCAGCGACGGCCCGTCGGTTTTCAATCGAAAACGCCGAAAGTCAACGGGCCTTTGTGCTAAAACCCGTCAAATTGCGATAAGCATAGCCCGCGTCCCAACAATCGACGGGCCTCTTGCTGATATGCCAATTATGGCATACTATCCTATAGGGTACAGTAGGCTACAGTAGGGCGCCGTATGGCAGGAACTGAATGAAGCCAATTCATTTTGTGGGGTCTTCGAGGGAGGATCTCCGGGAACTGCCCGAAGATGCCAGAGAGACGGTGGGGCATCAACTTTTCAAGGTGCAGCAGGGGAAAGAGCCGGATGATTGGAAGCCGATGCCGAGAGTCGGCCCCGGCGTGAATGAAATCCGGGCGCGCGATGAAAGTGGGGGCTATCGAGTGCTCTATGTGGCGAAGTTTGAAGAGGCTGTCTACGTGCTCCATGTCTTTGAGAAGCGGTCTCAGAAGACCCCGAGGGGCGATATCCAGCTGGCCAAGGGGCGATATGCCGACTTGTTGAAGTGGAGGAAGGAGCAACGGCTATGACACGCGCAACGGTGACCAAAGGTAGCGGCAATGTATTTCGGGACTTGGGATTTTCCGAGGAAAAGTCCGCGGAGCTGATTCTGAAAAGCAGCCTGCTCCAAGCGCTGCAAGAAACGATTAAAGGGCGCGGATGGAAGCAGGTCGAGACAGCCGCCCAGTTAGGGATCGACCAAGCCAAGGTATCGAAACTGCTGGCGGGACAGATGGCAGGGTTTTCGATTGAACGCCTCGTGCATTTCCTGTCCCTACTCGGGCAAGATGTGGAGGTAACCGTTCGCAAGGCTCCACGTGGTAGACAGCGGGGAACCGTGCGGGCGAGACTGCGCAGGACGGATAGCATATCTGCCTAATGCCCACAGAAGTCTCTGTTGCCCTGTATTCTCAAGGAAACTAAAAAGCTCTAGCACCATTCCAGCTAATAGCTGCAGGCCTGCACGCCGTGTCAGGATCGAGCCTAGGCACGCTGATGAGGAGAAATGGCACGGGGATTGTCGAAGTTAATGACACAACCGTGATCCCCCGCCAAGCTCATCGAGAATGTTCGTGCTGAAACATTCTCGATTGGGGCGGCCCCAGTTTGAAGCCGGCCCTCGAGCGGATCGTGCCGATGTTCGAGAAGGAATACGGCGCCACGGTCCACGTCGTGTACGGGCCGTCGCAAACGCTTCGCCGGCAAATTGAATAGGGCGCGCACATCGACGTCTTCCTTCCGGCCTCGGTCGAGGACGTCGAGAAACTGCACCAGCAAGGACTCACGCTCAACGGAGGCCCTCGGGTGTACGCACAGACCTCCCTCGTGCTCGTCATGTCGGCGAGCTCTCCGGCCCTGGCGGTCTCCTTTCACGATGTGCTGCGCGACCGAGGGGTACGCCTCGCCGTCGGCGATCCGAAGGCATCCGCGTTGGGAGCCATCACGGCCCGGACGCTCGCCAAGCTGGATTCCGCGTATCACGATCGTTTCCGCCTGCTTCGAGCGCAGCATAGTGACGAGGTCGTGAATCTGGTCCAGACGGGGAAGGCTGACATGGGCCTCGTCTATCGCGTGGATGCGATCAATAGCGGCCAAGTCCGCATCATTGACGAAGCCCCCGGCGGAACGCATACGCCGGTCCAGTTCGGCGAAGCCGTTGTCTGGACCTGCCGAAAGGCCTCGCTCGCCGTCGCAGAAGAATTTCTCGATTTCGTCATGGGCCCGCGCATCCGCAAGCTCTTGGTCCAATATGGCTTCGATGCCGTCCCCTCGAATGGATGATGCCTGGAGTCAGAAGCGATGAGCCGGAATCGTCGACCAGGCCCGAGCTGAAGAAGAAGCTTCGGACTGTTCGGATTACCGGTCGGAGCTCTTGAGTAAGTCCGAGGTTGGTAAGTATCGAGGCTTTCAGGGGTTGAAAGAATTGGTGGGCCGTGTAGGGATCGAACCTACGGCCCGCTGATTAAGAGTCCCGCCGACTCAGGCCTTCCTTCCGAACAAGACGAGCAATCACAAGGTAAGGACAGCAATGAGGGATAAGTCCCATGGCCTTAGTTTGTCTTGGATCAGCGTGTTTTGGCACCAACTGGGCACCAAACCGGGGGGGGAGATATTCCAGCAACGGCTACTGAGGAGAGGAATTCCGCTGATGCGCTATCAGGTGCCGGATTCTAAGCGTTTGTTTTTAGGTCTGTTCCTGCCTATGGTGCCAAGCCGGTGCCAACGATGAGCGATCAAAAATCAACCCGGCCTTATGTTCGCCATGGACTGCATGCGTTGGAGAGCGCACTCAAGACCGTGAGCACGGAAGAGAACTGGGTCAAGGACCTCGGGGAAGTCGGCCAGGCGCTTCAGGCCTGGCGAGAGGCGATCATCCAGGATCTCGGCGGTGAGGAGAACATCAGCGCCATGGAGCGCAGCATCGTGGAGCTCGCCACCAAGACCCATCTGTTGCTGTCGTCGATTGATCGCTTTCTGCTGCAACAGGACAGCCTGATCCACAAGACCAAACGCCAGTTGTTCCCGGTCGTGGTTCAGCGCCAACAGCTTGCCGACTCTTTGGCTCGTTACATGAACCAGCTAGGGCTCAAGCGAAGGCCTAAGCCGACTTCTTCCCTCGGCGATTACCTGGCCAAGAAGCAGGTCAAGGAGGAAGTACGGAATTCAGAATAGGCAAGACTGATCTGGGTAGCCCCTATGAAACCGTTACCGACACCGACACTTAGCGTTTTCCCCGCGCTGGAAGCGGGGTTGACCGTCGGTACGGCGTTTACCGACACTTACCGACACTTAAGGAGGTCACAATGAACTGACGGCGCGAACAAATCCTCCTCGGTTGCACTGCCTGCCTGTGAAAAAAGGGAACGGAAACAAGGGAGGTGCTGCCATGAAGAAACGAGCAGTCAACCACACCACAAGGAGGCGCCCGTGAGTGAAGAAGTTACCCTGCTGAAGCAAATCTCTCTGAACGGCTTGAAGCAACGAGAGGAGGCCCACCCGGATCTCATCGAAGGCCTGCGACCTCGTCTGGAAAGGGTCGAACGGGTCATGATCGACTTTGAAAAGGAGCGTCGACGGATCGATGAGGATCCGCGCTACAGCTCGGTGGGCCAACTTGAAGCCAAGGAGAAGCTCGTTCAAGCCACCATCAAGGAGCTCGACCAGATCCGCAGCGATGCTCGTCACTACCCTGACCAGATCTCGCAGGTCGAGCGGCAGATGCAGATCGACCCGCAAGACGACAATCCGGTCCTGGCCTTCATCAGGGAGCAAGAGATCAGGAGCCAGCTCAGGGGGATGGATCCACTGGAGGTCGAGCGCCTCTACAAAGAGGCGGCCCGTGGCGGGGACATTGAATTCATGCGAGCGGTCGAACGGGCGCCCCGGGCCTTCCCGATCGTCAAGCCTGATCTAATCCAGGAAGGCCAAACGATCCTTCGACAGGCTCGGTTCCCGGAGCTGACGAAAAAGGTTCAGGAGCTACGGCGTATCGATGAGACCCTGAACAGCCTTCTGGCGACGGCCCGCAAGGTGCTCTCGGATGCGATCAGCGGCCGGCCGCTGGACGATCGGCTCGCACAACAAGCGAAGGCCGGCGCCTAACGATCTTCCGATCCGCCCGGGCTCACAACCCACGGCGCATCGGACGGCGGGGAGAGCAGGTTACCGCCCTCCTCTCCCCGCATCAATTTCTTCATGATGGAGCAAACCCCGTGACAATCATTGAGGCGATCGAGGACCGCAATCTTTTCCGGCCGTTTTTTCGCGATCTCACCATCTGGAGCAGCTGGCTGACGTTCCTCAAAGCCCTGTTCGCCCTCCAGATGACGGAGCCCGAGCTCCTTCTTTACCGGCAACTGACGGGGCGACAGCACGGCCCGACCAGTCCAGCCGAAGAGGCCTGGCTTGTGGTCGGTCGGCGCGGCGGGAAGTCATTCATCGTGGCTCTCATTGCGGTCTACCTGGCGGCGTTCCGCTCGTATGAGCAATACCTGCAACGCGGCGAGCGCGGGACGGTCGTGGTGATCGCCACCGACCGGCGGCAGGCCCGGATCGTGATGCGGTACGTCCTGACCCTGATCGATCAGGTCCCCATGCTGGCTGATCTGGTCATGCGCAAGGAAGCGGAGTCGATCGACCTGAGCAACCGGATCACCATTGAAATCCACACGGCGAGCTTCCGGACGGTGCGCGGTTATACGATCGTGGCAGCCATCCTGGACGAGATCGCGTTCTGGTTCGGGGAGGACTATGCGAACCCTGACAGCGAGATCGTGGCGGCCGTGCGGCCGGCCATGGCGACGATTCCCGGCGCCCTTCTACTGGGCTTGAGCTCCCCGTATCGGCGCAGCGGGGTGCTCTACGAGGCGTACCGGCGCCATTTCGGCCAGGACGACGACCCGATCTTGGTCCTTCAGGCTGGCACCCGGATCATGAACCCCACCATTCCGGAGCGGGTCATCAGCAGCGCCTATGAACGGGATCCGATCGGGGCGGCCGCCGAATACGGCGCCGAGTTCCGATCCGACGTCGCCGGCTTCTTGTCGCCCGACTGGATCGACCGCGCCGTCCTGCCGGGCCGCCATGAGTTGCCGCCGGCCTACGCGGTCAACGGCCAGGCGATCGCATACCGGGCCTTTGCGGATCCTTCCGGGGGCGGCCGTGATGCGTTCACCCTCGCCATTGCCCACCAGGAGGGGGAATCGGTGGTGCTGGATATGTGCCGGGGTCGCCGGCCGCCCTTTGATCCGTCCAGCGTCGTCGCGGACTTTGCGGCGCTCCTCAAGCAGTATCGGTGCTTCACGGTCGTCGGCGATCGCTATGCCGGTGAATGGGTCGTGGAGGCCTTCAGGAAGCACGGCATCACGTACCGGCCGGCCGAGCTCAGCAAGAGCGAGCTCTACCTCGAGGCGGAACCGCTGTTCGCCACGGGTGCGGCCCGGATTCTTGATCAGCGGACCCTGCACACCGAGCTGCTCCAGCTCGAGCGGCGAGCAGGGCGGGCAGGACGGGATAGTGTCGATCATCCCCCCGGTGCACATGATGACTTTGCGAATGCCGCCTGTGGTGCGTTGGTGGAAGCGGACAAGGCACAGCGACAGGTGGCCAGGATGGTCAAGCTCATAGGATTCTAGCGCACCAAACCAAACAGGAGGAGTTATGTCGGAACTGACAGCACGCTACGGGCCCGGCTCGGACCTTCGCGTGATCGCCTGCCCGCGGCCGTTTTCAGTGGATCGAATCGACGTGACCGTTCAGGCCGGTGGCTCGATCGCTCAGATCATGCGCGAGCGCCTTGGCCTGGATCCGGACGTCATGTTCGCACGCGTGTTCATCGATGATCGGCTCGTCGAAAAGGCCCACTGGGAGCGGGTCAAGCCGAAGGCCGGCCACGTGCTGACCGTGCGGGTCGTGCCGGCCGGCGGAGGCAGCGGCAAGAACATCCTCCGGATAGTCGCCGTCATCGCGGTGGTTGTTATTGCCGCGGCGACCGGAAATTATGTGGCCGGCCTCAGCGGTGTCCAAGCCCTCGGGCCGGGTGTCGCGGCGGCGATCGGGGCCGGCACCACGGCCGCCGTCAGTATTGTCGCAATGCTGGGCGTCAACGCCTTGCTCCCGCCTCCGGCTACCGATCCACGAGGTGCGCAATGAGCCACCAATACCCGAGTCTGAGTCCGATCCAGCTCCAGCAGCACCCAGACGGGACCTGTACAGTTGCCGGCATGCCGGGCATTACGGTCGAAGTCAACCAGGATCCGGAGCCAGTGCGGGACTGGGTGAGCGAGTTGCAGCTCCCCGCGGACCTCGGCGACTACAGCTCGCCAGAGCTCCGCCGGCGCTATGAACCGCTGGCGCGGCCCCGCGGCCTCAGCAACCGCCGCCTGTGGCTTATTGTGGTCGATGAGACGCCGCCTCGGATCCCGGCGGCGCGTCAGCACCCGCATCAGTTGAGCTTCGCCCTCGGTGGCCAGCTCTTGACGCTTGAGCACCTGGGCTTTGCGATTGGGGTCTGTGAGGACATCGTGCCGGGCGTGCCGTCGTCTGACGAGTGGTACGAGCACGCCGCTGCCATCCAGCGGGTCCCGGAAGCCGTCGGCGCGTTCATCGTAGGAACAGCGAGACTCTACAACTCGGCCTTGGCGGACGCCGCGTGGCTCGGGCTCGAGCGCGGCATTTTTGGCCATGTCTGCCCGGTCATCTTTCGGGCAACGGGCGAGCCGGCGGGCACCGGGGAGCTCGTCGAGATCGCCTTGACCCATCGGCCGGTGTTCCCAGGATCGCGCGTCCTGAAGTGGTGGGAAGGAGATGTCGGCGCTCGTTCTTACCAACCGAAATAGTCTTTGAGTAGCTGTAGACCAAGACCTCCTGTGACGCTTTCCATTATCCGTCTGATGGACTGCAACGACTCGCTGATGATCGGCTTTTTTGGCTTAGGGGAAGCTAACTGAGACTTGATAGTCTCAATTTCCGACTTCAATTCCTGTTGTCCATCTGCATCCAACTTCAGCTTGTCGAAAGCGCTTTCAACCGCTGCAATAAAAGCCTGTATTTTCTCAATGTTCAGGTCGGCATTCACAACCACCTGAGCAGAGTAGGCCGAATGCTGTTGGATCTGCGAGACCCCAATGGGGCCATAGAAGTTGTTGATCGTCTGAGGAACACCAGTAGCAAGTTGCTTTTCCTTTTTTGAGAAAGACAGGGAATCGCCCAGAATGCCGTCTTGTTCAAGCTCGATGGCCCAATTGAGGATGATCATCCGGACTGCGTTGACGATTTTTATCAGCGCCGACTTTTGAACATGGAGCCTTGGTTGAATAAGCGGGTCGATCGATTTGAGTATGTCTGCCTCGACTTTCTTCGGATACGCCATCGCGAAGATCTTGTCGTCTCTTTGGCCATCGATCAGGCTTTCGAGTTCCGGGATTGATTGGCCGCACCCTCTCTTGGACATCAACTTGGCCATATCGACGTCATTGCAATAGACAGGGACCCAGCCCAAATACGGATTCAGCGCAACAAACTCCCCGGTCACCATCCGGTAATCGGGCGTTTTGTCATTTGCGGTATAGCCCTGATATTCCTTCGAACTCCAACACTCAAATTCCTTTGCCCCCAACTTTTTCGCGGCAAAAAGCCCCTTTCGCAAAAGGTCAGTAGTCTTGACTTGGGGATTCAACGCCTCTTGTTGAAGATCCTGCACGATCGAGCCCATCGGTCCCTCCCCTGCTCAGATTACTTCCCCTTCGGCAACAGCCCCTTGCTCTCGAGCCCATCGATCCGGGCCTCTGATTCTGTCCTTGGGCTGAGCCGTGATCAACCGCCGCCTAGGGTGCCTTCGATCCGCCGGCCGCGGTGATCTTCCTGCCAGGTAACCCCGTGCTCCGAGCATCGCACGGTTCGGATATTGGTCTTTTCTGCGTGGAGCGCGACAACTTCCTCGACAAACCGGCCATGATTGCACTGCGGGCAGATGTTTTCGTGGAAGATCGTCTCTTTGAGGTGCTTGAGGAATGTGGTCTGTCCAGGACCAAGATCGCCCGGCAAGATGATGTCGGAGACTTCCGCGCGGCCCTTATCTACGCACCACTCCACCGCCGCTTTCATGACCGCGTCTTGAAACGCGATCTGGTCAACTCCCCTCCACCCCAGCTCCTTCTTCCAGGACACGAGGGTGGGTTCCTGGAGCACGACCTTTCCTTTCTTCTCGCCGTACTCCCAATCGCGAGCCGGATGCCTTCCGGTCTCAAGAGGCCTCAGGGTCAGCTTTACGGGGCTCTTTCGATTTTCCATCCCTACCCTCCCTCTTTGCTGGGTGCGGGGCCGGCTTGAAGGAATGAGCCCGGCAATAGGCGGGGAGTTCAATGGTTCCCTGATCCCGCCAACTAGTCGGAGCGACTGCTCAATTTTCCAAGGACGTAATCCACGAGGTCTGCGACTCTTGCGATATTCCCAATCTCAAACTGCTTCGCCAGTCCGGACCCAATTTCAAGAGCCAGATGACAGTCTATTTTCATGGGCGAGATCAAATCCTTGATTTCCCCATGAAGCACTACAGGTGTGCGCAAACGAAATCCTACATCGAAAACTTCGGTGAGGTGGCGTGCGGGAAGAATTGTATTACTGAGTCGAATTCCACGGCTCTTACCTTTCTTCACTGGGTACGCAGCTCTATCAAAAAAATAATCTGCCTCCCGCCCCTCAGCACCGACAGCAGTCGTTATCTGCAGTCCCCATTGGTTGGCTGCGATCTGCCCTGTGTTCTCAATATCAAAGACAAATTCTGTTTCAAGGAAAACACCGCCTTCGTAGGTGTAAGCGTCAATGGGACGGACTTCGGCTAACCGAAAATCCAAGATAGGCAGTAGGCGCTGTCGACGCCTCTCGAGGTAAGAGTGCCTTGCGATTTCGGAACGTCCTCCGGCTCGATAGTAATACCTGCCATCTCTCGCCTGGTGGAGTTCTGGGCTGTCCTCCACGTCGATGACGATGACTTGTCGCCCGGGAGGGATCAGAGACGATGCCGTCTTCTCCACCGTATGGACACGAAACTCCCTAAGGGGAGCATCGACGAGGTTGGGTATCTGTTGCTCAAGCCACTCTCGGCTTGACGTTGATCCAACTCGTTCCGGTACGCCATCGACGCTTCCGTCATCGGCCACACCAAGCACCAAGTGCCCACCCTCAGTGTTCGCAAACGCCGACAGCGCCTTTGAAATGGTGATGAGGATCGCATCTTTGTTCAAGACGCCATTAGTTGTGAAGAGGCGTCCACTCTTTCGGTCGAAATACTCGTGCTCTCCTTCCGGCAAGGCCAAGACCTCGGCCTCTGTCCATCGTTCACGTCGTCGCACCGTCTTGTCCCTTCGCAACCCGACCGGGGCACCAGCAGGCTGGTTGTCCCTCTGCATTAACCTCCATAGCAGCATTCACTAACCTTCGCAGGTTACTTCCCCTTGCCATCCACGGCCCTCAATCCGCCCACGGCGAGCTTGATCAAGAAGTCGTTGAAACTTAGGGCCTCAGAGTCGTCAGGGCATAGCTCCCATTAACCAAGGGCCTGAACGAGCTGAGTGACAAGCTGAGCAGCGAGAGTTCCGCCGGCATTTTCGAGGATTACCTGAACCGTCTCCAAGGCATCGGTAATGATCGACGTTTTTGGGTTCGGCGATTCTAATTGGGCCTCCACCGTCTTCACTTGGGCGGCCAGCTCTTTTTCCGTCGCTGCATGCAATTTCAGCTCGCCGATGGACTTCTCGAGAGAGACAATGAAGGCGCGGACCCTCTCAAGATCTAGGTCATTTTGAATCGACACCTGGACTGGATTCAGTGAGCTTTGCTGTATTTGAGATTGACCAACCGGTCCGTAGAAGTTGGTGATGTGATACGACGTGCTGGCCGCAGCTTCCTTCTCCTTAACCGAGAAGCTCAGGCCTTCTCCAAGAATCCCATCTTGCTCAAGTTTGATCGCCCAGTTCAGAACGATGTTCTTCACTCTGTCCAGAATCCCGGGGACACTCGCACTATTCACATGAAGACACGGCTGAGTAAGACCGGATGCTTGCACCAGGGCAATCTCAGTCTCTTTCGGGTAGTCCATCGTGATCGGTCCAGAATTATTCCCTTGTCGGTCTGCTACTGCTTCCAGCTCGGCAACCGACTGGCCGCACGCACGCTTTGACAACGTTTCTGCCGTCTTTGGATCCTTCGAAAAGATGGGAACCCAACCGTGGTAAGGGTTCCAGATCATCGGTGATCCCTGAAGGAGGCGATAAGGCGGCACACGATCGTTAGGCTCATAGCCATTTAATTCTTTTGAGATCCACACCTCAAACTCTTCCAGCCTCAGTTTTTTAGCTACAACGAAGGCCTTCTTCAGCAAGTCGGATGTCTTTGTCTTAGCGTCCAATGCATCACGTTGAAGTTCGAGAACAATCGAATTCACTCTGTTCCACTCCTTACGTCTGGATCCGCAGTCAGGCATCACCGAGATCACTTCCACCCTTCGGATGTCCGCTGAACGCGCGCCCCACTTTCACGACTCCCGCCAAGATCGTCAGGCCGACGAAGATTGACGAGAAGAAGCCGACCGTCCATAACCCCGCCTCAAGCCCCCTGGTCAGTGCATCAATCATAGTATTACCTCACCCTCTTCAAGGGCCTCCGATTGCCCGGCGACGAAGGTCCAATGGATAGTGGAATATATGTTGGCGGCGGTTCCGCAGTGATACCGAGCGTATAGCCAGGGATCGCGCTCGTTGAGCTTGGTCAAGTACAGGGTGAGCTCTCGTCCCACGTCATCCGAAACAGTCGGTGTTCCCTCAAACAGTTGGACCGGGAACATGCGGCCACGCGGCCGGCCGACGAGCGCCACTGTTCGGCCGGTGTCGCCATACACCAACGCAAAATGATCATGATCCTGGCTGACGGGCGCTTCGACCCATCGCCAGCTTCGGCGTCTCGCCATAACGCCCTTCAGGTCTTTGAGAGCTGGCCCCGTCGCTCGAGCTCTTCCCAGCGCTGATCGATCAGCTCGATCAGCAAGGCCTTTATTGTTTTGCCTTCGACCGTGGCGGCGATCTTCGCACGACGCATGGTCTGAGCTGGGATGCCCCGAAAGTTCCAGGTGCCTGAAGCATTGGTGCCTGTCCTGCTCTGTTTCCCCATGGCAGTATGCTATCATAGGAGTGATAACATTGCAAGCGGTGTTAGCTTTGGTATAGTATGAATCTCCCACTCAGGAAGCATCATGTCAGGGAAGCTCCACCGTACAGAGCTGAGCGCAGCGGAAAGAGTATTGGCGGATCTCCTGCTATCCCAGCCGGATGCGGATGCTGTCCCAGAGGCACCGCCCCTTTTAACGGCCGTTGTCCGGGCCCTGCTGGCACGGCTCGAGCGGGTTAGTCCGGCGGATAGAAGAGATGCCCAGCATCTGATTGCTCTAATGTCAGCGGCTGAGCGATTCGAGCCGCTCAAAAAAGTACCGGAGCTACAGTGGAAGCTCTATGAAGATGTATTCATGGCCATTGCTCTAGGCCAAGCAGCTTCCAGTGGTCATAACGTTTTCAGTCTCAAACTTCAGAAAATAGTGTTGGCAAATTACTTAAGGGAAACCAATCCTTACCCGCAGGAGAAACGATTCTGGAGGCGCTGGATCAAAGAGTCCTGGAGCGATGTACTGAAGCGACTGGAAAGGTTCCCATGCTGGTGCAACTATGACCGTGAACTGACCGATGACTCTGTTAACAATCTCGTCAGGAAGTGGAACCCTCGAACCGATGCCCAGATTCTTTATTCATTTCTAGCCCACCTGCATAACACCACTCCGGAAAACATTAAGAGAGAGCTGAAGCAAGCCGCTAGATAACGCGCGCTCCTCTCTTTTTGCAGCTCCCCCACATTCAGGGACTTTTTGACTTCTCAATTGTCCCGCAATCAGCGGGTAAAGCTATGCCAACATGACCCTCCGTCAGCCAACGGAGGTAATAAATGCCCTATGAACTGGTCACGGCAAAGGTTCTTGACGAGCGGCGGATACTGTCGCGGTGGACGGCGTATCGGATGGCCAGGCTCAAACTCATCCCCTGTTACTACGTTGGGCCCAAGCGCAAGGGCATACGCTTCAATCCCCAAGAGGTCGTTCAGGCCCTCAGACAGCGCCCTCTTGAAGAGCCAGAGGTCTCTGTCAAGTGACGACGACTCCGCAGGCTTCTGAGATCAGAGAGCTTGCCCGAGGCCATTGGCGTTCAACTGTCTTCCCCGGCCTTGGAATTCCAGTTCCAGATAAGGCGACCGTTCATGGGCCCTGTCCTGACTGCGGAGGGAAGGATCGCTTTCGATGCGATGACCTAGAAGGCCGCGGCACTTGGTTTTGCAATCAGTGTGACCCTCGGGCTGGAGATGGCTTTGATCTGGTAATGAAGGTGCGCGATTGCAGTTTCGAGCGTGCCCTCGAGCTCGTGGCCGGGGTTCTGGGAACTTGCCCACCTTCTGAAACTAGGAGAAATCCTCCGTCGTCGGGTAAGCGTTCTGCATTCGCCCTCTGGGCGGCATCCGAGGCGGACTCCGGGCGCATCCGGGAGTATTTAAAGCACCGCGGGCTCTCGGGAAACGTGCCGCCATCCCTTCGCTTCGTTTCCTCCGTGCTGTATGCCGACGCTAATGGCAGGGCTCAACAAGAGCCGCCAGCTTTCCCGGTAATGGTTGCAAAGATCGTCGCTCTCGACGGGCAGGATCTCGGCGGACACGCCACCTATCTCAGCAACCAAAAACCCGGCAAAGCTGAAGTCTCGCAGCCGAAAAAGACAAAAAAGATCGCCGATACGATCAGTGGCGGTGCTATTCATCTTTTCGAGTACACCCCCGGCAACCCGCTTGTGCTGGCCGAAGGCGTCGAAACTGGCCTCGCCGCCCACGAGTCAACCGGCTGGCCTGTCTGGGCTTGTGTATCGGCTGCCGGCTTGGAAGCCGTTCGCGTGCCAACTGACGTTGGCCCGATTTACATTGCGGCGGATCTCGATCGCAGCGGCGCCGGCCAGCGGGCCGCTGAGAAGCTAGCCGAGCGGCTTTCTAATGAAGGGCGAGATGTTCGTGTCGTGCTGCCCGCCGGGCCGATTCCCGGAGACTCGAAGTCGCTCGATTGGCTCGACATTTTGAACCGTGATGGACTCCAGGCAGTCGCGGCCGCGTTTGACAGTGCGCCGCGATGGGATGCGGAGCCGGCAATTTCATCGTCGATCGAAAAACTCTCCGCCCAGACCGTTCCGCCGTTCCCGCTCGAAACCCTCCCGCCTTCGATCCGTCGGTTTGTCGAAGAAGCCGCGGCCTCCTTCCCCGCACCCGTCGATATGATTGCGGTCCCGGCGCTGGTGTGTGTGGGAGCCGCGATCGGGTCAGCTCGTCTGATTCGCCTCAAGCCTGGATGGGTCGAGCGACCTGCGCTGTACGCGGCGATAGTCCAGCCGCCCGGCACGTTGAAGACGCCAGCGCTCGAAAAAGCAGCGGCCCCGGTTCGCAGGCGGCAAGACCAACACGAGGCTGAATATCAGCGAAGGGTGGAGGAATACGAAACCGTCAAGTTGGTCGAGTATACCCGGGCACTTGAAGAACACAAAAAAGGGCAGCGGCCGGGTGCTCCATCAAGACCCGAAAAGCCCTATCGCGTCCGAACCTGGACGGCCGATGTCACGGTGGAGCGGTTGGCCGCGATGCTGGCAGAAAATCAAGCTGGGCTCGTCATCATCCGGGATGAGCTGTCCGCGTGGGTCCGTTCGCTGAATCAATATCGGGCGGGCAAAGGGGCGGATCGGCAATTTTATCTGTCGGCCTGGAGCGGAGCGGCCGTTGCGGTTGATCGGCAGGGAAAAGATCCGATCCTCATCGGCCGACCGTTTCTGGCGATTGTCGGCTGTGTCCCGCCCGATGTATTGCCCGAGTTGGATGATGAAGGCGGCCGCGAGGACGGCTTCCTCCACCGCCTGCTGTTCGCCTATCCGGACAACGTTCCGATCCGGTGGACCGACGCCACCATTTCAGATTGCGCCTTCACGGCTTACTGTGCCCTGTTCGAAAAGCTGTATGGACTCAGGGCACAAAACCTAAACCAAGAGCTGCCCCTCACACCTGCGGCCGGCAGGATGTTCACGACCTGGCATGATCAGCACTGCCGGGAAACCGAGGATCCCGGGCTCAGTCCCGCGCTGCGCGGGTTCCACGCAAAGCTCAAAGGCTATTGCGCGCGGCTCGCCCTGATTCATGCGCTTTGCCTCAATCCGGACTCCAGCGAGGTCGGGATTGAGTCGATCGTGGCGGCCGCCGATCTGGTGGATTACTTCAAAGCCCATGCGGCCCGGGTCGCCCCGCTATTGGTTCGACAAAGGGAGTCCGCACACGAGCGATGCGAGAAGCAAATCCGGCAGGCCCTGATGAGCGGGCGCGCTCTGACCCGGCGAGAGCTGGCCCGGACGGGTAACAGTCCGGCCAGAATCTTTAATGAAACGCTCGATGCGTTGGTGCGGGCTGACCAGCTGGTAGAGGTCGAGAAGGCGGGAACTCGCCGAACCCTGAAGGCGTATCGGCTGGCAGATCATGGCGAATAGGTACCGACACTTAAGATTTTCTCCGCCCCAGCAGCGGAGTTAAGTGTCGGTACCGCGATTTACCGACAGTTACAGCGATGTCTAAGTGTCGGTGAAGTGTCGGTACTGCCGTACCGACGCTCAACCCCGCTTCCAGCGCGGCGATCAGGCCATTTTTGCAAGTGTCGGTAACGTTCCTAAAGGAGATCAGGATGGGACGGTGGATGGAGATGGTGAAGCCCAAGGTGGAGTGGAAAGCCGCCTGGACGGAGTTGGCCGTCCTTACGGATGGCCTAACCCGTGAGGACCGGCGCTTCTCCCAGGTCCTGGAGGCTCTCGATGCCTGCGATCGTGCTTATCATGAGAGAAATCCGAAGACATTCCTGAAGTCGGCCGATCTGGTCAAGGATCTCATGAGGCAATGAACGAATCAGGACCTCTTTTAGATCGGCTTGAAGAAGCCATCCGGACCGCGGGTGCGAACGAGTGCGCCCTCCTGCTGGGCCACTTGGAGCGGATGAAGTTTCTCGCTTTGACCAAGATGATGAGTGGCGGGGGCGAGAGAGCATCTGTCACAAAGCTTACGATGCAGCAGGTTGCACAGCGCCTGAACATCCCGGTGAGCTGTGCGTATGAACTGGTCAGGCAGGGGAAACTCAAGGCCGGCAAGGTGGGAAAGTATATTCGGGTCACTGAGGCCCAGTTGAAAGAGTATGAGGCGTCGCGAGGCCTGTGAATGGAGCTTGACTCCCAGAATGTACCGATGGTACAGTCAGCCCGTGACGGGAGAGGAATTGAGAAGGCGGCGGAAGGAGCTCGGTTTGACGCAGGCCCAATTGGCGGCTGATCTTGGGGTGACTGTTACGACGGTCGCGCGCTGGGAACGAGGCGAGCGGGGGATCAGTGAACCGATCGGTCGACTGGTTGACATGTTGGTAAAGGAACGAATCGGGAAAGTCAGGCTCAAGAAGGGCAGGGGCTGACGTGGCGACCATCTGGAAACGCAAAGATCGAGACGTGTGGGTGGTCGACTATCGTGACGCGACAGGGAAGCGGATTCGCCTTACCGCCTCCACCCGACAGGACGCCGAAACGTTGATGGCCGACAAGATCAAGGAGGCGAAAGAACCGGGTCTCCTGAATGCCGCCGCACGGGATCTCACGCTCAAGGAGTACACCGCCGAATGGCTCGATCGGGTAAAGGGCGACCTCGAAGAGAAGACCTGGCGCAGCTACAAGCAGAACCTCGAGCGCCACGTGGTCCCGGCCCTCGGCCACCTGAAGGTGCGGGAGATCACGGTGTCTCATGTGGCCCGGCTCCTGGCCGATAAACGGAAGGCGCGCTACGGGAAAGGGGAAGGGAAGCCCTATTCCCGGACAGCCCTCCGCCTGATGAAGGCCTCGCTGTCGAGTGTCCTCACTGATGCCGTGGAGTTGGATGGGTTGCTGAAGAGTAACCCGGCGCTGGCGATCACGTCGCGCAAGAAGCGGAACCGGGCCGGCACCAGTCAGCCGGAAGCGAACCCGATGACTGCCAAGCAATGGAATGCCTTCTTGGCTCATGCGGTACTACGTGAGCAACAGGGACTGCTGCCATATCGGTTGAGAGTGATGTGGGACCTCCGGGTGAAAACGGGACTCCGACCGGAAGAGGCCTACGCCCTGCACGTGGGGGACGTGGATCAAAGGACCAAGACGCTCCGGGTGGAACGGGCCGTTAGTTTCGGTCGCATCAAGCCGACCAAAACCCACGAACGGCGGATAGTCGACCTCACCGATGAGCTTGCTGACCTCTTGGGCGACTATGTGGACTTCGTGAAAGCGGAGGCACTGGCCGGTAATGTTCCGGAACCGTATTGGCTCTTTCCCGGTCGAGAGGGGGGATTGGTGACCGAGGCCGACGAGCGATGGCATCGGGACCTGTTCAAGCAAATCCTCAGCGCCGCCAAACTTCCCGACTTCACTCCTTACGATCTGCGTCACACCTTTGCGAGTCTACTCCTCTCCAACTACGCGCCGCTCCTCTATGTGTCGAAACAGATGGGCCACGCCAAGCCCACGACGACCCTCACCAACTATGCCAAGTGGGTTCCAAGCGGGGAGCAGCGGTTCGTCAACCTGCTGGATCAGCTTTCGAAAAAAGTTGGCACCAAGAGTTGGCACCAAGTTGACATAACAGATGGGGAAGACTCGGAAGTGCTTGAAAAAGATGGTGGGCCGTGTAGGGATCGAACCTACGGCCCGCTGATTAAGAGTTGTACCGGAACCGTTTCACCTTTTGCTTTCCATCGTCCTCCATTGTCCTTCAACGTCTTCAACAGAGCGACAAGCAATGGGTTTTGAGCGGGGAGATGATCAATGGATCGAAGACAATGCGGGACGATGGAGGAGCAAAAAGTAGAATGCGGGGTGTCACCTTTCGGGTCACCTGACAACCCCTCACTTAGCCTCTCGGTTCAGCGGATAGAATTTCATAAGTCGGTATGCAAGACGCGTAGGCTTATTGAGGGAGCGGACAGATCGTATAGTTATCCCGGCCGAGCATCGCTTTCCAAGCGCGACTTCACCGCTTCGGAATTGCTCAACGGCCTCTTTCGTCACAGCGCCGTAGTATGGGTGACCATCCAATCCTTTTAACTCAAATCGGCGGTGATCGGGCAGGAAGCCTTCCAAGACGCCCTCAATTTGGACTGGTGATTCTTCAATTTCTGTGGCCTCAGTCCGCATGCGGCCGCGACGAATTGCAGAGGCGTCCAACGCCAATTCGCGGTCATCCTCCACGATTCTAACCGTCGCGCCCTCGCTATCCAGATCACTTAAAAATTTCTGCAGAGCTGCAAGAGTCCGAGCGTCCAGCTCACAAGATACCTCTTCAAACGTTCGTTCATTTATCGCGCTAACGCCCTCCAGTAGTGCAGATGCCGAGCTTACAGCTTCCTTGAGGGGGGTGTCATGAATTTCGGTTTGATCTGAAATTTCATCGAGGACAAAGCCAAAGGAGCCATGAGCAACACCTGTAACCATCAAGGTGGTATTCTGCTTCAATGGTACAGGCCCTCTCTCCCCCATCCCACCGAGCTCTGCTTTCACGAACGCCTTAGCAATCAGATCCTGATAACCTCGAAGGATACGGCCGGCAAAATCAGATGAAATGCCTACCGAACCTTGTACTGGCTTGCCGCTGAAAAAGAGAGCAACGCTCGCCGTTGGAGGCTGGGCAAGTTGTAACCGTTGTACCTGTTCCTTGATCTCCTCCAGACGATCCTCGTACTGCATCTCTCCAATCGGATCATTGACTCTTTGCGCTTCTGTTAACAAGACGCGGAGCCCTGCCTCTTCTGCCAAAAGACCATCAATCTCTAATTTACGAGGCATTGCTACCTCCATCAATTAACTGACGAGCAGCAAGATCGTCTTCTCCAAGCGACACCTCGATCAGTCCTTTCCATATCGCGGTAGCCCGCTGATGCGAGAAAAGCCCGAACCAATAGCGGGTATAAGCGACAACGGTCTCAGCGGGCAGCGAGAGATCGACAAAATAGGCATCGCATTTGTGCTTGGCCTTAATTGCCCTGGGTCTGAAGAGGGGATTTCCATTTGTAAAACTCCGCCACTCATCAGGAGAATAACCGTCCAACCTTCTTGCGAATGTTACCACGTCAAGATCTTGAGGGGGCCGAGATCGGATCGCTTCACAGTCTTCAACAAAACTCCCACCAATCCACTGGAACCCTTGGGTAAATCCTGCCGATCGCAGTTCGGATCTGTAATCCAGTAAGCCGCTGAACACTTCCTTTCGATTCAAGGAGGTGACGAAGCGCGTCGCCACATCAGCTATGCCTACCCGGTATGGTGCCATTGCTCCGTCCTTGTCAGGAGACAAGTGCGGATAGAAAGGGGGTAGCACACCTGATTGGGTGAATTCCGGGATCATTATATTCCGAGTAAAACTTGTGGAGCCATCAACCCCAAAGCACGTAAAGACAAGCCCCTATGGGCTATTTTGCCAGAACTATTAGGATTAGTCACAGGGGAAAACATTCACGTTACCCGGCTGCGGTGTCGTGCGCGTCGAGGCGGTCGACGGCCGCCCGGTTGGAGCCGGGGACGAGGTGCCCGTAGAGATCGACCGTCACTTGGATGGAAGAGTGGCCGGCCTGGTCTCGGATGTACGTGAGGCTCTCGCCGTTCTCGATCAGGCGGGTCGCCCAGGTGTGCCGGAGGTGATGCGGGCCGCGCCGGCGGATGGGGGAAAGGCCCTGCTTGACCCGCTCCGTGCTCACGCGATCGATGAGCGCATAGAAGACGTCCTCTCGCCAACTCTTCACATCGAGATAGCTGCCTCGCTTCCCGGGAAACACGAGACGAGGGGGCGGAACATTCTTGAGCGCCGCCTCGAGGTCCTGCGTCTGGAGATGCGCCTTCAGCACCTCGACGAGTCGCGCGGACATGTCGACGCGGCGGCTCTTGTTGTTCTTGGGGTACGCCTCGAGGTGGCCGTTCGTGAAGTTCTTCGAGACGATGATGGCGGGGTTGGCGAAGTCGAGATCCGGGCGCTCGAGGGCGACGGCCTCGCCGATCCGCAAGCCGGCCCGGACCAGGGTGAAGAGGAGGGGGAAGTCTTCGGGTTTGAACGCCTGCATGCCTGCGAGCAGGGCTTGCTGTTCGTCTCGCGTGAAGGGGTCAATCTCTGATTTCCGGCGCCGCACGGGGGTGATACGGCCGGGGCGAAGGCAGGGGTTGAGGGACACGAGGCCTTCGTCGATCGCGTCGGAGAACAGCTTGCTCAGGGGTGCCAGCACAAGCCGCAGGGAATTGGGGGAGAGTCCCTGGCGCTTCTTGGCGAGCAAGAGCTGCTTCACGTGGTCGCGGGTGATCTCCTGCAGCCGGAGGTGCCCGAGCGCCGGCACAACGTGGGCGTTCAGATTCATCCGATACGAGCGGAGCGTGTTGTGCTTGAGCTGCCGGAGTTCGCAGGAGGTGAGCCAGCTCGCCGCATAGTCCTTGAGCGTGGGCGCGGTCTTGACCGTGCGCTCGGGGAAGAGTCGCTGCTCCACCTTCTGTCCGTGGATTTTCTTGACGTAGTCCCGCGCCTGCTGGAGCCCGCGAATCCCGCCTTTGCGATAGCTGCGATCGCGGTGCTTGAACCGCACGCAGTAGCGGAGTGAGCCATCGGCCGCCCGGTACTTGTAGATATTCGGCTCGACGTACTCGAGATCACGAAACGGCATCTGAGACTCCTTGCTGGACGGGGACGGCCGCGGGTTGTGTTCGGCCGCAGTGCGGACACTGCCGGCTGCCTGCGGGGATCCGCCGGGCGCATCGCTCGAACGCACACACGTCGATCTCGTCCTCGTCTTCGATGGCGCCGGCACGGCTCACGGGCTTCCGGCAGTGGGGGCAGATTCTCGCCTCGCGGTGGAGCAGCTCGCGACAGGACGGGCAGGGGCGCCGGTTTCGATAGACCGCGAGCACGATGAGGAGCCCGAGGAACCCCAAGCCAAACCCCAGCAGCGCGCCAACGAGCCCGCGCTGCCGCTTGGCCGCAATGGTCGTCGCCAAGATCCCGGGACCGAGCCACAGCAGCAGCATCACGAGCAGGATCTCGTTCATGGTCTCACTCTGGGGCGCGCGCCTGCCCCACTGGAAAGAGGAGCAGGCGGCCACGGGGGGAGCGCAGCCAGTCCGGTCCTCGGTCCCTCCCCGCAATGGAAGACCTGACTAAGGGGCCGCGCGGTGCTTCTTTCCGCCGTGGATCGCATCCAGCAACACCTGAAACTGCGTCCGCAGACTTCTCCGGATCTCGGGCGTCCCTTCCCGGAGGAGCTCCGCGCACATCAACAGTGTGCGCTCACCCTCCTCATCCAAGCCCTCGGCGACGACGGAGAGGCGGTCGAGCCGATGGGCATCCGGATACGATTTCGATTTCTGCGGCATGGCGTCATCCAAGAGCTCACCCGGATTGACCCGAAAGTACCGCGCGAACTTGACCAGCGTGTCGTGCCGAGGGGTGAGCCCGAGCACTATATTACTCACGGTTGCGGGGGAGACGCCGACGCGGGCGGCGAGCTCCCGCGCGGTGACGCCAGTTTCTAGCAGTTTCTCAATGCGTTGCCGCAAGGTCATGGCCCACTATGAGGCATGCAAAAACCTCTTGACAAGGATTAAGCAAGTTGATAAATCGAGACTATCACGTAGGATACGCACCGACGCGACCATCCCGCATGACCTTACAGCGATCACCCAAGTCCACCTTCGATCCCATGAGCCTCGAACGTCTCCGGCGGAAACGCGGCCTGACCAGGCAGCAATTCGCCGAGCAGGGTGGGATGACTCGGCAAAACTACAGTCTCCTGATCCGGGGCAAGACACGACCCATGGTGCAGACGCTCGAACGGCTGGCGGCGGCGCACGGCGTCCCGTTCAGCTATTTTTTTACCCGCTCTGTTTAGCAAGTTGGTGAACGGAGGAGCTATGGAGACGCCAGACCTGGTCGATGCGGAGACGGCGGCGAAAGCGATCGGGGTGACGGCCGATACGCTGAAGCGCTGGGCGCGCCGTCACGAGATACCCTGCCATCGGTTCAGTCGCAAGACACTCCGCTTCAACATCGACGAAGTCATCCGCGCGCGTCTTTCGGCCGCCGCGCCGCCTGAGCGCGTGACGTTGCCCCCGCCGAAGCCGCGCCTCCTCCCATGACACGCACGTCCTCGCATGACCGGGGCAACGCTGTCCATCGGACTAAGGTCTTTGGACTAAAGACTTGGGGGGACCCGATGACGCCGCTCGACGCTCGCATCGCCGACTGCCACGAGATGTGGCTCCACGCACGGACCGACGAGGATCGAGACGCGTATGCCGCTGAGCTTCTCGGGCTCACGGATGCCCGCGCCGGCCGGCCCTGCCGCCCGGAGCAATGCCCAACCTACCAGCACCGGTACGCGATCGGCTACCGGGACGCGCTCGACATTCAGCGCATCATGATGCGCGAGGAGTCGGCCCGGTGAGCATGGCCGCCCTCACGTGGGCGTTCGAGCAGAAGCTCGAACCCGTGCAGAAGCTCATCCTGCTCGCCCTGGCGGACCAGGCGGATCCGTGGGGGCGCTGCTATCCCGGCCTGCCGAGCGTGAGCGAACGGACGGGCCTCGCCGTGGAAACCATCCGCCGGCACATCGCCCGGCTGCGGACACAGGGGTTGATGCGGGTGATCGAACGTCGGCGTGCCGACGGCAGCCGGACCACGAACGAGTACCGGCTGATGCTCCCGCACGTCGAAGTCACCTCTCCAGACCCGGTGGGGGGGGCCCCTCTGGGAGAGGGGGGGTCTGGGCTGATCAGCCCACCACCCCCCTCTGTGAGTGGAGGGGGCCCCCCTCTGCCAGTGGAGGGGGCCCCTCCCTGGGAGAGGGGGCCTCCTTATAGAACCCAAAGATGAACCCATCTCTGAACCCAAGATACAGGGGGTGGGTGCGTTTGCGTTGACGCCAGGGGGAGGGGAGGAGCGGGCGAGGATCTACAAAGACGCGGAAGACGTCCTCGCCTTTCTCAACGAACGCACCGGTCGCCAATACCCGCCGCGCGAGCCACGGACCAACAAGCCGACTGCCAACCTCGAGCTGATCGCCTCTCGCTTGAAGGCCGGCTACACGGCCGACCAGTGCCGTCAGGTCATCGTCCGCAAGGTGCACGCCTGGAAGGGGCGGCAGACGGGGGACGGGGTTCGGATGGAGGACTTCCTCCGGCCGGCGACGCTCTTCGGGCCGAAGAATTTCTCGGGCTACGTCGGGGAGCTCACGTTGCCGGCGGCGGCGGACGCGAAACGGGGAGGGCCGAGATGAGCGTCACGCTGTGCCCGGACTGCAAGAGCCACCTCCAAGACCTCGATCGCTGCGCGTGCGGCTGGATGCGTGAGCTCGCCGGCGACGGACGCCGGGGCCGCTGCGATTGGCGCAGTCATGGCCGCGCCTGCACGATGCTGGCGAACAGCAGCCGCTCGCCGCTGTGCTCGTGGCATTACCACTGGAGCACGATCGCTCAAGACGATCGGCACGAGCGCGTGGAGTTCGCCACCTGGCTCAAGAAATTCCGGCCGGGGGGCGACTATGGCCACAACCCCGGGCAGTGGTGGGCGGATGAGGACCTCCTCTGGGAATGCGTGAACGGTCTCACGATGCCGCCCAAGCGCACGGAGGAGATCGCGGTCGAGCTCCTCATGCGGGACAACGAGTACTGGTACGCGCGCCGGGGGCTCACGCCACCGCCGCACTACGCGCGCCACCGCTTGAGCGGCTATCCGCTGCCGCCGTGGTACGGGCCCGAGCTCGAGGCCGAGGCACAGGAGGTGCGGCATGGCTAAGCGCGTGTCGCTGTCCGGGGCCTACGCCGAGCGCCACTATCTCCGTCACATCCGCGATCACTTCCTGACGCCCAACGGGATCCACGTCGTGGCGCGATGGCTCGACTCGCCGGTCGAGGGGGACGATTACTTGACGGACACCGAGAAGGCGACTTGGTCGCAGATCTGCCTCGAGGACATCCTCGCGTCGCATCTGCACCTGTACTTTCCGTCCGAGCGGGTGAGCTGCGGCCGCCACAGCGACTTCGGGATCGCCTTCGGCCTGGGCAAGCCGATCCTCATCGTCGGCCCGCGCGAACGAAACATCCACCACTACCACGCGCGAATCCGCCAGGTGGAGCTCCCGCGGCTCGTCGAGGCGATCGGCGACTGCCTGGCCGCGGGACCGGCGGTGTCGCAGGACGGCGTCATGACCACCGAAGAGATCAGCGCCGCGCTCGAGGATCCGGACCCGACCTGGCATGACCAGCAGGCGCTGCTGCGACGGCTCGCGGCCTCGCATGAGGCACTGCGGCGACAGGCGTTCCGATGACCCGCACGATCCTCGTCGAGGGGGACCCGGTGCCCAAGCCGCGGATGACCAAGGCGGACAAGTGGAAGCAGCGGCCGTGTGTCGTGCGCTACCGGGCCTGGGCTGATCTCGTCCGAGCGTGCTCCGGCCGCACGACAAAGCTTCCCATGCCCGCCGGCGGGGTGATGCTGCGCGTGGAGGCCTTCTTCGGGATGCCGGAGGCCTGGGGCTCCCGCGAGCGGGAGGTGATGACGGGGAAGCCGCACCTCCTGGATCCCGACGGGGACAACCTGCTGAAGGCGGTGCAGGACGCGCTCTGGCAGGAGGACAACCGCGTGTGGGACGCGCACGTGACGAAACGATGGGATGACGGCAAAGGCGCCAGGACCATCATCACCATCACCACCTAACTGGCGCATGGAGGAAACATGGTCAGAGCCAAGTTCAAAGTGACGCGCATCGAGGCCGGGATGGGGATGCAAGCCAAACGGGATCCGGAGGGCCGGCCGCTCAAGAACGAGAAAGGCTACGGCGTGTACGCGCCAGCGGAGATCCGCACCATCGTGATGAGTCCCGTGTACAGCGACGATCCCGCCTCGGAGAACAAGCGGTTCTGGGATGCGTCGCCCTCGGGGGAGATCCGCCTCGGCACGGTGAATCCCGAGGCGTGGAAGCAGTTCGAGTTGGACAAGGAGTACTACATCGATTTCACGCCGGCCCCGTAGCTGTCGGGGAGGCCGAAACCTCTGTTGACCAGGAGGGACGAATGACCGCGCACACACAGCCGGCCGCTGACCAGGCCGGACCATCGACCCCGCCGCTGACCGGATTCTTGGATCTCCCCATCGGAGATCTCTACGAGTCGTCGACCAACCCACGGAAGTTCTACGACCAGGACGCGCTGCTCAAGTTGACCCACGATGTCGCGCGCCGGGGCATCCTGCAGCCCATCCTCGTGCGGCACCGGCCGACGGCGGACGGGCTCTACGAGATCATCGCCGGCAGCCGGCGCTTCCGAGCCGCGAAAGCCGCGGACCTCGCCACCGTGCCCTGCCGGGTCGTGCAGATGACCGACGACGAGGTCGTCGAGACGCAGGTGGTCGAGAATCTCCAGCGCGAGGACGTGCACCCGCTCGATGAGGCGGACGGCTACCACGCGATGATCACGCGTCACGGCTACGACACGGCTGCGATCGCCGCGAAGATCGGGAAGTCGGAGAGCTACGTCCTGAAGCGTCTCAAGCTCCAGGCGTTGATCACGGCCGCGAAGCAGGCGGGGTGGGCGGGCACGCTCACCGTCGGGCACTTGCTCTTGCTCGCGCGGCTGCAGCCCAAGGACCAGGAGCGGGCGCTTACGGAATGCCTCGAGAACGAGTACGGCTTCGGCTCGGGTCGTGACGCCGAGCCGATGTCCGTCAAGGCACTCGCTCGCTTCATCCAGGAGGAGATCATCCTGGACCTGACGTCCGCGCGCTGTGTGTTCGACAAGGACGATCCGAGCCTCCTGCCGGGGGCGGGGAGCTGCGTGGACTGCCCGAAGCGCACGGGCCACAACCTGGCGCTGTTTGAGGACATTGGCAAGCACGATCTCTGCACCGATCCCACCTGCTTTACCGCCAAGACGCACGCCCACTTCGAACGGCTCAAACGCGCGGCCGCCACCGAGACCAAGAACAAAGTCGTCGAGCTCTCCACCGACACCTATTTCGGCTTCGGGGAGAAGAAACCGAAGCACCTGCTGCTCAAGGACGACTGGGCGAGCGCAAAGCCCGGATCCTGTACGCACCTCGTGACCGGGGTAGTCGTGCACGGGGAGAAGAGTCTTGGGCAGACCCTCACGGTCTGTACGGACAAGCAGTGCAGCACGCATTTCAAGCGCCAGTACGGCCAGACCATGCCGGTGGACAGGCACAGTAAGGTGCCGCCGACCGCGCAGGAGAAAGCCGCTCGATCCCGGGAGCAGCGCAAGGCCAAGGTCGAGGCCGCGTACCGCCGGCTGCTCTTTGGGGCCGTGAGCGAGCGGGCGGCCATGAACGGCCTCGACACCGAGGCCCTCCGGCTGGTCGCGCGGCAATTGCTCTTCCGGACCTGGCATGAGCACCGGAAATGGCTCTGCCAAGTCCTCGCGCTCGAGCCGGCGACAGGCGGGTTCGGCAAGGATTATGAAGCGCCGCTCGAGCAGCTCGTCGCTCAGGCCGATCGCAAGGCCCTCGAGGTGTTCCTCGTGCAGCTCTGCCTCGCGGGGGATCTTCACGGGGGGTCGGATTTCCGGGGCGGCGGAAAGGATGTCCTCGAGGAGACGGCGAAGCGCTACCGGCTCGACCTGGGCGGGGTGAAGCGACAGGCCGAGGAGCTCGTTGAGGGGGAAGAAGGCCGGGCGGGCGACACCGGCCTCGGGGGCCGCGAAGAAGCCCGAGACGGGCAAGAGCCGGAAGAAGAATCTGCGGGACGCGACGATCACCGTCAACGGCAAGGCCATCGGGGCCAGTCGATCGAAGAAGACCGCGGGCGGGAAGCGCGGTGCACGTGCGCGAGCCCGACGATGAACGGGTGGGTGCGGTTCAAGTGTGCAATCGGGGCGCACGAGATGCGCGAGGCTTGGGCGGTGCTGCCCTGCGCCAGCGACTTCGACGGCCTCCCGGATCTGCTCGCGGCCGCGCTCCCGATCAAAGCCATCCGGGTCCACCAGCCCAGATTCGGGATGGTGACGTTGACCTACGACAAGTGCCGCCATTGCGGAGCCCTCGCCATGGCGGCCTCACCGTGGAGGATGCCATGACGCGAGACAACCGACACCTGACCGACGACGAGATCCAGGAGCTGCTGATTCCGCGCACGACGGAGTCGCCGGCGCCTGTCCCTCGGCACGATCTCTTGCTCAAGCTGCTGGCTTCCGGCCTGGGGCTCGCGCTGTTCATCTTCGCGATGCTGTCGGATCTGCGGATTCTCTAACGGGGGGCACATGGACGAGCTGACCACGGAGCTAGAGACCCTCGAGATGCTGCGCCTCGCCGAGCCGATGTGGGAACAGGCCGCGAAGCTCGGCTACAGCCCGGAACAGATGGTGCTGGCGGGCCTGGGGATGAGCATCGGGACGTTGGAAGCGGTGGCGCCGGAGTGGGACCGCGCCGGGTGGGAGCCGCTACCGACGAAGGAGGACGCGGCGGAGTCCGCGGTGAAGGCGATGCATGCGGGGCCTGACGGCGTCCAGCAGCTCCTCAATGCGCTCGCCTGCTGCCTGTTCCACGCGTGGCCGGCGCACCGGCGGGCGAAGGAGCCGTCATGAGGCTGGGATTTGAATTTCTCCGAATCGCCCTCCAGGCCGCGGCGCTGACCCGCGAGCTGCGGCTCATCGGTCGACGCCGGCCCTTGGGGGTGGACGATGGGCGCCTGCGTCGCCGACCGCATCAATCGAGTTCCCGGTCGCGCCGGGTCCTGAGGAAGGCCCGCCGGCGGATGGCACGCCTGAGCCGGCGCCGGAATCGGGGGATCAAAGGGAGAACGAAACGATGACGAGCATGGGGCAGGGGGGCCATGGAAGAGGTCAACAGGGGCGCGATGGTCGAGACCCCGAAGTCGCGGGGTCACGCCGGATCAACGTCGCGTCATGCCGGTCGGAAATCCGGTCCCTGCCCGATGTTGGTTCGTCCTTTGGGGCGGCCTGTCCGCCTCACCTCTGGTGAGCGTCCAGGGGCCAGCGAAAGGGCCGCGGAATGAGGCTCGTTCCGCGTGGCGAGGAGGGTCTGCCGGTCAACCCTTCCCGGCAGATCCCTCCCGCGCAATTGAGCCATCAGGAGGACCTATGTTGCTTAGCCAGCGAATTGGATTACTGACCGTGCTGCTCCTCGCGATCGGGCTGTCGGGGTGCTCGATCGGCAATCACCGGTGCGGCCCACTGAGTGCGCAAGAGTTTCGGACGTGCAAGTACGACGTCACGTGGGAGCCGGCGACGCCGGTCGCGCGGTGGTTCTCGCCGGCGACGGATCCCAGCTTGCCCGTGCCGCCGCCGCGGTAACCGTGTGGGGCGCCTGCTCGTCGGGCGCCCATTGTGTGAGTCCTGAGCGTTACGAGGGGTGTCCATGCAGATTGAAGACGTGCCGAATCGCATCCTGGCCCTGGAATCCGCGGTCGAGTCCCTGCGCGCCGAGATTCGGGCGCTGACCAAACCGGAGGGGCCGTCGGCGCCGGCGACGCCTCCGCTTGAGATGCAGGCGCAGTGGGAAACAAACCTGCTCGCCTACGGGCGGGTCCACGGAGCGGATTTGCTCGCGGCGGAGCCGTTCCTGAATTACACCGAGCCGCAGATGTACGCCTGGCGCGCGGATCACACCTACTACGACGGCCTGTGGGTGTTTCTCCAGATCGCCCAGCGCGCGGGGCCTGATCCCTGGCAGCTGTATGTGGCGGAAGCTGTCGTGCTGTATCGCGACAATTACGTGCTGAAGCATCAAGGGAAGGTCGCGGGCTACTGGAACTTCGGCCGGGGCCTCTATGAGCACTGGCGGGCCTACGATGACCCGCAGAGCCGTGAGGCGCTCCTGTTGCTCGCGAGGAACGGGCTCTACGGGCACGGGGATTTGCGGTCCACGGAGAACCCCAGCCCGACGGTCCCGAACCAGCCCGGCAGCCGCGAGGTGGCCTACAACGCGCTGACCCAAATTCTCGCGATCAACGTCGGGTACGGAGACGACCAGCAGATCGATCGCCTCTGCGAGCAGATCCTCCGCCATTTCGATCAGTGGTTCGTGGAGCGGACCGCCGCCTATGTGCGGCCCTTCATGGTGGCCTTGTCGGCCCGGTCGCTGATCACCGCCTGCAAATATGGATTCCTGCCACGGAACCGTGTGTCCTCCGTCCTCACGCTGGCGTGCGACGAGCTGTGGGAGACCTGCTGGGACGACGCGGCGCGGGCCATGCGGTACACCGATCGGCCGGATCCCGACGGCAGCCATCAGGGCGGGACGGATCCCAAGCCGGATCTTAACCTGCTGATCGCGCCGATGTACGGGTGGGTCTATCAGGAGACCCAAGACGTCCGACACCGGGAGCGCGGCGATGCGCTGTTCAACAGTGGCGTCCGCCAATCGGCCTGGCTGGCCGATCGGCGGGCCTATAAGCAATTCAACCAGGCCTATCTCTGGAGCGCCGACTACCTCATCTGGCGGGGGCGGTGAGCAGCATGAAGGCACTGACGCTCTGGCAGCCGTGGGCGAGCCTCGTCGCGTTCGGGGAGAAAAAGTACGAGACGCGCGCGTGGCCCACCACGTACCGCGGGCGCCTGGCGATCCATGCGGGGGCGCATTGGACAGTGGCACAGCGGAGGCTGTGCTGGCAGTCGGCGTTCGCGCGCGCTTTGAGCCGGCACGGCGTGGGGCAACCCGAAGACCTGCCGCTCGGCGCGGTCCTCTGCGTGGTGGAACTCCTGGACGTGGTGGAGACGTGGGGGCATCGATCTCAGGTAAGTGAGCAGGAGAAAGCTCTCGGGAATTGGGAGCGTGGTCGGTACGCCTGGCGCCTGCACGTCGTGGAGGTCTTCCGCGTGCCGATCCTCGCGAAGGGGCGCCAAGGCTTGTGGGAGTGGTCGGAGCGGAGCGTGTGATGGCGGGACCGGCGTATCTCCGCACCCTCGTCAAGAAAAATCCGGATCCCAATCGTGACGTCCACTACGCGATCACCATTGAGGACCGCCGGCCACGGCTGCCACGGCCACAGGATCATCCGGACTCGATGCGGCTGGGCGGACTACGCGGCGGCCGCGCGAAGGCCGCCAAGGCCCAGGCGAAGCTCGTGCACGCCTTCTGTGATCGGATGTTCAGGAGAGAGGACCATGGGTGACCGCTCAGCGATTGAGTGGACGGACAGTACCTGGAACCCGGTCACCGGGTGTACGCGCGTCAGCGAGGGGTGCCGCAATTGCTACATGGCGCGCGTCGTTCCGAGACAGAAGCAGGATCCGTGGACCGTCGTGCTGCATCCGGAGCGCCTTGAGCAGCCGCTCCACGGGAAGAAGCCTCGCCGCATCTTTGTCAACTCGCTCTCCGACCTGTTCCATGAGGACGTGCCGTTCGAGTTCACCGACAAGGTGTTCGCGGTGATGGCGCTGTGTCCGCAGCACACCTTTCAGGTGCTCACCAAACGACCGGAGCGGCTGCGTGCCTACAGCGAGCGGATCGCGGCCGCACCCGAGATCCTGGGCTGCCACGTTGATCCGCGTGACCGTAAGACGATCACCAAGGTCCTGCACTCATGGCCGCTCCCGAACGTCTGGCTGGGCGTGAGCGTCGAGAATCAGCGGACGGCCGACGCGTGGATCCCGCTCCTGCTCCAGACGCCGGCGGCCGTGCGGTTCCTGTCGTGCGAGCCGCTGCTGTCAGGTGTAGATCTCAAGGCGTACCTGCCACACAAGTTTAACCGCGAACCGCACTGTCCGTGGTGCGAGGACTGTATCTCCGTAAGCGGCCATGCAAGCAATTGGAGAGAAACACGTGAGGATAATCACGGCCCATTCCTCGATTGGGTCATCGTGGGGGGTGAAAGCGGACCCGGGGCGCGGCCGATGCACCCGGACTGGGCGCGGTCGATTCGTGACCAGTGCCAAGCCGCTGGCGTGCCGTTCTTCTTCAAGCAGTGGGGGGAGTGGAGGCCAGGCTACTCTCACAACCCGAAGCAGATGGCTGTTTCGGCGACACCCGGTGTCGCGGGAGTGAACGAGATTTGGATGGAGCGTGTCGGCAAGAAGGCCGCTGGCCGCGTGCTAGACGGCCGGACGTGGGAGGAGTTTCCGCGATGAACGAACCGCGAGACGATTTCGAAGAGATGACGAGATACCTCACTCATGAGGCCCGCTGGTTTGCCCTCGATTCGATGGCCTGCGTGTTCCATAACCACGGCTATGACCTGCAGGGGAACACCGAAGCGAACGATGCGCGCTGGCTTGCCGACCGCTTGAGCCGCCGCTTGGACGATCGCTCGCTAGAGTTTGGGCCGGAGGCTCGCCAGCAGGAGCTCCTCAAGATCGCGAGGGCCGCCATCCCGTGCCTTGCTGACCTAGCGGAGCGGATTGGCTGTCGTTACAGCCGGATCTCGAAGGCGATCCGCTGCATGGAGACAATTTCCCGCGAGCAGGCCAGGCAGATGCAAGAACAGAAGAGGCATGGCTGATCGTGAGCTCGCAGCGCGCCGACCTTGATCAATTGGCTGGTATTGCACCGGAGCGATGGAGTGACACTTGACGAAGGCCGGAGTCGGTTTCTCGCTGTTACCACACGGTTATTTGCTGCTTGGTCCACACATAGGAGGCGCCATGCACCTTGGCTCTTACCCGCACAAGTCCCGCCGTTCTTCGAAGACCCGATGCCTGGTCGCCGTCCGTTGTATCGCTATGATCCTACTTTTGTGTGCTGGGACAAGCGTCGGAAGTGGGAATATCGCCCGCGCGCAAAACCCCTCCCCACCGAGCGTCGTCGGTAAGAACTGCACCGTCTCTTGGGAGCATGCTGGCGCGCCGGATCTCGCCGGCTTTCGGCTCTACAAGACGTTTGCGGGGCAACCCGAGCCAAGTGTGGATCTACCGGCTGATGAACGCGAGGTTCCGTGCTCGGGCGCCGGTATCGCGAAAGAGGGGAGTTGGACCATCCAGATGACGGCGTTCGACACGGCGAAGAACGAAAGCGCCAAGTCTGCTCCAGTCAGCTTCACACAAGACCTCACCGCGCCGTTACCACCAGGGCTGCGGATTCAGGCGACGTTCACGGTCACCATTCCGTAGGCGAAGGGGCTTCATGACATCGACCGACGTCGTCAAAGCTCTCCGCGATCGTTTCCCCAAGCAGGAGTACGCTTTCCTGCCGCAGGTGCGGAACGGCACCGGCTTCTCGAAGATGCCTCGGACCGCGGATGTCATGGTGATGGGGTTATGGCCGAGCCGCGGCCTCGAACTCCAGGGCTTCGAAATCAAGGTGCACCGGGGCGACTGGCTGCGCGAGAAGCGGAATCCCGAGAAGGCCGAAGAGATCGCTCAATACTGCGATCGCTGGTGGATCGTCGCCGACGATGCCACTGTAGTGCAGAAGGAAGAAATGCCGCCTGGGTGGGGGCTGCTGGTTTTGGATGGGGGCAAGCTGCGGGTCAAGAAAGAGGCGCCCAAGCTGAAGGCCAAACCGATCACCCGCGAGTTCTTGGCCGCCATGCTGCGGAAGGCGCAAGAAGTGATCGTCCCACGTGCGGAGATCGAACGGGAGCTCCGTGAGCAGTACGACGCTGGCCTGAAGGACGGGGCCGAGAGTGCGAAACGCTCCATGCAATACGACCTCAATCGCTACGAGGACCTGAAGCGATACGTGAAGACCTTCGAGGAATCGTCTGGCGTGTGTATCTCTGCTGCCTGGAACGCGGGAGAGATCTGCCAGGCCGTCAGGTTTCTGCTGAATGGCGGAGTCGAGCAGTACAACCGGGAATTGATGGAGCTGAGGGATAAGGCGGCGGCCATCACCACTGCGATCGATCAGGCGCTGCGCGCCAGTACGTGTGAGCATCTTACCTCTGAGAGTCAGGCCAGGGTGGGTGAGGAGGCGGATTGTCCTGCGGCAAGTGCGGTGGACTGATCCTCGGGATCTTCGAGGAGGGGGCGCTGTATCGCTGCGCCATCTGTGGTCGACGGGGGCTGACGAGGACCGAGGTCGAGGCGATACCACAGGAGAGGGAGCACATGGCTAGCGCACAACAGCTAAGTGAGGAGCAGGGACGGGACGAGCCGGCTGCACAAGGGGAACCACGCCGGCGGCGCCGTGGGCCTCCATCCAAGGAGACACGGGAGAAGATCTCGCGATCGCTGACGGGAAAGCGGAAGCGAGGACGTCCCAGGAAGAGTGTTCCACTACTCGAGGCAGAGCACGGCGGTGTGGTCAACGAGGCAGGGCAGGGAGGCGCGCCCTCGCCGATCGAAGCAGTCAGGGGGATCGAAGCGTTGATAGAAAAGCTCCAGGACCGACGCGCCAGGCTGGCAACACAACTTGATGATCTCGATCAGAAGATCGAGCAGCTCCGGGAAGCGAAGGGCGTAGTGGTCACGGTGGCAAGTACATAGCCCTATAGCGGCTACAGCACGCACATGGGGCCCCAGGGGCAAGGTTCATGCCGCGGGTCCTTCCTGAGCCGCCGCCACGTGCGGGGCGCGCTGGGCGCACTTTTTGAGTGACCGCATAAAAGTTTTATGACTGGTCGGATACTAAATTCCAGAAGAGGCTTTTGGCCGTTCATCTGGCGCGTCAAGACGCGGCATCCGGAGTGGTACCGACAGCGGTGCCGGATCGTGGCGCGTGGCGCGCTCAACTCGGTGCTGGTGCAATTCCCGGATGGGTTCATGACGGTGACCAGCGGATGGAACGTTCGCAAGCAGAAGGGATCATCGCAATGAATTGCCATGCCTGCGGGGACGATCTCGAGGGCTTCCCATCATACGGGGGGCTGTGTCTCGACTGCGCGATGGAAGCTGATGGCTGGTGCGCGAACGCGCCGGGCGAGGCGACGTGCCGGGTCTGTGGCTGTACCGAGCTCGCCGCCTGCCCGGGCGGTTGCGTCTGGGCCGAGCCGGATCTCTGCAGCCGGTGCGTGCGAATAGAAGAGGAGACCGACGTCGCATGAAGCATTCGCTCAAGGCCCTGCCGGCGCCGGAGAATCGGACGTGGAAGATCACCGAGGTCGCGATCGAGAAACTGAAGCCGGCGCCGTACAACCCGCGCGAGATGTCGGCCGACGAGATGGCTGCGCTCAAGCGCTCGATGATGGAGTGGGGCTGCGTGGATCCGCTGATCGTCCAGCGCAGCACGCATCTGGTGATCGGCGGGCATCAGCGGCTGACGGCCGCCCAGGAACTTGGCTGGAAGCGGCTGCCGGTCGTCTACGTCGACATCACGGACGCCAGCGCCAAGGCGCTCAATATCGCGCTGAACAAGATCGGCGGGCGATTCAACGAGGCGAAGCTCCGCGACCTGATGAAGATGCTCGACAAGACCGGCATGGACATGACCATCACCGGCTTTCTCGAGGTGGATCTCAAGAAGCTGCTGGCCGATCCGCCGAGGCTCGAAGAGGAGCGCGGGCCCGCCGATACCGTCCTGCCGCCTCCCTCCAAGCCGCGCACGAAACCCGGTGATCTGTGGATCCTCGGCTCGCACCGCCTGTTGTGCGCGGACTCGACGGTGGCCAAGAACGTCGATCTCCTCATGGGGGGGGGCCAAAGCCTCCATGGTGCACACCGATCCACCCTACGGCGTCAGCTATCAGGCGCCGAGCGGCAAGCACAAGCCGATCCGCAACGATCATCTCCGAGACGACGACCTGGTCAAGAGGATCCTGATCCCGGCCTTGCGACTCGCCGTCCGGCACACGCTGAGCACGGCCGCATTTTACATCTGGCACGCCTCGTCGACCCGGGAAGATTTCGCCTACGCGATGAAGGCCGTCGGCCTCGTGGAAAAGCAATACATCATCTGGGACAAGGGGCAGTTCGTGTTGGGGCACGCCGATTATCAGTGGGCGCATGAGCCCTGCTTCTATGCCGGCAAAGATGGGGAGCAGACGGCTTTCTACGGTGACCGGAGCCAGGCTACGATCTGGAACATCTCCGCAACCACGGAGAAGGCGGTCATCACCGCGATCGGCAAAGGCCTCCAGCTCGTGGACGGCGCCGGCGGCCGCCTCACGGTCCTGCCTCGCAACAAGACGAAGAACAAGCTCCGGGTCATTCGCCTGGAAACCGGACAGATCCTGCAGCTCGCAGAGAGCGGGGCTCAGAGCACCGTGTGGAAGGTGCAGCGCGACAGCGACCCTGAGCATCCGACTCAAAAGCCCGTCGCCTTGGCGCAACGCGCGATCGACAACTCCAGCCAACCGGGGGACATCGTCTACGATGGCTTCCTGGGCTCTGGCTCGACGCTGATGGCGGCCGAGTTTTCCGGACGTCGATGCTTCGGGATGGAGCTCGAGCCGCGGTATTGCGATCAGACGATACGGCGATGGGAAGAGTTCACCGGCGAAAAGGCACAAAAGCAGTAGCGCGCCGGCCAGGCCGGCCGGTCAAACCGCCACCGACTGACCACGCGTATGTGTCCAGTCTCCGCGAGCTCGCCGGCGCCCTGGGGATCCCATACACGACGATCGCCGTCCACCGGCGGAACGGTCTGCCGGCCGAGCCGGACGGCAAGTTCCACGTAGAACGGAGCCGCCAGTGGATCGCCGACTATAAGGCCAAGGGCGCAGGCGGGGCGGACGGCAAGGGGAACGAGTGGGACGAAGAGCTCAAGAAGGCCAAGGCCCAGAAGGCCATGCTCGATCTCGCGCAGAGCCTGAGCAAGGTAGTCGAGAAGAGCAAGGTGATCGAAGCGCAGGTCCTGCACGACCTCGAGATCAAGCAGGCCCTCATGACGTTTCCACGGGACGTCGCGCCGCGCCTCTTGGGCTGCGGCATTCGGGAGATCGAGGCCATTCTCACCGAGCGGATCTTCGGCATTCTCCGGAAACTCTCGCGCGATGAATACAAGGCGTGGGTGGACCGGGCCGAGCAGATTCTCAAGGACGCCGGGTTGTTCGAGGTGAGCGGCAATGCCTGAGATCGACTTCAAGCGCGAGCACTGGGAGCCGGAGCCGCCGCTGACTGTGAGCCAGTGGGCGGACAAGAACCGCGTGCTCACGAGCCTCGCTGGCGACGCCGAGCCGGGGCCCTGGGTCACCGACCGCACGCCGTATCTCCGAGAGATCATGGACTCCCTCTCGGACCCGGACGTCGAAGAGGTCACGCTGCAGAAGGCGACTCAGGTCGGCGGGACTCAGGCGGCGCTCAACTTCATCGGCTACGCCGTCGAGCACGATCCCTCGCCGACGATGGTAGTCCTCCCGCGAGATGAAGACGCCAAGGCCTGGGGCGCGAAGCGGGTCAAGACCATGGTCCAGTCCTCGCCGGCGCTGCTGCAGGAGACCACCGGCAAAGAGGACGATCTGGCGGGGAAGCTGTTCAAGTTCCGCCGCATGTGGGTGAAGCTCGCCGGCGCCAACTCGCCGGCCGATCTCTCGAGCGATCCGATCCGGTTCGTGATCTTCGACGAGACGGATAAGTATCCGCCCTTCTCCGGTCGCGAGGCCGATCCCATCAAGCTCGGCGGAGAGCGGACGCGCACGTTTCCCTACACGAAGAAGCTCTTCAAGCTCAGCACGCCGACGACCTCGCGCGGGTACATCGCGCGCGACTACCAGCGGAGTGACAAGCGCCGCTTCAATGTGCCGTGCCCACACTGCGGCACCTATCAGCCGCTGGCGTTTAGCGCCGAGTACGGGCCCGGGGGCGGCGAGATCGTCTGGCCGGACGGGGCCGAGTCCATCGAGATCAAAGCCCAGCGGCTGGCCAAATACAAGTGCGGCCACTGCCACGAGCTCATCCCGGAATCCTGCAAGCTGTCCATGCTCGCAAAGGGCGTCTGGTGTCCAGAAGGCTGCACCGTGGATCTCCACGGCACCGTGCACGGCGAGTCGCGGAACGCGCGCCACCGCGGGTACCACCTCTCCGCGCTCTATTCTCCGTGGGTCTCCTGGTCGGATATCGCCGCGGAGTTCCTGGACACGAAGGATGTGCCCAGCGAGTTCATGAACTTTGTCAACTCCATGCTCGCCGAAGTGTGGCGCGAGAAGGTCAAGAAGACCACGGAGGACTACCTCCGGTCTCGACGCGAGCCCTATCCGATGGGCGTAGCCCCGGCCGGCACCCTCGTGCTGACCGCCGGCATCGACGTCCAGGAGGGCTACTTCGTCTACGTGCTGCGTGGCTGGGGCTTCTATGAGCGCTCGTGGTTGGTCCGGTACGGCCGGGCGGAGACCAAGGAGGAGCTCCTCCACGTGCTGTTCGCGACCCAATACGAGGTGCGGGGCGCGCAACCGCTCATGGTCCGCCTGGCTTGTATCGACTCGGGGTACAAGACCGACGACGTGTATGCGCTCTGCCGCCAGCGGCTCGAAGTGCTCCGGCCCGTCAAGGGGCAGCAGCAGCTCTCCGGCATGCCGTACCGGGCGTCACTTATCGACAAGGACGCCCGGGGTCGGTCGATCCCGGGTGGCCTGACGCTCTGGCACCTGAACACGACCTACTACAAGGACAAGCTCAATCGGTTGATCCACAGTGAGCCCGGGGCCTCGAGCGAGTGGAGCCTGCCGGAGGATATCGCGGACGAGAGCGAATACTTCCGCCAGATGACGGCCGAGCACAAGGTGCTCGTCAAGGACAAGCGCAGTGGCCGGATCGATGAAGAATGGCAGCTCGTCTCCGACGGTCGCGCGAATCACTACTGGGACTGTGAGACCTACAACGTCGCCGCGGCCGACATGCTCAAGGTCTACTTGCTGCGGCCGGCCGGGTCCGTGGAGACCTATCGGCCGAAGTCCTCGACCGGATGGTTGCGCCGCGACGGGGGAGGACGCGAGCGCCCTGGCGGGGGCGGATGGATGAAGCGATGAGCATCACAGAAAGGGGGAAGCGATGAACGTGCCGATCATCGGTGAGGAGACTGAGCATCGGATGTGTCCCATGTGCGGAACAAAGGTCGCACAGCACGGGATCCTCCGCGAAGAGATCGCGAAGGAACGAGCGCTGGTCCAGGGCTTCGGGCCGTTGATGGATATTGACATCCTGGTGATGGGTCGTACCGGAAAGCCAGCCTTGAATCGGGTCAAGGGGTATCGGCTCACGCTCCCCGGATGGGAGTCGGTCGAGCTCTGGCTGCACCGGCCTGAGGTGACCGACCCGGTCACCGGCCACTACCATCAGGACATCTTCTGCTGGAACATCACGCTCGCCGAGACCGGGCACATCATGGCGGGCCCGGAGGCAACCATCGAGTCGGTGATCCAGAGCTTTTACGCGCGCGCGGGATCCCGATTTGAAGAGTCAGAGCGATTCAGCAAGGCGCTCGAACGCGGCCGGCTGCAGCGTGCCGGCGCCGAGCTGGAGGCCTGACATGTGGTGGGGCTTGACGATGATCGGGGCCACGCTCTTCATCCTCGTGCTCATGGGGAAGAACGGCCTGCTGAAGGGCCGGCTCGCGGTGCTCGAGCGCGAGAACGCCCGGCTCAAGGGCCGCGTTGAGCAGCTCGAGCGCGAGAGCGGATCGGGTCGCTGTCCCATGGCGCGGTACGACACGGTCAAGGTCCACCTCAACTGAGCCTGGCTGTGACCTGGAACGACCGGCGTCGGAAGGGGTGGATCCGCGAGCGCCCACGCACCGCGCCGCCGGCCGCCCCGGAGCCCAAGCCGCCGGGCCCGCTCGTGATTCCCGCGCAACCAACCTTCTCCGAAGCCGACGTCGCCTATCTGCTGAACAAGCAGCAGTCGCTCGTGCAGTGGTGGATCACGAACGGGAAGCTCGACAGCCGTCTCGACTTCCGGGGCCGGCGGTACGTCACGCGCGAGGAGCTCGTCGCCTTCGTCCAACGGTACCTAGGATTGACGGTGTCCTAAAGCAATCACCCCCTCGCCTGTAGAAAACTACAGTCAACCATCTTGTCCGCTGGCGTGGTTCAGAGTATTTGACCACGCCCAATGGCGACACCCGACTACGAAGCCCTCCGCACCGCGGCCGAGCAAGCCTACAAGGACCTCATCACCGGCAAGATCCGCTCGTACACGATCAACGGCCGCACCGTCACCTATCACGATCCCTCGGCCCTGCTCGACGAAATCACGAAGCTCAACGCGCTGATCGCCGGACAGACGGGCGCGCGGAACTTCGCCGGCTTCTCGCGGAGGCCGAGCTGATGACGCGCGGCCAGCGGATCGAGCGGGAGCGCCGGTACCAGCAGAGCCAAAGCTGGCCGGCTCGACTCGGACAGGCCCTCGATCGTGCCATTCTTGCCGTGGCGCCGGCCTGGGGCATCAAGCGGCTGCAGGCCAGGACTGCGGCCTCCCTGCTGAGCGCCTACGTGGGCGCCGAGGGCGGCCGACTCCGGAAGGACTGGAGCGCGCTCGGGGCCTCCGCCGACGCCGATATCTTGAACGACCTGCCGACCCTCCGGAATCGGAGTCGCGACCTCAACCGCAACAACGCGCACGCGGCCGCCATCACGAACGCCGTCGTCGTCAACGTCGTCGGCTCCGGGATCCGCCCGCAAGCCCGTCCTGATGCTCAGGCCTTGGGCCTCACCCCCGATCACGCTCGCCGGTTCACGCGTCAGGCCGAGCGCGCGTGGCGGCACTGGGTGCCGTGGGCCGATTCGCAGGGCCGCCTCAGCTTCTACGGCATCGAGAGCCTCGTCCAGCGCCAGATCCTCGAGAACGGCGAAGTGCTCGTCCTCCCGCTGATGGTGAAGGACGAACCCTGGCGGCCCTTCTCGCTTGCGCTCGAGGTCATCGAAGCCGATCGCTTGGAGACGCCGCCGGAGAAGCGGAGCGACCTGAATATTCGGGACGGGGTCGAGCTCGGCGCGCGCGGCCAGCCGGTCGCCTACTGGATCCGCAAGCGCCATCCCGGGGACCTGTTCCTCGGTCGGCCCGGTGCGCGCCTCGCTCAGTCCGCCGAGTACGTCCGCTATCCCGCGTTCAACGCCGCCGGCCGCCGGAACGTCTTTCACCTCTACTGGATGTTGCGACCGGGGCAGACGCGCGGCGTCCCGTTCTTCGCCCCCACCATGGCCATGTTCAAGGACTTGGCCGACTACATGGAGGCCGAGCTCGTCGCGGCGCGTGTGGCCGCCTGCTTCGCCGCGTTCGTGAAGAAGAACGATCCCATGGGGTCCGCGCTCGCGAACGCGACCGGCACCACAGAGCAGGGGCAGCGGGTCGAGGAGCTCGAGCCGGGGATGATCGACTACCTCCAGCCCGGGGAGGACGTGGTCTTCGCGAACCCGAACCGGCCTGGGGGCACCTACGAACCGTTCCTCCTGTCGATCCTGCGCGCCATCGGCTCGGCGCTGGGGCTCCCGCTCGAGCTCGTGCTCAAAGACTTCTCCAAGGTCAATTACGCGAGCGCCCGCGCCGCCATTCTGGAGGCTCGGCGCTTCTTCAAGGGCTATCAGGAATGGCTCGCGCAGAACCTCTGCCAGCCGATCTGGGAGATGGTCCTCGAGGAGGCCTGGCTGCGGGAGCGGCTCGACGCTGTGAACCTGTTCGGCGACGAGCGCGAGGACTGGATGCGGACGCGGTGGATCGCGCCGGGGTGGGGCTGGGTCGACCCCGTGAAGGAAGTCACCTCATCCAAGCTCGCCATCGAGAACAACCTCTCCTCGCTCGCCGATGAGTGCGCCTCGCAGGGCCGCGACTGGGAGGAGGTCCTGGAGCAGCGCCAGCGCGAGGTGGAACTGATGCGGGAGTTGGGAGTGCCATCGGGAGCCGCGCCCGGGCCAGCACCGGCCGCGCCGACGCCGTCGACCGAGGACGAGCCCGAGCGGGAGCGCGAGGACCCGGACCAGGAGACTCAGCCGGAAGAGGAGGCCGTGCGATGACCCTCGACGAGCTGCTCGACCACGAACTGCGGCTGGGGCTGACCGCCACCTGGTGTCGCTCCGATCTCGCGACCGGGGTGGAGCTCAAGGACGGGAAGCCCCGCGTCGATCGGGAGGCGCGAATCATCTACGGCTTCAGCGTCGTCACGAAGAGGCCGGCGCTCGGGCACAACATGCTGATCGATGACACCACGCTCGATCAGGTGGTGGAGCACGGGAACAAGGCCAAGCGGGGCATCAAGGCCCGCTTCGATCATCCGAACGCGAGCTCCACGAGCATGGGGACCACGATCGGGCGCGCGGTGAATTTCCGGCGTGACGGCAATCGCGTGCGCGCGGATCTCCACCTGCTCGCGGCCACCGCCAGTGCGCCGGGCGGCGACCGCGCCGAACATGTCCTGGATCTGGCGGAGGAAGCACCGGATCTCTTCGGGGCCTCGATGGTCTTCGAAGGCGAACACGAAATGCAGAAGAACGAGGACGGGAGCCAGAAGACGGACAGCAAGGGGCGGCCGCTCCCCAAGCTTGCGCGCGTGTCCAAGCTCTGGGCGACCGACGTCGTCGACGAGCCGGCCGCGAACGCCGGGGGCTTCTTGAGCGCGGAGAGCAGCCTCGCCGCGAAGGTGACGGGGTTTCTCAATCGATGGGCCGAGCACGATCTGCTCCCGAAGGTCTCGGCGATGTTTGCTCAACTCACTACACGCATGGAGGCACTCATGAGCGAGTCGACAGCACAGACATTCTCGCAGGAGGACATCAACAAGGCCCGCGCCGAGGGACAGAAGGCCGAGCGGGAGCGGATCGCCGGGGTGCAGAAGGCGCTGTTGAGCGTCTGGGGCTCGGCCGAGAAGGTGCCGGCCAGCGAGCGGGCGGCCGAGGCCGAGCTGATCGCCATGGGGGCCTCGGTCGACGAGGCCGAGCGCACCTTCAAGCTGCGAAAGCTGTCTGTGATCCAAGCGGCCGCGCCGCCGAGCTCCGGGGGCTCCGTGGAGACCTCGGTTGGCGAACTGACCGAGGAGCAGCGCTGGGAGCGGGACTGGGAGAGCCAGGCCGAGCTCCGGACCGAGTACCCGAGCAAGGAGGCCTTCCTGGCCTTCAAGCGCCGCGAGGCGCAGGCGCCGAAGACCAAGCCGGCCAAGAACTGAGCGGCCGAGGCCCGATAAGAGCGACTCATCACTGATCACTGAAGGAGGAACCGATGGCCGCACTAGCTGAGAGCAAGCAGAGGGCCTTTGAGAAGGCGGACTACAACGAGCTGCCGGTGAAGGGGGCCACGAAGATCTACATGGGCTCCGCCGTCGGCGACACCGGGGGCTACGCGCGGCCGCTGAACGCCGGGGACAAGTTCTACGGCTTCGCCCTGGCGGAGGTGGACAACGCGGGGGCGGACGGGGCGAAGCGCGTCCGGGTCATGTGTCATGGGCGCGTCGTCGCCGATGTCACCGGGGTGGTCGGGGTCGCCGACCTCGGCAAGGTCGTCTACATGTCGAGCGACAACGACTTCACGCTCACCGAGGGCAGCAACACGCCCATCGGCCGCATCGTGCGGCACGAGTCCGGCACCCGGTGCGTCGTGGAGTTCACGGCGCCCGCGATCGCCTTCGCCGATGCGGCGGCCGCGACCGCGGCGGCGCTCACCGACAACACGGCCGGCACGGCGAACACCACGCTCCAGGCGATCCCGGATCCGGCCGACACGCCGGCCTCGGCGGATGCGCTCCGGGACGATCTCGTCGCGAACGCGCTTCCCGCGATCCGGAACAACTTTGCCGACGTCGCCGCGCAGATCAACGCGCTGATCACGGACGTCGCGGCGATCCGGACCGCGCTAAACACCGCGATCTAGGCGGAACGCTGACCTTCAACCTTAGGGTTGATTTCACCGGCTCACTGAGAAGGAGGGAACAATGCCACAGGATACGCAGATCCTCAGCCCGAACGGGTTCAAGGGTCAGTTCTACCTGGAATACGAACAGCGGCTCGCGGAGCCGAGCGTCCTGAACAACGTGACGCTGCGGGTCGAGAGCAACTCGGCGGTCGAGGAGTACCCGTTCCTCGGCGGGCATGGCGACATGCGGGAGTACGTCGGGGAGCGCCAGGTCCGGGAGTTCGGGGCGTACAAATTCGAGATCCGGAACAAGTACTGGGAGTACTCGATCGCCATCAAGAAGACGGATCTGCGTCGGGACAAGACCGGCCAGCTCATGCGGCGGGCCGCCGAGCTCTCCGTCGTGGCACTGGACCACCCCTTCTCGTTGATCACGAGCCTGGTCAACTCCAACGGGAATGCGTTCAACGGCCAGACGTTCTTCTCCACCACGCATAGCTGGGGCGACAGCGGCTCGTTCAAGAACGACATCGCCGCCGGCGACTACCCGGTGCTGAACGTGGCGGATCCGGTCAATCCGACCGCGGACGAGATGGCCGACATCATCATGACCATGATCCAGCACCAGTACACGTACACGAACGACCGGGGGCGCAAGGTGAACGGGCGGGCCCGGGCGTTTCAGCTCTGGGTGCCGATCAACATGTGGGGCGCCGCCGCGGTCGCGCTGACCAAGAGCCTGTTGAATACCGGCAGCGGCACCCGGGAGAACCCGTTGATCGGGCTCGGCATGCAGTTCGAGCTCGTCCCGAACGGCGATCTCACCGCCAATGACAAGCTCATCCTCTTCCGGACGGACGGCCTCACGAAGCCGTTCGTCTGGCAGGAAGAGGTGCCGATCGAGCTGCTCACACTCTGGCTCGACAGCGAGTACGCGAAGCAGCACGACCACGTCCAGGCCTGGCTCGAGGGTTGGTACAACGTCGGCTACGGCAATTTCATGAGCGCGACGAGGGCGACTCTCAGCTAGTCCCGCGACTAGCTGGAGGCGGAGCGCGGGCGGTCACAGGACCGCCCGCATGGAGCACACATGCTGGTCGTCATGCATCCACGCGGCGCCCTCAATGCACGGGGGCGCCACTTTCCGCAAGGCAGCGACGTCGAGGGGCTGCCCGGCTGGGATCCCAATCACGTGGCCATGTGTCTGAAGCGGGGGATCCTCGAGGCGCGGCCGGCGCTGCCGGACCTTGTCACCGACACGGACCAGACCGAGGAGCCGGCCGACGGGGTGCCGTCCACCCTCGACGTGCCCGTCGGGATGGCGCGCGCGATCGACCAGGTCCAGACGGTGCTGCAAACGACCGGGGGCACGGGGAAACCGACCAGGAAACGCCGCTGATGCCGAGCGACGCCACGAGGATGATCGCCGCCCTGGGCGGGGAAGTGATCGGCTACCGGCCGAAGGGCGGCGCCGCCCTGTCGATCCTGGGGATCGTGGACCGGAGCCGGCCGGAGGCGGCGGAGACGCAGGGCGGCCCGAAGTACGCGCGCCTGCAAATCCGCCTGACCGTGGCGAACGATGCCACCGAAGGCGTGACCGCCGTGACGGTGGGGGAGGACCTCGTCGAGTGCAAAGCCGACGTCGATGACGAGGCGGTCAGCATCTTTCGGGTCACCGGGATCCTGAGTCAGGACAAGGGCCTCACCGCCGGCGACGGCGGCATGTGGCACTTGGAGCTCACGCGATGAGCACGGGCCTCATGCGGGTGGTGAACCTGCCCGAATTCGTGGAGGGCATCGCCGAGGGGCACAAGCTGCAGCTCTCGTTTCAGCGCGGCGAGCTGAAGCGAGGCGGCAAGCGGGTCCGGCGGCAATTCATTCGCGAGTCCCTCAGCGGCCGCCCGGGCATCAAGGGCGGCGCGTTCAAGAAGGGGAAGCAGATTTTCTCGTTCGTGAAGGGCGCGAGCGCGTCCGATCTGGCGGTGCACGTGGGGATCTCTCGAGCCATCCGGGTGCACGAGGAAGGCTACACGTTCAAGCCGCTGCACGGAGACCGCCTCTACATCCGGGCGGCGGCCAAGGGTGGGGGCAAGGGGGAGATCGTCGCCACCGCGGCCCAGGTGACGATCCCGAAGCGCACGCGGTTCCGGGCGGTCGCCAAGGAGCTCGCACCGGCGATTCTAGAGAAGACGGCCCAAGCCGGCCTGCGCGCCTACGACGTCGCGATCACGAAACATCTCAAACAGTCGGTGGGGCTCTAGGTGGACTCAGTCCAGGAACAGATCGTCAAGAAGGCGGTGCAGGTCTTCGCCGGGATCCGGACGGCCGACGGCTACGCCAACACCGTGCAGTCCGTCCAGCGCTTCTCGCTCAGGGGCGTCAATCTCTCCGCGCTGCCGGTCGTGCTCGTCATGGAAGGCGAGGCCGAGCCGGAGCTCGACAAGTCGCCGGCGCCGTGGACACAACGCCGCTTCGAGCTCTACGCCGTCGTGCTGGCGATCGAGGTGGAGGGCGACAGCCGATCGGGGGGCGAGATCCTGAACAGCCTCGTGGCCGATGTCGAGCAGGCGGCCATGCGGAATCCGACCTGGGGCGGGCTGGCCCAGCGCACGGATCCGCCGGCGTATCTCGAGGCGACGGTGGAGGCCAGCCAGCCGGTGCTGTCCAAGGCCCTCCGCTTCGACGTCGTCTATCGGCATCTGCGGGACAATCCCGCGTCGCAGGGGTAGGTCAAACACAGGAGGATGAGCGATGCCAAGTAATGCGATTGCAGCCTACGGAACGCTGCTGAAGCGGGGCGACGGCGGGTCACCGGAAAGTTTCACGACGGTCGGGGAGGTCAAGAGCATCAGCGGCCCGAGCACCGAGGTGGACTCGATCGACGTCACCACACACTCCTCGGCCGCCGCGGGGGCGTATCGGGAGTTCATCCCGAGCTTGATCGATCCGGGCACGGTCGAGTTCGACCTGAACTACGTCCCGAGCGACGTGACCATCCATGGGATGCGGAACGACATGGTGAACCGGACCAAGCGGAACTTCCAGGTGGTCCTGCCCGGGGGCATTCAGACGATCAGCTTCGCCGGCTACGTGATGTCGTTCCCGCTCGAGTTCCCGACGGACGACGTCGCGCAGGCCAGCGTCACGATCAAGATCACCGGGGCGGTCACCTTCTCGTAAAGGATCGCCATCGTTCTTAGAGTCGTTACGAGCGTCACAAGGAGGACAGCATGCCACGAACCGCACTCACCGTGCAGACGCCGAAAGGGCCGTACCCCGGGACGGTGTCGGCCAACGACCTGGACTTCACGCTGGCGGCGGGCGACGTCGCGAACGGGAACGAGTTCTCGTTCACCGGCCGCGAGCTCATCATCGCGCAAAACACCGACGTCGGCGCGCAGACGATCACGCTCACGAGCGCGAACGACGAGCGCAACCGGAAGGGCGACATCAACGCCTACTCGATCGGGGCCGGGGAGTTCGCGATGTTTTGGGCCGGCTCCGTCATCGGCTGGGACCAGAGCGGCAAGTTCCACATCAACGTGAGCAACGCGGGGATCAAGCTCGCGATCATCCGGATCCCGGCGTAGCCCTGCGACACCCAGGGGATCCCGCGCGACCACGTGGGATCCCCATTCCATACGGAGGACCAACGTATGAGCGAATCACCGACGCCGGCGCCAGCCGGGTTGTCCCGCGAGTCCATCTTCAAGTCCGATGACATGGTCATCGAGCGCGTCGAGGTCCCGGAATGGGGCGGCGCGGTCTATGTCCGCAGCGTGAGCGCCAAGGGGCGCGACGCCTGGGAGGGGTCCCGCTACCGGCTCCAGGGGGACAAGGTGGTGCCGGTGTACGAGAACACCCGGGCAAAGCTGCTCGTCATGTGCGTGTGCGACGAGCAGGGGAAGCTCTTGTTTACCGAGGCCGACGTCGAGCGACTGGGGCAGAAGAACGGCGCCGTGCTGGACCGATTGTTCGATGTGGCCATGCGCCTCTCGGGGATGCGCGACAAGGCCGTCGAGCAGGCCGCAAAAAACTCCGCGGCCGTCCAGACCGACGGTTCCTCTTCCTCCTCGCCGGACACCTCGGGAAGACCGTAGAGGAGCTCCTGACGGGGGAGCGCCGGCCGCTCTCCTCGCAGGAACTGACGGAATGGATGGCCTATTACACGATCGATCCGTTCGGACAGCGGCGCGGGGACCTGCAGGCCGCGATCGTCGCCTCGACCATCGCCAACGCCTATGCCCCGAAGGGCCGCCGGTACAAGCGGGCCGACTTCATGCCGACGTTCGGGGAGGCGCCGGCCGCGCAGTCGCCGGAGCAGATCCTCTCCATGTTTCAGGCGATCGCGCAACGTCAGGAGACCGCGCGTGGCTGACATCGGCTCACTGATCGTCAAGATCGGGGTGAACGCCAAGGAGCTCGAGCAGGCCTTCGGGAAGCTCAGCCGCGACGGGCAGAGCTTCGGGGACAAGATCCAGCAGGCGGGGAAGGTCGGCGCCCTCGGCCTCGCCACGATCACCACCGCCGCCGTCGGCGCCGGAGCGGCGATCTTCGCGATCACGAAGTCCGCGGCCGACACGGGGGATGAGCTCTTCAAGATGAGCAAGAAGGTCGGGGTGTCCGTCGAGGACCTCTCGGCCCTCCGCCATGCCGCGGAGCTCAGCGACGTCGATCTCTCCACGCTCCAGATCAGCTTCAAACAGCTCTCGAACAATCTCTTCGAAGCGGCCCAGGGGACCAAGGAGCAAGCGGATCTGTTCCGGCTCATGAACATCGCCGTCACGGATTCCACGGGGGCGCTCCGGCCGGCGGCGGACGTGATGCTGGAAGTCTCCGATCTGTTCGCCGGCATGGAGAACGAGACCGAGCGGGCCGCCTTGGCGGTCAAGGTGTTCGGGAAATCAGGCCTCGACATGATCCCGCTGCTCGAGCAGGGGGCCGCCGCCATCCGCGCGCAGATGCAGGAGGCCGAGCTGCTCGGGGTCACGTGGGACACGAAGACGGCTAAGGCGGCGGAAGAGTTCAACGACAACCTGACGCGGATGGGGAAGGTCCTGGAAGGCGTGAAAAACATCATCGCGCAGGCCTTCCTGCCGGTGCTCAACGACATCGTCGTCGATGTCCTGGAGTGGTTCAAAGCGAATGAGAAGGTCATCAAGCAAGAGCTGAAGCAGTGGGCCGAGGGCGCGGCGGCCGCGCTCCGGGACATGGCGACCCACGCCAAGAGCGTGACGGAGGCGCTCGGGCTCATGCGCCAGGCCTGGCAAGAACTCAAGGCCCTCGGCATCGTGCAATTCCTGGGGGGCGTGGTCGACGTGCTGACGGCGTCCGTCCGGATCCTCTTCAACTTCTTCGTCAAGGTCGCGAACGACTTCGCGGCCGGCCTGATCGCGCCGTTTCTCCTGTTGCCCGGGGCGGCCGGGGACGCCATGCAGCAGGCCCACGATCAGTGGTTCAACGCGGCGCGGCGCGCGCAGGCGGACATGGATCAGGCGAGCCGGGATCTGCTCGTGGCGCTTGGCATCATGGAGCGGCAACAGCAGCAGCAGACGATCCAGTCGACCAAGGAGACCACGACCGAGGTCGTCGAGACCAAGAAGAAGGGCGGCAAGAGCATCCTGCACCAGGAGCAGGAGGTCGTCGACAAGATCCGCCAACTGCAGCGCGAGCTCACCGCCGATCTCGCCGGCGAGAGCCTGAAGAAGCTCGCGGCGATCGAGGCGGAAGAGGCCAAGCGGATCGATCTCGTCAAGGGCACGAAGCTGTCGGAGCAGGAGCGGGGCCGTCTGCTGGTGGACATCACGCGCGTGTCCGTGCTGAAGCGGGGCGAGCTCGAGCAGGAGCTCCGCGATCAGATCGTGCAGGGCACGCGGACCAGCGAGGAGCAGCAGCGCGCCGAGGCGCAGAAGACCTACCGTGAGCGGGTCGGCCTCATCCGGGCGATCGTCAAGGACGAGAAGGACCGGGAAACGCTGATCCTGCAGGCCGCCCAGGCGAGGGACGAGGCGATGTTTGCGGCGTCCAAGGGGAAGCTGACTAAGCTTCTCGAGCTCGAAAAGTCGCTGACCGATGGCACGCTGACGGCCGAGCAGAAGCGTCTCCGGGCGATCGTGACCACCGCCGACGAACGGAAGCGGCTGGTCGAGCAGAGCGTCGCGGATGAGACGCGCCGGGCCGAGCTGCTGGCCGAGATCGAGCGCGTCAAAAACCACGAGCTCCTAGGCTTCGTGCGCGAGCGGGTCGGCCGCGAGCGGGAGCTCATGGAGTCCGTCTCGCGGGACGTCCTGGGGGCGGAAGAAGGCCAGCGGCTCGCCATTCAAAAGACGTTCGACGACCGCATGCGGCAGGTGCAGGAGCTCAAGGCCCTCGAGCAGTCGGCCGCGGAAGCGAACGCGACGAACAGTCAGGCCCTCGCCGCGGCACTGGATGCGCTGACTGTCCGATACGCGGGGCTGGAGACGGCCATCCGGGCGGCGCGCGACCGCCAGATGGAGCTGCTCCACCAAGACATCGCCAAGCGGCAGAAGAGCTTCCTCGATCAGCTCACCGCGGACACGCTCAGCGGGGAGCAGCGCAAGCGCTTCGAGATCCAGCGGACCTACGAGGAGCGGATCCGGCAGATCGACGAGCTCAAGCTCAAGGAAACCGAAGCGTCCCGGGCGAGCGTGCTGGCCGAGCAGGCCAGGCAGCAGCAGCTCCGGGAGCTCGCCACTCAATACCCCTCGTTCTGGCAACGCCAGCTCGACCAGGTACAGCAGAGCGCCGTCTTCACCTGGTCCTCGATTCAGCAGCAGTTCTCGAGCACGCTCGCCGGCCTCATCCAGGGGACCTCGACGCTCCAGCAGTTCTGGGACTCCATGCTGAACACCATCCTGCAGGCCACGATCAACACCGGGGTGCAGCTCGCCGTGCAGTGGGCCAAGGACCTGTTGTTCAAGAAGGCCCAGGACACGGAAGCGCTCGCTTCCCATACGGCCATGGAGACGTCCAGGACCGCGATCACGACCGCACAGGAGGGCGCTCGGCTAGCGGCCGTGCTGGCGACAAACAAGGCCATCGAGGGCGGGGCGATCGCCACCCTGGCGTCGATCGGGGCGGTGGGGAAGGCGGCCATCGGGGTGATGGAATCGATCGTGATCGCGACCGCCGGGGTGTTCACCGCGATCAGCGCGGCCCTGGCGGCGTCGATCGTGGGGGCGCCCATGGCGCCGGCCTATGCGGCGGCCGCCGCGGCCGTCACCGCGTCCGGGACGGCGGCGACCGTGGCCGGCCTGGCCGCCATCGAGGTGGCCCTCGGCTCGGCGATTGTCGCGGCGACGGCCTCGCTCGCGACGCCGTTCGCCGAAGGCGGCATCGCGATGAAGCCGACCTTCGGGGTGTTCGGGGAAAAGGGCCCGGAGGCGATCCTGCCGATCGACCGGCTGAGCGACTTTCTCGGGGGCGGGGGCGAACAGCGGATCATCTTCCTGATGGACGGCCGCCGCTGGGCGGAATACCTGCTGAGCAAGGCGCCGGGTGAAGTGCGCCTGCGTTTGGGGACCGCGTCGACATGATTCCCGACAGCCTGACGATCGGGGGCGAAGAGCGCGTGGATCTGCTCCAGGCGTCCACGCTCGAAATCACGGATGAGCTCAACGCGCGCAATATTTGCCGTCTGACCCTGATCGACACGCGCGGCTGGTATCGGCCGGCGATCGGGCAGACGCTCGTGGTCAGGCACATGGGGGAGACGATCTTCGCCGGCACGATCGACCGCCTGAAGGAATCGCGGGCCGCGGGGACGAATGCTTTGACGCTCGAGCTCGACGCCGTTGACTACAACCAGATCGCCGATCGGCATCTCGTGGCGGAGGTCTATGACGATCAGACGATGAAGCAGATCGTGCAAGACATCGTCACCGAGCACCTCGCGGCCGACGGGGTGTCGCTGGCCCCCGACTTTCCGGACGGCCCCACGATCGAGCACTTGCCGTTCAACTACCTCGACGCCGGCCGCTGCTTCAACGAGCTCTCCGAGATCACCGGCTATTTCTGGAACATCGGCTACGACAAGGTCCTGCGGTTCATCGATCGCACGACCATGCAGGCGCCCCATGAGCTGATCACGGACAACGGGGTGGCGCTCGCCGATTCCGTGAGCGTCGAGCGCTCCCGCGACCGGTACCGCAACGACCAGGTGGTGCGGGGCGGCCAGGCCGTGACGGAGAGCGTGGTGGTCGAGGAGCTCCACGGGGATGGCAAGCAGACGACCTTTACCGTTGCGCTGCCGATTGCGGAGCAGCCCGTGATCAAGGTCAACGGGGTGGCGAAGACGGTCGGAATCCGCGAGGTCGACGCCACGTTCGACTGGTACTGGCAGGAGGGTGATGAGCAGCTCTCCCAGGACACCGGGGGCACCCGGCTCACAGCCTCCGATACCTTGCGGGTGGAGTACATCGGCTACACGCCGCTGGTCACCGCGGCCCAGGACCGGGACGCAATCGCCGAGCGGATCTCAGTCGAAGGCGGGAGCGGGATCTATCAGGCGATCGAGGACAACGAGGAGATCACGCGCCTGAACCTGGGAAACGACAAGGCAATCGGTCTGCTCAAGCGCTTCGGGGCGATCGAGGCCAAGCTGACCTTTGCCACGCGCAAGACGGGGTTTGCCGCCGGCCAGCTCCTCCGCGTCTACGTACCCGAGCACGGCCTCGACGGGGAGTACCTGATCTCGTCGGTCCGTTTCCGCGAGCGCGACCTGACCGAGTTTCACTATGAGATCACCGCCGTCGAGGGCGACGCAGTGGAGGGGTGGGTGGCCTTCTTCTCGAAATTGATGCAGGCCGGCCGCAAGCACGTGATTCGGCCCAACGAAGTGGTGAACCTGCTCCGGGCCTTCCGCGAGCCGCTCACCGTGAGCGAGGCGGCGAGCACGGTGACGGGGACGGCGGATCCGGCCAAGGTCGGGGATAAGTTGTGGTCGGGGCTCGTGGGGGCCGGATGAACTGTCCGCATTGCCAACGCGCGATCGATGAGCTGCTCGAGCAGCTCGATAAGGGACGGCTGCTGGTCCGCGAGAACGTGGTGATCCAGATCCGGGACAGCAGCTCGGACGCGCTGCTCGAGGAGCTCCGCACGGGGAACCTGGTCGTCGACGCCGGGTTGGATCTCATCCGGGATTGGAGCGATGGCACGCAAGGAGGCATCACGCAGGGTGCGGTCGGAACGGATGGCACCTCGCCGGCGAACGCCCAGACGGCGCTCGTGGCCGAGGTCTACCGGACGAACATTTCCCAGCGCCTCAAGGTGGCGGCCGAAATCACGCACCGGATCTTCGTGCCGAAGGGATCCGCGAACGGCAACACGCTCCGCGAGGCCGGGCTCTTCAACGCCAACAACAAGATGTTCAGCCGCGTGGTGCACGATCCGATCGCGAAGAGCGTCTCGAATACCGTGACCATTGCCTGGACCCATTCCTTCGCGAGGGCCTGATGCCGCAGGTGACTCTCACCGCCCACGTCTTCCCCAGCGCCAACGACCTCGAGGGCGCGCAGCCGAACGGCTACGGGGAGACCATGTTCGAGACGAATTTGGCCGATCGGTGGATGGCGTTTCTGTTCGCACGAAACGTGGTGATAAGCGGCGGCGGGCTTCCGGGCTCCGATCCCGATCTGATCATGCAGATCCCGACGGGCAAGGCCCGGATCGACGGCCGGTTCATCGAATGGTCGGCGCAGAACGTAACGTTTCCTCCGAGCAGCACGAGCCATGTCTGGGTCCGGATCCTCTACGACGTCGGCGGGCTCGCAAGCTCCGTGGTGATCGAGCACAACACGACGGGTGTCGCGCCGGCGAATGCGGTGAAGCTGGGCACCGTGACCACGAGCGGGTCCGCCGTCACGAGCACGACCGATGCCCGTGTGTTCACCTGGATCGATGGCACCCAGATCATCGCACAGTCGATCACCCAGGCCCTGCTGGCCAAGCCCTGCGTGGGGACCCCGGAGCTGAAGATAGCCCCGGGGGCAGCGTCAACGGGCCCTGGGGGCATCGTCGATGTCACCATGAACGGTACAAGTTTTTTCCCGAGCGTCACGGGACAAAGTAGTGGAGTGCCAGCTTCGCCAACCTGGGATGGACATGGTGGAGTCAACGGTGATCCAGGAGACTTTATCGGTCGCTTGCGCGTTGACGCCAGCGGGTTCGGTGCGCCTGGCGGTGCATGGGTTCGCTGGCAGTACATTACCGCCTCCGACGAGCCGACCATCTGGGTCGCCATTGACCCGGGAACAGGCGACATTAAGGCCACCTGGGCCGCCGACGACCCAACGCCGGGCGATATCCCGGGCGTTCAAGTGGCCGGCTGTGTGAGCCGCAAGCTCCGACCGATCCATCTCGCCCGCTTGGCGCTCGCCGCCTCCGCGCTCACCGATGCCGATCGAATCATCGCCGAGCGCAACCTAAAGCCCGCCCACCGTCTCTACCGCGCGCTCCAAATCATCGCCGGCGATGAGGCGCCATCGCGGTGGCTGCTCGAACAGTGTCGCGTAGACCCAGTCACGAACCAATTGCTGAGAAAATCCTAAGTCGAAGGGAGGATGACCCGATGATCACACGCCTGCTGCTGATTCTGCTCTTGCTCGTCACGCCGCCGGCGTGGGCCATCAAGGGGGCGCCGGTCGCCGAGGAGACCGTGACGGTCTCCACCGTCTCGATCGGGCTCACTTCGAACGTCTGCAAGGTGGGGACGAACAACACCGACGTGCTCCTCCAGGTGAAGGACGCGGCGATCTACTGGAACCTGGACGGGGTGGCGCCGAACAGCGACGACTACGAGGCGAGCCCGGGCGACGTGATCGAGCTCGACCGGCTCGCCTGGCCGAAGTTCCGGGCGATCCGGTCCGGGGGATCCGACGCGAAGATCAAGGCCACGTGCTTCTGGTGAGCGGCCGCGCCGCGCAATTGAGAGGAGACTGCATGCACACCTTCATCGTAGCGATCTTGCTGGCCCTCCTGATCCACGGGCCGGCCGCCGGGGAAACGACGTTCACGAAAAAAGGCGGCGCCGGGGGCGGCGCACCGACGGACGGAGAGTACTGGACCGGCGCGGCCAACGGCACCCTGACCGCCGAGAAAAACCTCGGGGCGCTGGGCACGGGGCTCGTCATTAACACCGCCGGCGCGCCCTCGATCTACGCGGGGGCCACCTGCACCAATCAGGTGATCCGGGTCCTGAGCGCCTCGGGGGCGCCCACGTGTCAGACGATCACCAGCGCGTATGTCGATACCTCCATCTGGACCGGCACAGCAGTGGCCGGGATGGTGAAAGCCGCCAGCCAGGGGGTGCTAGCGAATGCGGTGGGGGGCGTGGATTTCGCCGCTCCCAACACGGCCAACGCGTGGAGTGATGGCATTAAGCAGACCTTCAACCCGAACGGCACGACCGCCGGCGTCAACGTCGGGGCGCACACCGCCGATCCGTCAAGCCCAGCCAACGGGGACATTTACTACAACAGCACGTCGCACAAGTTCCGCTGCTATGAGAACTCGGCCTGGAAGGACTGTGACACCCAGGGTGGCACCTCTACGTATGCCGTAGCCACGAAGACCGGGGCCTATACCCTCACCACCAGCGACAAGGTCATTCTCTGCGACGCCTCGGCGGGCGGCTTCACGCTGACGCTGCCGCCGGTCACCGGCAACACCGGCGTCTTCTTCATCATCAAGAAGACGGATTCTAGCGCGAACACCTGCACGGTCGATGGGAACGCCTCCGAGACGATCGATGATGGGCTCACGGCCGCGATCACGATTCAGTACAACTCGATCTCCATCGTCACCGATGGGGTGAAGTGGCACATCTTCTAAGGGAGGCTCTCGTGAAGAAGACACTCGGGGATCGGCTCTATGTTCTTCTCCTGACGCTGACGATCGCCGTCGGTCTCTCAGGCATTGGATACACCGCCTACCAACAGTACATCACCGGGGATGTCGCTCACGATTCGCCGGATGGGAGCACCAACCCAGTCAAGATCGGCGGCAAGGCCTCCGCCTCGGTGCCGGCGGATGTGACGGACGGGGATCGGGTCAATGCATCCTTCGATCTGAAAGGCCGACAGCGGATGATCATCGACACCGCCGTCGCGCCGACCAACTACACGCCAGCAGATGGCTGCACCCGGAACATTCGGGAGATCGAGATCAGTTCGGCCACGACCACGACGCTTGAGTCGGTCGGAGCTGGCAACTACGGCAAAATCCTCGGCGGCTGGCTCAGGGTCGATCGGACGGGCGTCGCGACGACGATCACGATTCAAGATGCGGCGGGCAAGAAGCTCCTCGGATCGCCGTGGGACTTTGCGGCGGGTGATTCATGGAGCGAAAAGGATAGTCCCAACATCTTGGGTCATGGGGCAAGTGGACAGAATATCCAAATCATCACAGGCGCGGCTGGCCCAGTGCGCGGCGTGATCTACACCACCAACTGCGCTGTCGCGCCATAAGGAGTTGCACGATGAACCCTGTTTATATTGTCGCCCAGGAAGGCGTTGCGCGACTCTGGGAGCCGACCAAGCGAGGACTGGACCATCCCTCCCATGCCTATGTCGAGCAAATGCGTGAGTTCTTTGCTCTCTTCAACATCCAGATCGTCGAGGATCGCAAGCAGGCCTACGAGCATCATCTTGGGCTGATCGTGGCGGGCGTCACTGGGCTTGCTGGTCAGGATCTCTCGTTCTCGCGGCGCGGGCTCTTTAAGCTCCTTGGGCTTGGAGTCGCTGGGCTCTCGATGGCCCATCTGCTACGTGTTGACGAAGCCCTGGCGGCGTTCAACACCCGCGGCGGCGGTATTGACACAACAGTGTATCCCATCATTGGAGCCACGGGGGGGTGGGCTCCTGCGAATGGCGCGACGTTCTACCACGGGATGGCTACGTCACTCCAAAGCACGGGCGGCTTCAAAATCTGTCGCCAGATTCTCCCCGCGGGCGGGACCATGACCGCGGCGTACTGGTCCAACTACATCGGGACGAACGCCGGGTCCGCCGAGACGGTCACGCACTCCATCACGATCAACAACACCACCGATGTGGGATCGGCGACGGTGGCGTTCAATCCGGGCGCCACGAACCATGCGAATACCAGTGCTACTGGGCTCTCGCAAGCCATTTCAGCCGGGGATGACGTGATGGTCAAGCAAGTGTGTCCGACATGGAGTGGAACATTGCCCGGCTCGGTGCGCTCTCACGGGGCAATCAAGCTGACGGTGAGCTAATGATCCAGTACTTAATCTTGGCCATGCTTGTGATCGCGTCTCCGGTGTTCGGAGCTGCATCTGTCTCCGTCTGGACGCAGGACGAGTTTCAGAAGGTCAAGCCGAATGATGTGGCCGGAACCGGCACGGCGATTAGTGCCACCACCCCGAAGCTCTCCTATGCCTCCGGACAAATCATCGTCCGGTGTAGCGATAATGCTGGGAGTACGACGTGCACCGGAGCCGATCTCACATTGCCGCATCTAATCGGAACGGCGACCGGGCTGACAATTGCCTCCACGACCAATACGGCCCCGGTTCAGGTCAATTTCACGACCGCGCACGGTCTCTCCCATCGCGCCATGCTCGAAATCAGCGGGACTGGCATCGGGGCTTTGGACGGGAATGTCTACTACGTGACGGTGGTCGATAGCGACAGCGTGACCCTGGATGGGACGAGCGCGCCGGGCTCCACCGCAGTCGCGGGAACCGCCAAGCACGCGATCCACAAGAACAACATCGTCGCTTACAAGGGCGACACGATGCATGTCTTCTCGCCGAGCGCGCCGCCGACGTTGAACACTCGGGGTGAGTTCCCGTGGCGGCTGATCCCTGGGATGGTCGGGGCCGAGAAGAAAGACCCCTATTACATGGAGACGCGGACAGTGTTTCCGGTGTCGATCCCCACCATCTCGAAGGTCTATCGCGAGTGGTGGCCGATGCCGAATGTCCAGCATCAGACGAACATCAACAGTCCGCACAATTTGCTCACGAACGGGTCACTGGCGCGGAACCTCACCGGGTGGACAGCCACGCAGACCGGGACCGGATCGGTGCCTTCATGGATCACAGATGGCAACGACGGGGCGGCGCGGTTGGTTGGGGGTGCGTCGGGGACTTCGAAGATCGAGCAATGCATCCCGACGTTTGCCGGGTGGTACTACTCTGTATCGTTCTTAATTCCGTCGGGAACCGGCACCGTACAAGTCCAGGTGGGCTCGGCCAGCGGCCTTGCTGATCGTGTGGCGAAGACGGGTTTTACCACAACCGGACAAGTCGAGTGGGCCGGAGCTGACGGGAATGCGTGTGTCCAGTTCTTTGGTGAGAACGCAAGCGGGACCGTTAAAAAGATCTTCCTTGGTCGTGCGATCAGTCCGGACTGGACGATGCGGGCCAACCCTACATTGTCGAATTGGACGGATGTTTCATCTGGTGGGACGGTCTCATGGTCATCAACGAACGGCGGGACGCTCACGTTGAACGGGACTGGCGGGATGGCTGCAATTGAGGCGCAGATCACGGTTGAGGCGAACACGACCTATGTCGTTTACGGGAATAACTCAAGCATCAACTTCCAAGTCGGCACCTCATCAGGAGGCACGCAGATCAAGGCAAGCACGGCGCTTGTCGCTGAGAGTATCGTCTCCTTCACGACCGGCGCGACGAGCGGGACGGCCTATCTGCGGCTGACCAAATCAACCGCGGGCGGTGCAAGTCTGACTGAATTCTATGTGACGACCGGCCTCAGTCCTGGCCGGATTACGGTCAGCGGCACCTACAACCAAACGGCCCGAAAGCAGTATGTGGTGGAGATCACCCGGTCAGGCGGAGCGAGCACGACTCCCGTCGGGCAGTTCCGGTACAGCGACGACGGCGGAGCAACGTGGAGCGCGGCGACCAACATCGCCGCCTCCGTGGCGATTAACAACGGCCTCACGCTGAATTTCTCGAACAACTTCAACGACGGGGAACGGGTCACCTTCTACGCCGATAGCGTTCGCAATCAGCCGTTCTGGCTGGACATCTATGCGGACTCATCCGTGCCGGCCGGGGTCTACAAAGGAACAGCGACCGTCATCACATCCTCTCCGGTGTCCTCCAATAACGTGCCTATCACGGTGACCGTGTTGCCGCTCACGATTCCGGCTGAGAACGACTACATCCGCACCTACTACGCGCTCGGGGAATTGTTGCTGCCGTCCGTCCATACTGGAGGGTCGGTGCAGAAGGAGTTGCATAAGCTCTATGCCAAAGGTTGCCTCCGAAACCATGTGACGTGCGGCTCGAATCTCCAGCGGTACGTTACTTGGAACTGGGATGTGGCGACTGGAGCGGTGACAGGTATCAGTGCCGGAGTTGCGACTGTGAATGAGATCGGCAAGATCTTCATGGACGGCGTGGATACCTACGGCAGTTTGGGGATTCACACAACACCCAAGGGCGCCAAGTGGACATCGTTCCTGTTCCCGCGCAACGCGGCCGGAGGATCGAATCCGCCAACAGCCGACACAAGCTCCTCGTATGATCTCGGTTCGGTGAGTCTGGCAAAGTACCTCAATATGTTCAATGACGCGACGTATGGGTGGAAGGCGAGGGTGTTGTCCTGTACGACCGTCGGTTGCGATGCGACCAATAACCATGAGGACTGGGCAGATGACGGAGCACGGAACCTCGTCTACGGCATTGATGAGCCAGGGTTGAGCACATCGCTCGGGAGTTCGGAGACGAGTGTTGGGCAGACATTCCGTGAGTTTCATGACAATGTGCTCGAAGCCCTCCCCGGCTATAGCTACGTGTTTGGCACAACAAAGGATCTCCTCCGTGCCGGTGCAAACGACGGTCCGAGTGTCCGTGGAAAGTGGGAAGTGTGGTTTCCGATTGGGGCCAACACGACTGCAGCCTATGGAAAGACTGGGGGGCCGTTTGCCACTGATGGATTGTATGCAACACGGCAGGACTACCTGGACGCTGGGGTGACGCGGATTGGAGTTTATGAAGCCTGCTATGTGAATGCTTGTACCGCCGCGAACGGGTTGGAGAATGTCCAAAACGTCGACTTTCGAGCGAACACGATTGCGAACACGCCAGGCCCTGGCACCTACGACGGGTATTCTCGATGGACTGTTGATGAGACGATGGTCGCTTCACGCCTGTGGGCGTGGCAGATGTTCCACTGGGGGCGCGCCGATTACTTCTTGTACTACAGCATCTCCGACGGGCTGGATAACTATAAAGGGTGCGTGACCGGGTCCGGCTTCTATGCCGGCGTGGCGGGTCGCGGGCAGAACAACGCGGCCGACTGCGTGAAACTTGATGAGTCTGTTTTCCAGTTTAGCGGTGCCGGGGACGGGACGTATCTCTACCCAGCTCTCATCGCGGACTATGGCGGCACGAACGATTTTGTCATCGAGACCTATCAGATCAAGGCACACCGCCAAATGATCCGGGACATGACACTTCTGCACATCGCTTGGGCAAATGCCCGCGATGGTGGAACGGAAGTCACGAAGTTAGTTGAGCGTGGGCTTATCAGTTCGACGAAGCTGACGATTAGGGACTCCCCGGATGTCATGCGCTACATGGTCCGCGATCTTGAGACGCTGGCCGCTCGAACGGTGTCACAGAACAGGAGGCGGTTGACGTCCTATCCGCGAGCGACGACCGAGGTGTTGTACCCGAAGCCCTAGCGCAAGGACCCCCGTGAGCAACAGGGCAATCGTCGATGGTTCTGGGATGGGATTGGGAAGGCTGAAGTCGGCGAACGTGAATCCTGGGTACCGAAGAGTGCCAATGCCGCGGATCGATGTATCTGAGACGAATGTAACCACTCCATCGATCTGGCCGTATCCTTTGCAGGGATACCTGAACTCCATCCACCGTTCCCAGCAGAGCGTTGCGCCAGGGACGGTATTCGTGCCGAAGCCAATGAAGAAAGAGGAGCCGATGGTCAGAGGGATCGAGGCTCCAAGCGAGGTTGGATCATGGTCCACAATTGGTGGCGCTGAGACGAACAGGATGCCGTCTGTGATGCCAAGGTTGTAGAAGTCCAGGGCAGGAACGAAGTGGCTGAATATTGGAAGGCCATCAACAAAGCGATCAGGCCCACAGCAAGAATACGTCAGGTCGAGAATATACGGCTCGTAATATTCGGTTGCTAGGCCTAAGGGTGGAACGAGTAACAGAGCGAGCATGAGCGTCAGAATCAGCGCGCGCATAAGGACCTCCTCGGTATGCTACGTAGGGTGATCTGGGGCCGGTCGGAAGTCCATTGTTCGAAAGGCGTACAGACTAAAGTCTGAGATGAAGACGATCGACGAGCTCGACCTCCACCCCACCGCGAGAATTCCCGCCGAGCAGTTGCAGACCCGCTTTCCGTTTATCCGATTTCTCAGCGGCCGGCGCTCGCTCGAGGAGCAGGCCCGGGCCATGGCCGACAACGTGCTCCAGCAGCGGGACTGGGTACGGGCGACGTACCGGCGGCGCGATCGGCCGTCCTTCGCGATCGCGCAAGAGGTGCAGGGCTGGATCGACGCGCATCCGGAGGTGACGAACGTGCACGCCCTGGCCAAGGGGATCTACGGGGTGCTCGTCTCTAATCCGCACGGGGCGCTGATCTCATTCCACCCGGCCGGCCTCGCGTTCGATTTCGATCTCTGGCGGCCGGAGCCGCTCGTGAAGCGTGAGAACGGGGCGGTCGTGCTGACGGAGCTCGGGCGCGAGGTGCAGGCCTTCATCCGGCAGCTCCCGAACTACGATGCTTTTGTGACGCGCGAGGGGAACCTGATCATCGGCCACGCGCAGTTTTTGGAACGGGCGGTCCAGGTCTAGGGAGGAGGGGGATGGACGGACTGACGGATCCGCAGCCGCACAATGCGTTCGAGATGATCACCCGCGAGAAGTTGTCGGCGCTCGAGGCCCGGATGACGGAGGCCCTCGAGGATCTCAAGACCCAAATGGTGTCCCTCCAGCGCACGCTCGAGAAACTCCAAAACCGGCCGACCGTCTGGGCCGCACTGGTCATGACCGGGCAGGGGTGGGTCATCGGGGCGCTGATGGCCACCGTGGTCGCGCTCCTCACGAAATGAAAGGAGACGTCATGCTCACGATGCTGTTCACGATTCTCGCACGCCTTGGGCCGGTGCTTGCGCCGATGATCGATCGAGCGTTCCGCAATTGGCGGACGTCCGTCGCCGGCGCCGGCGCGAGCGCGACGACTTACTACATCGTGCACGAGCTCCTCCAGGCGGCCGGCTGTCCGATCGAGACGCTTCAGGTCGGGGCGCTCGCGGCCGCGGTGCCCTCCTTGGTCGTCGGGCTCGCGAGCATGGACAAGAGCCGCCTCCTCGAGCTCTCGAAGGTTACGAAACCGGACGGCAGCACGATCTACACCGCCGTCGATGCCCAGCAGACGGACGCGAACGGAAACCCCATCCCGAGGAGCTGAGCATGCCGTGGATCCTCGCGCTCTGGCTCGCGAGCATCTCGTTTCGGGACGTCACGGATTGCATGATCCAGGGCTACGTGTACGCGAACCCGGGCGAAGGGCCGTCGTTCAAGCGCGCCGATGGTTGCGCGGACGTGAAGGATGACGTCCAGGAGAACGTGCTGATCCTGAACACCCGGCACTTCTGGGTGCGGATCGTGCTCCCGAGCACCGGCGGCCATCAGCCCTTCTGGTATCGCTGGGGAAGCGACCACGCGCAGATTGAGACGATGTCCTGGCCTATCGCGTTCGGGCCCATTCGATCCGGCTAACAAGGAGGAGCCTCATGCATCTGATCATGGCGCTGTTGATCTTGGGACTCACTGGGTGTGTCTCGGGCGGGGTGAAGCTCTGCACCGAGATGCCGAACATGGTAAAGGGCCTCGTGCCGGATTCCTGGCCGAAGTCCGGCTGTCCCGTGAACCTCACAATCGCGAGCGACCCGACGGGGGAAGGGGGCAAGACGGGTTCCGCGCCGTCGGCCTCGCCACCGCCGGCCGAGGGACCCGGCACCCGCGTCCGGTAGTCGCTCTCTCGAGCCCACCCCATCAAGCCAGGGTCGGTCTGGTCAACCGGCCCTGGCCCTCCCGCCCGGGCAAGCTCAGGAGGATCCGTGGCCCGACGTCAGCGCATCGAGGTCCCAACGTTCAGTGAAGAGGAAGAGACGATCGTGGAGGCGATCGCGAGCGACCTCTTTGCCCGCCTGGGGGACGAATGGTTCCCGAAGCTCCAGGCCACCGGCATGCCCGACGTGAAGATCCGGAACCTCTTCAACGCCGCCCTCCAACGGACGATGACGGACTGAGGACACGTCAAGCGTTGGCTAGTTGGTCAGTCCTACCGAATGGACGTCTTGTTGGCTTCGGTGCTATAGTGGCCTTATGAAGAAAAAACACGGTCGAGAAAGTATCGTTCTTGCTGCCCTTGCCGCCGCGCATGGTGGTTCATATACCCCCGTGCAGGTTCAAAAGCTGTTCTTCCTGATAGACCGGAATGCCGCGGACCTTGTCGGCGGGCCGTTCTTCGACTTTGAGCCCTACAACTACGGCCCGTTCGACGCCGAGGTGTATCGGACTCTTGAGCGCCTCGAGGCGCGGGGGCTGGTCGAAGTCACGACGGATGGACGGCTGAAGAGTTACGGCCTGACGGCGGATGGACTCAAGAGGGGGCAAGAAACCCTTCAGGCCATCGATGCGAAGGCGGCGAAGTATTTCGTCCACGTGTCCGACTTCGTGCGTAGCCTCTCGTTCAGCCAACTCGTCTCCGCCATCTACAAGGCCTACCCCGAGATGAAAGAGAACAGCGTCTTCCAATCATAATTCCATGACCGCGATCGTCGGCATCTCTTGCACCGACGGCGTCGTCATCGGCGCCGACAGCTCTGCCACCTTCACATCAGGCGGGCAGTTCAGGACTATCGAGCAGCAAACTCAGAAAATCGAGCTGATCGGCGATTATTGTATCCTCGCGGGTACCGGCCAAATTGGCCTTGGTCAACGATTTGCCGTATTGGTCGACAAGGGGAACAAGGCGGAGTACTTTGGCGGCAAACTCTCCGCGATGGATGTGGGTCGAAAGCTATGCCAGGACGCAATTGCTGACTTCAGTCAGACGGGAGCGTCAAAAGGTACGTATGGGGCGCTTCTGGCGTACGGAATCAAACACGAGCCGTTCCTGTGTGAGTTTGCATTGGATGATTTCCAGCCCGAGCTGAAAACCAAGAACTTGTGGTATGTCTCCATGGGCAGCGGCCAGCATATCACCGACACGTTTCTCGGCTTTATCAGGCGGGTATTTTGGAAGGATGGACCGCCGAATGTGAATGGCGGGATCTTCGCCGCCATGTGGACGTTGCAGATGGCAATAGAGCTAAACCCAGGGGGCATCAACCACCCTATCAGCCTCGCCGTTCTTGAGAAGGACCGAACCGGAAAATTGAAAACGCGGATGCTGGGCCCGACTGACCTCCAAGAGCACGACCAGAAGATATGCGAGATGATCGACTACATCGGGGACTTTTCTCGTCGGGACCGGCCAGAGACTGCCCCTGATATCCCGACAATTCCTAAGTAGCGACCCTCCTCCATCACGGTGGAATTACATTCTGGATTACCCGTCAGCGTCCTGCCGCGGGTCATCGGCATGGGGACTTGTCACCTTGCCGACTGCCCCAGCTAAGAACGCACAGAATTGACCCATGCGAGGCCATCATTCGTCTGCTGGCCCAATCTCTGGACCGAGGGGCGATCTCGGCGTAGCGGCCAGGAGTGCGCGAACGAGGGGGCAGGATTTTCGATGATCTGGGTGTCACCTTTCGGGGCACCGCCAGCCGTCACCAGGGGGGGAATCTGTCTAAGTCTTTGAAAATTGGTGGGCCGTGTAGGGATCGAACCTACGGCCCGCTGATTAAGAGTCAGCTGCTCTACCAGCTGAGCTAACGGCCCACCGGGTATGAGGAAGAATGGTCGAGAGGTGACCAAAAACGAGAGACAGATTGTAAACGATCCATCGGGCGAGTTCAATTCCTCCGCAGAAAAAGTCGGGCCCTCGGTTCCGGGCTTCACGGTGGTACCCGACTTCCCTTCCTGATCCTTCGAGACGCGGTCCTCCACACCATCGATCGACCCAGATCGAACCTGAAAGATTGCAACGGGCGATCCCTTTGCGCGCGGCGCTCGGCCCGCTGACCTCGGGCTTGCCTCTCGGAGCGAGCAAGAGCCACCGGTTTGTGCGTTCCGCGTCCACTTGCCGCTCCTTGTTCCAGACCGCATCCGCCAGGGGAGGTGCTCGCGATATTGTCGAGGTCGACCCACAGGCGCCGTAGGTCGCCGGAACCCGCCGGACTCCATCACGCTCCGATAGACGGCTTCATCCGCTCCCGGGCACAGTGACTGTGTGAAACCTCTAGGTGGCCGTATCAGGGCCGCGTCGGCCTTTCTCCTGAGTGCGCTCCTGGCGACGGGGTTCGCTCTTGCCGCCGACCTGGCTCACGCCGGCGCCGTCGGCGTGCACTTTCCTGAAGGGGTGACGCAGGGCTTTCTCGTGATTCGGTCGCTGGATGGACGCACCCTGGGGCAAGGGGAACTGCGCCAGACGGCGGCGGGGAAGGATCGTCTCGTGAGCCGCCTGGTGTTTCATTTCCATGACGGGTCCCTGCACGACGAAACGGTGGTCTTCTCGCAGGAGAAGGTCTTCCGCCTGCTCCGGTATTCCCTGGTGCAAGAAGGCCCGTCGTTTCCGTCGTCGCTCAGCATTTCGATTGATCGTGAGACCGGTGAGTATCGCGTGCGCAGCCGCCGCCCTGACGCCGTTCGCGAGACCGTGCTGGCCGGCACCCTGTCGCTCCCCGAGGACGTCTACAACGGCATGACGGTCACGGTGCTGAAGAATCTGAGTCGCTCCCCCACCGGGTCGATTCACATGCTGGCGTTCATGCCCGAGCCGCAACTGTACGAGGTGTCCATCGAGGCGGCGGAGAAGGAGCCCGTCAGGGCCGGGCGGGTCGAGAAGCGTGCCAGACACTATGTGTTGACGCCGAAGCTCGGCGGCTTCATCCGGTTCTTTGCCCGGTTGCTGGGGAAATCCCCGCCCACCTATCACGTCTGGATCCTCGCCGACGATATCCCGGCCTTCGTTCGATTTGAAGGACCGCTCGGCGCTGATGGGCCTACGTGGCGCATCGAGGTGCAACCGCCGGCGCTTCCCGACTCCGACGGGCATGAGGGGCGAAAGGGCTGAAGCCGCCGGTGGTGTGACCGGGATGGACGCGAGAGGAAGCGTGGCGCTGGCGCGGTGGGGTTGGCTGATCGTCGTGTTCGTTCTTCTGTGGCCGCTCCCGGTGCAATCGGGCGGCGACGAGACCTATCAGACGCCGTTGGCCGGCGAGGAGGTTCACACCGAGGTGGCCGGCCGGCCGGTGGACGTGCCCCCGCGCGACCGGCGTCGCGTCACCGCGGCGAACGTCGGCGTTCAGTTCATCCCCAACGGTCCCAGCTTCTATGAGGTGCTGCCCTTCGGTGCGCTCTACGTCTGGCGAAGCTGGGACGACGATCGCCGCCGATTCCGGGGGACCTTCTCGGGCGTCGTCAACGACGTGAACTACAACGTCGCGCTGCGAGGGCTGACCGGCTGGGAGCTGTTGTTCACGCTCGATACGTTCATCATCCCGTTCGGCCGGTCCGAGTTCGTGGAAGGCCAGCGCATCAGCGAGGTGGAAGTGGAATGGAACCAGGCGTATGCGGGGATCGGCCTCGCCTACCGCAAGCTCATCTCGCCCTATCATCAAGATACCGCGGTCGAAGTGTCACTCTCCTACGAGCCCGGATTCATCTGGTTCAAGCGGGGAGCGGAAGCCTCCCGCGAGTTCAAGGTGCCGGTGGACACGTATGAGGGGCGGGTGCACCTCCGTGTTCGAGCCGATTCACTCAAGCGGAACCTGCTCGAGCTGCCGCACCGCGGGTTCGCCTTCGGCGGCGATCTGCTCTACGGGCATCGGCTCAAATGGGAGCCCTGGGGCGGGGTGGTGTTCGATCGGCCGGACGCGGCTCGCGAGCAGACCTATCTGTTGGGAAGCGCCTACGCCGTCGTGGCGGGGGGCCTCCCGTACGTCAGGAGCGAGCGGCATCGCCTGGTGGCGTCCTTGTACGGCGGGATCGGGAAGGACCTGGATCGGTTCTCGACGTTTCGTCTGCCGGGCCGCCCGACGGGCTATGAATGGGAAGCCCTGCCGTTGCCCGTCATGCCGGCGGTTGCGTTCAACGAGCTCTTCCCCCGGCGCTACGGCATCGTGGATTTGGTGTATCGTTACGAAGCGCTCTTCTTTCTCTATCCGTACGTACGGGGTACGTATGGCCTGGTGGAGCGGCCGCGGTTCGTGGGGAACGGGGCCGTCAAACAGCAGATGGACGGGCTCCCGGCGGTAGGCGGGGGCGTGGTGAGCGGGGCGCCGTGGCGGTCGCAGATCGAGCTGAACTACAGCTACAACTTCGGGATCTTTCGCGACCCGGGAGGACGGCCGGAGAAGGGCGGGCACGGCGTCTTCGTGTTCTGGTCGAAAGAGCTGCTATGGTGAGCCGGCGTCGGCTGGCGTGATGGGACAAGAAGGGAATGGTGCGCCTGACAGGATTTGAACCTGTGGCCCTCAGCTCCGGAGGCTGATGCTCTATCCACTGAGCTACAGGCGCAACCGCCAGTGACTTACCACAGCCCCGGCGCCGATGTCCAGGGATGGCGGGCCGTCCCTCGCCTCATTGCTCGCCGACAAAAGCGTAGGGAAGCAGCACTTCTTCCTCGGGCTCCCCGGTCTCCCGCTGCAGCGCTTCGATGAGGTCGGCCTCCTCGCGCGCGAGTGCCTCTTCCTGGTCTCTGAGCACCGCCGAGGGCTTGATCAGCGGCACAAAGGTTTGCACTTCACAGGCGCCCTGGATGACGCCGCCGGTCTCGATGGGGAGCCCGGTCATCCGACAGGTGATCGGGCGGTGCGCATAAATCAGGCAGCGCCCGTCGGCGGCGAGGGCCGGGCACGGGACGTCGGCCAAGCGCGTGACCAGCTCGTCCACCTCGGCGTCCGTCCAGCGGTCGCCCGGGGGATCCACGCGTCCGGGGAAGAGCTCCTCGATCGTCGCGATCTGCTCGCGTGCGCGCGTCTGGATCTCACGGCGGGTGGCGGCCGGCACCGCGTCCAGCCCCGCCTGTATTTCGAGCCGGTCGAGCACGGTGACCATGAACGGGCCGACACAACAGCGGGTGCAGCCGAGGCGGCAAGGGACCGCTCCGAAGAGCGCGCGCCCGCGCTCGAACCAGTGGTCCGCGTGCTCGAACAGCCGTCGATGGGAGAGGGCCTGGCGGCACGGGCCCGGCATGGAGGTCAGTCCTCTATTTCAACGATGAGGTCGCCTTTCGGAGAGAAGAACCCTTGGCCGTCGATCTGGACGATGCCGTTACAGTTGTCTTGGAAGAACTCGAGGATCCACCCATTGAAGTCGTAGCCGTCCTCGGTGATGTCCTGCTGGACCATGCGGGTGGTGACGATGAAGCGGCTGCGGCTCACGCATTCGCGGGCCAGTTGCGCCTCGAGATCGTCGAAGACCGACAGGCGCTCGAGAAAGGCCTCCCGCTCCTGCTTGTGCACGTCTTCATAGCTGCCGCGGTCGCGCGCGCAAAACACTTGGATGGGCTTCCGCTCCCGGTTGTACCCGATCGAAATCTGCACCCAGGCCCAGTCGTCCAGCGCCGCGGGATCCATCTTGGGAATCAACGGGATCTGGCCTTTGGATCTCAAGAAATCGAGCAACAGGCGGAGCGGCGGCGAGTTCTCGCGCGCGCAAAACACCCGTGAATAGATGAAGGACTCTTGCGGTTTCGCCTCTTCGGGGGGCGAGGGAATGATCGGGAGCTCTTTCGCCATGGCAGATGACTCCTCTCGGTCGGCACGCTGGGTTCCTTGCACTCTACTCTCACGACTGGAGCGAGATCAAGACGCTCGACCCTCACGTTCGCCAAGCCAGACGCGCTTTTTTGTGGTTGACAGGGTAGGGGACATTCGTTACACTCCGCTCGGCTTTGAGCCCGCTGAACGCCGCTCAGCGCATGTTGCCGTCGATCCTGTGCCGCGTACTGGCACTGCACCGAGGTCAATCTCTACAGGAGGGTTTCTATGGCAAAAACGATGACGAAGTCGCAGATCGCCGATCACCTGGCGAACCGGGCCGGGATCACGAAGAAGACCGCCGCCCAGGTCCTCGATGATCTTGCGGCCTTGGCCTACAAGGAGGCCAAGAATACGTTCGTGGTTCCAGGCATCGGCAAGCTGGTGTTGGCGAATCGCAAGGCCCGGATGGGCCGCAACCCGCAGACCGGGGAAGCCATCAAGATCCCGGCCAAGCGCGTTGTGAAATTCCGAATCGCGAAGGCTGCGAAGGACGCCATTCTCGGCAAGAAGTAACCCGCTCCCACCTCCAGTTCCGTCACAGGTCATGCAACCCGCGTGAAGGGCCGGCGGCGACTCCGGCCCTTCTTTTTGGCTCGTCGTCGTCGACCGCTCCGCGTTCAAAAGCTCGGTGCAAGCCCGGTCCCGCCCATCCCGTCGTGCGCGACGAGCTTGATCGCATCGCCGTCCTGAACCTTCGTGTCCTCGCTGGCGATCCGCTTGTTCACGGTCACCAAGACCTTCTTCTCGCGCAGCAGTTGCAGCACGGGCCGGAGGGCCTGCCCTTGCCGCTGGATGAGCTGTCGCACGGTCATCGGCTCGGGAAGCGGGCAAGCAAAATCACGTTCTCCGTCCGCAGTCTGGAGTTGCCCCATCAGCGTGATCGTCACCATCGGACCGGCTGGCCTCCCTTCTCATCGCGCTTCCTTGTCTTCCTCATCATCACCGCGCCTACACCGCCTATGGACGGCCGATTGATTCTCCACGGGCCGTCTGCTATCAAGGTCGCATGCAATCGCTCGACATCCATCGTCCCGGCATGCCGGATCTGCAGTTCGTGCTCATGGTGATCGCACTCTGTACCTCGGGACTCTCCACGCTCAATGTCCCGGAGCCGCTTCGCGACGAGATCTTCAACCGGTGCTGGGCGTTGCTGCACGAGGAGCCGCCTCCCAGCCGGCGCGAGGAGCGGGTGCTCGACTTGCGCAGCGGGACGGAATTGACGCTCGACGCGATGGTCGCGACCATTCGTGGCCTGCTCACCGAGGCGGGGATCCCCGTGCTCACCTGGGACCACCCCGTCAGCCCCCCGACGCTCTCCAGCACGCCGGCGGCCGAGCCGCTCATCGAGCGCCTGCAACAGCTCTATCCGCCCGAGCCGCGTACCGACGGCGATCCGCCTGCACGATGACCCGGCGGCGGCGCGGTGGCTCTGGCCCGATGGGGCGCGCTCGACGGTCCAGCCCGAAAAGACCTGGCGATCGTGCGGTCTTCGCGCGCCCGGTGCCCGTCAGTCTTGCCCATAGATCTCGAAGAACGCGTCGATGCTCTCGAGCAGTTGCGCTTTGATCTCCTCGGCCGTGCCGTTGATCACGTGCAGAGCCATCGTGCCCTCGGTGCCGTCGGGCAGGAGGACCGGCACGTGGGGGTGGCGTCGCTCGGGACCGGTGCCCTTGTCGAGGCGCATGCCATAGCAGAGCGTATAGTGCGGCTTCACCAGCTTCAGGTGCGACCTACCCTCACGGCTGGGGGTCGATCTCGATGCGCCGCGCCGGCTTTTGCGATCTTCGAAGCGAGCCATCAGGGCACCCCTGCGATGATGCGGACCGGTCCCCCGGTTCCGCCTTTGATTTTCATGGGCAGCGCCGAGACGAGTGCGCCCCGGCGCGGGAGCTGCTCCAGGTTGGCGACGTTCTCGAGAATGTAGACGTTGGCCCCGTTCAAGATCCGGTGTGCCGGAAAATCAACGGCCCGACCCGGGTCGATGCTCGCCGTGTCGATCCCCACCCCACGGATGTGCCGCTGGGCGACGAGAAATTCGGCCGCGGTCGGGGAGAGGCCGGGGAAGTGGAGCGTGCGCGGGTCGTCGGGCGTCGGCGTGCCGAGGTACCGCACGCGATCGGGCCAGAGCCTGCTCCAGCCGGTCAAGATGAGGACGATCGCCTCCGGAGGCATCGCGCCCTCGGCCCGCTCCCAGGCGTGGAGATCGGCGACCGTCACCTCATAGTCGGGGTCTCGGCGGCTCTGCGCTCGCACGTCGATCACGACCGCCGGGCCCACCAGCCGATCCGGAGGAATTTCATCGAGGGCCGCCCGGCCCTCGGCAAAGTGAATCGGGGCGTCCATATGGGTCCCGCCATGCTCGGCCGTCGAGAACTTCGCCGCGGCGTACCAGTACCCACCGGCCGTCCTCCCCCAATCGGTCTTCTCCCACGTGAACCCCGGGTTGTTCGGCCAGTACACGGTTGTCTGGTCGAAGGGGTGCGTGAGGTCGACGTATCGAGTGGGCTGAGCCGGCGTGCAGCCGACGCAGAGCAGCAGCCCCATGCAACCGACGGTCGAGACCTTTACGGCGCGGTGCCTCATCCTCATGCCTCGAGGTGTCAACGACCTTAACAGGTTCAGATCCGCGAAAACAATTCTCTTGCTTTTTCCCTGATCGACCGGAGATAACAGGCGGCCATGCGCTTCATCGAAACCGACTTCCAAGGGCTCATCCTCGTCGAACCCGACGTCTTCGGCGACCCTCGCGGGTATTTTCTCGAGACCTATCACGCCAAGAAATACGCCGAAGCCGGCATCCCCGGCCCGTTCGTCCAGGACAATTTCTCCCACTCGGTTCGGGGGACGCTGCGCGGGCTGCACTATCAGAAACGCCGGCCGCAAGGGAAACTCGTCTACGTCGTCGAGGGGGCGGTCTTCGACGCGGTCGTGGACCTCCGTGCCGGCTCCCCCACGTTCGGGCGATGGTTCGGGGTCGAGCTGTCGACCGAGAACAAACGCCAGCTGTACGTCCCTCCGGGCTTCGCCCACGGTTTCTGTGTGGTGAGCGAGCGTGCGAGCTTCGCCTATAAATGCACGGACTTCTACGCGCCGCAGGATGAAGGTGGCGTCCTGTGGAACGACGCCGCGATCGGCATTCGGTGGCCGGTCACCCAGCCCCTGCTGTCCGTCAAAGATCAGGGTTTCAAGTGCCTCGCGGACATCCCTGAGTCCGATCTGCCGCGCGCCCGCTGACCGGTCCCGTCCTCCCCTTGAGCGCCTCTTGACGGCGAGCGCGTCCGTCGTCTATATAGGAATGGTTCCTATTCAGGAATGACATGAAGTTGGACCTCGATACGATCCGCCGCCGCTTTCACGAGCGCGGGCTCAAGCTGACGCCCCAGCGTGCCGCCATCTACCGGGCGCTGGCCGAGACCACCGGCCATCCGACCGCCGAGGCGCTGTATCGCCAGGTGCGGGCGATTCACCCGATGATTTCCCAGAACACGGTCTATTACACGTTGGGGGCGCTGAAAGCCGCGGGGCTGGTGCACGAGGTCAATTACTGGCACGACCGGACGCGGTTCGATGCGAACCTCCAACCGCATCACCACCTGATCTGTCTCGGGTGCCGCCGCATCGAAGACCTCACCGACGCAGCCTTGGACCGGTTGCCGGCGGTGCTCGAGTCGCCGGCCAAGCACGAGTTTGAAGTGCTGGGCCACCGGGTGGAGTTTCATGGCTATTGCGCGCGTTGCCGGAAGAAAGCCGCGGGCGCTCACGGCCGGCCGACCGGCCGCCGTCATCATCACCCATCATCAACCCGTCATCCACGCAAGACAGGAGGAGCATCATGAGCAAGAGTCTCAAGGGTACGAAGAGTCACGAGAACCTGAAGCAGGCCTTTGCCGGGGAGTCACAGGCCAACCGCCGCTATCTCTACTTCGCCCGGCGTGCCGACATCGAAGGTTACCCGGACGTCGGCGGCCTGTTCCGCGACACCTCCGAGGCGGAGACCGGCCATGCCTTCGGCCATCTCGACTTCCTCAAAGAGGTCGGCGATCCGGCGACCGGCGTCCCGATCGGCAACACCGAGGCCAACCTGAAGTCCGCGATCGAAGGGGAGACCTACGAGTACACGCAGATGTACCCGGGCATGGCGAAGACCGCGCGGGAAGAGGGGTTCCCCGAGCTCGCGGAGTGGTTCGAGACGTTGGCCAAGGCGGAGCGCTCCCACGCCAACCGCTTCGCCAAGGGCTTGGAGAGTCTCAAGCAGGTGTAGAGCGATCATGAAGAGCCTCGACTTGCTCACGCCCGGCTGGGACAAGGCCCAGCTCGAGAAGGAGACCCAGCGGGTCTTTGAGATTTGCGACGGGTGCCGGCGATGCTTCAACCTGTGCCCGTCGTTCAATACCTTGCTGGACCGGATCGATCGGGTGGACAGCGACGTGGCGAAGCTGACCGCGGCGGACCGTGAGCAGGTCGCAGACGAGTGTTACTATTGCAAGCTGTGTTTCAATCATTGTCCCTACACGCCCCCGCATCAGTACGAGATCGATTTCCCACGGCTGATGGTGGCGTGGAAAAAACAGCTCGTCGCCGAGCGCGGGGCCCGGTGGCGCGATCGGCTGTTGATCCGGACGGATCTGATCGGGACGCTCAGCAGCCGGTTCGCCGGTCTGGTCAACCGCGCGCTCACCACGCGCGTTGTCCGCGTGCTGATGGAGCGCGTGCTCGGCGTTCACCGGGACCGGCAGGTCCTGCCCTTCGCGGCCGAGACGTTTCCGACCTGGTGGCGCAGGCGGGCGGCACGACCGACGACCGGGACGGATCGGCCGAACGGGAAGGTGGCCTTGTTTTCCGGCTGCCTGATCAACTACCAGGCGACCGATGTCGGAAAGGCCACGGTGCAGGTCTTGGAAAAGAACGGGGTCGACGTCGTGGTTCCCGAGCATCGGTGCTGCGGGATGCCGTCGTTCGACCTCGGCGACACGGCGGCGATGGCTCAGGCGGCCTTGGCGAACCTCAAAACGCTGGAGCCGTGGCTCGAGCAGGGCTACGACGTCGTGGCGCCCGTCCCAAGTTGCAGCCTCATGCTCAAGCGCGAATATCCCTCTCTCGTGCCCGGCGCGGCGATGGCCGGGCTGGCCGAGCGCACCTTTGACATTTGTGAATACCTCATCCGGTTGAAGAAAGCGGGACGGCTGGCCACGGACTTCGTCCGCCGGCCCGGCCGCATCGCCTATCAGGTGCCGTGTCACCTGCGGGATCAGAACATCGGGTTCAAATCGAAGGAGCTGATGGAGCTCGCCGGCGCCGAGGTCGAGGTCATCGAGCGGTGCTCGGGCCACGACGGGACGTGGAGCGCCAAAACCGAATTTTTCCCGCTCTCCATGGGGATCGCCAAGAAGGCCGTGCGGGAGGTCGGTGCGGCGCAGGCACAGGTGGTGGCATCGGATTGTCCGTTGGCGGCGCTGCAGCTGGATCAGGCGGGCGCCTCGGCCGGCGCGGCCGCGGCCACCCGGCATCCGATTCAGATTCTCCGTGATGCGTATGGGCTTCCCGCATGACGCCGCTTAGGCTTACCGACGTCATTCCATACGCGGAGTATGAGCGCCAGAGGGACGCCTTCCGTCGCGAGATCATCGCGCTCAAGGGCCGGCGGCGGATTTCCATCGGCGAGAAGGTCACCCTGCTCTTCGAGAATCGGGACACGATCCGGTTTCAAGTGCAGGAGATGATCCGGGCGGAGCGCATCTTCGATCCCGCCAAGGTGCAGGCCGAGCTTGACGTCTATAACAAGCTCATCCCGGCCGAGGGGGAGCTGAGCGCGACGCTGTTCATCGAGATCACGGACAGCGCCGATCTGCAGCGCGACCTCGATGCGTTTCAGGGCATCGATGGTCCCAAGACCCTGTCGCTCGTGGCGGGAACCGACGTCGTGTACGGGGAGTTTGAAGCCGGACGGAGCAAAGAGGACAAGATCAGCGCGGTTCACTTCGTCACCTTCCGACCCAGCCCGGCCTGGGTGGCGGCGCTGACCCGTTCTGATCGCGCCGTCGCCATCCGAATCGACCATCCGGCTTACCGGCGCGAGGTGATGGTCCCGTCGGTCCTTCGAGAGGAGTGGTGCAAGGATCTGGGGGTGCCGCTGCCGCCGGCTTCGCCGTCCGATTGACTCGGGCTCCCCGGGGACTTATATTTTCTCTACGCCCGCGGAAGGAGGTACAGCATGGTGACGATTACGTCGGTGGCGGAGCAGAAGATCCGCGAATTGATGAAGGAGGAGCAGGAAGCCGTCGGCCTGCGGATTTATGTGCGCGGAGGCGGCTGCCATGGCTACCAGTACGGGATGGCGTTCGAGAACAAGATCGGTGAAGACGACAGCGTGATCGAGAAGGGGGACATCAAGGTCATTCTCGATTCGCAGAGCGCGCCGCTGTTGAGCGGGGCGGAGGTCGACTACGTCGACAGCCTGCAAGGCTCGGGCTTCTCGATCAAGAATCCGAACGCGAAAACGACCTGCGGCTGCGGCAGTTCCTTTGCGACCTGAGGCGTTCTCGCCGGGGAGAGTGAAAGGGCCGGGGTTGTGAGGACTCCGGCCCTTTGTGCTTTCAGGAGCCGATGGCAAACGTCAGGCTGACCAAGCGCGTCGAGTTTTCCGCGTCGCATCGCTATGCCAACGAAGCGTGGGATGAGGCACGCAATCGCGCCGCGTTCGGTCCGTGCTACCGCGCGCCGGGGCATGGCCACAATTATCTGTTGGAGGTGACGGTGGCCGGCGAGGTGGACGAGCAGACCGGAATGGTCGTGAACCTCGTCGATCTCAAGCATGTGCTCAAGGACGTGCTCGCCGAGTTCGATCACAAACACCTGAATCTCGATACCCCGTACTTCACCCAGCGCATCCCTACCACCGAGAACATCGCCGCGGTCTTGTGGTCGCGGCTTTCCGGACGGATGCCGGCCGGGTCGCTGGAACGCCTCCGCCTGTTCGAGGACGAAGACCTCTTCGCCGAGACGACCGCCGAGCAGATCCGGGCGGGGGAGGCCACGGTGACCCGCCGGTATCACGTGTCCGCCGCCCATCTCCTTCGTTCCTCCCACCTGAGCGATCCCGACAACCAGCGGTTGTACGGTTCGTGTTCGGCCGGTCTGCATGGGCACAACTTCGTCTTGTCGGTCGCCGTGCGGGGCCCGATCGATCCGGATACCGGGATGGTGACGGACCTTGTGACCCTCGACCGATTCGTCCACGCCTCGGTGCTCCCGCGTCTTGCGTCGTTGAGCCTCACCGATGATCCGGAGCTCGGCCAGCCGGTGCCGACGGGGGAGGCGGTGAGTCGATGGGTCTGGGGGCTGTTGGAGGGGCGACCGGCCGGCGGCCGACTGGAACGGATCGGCTTGGTCGAGACGCACGACCGTTCCTATGAGTACGCAAGGCCCGCGGGCGGCTAAGCGAATCCGGCCGAGTTAGCGGAGAAGGTGGTCTTGGATGAGAGCCGCGAGCTCGTCGGCCTCGACCTTGCCTTCTCGGGTCAAGACCAACTCGCCTTTGGAGAACAGGTGGGTGGTGGGGTAGGTCTCGAAGCTGTGCTGCTTCTTGATCTCACGGCACCGCCCGGGCACGTGCATCTTGGCCTTTCCGACCCGCACCTGGGGAAACCGAGCGGCGGTCTGTTCGAGAATGGGATCGTACTCGTTGCATGGCTCGCAGGACGCGATGCCATAGGCCACGACGGCGGCGGCCGCCTGCCTGAACTCGTCATAGTTCGCGTCGCTGACGTCTTCCACGGTTCCCGCCATCGTGCTCTACGGACGTGTCGAGGGTTGAGTGGGTTGAGCGGCCGGAAAGCCTCCGAGGGAGGCTTTCCGGCCTGATCGCGTCGCGGGCCTAGCTCAGCTTCTTCAGCTGCTCGAGGATCTCCTTGTCGTCACGCGCGGTCTTGATCTCTTGCACTTTGACGTAGGCCACCTTGCCGTTCTTGTCGACGATCACGGTGGCGCGCTTGGCGCAGTTCAGCGGCTCGAAATACAGTCCATATGCCTTGGAGACGGTCCGATGCATATCGGCGAGCAAGCGGTGCTTGAGCCCGAGGGCGTCGGCCCACGCCTTGTGCGAGAAGAAGCTGTCGGTGCTGATCCCGAAGACCTCGGCGTTGGACGACTGGAAGCTCGGGAAGTCGTCCGTGAGGCACTTGTTCTCACCCGTACAGACCGGGCTCCAGTCGAGCGGGTAGAAGGCCAAGACGACATTTTTCTTGCCGCGGTAGTCGCTCAACTTCACGTCCTTCTGATCCTGGTCCTTCAGGGTAAAGTCGGGCGCCATATCGCCCACTTTGATTTCCGGTGCCACATCAGTAGCCATCGAACCCTCCTCCGTTAGAGATCATGACTGGCAAAGGCAGTTTGGTAACACGCGCTCAAAAACCTTGTCAACGGGTCAAAAGCCCTATGATGCTCGGGTCCCTCGAGGCAGGGTGTGTTGTCTAAGTGTAAGGAGAACAGAGAAAAATCAGTCCGCCTCGGCCCAGGTAATTTCCCGGAGGATCACCATGGTGTCGGCGGAAGGGACGGTGCGATGTCGGACAACGCGGACGTCGAGGTGAAGCTCGGGAACGTGCAGGCGGCTTCCGACCGTCGGGGCCCGTCCTTGGCGCAGCACTTCTTCCGCGATCGTCAGGAGCCGTTCGGTCGCGTGACGAGCCGGGAGCCCGATCGGCTGGAACACCTCCAGCTCCTCGAGGCCGAACTTGCTCAGCCCCCTGGTCGAGAACCAGTCGAGGGTGGGCTCGGGGGCCTCGGCTTGGACGGCGCGGACATGGTCGTCGAAGACGAACTGGACGAGGGATCGATCCAGCCAATCCGAAGGATTGAGGTAGGTCTCCGTGACGACGTCATAAGCCGTTCCTTGTGTGAGCAGGGTGAGCCCCCGTGTCAGGCGGGCGGCGTGGAGGACGGTGTCGAAGGCCTGACCGGGGGCCAGCGCCGGGCGATAGACGGCGGCGGCGTGGGGATGGCTCCACTGCAGCCGGTCGCGCCAGTGCTCGGCCTCGGTCGCCGTGAGCGAAAGAGACACCGGGACGGTCCAGGGGCCGTGGCCGGCGAGGACCAATGGTGGCGAGGACGCCGGTTGCGGAGTGGTGGGTTTGAGCGTGAGCGGCCCGCCGTAGTCTCGGTCGAACCACGCCTTCAGGGCCTGCGCGTCGGCGGGCGCCGAACACCCGATGAGAAAGAGCGGAACGCCGGCACGGGCGGGTTTCGCGGCCTTCCGCTTGATCTTCACCGACGATCCTTGCGCGCCTTTCGACGGTCTTCGGGGTTCAACAGACGCTTGCGGATCCGGAGACTCGTTGGGGTCACCTCCACCAACTCATCCGGCCCGATGTACTCGAGCGCGTATTCGAGCGTGACCTGCCGCGGCGGCGTGAGCGTGAGAGCTTCGTCCGAGCCCGAGGCCCGCATGTTGGTCAGGTGCTTGGCTTTGCAGACGTTGACGTCGAGGTCTTCGTCCCGGCTGTTTTGCCCGACCACCATGCCCTGATACACGTCGACCCCGGGACCGATGAAGAGACTGCCGCGCTCCTGGATCATATAGAGCCCGTAGGCGTTGCTGGTTCCGTCCTCATACGCGACGAGGGAGCCGTGCGCCGACGCCGTCACCAGTTTTTCGTCCAGCGGCTGATAGCGCTGGAAGACATGGTGCATGATGACCGTGCCGCGGGTCTTCGCGAGCAGCACGTTCTTCAGACCGATGACGCCGCGCGTGGGGATGGAAAATTCCATGTGGGTGTCGCTCGCCGCGCCCTCGGAATGGATCACCTTCATGTGCCGCAGCTCGCCGCGGCGCTGCCCGACCTCTTCGATGACCGCGCCCTGGTATTCGGACGGAACTTCCACGGTCAGCTCTTCGAACGGTTCGGTGACGACCCCGTCGTCGCGCCGCATGATGACCTCGGGCTGCGATACCTGCAGCTCGTAGCCTTCCCGGCGCATTTGCTCGATGAGCACGGCCAGATGCAATTCGCCGCGTCCGGCGACCAGGAAGCGATCGGGGCTGTCCGTCTCCTGGACCCGGAGCGACACGTTCGTTTCGAGCTCCTTGAACAGGCGCTCGCGCAGATGGCGTGAAGTGAGAAATTTTCCTTCTCGGCCGGCGAACGGGCTGTTGTTCACGCCGAACGTCATCTGGACCGTCGGCTCATCGATCGTCACCGGAGGCAATGCGACCGGCTGGTTCGCGTCGGCGATCGTCTCCCCGATCCCGATCTCGGGCAGGCCGGCCACGGCCACGATCTCCCCGGCCTCGGCCTTTTCCACGTCCTGTCGCTCGAGCCCGGCGAACACCGAGAGATCGCTCACCTTGCCCGGCGCCAACGTGCCGTCGCGCTTGATCTGCATCACCGGCTGTCGTCGGGAAATCGACCCGGATTGGATCTTCCCGATGCCCATCTTGCCCTTGTAGGAATCGTAGGCGAGGGCGAGCACGAGCATCTGCAGCGGCGCCTCGGCATGGATCGCCGGGGCGGGAATCTGGGTGAGAATCGTCTCGAAGAGCGGCCGAATGTCCGTCCCGGGTTTGTTGACGTCCAGCGTCGCGATGCCTTGGATGGCCGACGTGTAGACGATCGGGAAATCCAGTTGCTCGTCGCTCGCGCCGAGATGGACGAACAGGTCGAACGTGCGGTTGACCACGTCGTCGATCACCGCGTCGGGCCGGTCGATCTTGTTGATCACGACGATCGCCTTGTGCCCGAGCGCCAGGGCCTTCCGCAGGACGAACGTCGTCTGCGGCATCGGGCCTTCCTTGGCGTCGACGAGCAGCAGCACGCCGTCCACCATCCGGAGCGTGCGCTCGACCTCGCCTCCGAAATCCGCGTGCCCAGGCGTGTCGACGATGTTGATCTTGACGCCCTCGTAGGTCAGGCTCGCGTTTTTCGCGCGGATGGTGATGCCGCGCTCCCGCTCCTGGTCCATCGAATCCAGGATGCGCTCGCCCATCTCCTCGATCTTGCGGTGCACATGGGCTTGCCGCAACATCGCATCGACCAAGGTCGTCTTGCCGTGGTCGACGTGGGCGATGATGGCGATGTTCCGGATGTCGGCGCGGCGGCTGCTCGGCGTCCGCCGGATCGTCTGCGCCGTTTGGGCGCTCAGATGGGTATCCATACTGCGTTCACTCCACGGGGCAAAAAAAAGACGCCGGACCACCTCGGCGTCAGAAGCAGTATAATTCACCAGGGCGCCGATTACAAGGGAACGTATTGAGTCATCTCAAATGTTACCCAGCGACAGCTCGTTGAGTCATGTAGACACGTTACCCTCCAAGGTTCAGGGCATCGGGCCTCAAGGAGGGGACGGATGGAGGCAACGGGCATGGCGCGACAGTCGCCGGTACGAGTATCTCCGCGTGATGTGGCAACGGTATCAAGGCGCGAGAGGGCGGGAGCGGTCGACGATCCTAGACGAGGTGGCGCAGGTGTGTGGCTATCACCGCAAGCATGTGATTCGGGTGCTGAGCCGTCGAAGCCCACCCCGGCCGCCGGTGCGCCGGGTCAGTCGACGGCGCCCGACCTATTCGGCGGAAGCGCTTGACCGGCTCGCGCAAGTCTGGGAGGCCTCGGGCTATCTCTGTGGCGTGCGTCTCAAGGCGGCGTTGCCCATGTGGCTGCCGTGGCTGCGACGCCAGGCGCCGCTGACGCCGGCGTTGGAGGCCCAGTTGCGGCGGATCAGTCCCCGGCAGATGGATCGGCGCTTGCGGGACCGCAAGCAGCACGTAAGGCGCCGGCTGTATGGGACGACGCGGCCGGGGGCCCTGCTGAAACACCTCATTCCCATGAAGACCGAACACTGGGACGTCGCGCAGGCGGGGTATCTGGAGCTGGATCTCGTGTCGCATTCCGGCGCCTCGGCAGCGGGCGAGTTCCTCCACACGCTGGATGGTGTGGATATTCACACGACGTGGGTCGAGCGTCGCGCGATCATGGGGAAGAGTCGGCACGAGGTCGTCGGGGCCATGCGGCGCATCGAAGCCGATCTGCCGTTTGGCTTGCTGGGGGTGGATTCGGACAATGGCAGCGAGTTTCATCAACGAGCCCCTATGGGCCTTCTGTCCGGAGCGGCCCGCCGGCCAGCGCGTGCAGTTCACCCGTTCCCGGCCCTATAAGAAAGATGACAACGCCCATGTAGAGCAGAAGAACTGGACACACGTGCGCAAGCTCGTGGGCTGGGATCGCTATGACAGCGTCGCGGCGCTGGAGGCGCTCAACGCGTTGTATGCGGACTTGCGGCTCTTCCAGAACCTGTTTCAGCCCTCGATGAAGCTGGTGCGTAAGGTCCGGATCGGCTCCCGCCTCCGTCGCCAGTACGACCGGCCGCAGACGCCGTTCGAGCGGGTGCAGGCCTGCGGGCAGGCGGATCCGACCCGGCTGGCCGCGTTGCAGCGGGTGCGGCGGACGACGGATCCGTTTGCCCTCTCGCGGCGGATTGATCAGCAGCTCGAGCGGCTGTGGGCGCTGGCCAATCGCGTGACCCGCACCCCACGCGAGCAGGTGCCCCGGTCGCCCCACGCCCGTACGCCGTGGCGAGGCTGGACCTTTAGCCCCCGGCTCCACGAGCAGAAGCGACAGATCGCGGGCTCGACCCGCGTGTCAGGCAAGGGCGCAAACGGGGTGTCGAGCCCGGCGGCGAAGAGCCCGGCGGTGAGGACTCGGCGCGGGTAACATTGACCAATGACTGAACGATGCCGATCGGTAACATTGACAAATGGCTCAACAGGGGGAAGCCCCGCGCCTTGAGTTTCAGCGTCTCTTATTGTAGGGTGATGCGGCCTCCCGCCCGAGCTGCAGTGGAGTACCCCCGCGATGTCATACCCTGATCTCTTCGAGGCGCCGAACCGTCGCCGGCGATGGCCGTGGTGGGCGAAGACCCTCATTGTGCTGGTCTCGTTCGTCCTGCTGGTCGGACTCGCCGGTGCCGGCGCCGTCTGGTACATCGCCCAGGACCTGCCCTCCCTCGACTCGGTCACCTCCTATCAACCCAGCCTGGTCAGCCGCGTCTATTCCGACGACCGCCAAATGGTCGGGCAGTTCTTCGTCGAGCGGCGGATCCTGACCCCGCTGGCCGACATCCCCCAACACTTCATCCAGGCCGTGATCGCCGTTGAAGACGTGCGCTTTTTCGAGCACCCGGGGTTGGACGTTGTCGGGATCGCCCGCGCGGCGTGGACGAATCTCCGGCGAGGCGGGAAGGTCGAAGGCGCCAGCACGATCACCCAACAGCTTGCCCGCGCCCTGCTGCTCTCGCCCGAGCGCACGTACATGCGCAAGTTGAAAGAGCTGCTGCTGGCCTACAAGATGGAAACGGTCTTGAGCAAGGAACAGATCCTCGAGACCTACCTGAACCAGATCTACTTCGGTCAAGGCGCGTACGGCGTTCGCGCCGCCGTCCAGACCTATTTCGGGAAACCCCTCGCGGAGTTGACGCTTCCCGAGGCGGCGCTCCTGGCGGGGCTCCCGAAATCTCCGAACAACTACTCTCCCTATCGAAACCCCGAACGCGCCAAGAAGCGCCAAGAGCACGTCCTGGCGCGCATGGAGGAAGCGGGCTTCATCGATGCGCAGACCCGGCAAGACGCCGCGGCGCAGACGCTCACGTTCCGGCACGGCCTCCCGTCACAGACGGCCCCCTATTTCATGGAGTACGTGCGCCAACACGTGATGGCGAAATTCGGTGAAACGGCGGTCTACAAGGGGGGGCTCGAGATTTTCACGACGATGAATCTCGCGTTGCAGGAGGCCGCCGAGCAGGCCGTGCGGAATAGGTTGCGGCAGCTCGACAAGCGGCAGGGGTGGCGCGGTCCGCTGCGGACCGCGGAGCCGGTGAAGGCGGTGGAGTCGACCTCGGCCCAACCTGATTCGCTGCCGAAGCCCGGAGAGATCCGCGAAGCCGTCGTGACGAAGGTCGGCAAGGATCATGTGCTCGTGCAGGTGGGGACGCTCCAAGGCAAGCTCTTGTTCGATGACATGGCGTGGGCCAAGCGCCGATTGCGCGGCAAGGACTTGAAGGATGTGACCGTGCTGCCGACGGTCAAAGGCTTGGTGAAGCCCGGCGACGTGATCGAAGTCTCCTTCAAGGCCGTCGACCGGGATACCGTGCTGTTTCAACTCGACCAGACACCCGTGGTCGAAGGCGCGCTCGTGGCGATCGACCCCCGCACGGGCGCGATCCGAGCCATGGTCGGCGGGTACGACTTCAGCCGGAGCGAGTTCAACCGGACGGTGTTGGCCCATCGGCAGCCGGGGTCGGCGTTCAAGCCGATCATCTATGCCACGGCCTTCAATGCCGGTCTGAGCCCGGCGACCATGGTGCTCGACACGCCGGTGGTCTATGAGCAGCAGGACGACCCCGACAAGACGTGGAAGCCGGAGAACTATGGGAAGCGGTTTTACGGCGCCACCTCCCTTCGCAACGCGCTCACGCACTCGCACAATCTGGCCACGGTCCGGCTCTTGGAGCGGATCGGGGTCAAGAGCGTCGTCGATTTTTCCCGCATGCTCGGTATCAGCAGTCCCTTGAATCACGACCTGTCGCTCGCTCTCGGTTCCTCGAGCGTGACGCTCCTCGAGCTGACCTCGGCATACGGTGTGTTCGCCAATCAAGGGCTCAAGCTCGACCCCTATGCCGTCGCCCTCGTACAGGATCCGAGCGGCCAGATTCTGGAGCAAGCCTTGTTCGCGCCGCGGCAGGCGATCCCGGCCGAGACGGCCTATTTGATCACGAACGTCCTCGAGGACGTGGTGCAGCATGGTACCGGGCAACAGGCGAAATCGCTGGGGCGGCCGCTTGCCGGGAAAACCGGCACCACCAACGATTACACCGACGCCTGGTTCATCGGCTATACGCCCAACCTGGTGGTCGGGGTCTGGGTGGGGTTTGACGACATTCGGTCGCTCGGCGAAACCGAGTCGGGCGCGCGTGCGGCGCTCCCGATCTGGATCGATTTCATGCGGCAGGCGCTGGCCCAACTGCCCGAGATCCCGTTCGAGATCCCGGAAAACATTCTCTTCGTCCGCATCGATGCCGAGACCGGGCTGCTGGCTGCGGACCATGGCGAGGCCGGCACGGTCGAAATCTTCGCCAAAGGGACGGAGCCGACCCAAACCGCGCCGCCGCGCGTCGATTCGACGCGGTTCTATCAGTTCGACCAGGAGCCCCTAGGTGGAGGAAGCACCCCGGCGGTTCAGATCCAGTGACTGCGGGTAGGGGCGGCGGCTTCGAGCGGGACAGTTAGGACTTCGAGTCCTGGTACTCCTCGTGCCAGGCCATCTGAATCGCCTCGAGGATTTTCTCGTTGGATTTGGCAGGATCATCTTTGAACTCCGGCAACTCGGTGATCCACCGGTGCAGATCGGTGAACCGCACGGTCAACGGGTCGATCCCGGGGTGAGTCTCGACCAGGCGAATCGCGATTTCTTCGGCATCGTTCCACTTCAGGTCCATTCACGCCTCCAGCCACGCTTCACGATCGGTACGCGATCATTCGGAACAGCGGCCTGCGTCATGGGAGCTCGGACAGCTTCTTGTTCTCGAGCGCTTCCTTGAGCGAATGGTCCATCAGGACCTCCGCGAGGTGGTGCGTCGTCTTCTCGACCTCGGCGATGCGCGCCCGGATGGCCTTGTGATCCGTCGCACCTTTCGCTTCGCGCAGCCTCGCAAGCGAGGCCTCGATCGCGGCCCGCTCTTCCGTGGTGATCAAGCCCCCGCCCTGCGCCATCGCCTTCTCCGTCGCGTTCACGATCGCATCGGCTTCCGTTCTCGCTTCAATCAACTGTCGAGCCAGTAAGTCCTCGGCGGCGAATTGGAACGACTCCCGGATCATCCGCTCGACTTCGTCGTCCGACAACCCATAGGACGGCTTGACCTGGATCGACTGGACCTGTCCCGTCCGGATGTCCTTGGCCGTGACATTCAAGATGCCGTTGGCGTCGATGAGAAACGTCACTTCGATCCGTGGGACCCCGGCCGGGAGCGGAGGGACTTTGAGCTGGAAGCGCGCCAGGCTGCGGTTGTCCTTGGCCAGCTCGCGCTCACCTTGAAGGATGTGGATGTCGACCGACGTTTGGCCGTCCACATACGTGGTGAACATCTCCTTGGCGCTCGCCGGGATGGTGGTGTTGCGCCGGATCAAAGTGCTCATCACCCCGCCCATCGTCTCGATCCCCAGCGACAGGGGCGTGACGTCGAGCAGGAGCATGTTCTGGATGCCCCCGCTCAGGATATCCGCTTGCACGGCCGCCCCGAGCGCGACGACTTCATCGGGGTTCAGGTTGCTGTGCGGGACCTTCCCGAACAGCTCTTCAACCCGTCGCCGCACGAGCGGCATGCGGGTGGAGCCGCCCACCAGCACCACCTCGTCGATATCCGAAGGCTGGAGGCCCGCATCCTTCAATGCCATGCGGCACGGGAGCATCGTTTGTTCGACGAGGTCTTGCGTGAGGGACTCCAATTGATCGCGGGTGAGCTCGCTTCGGAACTCCCCTTTGCCGTCGGGAAGGTCGAGGCGAACAGCCGTCTTCTGCTCGTCCGACAAGCGAACCTTGGCACGCTCGGCTTCCAATCGAAGCGACTGGAGCCTGTCGGGATCGCCCGAGAGATCGAGGCCGTGGCGGGCGCGGATCTGCTCGAGGAGGTGATGCACGATCCGACGGTCGAAGTCGTCTCCACCCAGGTGCGTATTCCCGTTGGTCGCCAGGACTTCGAAGATCCCGTCCTTGAGCTTGAGGATCGAGATGTCGAACGTGCCGCCACCCAGATCGTACACCGCGATCAACCCTTGGGTTCGTTTCTGAAGGCCGTAGGCGAGCGAGGCGGCCGTGGGTTCATTGATGATCCGCTGCACTTCGAGGCCGGCGATCATTCCCGCGTCCTTCGTCGCTTGCCGCTGGCTGTCGTTGAAATAGGCGGGAACGGTGATGACGACTTTGGAGACCGCCTCCCCGAGCGCCTCCTCCGCCCGCCGCTTCAGCTCCTTCAAGATCATGGCTGAAATCTGGGGGGGCGAGTACCACTTCTCCCCGAGCTGGATGCGGATGACTCCCTGTTCTTCCTTGAGGCGGTACGGGAAGTAGCGCTGCTCCTCGGCCACGTCGGCCAGGCTCTTGCCCATGAAGCGCTTGACCGAGTACACGGTGCGGTCCGAGCTCCGAACGAGATACTCCTTCGCGGCGTCGCCGACGATGAGCCCGTTGTCCGTCAGCGCGACGACGGAGGGCACCATCGACCGGCCGTTGGGCCCGGGAACGACCCGCGGCGTCTCGCCGTCCATGTACGCGATCAATGAGTTCGTGGTGCCGAGGTCGATGCCGAAAATCCGTGCCATGCTTGCCACTACCCCTTCGGTTCCGCAGCCGTCCTCACGCGCCTCACGCGCCGGCCTGGCTCGTCGCGTTCACGAGATCCGTGACGATATTCCGCAGATAGGTCCGGTTCGATAAAATTTCACGCATCCGTTTGAGCACCAGCTGCTTCTCCGCACGGACCCCTTCGTCGTCCGGGCGGCCCTGAAGATCGTCCCATTTGTCGAAGAACCCGATGAGCTGAGCCTCCATGTCGCGCTGCCGCTGCTCCAGGCTGGCACGATCCGCTTCCAGTTTCCGTCGCAGCGGCTCGATCTCCGATTCGTCCCCGTCCGGTCCGAGCGATCGGAATTGTTCCAGGTCTTCCTGCAGCGACAGAATCTCCTCGAACAAGTCCGCCGGGGGGGAGCTGCGGATGTCTTTGACGGAGCCCGCTTCCAACTGCACGAGGTACTCGGCGCGACGGATCGGGTCCTTGAGCGTGCGGTAAGCCGAGTTGAGCAGCGCCGCATTTCCCAGGCTGATCTGTTGCTCCGTCGGCGTCTTACTCTGAAAGAAATCGGGGTGGAACGTGCGGCTGAGCTGATAGAAACGGCTCTCGAGTGCGGCCGGGTCGATCTTCAACAGGCGCGGCAGGCCAAGGCAGGCAAAGTAGTCGAGATCTTTGGAGAGCGGCTGGACCTTGACGCACTGGTCGCAGAAGTACTCTCCGGTGATTTCGGACTGGCAGTGCCAACACATGCTCCGAGCCATCTGCAGCTCGGATCGTTTGCTGGACGTTTTCGGTGTCTGCTCCATGGCCCTCGACGGACGTAGACCGCCTCCCCGGGCGCCTGCCCGGACCCGTCACATCGTGAGGTGATCAGGGAGATGATCAGGCTGAGAAGGACTCTCCGCACCCGCAGGTCTTCTGGGCGTTGGGATTGACGAACTTGAATGCACCTCCCATGAGATCCTTCTGGAAGTCGAGCTGCGTCCCCTGAAGATAAATCGCGCTCTTGGCGTCGACGATGATCTTCACGCCTTCGATTTCGTAGACGGTGTCGTACGGGCCGATCTTCTCGTCGAAATTGATCGTGTAGCTCAGGCCTGAGCATCCGCCGCCTTTCACGCCGAGGCGAAGACCGCCCTCGGTCAAGCCTTGGACGTTCATGAGGCGCTTGACTTCCTTCAGCGCCGTTTCGCTGAGCGTGACGACGGGGGCGTTCGCCGTGGTCTCCTGAGGATTCATTGATCCGCTCCTTTTAGCCTTGAACGTCCTTCTTTCCCTCGGCTTTTTTCTTGTAATCACTCAACGCCGCCTTGATGGCATCTTCGGCCAACACCGAGCAGTGGATCTTCACCGGCGGCAGATTCAGCTCCTGAACGATGTCCGTGTTCTTGATTTGATAGGCCTGTTCGATCGTCTTGCCCTTGAGCCATTCGGTGGCCAAGCTGGAACTGGCGATGGCCGAGCCGCAGCCGAACGTCTTGAACTTGGCGTCCACGATCGTGTCATTCTGCACCTTGATCTGGAGCTTCATGACGTCCCCGCACTCCGGCGCCCCGACGATCCCCGTGCCAACCCCCTCCTCGTCCTTCTTGAAGGATCCGATGTTCCGAGGATTGTTGAAATGATCAACGACTTTCTCGCTGTATGCCATGATCTTCCTCCACCGTGCCCATTATAGATTTTTAGTGAGCCGCCCATTGAACGGACTTGAGATCGATCCCTTCTTTGGCCATCTCGTACAGAGGCGACATTTCGCGGAGCCTGGTTACGACTTCAATAATGCGCTTCGCCGTATAGTCAACTTCTTCTTCCGTATTGAATCGACCAAGGCCGAACCGAATCGAGGAGTGTGCCAGATCCGACCCGACGCCCAGGGCCCGAAGGACGTAGGACGGCTCGAGCGTGGCGGACGTGCATGCGGAGCCGGACGACAGCGCGATTTCCTTCACGCCCATGAGGAGCGATTCTCCTTCGACGTAAGCAAACGACAGGTTCAGGTTGTTCGGCAGACGTTCGGTCGGATGGCCGTTCAAGTACACCTCCTCCAGCGCGCCCGTGATGCTCGCTTGCAGCCGGTCGCGCAGGGCGGCGAGTCGCTTCGATTCCGCCGCCATCTCCTGCTCGCACAGCTCGATCGCCTTGCCGAACCCGACGATCAAGGGAACCGGCAAGGTTCCGGATCGCATGCCGCGCTCATGGCCGCCGCCGTCCATCTGCGCCGCGATCCGCACCCGAGGACCTTTCTTTCGGACGTACAGCGCGCCGACGCCTTTCGGCCCATAAATCTTGTGGGCGGTAAAGGACATCAGATCGATGCCCATCTCCTGCACGTTGACCGGGATCTTCCCGACGCCCTGCGTCGCATCACAATGGAACAGGACGCCCTTTTCCTTGGCGATCTTTCCGATGGCCGCGACCGGATTGATCGTGCCGATCTCGTTGTTCGCGAGCATGATCGAAATAAGAATGGTCTTCTCGGTCAGGGCGTTGCGGACGTCGTCGGGGCTCACCATCCCGTACTTGTCCACGGGCAGATAGGTGACCTTGATGCCCTTCTTCGACTCCAGCGCCTTACAGGTATCGAGCACGGCTCGATGCTCGGTCGAACTCGTGATGATGTGGTCGCCTTTTTCGTGATACATCTCGACCACACCCTTGATCGCAAGATTGTCCGATTCCGTGGCGCCGCTCGTGAAGACGATTTCTTTCGGATCGGCATGGATGAGCCGGGCAAGCTGTTTACGGGCGTTTTCGACGGCCTCTTCCGCCTCCCACCCGAAGGCATGGTTGCGGCTGGCCGCATTGCCGAATTTCTCGGTGAAGTACGGCAGCATCGCTTCGACCACGCGGGGGTCCGCGGGAGTTGTCGAATGGTTGTCCATGAAGATCGGAAATTTCATCGCTCCACTCCTTCTGCGGTCAACGATTGAACGGTGATTAGCGGCGAACCGCCCATCATGTCCTGGACGGTCATGCTGTTCAGCAATTGATAGATGCTGTCTTGAACCTTCAGCAGCGGCGTTCGGATGTTGCATCGGTCGCGTTGCTCGCAGGCCGATGAGTCCTTTTCGTGGTAGCATTCGGTGATGCCCAGTGGTCCCTCGATGGCCTCGAGAACCTGAGCAATCGTAATCTCCCGCGCATGACGTGCCAGGAGGTACCCGCCCTTTGGGCCATTCTGGCTTTCCACGATGCCGTGTTTCGCAAGCGTCTGAAGGACCTTCGCAAGCAGCTCAACGGGGATGTTGTGCTCCTCGGCGATCTCTTTGGTATTGACGATCCGGGCCTTTGTCACATCGCCGAACTGAACCGACGCGATGTACTGGAGCGCCATCAGGCCGTAATCCGCTTTCTTGGAAAATTTGAGCACGAGCCCTCCGAGTCTTTTAGTCGGAGATCGAAAAGATCGCCGATCAAATTGGTCGGACTCAATCTAGCATCGAGGTCGTCGGTGTGTCAAACAAAAAATAGCATTGACGTTTCAATGTCTTGCATTTCAACTTTCAGGGCTGAATTCTCGTCGTCGCGTGTGTTAAGCTGACACCCGTTTGAGTCTAAAAGGGGACCTATTATGGGTGGCACCAATCCCTACATTGAAAAGGTCGACGTCGCATTACCGACGAAGCCGTACACGATCACCTTCATTTCTCCTGACGGTACACGAAAGACGGTCGAGGTCGAGCCGACCAAGATCCCTTATGGCCAGACGGGCTTGCCGGGCAGCATCTTGGACATTGCCCTGGCCGCCGGCATCGATTTGGAGCACGTCTGCGGGGGGGTGTGCGCCTGCTCGACCTGCCATGTCATCGTCAAACAGGGGCTGGATTCATGTAATGAAGGTACCGACGACGAGTTCGACCAGCTCGAAGAAGCCCCTGGGATCACCCTGCAGTCGAGGCTGGGTTGCCAGTGCGTGCCGAACGGGACAAAAGACATTGTCGTGGAGATTCCCGCCGTCAACAAGAATCTGGTGAAAGAAGGTCACTAGGCGTCCTTCGCCTCTGGCCCTCCTCACAGACGGTGCCCCACCACTCCTGATGTTCGACGTCCATCTTCAGTGAACCTGAAGGGTTGAAGGGATGACTCAGGTCCGAGTGCGCTTTGCGCCGAGCCCCACCGGCTACCTCCACATCGGTGGTGTGCGCACGGCCCTCTTCAACTGGCTCTTTGCCAGGCGGGCGAAGGGGGTGTTCATCCTGCGCATCGAGGACACCGATCAAAGCCGGTCGACCGACGAGGCGATCGAGGCGATCATCGAGGGCATGCGGTGGGTCGGCCTCGATTGGGACGAGGGGCCTTATCGCCAGACTGAGCGCATGGACCTGTATCGGGAGCACGCCTACAGGCTCTTGGACCAGAAGCAGGCCTACTGGTGTGTGTGCACTGCCGAGGAGTTGGAGGCGCGGCGGAAGGAAGCCGTCGCCCAAGGGTTACCGCAGAAGTATGACGGCCGGTGTCGCGAGAAAGGCGTTACCCAACCCAGTGGGGAAGCGGCCCTGCGTTTCAAAGCTCCGCAGAGCGGGCACACCGTGGTGGACGATTTGATCAAGGGGCAAGTGGTCTTCGACAACGCCGTGCTCGATGATCTGATCATCCTCCGGTCCAACGGCTATCCCACGTACAACTTTTCCGTCGTCGTCGACGATGCGCTCATGCGCATTACTCACGTGGTGCGGGGCGACGATCATCTCACCAATACGCCCCGGCAGATCCCGTTGTTCCAAGCGCTCGGGTTTGCCGTGCCTCGCTTCGGCCATCTGCCGATGATCATGGGGCCGGACAAGACGCGGCTGTCGAAGCGGCATGGGGCGACCTCGATCCTGGCTTACCGGGACATGGGGTACCTCCCTGAGGCGATGATCAACTACTTGGTGCGCCTGGGATGGTCGAGCGGCGATCAGGAGATCTTTACCGTCTCGGAGCTGATCGAGAAGTTTTCCTTCGACCACGTGCAGAAGTCCGCCGCAGTCTTCAACCCGGACAAGTTGCTCTGGGTCAACGCCCACCACCTGCGCCACGGCGATCCGGCGCACATTGCTGGTCAGTTGCGGCCGTTCCTGGAACGAGCCGGATTTGGCGCGGCCGTCGAGGCGGCGCCTCCGGGATGGCTCGCCAAACTGGTCGTGATGCTTCGGGAACGTGCGCAGACGCTCGCCGACATGGCGAAGGCCGCCGAGCCGTACCTGGTCGAATCGCCGGACATGGACGCCGACGCCCTCAAGAAGTTCCTGACCCCGTCGGTGGCGCCGACACTCGAAAAACTGGCCGCCCGTCTTGCGTCTCTCCCGGCCTTTTCGAGGGAAGCTGCAGAGGCGGCCTTCAAGTCGTTGCTGGAAGAAGTGGGTATGAAAATGGGCCAGCTCGCACAGCCTGTCCGGGTGGCGCTGACCGGCCGGACCATCAGTCCCGGGATCTTTGAAATGATGGATCTTCTCGGCCGTGACGCGACCCTCGCGCGGTTGCAGCGTGCGATCAGGCTCGCGCAGCAGGCCGATTCTTGACTCTCCGGCCGGATTTCGATTACGCTGCACCGAGGCTTGGGGGATCGTCTAGTGGTAGGACGTCAGACTCTGGATCTGACTACCTAGGTTCGAATCCTAGTCCCCCAGCCATCATTCTCATCAATCGGTCGTGAGCAGAGTCGGTCCACCAGGCTGGCTCTACCCTCATCGGCATCCTCGCATGACCCGGCTGGTCCCATCGTCTAGCCTGGCCTAGGACGGAGCCCTCTCAAGGCTCAAACACGGGTTCGAATCCCGTTGGGACCACCACATTGGTTTTATTGATGAATTCGGCTCCATGTTTGAGGAACATTCGAATGTTCCTCAAACATGGAATGACCGAGCCCTCCTGACTCCTCGACGAGCTGTCTCGCCGACTCCTCATAAAACGACACCGCCTGCTTGAGCGTGGCCGGCCGGATCATTGTGTAGATCCGTGTCGTATCGATCCGTGCAGAAATGGCATGAAGAGATGGTGGCCCTTCTACTGATGGAGCCCTCGGAGGTCTCCTCATCCTCGCACTGAAATATCCGCACCAAGCGTTGAGGTGGATCGAGGGGAATCTTTGGGCGCCAACCCATGACACCAGCTGACCCGACAAGGACCGATACCCAAGAAACCGAACAGCCAACCAGTAGCTCTGCGCGGTCTCGTCCCATTCGTCGCAACAAAGACGCGAACGTCGCCTCCGGGTGGGGAATCCCCATGGGATGAACCTGCGAAGTCGAAGACTGAGGATAGCGGCCAGTGTTGACCACAGAGAGGCTGATTTGTTCGTTGAAGTCGGCGTTACGGCGGCTGGGTCGAGTTAGAGCCCTAAAGTCTAAGTAAGTCGATGCGTCATGCTCAACCGGGTCTGCTCCAGGTCATGGCAGCTCTCCGGCTTGGTCTTCGGCCTCAAGCTGCTGGATCACCGCCTTCAGCCGTTCTTGATTCCGAAGGCTCATGGATGCGAACTGGACGCCCACCAGGTCGTCCTTGATCCAACGAATCAGACCGCGCTCGACCTGAATTGGTTCACGCGAGCGGGGCACTTCTAGCTTGAGAATCACGGTGCTTCCCTTTGTCAGTCCCGTTGTCAACGTTGCGATGGCGCAGCCACCGAGCGACAGATTTAAGAGGACGCCTTCATGTTCGGGGCGATCAGACGGGGTTAAGAAGACCTTGAATCGAACTGAGAAGCGCTGATGCTGGCGTAAGTCCACGGTACTCCTATTGCGGTTTCTGTTGGCCTTTGAACGGGGCACCAAGATAATGACGTTGATCAGCGGAGACCAGGGCCATTGAGTCTCTCATCGTGTCTATTGTGCCCTAGGATTACATCCATCATGCTCTACCGTCTTAAAAGCCACCGCTCTATACTCTTTCGCGTCTTTTCATTTTCATCGTAACAGAGTAGCAGAAAGGAGTACTTCCGGACATTAGAGCCCACTGTTGGGCCTCGAACGCGATGCCAGAAAAGCTGACACCGGAAGCCCTGATCCAGGAGTTGGAGTATCTGCGCGAGCGTTGCGCTGGGCTCGAACAAACAGAACGGGATCGACGTCAGGCTGAAGAGTCGCTCAAAAATAAAGCCGTTCAGTTAGAGGCGATCTACAAGGGCTTGGTCACCTACCTGGGAAGCGGAAACTGGCGAGAGGCGAGTGCCTGTCTTCTTCGCGCCGTCCTGGAACAGACATCAAGCGAATACGGTTTCATCGGGGTGATGGTCGAGGGCCCAACCTTACGCATCCTCGCCCATGAAGGCATGGTGTGGGATCGCCATACCAACCGCGAGTTTTATGACCACGCGATCAAGGGATATGAGGAGCTCGGGTTTCTGGAGTTCAGACGATTCAACAATCTATTCGGTCACGTCATCACAACCGGTCGGCCGGTTCTCGCGAACGACCCGTCCACGGACACTCGCGCGGGCGGCCTCCCGCCGGGACACCCTCCCCTCAAGCATTTTCTCGGCGTTCCCGCGATAAGAGGCTCCGAGGTCGTCGGCTTGATCGGCGTCGCGAATCGGCCCGGTGGTTATACGGGAGCCGAGCAGACCCAGCTCGAAATCCTGACCGAGGCAGTCGGCGCGCTCTATGAATGCTATCGGCGTCACGAACGCGAGGTCGCGTTGGAGGCAAAGCTCCGGCAACGGCAGAAGATGGAAAGTCTCGGTCAACTGGCGGCAGGCATCGCACATGACTTTAACAATCTCCTGACCGTCATCAACGGCTATTCGGAGCTCCTTCAGGTCGGGATGAAATCGGACGATTCCCGGCACGAGGAGCTAGAGCAAATTCGAGCGGCCGGGCGTCGGGGGGCGGCGCTCATCCGACAACTCCTCGCGTTTAGCCGTCTCCAGCCGATGAGCGTCCAAGTCATCGATGTGAATACGGTTGTCACGGAGATGATGGCCCTACTGCAACGGGTGCTCGGAAAGGGTATTGATATTCAGCTGGATCTCGCTCGCGATCTTGGCACGGTGAGAATGGACCGCATACAGCTCGAGCAGGTTCTGATGAACCTGGTCGTGAACGCGAAGGACGCGATGCCGAAGGGAGGCCGAATCACGATCACAACTGGCAACGTCTTGATCGACGAGCCGTTCACCCAGTGTCATCCGGGGAGTCGTATGGGGATGCATGCGGTGCTGACCCTCAAGGACACTGGCACCGGCATGGATGCGGCCACTCAAGCCCGAATTTTCGAACCCTTCTTTACCACCAAGGAGCCTGGGAAAGGGACAGGACTGGGATTAGCCACCGTGTTCGGCATCGTGAAGCAGAGCGGAGGCTACATCGATGTGGAAAGTGCGCTCAACCACGGGAGCACGTTTCGCCTCTACATTCCCTGGGCGACGACAGAAGCCAAAAGGGAGATCGTAAGCGCTACGCCCACCTCGAAACCTGTCACGATTCTGTTGGTCGAGGACGATACGATGATCCGAACGATTCTCCGGGAGACCTTAAGCAAGCAAGACTACCAGGTGCTTGAAGCGGCGAATGGTGCGGAGGCACTCGAAGTGGTAAGAGCCCACCATGGAGAGGTCGCCTTGTTGATCGCTGATATCGTGTTAGGTGATGTCAACGGGCTCGAAGTAGCTCAGTCCATCAAGACGCTGGAACCGGCGGTCAAGGAGCTGTTTATCTCGGGCTATACAGAGGATGTCCTCGCGCACCACGGTGTGCGACTCTCCTCACTCAATTTCCTTCCAAAGCCCCTGATGCCATCGACGTTCGTCAGCCGAGTCCGCGAAGTGCTGACAAGCCCGTGACCCATCGGCACATGATGTTCTATATCCAAAAGCAGCTTCTGGTATGCGCCCGCCCCATAGATAAGGATCGGCGATAATCAGCACGCCGTCCTGCTTGGCAGCCTCCTGGAGGCAGGCCCTGATTCCACTCACCGCCCCGTCGCGAAGCTCGCACCAGTCTTCGGCTCTGCTTGCCCGTGCCATCAAAGCCTATCTTTGCCGCAATAAGCGACAATGTCGGCGTTACGTCCGATATCCCCTGGCATGCAGCGGCACAGAGGATCCGATACACGGCATCTTGCTCACCCCGGCGGTACATTCCGTACTTCGCCAATATCGAAACAGTTGTTGAAGAACAGGTCCCTGCAAGCCGGACGATCACCCTAGTCATTGACTCGTTCCTCCTGGTCATCTGCACTGTCTGGTGCTAATGGCTTAAGCCTCCAGCACAGTTTTGCTAGGCACTTCACCTTATTGGGAGCCACGAACACACCCCTATAATTCATATAATTCATCGGATGATACTCGCGGTTTCCCGATTCAAAGTTCTCCCTGGATTTGAAGCTCCCACGACAGCGGCCTTCCAGCAGCGGCCGGGACTGGTCGAGTACTGGCCGGGCTTCCTCGGGTTGGAAACCTATCTCGACGAGCAGGATCGAAGCATCTTGTACTTGCACTCCACACCCTTCGCTCCCGTTGTGCTCATGAGCGGCGATCATAGCCACGCCCGAAAGATCAAGGAATACGGGGCGGCCGGGTTCTTGCCGAAACCGATCGACCGGGGCGCGTTCGTCGCTCTCGTCCGCGATCTCGTTAGGACTTAGCCGGGTTGTGGCACGGGAACTGAAGATGATGGAAACGGAGAATGCGCGACTGCAGCAGGAAATTGATCGGTTAAGCGCCCGGATCATGAGAGGTCGTGGTCAAGCAGGACCTTTCGTCTCCTGTCTTCCTTCAGGACGGTTTCGCATTTCCTGATCGTCCTCCGGCTCCGCCTGTGATCACACCGGCACTCACGTCTAAAGCGTTCGCGAGAATCTCAGCGAGAACCGTGCACAATTCCGAAAACCGAGTCGGCTTGAGAAGCAATGCAGTCAGTTTCAGACGGATAGCGTGCTCTTCATAGTCCTGTACCTCGTGGTCTCCCATGACAACGATGGCGACCTCCGGCTGGGCAATGCGGAGCTGCTTAATGAAGGTAAATCCTTTGCTGCCAGGTATGCTCCAATCGACGATTAGGGCATCGTAGTGCCGAGAGCCAGCCAAAATTAGTCCCGCACTGACGCAGTCGGCGTGTTCGACCTCAAGCCTCTCGCTCCGGAATGTACATCGAAGGCGCTGCCCCAGGGTGGTGTGGTAAGCTCGATCTCGATCACCGTCAACCAGTAGGATACGGGGCGGCATTGAAGTCCTCATCCCATCTTCCCAAGTCTTCGCCCATGCTGCCGCTCACTCGTTGCAATCTCTGACCAACTCTGACCGAGCCGAATCGAGCCGTGAGGTCGCGTAACAGCAATGTGGTGTAGCACCTTTCTTATCTTACGGCCGCGAGTACTACAGCGCAGTCGGCGAATAGGTCCGCGCTTGACCAGATGACCTGAGCGAGGTATGTGAGAGAAAGCAGGACAGCTCTGAAGGCCTAAGGACATCTGTATCACCGTACCTCGTACAACAGGCCTATCCGTAGAAGGTGTCCCGTAGAAGGTGTCGTGTGTAGCGGACAAAGAGGAGCTGATGGAGCGTCACCGACTTATGGTGCCAGTTCTGGCGCAAATCGGTCGGGAACCACCTACACGGAATGCAAAAAGCGACTACGTGGAGCAGGCGCGAGATGCGTCTTCACACGCTGTCTACGTCGGTATACCGTGCCTTTCGCAACGGTCTGTCGGTTCGCTGTATGCGAGGTGGTCTCATGTCGCTGTCGGCTGCCACCGTTCCAGGTCTCTTATCCGAACCGCCTGAAAACATCCCCCGTACGTCGGTTCCTCCTTTCGTCACTGTCTCCGTCTCATGACCGCCGAGCGTCCCTTGAGACGGAAGAGCACGGCGACGATTCTCGCCGTGGATGATGAACCGCATAGCCTCGTCGCTCTCCGAGCGCTCCTGACCGAGGATCACTATCGCATCATCACCGCTGAATCGGGCGAGCAAGCGCTTCGGATGCTGCCCGAGCATGACGTGGACGTCATCTTGCTCGATATCAAGCTGCCCGGCCTCAATGGGTATGAGACAGCCCAGCAGATCCGCCAAGATCAGCTGTTGCGAGGCATCCCGATCATCTTCGTCACCGCCTATTACCGGGACGACGCGGACATTGCACGCGGCTATGCGGTTGGTGCAAGCGACTACCTCATTAAGCCCTTTCCGCCTCAGCTTCTCAAATCAAAGATCACGTACCTTACGCAACTCGGGCCGAGGCCACAGCGGGACGAATCCGCTCGTCCACTTGATCAGCTCCAGGAGCTGAGTTCCAGCGCCAGTGAATTCCCTGGTCGGGTCATGCTCTTGACCGCTGATCCGCTTCTACGAAACCAGATCACGGAATCGCTCCGCGTTCAGTTACCCTCTGTGACAACCGACACGTACCATGACACGGAAGCGGCCATGCGGCGCTTGGTCAGCACGCACTATGAAGCCTTGATCCTGGATGCCAGTGCGGCGCCGGGAGAATCGGCACTGCTTCGGTATACCCGTGAGGTTGCGGCAGTGACGCCCGTGATCCTCCTCACGCATGACATGAGCATGCCGGCCCTCGGCCGCGCGCTCGAAATTGGAGTGTACGACTGCCTGCCGAAGCCGGTGGAGCGCCACGCCCTCGCCTTCGTCATCCGGCGGGCCATAGAGACCTATCGGCTCAAGAAAACGTGTCTTCGCTCAGAGCATGCCCTTGAGACGCTTGCGCTCTCATTACGCGCCATGACCCGAGAGGATGCCTCGGATAATCTCAAGTCGCTCGTCGCGAAGCTGCTCCAGTTGATCGATGAGCAGATTGCGGATCTGCGACGGCACACCGGCTAAGAAGGTCGTCAGGCAAGGTGTAAATGGGTGCTCACAATGCCATAACATTCGCACGCCACTTGCTCGAGACCGCGGCGGTCTCGAATCCGGATCTGTTTGCGTTGGTTGTGAATCAAGCCCTTTTCTTCGAGGACGGTGAGCACGATCGCAGCGGTTTGCCGCCGGACCCCCAGGATCTCGGCGACAAATTCCTGCGTCACCGGAAACGCTCCCGTTTCACAGCGATCGCTGAGCGTCAGCAGCCATCGTGCACATCGTTGCTCGACCGAATGGAGCCGGTTACAGGCCGAAGAGCGGGTCACCTGAAACAGATAGGCATGGGCATACCGGCGTACTTCACTGCTCAAGATCTGATCCGCTAAGAACTCGGCCTCGAAGACCGGCGCTTGCATCCGCCAGGCCTCCCCGGGGACGAGAACCACCGCCCGGGCAATAGCCCGTTCTTCGCCGTAGAACCGGCAGATTCCCAAGATGCCTTCCTTCCCCACACTCGCGACCTCGACGGAGTCCCCCTCGGAGGTGACGAGCACAACCGAGATAATCGCGGTCTGAGGAAAATACACCTCGCCGATGATATCCCCTTGTTCGTACAGGACTTTTCCGCTCGTGAGCTGGACGCGTTCCATCTTCCTCCTCAGGCGCTGTTGGTTGTCGACCGGAACGGCCCGCAGTATTTGATTCATGCTCGTTCCTCCCTGGTAAGGTGCAGGCGGAGCACCACCTCTTGCTTGCCACGGGTCACCGGCAAGCAAGCACCAGCAGACACGGAAGGAGCGCGGTCAGAAGTTCTTACAGAGGGTGCAATCCTATGCACTGCGTATCGGGAACTGTCATCTTTATGGAAGAACTGCCTACAGGCTTGTGCTAGCCTCGCGCCCGTGTCCGGTCACGCGGTCCTGCTCATTGATGATGACGAAGCCTTACTCCAGGCGCTGCCCGGGCTGCTGGAGTTTCATCTGCCCGCCGTACAGATTGATATCGCGAGCAGCGTCGACTCGGCTCTCAATCAGGCGGCACGCAAGAATTATGATGTGATTCTCACCGACCTGCGGATGCCCCGCGTGGTCGGCCTGAGCCTGTTACGGCAACTGCGCGACCTCCGGCCGAACACTCCCATTGTCGTCATATCGGGACATGCCGACGAAGAAACCGCTCGATCGGCCCTCCTTGCCGGGGCCGACTCGGTCCTTCACAAGCCTTTAGACCGAGACTGTTTGATCGCCAAGTTGAAACGGTTCTTGGCGCCTGCTTGAGACACGATGGCCGACCACAGGTTACGGCATGACTTCGGCGGCTCGTTGGCGTCCCTGAGGTTGAGGGGCCGGCTCCTACGCTTGGACGGCTCTTCGGAGAGGAACTGTCGAGAGGAAAGAAAAGAATTGCCGGGACGGGAGACGGGACACGGGACACAGAGATAGGGTTCAATCCTTGCCTTCCACCAGAGATCTGGGGCAGGTGAGACACCTGTCCCGGCCTGTGCTCCTCCTTCGGCGTCAACGGGATGAATCGACGTGGTCGTACCCCTCCGAGATGCGATGGCTCCACTTTATCCTTCTGGGCCATGCTCGTTGAGTTCCGTTGCCACATCCATGACTCTATTCTCACCATCGACCGATCAGCACGGCCGCGTGGCCCTTTCCAAACCTTGTAAGTTTCTGCTGGGCAGAGCCCCCACTTTGTAGGGCTGCCGCAGACTCTCAACGGTCTGAATCGTGATCCTGTCCTTCTGCAGCGGTTCGACGATCGTCCCTTCGACCCGGCGGTGCCCCCTTGATCAGAGACTTGTGTTCAGGTGCAGCCTGGGCCTCACGCAGGGCCTGTCTGCTGGCCAACATCGCACCAGCGATGCGGGCGGATTCATCCAGAAGGAACTCGCTGTCCAGCCCAACGGGAATGGACGGATTTTGCTGCGCGCCTGTGGAAGCACCCCGAAACTCGGTACGCCGAGGAAGGTGTATCCCCAGGTGCCGCCAAAGGTGGAATACTCACTGACTCCTTTGGGGCGAAGTCTCAGGCCGGTTGTCAACGCGATGCACCGCTGGGGTCTGAAGCGGGCTGGAACGAGCTTTTAAGTCGTACCATCCAACCGCGAGCTCGGGTGAGCGCGTCAATGGCCGGCACGGGCCAAGCGGCTCATCATCTCCACCCGTCGCTGCTCCGACAGTTCGGCTTAATGGAAGAGGCAGGAGCCTGCACACTACCGTGGTGCCTGATCAGGTGCACGAGTCGCTGCCTCCCGGAGCGGGTGCCTCTCTCTCCATCCGGCCGAGGAGCTTCAAAGGGTTGGTCATAAAGACATGGCCTAAGGCAGCGAGAACCCTGCAGTCAGGATGCCGTAACGGCCCCGATCGTCATCGGCTTACCTCTACGCGCGTACACCGCTCCAGACCTTGTCGGGGTGGATCTCTTTGTCGGGATTCAAGCGCTTTGCCTTCTCGAGCAAGGCGTCCGGTGATTCCGGATACGCAGGGTCCGGGACGCAGCAGTTATCCACGGGGCAGACGGCGGCGCACTGCGGCTCGTCGAAGTGGCCCACGCATTCGGTGCAGCGCTCGTGGGTGATGACGTAAATGCTGTCGCCGACTCCCTGGCCCTCGCCCACGTGATATCCCTTGGCTTCCGCCTCACTGCGCGTTTCAAAAATTGCCTCGTTCGGGCATTCCGGTAGACAGGCTCCGCACGAGATGCATTCGTCTGTGATGAGCAATGCCATGGCGCGCTATCTCCTATGGTCTTGGATCATGGGAATGAACGTCTGCGCCGGACCTGATGCGTGGACGTCTTTCACCGCTGAGCCTGAATGGCGTCCAGGGGCCTCGCCGTGTCCTGCGCTGTCCGTTGAGCGACGGTTCCCTCGCGAGCAGGCTGGGGTTCACTTGAAGCCGGCCAGAGTGGCTTTGATGGCCTCCTCCGCCAGCACCGAGCAATGGATCTTGACCGGCGGCAGGTTCAGTTCCCGCACGACATCAGTGTTCTTGATCGCGGCCGCCTCATCGAGCGTTTTGCCTCTTGCCGGAGATTTCATCATCTCCGAACCCCACGCCAGGAGGGGTCCTCACCAAGGACAACGACCCGTTCGGAGGTCAGTACCTGGCGCTGTTGTCGGTTCTCGAACGTCTCTGACACCCACTCCACCGCGGCTCGGCCCATGGCGGTCCCGCCTGAGAGAATCGTACAAGCAGGCCGAGCGCGACCACGCCGGCCCCATACAGTACCCACCACGGGACGTCCATCAGTCCCCTCATCAATCGGCCCTTTCTTGCAACACACAAATCATGCTGAAGCCAAGCTGATGGGAGCTTTCAACCGTACTCGACTGTCAAGCGGTCGAGGTCGATCAAGACGGCGTTGAAGAATGACAGGGTCGACGACTTCGCCGCAGTTCAAACATCGAAGGCCCGTAAATGCCAGTCCGATAGTGGCGTCCGTGTCATCAAAGCGCTCTTCCACCATGAATCCATGGCAGCGCGCGCAGGTCGTAGTCATGCCATTTCCTCCCACGATGGTTCGAGCCCCAATTGTTGAAGGGGCCTTGATCAGGCGGACCGTCTAGCCGAAATATGGGTCAACGTGAGCAAAGAGCGAGCCGTCAGGCAGAAGGACAGGACTTGATAATAATCAGGGTGATTGCTAAATCTTGGGCCAAGGCCTCTTTTTCCTTAGGTGGAATAGCCAATCGGATACTCGAACAAGACCTTCAACAAGTGAGTCCCAAGCAACTCGAACAGATCATCCCGGCGATGATTGAACCGAAATTCCATTTCCTTCAGATAGAGCGGGAAGTGCAAGCGGCTGACGCCATGATACTTGCGCAAGCGTTCCTTGGCGTAGCTCCAGAACCCTTCAATGCCGTTGATGTGGCGAAGGTAATGACGCCCCCGCTGCACATAGGTCTGCCCATGGTCGACCGGCAGGTGTTTGCCATAGCGCCGCAGGGATTTATAGCTGCTAAAGCGATCCGTGTAGAAGACGGCACCTTTGAGCGCTCGACGTTCGATTTCCCGCATCAGCGTCGCTTCATCGGCCTGGGGGACGACGACGGTGCTGACCCGGCCCTGCCGTTCCAAGATGCCGAAGACAATGACTTTTTGGCCACGGGCGCGCCCCCGCCGCCCTCCGCGGCGACGGCCGCCGAAATAGCTCTCATCGCATTCCAGTTCCCCGGTCAGCGGCCGGGCTTCCGTCTCGGCCATCGTGGCCATCCAGCGGCGGTAGGCCATAAAGCGCTGCCAGATCGGCAAGGGACTCATGCGCAGTTCTCGCGCCGTCCGCAGCGCCGAGATCTCCAAGCAGAAGAGCTGCAAGATCTGCAGCTCACGGGCGACCCGATCGGGTCGATACCGCCACCGGCAAGCGAGGCAGCGGGTGCGCGCCCCCGGACGATACTGCCGATGCGGTGTCCCGCACCGCACACACTGATGTCGTCTCAATCGTTCGTCGACGAGCCGAACCGACAGCGCCGTCTGTGTCATGGGCCAAGGCCTCCATTTTAGGCCTGGCCCAGAAATTAGTAATCACCATAATCAGATGGTTGGAGGGAATGGCAAAGATAAATCCGGCTATCGATTGATCAAATTGACACCATTTAGTGTCAAAATGAGTCAAGTTCGTTCCATTCTGACCTTTCTCTTGGTGGAAAGGCCGAATTCCTTGAGTCTTCGAAGCAAGGTTGATCGACTGATGCCGAGGATGCGGCAGGTCTCCGAATAGTTCCAGCCGGTCTTTGCGAGCGTTCCTTGAATGGCTTGGCGTTCCAGCGAGAGGAGCTTGGGCTCCTCGGTTATCCGAAGGTCTGAGCCGAGTGCGCCGGACTGGCCTTTCTCTGCCGTTACATACTCGGGTAAGTGCTCCAGGCGGATGGTATGACCGGGGCAGCGGATATAGGCGTGCTCCAGGATGTTTTCAAGTTCCCGCACGTTTCCAGGGTACGTGTACGACTCCAGGCAGTGTAACGCCGGCCCATCGATGTCCCGCACACTCTTTTCCATGGTGCGGTTCAGACGCGAGAGGCAATGTTCAATCAACGGCAGGATATCATCGGGCCGTTCGCGCAGCGGCGGAATCTTCAGCGGGAAGACTCGAAGCCGATAATACAGATCGTCACGGAACCGTTCTTCCTTGACCAGTGCATTGAGGTCCTTGTTGGTCGCCGCAATGACGCGTACATCGACCTTGATCGTCTTATTGCCGCCGACCCGCTGGAACTCCTCTTCCTGGAGCACACGCAACAGCTTGGCTTGCGTCATCGGAGTCATTTCGGCAATCTCGTCGAGTAAGATGGTCCCTTCATGGGCCATTTCGAAGCGTCCGATCCGGTCCGACACGGCCCCCGTAAAGGCTCCCTTGACGTGACCGAACAACTCGCTTTCCAGCACCCCCTCGGCGAGCGCCGCGCAATTGACCGCCACGAAGGGCCTGTCACGCCTCTTGCTCAACCGGTGAATTTCCCGCGCGATGAGTTCCTTGCCCGTTCCACTCTCACCTTCGAGCAGCACCGTAGCTTTTGAGGCTGCAACCTGCGGAAGAAGGTTCATGATTGACTGCAAGGCCTTGCTCTTGACGATGAGGCGCCCGGACGCGCCTCGGGCAGACTCCTGCTCGAGCTTGTCCTTCAGCTCCTTGATCTGGGTGACATCCCGGTAGACTTCCACGACCCCGATGAGGTTTCCCTCGTCGTCCCAAAGCAAGTCCGTATTCAGCTTCACGGGAATCCGCCGGCCGTCTTTGTTCTGGATCATCGTTTCATAATTGGAAACCTTCTCTCGATTGCGGATGGCCCGTTCGAGAATACAGTCGTGCGTCGAGCAGATCGGACTCTGTACCAGCAGGTGGCAGCCGAGGGGAGCCTCCAGCAGTTCGCCCTCCTCATAACCGAGCAGGTCACGCATCGCGTGATTCATGTACCGGACCCGCATGTCCAGCCCGATCGTCACCACGCCGTCGCTGATGCAGTCGAGAATGACCGCCTCTTCGCAGCGCTTCTTGGTCTTGATTCCATCCATTGCAGCGTCATTGTAGGCTTCATCGCATCGGGGCCGCAAGCGCCGTCCCGCTACGGAAGGAGTGCCGCCTTCTTGAGAGAGAGCCGAAGCGAACCTCATGAGCGAGATCGTGATCCCCGGACGAACAGGAGCGGTAGAGCTGTAGCGCTGCCACGACGAGCGGAGCCAGGCGCTCCCTCAGCCGCAAGCTAACGTATTGGAAGTGTGTGTCTTTCGTATGCCGACCTTGGCGTCGAGCGAATAGGCTTCGCCTCGCCCCGGCGAGAGGAACCATGCTGTCGCTGGCGGTCTGCACTCGACTCCTCCGGAGGATTTACGGACACCGACTATACTTAACTTAACAGAGGTCCGTTCGGCTTCTCTTCATGACCGATTGTCCCAGTGACGAGTGGGCGCCGCTGCGATGAGCGTCCGGATGAAAGAGCGCGTGTTCTCTAGTTGCCGATATTGCCTCTAGCCATGGATCGTCAGCTCAGCCAACCCGACCGGCCGTTGTTTCCCACGACGGTTCATTTCCATCAAGCCCGTTCGCAAGTCGTTCTCCTGCAGAGCTTGGTGTCTGTGGTGCTCAGCTACCAGGTTTTGTTCACCGCAGAAACCGTCATGGCGCGGCCCGTGCAGGAAGTCTTGGTGCTCGGTCTTCTCTCCATCGTGGCGGCGGCGGTCCTGCTCCCGGTCCGGTTGGTGGAAAGCCGGGCCTTTACGATTATTCTTCTTCTCGTCGATACCGCCGTCACCTCGTGTGTCATCTACGTCACCGACAAAATCAGCTCGGATTTGTATCTGGCCTATTTCCTGATCATCCTGATTTCCGCGTCGGTCAGCACGCTTCACAACAAGATCGGGATTTGCGCCTTCATCGCAAGCTCCTACGCGGTCATCCTCTACGGCTCCATCGGGGAGGCGTTGTGGGCGGAAGGCCATCTGATCCGGATTTCCATTCTGCTGATCATGGGCATCGTGTACAGCATCATGAGCGACAGCCTGCAGGAAGAGCGGCAGGGCAAGCTGGCCCTCCTGGCGGAGATGACCGAACGGACACGCGCCGAGGAGACCCTACGGACCAGTGAGCGGCTGCTTCGATCCCTGAACGAGATCGCGGTCAGCCAAGCCAACTTGGAAGAACGGATCACGGACGTGTTGGACCTTGGGATCAAGAACCTCGGGCTGGAGTCCGCCATGGTCGTCCGTCTCGATCAGGATCGCTATGAAATTCTGCACGTGCGAGGGAGAGAGACGAGATTCCGATGCGGCGACCGGGTGCCCTTGCCGGGAAGCTACTGCGAATGGGTCGCCCAGACCCACGAGCCGATCAGTTTTTCCACCCGTGACCAATCGGATTGGATCCCGCCCTCTGACGATCCGACCTTTTGCCCGCAAGCGTTTGCAGGGGTCGCCATCGTCGTCAACGGCGCGGTCAACGGGGTGTTGTGTTTCTACAGCTCGTCGCCGCGACGGCTGTTCGTCGGCTATGAAAAGACGTTTCTCAAGCTCGCCGCCCAGTGGATCGGCCATGAGCGCGAGCGACAACAAGGGGAAGCGGACGTCAGGCGAGCCAAGGAGCAAGCCGAAACGGCGAGCCGGGCGAAGAGCGAGTTCTTGGCCACGATGAGTCATGAGATTCGAACCCCGCTCAACGCCATCATTGGAATGACCGACGTCCTCTGGGAAGGCCCGCTCACGTCGGAGCAGAAAGAATACTTGGGGATCGTGCGGCGCTCCGGCATCAGTCTCCTGAACCTGATCAACGACATCTTGGACCTCTCCAAGGTGGAAGCGGGGAAGATCACGCTCGAGCGCGTCGAATTCGATCTCAACGACGCACTTGATAAGACGGCCGAGCTCATGGGGCTGAGGGCGCAGGAGAAGGGGCTGAACCTTCTGGTGTCGATCGCCCCCGATGTGCCGACGACCTTGATCGGCGATCCGCATCGCCTTCGGCAAGTGATTTTGAATCTGATCAGCAACGCGATCAAGTTCACCGACAAAGGGGACGTGACGCTTCGGGTCCTCCATGAGCAGACCACCGACACGATCACGGTCCTGCGCTTCGTCGTGGCGGACACGGGGATCGGGATCTCGCCCGAGAAGCAGCAACTCATCTTCGACGCGTTTTCCCAGGGGGATTCCTCCACGACGCGCCGGTTCGGGGGCACGGGCTTGGGTCTGTCTATTTCAAAGCACCTGGTCGAACTGATGGGGGGATCCCTCGGGGTCGAGAGTACGCCCGGAAAGGGAAGCTCGTTTTACTTTACCGCTCGGTTCGGCATCGGCCGGCAGGACACGCCGGGCGACGCCGCATTGAAGGCCCAATTGAGCTCGCTCCGGATTCTTGTCGCGGAGGACAACCAGAATACGCGGGAGTTGCTGCAGCAGGCGTTGAGCGACTACGGCGCCACGGTGTCCGGGGCGAAAACCAGGGAGGAGATCGAACGGCTCCTTTTCCAGGCAGACCAGCCCGGGCCGCCGGTAGGCCTTCTCCTCCTAGACAGCGACATAGAAGGCGCCAAAGACAGCGAGGCCAGAGATCGGATCTTGGTCCGGGCCACGTCCAAGGGGATCCGGGTCATCCTCCTCGTGTCCGATGTTCGGAGTACGGAGATCGCCAAATGCTATCGCTTGGGGCTGGCCGGATACGTCACGAAACCGATCACGATGAACAAGCTTCATCAAGCGCTCGCGCTTGCGCTCAATCGTCCCAACGGCATTGCCAGTGAGAAGCCCGCCGCCGGCCTCGGTCGGCCGCTCGACATCCTTCTCGTCGACGATTCGGCCGATAATCGCCTGCTCGTCCAATCGTATCTGAAGGGGTCCGGGCATCGGGTCGAGGTGGCCGAGAACGGTCAGGCCGCCGTCGAGCGGTACAAGGCCCGGCGCTACGATCTCGTCCTCATGGACATTCAAATGCCCGTGCTCGATGGCCTGAGCGCGACGAGCATCATCCGTCAATGGGAACGGGAACAGAAGCGCCCTCCGGCGTCCATTGTGGCTTTATCGGCATTTGCGATGAAGGAAGAAATCCAACGGAGTCTCGAGGCCGGGTGCTCCGCGCATCTGACGAAGCCACTGAGAAAAGCCGCGCTGCTCGACGCGATTGCACAGCTCACGACAAGCGACCCCTGAGCCGGGCGCTGTCGTAGGAGCCCTTCTCCCCGCAACCGTCGGTTCTTCAACGAGCAGGCGTGCACCCGCCGACCCGCCGAACATTCTTGCCCGCAGTGCGCGAGACTGTGACCCAGTCGTGTGGAGGACGAGAAGATTCCGTCCCGCTGAATTGACGCACCCCGCCTCGTTGTGCCATAAGTACAAAGAGATCGGTGACGCGATGATTCGATGAAGGATGCCATGTACGGACGCGAATTTCACGACGGCGCGCAGGACGGTCTGAACGCGTTGGAGCCCTTGGACCCCGAGAAGGTGAGGTCCTTTTCGGACTTGCTGGCCGCCATGCGAAAAACCGCCTTCGGCGGGCGGCGGGTGGGCGAGGCCTTCGAGGTGTTGGCGGAGATGATCGAAGACCCCGACTGCTTCGTGGTGATGACCTTGTCGGGTGCGATGACGATCGCGAAAATGGGGAAGATCATCAGTACGATGATCGACCATGGGATGGTGCAGGCGATCGTGTCGACCGGTGCGCTCGTTGCACATGGGCTGAGCGAGTCGGTCGGTAAAATCCACTATCGGTATGATCCCTCGATGAGCGACGAGGAGCTGTTCCGCAAGGGGTACAATCGGGTCTACGATACACTCGAGATGGAAGCCAACCTGAATTACGTCGAGCACGTCGTGGCCCGAACGTTGAAGCGGATTCCCGTGGAACAACCCTTGTCCTCCGAATTGCTCACTCGGGAGATCGGCCGGACGCTCGTGGACGAACAGCATGGAAGCGGGATTCTCAAGAGCGCGTATGTGAAAGGGGTCCCGGTGTACATCCCCGCGTTCACGGATTCCGAAATGGGGTTGGACGTGGCCACATGGGCCATGGGCCGCCAGATCGACCGGGCGCGAAGCGGTCCGCCGGGGCACGATGGGGACATCGGCGTCCTTCGCCGGCTTCACGAAGTCCTGCCCAATTTCAATCCCTATCTCGATCTCAACAGCTACACCGATCTCGTGCTCTCCGCGAAGCGCCTCGGCATCTTCACGATCGGGGGCGGGGTGCCGAGGAACTGGGCTCAACAGGTGGCGCCGTACGTCGAGATCGGCAATGTCCGTTTGGGATTGAACGTCAGGCCCCCGCGCTTTCAGTACGGGGTCCGGATCTGCCCGGAGCCGGACTACTGGGGCGGGCTCAGCGGATGCACCTATACCGAGGGGATTTCCTGGGGGAAGTTCGTCTCGCCGGCGGACGGCGGGCGCTTCGCCGAAGTGCTCAGCGACGCCACGGTCGTGTGGCCGTTGCTGATGATGGGTCTTTTGGAACGAGGTCGGTCGAAACAGAAGCCGTCCTAACGGGTTGCCAGCCTTCTCTCCGTGAGGCCGGAGGATGACGTTTGCACCCGGGCCTCGCCAACCTCCGTACAGCCTCGACCGCACCGTCTTGGAACGCGAGGTGATGATCGAGGTCTTCCGGGCCGGCGGCCCGGGCGGCCAGCACCGCAATGTCACGGACAGTGCCGTCCGGCTGCGCCATCTGCCCTCGGGCGTGCAGGTTGTCGCCGCGGATTCACGGTCGCAGCATCGGAATCGGGAAACGGCGTTCGAACGCCTGATCGAGCGGTTGCGGCGTTTGAACCGGATTCGCAAACCGCGGGTGCCCACGCGCGCGACGCCAGGCTCCAGAGAGCGGCGGCTGGAGGGCAAGCACCGTCGCCAGGCGATCAAGCGGCGCAGGGGACGCGTGGAAGGCGAACGAGAACAGTAGGCCTGGATCGAGTGGACGCGGCGGCAACCGTCCGGCGCTGACCGTATGAAGACATCTGGACGCGGAAGGAACTGGCTGGCAGTGGTTGCGGTCGCGGCCCTCTGCACGCTCGGCAGCGTGGCTGGAAGCAAGGAAGCGGTCACCGAGAAGATCGACTTCCGGATGCGAGGGAACCCACACGCCCCCGTCACGCTCATCGAATACTCCGATTTCACCTGCGGATACTGTCGCAAATTCTTCTACGAGACCTGGCCGCGGCTCCAGGCGAAATACGTGGACACCGGCAAACTCCGCTTCGTCTACCGGGATTTCCCACGAGCCTCCCAAGGCCCGGCCGTCAATGCGGCGCTGGCCGCACGGTGTGCCGGCGACCAAGGCCGATATTGGCCGATGCACGATCGTCTCTACGGGGCCCGCCTGGAGTTGGCGGAATTCCAGCGACAGGCGGCCACGCTGGGGCTCGATGTGCCGGTGTTTACCAAGTGCTACCAGGAAGCGCGCCATGCGGAGGCGATCTTTCGAGACAAGGAAGAAGGCCTGTACCTTGGATTTCGCGGGACCCCGGGGTTCGTCTTGGCCCTCACGGCCTCCTCCTCGAAGGAGCCGGCGCTCCTGATTCCCGGGGCTTTCCCGTTCGACGTGTTTGAAGAGCAGATCGATCGGTTGCTGAAGTTGCAACACGTGCAGTAACGACCCATTAAGCAGAGAGAAGGGACATCATGTCACAGCACCAGACTTTCTGGCCGGTGGATTCAGAAGAGGGCGGCGCCGAATTTCTCGTGTGCATGTCGTGCTTGGGCGAGGTCTTCCGGCGCAAGATCCCGATGCCCGATTGTCCGAGCTGTCATGGCGTATCGACCTACGAGGCCTTCACGCTCGATTCCATTCGCGATTGGGGAACGCCGGAATTGATCGCGAAGGCGGAAGCCGCCGCCTCCGAGGAGGAACCCGCGGTTCCGCGCAGCACGGTGGCCGATACCGAGCATTGACGTGCAGCGACCGGCCGCTTCAGAAGTCAAGCCGTTCTTGGTCGGGCGCGAATGGATGAGGACCGCCCGGTCGCTGCCGGTGACGAACCCCTACACCGGCGGAGTCGTCGCCAGCGTCTCCCAGGCGGGCGCCGATGAGGTAGAAGCCGCGATCCGGGCGGCCGTCTCCTCGTTTCCCGTCATGCGCCGCCTGCCGTCCCATGCCCGGGCCGCCGCCCTCGCCCGCATCGCCGCCTCTCTCTCCGATCGACAGGACACCTTCGCCCGCACGATCGTCGCCGAGGCCGGCAAGCCGGTCGCTGATGCCCGCCGCGAAGTGAGCCGCGCGATCCAGACGTTCACGCTCGCGGCGGAAGAGGCCAAACGTGTGCCGGGTGAGGTGTTGCCGCTCGACCTGACCCCCGGGTCGGAGTCCTACCTCGGCCTCACGCGCCGCGTGCCGATCGGGCCGGTCCTCGGCATCACCCCGTTCAATTTTCCGTTGAACCTCGTCGCGCACAAGGTGGCCCCGTCCCTCGCCGTCGGCAACCCGATCGTGCTGAAACCGGCCCCGCAAACCCCGCTCACGGCGCTGCTGCTGGCCGAGGTGATCTACGAGACCGATCTGCCGCCGGGCGCCTTCAGCGTGGTCCCCTGCGACAACGCGCTCGCGGAGCGAATGGTGACCGACCCTCGCTTCAAGCTGCTCAGTTTCACGGGCAGTGCGCCCGTCGGCTGGATGCTGAAGGCGAAGGCGGGGAAGAAGCGCGTCGTGCTCGAGTTGGGCGGGAACGCGGGCGTCATCGTCGAGCCGGATGCCGACCTTGAGCTGGCCGCCCAGCGGTGCGCGGCGGGAGGCTACAGCTATGCCGGGCAGACGTGCATTTCCGTTCAGCGGATCTACGTCCACCAATCGGTCTACGAGCTGTTCCTCACGATGCTGAGCGCAAAGGTGGCGGCGCTGCCCAGCGGGGATCCCGAGGACGCCGCCACCGTCGTGGGACCGGTGATCGACGAACGGGCGGCCTCCCGCATCGAGGCCTGGGTGCAGGAGGCCGTGGCTCAGGGCGCACAGGTCTCCGTTGGCGGCACCCGGCGGGGCCAATTGATCGCCCCCACGCTGGTGACGAATGTCCGTCCTTCGATGAAGATCGCCTGCGAAGAGGTGTTCGGACCACTGGTGGCGGTCACGCCGTACGCCCGCTTCTCCGAGGCGATCGACGCCTTGAACGACTCGGCGTACGGTCTGCAAGCCGGAGTCTTCACCCGCGACGTCCACAAGATCTTCCAGGCGTACCAGGATCTGGAGGTCGGCACGGTCTTGGCGAACGAGATCCCGACCTTTCGGGCCGATCACATGCCCTACGGCGGCGTTAAGGATTCCGGGCTCGGGCGCGAGGGGGTCCGCTATGCCATGGAAGAGATGACCGAGCTCAAGCTGCTCGTCTTGAACCTCAAGGAAGACCGGCGGGACTAGGGCCGCGGCGGGACGGAAAGAAAGTCGCCGAATCTATTGCGGAATGGGCGGCAACTTGGTACAACAGCGGCCCTGTGTAGGGCGCCGGGAAGCGTGGTGTAAGACGGCCGGGCAGGGGCTGGAGGTCATTCCCCGGCTTCGCATGCCAAGGGAGGAGAGATGGTACCAACGCACATGTTCCTCACCCGAGGGGTCGGGGTCCACAAGGAGAAGTTGGCGTCGTTCGAGCAGGCGTTGCGCAGCGCCGGCATCGCCTACTGTAACCTCGTCAGTGTGTCCTCGATCTTTCCTCCCGCATGCAAAATCGTTCCGCGCAAGATCGGTGAGAAGTTGTTGAACCCCGGGGAAATCACCTTCTGCGTGATGGCCCGATCCGAAACCAACGAGCGGAACCGGCTGATCTCGGCCTCCGTCGGCCTGGCGATTCCCACGGACCGGCAAACCTACGGTTACCTGTCGGAGCACCATGCCTACGGCGAGACCGACGAGGAAGCCGGTGAGTACACGGAAGATCTGGCCGCCCAAATGCTGGCGACGACGCTGGGCGTCGAATTCGACCCGAATATCGCCTGGAAAGAGCGAGAGCAGGTTTTCAAGATGGGCGGCAAGATCGTCAAGACGATGAACATCACCCAATCGGCCATCGGCAAGTCCGGCAAATGGACGACCGTGGTCGCATGCGGCGTCTTCATCCCTGAAGAGAACATTCCCAAGACGATGCGCTCCCGGCGGAGCTAATCGTCGCCTACCCTAGGTCGGTCCGCCATGACGCTGCCCCCGGGCTGGCTCGGTCCAGACGCGAACTTCCTCGCCCTCGAAGAGCCGTGGTGTCACCCGGATCACGCCGGCGTCTACGTCCTGGCGGCCCCCTACGAACACACCTCCAGCTATATTCAAGGCTCCGATCGGGGTCCCGACGCGATCCTCGAAGCCTCCCGGCAGGTCGAATTGTACGATGAGACGTTGGGGTTCGAGACCTATCGTGAATGTGGCGGGATCGCAACGGCCAGCCCGTTGGCGCTCCAGGGAAAAGTGAATGCGGCGGCGGTCGAGGCGATCGAGGATTATGTTGCCTCTCGACTCGTCCCGCGGCGCTTCATCGTCACGCTGACGGGCGAACACACCGGCGCCTTGGGCGCCATTCGTGCCCACGCGAAAGCCTACCCGAACCTCTGCGTCGTCCAGATCGACGCCCACGGCGATTTGCGGGACGCGTTTCAGGGCAACCCTTACAGCCACGCCAGCGTCATGGCGCGGGTCGTCGGCGACGGCCTTCCGCTCATTCAAGTCGGAATCCGCTCGATTTCGCCCGAGGAAATCGACCTGATCCGACGGATGCCGACGGTGACGACTTTTTTTGCCGATCGGATCCTCGATCCCTCCGGCCCGTACGGCGGGCACGCGGCGCGGTGGATCCCCGAGGTCGTCAAGGCGTGCATGGGCCCTGTCTATCTCACCTTCGACTGTGACGGCCTTGATGCCTCGATCGTGCCGGCGCTGGGGACGCCCGAACCCGGCGGGCTGGGATGGTATGATACGCTGGCATTGGTCACGGCGCTGGCGAACGGTCCCGGCATCATCGGGATGGACGTGAGCGAGATCGCGCCGATCCCCGGCTTTGCCGCGCCACAGTTCACGGTCGCGCGGCTCATCTATCGGATGCTCGGTCGTATCCAGGCCGCCCGGCGGCGGTGAGGTCCAGCCGGCATCGCCTGCTCGGGCCGCTTGTCGGCGTCCTGTCCATCCTATGCCGTCGCGTCGTCTCATCAAACGTGTTCGGCCCTCTTCACCGCCCGCGGCTGACGTGCCGGGGAGCGGCCGGAAGGGCGGCATCCGCATCAACAAGTTCTTCACCGAGCAGGGACGGTGCTCGCGGCGGGAAGCCGACCGGCTGATCGAGGAGGGGCGGGTGACGATCAACGGCCGGATCGCCGTGCTCGGCGACCGGGTCGTCCCCGGCGACACGATCGCCAAGGACGGAGTCGTCATTCCGTGGGGCGCCGCTCCCATCTACATCAAATTTCACAAGCCGGTCGGGGTCACCACCACCAGCGAACCGCACATCAAGGACAACATCATCGCGTCCATCGGGCATCCCGAGCGGATTTTCCCGATCGGCCGGCTGGACAAGGACTCCTCCGGCCTGATCCTGCTCACCAATGACGGCGACATCGTCAACAAGATTCTTCGTGCCGAGTACGCCCATGAGAAAGAGTACATCGTTCGGGTGGACCGTCCCTACAGCCAGGCCTTCCTCGATCATATGGCGCGCGGCGTCGTCATCCTTGGAAAGCCGACGCGGCCGTGTCGGATCCGCCGGACCGGCCCGCGCGAGTTCACGATCATCCTCACCGAGGGCCGGAACCGACAGATCCGGCGGATGTGCCAGGCGCTCGGCCATCGCGTCGTGGCGCTGCACCGGGTGCGCATCATGAACGTGAGGATCGACGGCTTGCCGGTGGGGCGGTGGAAGGACCTGACGGAGCAGGAGCGGGACGGGCTGTTCCGGGCCATCGAGGCGGCGGAGACGACGCGGGAAGCAGAGTAAGGTTCGACTGCTCGAGCGACCGGTGACGCTGCCGATCAGAGGCGGCTGGCCGGGGGGTGCGCCGAGGCGGAGGCCGGCTCGAGCCTTCTGCTCTCAGCGGGGGATTCCGACGGAGCCGACGTCCGCGGGCGCCCGGGACTCCCGACAAAGAGGTTCAGTACGGCAAGGAGGAGGCTCCCTCCCATCAACAGAGCGCTCGCTCTGCGAATCGTCCTCGTGCCCTCGTCGCGCATGTCTTTGGCGACATCCGCCACCGTCTCCAACAACCGATCGAGCGCCAGGCTGACCTGGATCAACTTCGGCCCGGCGTTGTCCGCGGCCTGGACCTCGGCTTTGGACCGCAACTCGGCCGCTTCCTGGGCCGATCGCGCCCCCCACAGTTGCACCAGCAGGTTCACGGTGCGGTTCGACGAGGCGATGTAGGCGTCCAAGCTCTCGCGGACCGCCTGCAGGTCCTCCGGTTCGCTCCGCCCGCTCCGGGACACGCGCAGGCTGGCCGCGGCATAGCGATCGATCGCGTGCTGAATGCGAGCCCGCTGGTCGGGAAGCGACGCCGTGATCCGCTCGAAGTCCTTCTTGGTCGGCGCCTCGAGCGCGCGGATCACGGTGGTGCGATAGCGAATGATGTCCGCCGAAATGTGGGCGAGGTCGGTGGCGGCCAACGTATACTCGGTGTACATGATCCGGAGGTCCTGATCGATCTCGCTGAGCGCGCGGCCCCCCATGAACCCGAGCCCGATGACCAGCAGGCTGATCATCACTTGGCCGAAGGACGGGCGCAGACGTGTCAGGCGTGTACGGAGGTCCATGGTGATCAGTGTCCCGGCATCATCGGTCTCTCGTGCACGCGCGGCCGCGGCGATTCAATCCAGGATGAACCGACGGTCCACGTGCGTCGTCAAGCTCGGATCGTTCGAGATGAACAGCACCGACCACGGCTCCTCTTTCGAGCACAGGCGCCGCAGGATCGTCTCTCGGGTGCTCGGATGCAGGCTGTGCAGCGTGCCGTCGAAGATCAGCAACTGCGGCCGGGTGACGATCGCGCGGGCGACGAGGATTTTTTGAACATGGCTCGTGGTCAAGGCCTTCCCCTGGGGCCTGACCGGCGTCTTCAGCCCCAAGGGGAACGTATCGACGTCCTCTTCCATCTCCACGAACCGCAGCGCCCACAGAATGTCCTCATAGGTGATCGACGGCCGATCCAAGGTGATGTTCTCTTCCAACGTGCCTTCGAACAGGGAGAGGTGAGAATCGAGGACCAACCCGCGGTGACTGTTTAGGGAAGTCATGTCCAGGTCGCGGACGTCCACCCCGTTATACCGAATCACGCCCGACGTGGGCATGTAGAGGCCGGCCAGGACACGGGCCAAGGTCGACTTGCCGGTGCTCGTGTTGGAAAAGATGGCGACCTTTTCGCCCGGGGGGACGTCGAGGTTGAAGTTCTCGAACTCCGGGGCCGAGTTGGGGAATGCGAACGAGAGATCTTTGCACGTCAGCCGCAAGCCGTGAATGCGGGGATCCGGCAGCTTCACGGTCACCGCGCCGGCCGGCGCATCCTTGGGCAGCGAGAACAGGAAGTCCAACTCGGCCAGCGCCGTCAGGAAGTAGAAGACATAGCTCATGCGCTTGACGACCGACTCGAAGTTGATCAACAGGCTGCCGACGATCACCTCGGCCGCGACGAGCTGACCGAGGGTGAGCTGCCCGATGGCGAGCAGCCAGCCGGCCGTCCCGATCAGACCGCTGTGGGCCAAGGCCTGCCAGCCGACGGAGCCGAGATACTGCCGGATCAAGACCTGGAAGCGTCTCCGGCGGGCGGCCAGGTAGGCCTCGACGAGGCCGTCGGTTTTCTTCAACAGGAGCGGCTCGCTGACCGACGCCTTGAAGTGCGGCAGATTGAAGGCGACGTCCTGGAGCCAGTGCGCCGTGTCGTACTTCGCGTGCGACATTTCGATCGTCGCCTTCAGCCCGCCATGGCTCAGGACCGTGACGATGATCGCAAACCCCAGGACCAAGAGGGCGTTGAAGACCAAGAAGTACGGATGATAGAAAACCAGGATGCTCATGCCGACGATCCCGCCGACCAGCACGTTGATCACGTCCACGAGCAGGACCGAGAGGGCGCGCTGCATGAAGATGGTATCGAAGAACAGGTTGGCATAGCGGGGGCGGAACCCTTGGACCTTCAGGCGGGGCAGCAGTTGCGCCATCCCCAAGGCCACCCGCGCGAAGATCCGGCGCTCGAGGATTTCCACCGCATAGAACTGGAGCGCGCGAAAGGCGCCGACCGCGAGCAGCGTGAGGACCATGATCCCGGCCAGCGTGACGATCATGATCGGCTGGATCGCAAAGGCAAACGTGTTGACCAGCTCTTGAACGGTGAGGGGGATGATCAGCGAGAAGAGACCGATCGCGAGCGCGTAAGAGACGATGAGCCCAAACACCCGCCGCTCGAGACGAAACAGGACGCCCAAGCGTGCCAGGGTGTCCTTGAACAACTGAGCGGTCAGCGCATGGCCGCTGTCAGAGGTTGCTGTCGCCACGGTATCTCATCGGGACGCCGATCGAAGGCCGGGATCGCGTTTCAGCGTATCAGAGGCCCGGAGCCAATTACTACGGCGCATCTAGGGGCTGGGCCGATAAGAGGTCGGGACGGCCACGGCCGTACCCTTCCCCCACGCGCCGATTGCCCACTGGTAGAACGCCAGGGCCTTCTGATAGTCCGCTTGCGCCCTGATCAATTGCGCCTCGGAATCCACGGCGTTGCGCTCGCGCAGATTGACGAACAGCACGCTCGTGGCCCCGAGACTGAACCGGAAACGCTCCCCCTCCTCCAAGGTTTTGGCAAGCTGCAGGGACTGGCTGGCGGCCGCGATCCGCTCCTTGGCCCGTTCGATGGCGGACAAGGCGTTGTCCACGTCCACCATCACCTGCTGCTCGCGGAACTTCTGGACGAGGACAAAGCGATCGGCCTTCCCCTGCGCTTGGAGCACCTCGCCGCGCGCCCGACGCTGCATGAAGGGGATCCGCATCTCGAGGCCGAAGCGATAGCCGAGACCGAGGACGAACTTTTCCGGAGTCCGCGCCGGTGCGGCTTCGGCGTTCAAGCTGGGAAGGAGATTGTTCTTGGCGAGCTCCAGGTCGATCTTGTTGATCCTGGCCTCGATCTCGATTTCCCGTACTTCCGGACGGAAGGCCCGCGCGGCCAGCTTGTCCGCCTTCACGATCTCGGGCGGTGGTGAGTCGGCGGGCTTCGGGAAGTCGCCGACACGCTCGGGTCCGGGGGCGGCCGGGGCGTTGCGTTCCCAGAGGAACATGGAGAGCCGGAACTGCTCCTGCTCGATGAGCCGCGTGGCCGCAATGAAGCTTTCTTTTCGGCGCTGCACCTCCTGGTTGGCCTCGACGGCGTCCAACGGCGCGGCCGCGCCGGCTTTCGCCCGCTGCTCGACCTGTTTGTAGCGATCCTCGGCCACCCGGAGAGCTCGCTGCTGCACATCCGCCAGTTTCACGGCGGCGACCCACTCCCAGTATTGATTGGCGGCCGCGAGAAAGAGATCTTGACGCGTTTGCGCGATCTGAATGTCGGCTTTGGGATCGGCCAGGCCGGAGCGTTGGAGCTCCGCGTTTTCGGGGTTGACGAGGAGCCCGCGCAGCAGGGGAATGAACCCGCCCAGGATCACCTGGTTGTGACCGTTGTTGAATCCGAGGTCGGGAATCTGAGCCGGACCGTTGATCACTTCACGAATCCCGGCCTCGCCGCGGAATCCCCAGGGATGGCGGGCTTCGATGAAGGTGTCGTTGAAGCCCACGGTCTTGGTCTCCTCAGGGCCGGTTCGTGGGATGAACCGTTCCACCTCGGCATCGTTGACGAGCGTCGGCTCGAACGCGCCCAGCGCGCGGAGCATCTTGCCGCGCGCCACGATCTTCTCGGTCTCCGCGCCCTTCAACAGCGGATGGGAGCGATCCACCCAGGCAAGCACCTCGTCGAGCGACAGCGGGATGGGTGGGAGCGGCTTGACGGGGGGATCCGCCGCGGCCGTGAGCCCCGGCGCGAGAACACCCGTCAGGACGAACGCGAGAAGGCGCAAGCAGGACCGACTACGCGACGGCGTCATACGCATCTCCTTTGCAAGACAAGCATCGATGGCGGCCGTGGAGCGGCGCGACGCACAGGGGTTCGGGCGACCGGGGAGAAGAGGCTCCGAGCGGGTCGGACTCGCCATTGTGTCGGTTACTTGGCTCCTCTCCCGGCCTTCGGCAAGAGTGTGTCGAGCAGCGACGGCGGGCCCTCTTGATAATCGGGCGGGAAGAGATTGAAGCGTCGCCACATCTCATACCAGAGTGGAACCCGATTCAGGATGACCCATCCCATCACCTTCGTCCCCTGGCGGACGTGCGACTGCTCCGGCCACGGGCGATCTTCAGGGTCGGGTACGACCCAAAAGCGATAGTTGCCTTTACCGTCGTCCACCTGATCCACGACCTTGATGATCCCGCTGTACGTCCCGGCCATGAGCTCCGGCCATGCGGGCAAGGGGATGGCGGGGATTCCATAGAAGAGCAAACGGACCTTGCGCCCGACGTTGAGGAGCGGAGCATCGATCCCATCGGCCTTGAACTCCACGGCCTTGTCGGAGCTCATCGGTGAAATCCTGACGAGTCGGTCTCCCGGGCGTACGGTTTCCCCGACTCCGACCTCGGCCATGCGCACGACCGTCCCGTCAATCGGAGCCAGGATGCGACTGGCGGCGCGTCGCTGCAAGGCGTTCGACAGGCGCAGTTCCACGTCGGCGAGCTGGTCGCCGGCGCGCGCCGCTTCCGCGAGCGCGCCGGCGCGCGCCGCTTCGGCCTCGAGCAGACGCTGGAGCACTTCGGCGCTTACCTGGTCGCGCCCGAACCGCAGCGCCTTCATCGCCTCTTGTGCAGCCTTCAGGGACGCTTCGGCGCCTTGCAGATCCGCTTTGCTCGCAATAGCGCCCTGGATGGCCAGCTCCAGTTCCCGCTGGGACACCAAGCCCTGCTTCGCCAGTTGCTCGTGGCGTGCGACGTTCAGCTCCGCCGTGTCGACGCCGATTCTGGCCGCGTTGATCCGCTGTTCGGCCTCCCGAACCTTGTTCTCGGCCTCGACGACGCGCGCTTGAGCCGAGGGCACCGCCGCCCGGACGAGGCCTTGCATTTCCTTGATGCGCTTCTCCAATTGGTCGGCGCGGTCCAACGCCGCCTTGCGATTCTGTTCCAAGGCCAGCTTTCGTTGTTCGAGGAGCGGCAAGAGGTCGGGCGACATGAACTGCGGGTCGTAGTCGTCCAGTTCGAGGATCAGTTCCCCCTGCTTGACGCGCACGCCTTCGTACACGTGCCACTTCTTGAGGCGTCCGGTGATTTGGGCCTCGATGTCCTGCGGCCGCTCATAGGGCGAGTAGGCCGAGAGCTGCCCCGTTGCGGTGATGGTCTGCGTCCAGGGGACGAAGGCAATCATCAATGCGAACAGGAGGAGGAGCTTGATGGCCAGACGGGCCGAAAATCGGAGGCGGTCTGGGATCTGAACCGCTTCCCAGGACTGAAGTTTTGTGGAGACGGCGAAGTTGTCGACCTCGATCTCGTCGAGTCCGGTAGGCCGATCGACGAGGGACCGAATCTTGTTGCTGAGGGCGGGAAGCCGGTCCATAGGTCCTCGCCCGCGCATTATATGAACTTTTCAAGGCTTTGGTCAATTTCGGTGGGAGTTGGCTCTTGATTGTCGACCGGGAGCGGGGCTAAGGTGTGACCCTTATATTATGAAGAAGGTTGAGGCTGAGGCCAAGGTTAAGGTTGAGACGGCGAGGCGAGCATTCACAACGTACTTCGACCCTCAGCCTTAGCCTCAATCTGAACCTTTCCTGAGTGGAGGCGCGATGACGGCTCGGCGAGGACGGAAGACAACGGAGAGTTGGAACGGAGGCCGCCGCGGTCATCAACCCTTGGTCGGGGTGGTCGGTGGGAGTCGGAGCGACTTCCCGACTCTGGAAAAGGCCGTCGACATTCTCAAGTCATTGGCCATTCCCTGCGAGCTGCTCGTCGTGTCCGCCCATCGGACGCCGGATCGTTTGTTCGCCTATGCCGAACAGGCGCCGACGCGGGGGATCGAAGTCATCGTCGCCGGTGCCGGCGGGGCCGCGCACCTCCCGGGCATGCTCGCCGCGAAGACGCATTTACCGGTCATCGGCGTCCCGATTCCCACCGAACATCTCCGCGGGCTCGATTCCCTGCTGTCGATCGTGCAGATGCCGAAGGGTATTCCGGTCGCCACGGTTGCGATCGGAGGCGCAGAGAACGCGGGCCTGCTCGCGGCTCAGATCCTCGCCGGACGGTACCCCGACATCCGGAAGCGCCTCATCGAATTTCGCAGCGAGCAGACGCGGGCCGCCATCGCGTCTTCACCTGAACGACAGAAGGCCGCCCCACTTGCCGAATCATGAGCACGGTGATCGAGCCGGGGCGGCTCTTGGGCGTCTTAGGGGGCGGTCAGCTCGGGGCGATGTTCACCGCCGCGGCGCAGCGCCTCGGCTATCGGGTGGCCGTGTGGGATCCCGACCCGGATGCTCCCGCCCACCGGACCGCCGACCGCTCCGTTCCCGCCTCCTTTCTCGATCCCGCAGGTCTGGCGGCCTTCCGCTCCGACCTCGAGGGAGTGACCTACGAGTGGGAAAACGTCCCCGTTTCGCTGGCCGAGGAGTTGGAGGCCGCCGTGCCCGTCCGCCCGGCGGCCCGCATTCTCCGGTTGATCCAAAACCGGCTCACGCAGAAAACCTTCCTTCTTGATCGCGGATTTCCTGTCGCACGGTTTTGCGGGCTCACGGAACCCGGTCAGATAAGGCGGGCCGCTGAGCAGATCGGGTATCCCTGTCTGTGCAAGACCGCCACGTTCGGCTACGACGGCAAAGGCCAGTGGCGATTGACCCATGTCGGGGAAGCCGCAATCCTGGAGACGCAATTGCCGCCGCGAGCGGGCGAAGGGAGTCAGTGGATCCTCGAGGAATTCGTCCCATTCGAAAAGGAGCTGTCGGTCCTGGTCGTACGCGGGGCCGATGAGTACCGGACTTACCCGGTCGTCGAGAACATCCATGAGGGCGGCATCCTGCGGATGACGTGTGTGCCGGCGACCGTGGCGCCGAACGTCGCGTGCGAGGCGCAGCGCCTCGCCGCATCCGTCGTCGAGGCGCTCCAAGGCCTCGGTGTTTTTTGTGTCGAGCTGTTTCTGATGGCCGATGGCCGGCTCTTGATCAACGAAATCGCGCCTCGCCCGCACAACTCCGGTCACTATACGCTCGACGCGTGCACGACTTCTCAGTTCGAACAGCAGGTGCGCGCGCTGTGCGGCCTGCCGCTCGGCGAGGTCGTCCTCACCCGGCCGGCGGTCATGGTCAACCTGATCGGCGAGGACCTGGCGCGTGTCATCAACCAGGCGAATGTGCGGGACCTTCTCCGCACACCGGGCGCCAAACTCCACGTGTACGGGAAGCGAACGATGCGTCCGGGCCGCAAGATGGGCCATGTGACCTTCCTCGCCGAGGACCCGGAGGAAGCGTTGCGGAACGCGCACCGACTCGAGCACGCGCTGAAGGAACGACCTGGCACCCGTCAGGAACCGTAGAAAGGACGACCGATGACACGTCGGCTGCTGACCCGTTTCCCGCTCACCGTCGTCACGGCACTGTTGTCCGGATGTCTCAACGTAACCTGGACCGGTCATGAGGTGCCGGCCGGATCATGGGAAAAGTTCGTTGCGCACAAGACGACCAAGGACCAGGTGGTCGCCGTCCTCGGGAAGCCGGAGAACATCGTGCACAAGCCGGCCGACGGGATGACCGTCTACGTCTATCAGTACGTACAGAACATGCAAGCCGGACTGGCGACCATTCCCTTCCCCGTGTTTTTCATCGGCCGGGCCAGACAGTCGGGGATGATCTTGAGCATATTTTTCTCGGACGATGTCTTTCGCGGCTACGAGCTGGTCGAGCTGAATCAGAAGCTCTTGTGGAAGTAGGGAAGCCAGACGACCGCGTCACGGAGCCGAGGCCGATCCCTCTTGGCGGGCGTCCCTCACCACTCCGATTCTTCCCAGGCGCGGTGGTGCGCGGGGGCGAAGAATCGGACGTCCGGGCGCTTGAAGAGGCCGATCAGGACCATGCCGGCCACGAAGCCGCCGACGTGCGCAAAGAACGCCACTCCTCCACCGGAACGCCCGAGGCTCATCCCTCCGCTCAGCACCTGCATGACGAACCAGAGACCGAGGACAAAGCCTGCCGGGACATACATGAGTCGGGTGAAGAATCCCAACGGGATCAAGACCAGGACCTGGGCGCGCGGAAAGAGCAGCAGATAGGCGCCGAGGACGCCCGAGATGGCGCCGCTCGCGCCGACCAGCGGGATGGTCGAGCCCGGATCCGTCAAGGCATGGGCGTAGACCGCCAAGATCCCGCAGACGATGTAGAACACGATGAACCGGGCATGGCCCATCACGTCCTCGATGTTGTTCCCGAAGATCCACAAATAGAGCATGTTGCCGATCAGATGCATCCAGCTTCCGTGCAGGAACATGCTCGTGATCAAGGTCAGAAAGGGTGGAATCACTTCGATCTGAGGGGGCAACGCGGCCTGACCGAAGACTGCGGCCGGGATCGCACCGAAGCGGTACACGAACAGTTCCCCGGGCTGCGGCGGCAGGGCGGCTTGATAGAAGAAGACGAGCGAGCAGAGCACGATGAACGCGACGGTGACGACCGGGGTGATCTGCGTCGGATTATCGTCGCGTAGCGGGATCATCGACCGAAGACACGGACCAGACGGGCCGGTGAGACGCTCCTGACCACGGTCCGCCGGTCAGTTGCGACCCGTGCTCGGGGTCTTGGACAGCAACGGCGCCAGCGGTGACGGCGCATCGGAAGGCAAGACGACCGAAAACCCGGCGGCATGCCGATGCCCGCCCCCGCCGTAGGAGGCGGCAATGGCGCCCACGTCCGCTCCTCCTTCACGAGACCGCATGCTGTAGTAGCGCCGGCCGTCCCGGTCGTGCCAGATGATGCAGAACGCATGGTCCTTTGAGAGGCGCTCGCCGATCTGACTCGTCAAGGTGGCGCTCTGCACCACCGGCACCATCACGCCGTGAAACGGCAAGAGCACGGCCGCCGCGGCGATCTTCGTCACCAACTCGTTTTCATAGCGCAGGATCGCCCGGCCTTCGGTGACCAGCGTGTCGGCTCTGAGTCCATCCCAGACGTGGAAGTCATATGGATACGAAGAGAGGGCGGCGCTGACCTCCCGGCTGTCCGGCAGTCCCCAGGTCCACAGGTCCTTGTCCTGCACGTACTGCAGCAGCCACGGCACCGGCTCCTGGTGCGCCCACTCCCACGCCAGCACCGCGCCGGATTTTTTCTGATCGAAATACGCAAACGGGAGATCGGCCAACGCTTGTTGCGCCGTGATGTGGTGGTCGAGCACGAGGAGCCCGGCCGCTTGCTCCGCAATGTGCTCCAGCGTGGCTCGATCGTAGGAAAAATCGACGATGAGGACCCGGCGTCCGTGAACCGGCGGCGGCGGGTACCCGTGTTTGACGGGGAGGTATTGGGCCGACGGGTACTTCTTCCACAGCGCCCAGGCCGCGCCGAAGCCGTCGGGGCAGTCGGCATGATAGAGCACGAGATCGGGCGTCAGTCTGTGAGGGCGGCCGGTCGTCATCGCGTCCGCCACCAGCTTAACACGCACCTCGGCGCCGGGAAAATGGAAAAGTCGGCACGGGAGGACCGAAGCTCGTTACAGGCCGGCCGGGGAGGGGATGGCCCCGACCGGGGCCGCGGCGGTCGCTTGCGGCAACGAATTGAGCCGGTCGATGAGTTGACGCAGCCGGCCTGCGCTCCGGCGGTTGTAATGGAAGACGAGACGAGGCAGGTCCTTGGTCGTGATTTCGTCCATCTCCTCGGGGAACGGTTCCCGCTGGAGAAAGGCGCCGTCGGCGAGCATGTCGTGAAACTCGGTGTTGACGGCCGACACTTGCTCCTCCGTCAGAGCGTGCCGGAGCCGGATCACCAGATATTGGTGGACGAAACGGCTGGAATGGTACGTGCGATAGAACGAATGGATCTCCTCGACCGCCGCCTCTTCCGACTCCAAGATCTTGAACAGGCTCAAGTCCTCCGGGCTGATCAGGTGCTGGGCCAGCAGTTCGTCGGTGATGAAGGCGTGCCACTGATTCCAATAGTGGCATCCCGGTGCTTGCAGGCAGACGATGGGCTGCGGATGGCTTTTCCCGGTCTGCAACAGCGTCAAGACCTCGAAGCATTCGTCATGGGTACCGAACCCGCCCGGAAAGAGCGCCGTCGCGTGCGATTCTTTGAGAAACATCAGCTTGCGGGTGAAAAAATACTTGAACGTAACCAGCTTCGGGTCGTCGGCGATGGTCGGGTTCGCACCCTGTTCGAACGGGAGCAGAATGTTCAGCCCGAAGCTGTTCTCGCGTCCCGCGCCTTCCTGCGCCGCCCCCATGATGCCGTCGCCACCGCCGGTGATCACCATGAACCCCCGTTCGACCAGGCGCCGGGCGAACGCACGGGCGAGCTGGTAGTTCGGGTCATCCGGCTGGGTGCGGGCGGAGCCGAAGAAGCTCACCTTCGGCCGATCCCGGTAGGGGTAGAACACCTTGAAGGCGTAGCGCAACTCACGAAGCGTGCGATTGAGGATTTTCAGATCGAGCGTGTCGAGATAGGAGTCGTTGAGGCGCAACAGCGTCACCAACATCTCCTTTCGGAGCAACTTCCGGAGATCCCCGTTCGTGTCCTCCAGCAGTCCCCGGACCTGCTTGAGAATCTCTTCGTTAGTGAGGCCTAATCGAGCCGCCGAATCGAATTCCTTCATGGTTCTTCCGACCTCGTAATCTTATCAGCCGCCCGGTACCTGGTCAAAACCTTGCGCGCTCGCCGCCGCTATTGTCAAAGCTTCCCGCCGGCCGGTAGACTGACCGGTCATGCCGTCACGATCGTCCACCGTCGAGCAGGAGTTTCACCGGAGACTGTCAAGAATTCCGGCGCTCGGTCTCGGTCTCTCCGTCGATGTCTACACGCCCGATCTACTCGAGCTGGCGAGGGAGCTCGAGGCGCACCGGATACCGTACGGCTATCTAGAGGTCTTCAAGGCTTCGCAGGCGGCTCTCCGACAGGTCCGAAATCGCCTGCATGGGCCGTTGGCCTACCATGCCGAAGGCCTGTGGCTCACGCAGCCGCATTGGGAGCGCGACTATCCCGTGGAGTCGGAAATCCAGGAGGCGGCTGAGCAACTCGCCATCTTGGGCAGTCCCTGGCTCAACCATGAATGCGCGGCGAAGCAGATGGCGGGCTACGCGTTCGGGACGTACCTCCCCCCGTTGTTCACGAGAGAAAGCGCCGATGTCGCGGCGATGAACGCCTCCCGGCTCCAGCGGCGGCTGGACGAGACGGACTGTGTCGGCGCGGGCGGCGCGCCTTTGGTCCTGCTGGAGATCCCACCCTTGACCTATTTTGGCCTGGGGGACATCTCGGTGGCGGCCTTTTTCCGCCGTCTCATCGAGCGGACACCCTGCGGCCTCGTCCTCGACCTCGGCCACATTTGGACCCACTATCGCTATAGCGGAGCCTGGCGATACCAGTCTTCGGACGCCTTTCTCTCGGAATTTTTGGATGCCTTCCCGCTCGAGCGCGTGGTGCAGGTCCACGTCGCCGGCCTTGCCGAGCAGGATAGGGAAGGCGACGTGGCGTCCGCGGCCGGCTGTCCCCTGCCCTGGTGGATCGACACGCACAGTGCACCGATTCCGGGGGCGTTGTGGAGCATGCTGGCTCAAGTGCTGGCGCATCCGAACCTGTCGGCGCTCCGAGGCGTGGCGCTCGAAGTCGACACCAAGTCGATTGCGCTGATCGCCGCCGAGCTGGAGCACGCTCTTGCTTCGTTTGGCCCCTGGATCGAGGAGGTTGAGCGGGCCTCGGTGGCGTCCGGGGCGGCGCCGGTCGCGGAGCATGAGCCGGTGACACGGGTGGACGAGGCGTCGCTCGTTTCGCTCGACGAGCACTACGCGATGTTTGCGCGTTGTGCGGCGGGCCGGATCGAGCGGGTCCCCCCGGCTCTGCCGTCGGCGTGGCTCGATCTCGAAGGATTGGAACGCTACCGCCGGGCCTATCTCCCGCAGGAAATTCTCACCTGGGGCGGCGACGTGCGGGAGATGTTTCCTGAGACGTGCCGCCATCTGGAGCGCCAGGGCGTTCCCGTGTCGAGCTTCGCGGCCTTTTGGTTTCGCACCCCCCGGCGTGCGGACTCCGGCTATGATTTCTTCCTCTTGAAGCTTGAGCGATTCACGGAGTTTGCGATCGAGGCGCATCCGGCCGTGAAAGACATCGTGGAACGTGAAGCGGAGTACCTTCGCGACGGCTACCGAGTCGCCAGCGAAGCGGTGACCGAGGACGTCGGCCGATGAATTGGTGGAGGCGACTGCCGCAGCCGGTGATCGGACTGTCGCCCATGGATGGTGTCACCGATGCCGCCTTCCGCCGCGTGGTCGCTCGGCAAGGCCCGCCGGACGTCGTCTTCACGGAATTCACGAACGTCTGCGACCTCTGCCGCGGCCCGGAGGCCTGTCTCTCGACCTTCCTCTACTCGGAGGTCGAGCGGCCGATCGTGGCGCAGTTGTATGGCAAGCATCCCGATCTCTTCTATCAGGCCGCCCACATCGTCTGTGAGCTGGGCTTCGACGGTCTCGATCTCAACATGGGCTGTCCCTCCAAGAACGTCGCGTCTTCCGGCTCGGGCGCCGGCCTCATCCGCACGCCGGACCTCGCGCACGAGATCATCCGCGCTGCGCGTCAGGGCGTCCTCGACTGGGCCGGCGGGCAAAGCCTGGCGTCGGCGGGCATCAAGACCTCGCGTGTGGACGCCATCCGCGCGATGAATCTCGCCCGCTGCGGGCGGCCCGATGCGCTTCGCCGCCCGATCCCCGTGTCGGTCAAGACGCGGATCGGTTACGACGACGCCATCGTGGAGCAATGGATCCCGCATTTGCTCAAGGAGCAGCCCGCCGTGATTTCCGTCCATGGCCGGACGCTGACGCAGATGTACCGGGGAGAAGCCGATTGGGACGCGATCGCCCGAGCGGCCGACTTGGTCCGGGGCACGGACACCCTGGTGCTCGGGAACGGCGATCTCGAGTCGATGGAACACGTGGTCCGCCGCGTTCGGGCGAGCGGGGTCCACGGCGTGCTCGTCGGTCGCGGGTCTTTGGGGGCTCCCTGGTTCTTCCGAACCAAAGAAGCGGCTCGCCGAGCGGTGTGCGAGCCCGGACAGGAGCTCACCGGCCTGGTCCCCGACGTGCCGCGCCAGGAGCGGTTTCGCGTCATGCTCGATCATGCACGCCGGTTCGAAGAGCTGTTCGGCGTGCGGCGCTTCCCTCGCATGCGGAAACACCTGGGGTGGTATTGCACCGCCTTTCCGCACGCCGCCGCGATGCGGGCCAGCATGGTCCGCGCGTCGTCCAGCGCGGATGTCGAGGCGATCGTGGCGGCGTACGATTCGCGGTCCTCTCCCGCCGCGCCCGACAAGTCGGACTCGCCGGCTCCCTTCTCCGTTCCTCTTTCATGCGGCTGATCCTCGCCTCGACCTCTCCGCGCCGCCGGGAGCTGCTCGCGCTGTTGGGCCTTCCCTTCGACACGCTCGATCCGCGGTTCGTCGAGGTGACGCGCCCCGAGGTTCCGCCTCGTGACCACGCGATGGCGTTTGCGGAAGGAAAAGCGCGGTCGGCAGCGGAGGCCGTCTCGGCGGAGGCCGCGGTGATCATCGGATGCGACACATTGATCGAGATCGACGGCGCCGTCATCGGGAAACCGGTTGATGCCGCCGAGGCCAGGCGGATGCTCCGCAGGCTGAGCGGCCGCCGGCATGTCGTCCATACCGGCGTCGCAGTGGTGTCGACGGCGACGGGCGCGTGCCGTCGTGGGGTGGAGAGCGTGCGCATCCGGGTCGCCTCGTTGCGCGATGATCAGATCGAGCGATACGTGGCAAGCGGCGAGCCGTTGGACAAGGCCGGAGCCTACGCGATCCAAGGAGCCGGGGCCGAGCTCATCGCTGGCATCGAGGGCGACTACACGGCGGCGGTTGGCTTACCGTTGCGCCTCTTGGCCGCGTTGCTGGAGGCGCATCACGTGGCCGTGCCCGTCGACGTCGACGCGCTCTATCGCGAAAAACCGTACCGCAACTGGTCCCGCTTCGCCTGATGCCTGCGCCCGTCGGATTGCATTGGCTCGGACCTTTCCTTACAATGGCCGCACACCGCGACGCGAGTCGCGCGAAGGAGGCCTTATGCGGGCGAGTAGGATCGGCTTTTTTGTCCGGTGGATGGTTCCCGGGATTGTGGTGTGCGCGCTGGCGACAGCGGCTCCGGTTCATGCGATCGACGTCAAATTGACGATGGACGACGCGAAAAAGGCGCTTGCGGCCGGCCGGGAGCCGATGGAATCCGCGAACAATCCCGACGACGTGAAGAAAATATTGCAACAGGCCGCGACGGTCACTCGAGTCGGGGCCGATCCCGAGAAGGATCCGTGCGGTCCGAACGCCGTGCTGCGGACCAAGCGCTATTGGCTGGAGTCGTTCGGGCGCCAGGAGGCCACGGAGAGCAAGAAACAGAAGCGCGACGTGAGGATGCCCGAGGATAAGATTCAAAAGATCCTCGACATGCCCAACCTGGAAATGTCCATTCAGTTGTGCGGGGACGATGAGTATTTCGCCGAAGGCGTCCAAGTGGCGCTTCAGCAGGGGAACAAGACGATCAAGCCGATCGACGTGAGTCCAGCCGACAAGGGGCGGAAGAATGAGAGCCAGGGGCCCGCCTATCGGTCGCGCTTCACGGCCCGGTTCGCGTATGACAGCTTCGATCCGAATGCCAAGACCAAAGTACTCGTCTATTTTCAAGACGGCAAGATGCTCGAGTTCGATGCGGATTTCTCGAAGGTCAAGTGACGGCCGCTCGTGTCTCTCCATCTGATCCTGCTGATCCTGCCGTTGGATGCCTGAATAGCCGGGCTTCGGCGGCTGCGGCCGGTCCGGCGGTCCTCCGGCTCTTCGTCGTCTTGCTGCTGTGCCTCTGCGTCACGATGCAGGCGCTTGGAGCTCCGATCACCCTCTGGGAGCCTCATGGGAACGATGATCTGCTGGGAGCGTCGATCCTGGAAGGCTTTTCGATTCCGGCTGATCTTCTGACCGTCGTCGTGTCCGCGCCGGAGTGGGTCGCCTTCGATCACCTGTCCTTCGTCCGATCCGCCGTCGTCCTGCACGATGTCTTTCATCCTCCCTATTCCGTTTTCCTGTAACCCAATCCCCGTGAAATAACCGATCGATTCGGCTGTGCGGGCCGTGGGCATGTGCAGCCGAATCTCAAGCTTCTCCCTTCACCTCGGGCGACGGCGACTCGAGGCCTTACAAGAGCGAGAGGTCGGAAGCCATCAGAGGAGGTCCCATGACGCGAAGATTCATCGTGGCGTTGGTGACGGCGATCGTCTCGGGAGGCGGCTGTGCTGAATGGCGTCAGCATCATGACCCGCCACGGGTACACGAGGTCGAAATCCGGGAAGGCGTCCAGCCGCTCCTGCTCTACGCTGGTGTCGGTGATGAAGTGCGGTGGCACAATCGTACCGACGATCCGGTCCGCCTGTCGTTCCTGGGTACGACCAATTTGGAAACCGTGCGGTGTCAAAAAGGGTTTTCCTGGTTCGGCGTGATGCGTGACTACGCCAAGATCAAGCCCGGCCACTTCGTCAGCCTTTGCTTTGCCAAACCCGGAACGATTCGATTCAACGTGTGGATGGACGCCAACAACCTCCGCCAAGGAATCAGCCCGACCGCGACGATCCGGGTGACTGACGAATCGGGGTAGTACGGCGCTGGATTGAGGCAGCGAGCTCCTACCGTTCCGTGCCGAGGTCGATAGAAGCGGGTTGAGATGCCGGAGGCGCGGCTTTCACGTCGTGACTTGGTGTTGGTCCTCGGCCAATCGCAGCGTGTAGAGATAATGATAGAGGCCCTTGCGGGCCATCAAGGAGATGTGGTCCCCCTGCTCGACGATCCGTCCTTTGTTCAAGACGAGGATGCGATCGGCCCGCTGGATCGTGCTCAGCCGGTGCGCGATCACGAACGTCGTCTTCCCGGCCATGAGGCGCTCGAGCGCGTCCTGCACCAGCCGTTCCGATTCGGTATCCAGCGATGAGGTGGCTTCGTCGAGCATGAGAATCCGCGGGTTCTTCAGCACGGCCCGGGCGATCGCGAGTCGTTGTCGCTGCCCGCCCGAGAGGTTGACGCCTTTCTCACCTACGATCGTTCGATAGCCGTCCGGGAGCGCGGTGATGAAGTCGTGCGCGTTGGCCGCGCGGCTGGCTTCGATCACCTCGGCCTCGGTCGCGTCTTCACGACCGTACCGGATGTTCTCGGCTATCGTGCCGCCGAACAAGATCGTTTCTTGGGGCACCAGGGCGATTTGCCGATAGAGGCTCTCGAGGCGCACCGAACGAAGGTCATAGCCGTCGATCGTGATCCGGCCATCGGTCGGATCGTAGAAGCGGTGGAGGAGATTGAGGAGCGTCGTCTTGCCCGCCCCGGTCGGCCCTACCAGGGCCACCACTTCGCCGGGCCGTGTGTCGAACGTGACGTCGATGAGCACCGGCTGACGGGGATCGTAGGCGAAGGACACGTGGGAGACGGCGACGTGGCCTGCGATCGGCGGCATGGCCCCGGCATTGGGCACATCGTGCACCTCGGGCTCGGTGTCGAGAATCTCGAAGACCCGCCGCATCGCCCCTTGGGCTTCTTTGATCTGCGCGAACACGCGGGCCGTGGAGCCGAACGGACCGATGAGGATGCCCGCAAACAGGACGAACGCGAAGAGATCGCCCGGCGAGACGCTCCCCTCGACGACCTGTTTGCCGCCGTACCACAGGACGGCGCCCGCCGCCGTGAAGGTCAAGAGCGTGATCGTGGGAATGAACACGGCCATGACGCGGGCACGGCGCAGCGCCAAGTCCAAGGCATTGCGGACTTGCCCCGCGAAGCGGACTTCTTCGCGACGGGTCTGCACGAACGATTTCACGACGCGAATGCCGCTGATCACCTCTTCGACCAAGGTCGTGATCGCGGCGGTCCGATCCTGTATGTCGGTGGACAAGGACTTCAAGCGCTTGCCGAACCACCGGGCAACGAGGACGAGGAGCGGCAGCAGCAGTACGATGAGCAGGCAGAGCCGCCAATTCATGACCAGCAGAAAGGCGACGCCGCCGACGAGTGTGACGAGTTGCTTCGTCGAATCGATCGGCGTTTCGGTCACCGTGGTTTGGATGACGCTGATGTCGTTCATCAGGCGTGAGAGCACTTCACCGGTCCGCCGTCTTGCAAAAAAACTCAGCGACAGCCGTTGAAGGTGTGCGAAGACGTGGGTTCGGAAATCCGCCATGACGTGCTGTGAGACCCAGGCCGTGAGATAACTGTGTCCTACCGAGAAGAGGCCCTGCAGAATCACCAGCCCGAGAAACAGCCCCAAGGAGCTCGTCATCGCTCCCAGGTTTCGTTGAACGGTGATCTCGTCCCAAAGAACCCCGGCGAGCCTGATCAGCGCGAGGTTCAGGACGGCGACTCCGACCACCAGTCCGGCGGCGCCGACCATCGCGGGCAGATAAGGACGAATGAACGGGTAGAAGCGAGGATAATAGGACATCCGACCTCCCCCTTCGGCTCCACGCGGCGTCCGTCTCGGCCCGTAGAGCGGCCGGCTGCCGCCAAAGGAGAGGGGCTGCACCTGGGACCCGGCGCCGTTCAGAGTTGGGTGATGGAGACGATGAGGTTCTTGTTCAGCGAGACGAAAGGTGCGCGGTCGTGGTCGTTGATGACGACGTCGGTGAGGTTGATGAACATCCGGGACTCTTCATTGATCGCGTCCGAGACGCGATTTCGCATGGGGGGGATGAGAAAATCGCCGACGTAGCTGCCGTTGACCGTCCTGACCTGGATACGAACTTTCTTGCCGTCGTTTTTCGCTTCGGCCACATCGCCCTCCGTTCTGGGGTGAAGCGCGGTCAGCTACGTCGTCGCAAGAACTTTTGTCGTTTGCGCAATTTTCGGTGCTTGTGCTTGCGCATCTTCTTCTTCCGTTTCTTCAAGACACTCGACATGCAGGCTCCTGACTCCGTAATGGCTCACGTCCGGTGCGGCCCTTCGCCGCTCAGCTGCTAAAACCGTGCACTGGTAACATAACTCGCGGAAGGCTGTCAAGGATGAGACGGACGAGGGCGATGCCACCGTGGCCGCGTGGAGCGGGATTGACGAGCTTCGAAAGGCGTTTCTATACTGCGTCATGTCGTTGCATCTTCACGCGCGCCTCGGCTCGCTGCTCGCGCTTCTCCTGATCGTCTCCGCCTGCTCCTCGAAGGGCCCGCAGTATCCGGAGGATCACGCGCGCTATGTTCGTCTCGACGAGGCCGTGGAGGCGCTGCGGCAAGCCTATGTTCGCAAGGATCTTTCCGCCGTCGAGGCGCTGGTCCTTCCCTCCAATGCCACCGACCGCCTCGTCTCCGACATCAGGAAGGACTTCGATCAGTTCCAGGAGATGGCGTTGGACTTTGCCATCGAGCGCGTGGTCATCGACGGCGATCAGATCGACGTCTTCTTGCATTGGCAGGGGCAGTGGAAGGCGGCGCCGTCGGAGGCGAGGTTTCGCGAGCGAGGCCATGGCGTGCTCCGGTGGACCGGCATGCAGTCGATCCTCCTTGCCGGCGTAGGGGGCGACGTGCCCTTCGGCATGGCGACTCGGCGTCCAGTGCCCCAGGCCCCCCATGCTCCCGCCTCCTAACGTGGCGCACCCCGCTTGCCGTCGTGTCCGGATCCATGAACCGTAGAAGCCGGAACGTCCCCCTCGGCCGCCGGCCGATCGCCGCTGACTTTCTCGTCATCGGCAGCGGCGTGGCCGGGCTTCGGGCGGCGATTGAGCTGAGCCGGCATGGCGACGTCTTGATGCTCACGAAAGGGCACCCGCTCGAGAGCAGCTCGATCTACGCTCAAGGCGGCGTGGCCGTGGCGCTCAGCGAGGAAGACGACGTCTCGATCCACTTCGCCGATACGCTCAAGGCGGGGCGGGGGCTGTGCCGAAAAGACGCGGTGCGTGTGCTGGTTGAGGAGGGGCCGGCACGGATTCAAGAGCTGATCCGATGGGGAGCGCGGTTCGACAAGATCGGGGGCAAATTCGCCTTTGCCCGGGAGGCGGCGCACAGCCGGAGTCGAATCCTTCGCGCTCGCGGGGACGCCACCGGCAACGAAATGGTCCGGGCGCTGATGGCTCACGCCCATCGCCAGAAGTCGATTCGGTGGCTCGAACGGCATTTCACGGTCGATCTGATCGTCGCGGAAGGGGTCGTCCGAGGGGCCATGGTGTTGGATGAGGACCGCGGGGTCCGGATCGCTGTCCCGGCCTCTGCCGTCGTCTTGACGACGGGCGGCTCGGGGCAGGTGTATGCGCGAACGACAAATCCGGCCAATGCGACCGGGGACGGTATGGCCATGGCGTATCGTGCGGGTGCGGTGCTCGAAGACATGGAATTCGTCCAGTTCCATCCCACCGCTCTGTATCTGCCGTCGAGCCCGCCGTTCTTGCTGTCGGAGGCGATCCGCGGGGAAGGCGGCATCTTGCGCAACATCAAGGGCGAACGCTTCATGGCCCGGTATCACGCGGACGCCGAACTGGCGCCCCGCGACGTCGTCGCCCGGGCCATCTGGTCGGAAATGGCCGTCACGCGGTCGCGTCACGTCTATCTCGACGTGACGCACCTGAGCGCCGCGTTCATCAAGACCCGCTTCCCGACGATCTATGCCACCTGTCTCCGCTACGACATCGACATCACCGAAGAATGGATTCCCGTTTCACCGAGCGCTCATTACCACATGGGCGGGGTGCGGACGGACATCGACGGCGCGACGACGTTGCCGGGTTTGTTGGCGGCCGGTGAGGTGGCGTGCAGCGGCGTGCACGGGGCAAATCGCCTGGCCAGCAACTCGCTGCTCGAAGGCCTCGTGTTCGGGGCCCGTGCAGCTCACGCGGCCGTGGAGTTCGCGAGGCGGCTGCCGACGGGAAGTCCCCCGCTTCCGGGCCTGCGCGATCTTCCCGGCGAGGCGGGCGCCGTGCTGGATGACGCCGAGAAGCTTCGCAGCTCGCTCCGCAGGCTGATGTGGGGAAAGGTGGGCCTCATTCGGACCGGTGATTCACTGACGCGGGCGCTCGCGCAACTCTCCCGGTGGGACCGCGTCGTCTCGCGCTCGTTCTCGGCGCGTCGCGACCTGGAAGTGAAGAACATGGTGCAGGTGGCGCGGTGCATCGCGGAGGCCGCGCTGTGGAGGGAAAACAGCGTCGGGGCGCACTACCGAGCGGATTTTCCCGAGAGCAATCGACCGGGGTGGAAGCAGCACAGCCGGCTGGTGCGCGCGGACCTCAAGGATTCTGAAACGACGACAGGGCGACCGGGCGCGGCCACGACGGTGAGGAAAGCGACCGGACCGACGAGGGCTGAGCTACCCGCCGCTCGCCGAACATCCGATAAAACCGCAGCACCTTCTTGACGTAGCGACGCGTCTCTCGAAACGGAGGGAGCGTCTCGTACTGCTCGACCCGGGTCGCCCCGGCATTATAGGCCGCCAGTGCGAGGGGTAAATTTCCGTTGAAGCGGTCGAGCAGATACCGAAGGTAGCGTGCTCCACCCGCAATGTTTTCTTCGGGATCGAAGGGATCACGGATAGCGAGCCTCTGGGCGGTTTCCGGCATCAACTGCATGAGGCCGATGGCACCGGCGCGCGACACGGCGTCGGGATCGAAATCCGACTCCGCCTTGATGACGGCGCTGATCAACGCCGGATCGAGCCGGTGCTGACGCGAGTGATGTGCGATCGTCCCCTCCAATTCCTCCAGAGGGACCCTCGTGCGGGGATGAAATGACCCGAGATCGACCTTCGTGAAGCGCTCGTCGGTGGGGACGTTCGTGAACGAAAGAACGCCGTTGCGATCGACCTTTCGATAGAGATCGTGCGTCTCGGCTGCTCGACTCTCAAGGCAGAGCAGCCACAAAGCCACCGCAGACAGAGCCAGCATCAACACGCGGGGCATGGGGCGAGGCATGGGGAAAACCTTAGCAGCCAGTGCCCAAGCTGTCAAAATGATTGAGAAAAAAGGCTTATTCGAGGAAGCGAGAGAGGTTGGCGCGGAAAAGTTCTTGCAAGCGCCTTGTCAGAGCGCCTGGGGCTTGCAGGGCCAACGGGATGCGATCGATGGCCTTAACCGGGAGGATTTCCAGCGTCGTATTGGTCAAGAAGCATTCATCAGCATCGGCCATGGCGTTCGGTTGATACGCGCCCTCCTCGACCTCGATCCCTGCTTCACGAGCCAGCGTGAGAACCGTCTCTCTCGTGATCCCATCCAAAAGCCCGCACTCAATGGCCGGGGTGCGCACTCTTCCGCCCGTGACGAAAAAGATATTGCTCGTCGTGCACTCGGTGATCTCACCCTCGAGGTTCAGCATCACGGCATCGAATGCGCCCCGCTCGAGCGCCTCTTGTTTGGCCAGGATATTGTTCAAGAAGTTCAGTGACTTGATCTTTGGCGAGAGCGTGGACGGGTGCGTGCGGCGAGTCGTGGCGACGGTGAGGCGCACCCCCGTTTCGAACCAGTCCACGGGAGACGAAGGGAGGGGCAGGGCCAGGATCACCAGGGTCGGCTTCGAGCACAGGTGGGGATCGAGGCCAAGACGGCCCGGGCCGCGCGAGACGGTCACGCGGATATAGGCATCATCGAGTGTATTGCGGGTAAGGAGGTCATGGAGCAGGAGGGACCACGGCTGGTCCGGGATCGGAAGGTCCAAGCCGATCAACTTTGCCGAGCGCTCCAGGCGTTCCAGATGGCGGTGGAGCAGGAAGATCCGGCCGCCGTAAGCCCGCATCGTCTCGTAGACCCCGTCCCCGTAGAGGAACCCATGGTCGAACACCGAGATCCTCGCGTCTTCACTCCGGACGAATCGGTCGTTGAGAAACACCCAGATCATGCGTCCAACGCTTGGAGTGCCGCCTGGGCCTTGAACAGCGTTTCTTGGTATTCGCGTTCGGGGTCCGAGTCGGCGACGATTCCGGCTCCGACTTGCAGGTAACCGGCTGTGTCGGTCAAAAGCAGCGTGCGGATGAGGATGTTGAAATCAAGGTCTCCGGTCCAACTGATGTAGCCGAGTGCCCCGGTATAGGGACCGCGCCGCACGGGCTCCAATTCCTCGATGACCTCCATACAGCGGATCTTCGGGACGCCGGTAATGGTCCCGCCCGGGAACACCGCCCGGATGAGATCGAAGCCGTCCAGGTCATCCCGTAACGCCCCGGTGACGTTGGAGACGATATGGCTCACGTGCGAATACGCTTCGATCGTCATGAATTCATCCACGCGAACCGTTCCGTACCGGCAGACGCGCCCCAGGTCGTTCCGTTCCAGATCGATGAGCATGATGTGTTCGGCGCGTTCCTTGGCGTTGGCCAGTAGCTCCGCCCGCAGTCGCTCGTCTTCACCTGGCGACCGCCCGCGTGGGCGCGTGCCGGCGATCGGACGCGTCTCGGCGATCCGCCCCTGTAGGCGTACCAGGCGCTCAGGCGAAGAGCTGACGAGGGCATAGTGCTGGCCTTGCATGAGCGCGGAGAAAGGAGACGGGTTGACCGACCGAAGCCGTTGGTAGAGGGCCACGGCAGAGTCCGAGAAGGGGCGCCGGATCGCTGAATCGAGACCAACCGTGAAGCGATGTGAGAGATTCGCCTGGTAGATGTCTCCGGCCTTGATGTAGTCCTTACAGGCGGTGACGCGGCTACGATAGGCCTCCGGGGTCTGATCCGGCGTGATCGTCAGGTGGGGCAGGAGGGAGGATGCCGGCGCCGGGTGCCCGGCCGTGACCTTCGCCGCCCATTCCCCGAGGCGATCGCATCCTTCTCGATACAGCTTGTCGCGTGATTCACCGACAAACCGTTCCATCGGCGGGGCAAACAACAGATGGAGCGTCCGGGTCTGATGATCGAATGCGGCGACCTGATCGACGAACAAGAACTCGATGTCGGGCAGCGCCAAGTCGTCCTGAGCCTGCGAGGGAAGTGACTCGAACTGGCGTACCAAGTCATAGCTCAAGCATCCGACCCCGCCGCCGACGAACGGGGGAAGGTCGAGCCGCCGGCCCATGGTGGCCGGCCGCAAGCGTTCGACGAGGCAAGCCCATGGGGCGCGATCCACGACCGTGACGCCGTCGCAGGACGCGAGAGCGGTTTCCTTCCCTCGTCCGGACAGCACCAGATAGGGGTCGGTTCCAAAGAAGGAGTAGCGGGCGGTCGAGAGGGGGCCGCTGCCGCTTTCGAGGAGGAAGGAGGGCCGGCTCGGCACGGCAAGTCGCCGGTAGAGATCGAAGGGATCCGCCGCCGGCATGGCGAGCGAGATGACCAATGGCTCGGGTGCCGGTCCATGAAGAAAGCGGGATGGAGAAGGACGAATCATGGGAACGGTCCGTTCCGGGCCATGGCCGGCATTCTGCCGTCTGATGCCCGAAGAGTGCAACCATGTCGGGGGGAGAGGGGAAAGGAAGAATGCATGACCCTCGGCGTCTCCGTCCATGAGCTCGGTTGCTCTTGACGTCAATGCTTCGTCCTCGGTCCATCCGCCTTGACAAGCCCCCTTCAATTTTGATTGAATGACGCGCCCTTTGACCCGACGTCCTGGGTCGTCTGATCGCAATGCCCTCGACTGATCCGTTTTATGCGGGCTTGGGGCAAGCCGTTCGTCTCGGGACGGAGGTGCTTGCCGCGCTCGTCGTGGGTGGAGGGCTGGGCTGGTTGGCTGATACCTACCTCTTTGCATCTGGGCCCTGGGGCTTGGTGGTAGGACTGGTCCTCGGTTCTGTCGCCGGGGTGCTGAACGCCTACCGCGCGGCTCAGCGTTGGGGCGTCACTCACGATCGAGAGCGGGGCGGGTGAACGTCAGGACACCCCGGGGCTCGAGTGATCATCACAACTGACTGCTATGGAAAATCCGCTTCATCCGTTCGAGCTACATAACTATGTCGAACTGTCCCTCTTCGGACTCGATATCTCGATCAACAAAGCCGTCGTGATGATGTGGGTCGTTCTCGCCCTGGTCTCCGGCCTGCTGATCATGGCCGCGTCTTCTCGACAGCTCGTGCCGACGAAACTGCAGAGCCTGGCCGAGCTCCTCGTTGAATTCATCCGCGGCATGATCTTGGATACGATGGGTAAAGATGGCCTCCGGTTTTTCCCGTTCATCGCGGCGCTGTTCTTGTTCATTCTCTTCAGCAACCTGCTCGGGCTCATCCCAGGGTCCTACACCGTGACCAGCCAGATCATCGTGACGGCGGCCTTCGCCGTCGTCGTCTACTCACTGAGCCTGATCGTCGGGTTCATCCGCCACGGCGTGAAGTTCTTGGGTATCCTCGTCCCCCCCGGGACTCCCGGCTGGCTGCTGCCCTTGATGATGCCGATCGAGCTGATCAGTCAATTGGCTCGACCGATCTCCTTGGCGGTGCGACTCTTCGCCAACATGACCGCCGGGCACGTCATCCTCGGCGTGCTCTTCGGCCTCGCCATTGCCGGCGGCGCGTTGATCGGGTGGTTGCCGTTTGCCTTCACGATCGCGATGAATGCCCTCGAAGTCGGTATTGCGTTCATCCAAGCGTACATTTTCACCGTGCTGACCTGCGTGTACCTCGGTGATGCCTTCCACCTGCACGGGCATGAGGGGCACGAGGCGCACACACACTGAGCGGCGTTACGAGACAAGGAGGAGATACAGACGATGGATTCTGCAGCGTCAGCGTTGTTGGGAATGGGGATGGCCGCCGCCGGCTTCGCCGGAGCGGGCGTGGGGATCGGCTACATCTTCGGCAAGATGATCGAAGCGGTCGCCCGTCAGCCCGAGGCCGAAGGCCGGGTCGGAAAGTACATGTGGATCGGGTTCGCGCTCGTCGAGGCCATCGCTCTCTACGGGCTCGTCATTGCCTTCATCATCATGGGGCTGCGGAAGTAGTCCCAGGAGCCGGCGATGCCACAATTCGAAAGCCACTTTTTTTCGTCGCTCCTGTTTTGGGAGCTCGTCTCCTTCGGGATTCTCCTTTGGGTCCTGTACAAGTTTGCGTTTCCACCCATCCTCGAGATGCTCGAGACGCGCGAGCGCAAGATTCGCGAAAGCCTGGAGCAGGCCGAACGGCACCGGCTGGAAGCCGAGCGACGGATGCAGGAGTACGAGGCCAAGATGGCGGCGGCCTCACGGGAGGCGGAAGCGGTCTTGGCTCAGGCCAAGGAACGGGCGCAACGGCTGTGGGATGAGAACGAGCAGCGATTGTCGGCCGAAGCGGAACGGGTCAAGGCCGAGGCGATGCGCGAGATCGAGCACCAGCGACGGAAGGCCATTCAAGAGATTCGCAACCAGGCGACCGACCTCGCCCTGCTCGTCGCCGAAAAGGTCGTGGAACGCAGCCTGACCGACGCCGATCACCGGCGTTTGGCGGACGAGGCGCTCGCGGCGGTCGCAAAGACCCAGTTGTCCTGACCGCGTCAGCTCCGTCTGGACCGCGCCACGCAGGTCCGAGGCGGGCCCCGCAAGAGCCGGGCTCACGATGGAGGCCTGTTGCCCCCTCCCTGCCGATACCCGTCGGGATCGACGGTGACGAATCGGAACCCCGCCTTCTTGACCGCCTCGCTGACACGAACCCGCCGCTCCGTGTCCCCCATCAGGGCCAGTCCGTGCGCGTCCAACTCGAGTCTGGCCACGTCGCCGTGGTCTCGGACGCGGAATTGATTGAACCCTTCGTCGAAGAGCACCCGTTCGGCGCGTTCAACGCGCCGGAGCTTCTCCACCGTGATCGTCGTTCCCCTGGGGATCCGGCTGGACAGACAGGCGGCCGCCGGCTTGTCCCAATTGGAGAGCCCCAACGCCCTGGCCAGGTTCCGCACGTCCGCTTTGCAGAGGCCGGCTTCGACCAGCAGGCTGCGCACGCCCCATTCGCGGGCGGCTCGAAGGCCCGGACGGTCGTCGCCCAGATCGTCCAGATGCGTCCCGTCCACGACGGCCCTCGCTCCGACTTGACGCTGCACGCGATCCAAGGCCTGGTAGAGATCGGTCTTGCAGTGATAACACCGTGTCCCGTCATTACGGATGAAGTCGGGAAGGCGGAGTTGATCCGTTTCCAGAATCAGGTGGCGAGCTCCGATCTCGGCGGCCAGGCGGCGGGAGAGCTCCAGCTCGATCTCCGGGAACGTCGGTGATACCGCCGTCACGCCGATCGCGTGTTCGCTCAGGCAGTCGCGGGCGACCTTCAGCACCACCGTGCTGTCGATGCCGCCCGAGAACGCGACGACCACCGACCCCATGTCGGTGAGAAGCGACTCCATCGCGTGCAGTTTGTCCGAGAGGTCCGCCGGCATGGTCAGGATTTGACTTTGGCTTTGTTCTGATTGGCGACGACGACGAGTGCATAGCGACCGGGATGGAGATATTGCTTCGCCACGCGGAGCACATCGTCCTTGGTAACCTGATCGATCAGCTTCGGGTACCGGCTAAAGTAATCGAGGCCCAACCCGTAGAACTCGACCAAGCCCAGGACTTCCGACAGCTTTTGAATCGTGTCGAGCCGGAGGGGAAAACTCCCGATCAAGTAAGCCTTCGCTTCGGCCAGTTCCTGGTCGGTCACCGGCGACTCCCGTATCCGATTCAGCTCGGCGAGCACGCCCGCGATCGCCTGATTGGCTGCTTCGTTGCGGGTCTGCAGGGTGACGACGAACGGCCCCGGCAGCAAGGTCGCCTCGAAATGGCTGCCGACATGGTAGGCCAGGCCTTGGCTGTCCCGTATCGAATCCATGAGACGTGAAGAAAAGCCGCCGGCACCCAGGATATAGTTCATGACCGTCACGGCGTAGTAATCGGGATTCGTTCGGCTGATCCCCACATGGCCCATGACCACCGTCGCCTGGGTCAAATCCTTGTCGATCAGCTTGACGAGGGGTTTGTCCAAGGCCTGGGGCGTCGCCGCCTGCCGCGCGCCCGTCTCGGTTCGCTTCCAGGTCCCGAACCGCTTGAGGACCTGCGTCTTTGCCTGCTCCACGGTGAGGTCGCCCACCACGGTCAGAATCGTCTGATTCGGCACGTACTCGCGGGCATAGAATTGCTGAATGTCGGCGCGCTTGATCTTGGGGACCGTCTCTTCCGTGCCGTTTACCGGCCATCGATACGGATGGGCCGGGTAGATCATCTGTTTGAACGCCTTCGCGGCGACTTGGCCCGGATCTTCCCGTTCGCTCTGGATTTCCCCGAGCACCTGGTTTCGCACCCGTTCCAGTTCCGTCTCGGGGAATGTGGGATGCAGGAGGATATCGGCGAGGATCTCGAATCCGAGATCCATGTCCTTCTTGAGGACGCGGGTCGACGCCGTGGTGAAATCCTCCGTTGCCTTCGTCTGGAGCAGTCCGCCCACGAACTCGATCTGCTCCGCGATCTGTTTGGCCGATCGAGTGGCGGTCCCTTCATCCAGGAGACTGGCGACGAGATTGGCCAGCCCGGCCTTATCGGCCGGATCGTGGGCGGCGCCGGCCTTGATGAGCGCGTGCACCTGGACGATCGGCAAGGAGTGCTGCTCCAACACCAAGACGGTCAGACCGTTCGGCAACACGAAGCGGACCGGGGTAATCTCGGCAGCCTGGGCTGGCGTGGCCGCGGCCCAACAGCCGACCAGGAGCACCGCCTGCCCGATGACACAAGCAAGCCGTCGCCACGGGGAGTTCCTGCCGCCGGTTCTCCTCATCAGCGGCTCTCCATAGATACGCTTGCTTCGCGGGGCTCGGCCATGGGCACCAGGATCCCGACCGTCCGGTTGTCGGCGGTGAGGTACTGCCGGGCGACGCGCTGGACGTCTTGAGCGGTGACGCCGCGGATTTTTTCCAAGAACTTGTCGATGTGTCTCCACCCGGCGCCGACCGTCTCCGCTTCGCCGAGCAACATCGCCTGCCTGAAGTTGGAGTCCTGTCCAAAGATGTATTCGGCCTCGACCTGATTCTTCGCTCGCTGGAGCTCTTGCTCGGTCGGCGCCGCCTGCTGCAGACGCTCGAATTCCCGGTAGACCGCCTGCTCGACCTCCTCCGTCTTGGCCCCGGGTTTGACCACGGCGAAGCAATAGAACAGCTGCGGTTCGGCCTGGAGCAGACTGTACTCGGCGCCGACCGCGAGCGCGATCTTCTGCTCGTAGACCAGGCTGCGGTAGAGCCGGGAGGTCTTGCCGTGCGACAGGATCGACTCGAGGATGGTCAGTGCGTACGCATCCTCGCTGGAATAATTGGGCGTTCGGTAGCCGAACATGACGAACGGCAGCTCGGCCGTGCGCTTGAGCATGAAACGGCGTTCACCGCGCTGCTCGGGTTCGACCACCCGCTGGGGCGGGGCGGCCGGCCCCTTGGGGATCGGCTCGAACAGCCGCTTGATCGTCGGCAGCAACGTCTCGGCCTTGATGTCTCCGACGATGATCAGGGTCGCGTTGTTGGGGCTGTAGTGAGTGTCGTAGTAGCTCTTCAGGTCCTCGAGGGTCATCGCTTGCAAATCGGAGAACCAACCGATGACCGGCCAATGGTACGGGTGCGCCATGAATGCCTGGGCGAACAACATCTCGACAAGCGAGGATTGAGGGTCGTCCTCGATCCGCAGGCGGCGCTCTTCCTTGACGACCTCTCGTTCCAACTGAAATTCCTTCTCATCCAGCAGGAGGCCCTGCATCCGGTCCGCCTCCAAGGCCAAGGCGAGCTCGACGCGGTCGGCGGCGAGGTTCTCGAAGTACGCGGTGAAGTCTTGGCTGGTGAACGCATTGTCGTTGCCGCCGTTCTTGCGAATCGTTCGAGAGAACGTGCCCTTCGGATTCCGTTCCGTCCCCTTGAACATCATGTGCTCGAGCATATGGGACAGCCCGGCCCGGCCCATCACTTCGTTGCGGGAGCCGACCTTGTACCAGATTTGGATGGTGACCACCGGGGCTTTGGTGTTTTCGACGAGGAGCACTTTGAGCCCGTTGCTCAGGACGTGCTCGTGCACGCTCGACGCGACGTCGGTGGCACGGAGAGTCGCGGGCATCCACACGCCGAACAGGACGACCGCGAGAAAGACGACAACCGTGCTGCGGGACCGCATACGATACCCCCAAGGAAAGCCGCGCATGCTAACCACGGCCCGCGAGAGGTGTCAAGCCGATGAGACGGGCGTGCGGAGGCTGTCCCAACTGCCCGCATGCGCCCAACACGTCGCGCCCCTTGCTCTTCCGGATGAAGACATCGAAGCCTGCCCGCCTCAGCACCGCTTGAAATTGAAGAACTCGCTCGTCGTCGGGGCGGCGGTAGCGGCTCCCTACGAACTCATTGAAGGCGATGAGATTGATCTTGCATCGCAGGCCGGCCAGAAGTCTGGCCAGGCGTTTGGCGTCCTCCATCGTATCGTTCACGTCCCTGAGCAGCACGTATTCAAACGTCAACCGGCGATGCGGCGGCAGCGGGTACGCCCGACAGGCATCGAGCAGGGAAGCCAGGTCATGCAGCTTGGCGGCCGCGGGCATCAGTCGGGCACGTTGCTCCTCGGTCGTCGCGTTCAGCGAAATGGCGAGATTGACGCCGAGGTCGGCAATCTCTCGGAGGCGAGTCGCCAAGCCGGCCGTCGAGAGCGTCATACGGCGCGGGCTGATCCCAAGTCCCCACTCGGGATTGCTCAACCGCCTGATCGCCTCGCGTACCGCGGCGAGGTTCGCCAGGGGCTCGCCCATCCCCATGAACACGAGTCCCGTGATCTGTTCGGCTTCCTCCAATCGGTCCTGAACGGTCAACACTTGGTCGACGATCTCCGCTGCCGTGAGGTTCCGCTTCAGCCCCATGGTGCCGGTGAGACAAAAGCCGCAGTCGAGCGTGCAACCCACCTGGGTCGACAGGCACAGCGTCAATCGGCCGGCGTCGGGAATCAAAACACTCTCGACCCTGAGCCCGTCGCGCAATCCCAGCAGAAATTTTCGTGTCCCGTCCGCTGAGCGAAGAACCTGCACGTCCTCGGCGCGGACGATCGCCGCCTTGGTCGCCAATTCCCGTCGCTCCTTCTGCGAGAAGTCCGTCATCTCTTCGATCCGCCTGATGCGCTTTTGATAGAGCCAGCGAAGCAATTGGACCGCACGATAGCGCGGCCAGCCGAAGGCCTCCGCCAGGCTCCGGGCTCCGGCGAGATCGAGGGCCAGCAGATCGAGAGGGGGAGAGAATCCAGTGGAATGACAGGCAGAGGACCGCGGCATGGTTGAGCGTAACACAGCGTAAAATTCGTTGACAAGCAACGCGCTGCGTGGACCGCTCCGCAGGCGTTTGTTATAATCCTCCTGCCCTCGCGCTGTGTCCGCCTGGCGTCCAACGTGTTCTGAGACTTGATGAGAGTCACGCTTCTTCCGATCCTCCTGCTCCTCGGAGCCATTCCCACTTCAACACTCGCCGACCCCCTTCCTGAGGCACTCGCCGAATCCGCGTGCGAAGCTGCGCTCGAGGTGTGTTTTCGAAAGGCGCTGGCTGTGCGGGACGGCGGGTCGCCCGAGGAGCGGTCCCGGCTGATCCTCGATCGGCTTCAGTACCTTCAAATGCGCGCTCCGGATTCCATCTGGTCGAAGCGCGCGGCCCTCGCGAGCGCGCTCGTGCTTCGCGAGACCCGGCCCGCTGAGGCGTTACACCGGCTGGACGCCGTACGCAGCGACTTTCCGATCCTGGACGACTACATCAGGCTGTGGATCGGTGAAACCCTCTATAAAGCCGGCGAGACATCCAAGGCGGCGGAGCAGTTTCAACGGATCCCGGCGGAGGTGCCCGATACCCTTCTTGCCGCGCGCTCCGCATTCCTCAGCGGCGAAGCGTGGTACCGGGCGGGTCAGTGCGGGAACGCGATCGACCCCCTGTCACGGAGCGTGGCATTGGCTCCTTTGGATCCGGCGGCTCCGACCGCATACTATCTGCTCGCCGACTGCCTGCTTCGCGAGGGGCGGCATGCGGAAAGTGAGGCGGCATTTCGGTATCTCTGGGTTCGCTATCCCAATGCACCGGAAGCTCGCGAAGCTCAGGGGCGGTTGTCTCTGGGTCTCAACGGTCAGCCTTGGCGCCCGACTCCCGAGGACCTATACGCCCGGGCGGCCGCTTTTCAGACGCTGGCGCTCCATGCAGAGGCGGTGGAGGAACTCCAACGGTTTCTCTCTGCGGCTCCGCAGCACCCCAAGCGAGATGAGGCCAAGTTCAAGCTGGCCCTCTCCCTCGTCCGCTTGAAACGCTATGACCAGGCCCGCGAGATGTATCGCGCGCTTCTTGGGACACCGGCTCCGCAGGGCGGCGAAGCGGCCGTCTGGTTGGCGCGGGTCTTTCTGCGACAAGACCAAGGCGATCGACTCCTAAGCCTCTTGTCGTCCCTGCCTTCCATTCCCGTCACCGTCGATCAAAAGGCGACGATCACGTTGTTGGCGGGTGTTTGGCTGGACGATCAGGGCCAGGTGGAAAAGGCGATCACGAAGTACCGACAGGCGATGGCGACGGCCGAGGCGAGCGGGCTGCGATTGGAAGCCCTGTGGCGCATCGGGTGGGCGCACTACCGGGCGGCGCGCTATCAGGAGGCCGCCGCGTCCTTCCAAGCGATCATGCTGCTACCCGACGACGCACTATGGACTCCGCAAGCGCTGTACTGGCTGGGGCGAGCGAGAGACCGCCTGCAAGAGCCGTCTGAGGAGGCCTACACGACGCTGTGCCGGCGCTACCACTTCTCGTACTATTGCCAGTTGGCGGAGAGAGGCGGCAAGGTGACGGCCTCCGTCACGGTCGGCTACGTCGGCGAAGCTCCTTCGAACGGTTTGGAGCCGGCGGGCGGGCTGAGGAACGACTCTCGATATCTGAAAGCCACGGAGTTGGCCCTTTTGGGCTTTCGGCAAGAGGCGGCCAAGGAACTGGACGCGCTCTCGGAGCGGTACGCCAAGGATCGCTCGATGATCATGGAGCTGTGCGGAATCCTGGCGGAGGCAGGGCAGCACCACCAGGCGCTCCGACTCGCCCGCGTGCATTTTCGCGATCCGATTGAACGCGGCAACGGGGAGCCGGTCCCACGGGTCTTGTGGTCCGTGGCTTACCCGACGGCGCATCTGCCCATCATTCGGGGGTACGCGGGTTCCGTCGACCCGCTCCTTGCCGCGGCCATCATCCGTGAGGAAAGCCAGTATGATCCTCGTGCGCTGTCCCGGGTCGGTGCGATCGGGTTGATGCAACTCATGCCGGGGACAGCGCAGACGCTGGCAAAGAAAGCGGGCACCGCCGAGCTCACGCGCGAGGATCTGTTCGACCAGGAAACGAACATCAAGCTCGGCGTGCGGTACCTGGAGCAATTGCTGCAAGAGTTCTCGAGCAATATCGCCTACGCGGTTGCTGCTTACAATGCCGGGCCTCAAGCGGTCTCTTCATGGATTCAGAAATATGCGGGAATGGAGCAGGATGAATTCATTGAGATGATCCCGTATCAGGAAACCCGCGCCTATGTGAAGCGCGTGCTCCGCAGCTACCGTGAATACGCCCGCCTGACCCCCCCCGCCTGCAACGTCCCCTCGCTTGACAAGGCCTGCTGAAGCCCCTATAGTTCGCCTGTTTTATTAATAACTTCGATCACTTTGCGACACCACTTCTATGGCGGAGTCTAGCATGGCATTGGAGAAATTAGAGGCCTTGGAGGCGCGTATCCGAAGCTTGGTTGAGATGGTTCAGGAGCTGAGACGGACAAATGCAGCCCTGCAAACCGAGCTTCGGGCGACTCGTGAGCGCCTGCTCAAGCAGGAGGAGCTCGGGCGCCGGTGGGAAGAAGAACGAGTGGACGTCAAGGCACGGATCGAAAAGGTGCTGGATGAGTTGGAAGTTCTCGATTCTTTGGCAGAATCGAAGGAGGTGGCGCTTGACTAAGACGACGGAGGTCGATATCTGCGGCCAACGCTACACGATCAAGGGCGATGCGGACGAGGACTACGTGAGGCGGTTGGCCGCCCACGTGGATGCTCAGATGCGCGCCGTCGCAAAAGGCATGAAAACCGTCACCGCTTCGAAGCTTGCGGTGCTCGCCGCCATCAACATCACCCATCAGCTCTTCGAGTCCGAGCAAGTTCGGAAACAGGGTGAGGCCGACCTCGATCGCCGGGCGACGAGTTTGATGGAATCCATCGAGGAGCACCTCCAGGTTGGTCAGAAAGGCTGACCGCGAGTGTTGCAATCCCTTGATGGTTTTGATACCGTGCCATTGTCCCTAAGGAAAAAGGGAAGTGCACGGAGGGACGAAGCACTGGGCTGTGACGTTGGATGACTGAGATTGTCGAGCTGACGACGTGATCAACGTATTGCTTGCCGTGGTGATGCTGATCGACCGGCTGGTGTGGTCTAGAAGACCCGTGCGCCGAAAACTGGTATCGTTGGAGATGAGCCGGATGGTGCTCGCGCGCCGGGTTTTTGGATTTGTCCGAAGCAAGTGGGGCCGGGGACACCCGGTGGAGGAGCCTGCGTTACTTCTACCCGGGAGTCGGTCCGGGCCCGTAGTGAGTCTATGCTCGACAAGTCGCGGCCGCCCCTGCTCGCTTCGCCCGATACGTTGATCGTCCGCGTCCGCTGACCGCCGCATCTCTTCATTACTGCGCTCCCGTCCATCGTGCGTCGTCCACCCGGCGCGGACGTCCACCCGGCGTCCGAACTGAAAGGGGGTGGCGACGATTCTTACCACCATCATATACGTGGTCGTGGCGCTGCTGGGGGCCGCTCTCGGCATCGGCGCCCTCGCCGTCTTGCAACGGAACAAATGGGCCGTTCAGCGCCAGCAGGCGGATGAACATGCGCGGCAGACCGTCCAAGGAGCCGAGCGGGAGGCCGAGAATCTGATCAAGGAGGCGAAGCTCGAGGCCAAGGACTTACTGCTTCAAGCCAAGAGCGACATTGAAAAGGAGCAAAAGGCGAGGCTGGCGGAGTTTGCGAGCCAGGAGAAGCGCTTGCTCCAGCGTGAAGAGCATCTCGATCGTAAGTTGGGAGCGATCGAAAGGCGGGAGGCGGAGGCGCAAAAGCGGGAAGCGCAGTTGGCCAAACGCGAAGAGGCCTTGGCTGGCCAGGAGTCCGTCAGTGAGCGGTTGCTCAAAGAGCGGCGCGCGGCGCTCGAACGCGTGTCCGGTATGACGGTCGAGGAAGCGAAACGGCAATTGATCAGTGAAATCGAAGGTGAGGCCAAACGGGAAGCCGCGGGGATGGCGAAGCGCATCCTCGACGAGGCCAAGGAAAACGCCGAACGGGAAGCGCGTGAAGTCATCACCCGTTCAATTCAACGGGTGACCCGGGACTACGTCTCCGAAGCGACCATCTCCGTCGTGCCGATCCCGAACGACGGGATGAAGGGCCGCATCATCGGCAAGGAAGGGCGCAACATCCGCGCGATCGAGGCGGCCACCGGTATCGATCTGATTATCGATGAGACTCCGGAAGCGGTGATTATTTCCGGATTCGATCCGCTCCGTCGCGAGGTCGCGAAGGTCGCGTTGGAACGGTTGATGCACGACGGCCGAATCCATCCCACCCGGATCGAAGAGATCGTCGAAAAGGTCAAGACGGACCTCGACAAGCTGATGGTCGAGGAAGCCGAGAAAATCATTTTCGAAGTCGGTCTGTCCGATTTTCATCCGGACTTGATCAAGATTCTTGGCCGCTTGAAGTACCGCACGAGCTATGGTCAAAACAACCTGTACCACGCCCGGGAAGCGGCTTATATCTGCGGCATCATGGCGTCCGAGCTCGGGCTCGATGTCAAATTGGCCAAGCGCGGGGCCCTGCTCCATGACATCGGCAAAGCGGTCAGCCATGAGGAAGAAGGTCCGCATGCCTTACTGGGTGCGGACATCGCCAAGCGATACGGGGAGTCGGCGAAGGTCGTAAACGCGATCGCCGCACACCATGAGCAGGTGGAGCCGATCTGTCCGGAGACGGTGCTGGTTGCCGCTGCAGAGGCGCTCTCAGCGGCGCGACCCGGCGCTCGCCGGGAGGCCCTTGAGTCGTACGTGAAGCGCTTGGAAAAGCTCGAGTCGCTGGCGATCGCCTTCGGCGGGGTGCAGAAGGCGTACGCGATCCAAGCCGGCCGGGAGATCCGGGTGATCGTGCGGCATGACGAGGTCAGCGATGCCGAGTCGGCTCTGATGTCCCGGGAGCTCGCGCGGCGCATCGAAGACGAATTGACCTATCCCGGTCAGATCAAGGTGACGGTGATCCGAGAGAGCCGGTTCGTGGATTTCGCCAAGTAGTGGTCCAAGGACCAGGAGGAGCAATCAGGGGCATGAAGGTGCTCTTCATCGGAGACATCATGGGAGAGCCTGGGCGCCGGGCCATTGCCCGGCGTCTCCCGAAGCTCGTGGACGAGCACGGCATCGACGTCGTGATCGGGAATGGCGAGAATGTCGCCGGGGGCTTCGGGATCACCCCGGAGCTCGCCCAGGAGTTGTTCGATTACGGCCTCGCCGCCATTACGCTGGGCAACCATGCATGGGACAAGAAAGAGATCGTCGACTACATCAGGCGCGAGCCGCGCCTCCTGCGCCCGGCCAACTATCCCGAAGGGGTTCCAGGCCGTGGGGCCTTCGTGATCGAAACGGCAGCAGGGGAAAAGCTCGGTCTCGTCCAACTGATGGGCCGCGCCTATATGCCTACGCTCGACTGCCCGTTTCAGGTCGCCCGCCGTGAAGTCGCCCGCTTGAAGACCCACGCCCCTGCCATCGTTGTCGATATGCATGCGGAGGCGACGTCCGAAAAAATGGCGATGGGGCATTTCCTGGATGGGGAGGTGTCGGCCGTCGTCGGGACTCATACCCACGTGCAGACTGCGGACGAGCAGATTCTCCCCAAGGGGACCGCCTACGTCACGGACATCGGGATGACGGGCCCGGTTCACTCGGTGATCGGGATCAAAAAGGAACTTGCGATCGAGAAGTTTCTCACGGGGATGCCCCGGCGCTTCGAAGTGGCGTCCGGCCCCGCGGTGCTCTGTGCCGTCCTCGTGGAAGTGGAAGGCACATTGGGAAAAGCGGTCAGCATCCGGCGGTTTCGAATCCCCGATTAGCGCTATCGATTCCTCCGACGTCCGTTCGATGGCCCTTTCGCTACAAAGAATCCTCACAGTCTCAGAATTGACCTTCCTGGTTCGTGAGCGCCTCGAGCAAACTTTTCCGGATGTATGGGTCGAGGGCGAGGTGTCCAACGTGCGGACGCCCGGCTCCGGACACCTGTACTTCACGCTCAAGGATCATCAGGCTCAAATCAAAGCCGTGCTCTTTCGGTCGTCGGCCTCCTGTCTTCGCTTCACGCTCGACGAAGGGCTTCACCTGATCGCCCGTGGCCGGCTCACGGTGTACCAACCGCGCGGAGAATATCAGCTCGCGGTCGATTACCTCGAGCCCAAAGGACTCGGCGCGCTGCAAATCGCGTTCGAGCAGCTCAAGGAAAAGCTCGCCAAAGAAGGCCTGTTTGCGCTCGAGCGCAAGCGCCGCTTGCCGCTCTTGCCGCGGCGCGTCGGACTCGTCACCTCCCCGACGGGCGCGGCGATCCGGGACGTCTTGACCGTCCTTCAGCGGCGTTGCCCGATCCTCTCGATCCTCGTCTATCCCGTCCCCGTGCAAGGAGACGGGGCAGCCCAACGCATCGCGGCTGCCATCGACGAGCTGGGCGGCTCGGGAGAGGTCGACGTGATGATCGTCGGCCGAGGCGGCGGGTCGCTCGAGGACCTGTGGTGTTTCAACGAGGAAGTCGTCGTCAGGGCGATTGCGGCGTCACCCGTTCCGGTGGTATCGGCCGTCGGTCACGAAATCGACTACACGCTCGCCGACTTTGTCGCGGACTACCGCGCGCCGACGCCGTCAGCAGCCGCCGAAGCGGTGGCCCCTGTCCTCCAGGATCTGCTGCGCACCGTCCAGGAGTTCAGCGCACGTCAGTATCGCGCCTTACGCCAGCAGCTCGACCGTCTCGAACGAACGGTCGCGGGCTGTTGCCAAACGATGAGCGGCGCCGTGTTCCGAGTTCAGCGAGAAAGCCAACGACTGGATGACATCGCCGGGCGGCTGGAAGCGGCGATCGCCGACTCGATCAGACGATCGGAACGGCGCCGGGCCCTTGCCGAGCACCGTGTCCTGGTGGCGAGTCCCAGGGGGACCATTCGAACGCTGAAAACGCTGCTGCCTCATACGACCACTCACTTGCAGCAGGCCTGGTCCCGTGCCGTGAGCTTCCGGCGGCAACGGGTGCAGGTGCTGCTGGCCGCCCTCCATACGCTCAGCCCGCTCGCGATTCTCGCCCGTGGCTACAGCATCGTGCAGACTGTCTCCGACGGCAAGGTTCTGAGGCGTAGCAAGGATGTCTCGGTGGATGAGGAGATCAGCGTGAGGTTGACGGAAGGGCGGTTGCTCTGCGGGGTGCGGAGGATCCTACCAGATCCCTAGCGCTTGATTTGAAGCCACGTCACGGTATAATACCGTTCTTTCTCCAAGGACTTGCATGGCGATGATCAAATTTGAAGAGGCGCTCGCTCGGCTTGAAACGATTGCAACCGAATTGGAGCGAGGAGACTTGCCTCTGGACGAATCCCTCAAGATCTTCGAGGAGGGGATTCGATTGTCGAAGACGTGCCTGAAGATGCTCGATGAAGCCGAACGGAAGGTCGAAATCCTGATCCAGGACAAGGATGGCAAGAAACGGCTTCGAGCCTATAATCTAGGGGCTGAGGAGGCCGATGATCCCGTGTCCTCCGTGTAGGCCGCTGCGCGCCCCCCGATCTTCCCCTCCCAGTCTTCTCCGGATTCCCATGGTAGACAAGGCCGGCCGCGTTCGCCTCGATCAAGCGCTTGTCCTTCGCGGCCTGACACCGAGCCGTGAACAGGCCAGTCGGCTGATCATGGCGGGCAGCGTCACGGTAGACGGCCTGCCCGTGGACAAGCCGGCGAGGCTCGTAAGCCGGGAGGCCGAGATCCATGTCGTCGGGAACCCGGAGCCCTACGTGAGTCGAGGCGGACGGAAATTGGAGGCGGCGCTCGACCGCTTTCACATCCATCCAGCGGGCCTCGTGGCGATGGACGTCGGAGCCTCGACCGGCGGGTTTACGGATTGCCTTCTGCAACGCGGAGCCCGCCACGTCTATGCCGTGGATGTCGGCTATGGACAGCTTGACTGGCGGTTGCGGCAGGACCCGCGAGTCACCGTCCTCGACCGGCAAAACATTCGGTACTTGCCGAAGGACGCGGTCGCGGAGCGGATCAATCTTGCAGTCATCGACGTTTCATTCATTTCTTTGACCCTGGTGATTCCCGCCGTGCTCCGATTCCTCAACAGCCCGGCCTTGGTGGTCGCCTTGATCAAGCCTCAATTCGAGGTGGGCCGCGGCCAAGTGGGTCGGGGAGGCATCGTCAGCAACGACCAGCACCGCCAAGCTGCCGCAGAGAAGGTGATCGAGGCCGCGACACGACATGGCTTGAGTTGTCTCGGGACGGTTGACTCTCCGGTCACCGGCCAAAAGGGTAATCGGGAAATTTTGGCGGCGTTTCGGTACGTGGGAGACTCTGTTGAGCAGGACCAAAGGAGACCGGCATGAAAATCTTGGTCACAGGCGGCGCGGGCTTTATCGGTTCCCACCTGGTGGATCGGTTGGTCCAGGAGGGCCATGATGTGGTCATCGTGGACAATCTCTCAACCGGAAAGCGACGAAACGTCAATCGCGCGGCAGAGTTCTACAAAGTCGACATCCAAAGTTCTCGGTTGGAACAGGTCTTTCGAAAGGAACGGCCTTCGTTGGTCGTGCATTTGGCGGCGCAAATGAACGTCCGTCGATCGGTCGAGGATCCGATTTTCGATGCTCAGGTCAATATCATCGGGATGCTCAATCTTCTCGAACAGGCCGTCAAGCATGGTACGCGGAAGGTGATTTTCGCCTCATCGGGCGGGGCGGTCTATGGGGAGCAAGAGATCTTTCCGGCCCCCGAGTCCCATCCCACTCGGCCTCTATCCCCGTACGGCATCAGCAAACTGACGGGCGAACACTATCTGGCCTACTACCAACATGTCAGCGGCATTCAGTACGTCTCGCTTCGGTATGCGAATGTGTACGGGCCGAGGCAGGATCCTGAAGGCGAGGCCGGGGTCGTCGCGATCTTTGCGAGAAAGATGTTAGCCGGGGAGCAGCCGATCATTAACGGAAATGGGCGCCAAACAAGAGATTTTGTCTTCGTTGAAGATGTGGTGGAAGCGAATCTCGCGGTCATGGGCCAAGACGTGCAAGGGATCTACAATGTTGGGACCGCGACGGAAACGACGATCAACGAGCTCTTCCGGGTGTTGACAGAGATGACCGGGGCCGGATTCAAGGGCATTCACGGCCCGGCCAAGAAGGGGGAACAGACACGCAGCGTGGTCGATATCACAAGGATCCGTCACGACGTGGGCTGGGAGCCCAAGGTCGACCTCCAGGATGGTCTCAAGCGGACCGTCGAGTTTTTTCGCCAAGAACTGGAACGAACCTCTCATTGAGCGGGCGTCAGCGATAGCGCGGGACGGAAGGATCGACCTGAACCGACCAGGCATCGATGCCGCCGATGAGATTCTTTACGTTCGTAAAGCCTTGCTGGGCCAGGAAACCCACTGCATCAGCACTTCTCATCCCGTGGTGGCAATACGCCACGATTTCGGCGTTCCGGTCCAGCTTATCCAAGGACTGGGGAAGGGTTCCAAGAGGAATCAGGATCGATCCCTCGATCTTGGCCAGTGAATACTCATAGGGCTCCCTCACATCCAACAAGACCGGCCGGTCACCCTTGTCCAGCCGCTGCTTCAGCTCTTGTACCGTAATCGTGTATCCCATGACCTGGCCTCCTTGACGGAAGTAATATAAGTACCGCTTTTCGGACCTGTCAATGGTGGGGGATATAGGCTATGCGAAAGCGCTGAACCCGCCCACCCTTCGTACCCGAACCAGAAGGAGCAGAATCGATGGATCCCAGTCCAGAGAAGGCCATTATCGTCCTTGTCACCGCCTCATCCCAGGAAGAAGCGACCCGGATCGGACGCGCCCTCGTGGATCAGAAGCTTGCCGCTTGTGCCAACCTGGTCCCTCATGTCACCTCGATTTACCGTTGGGAAGGAAAAGTATCAGAAGACGTTGAATGCCTGATGCTTATCAAGACCAGACCTGCCTTGTTTAATCAGCTTGCCGCCGAGGTGCGGCGACTGCACAGCTACCAAGTGCCGGAGATTATTGCGATCCCGGTCATGGCCGGCGCTCAGCCCTATTTGAACTGGATTCATGAATCAACCGTAACTGACTGAAAGATAAGAGCTCTTAAACAAAATTGTTGACCGTCACCATGCCATTGGCTACACTTGGCCCGGTAGCGCTTAGAGGTAATCGCGCACAGGAGTGATGCCATGGATGAGCCGAAAGACGCCTATACGGTGATGATCTTCAGAGGGTCAATGGCGGGGCCTTTGAAGTTCAGCTTCTCTCGGACGCTTGTCCGGAAGGCGGCGGTGGTCGGCCTCGTACTGGCCATTGTTCAAGTCATCCTCCTTTCACAAGCCGTGATGCGCATCGGGGAGATTTGGGAGCTCAAAGCCCTGCGTGCGGAGATGGCGAGCGTCCGCGAGCAGACGACCTCGTTTTCGAATACCGTCAATGAGCTGAAACGGCGCTTGTTGGCGATGAAAGAGGTGAACCAGCGCCTTCGACTCATGCTTGGAATTGAAGCGCCCAAGCCTGAAGCTGTCTTGGATGGCAAGGGCGGAGACAGCGAAGAGGTCAACCTCAAGAATCCTTTTAATTCAAGCGAGCTTATGATCTCTGACGGGGAAGAGCGCCAGATCTCCCGGGAAGGCGCGGAGTCGAACGACCGTCAACAAAATGACATGCTCTCCAAGGTCCAGGAGAGCTTGCAGTGGCTTCAGACCGAAGCGGGGTCAGAAGAGCGGTCCTTGCAAGATCTCGCAAGTGTCGTGCAAGGAAAACAGGCTCGATGGGATGCAACGCCGTCCATTTGGCCGGTGAAGGGATGGGTGACGTCCGGATTTGGGAAGCGAGTCTCTCCCTTCACGGGCCAATTGGCTATGCATGACGGGCTGGATATCGGGGCTGCACCGAATACCCCGGTTCAGGCGCCAGCCTCGGGGCGGGTCGTTGTAACCGGCTTCGATCCTCGGATGGGCAATATGATCGCCCTAGATCATGGCTTTGGGATGGAAACCCAATACGGGCACCTTGCAAAGGTATTGGTCAAGAATGGTCAAAAGGTCAAACGAGGAGATGTCATCGGCCTGGTAGGCAATACCGGTCTTTCCACGGGCCCACACCTGCATTATCTCGTGAAGTCCAATAATCATCCCGTCGATCCCCAACGCTATATCCTCGATTAACGTCCCAGTCAGCTTTCTGGTCTGCCCGCCGCGTTTCCCCTGCCGTCCTCAAACCACCCTTTCATCCCGCCCGTTGCCTCTGCGAATGTGGTACACTGCGCGCCCGAAATGATCTAACGGGAGGCGCTCGTGACCGATTTGGATATCTCGCGTTCCGCTCGACTCCGTCCGATCATGGAAATCGGAGAAGCGATGGGTCTGTCGGCGGATGAGCTCATCCCCTATGGCCGCTTCAAGGCGAAGGTCACGCTTTCGGCGCTTGAACGGCTGAAGGCCCGGCCGTTGGGGCGGTATGTCCTCGTCACCGCGATCAATCCGACTCCGCTCGGAGAAGGGAAGACGACAACCTCAATCGGCTTGGCGATGGCGCTCTGCCGTAAAGGACAACGCGCGATCGTGACGTTACGGCAACCCTCCCTGGGGCCGGTCTTTGGCATGAAAGGCGGTGGGGCTGGAGGGGGGCGGGCCCAAGTGGCTCCAATGGAGGACGTCAATCTCCACTTGACCGGGGATGCTCACGCCGTCGCTGCCGCACACAATCTGCTCTCTGGCTTCACCGACAATCACCTCTTTCACGGGAATGGGTTGGGCCTCGACCCAAACGGCATCGTCTGGCCCCGAGCGCTGAGTGTCAACGACCGTGCGCTCCGGCGGGTCACCCTGACCCCGCCGCACGTGCGTGAAGGTCGAGCAGCCGAGTTCGTCATCACGGAAGCCTCAGAAGTCATGGCGGTTCTCGCGCTGTCGGAGGGCCACGCAGATCTGAAACAGCGGCTGGAGCGCATCATCGTGGGGTTTCGGCGTGATGGACGACCGGTCAAGGCCGAAGACCTCAAGTGTGGAGGATCAATGGCCGTCCTGCTCAAGGAGGCCCTGTGCCCGAATCTTCTCCAGACCCTGGAAGGCACCCCGGCCGTCATCCATACCGGACCCTTTGGGAACATCGCCCATGGAAACTGCTCGATCCTCGCCGATGCCCTGGCACTCCGATGCGGCGACTATGTCGTCACGGAAGCGGGGTTCGGCAGCGATTTGGGCGCCGAAAAATTCTTCAACATTAAATGCCGTGCGTCCGGGTTCCGGCCCGACGTCGCCGTCGTCGTCGCGACCCTCAGGGCCTTGAAGCTTCATGGAGGCGGCGGCCTGGTCAAACCGGGGAAGCCGCTACCCAACGCGCTGAGCGGGCCGAATCGCGAGGCCCTCGAGAAGGGGCTTGCGAATTTACAGCAGCACCTGGAAAACGTGGCCGCACACGGCATCCCCGCGGTCGTGGCGGTCAACGCCTTCAGCGAGGATCCGGAAGAGGAACTGGTCTACGTGACCCAGTGGGCTCGTCGTGCGGGGGCGGTGGGGGCCGCGGTTTCCACGCACTGGCAGGACGGCGGCAAAGGGGCGGAGGAACTCGCGGAAGCCGTCGTCTCCGCCTGCCGCCAGCCGGCTAAGTTTCGCCTTCTCTATCCTGATTCGGCAGGGATCAAGGAGAAGATCGAAACCATTGCGACGAGCATGTATGGCGCGCGTACCGTGTCCTACGAGGACACGGCCGAGCGACAGATCGGACGAGCCTACGAGCTGGGGTTCGGGTCCCTGCCGATCTGCATGGCGAAAACGCCGTTGTCGTTGTCGCATGATCCGGCATTGAAAGGCCGGCCCACGGGATTTACTTTGCCCATCAAAGAGGTTCGCCTGCTGGCGGGTGCCGGATTTCTCACCGCGATCGCCTCGGGCATCCAGCTGATGCCCGGTCTTCCGGCCCATCCTGCCGGGGAGCATATCGATCTCGACCCGGACACCGGACACGTTGTCGGGCTGTCGTGAAGAGGGTCGGTGCCCGCTAGGCTGGCTCAGCGCTGTCTGAGATACTTCAAGAACTCGGCGTCGGGACTCAAGACCAAGGTGGTGCCGGAGGCAAAGGTCTTCTTGTACGCTTCCATCGACCGAATGAATTCAAAGAACTTGGGGTCCTGGCGGTAGGCTTCGGCATAGAGTCGAAAGGCCTGAGCGTCCCCCGCTCCTCGCAGTTGCTCGGCGGTCTTGTAAGCTTCGGCCAGGATGATTTCTCGGTCTTTCTCGGCGTCTGACCGGATCTTCTGGGCCTCCTCGGCGCCTTCCGCGCGGTACTGTTTGGCTTCCCGCTCACGTTCCGCCTGCATTCTCGCGAACACGGCCTTCTCATTCTGTTCCGGCAAATCCGCCCGCTTGATGCGGACGTCGACGATCTCGATTCCATACGGCTGCGCCTTCTCATTCGCTCGTTGCGCTACCACGGACATCACATCGGAACGGGTCTTCGACACGATTTCGGAGAGGGTGTGCCGTCCCACCTCGACCCGCAGCTCCGAGTAGATGATGTCGTCGAGCCGCTTCAAGGCGCCGCGCTGAGTTTGGAAGGCTTGAAAGACCTTCAAGGGATCGGTGATGCGCCACTTGGCAAAATTGTCGATCAAGAGCGTCTTCTTGTCCTGCGTGATAACGTCTTGGGCGACGGAGTCGTAGTCGAGAAGGCGCTTGTCGAAGTAGGTGACTTCCTGGATGAACGGCACCTTCAATTGAAGACCAGGCTGGGTAATCGACCGAACGGGCTTTCCCAACTGCACGACAATTGCGGTTTGGGTCAGGTCGACCACGAAGAACGGCGACGCGCCGAGGACGATCAACAACAGCAGGACCCCGACAAACGCGACGATGAGCGTCTGCTTGCTCATCGATTCCCCTTCTCCTCGGTCTGTGACGCGGGGCCCGAGCCGGCGGCGCGCTGAAGCGGGAGATACGGAAGCAGTCGGTCGCCGGCTTTGCCGTCGATGATGATTTTCTCCACGCCCGGCAGGATCTCTTCCATCGTCTCGATGTACAAGCGTTTGCCGATGACGTCCTTGGCTTGGCTGTATTCCTTGAGCATCTTCACAAAGCGATCGCTCTCGCCCTGAGACCGTGTAATCCGGGCTTGTGCGTAGCCCTTCGCCTGGTTGACGATCTGCGCGGCCTCGCCTTTCGCCTTCGGGATGATATCGTTGCGGTAGCCCTGCGCCTGGTTGATCAGCTTCTCACGGTCTTCTTTGGCGCTCGCGACGTCCTTGAAGGCCGCGACGACGGCCTCGGGCGGGTCGACGTCTTGGAGCTGCACGGCCGCCACGTGGATCCCCGCCTGGTAGCCGTCCAAAATTCGCTGGATGAGCATTTGGGTATCGGCCTGGATCTGGGCCTTGCCGGTCGTGAGGACCTCGTCGATCTTGCTCTTTCCAATGACTTCCCGCATCGAAGCCTCGGCCGCCTTTTGAATCGTTTCCTCGATTTCATCGACCTGGAAGAGGTAGTCCTTGGCGCTCTTGATCTTGTACTGAATGATGAATTCCACCCCGACGATGTTTTCGTCGCCCGTGAGCATCAGCGCTTCCTTCGGCAACATGTGTTGGCGTCCCTGCTGATCAGTCCGAAAGCCGATCTCCATGCGATGTAGTTTCTCGACCTTCGGCTTGGCCACCGACTCGAGCACCGGGATCTTGAGATGAGGCCCCGGACCGGCCGTGCGAACGACTTCGCCGAAGCGTTTGACGACGCCTTCTTCATCGGGTGCCACGATGAAGGCGCTTTGCCAGAGGAGAAAGAGGAGGGCGAGCGTCAAGAGGAGCGGGCGCAGCCCTGACGCGGGCATCATGTGCTGCAAGCGGGAACGTGCATCGCGGAGGGCGTCATCGAGGCCATCACCTGTTCGCGACCACGGGTCCTTGGGGTCCCAGACCATTCGCCTCCTTCTGACGCCGCACCATAGCAGCTTTTCCGGAGGGCGGCAACGAACCTCCCGGGCGTCTCGACAGCAGCGCGTCCGGCCGGGCTAGGCCTTCTTGGCCGTGGACCGCATGAGCCCATCGGCCTGAGGCGGGGAGAATCCCAAGAAGCCCTCGTGGCGTTCGGTGAGCTCGAGCACCGAGAAGGCCTTCCCGCCGACTTCCTCGGGCTCGGTGAAGATCTGGCGGAGGGCGCCACCGGGTTGACCGACGATGTTCCCGGCGAAGCGGATGCCGTCACGGGCCAGACGGTCCATCGCCACCTCGATATTCTCGACCCGTACCGCCACATGGTGCAGCGTGCGGTCGCCGAAGGAGGTGACCCAATCCGGGATAATGCTCGTCCGGCCTCGTGCATCGGCGTAGGCCTGATCGATGAACAAAGGCGGGTAGCCGGGTCTTCGATAGACCTTGGCAAACCAGTCCTGATACTCGATCTGTTCGGAAAAGTCGTACCCGAACGGGATGAACTCCTCGGCTCGTCGATCGATATCCATGGTTCGGAACGTGAGGTGATCGGCCACCGGCCAGAGCCCGATCCCGAGGTCGTCCAGGTGCGTCTTCAGTGTGCGCGCGGCCCGGTTGCGCGAAACAAAATCCGTCAAATAACCGGCAAGCAGTTCATCGAGGCGGCGTTCCGGTGTCATTGCATCATCCCAGCACCGTCTTTATCATCCTCGTTCAGCATCAGCAGGGTAAGAATGGACAGTTGATCCGGCCCTGTCAACCATCGGAGGGCTCGGCGATCGTCCCTCGCTGAAAGAGGCGGTGAGGACAAGCTGGCAGGCGGCCGATTCCGCCCGCTATACGTAGGCTATCGTCTGATAGACGAGGGAACGGCTTCCGACGAAAATGGGGCCCCCGAGGCTGATGCCCTGGGCCGACCACAGGATTGCTGGTCCTTATGAATTCAGCGCACTCCCCATTGTGGCTTCGGCTGGTTGCGGCGGGGACCATCGGTCTGACCGTGGTCGTCTTCGTCATCGATTTTCTCTCGCCCTTGGGCTTGGCCTTTTGGGTCCTGCATCTGTTTCCCCTATGGGTTGCATCCCGGCTCTATCGCGACTTTCCCCGCCTGCTCCCCACCGTCAGCTTCCTGGCGATCGCGCTGATCGCCGCCGGCCTCTTCTTCGCGACGGAGGGAGTGCCGTTCTGGATGGGCCTTGGGAACCGTGTGCTGTGGATCGCGGTCATCTGGACCGTGACGCAGCTCTTGCTGCGAGCGGCCAGGCGGGAACAGGGGATCGAAGAGCGGGAAGAGCGTCTGAGTCTCGCCTTGGACGGCGCGCAACTCGGCACCTGGGAGGTGAGCCTGAGGACCGGACGGATCGGGCTCTCCGCCCGCATGCGGGAGATGGCCGGGTTGCCGCCCGAAGGGCCGCCCCGCACGCTCGCGGAGTGGCGTGAACGGATTCATCCTGACGACGTCGAGCGGGTGCAGCGAGAGTTCGCCGCCGCCCTGCAAGCGCTCGATGTATTCGAAGCGCAGTTCAGGCTGGTGCGTCCGGACGGCGGCCTTCGCTGGATTTTTTCAAAAGGGAAGATCGTGCGGGACGGGAGCGGCATGCCGGTCCGGTACGTCGGCATTGCCATGGACATCACCGAGCGGCGCCTGGCCGAAGAGGAACGGCTGAAGCTTCTCAAGGATGCCGAACGGCGGGAGCAGGAGTTGCGCGAAAAGCAGGCCCAGCTCGTCCAAAGCGCGAAGCTGGCCAGCCTCGGCGAGCTGACGACCGGCATCGCGCACGAAGTCAATAACCCGTTGAACAACATTAGTCTGATCCTCGGCAACCTGATCGACCATCTGGAGCTCAGGCCGATGGAGCAGGAGCCGTTGCTCTTTCGGCTCAAGCTCGCGCTTGCGCAGGTGTCCAAGGCCGCGACCATCATTCAGCACTTGAGAACGTTCGGCCGGCTCGCACCCGTCGAACGGGAGCCGGTCTCCGTCCATGACGTGCTGCAATCGGCGCTGGGGCTCATGCAGGAACAACTCCGCTTGCGGAACATCGAGCTGACGATGACCTTGTCGCCGGCGGAGCCGTTGGTGTTGGGGAACCGGATTCAGCTCGAGCAGGTCTTCATCAACCTGCTGACCAACGCCCGTGACGCCGTGGCCGAGGCGCCGCGCAAGGCGATCATGTTGAGCAGCCTGGTCCGCGAGGACCGTGTCGAGCTCGTGTTTCGGGACACCGGAGTGGGAATTCCTCTGGAGATCCAAGGACGGATCTTCGATCCCTTTTTCACCACGAAGCCGGTCGGGCAGGGGACCGGCCTGGGGTTGTCGGTGAGCTATGGGATCGTCAAGGAGCACGGCGGCCAGATCACGGTGATGAGCGGCGCGGGAGAAGGGACCACATTCGTCATCCAACTCCCGCTCGCGTCTCCGCCGGCCGAGGAGCTCGCGGAGCTCGATCTCTTCTCCCAGGTCCACCGCTGACCGCGCCGTCGCCGCCCGCTTAGAAGAGCTTCAGCTCGATTTCCGCCCCCTGCGCGGGATACAGGAGGCGGCCCCCCTCTTCCCTGGCAAACGCCGTCAGCCGGTGCGGCTCCGTTCTCGATGGACCGAGGATGTGCTCCACCCGCCAGCCGTGGACGACCAAGGCATCGGCGATCAAGGAGCGATGGCACCGCCACGGGACCGCTTCCGCGCACATGACGGCGCTCGGCTCTCCTTTCGCGAGGCGCATGAGCTCGTCCAACGCACCCTGAAATTCCTCCGTCTGCATGTAATCGGCGTATCCTCGAAAACCGCGATGGCGCCACCCCGTGTTGACTGAATCGGCCCGCGGCGTCCGCCGGCCGCCGAGCGCCGGCAGGTGCCGATAGTCGATGGCCTGATCCCGGAGGCGCTCCGCAAGCGGGTCGGTGTGAAACTGGGGATGGCGACGCGAGTACGGGAACCGTCGAACATCGAGCAGCCGGCGCACGCCGCGGTCCTGCAACAGAACGAGGAAGGACTGGAGGTCTCTCGTCGAGTGGCCGATCGTCCAGATCGTCGCAGCCATGACTCAGTATGCCATGTGCCGACCGCGTCAGTCCTCGGTGCAGCGACTCGCGCGGTCCGCCCAGACGCCGAGCGTCTCGGGATCCTCGACGACTTCGAGGGGGACGGCATAGTAGCGCGTCAGCGTCTGCTTCTTGTTGGGCCGAAACGGCTTCATGCCATGCTGCAAGAACAGCGCGCGGGTGGCCCGATCGGTTTTCAGGTACAAGCGGTCGCGATGGAGGATGCCGAAGAAGACACGGCCGCGGTACAGCCCGTATCCTCCGAACATCGCGCGGCAGGAAACGTCCTTGAGGCTCTTCAGTTGATCGAGGACGAAATCTTTGAACGTCGAATCCGCCATTCTCTCCGTCCCAAGGGAGGTTCCGTCGACGCGCTTCGTCGTCGGCGGTGAGGATCACCTCGGTCGATGCGCCGCGCCTGGCAGGTTGCCCTCGGCTTCGACGAAGCCATGGCGATTCGGCATCTGGACCGCCGCCAAGGTGCCCGCATCCAGCGCGGCCTCCTCGGGGATGATGCCGTTGCGGTAGAGGATCCAGGCGACGACCGCATAGACTTCGTCGGACGTGAGGGACTGCGGCGCAGTGAGGGGCATGGCGCGGCGGATGTAGTCGTACAGCGTCGTGGCATACGGCCAGTAGCTTCCCACGGCCTTGAGCGGCTGATCGCTCTTCAAGGTGCCTTGGCCGCCGACGAGGCGATCTGCGGGCCCCTCGACCCCGGTCGCCCCGTGGCAGGCGGCGCACTTGGCCGCGTAGACGGCCGCACCCTGGCGGACGGTCCCCCGGCCTGGCGGGAGCCCCTCTCCGCTCGGCGAGACGTCGATGTCCCAGGCGTTGATGTCCGCCTCGGTCGCCGGTCGGCCGAGATGATACACGGGCGAGCCCCGTTCGCCGGCCTGCACCAGTCCGAGGCCCGCCACAAGGCAGGCGGCCGCCATCCCCGCCCGCCGAGTCGTCTTAAGCATGGATATTCTCGATCCGTCCATCGCGCGTGACCTTCCAGCTTTGGAGGGCATGATAGTGATAGACGGAGTGGACGCCGCGTTCGGCGACCAAGCTCTCTCGGGTGGGCTGCGTGTAGCCGGTCTCGTCCGTACACCGGCTCTGGAGAACGGCTTCCTGGCCGTCCCACTGCCAGCCCAACCGAAAGCGCGTGTGACACTTGGGTAGAACCGGCTCCTGCAGCACCGCCGGGTGCCACGTTCGGCCGGCGTCCGTGCTCACGTCGACGCGAACGATGCGCCCGCGACCGCTCCATGCGAGACCACGGATCTCGACAAATCCGCGCTGGATCTGCTGGCCTCCGGAAGGCGCGGTAATGACCGACTTGGCATCCATGACGAACGTGAACTGCCGGGCGGTCCCGTCCGGCATGAGGTCCGTATAATGCGAGGTTTCCTCTCGCGTCATGAACGGGGCGGTGCCGAGCTTCAACCGCCGCAGCCACTTGATACACGTGTTGCCCTCCCATCCGGGCAGCAGCAGTCGGACGGGATACCCCTGTTCGGGCCGCAACGCCTCGCCGTTCTGCCCGTAGCAGAGCAAGGCCTCATCCAGGGCGGACTCGAGCGGGATGCTCCGCGTCATCGCGGCGGCGTCGCCGCCTTCTGCGAGCATCCACCGTGCCTCGGGCTTGATCCCCGCCTCGGCCAGGACGGTGGAAAGCCGGACCCCGGTCCACTCGCTGGTGCTCGTCAAGCCGTGTGTCTCTTGCGCCGTCCGGCCGATCGGGCCCCGCCATTCTCCGGCGGAATTGCCGGAGCATTCGATGAAGGCCAGGCGCGAGACGGCGGGAAATCGTTTCAGGTCCTCCAGCGCGAAGATCAACGGCCGGTGGACGAGACCGTGGATCAACAAGCGGTACTGAGCGGGAGCGATGACCGGGACGCCATTGTGATGGCGCTCGAAGTGCAATGAGGAGGGGGTGAGGATGCCGTGCAGATCTTGGAGCGGGGTGAGAGAGACCATTCCTCGTACGAGCCGATGCGCCCGCTCGAAGTCCGACCGCGCGCCATGGGCGGTGGGCGGATGGCCCGGCACGCGCGTGGGATCCTGGGCCTCGTCGCCCAGGACATTCCGAGGAGTCAGGCCGTGCGCCGCCCAGATCCCCACGGCCCCTGCCGCTGTCAGCAAGGCTCGGCGGCTCATCCCGTGATCGGATGGATCGCGATCCGCGCCGGCCGCGTCTGTGTCGGCTCGAGGATCCGGGTTCATCGAGGCTCCACGAAGAGGGACACGGTATTATCGATGGATGCCGGGGCCCTTGTCTACCGAGGAGGCGAGGCGAGCGCGATTGAGGTCCGTGAATCGGTCGGGACGCGAGATCCGATCCAGGGTCGAGGGGAGCGAAGGCTTCCTCTTCACTCGAGAAAACGGCGTGCCGCCGTGAGCTTCAGGTTGACGGTTCGGCCGCCATCAGGTATGAGAAGGAAAGGCGCGCCTAGGACGAGAGTGCCATGGCCAGAATCCTTATCATCGACGACGACAAGATGGTCTTGGATATGCTGCGGCAGGTCTTGGAGAGCGCGGCGCATACCGTCATGGAGGCCCAAAATGGAGAGGTGGCCTTGAAGCTGTGGCGGGAGAAGCCCGGCGACCTCATCATCACCGACATCCTGATGCCCGAGAAAGACGGGTTGGAGGTCATCCGCGAGCTGCGCCGTGAATTTCCCGCCGCCAAAGTCATCGCCCTCTCCGGGGGCAGTCGCCGCATCCACTTCGACGCTCTGGACGTCGCCAAGCGCTTCGGCGCCGTCCATACCCTCACCAAGCCGTTCGAGCTTCGAGAGCTGCTCGAAGCCGTCGAATCGGCCCTAAGCTCTCGGCTGTAGCCTTCCCGATCGCCGGCCGACCGTTGTCCGTGACTTGAGCTCCTTCAGCACCGGCATGTCCTCGAGGTCTCGCCCCGAGAGCCGGCCCCAGTCGACGCCGGCGGGAGCGGGCGGGGGCTTTCGAACCCGGATGACCCGCTCTGGCGTCACGATGACCGAAAGCGGGAGATCGGTCGGGTCACGCGGAATCGCCTCGACGATCTGCACCTCATGGACCGTCGTGGCGACCGGCACGGGTGGATGGCCGAGCTCACGAAGGATCGCATACTCCAGATCGCTGTAGCCTTCCCCCTTTCCGCAACGGTGCCCCGCCGCAGAGACCGCAACGGAGCCACAGACGATGCCGTCGACGGGCGGCAGGTCGGCCAGGGGCACCGCTCGAGCCCAACGACGGCCCTTCGAGAGTCCGGCGGCCTCGCGCAGCTTGTCCCGGGGAATGACGCTCGGATCCAAGCAGAGGAACCCGCCCCGCAGCCGGGGAGTCGGGACGAACACCGTGATCCCGCGGCGGAGCGCTTCTTCACGCACCCACCGTTGCGGAGCATCGGGATTGATCTTCAGCCGTCTGGCCGATGCCCATGGCTTGAGCCTGAACAGCCGGAGCGCGGCTTCCCGAGCGCCGTGGAAATTCGGAATCCGGCCGTGGGGCGGAAACGGAAAGCGTGCCAGTCGTTCCCGCTGCAGGCGGTCCCATATCGCCTGCCGGATCTCCGCCTTCCCCGGTCGTCGTCTCCGCATCGCTGCCCCCGCCTGATCGTACTCTATACTTATCGCTGGAGCAGGGAAATCGACGGGAGGAACAAAGCGATGAAGCGGGAATGGCGGGCCGCGGTCTGGCGCTTCCTCGTGCCGGGTGCGGCGCTCGTGCTCGCGGCCGCCGTCATCAGTGCGCGCCCGTCGGCCCTCCCCGCCGCCTTCCATCCCCTGGCCGCCGCCGCGCCCGCGGTCTCGCTGACCGTCGGGCTCCTGCTCAGCGCCTATTTCCATCGCAGCCGTCTGGTCTTTGCGCTCCTGCTGATCGCTCTGGGCTACGCGGGCGTGACCCATCCCTGGCTCAGCCAGAGTGCGGGCCGTGCGGCGGCGACGAGGTCTTTTCCACTGATCGGGTTCGTCTCCGTGCTGGTCCCGGCGAACCTGATTCTGCTCGCCCTGGTCAAGGAGCGAGGCGTTCTCACCCGCAAGGGCGTCTGGTTGCTCGGGGTCATCGTCGTCCAAGCCATCGTCGCGGTCGTCGCCGTGCGGCAGGGCCTGCGCCTCGATGCGCGCCTGATCCTTCCCGACTGGGCGCATCGGGCGACGATCCCGCAACCGGGGCTCGTGGCCTGGCTGCTCGCCGGCCTGGTCTTCCTCGTTCGCTTCATGATCGCTCGCGAGGCGGTGGATGGGGCCTTCTTCTGGACGGCGGTCTCGGTGTTTCTCGCCCTCGAGCAAGCTCCGGGTTTGCCCGCCGGCTGGTATTGGACGGCGGCGGCGGCAGCCCTGTCGCTCGCCGTCCTCCAGTCCTCCTATGTCATGGCCTACCACGACGAGCTCACCGGGCTGCCGGGGCGCCGGGCGTTCAACCGGATGCTGCTTCAGCTCGGTGACCGCTATACCATTGCGATGGTCGACGTGGATCATTTCAAGACGTTCAACGACGTCTACGGCCACGATGTCGGCGATCAAGTCTTGCGCATGGTGGCCGCCCGCCTGGCCGGGGTCGAGGGAGGCGGGAGGGCCTTTCGGTACGGAGGAGAAGAGTTTGCGGTCGTGTTCGACGGCCTGCCGGCCGGCCAGGCCTTGCCGTTCCTCGAAACGCTGCGGCGGACGATCGAGGAGGCGACGTTCACACTCCGTCGCCGTTGGCGTCCGCCGAAAAGACTGCGACGCCCACGGACCCGGAGGCGCCCGAGCCGAGTCGTCTCGGTCACCGTGAGCATCGGAGCCGCGGAGGCCGATGCACGGGGTGTGTGCCCCGAGCAGGTGGTGAAGGCGGCCGATCAGGCCCTGTACCGGGCGAAACAGGCGGGACGCAATATGGTGAAAACGTGAGCGTCCGGGCGCATTGCCTTTCTCGGAAGCAGTACGCTATCGTAATGCGCGGGAGGGATCGTGATCACCACGGACGTGCTGACGAGCTACCTCAAGCGCGCGCTGCCTGACGCCGAAGTGACGGTGACGGATCGCACCGGGACGATGGACCACCTGTCGGTCCGGGTCGTCTCGGATCTCTTCAAGGGCAAGAACCTGCTGGACCGGCATCGGATGATCTACCAGGCGCTCGACGAGCCCATGAAAGACGGCCGGATCCATGCGCTGGAGCTGAAGGCGGAAACACGCGACGGAAGCTGAGGCGACGTCCGTCCATACCCATGACCGAGGGGAGCATTCGATCGTCCGGCGATACGCTCCGTGGGGATCGAGCGCAGCGAGCGATGGCCTGCGTCCGTGAGACGCGTCGCACGGCTCTCAAAGGGGAGGAAAGCATGGCGACTCCAATCGAGGAAGAGATTCAGAGGGAGATCAAGGCGCACAAGATCCTGATTTATGGCAAGGGCACCAAGACGATGCCGATGTGCGGGTTCACCCGCGAGACGATGCAGTTCTTCGACAAGTACGGGTATCCGTACGAGATCATCGACGTGCTCCCGAATCCCGCGAAGCGGGAGGCCCTGACGAAAATGACGAATTGGCCCACGCTCCCGAAGGTCTTCATCAACGGCACCTTCTACGGCGACACCGACATCCTGGAGCCGATGGAGAAGAAGGGCGAGCTGGAGCCGCTGTTGAAAAAGGTCTTCGGACAGGCGGGCTGATGACCTCGGCGTCCGCTAGATTCCCCACGCACCGCTCACGTGAATGTTCGTTCCGTTGACGTATTGCGCCTCGGGGGAGAGCAGAAACCGCACGGCCGCTACGGTATCCTGCACGGTTCCGATCGTCCCGGCGGGGATGCGTTTGGCCATGGGCGCGAGCTCTTCCGGTGGCGCGCTCCCGCTGTCGATGAAGCCCGGGGAGATGGCGTTGACCGTGATGCCGTGGGGGGCGAGCAGCTTGGCAAGCGTGCGGGTGAGGATCAAGACGCCGGCCTTGGCGATGTAGTGCGCGGTGATCTCGGGCTGCGCGATCATCTGGTCGGCGTTCGCCATGCTGAAGGTGATGATCCGCCCGGACTTCCGCGCCTTCATCCCGGGGGCGGCCGCCTGCGTCACGTAGAACACGGGATGGAGATTGTTCGCGAACATCTCGTTCCAGCCTTCCGCCGTCTCCTCGAACAAGTTCCGGCGATGGTAGGGGCCTGCGCCGTGGATCACCGCGTCGATCCGCCCCCAGGTCTGCTCGACCCGCTCGATCAACGCCCGTGCCGCGGCCGGATCCGAGACGTCGCATCGGATCGCCAAGCCTCGACCTCCGGCGGTGGTGACGGCCTGGGCGGTCTCGGCGCCCTCTTTCTCGCTGGTCCGGTACGTGACGGCCACCGACCAGCCTTGCCGCCCGAGGTCGAGCGCGATCGCTCGACCGATCCCCTTGGCTCCCCCCGTGATCACTGCCACCTGCTCAGTCATGGATCACCCTTCTCCTCGAGATGAACGTCGCTCCTTCAGCCGTGAGGCAATCAGCCGCAGCGCACCGGCGGTCCGCGCGGAGACGAGCGGCGCGGCCGCTTTGGTTCGCCCCGGCGTGTCCAGGCCGCACGCCGCGATGGTCGCCTCCAGGTCTTGAATCGTATCGATGTCCCGCATGCCGGGCAAGAGGGCGATGCGGAATCCCAGCGCGCGGGCCTTCTCCTCCGTGCGGCGACAGACCTCCGAGGTAGACCAGGCGACGTCACGAAACAGCTCGGGAACCGGTCGGGTGAGCCCGATCAGGTAGTATCCGCCGTCCAGCGCGGGCCCGAGCACGAGATCGTGATCGGAGAGGGCGGCAAAGGCTTCGGTGTAGCGGGTCTCGGGAAGCGTCGGCACGTCCGTCCCGACGACGACGACGGGCCGATGGCCCCGGTCGAAGGCCTCGACGAAGGCGCGGTGCATCCTGGCGCCCAGGTCCGGGCCGACCTGGTCGATGAGGTGGACGCCGTGGCGTTCCTGGAGGACCTTGAAAAACACGTGCGTCGAGGCCGGGGCGCACGCGACGATCCGGGAAAACCGCGGGGACGCACCCTTCGGCAGCCCGCGCCCGGCCGCGGCCGCGCTTCGTTCGAGGACATCGAGCACAAAGGTACCGTGCAAGCTCGCCGACTCGTCGGGCGTCAGCGGCGGGCAGAGCCGGGTCTTGACCTGACCGGGGACCGGCGCCTTGGCGAAGATGATCAGCGCGGCGGAGGAGCGGGTGGGAAGTTGAGCCGTGGTCGTCGACGGCTTGGTTCCCATCACCGAACCTCGGCGTAGAGCCGCGCCAAGCGCTCCGGGCTTGCCCCACACCAATACAGCGCGCGCAGTGCCCACATCAACACAATGGTACGAATGGGTCCGCACTGCTGCCATCGGCGAGAAGACGTGACGACCCGAAGCCGCAGCGCCGCAAGCCGGCCGTGCTGTTTGAGCCGTCTGGTGAGCTCCACGTCCTCCATCAGCGGAACATCAGGAAAGCCGTCCAGCCGCGCGAAGACGTCGCGACGAACGAAGAGCGCCTGGTCGCCGGTGGAGATGCCGGTCCATCGGGATCGCCAGTTCATCAAGGCGGCGATCACGGGCGCCAACCCCCGGCGAGTGTCGAACTGCACGTCGAAACGGCCTCCGATGCATCCCTGGTCGCCGCACGCTCGCGTGACGGCCGCGATTGCGCCTTCCGGTAGCCTCGTGTCGGCGTGGAGGAACAGCAGGATCTCTCCGTGGCTCGCCGCGGCGCCCACGTTCATCTGACGCGCGCGACCCGCTGGGGAAGTGAGAAGGTGAATCGGATGAGTGGAGCCGAGTCTCCGCGCGGTCTCTTTCACCAGAGCCTGGGTGCAATCCGATGACCCGCCGTCGACGACGATGATTTCACTCACGTCCGATCGCGTGGTTCGTGCCAGCGTGTCGACGATCAGCCGTTCTTCGTTCAGAGTGGGAATGATGACGCTGACGCGCATGGGGTTGACGCGCTGAGTGCGAAGTGCTGAGCAGAAGAAGTCGGCTCGCTGAGGTCGTCGGTCCTCAGCACTCGTGACTCAGCCCTATCGACTGGGCGGGGCGGTCTTGAACATGAAGAAGACGACCATGGCAATGGTCCCCCAGAACACCGCCTGCTTGTGCCAAAACAGCACTTCGCCGTAGTGGAAGATGGCGAGGGCGAGCACGATCGCCGTCCCGACGACCAGATAGCGCAGGGTGGGATTGCCGATCGTCGCCTGCGCCCACAGCGCGAGCCCGGCGAAATAGAGGAGGAGGGGAATGACGCCCGCCAGCTCGAAGCCGCCGCTGATCGACAAGAAGACGTCGAGGAACCCGACGAACATCATCGCGACGCCGACGAACATCATCGCGACGTTGAATTGGCGGTCTTCGTGGGACCCGGAGGAGGCGTCGTGCCCCGGCGCGTCCCGTCCTGGCTGGTCGTCCTTGCCGATCATCCGATCGCTCACAGGCCCGCCACGGGCCGGGCGCGCTTGAACTGCTTGCTCAACGCCAACCCCTGTCCTTGGTAGGACGAGCCGATGCCCAGCCCGTACACCTTATCCGATTGGGCCAATAGACGCTCGTAGATGAGGCGGCCGACGACCTGGCCGTCCTCGACGAGGAACGGGACCTCGTGCGACCGGACTTCGAGAACGGCGTGGGTGCCCTTGATGTCGCTCGCCCCGTAGCCGAACCCGGGGTCGAAAAAGCCGGCATAGTGGATCCGGAACTCGCCCATGGAGGGGTCGTAGGCCACCATTTCGGCGGCGTAGCCGGGCGGAATGCGCACCCGTTCCTTCGACAACAGGATGTAGAAGTCATTGGGGTTCAGGATGATGCGGCGGTTGCGCGGCGCTTCGAGCGGATCCCAGAAGTCGTCGGGGTCGTAGTAGTCGCGCTTGAGGAGATCGATCGCCGGCGTATTCTGCTTGGCGCGATAGCCGATGACCGCGCTGCTCTTGTCCGGCTGCAGATTCAACGAGACCATGAGCCCGCCGTTGATCTGCGCTTCCTGCGGCAAGTCGTGGTCCACGTAGACCAGCCGCTCCTCGGCGTCGAGCTTCTTGTGGCTGGCCTCCGTCGGAGGAGGGGACCCGCGGACGAACCGCAACTGGTTGAGCTTGACCCCTTCCTGCACGATCACCGTGAAAGTCCGGGGGACCACCTCCGCGTACAGCGTGCCCTTGTACCCCGCCGGGACGCGTTCGAACTCGGTGCCGCCGTCACAGATCAACCGGGTGAACACGTCGAGACGCCCCGTCGTGCTCTTCGGGTTGGCCTTGGCGGACGTGTCGTGCGGCAAGGCCAAGCGCTCCATCAACGGCACCAGGTAGACGCACCCCTTCTCGAAGACGGTCGGCCTGGTGAGGTCGATCTTCGTCATGACCAGGTCCGTCAGCTTCGTCTCGACCTGGGCGTTGGGCCCCGGAAGGAAGCTGGCCTGCATCCGATACGCGACCGGTCCGAGCCTGAGGTCGATGCTCGACGGCTGGATCTGCTCTTCGTCGATCGGCGTGGCCGCGGCGATGCGCCCGTGGTCGATGAGCTCGCGGATCTTCTGCGAGGGCAGGATTCCGGTGGTGAACGCCAGGCTCTGCAGGTCGCGTTCGAGCTCCGGGAACAGGGTGTAGAGTCGGTCCGTCATGCCGTCACCGAGCGGGCGCCCACGGTCGGGGAGGCGCATGAGAGGAGCATGATAGATGAAATGACGGCCTGAGACCAATTCAAAATGAGGAGGCGGAAGCTGGCATGCAGCACCGGCCCTGTGTCAGGCCTCATCGAACACGCCGTTCCCACAGCCGGAGCTCGGGGCGCCGACCATCGGCAGCTCACGCCGGCCGTTCTTTTGAGGCTGCGGGTAGTGGTACGTCTTCTGCTCGTAGTTTTTCAGGACGGCCCCGTCCTCATCCAAGTGCACGAGGTAGTCTTGCGGCAGGACCGGAATCTTGCCTCCACCCCCGGGGGCGTCGATGACGAAATGCGGGACCCCCATGCCGCTCGTGTGGCCTTGCAGCTCCCGGATGATCGCCATGCCGGTTTCGACGGTGGTCCGGAAATGATTGGTCCCCTTCGTCAGGTCGGCTTGGTAGAGGTAGTACGGCTTGACGCGCGCGAGCAAGAGTTGATGGACCAGCCGCTTCATCACCGCGGGGTCGTCATTGACGCCCTTGAGCAGCACGGTCTGCGCGCCCAGCGGTACGCCCGCGTCGGCGAGCAGGCCGCACGCCGCCTTGACGGCGGGCGTCAGCTCGTCCGGGTGGTTGAAATGCAGGTTCATGTAGAGCGGATGGTACTTCTTCAGCAGCTCGCAGAGCCTCGGGGTGATCCGCTCCGGCAACGATCCCGGCACGCGCGTGCCGATCCGAATCAGCTCGATGTGCGGGATGCTCCGCAAGGCTTTGAGCACCCGTTCCAGCAGGGAGTCCGGGAGCAGCAGGGGGTCTCCGCCGGAGAGGATGACGTCCCGCACTTCCGTGTGCTCCCGGAGATAGGCGATGGCGCGGTCCAACTCGCCCTTCTTGAGGAAGCCGGGTTTGCCGACCAGCCGTTTCCGGGTGCAGAAGCGGCAGTAGATGGGGCACTGATTGGTCACCATCAACAGCACGCGGTCCGGGTACCGATGAACGAGGTGGGGGACCGGGCTCATCACGTCTTCTTCCAGCGGATCGTCCTCGGCGTCGAGGTCGTCCAATTCCACGGCATCCGGCACGACCTGCTTCCAGATGGCGTCGCCCTTTTCTTTGATCGTCGCCAACACGGTCGGCGTGATCCGCATGGGATAATTGCCGACCACCGCTTCGATCTCGCGCGGATCGACCCCCAAATGTTCGGCGAGATCCTTAGGCTTGACGATACTGTCAGCGAGGATGCGTCTCCAGTCTTCCATCACTCACCCCTGGCAAAGAACCGGTCCGTCGGGTCCGGCCGCGTGCGGCGGATCACAAGGAACAGCAGGGCCCCTCGTCCTCCCGCCGGCGCCGTCCCGCCCCGCCATTCCCACCCGCGGGCTTTCCATAGCGTTCCTCGAGGTACGCGAGAATGTCGCGGGTCTCGGTCAAGACCGTGTCACCGTCTTTGAGCACCGGGACGTAGTACTGACCGGAGACGTCGAATACCTGGCGCCGCAACGGCCGAACATCGGGCACGACGACGTCCTCATAGGCGACGCGCAACGCCGCGAGCTTCTCGCGCACGAGCGCACATTCCGGGCACCAATGGACGTGGTAGAGGGTCATCTTACCGACGAGTGCTGAGTGTAGAGTGATGAGTGATGAATGGAACCGTTGGAAAAGTCACGGTCCCTCGTGTCGTACTCATCGTTCATCGCTCATCGTTCATCACTGTCTCGAATCGCGCAAGGCACCATGACGGCGTCCCGCATGCCGTGGATCACTTTCTTGTCGAGCGAGCACACCGTGGCGAGAATCCCCGCGAGCTCGGCCTTCCCTTGAATGACGAAGTAGTAGGGCGAGAGCCGGGCACGCCCCGGCATGGCGATCATCTCGTCACGCTCGGGGTCGTGATACGTCAGATCGAACTGCCGGCCTTTGTGAAACTCCTGCACAATGTAGGGGGACGCCGGGAATGCCGTCAAGGCGGCATCGATCGCGGCGGCCCACTCGGGTTGGGGCAGGTCGTGGCCGACGGAGACGCCGCGGCTCCCCCAGGCCAACTCGGAGAAGCCCGACGGCTTGACGACGTAACGCCGTTCCTTCTGGGAGAGAGCGGCGAGCTCGCGCCAGTCGGCGGCCGGCCGGCCGCCGATGCTCAGGCCCGGGATGACGGCCGTCGGAGGGATCGGGCGGGGGTCGAGCACCCAGGTCCGCGGCATCAACCGTCTCAAATCGGCAAAGGTCCGCTCCCCGAGGGACGCCTCCCAATACCCAGCCAGCCGAGGATGGTGCAGCAGCGCGAACGCCAACTTTTCCTCGAGCGCCGGTTTGAACGGGGGCGTCACCGCGACGTGCCCCTTCTTCGCGCTGTACATGATGAGCTCCGCTTTCGGAATGTTCTTGAGGTCGAACAGCTCGAAGAAGCGGTACACGACCGCGATGCGGTGCTCATGTCCCTCCACGGTGAGCCAGAGCCCTTCCTCGGTGAACCGGACGTCCCGCGGGCCGACGCAGTAAGCCTGCAGCCCGAGACTCTCGAGTCGAGCGGCGAGCCAGGTCATTTCGGGGCGATACTCCTTGGCCTCCTCCGAGACGACGATCGCGACGCAGCCGGGCCGAGACGCGGCCACGTCTTGGATCATGCGCGCGAAGCCTTGCACGATCCCGTCCGTTCCGCCGACCATGGGACTCCCGCGGCCGCCAGAGGCCGGGCCCGAGTAGGCCTGCGCCAGAGCGCCGGTCAGTCCGATCCCGCCGGGCACCGAGTCGAGCTCGGTGATGACCATGCCGTGATCGGTGGGAATGATGTCCGGACGGATGACGCCCGGGACAAGGTCGCGGAAACGCTTCATCCGGCTGTAAGCGACCAGCGACTCGGGTTTGCCTTGATCCAGGTAGGCGGCCGCCCAGGGCGGCTGGACGCCCCGCACGCTCTCGAAGTAGAGGGTATTGAGCGCACGCGAGAAGGACAGGAGGTCCTGCCCGAGGGTTTGGAAGAAGGCCAACTCCTCCGACGACAGGAGCAAAGGGTCGGGGGCGATGCGCCAGGTGGTGGCGTGTGCGCCCGAGGGCGCCTCGGCTTCCGGGGTGTCATAGACCCCAGCCGCGATCAACGCCTGCCGGATGGTGCGGCAACGCTCGGTGGGGCTGATCACACGGGGGTCGTTGGAGAGGTCGGGCGCGAGTGCCAACACCCTACCCTACGAAGTCGGCACGGACCGAATGCCGCGCATGCCAAAACGGGTTGGTCGAACAGAATCCATGCCGGATGGTACAGCGGGAGCTTGCTGGGGCGTCTCGAGCATTGATTTGACTCGATCGTAGCACGGCGATTTGCGACGAGACAAGAGGACCGCGTGCTGCGTGCCGCGGGAGCATTGTGCCGATCGAGGCGCGCCACGTAAGATACCGGGAGAGACGCCATGGCGACCGAACTCCCGCTCGTGCAGCTCGACGGCCCGTTCCCGCAGCACGTCCCGTCGCGTGCCTGTCTCGAGTGCCCCGTCTGCTGCCATTTCCCGGAGGCCGACAGCTTTCTCCGTCCCTATTTCACCGAGGAGGAGATCCGGGGGGCGGTGGCTCGGGGCGTTCCCTCGGGCATGTTTCCGAACCCCCGGGGCGGCCAGATCGAGCTCGTCCCGCACCCGTCGGGCGAGGGCTTTCTCTGCCCGGCCTTCGATCCGGAGGCATCACAATGCCGGATCTATGACGCGCGGCCTCTGGACTGTCAGCTCTATCCGCTGGCGCTGATGTGGTCGAGCGACGGCGCCGAGGTCCTGCTTGGATGGGACGCCAAGTGCCCCTTCCTGGCGGAGCGAGGGGGCGCGCGCGGCGATGAAGCCGGAGACGAGACGATGCCCGGGGCGGCAGGGAGGAGCGGCGAGACGCTCGAGCAGTACGCCGAACGGGTCGCGGCACGGCTGGAACGCGAGGAGATGATCGAGCCGCTCGCGGCCCATCCCCGGCTGATCGGTCCCTTCCAAGAGGATGTCGTCGTGCTGCGTTCCCTTCCTCGGCTGACGGCACGGCTCCGTTCGGCACCGACGATGCCCTCGCCCGCCTCGGCCTCGTCCTCGGGGCTGCGCCCATTGACGCCTGCGGACGCCCCGTGCTTCACGACCGCTTTGTCCGAGGTTCCGACGCCATTGGCGGCGTTCGCGCTCCCGACCCATCTGCTGTGGCGCTCGCTGTTCACGTACCGATGGGCCGAGCTCGAGGGGCGGTTGTGTCTCTTTGCCGAGTATCAGGATGGGCTGTTCATGCCGCTCCCTCCGCTCGGCGACGCTCCCCTGGCGCCCGCCGCCGCCCATGCCTTCGCCGTCATGCGGGAATGGAATCGTGGGACCGCGGTGAGCCGGATCGAGAACGTGCCCGAGCAATGGACCGCCGACCTGGAGGCGCTGGGGTATCGGCTGTCTCCCAAGGATCCGGACTATCTCTATGACGTCCGGAACCTGGTGACGTTGCACGGCGACCGGTACAAGTCGCAGCGTGCGCTCTGCAACCGCTTCGTGCGCGAGCAGCGGTTCGAGTATCGCCCGTACACCAGGGCCCTGGCCCGAGCCTGCCTCGATCTCTATCGGCGCTGGACGTCTCAGAAGGACAACCGCCGGGTCGATGGGCTCGCCGCCGCGCTCCTCGAGGATGCCCGGTCGGCGCACGAAGAGGCGCTCCACCATCACGACGACTTGGGTCTCGTCGGACGCATCATTACGATCGAGAACCGGGTGGTCGCCTACACGTTCGGATACGCGTGCAGTCCGGGCGTGTTTTGCATCGCGCTCGAGATCGCCGACCGCACGATTCCCGGCCTGGCCCAGTTCCTGTTTCGCCGTTTCTGCGAAGAGGCGGCCGAGCAGGGCGCGACCTGGGTCAACACGATGGACGACTCGGGGCTGGCGTCGCTGCGGCGGAGCAAGCTCGCCTACCGTCCGGAACGCCTGGTACCCAGCTTCATTGCGACGGAAGCGAGGCTTCCCCGTCACGCGTAGGTTTTTGACTGACATCGGCGAAGGGAGTACTATGCCGGTCTGGTCATCCTGAGCCCGCCCTCGATGTCGCACCTGCAGGCGTCACAGCCTTCGCTCCCTGCACCCGCTCGCCGTCCCTACTTTCGGTTACCGATCCTCATCGTCACGATGACGCTCGTGGCGCTCGTCATCGGGAGCCTCGTCCTTCATTACGTGGAAGGCCGCTTGGTCGCCGCGACTGGCCACAACCTCACGCTGGCGGCCGCCGAGATCGCCGACAAGGTCGATTGGCTCGTGTTCGAGCGGTATGGCGACATGCTGATGATGGCCCGAGCCTTCAAAGGTCGTCTGCATGATCGCGCCTACCTCGAGACGTACCTGCAATCGATGAAGGAGGCCTACGCCCCGGTCTACTCCTGGTTGGCGGTGACGGACGATCGAGGCGTCCTGATCGGGTCCACCGAGTCGACCATGATCGGGCGGGACCATAGCGCCGATCCCTGGTTCACCGAGGTTCGGGCCACGGGGCAGGTCTATGTCGGAGACGTGGGGCTGCACGAAGGTGGGCGGGTTCGACAGCGTGGCGTTCACCGCCCCGATTACGGGGCCCCGCGGCGAGTTCGCCGGGGTCGTGACCGCGCGCGTGGCGACCGTAACCTTGGAGCAGGTGGTGACGCAGACCCTGCGAGGCATCAAATCCAGGCCCGGGCTCCTTCCGAACATCGAATACGAGTTCCTGACCGGTACGGGCGAGATCTTCGTCGATTCCGACCTGGACCACAAGGGCGGGATCAATCTGAAGGAGCTGGGCCTCCCCTCCGCCCGCTTGAGCGAGTCCGGTGAGCCGGGATACGTCGAGGAGCAGCATGCGCGGCGCCATGTTCGGGTCGTCACGGGCTATGCCCGGACGCAGGGCGAAGGGACCTTCCGCGGACCCGACTGGACGATCTTGGTTCGCATGGACCGCCGCGACATTCTCGCCCCTGTTCGGATGGTCCTCATCAACATCGGGATCGCGGGAGCCGTGATCTGGACGCCGATGTTGATCGTGCTGCTGTGGGCGACCGGCCGGCTGCACCGGGAGTGGGCGCAGACCCAACTGGAGACGGCGCGGGCGCGTGCCGCGGAGGCGGCCCGGCGGGAAAGCGAGGCCCGTACCCGAATGATCATTGAAACCGCCCTGGACGCCGTGATCGTCATGGATGAAGCGGGACGCATCACCGACTGGAATGCGCAGGCGGAGACGATGTTCGGGTGGAGGCGGCACGAGGCGGTCGGGCTGTCGCTCGGGTCGATGATCATCCCGCCGCCGGGTCGCGAGGCATACGAAGAGGAAATGCGCCAGATCGTCCACGCCGGCGAGCGGGCCGGCGAGACCCGCCGCGTCGAGATGACGGCGTGCCGGCGGGATGGAACCGAATTTCCGATCGAATTGTCGATTTCCCGCGCGCGCGTCGGAGAGGTCTCCACGCTCAACGCGTTCGTGCGGGACGTCACCGAGCGCAAGCTTGCCGAGATGCAGCTCCGGGAGAATGAGGAGCGGTATCGATCCGTCGTGACCGCGCTCAACGAGGGGGTGATGCTCGTCGATGCGAAGGGCGGCATCCAGGCGTGCAATACCAGCGCGGAGCGGATGCTCGGCCGAGGCGCCGAGGTGCTGCTCGGGCACAGTATCCGGGAGGCCGCCCGGCAGATGGTGCGCGAAGACCGCTCGCCGTTCCCGATCGACGCATTCCCGGTGGTCGTCACGCTGGCGACCGGGCAGCCGTGCTCCAACGTCGTCATGGGCGTTCAGACTCAGACGGGCGGCGTGCGCTGGATCTCCATGAACTGCCGTCCGCTGACCCACACCGAAGAGCAGATGCCGTTCGCCGTGGTCGTCTCGTTCACCGACATCAGTGAGCAGAAGCAGGCCGAGCAGCGGCTCCGTGTCCAGCACGCGATCAGCCGGGTGCTGGCCGAAGCCTCGACCCTCCAGCAAACGGCCCCCCTGATCCTCGAAACCATCTCCGAGCCGCTCGGTTGGTCGCTCGGCGTCCTATGGGTCCTCGATCGCCACGCGTCCGTCCTCCGGTGCCTGGAAAGCTGGGCCGCGCCCCATGCCGGCATGGCCCCGTTTGAAGCGGCCAGTCGGGAGCGGACCTTTCAGCGCGGCGTCGGGTTGCCCGGCCGGGTCTGGGAGACGGCCCAACCGGCGTGGATCTCCGACATCCCGAGCGACGCGAACTTTCCGCGCGTCCCGATGGCCCAACAGGTCGGCCTGCACGCGGCGGCGGCGTTTCCGATCCTCGTGGGCGGCGCGGTCGAAGGAGTCATGGAGTTTTTCAGCCGCGACAAACGGCCCCCGGACGCGCACGTCTTGGCTCTCATGGCGACGATCGGCAGCCAGGTCGGGCATCTGATCGAGCGCAAGCAGTTGGAGGAGCAGCTCCGCCAATCGCAGAAAATGGAGGCGATCGGCCGGCTGGCCGGCGGGATCGCGCATGACTTCAACAATCTCCTTACCGTCATCACCGGCTACACCCAGGTCGCGTTGGCCCACGTGAAGGACGATGAGCCGTTGCGGGCCGAACTGGAGGAGATCCGCCAGGCGGGCGACCGTGCGGCCGCGCTCACCAGTCAGTTGCTCGCCTTCAGCCGCCGGCAGGTCGTTCAGCCGAAGCTGCTCGATCTCAACGGCATCATCGTCAACCTGGAAAAGATGTTGCAACGCCTCATCGGGGAGGACGTGAATCTCATCGTCACCCTCGAACCGTCGCTCGGACGGATTCAGGTCGATCCGGGGCAGATCGAACAGGTCATCGTGAACGTCGCGATCAACGCCCGGGACGCCATGCCCAAAGGCGGCCGGCTGGTCATCGAGACGCACGACGTCGAGTTTGCCGACGGGTCCGCCTGGCGTCCCGTGAACCTCCCGCCCGGTGCCTATGTGGAGCTGGTGGTCAGCGACACGGGGTGCGGCATGGACGAGTACACCCGCAGCCACATGTTCGAGCCGTTCTTCACCACCAAGGAGCATGGGAAAGGGACGGGGTTGGGCTTGTCGACGGTCTACGGGATCGTCAAGCAAAGCGGCGGGGAGATCGTCGTGGACACCGCTCCCGGTCGCGGCACGACCCTCTCGATGTTCTTCCCCCGCGTCCGGGAGGCCGACCCGCGGCCCGAGGGACCGGGCCTCGGGGGGGCGGTTCAACCCGGCACCGAGACCCTGTTGCTCGTGGAAGATGAGCCGGCGATCCGGGCGCTGGCGTGTGACGTCTTGCGGCAGCAGGGGTACCAGGTGCTCGAGGCGCGCCATGGCGTGGAAGCTCTCTTGACCGGCAGCCAGTATCTCGGGCCGATCCATCTTCTGATCACGGATGTCGTCATGCCTCAGATGAGCGGCACGGAAGTCGCCGAACGTCTCCTGCACGAGCGGCCTCAGCTCAAGGTGATGTTCATGTCCGGCTATACCGACGACGCCATCGTCCACCACGGCGTCAGACAGGAAGGGACGGCGTTCCTGCAAAAGCCGTTCACGCCGACGGCGCTGGTCCGGAAAGTGCGCGAAGTCCTCGACGGTCCGTAGCCCGAGCGCCGGCGGGCCGTGATGCCCGAGGAGCAGTGCTCCGGCGCGGCCCTTGCTTCGCGCCCTTGCTATTTCACGCATGTTTCGGTTATTCGTGGTCCATGCCGGAGGCCGTGCACAAAGGCCAGGAACTGGAGATCGACCGGTACCGGATCGAGCGGGAGCCGTACTATGCCGAGGTGAGCGGTGAGGTCGGCCTGTTTCTGGTCGCCGCCGAGAGCCGAATGCCGGTCATGCTCAAAGGGCCGACCGGATGCGGCAAGACCCGGTTCGTCCAGTACATGGCGTACCGGCTTGGTCGGCCTCTCATCACGGTCGCGTGCCATGAAGACCTCACCGCCTCGGACCTCGTCGGCCGGTATCTGCTGAAGGGCGGCGAGACCGTCTGGGTGGACGGTCCGTTGACGTTGGGCGTGAAGCACGGCGCCATCGTCTATCTCGATGAAATCGTCGAGGCGCGCAAAGACACGACGGTGATCATTCACCCCCTGACCGACGACCGACGGCTGCTCCCAATCGAAAAGAAGGGGCAGGTGCTCCCCGCCGTCGATGAGTTCCTGCTCGTCATCTCCTACAACCCCGGTTACCAGAGCGTGCTCAAGGATCTGAAGCAGAGCACCAAGCAGCGATTCATGGCGATCGAATTCGGCTACCCGCCTGACGACACCGAGATCCGGATCATCCGGCATGAAGCCGGGGTCGACGAGGACACGGCGCGTCGTCTGGTCAAGCTCGGCGAGAAGGTGCGGAACCTGCGTAACCATGGGCTCGAAGAAGGCGTGAGCACCCGCCTGCTCATCTATGCCGGCGCGCTCATTCGGAACGGCGTTCCGCCGGTGGCCGCCTGCGATGCCGCGATCGCCCGTCCGATCACCGACGACGCCGACATGCAGCGGAGCATCCAAGAGCTCGCCAAGGCGATCTTCGGCTGAACCAGGCGGCTGTGCCGGCTCCGTCCCCGTCACCCATTCACCAGACCCCCGACGGCGTCATCCTGACCGTTCACGTCCAGCCCAATGCGGCCCGCTCCGAGTATGCGGGCCTCCATGGCGACGCCGTGAAGATCCGCATCGCCGCGCCGCCGGTCGAAGGAGCGGCGAACGAAGCCGTCCGTCGCTTCCTGAGCGAGCGCTTGGGTGTTCCCCTGCGGCGCGTCACCCTGCTCGCCGGACAGACGGGACGGCGAAAACGGATCAAACTCATCGGCGTGCACGCCAAAGAAGTGACCGCGCGGCTCACGAGCGGCGGAGAGAAGGAGCGATGACATGATGCGACGCGTGCGAGGCATCCGGTGGCTGATGTGGATCCTTCTCCCGGCCGTGGCGATGGCCGGCTGCGGCGGACCCAAGCCGGTGCTCTATCCAAATGCCCACCTCGAGCGGGTCGGAAAGGAGGCGGCTGAGCAGGACATCAAAGACTGCCGGCAGATGGCGGAAGCGGCGGGGGCCCGTCCGGGCGAGAGCAAGGCCGGTCAAGTGGCGGGCAGCACGGCGGTTGGAGCCGGGGTCGGGGCAGCGAGTGGGGCGGTCGGCGGGGCGATCAGCGGGGCAGCCGGGAGCGGGTCGGCGATCGGCGCCGCAACGGGAGCCACCTGGGGACTGCTGAGCGGCCTGTTCCGGCGCCCGCATCCCGGTCAGGCGTACATCAACTTCGTGAATCGATGCCTGCGAGAGAAGGGGTATGAGCCGGTGGGTTGGGAGTAGTGGTGAGTAGGGGTAGGGGATATGGGGTAGAGGGATGGGTGAAGAGGTGAAAATGGGAAATGGGATTGGAATTGATACGGCTGTCAGAACAAGAAGCAGCCGGGGAAATCGGCGAGTAGACACTGCATTCGGATCGAGAGACGCTCCAGCCGCTTGATGTCATCCGAGGTCGGGTGGGTGATGTTCACCGTCCGCAGCCACCGATCATCCTGCCGTAGCTTCCACAAGGAGAGGCGTGAGGTGCCCGGGATCGCCGTCGCTTCGTCGGCGGCCTGCGCGACCAGCGGCCGGAACGTCTCGACCTCGTCGGCCCATTCGATCCGGCGGTCTTCGAACCCATAAGGACCGGGATCGTCGTCGAGTGCCTGCAACAGGTGCGCGAGCCATTCGACCGTGGCGGCCATCCGCTCATAATGGAGCGTCCCGGGGAGGTCGGTCGGCCGGTGATAACGCGGCGTTCGGCCGGCGGATAGAAAGACGAACGGAACCCCGGCGTTGCGAAACGCGTCGTAGTCGCTGAACGGCGTCTGCCCGACGAGCGGGATCTCTTCGACGAGATGCAGCCCGACCGGGCGCACGGAGAGCCTGGGGCCCGCTGAGGCGGCTCGGACACTGAGCGCCGGAGATGAGGCGGCTTCCATCACCTGTCGGTACAGGCCGGGACTTTTCTCCGCCCCGGCGGCAAAGATCGTCTGGGCGAGAGGTCCCCAATGCACCCCGCCCATCAGGTCCATCACGATGATCGCATGGAACGCGGAGGGCGAGCCGATCTCCGGAGGCAGGTGCGAGACGAAGTGCCGGGATCCCATCTTCCCGGTTCGAAGATAGGGGGCCTCCTCGGTATTGAACGCGACGAAGAGCACCGGATGGTGCCGGAGCGCGGGCAGCCGCCGCGCCGTCTCCAGGAGGATCGCGACGGCGGAGGCGTTGTCGTCCGCGCCCAGGTAAGGGCCGCCCAAATGGTCGTAGTGGGCCCCCAGCAGGATCCAGCGAGGCGCGGCGGATTCCATGCCCGCCCGGCGGAGGCCGATTAGATTGTCCCCCAGGTCCGGGGAGACCGGTTGCCCGTAACCATGGAGCGACGGCAGCGACTCGAGGCCGATTTCTGCGAATTGCGCCATGATGTATTCGGCCGCTTTGCGGTGCCCGGGTGTCCCCGGCTTCCGCCCACGCAATTCGGGGGCCGCGAGGAACTCGACGTGTCGGTGCAAGCGTCGGGCGAGATCGCTGACCACCGGCAAGGAGCTGGGATCGATTGCCGCCATAGTGCCCAAGGCATGCTCTGCCAGCGTCAGGGTGATGAAGAGGACCACAAGGCGGAGGAGGGTGGAGCCAGACGGCCGGAATCGTACTGCCACGAACAGGTCACCCGGCTCACGGATCGCTTCCGGGCGAATCGGATTTCGCCCGATGGCGGAGGGCGCGGCCTTTGTCGGGGGTAGGGTCGGGGACCAGGCCGTAGATCTGCCGGCCTTCGTGGTCGTCCGGGAGGTATTCGGTGATCGGCAGGCCGTCCTCTCGAACGAACAGAAGGCAGTGGCAATACTTGTAGATCTGCATCTCGTCGCAGGCGCAGATCCAGCGCCGGAGCTTGGCCTCGGCCTGCTTGTCTTGGTAGAAGTTGCAAGGGCAGAGCGGCTTTCCGAGCTCATCGACGTGCGCCGCCAGACCGTTCACGACGGCGTCCGTCACCGCGGGATTCGGGTGAAAGGTGGTGCCGCTCTTTTCGGCGAACCCCTTCACGAACTTCCGCATCTTCTCCAAGCTGTGTTCGCTCGGTCCTGCCATGTGTCCGTCTCAGCGCCAGCGCAGATCGGCTTCAGGCCTTGCTCAGTGATCGCGTCGGCCCTCGGCACAGTAGTCGATTGCTTGTAGAAGCGTCAAGAACCGCGTCGGGCGGCGAGGCCCAGTTTACAAAGCGCCGACGCCTTCTTTACAATCCACCACTTTCAGAGCATCAGCGTGCTGGTTGAACCGTGGAACGACTCATCGAGCGCCTGACCAAGCACATGGAACGCCGTGAAGCCGTCGCGTGGGTGACGGAGGTCCAGCGGTCTGCCGGCTCACCGGCGCTGTCCGGGATCCTCGTGCTGTTGGACGAGCTCGAGGAGCTGTCGGCGAAGTGCGCGGCCGCAGCCGTCGAGGCGTTCGCGGCGCTCCGGCGACGCGAGGCCCTTGCCTCGATCCTACCATGGCTGGATCTCGGTGTGGCCATCTCGGCGGCCTCGGGGGCGGCCGGGTTGAAATATTTCAAAGAAAGCCCCCCTCTCGTGGCTCTCATGCCCGCCTCCGTGCGCGGAACCGCGCTCGAGCACGCGTTGGAATTGGCGGAGGCCGACTCGAACGTGGCGCTTGAATTCATGAGACAGGCTCAAGACTTGCTGGCGGTGTTGCCCGCCGAGGCCTTGGCACGCTGGTGTGAGCTGGGGCTGGAGCTCACGCGGGCCGACTATGTGCTCGGCATGGAGTTCTTCCGTCAAAGCCCGCGGATCGCCGAGGCGGTCCCCGAGGATCATCTCAGGTCGTGGATCGCTTTCGGGACGAAGTTGATCACGCAGAACAGCCTGGGGAAGCCGGATTACGTCGGTACGCTCGAGTTTTTTCGCCGAAGTCCCGGCCTGTTGCGTGAGATCACCGGTGCCGCTCCCCGCAAGGGAGTCATCGATCTGGGCTCGGCCTTGGCCGATCGTGACCCCGCCGCGGCTGGCGCGATGCTTGCCGAAAGCCCCCAGATTCTCGCCCGCCTCCCTTCCGAGGAATGGCGCACCCGCGTCCTGCAGTACGGACTCTTCGTCGCCGGGCGGGACAGCGAGGCGGCGCTTCATTATTTGCGGCGCTGCCCCGAGGTGTTGGAACGAGCAGGATCCGCCGAGGCGCGGCTGGTGTTCGAGGAATGGTATCGAGGCGGGATGACCGTCCTCGAGCTGAGCGCCGAAGGCGGGCGCGCCTACTTCGCGTTGGAGACACGAAAGGCCCTGACCGCCCTGGAGGAGGCGGGGAGCGCGGTGCCGCTGCGGCGCGTGACTCGCATGTTGAAGCTGTTCGCCGAGGGGCTGTGTGGACGGGAGATCAGCATCCGAGCGCAGGTGGACACGGCCGGCTCGCCACCCCGGCCCCGGCTGTCGCTAAGCGCGGAGACGGCCGTCATCGGCCTGCCGGAGATGCTCCAGCGCTATCCGACGCGCGAGGGGAACATCCGGCTGTACACGGTGATGACCGCCCATGAAGCGGGCCGACTCGTGTTCGGTACGTACCAGCTCTCCTGGCCGTCGCTCGGCGACCTGATCACCGAGGTCCGGACGCGATATGGCGGGGGCGACTCCCAAGTCCACACGCTCGGCGAGCTGTTTCGGCTCTATCCCCAACCGGCCCTGATCCGCGACCTCTGGATGATTCTCGAGGATGCGCGAATCGAGCATCACTTGCAGGACGAGTATCCCGGGCTGGCGAAGGACCTCGCGGTCTTGGCTCGGGACCTGGTCGCCACGCGGACGTTGGATCATGGCATGACGGCCAAAGAGATGGTCGTCGATTGCCTGCTGCTGATGACGACGGCCGAGCCCGGGACCGTACGGATCCCGGATGCCTTGACCTCGGTGGTGGTTCCGGCTTGGGATCTTGCGCGACAGGTCTTGACGCGGACCGCGACGGCGGCCGATGCCGTCCGGACCGCCGATCGGCTGTACGTCTTGCTGGATCGGATGGTCGCCGGGGCTGCGCCACGCGAGGGCTCGGACGGCGCCGATGCGCAGCCGGCGAGCGCCGGTGGACCGCCGGCGTCCGAGGACAGCGGGGCCGCTTACCGGCCCGTCACGAACTGGTCGTATCGCGGTGAGATGGACCCGGACTGGGTCCAGGACCGCGGGGCGCGGGACGGGGATCGGATTGGCGCGAGCAGCGCCGGCACGACGAGCGGGGAACGCGACGAGCCCGGCGAACGGGAAGACAGCCCCCGGGCCGTCCCGCAGGGCGAAGCCCGGGAGGGCGCACGCGGCGAGGATGAGGCTCAGGGGGACGGCGGGCGAGAGGCTCTGCTCGGGGACGAGGGACGTCCGCGGCTACCGGCGGGCCAGGCCTTCCTCTACGACGAATGGGACGGCTCGATGCAAGACTACCGATCGGGATGGTGCCGCGTGACCGAGCGGCTGCCCGGCGCATCCGACAGTGATTTCGTCGACAGGACGCTCTCCATCCACGGCCCGAGCATCCGCGTGCTCCGTCGCTACTTCGAAAGCCTCAAGCCCTCCGGCCTTCGGCGGCTCTTCGGGCAGGCGGACGGTGAGGAGCTCGATCTGGACGCGGTCGTGCGGCGTCTGCTCGAGCACGCGGCGGGCGTGGAAGGCACCGAGCGCGTCTACCTGCAGCGGGACAAGCGCGAGCGGGAGGTGGCGGTCGCCTTCCTGGTCGACCTCAGTGGCTCGACCAGTCGGCAGATCGATTCCGCCGGGCGGCGAATCATCGATGTGGAAAAGGAAGCGCTCGTGCTACTCAGCGAGGCCGTCGAAGCCATCGGCGATCAATACGCCATCTACGGCTACTCCAGTCGCGGGCGTCGCGCCGTGGATTTCCTGCTGCTCAAGGAGTTCGACGAGTCGGTCGTCCGTTCGTCACCGAGGATCGGGGCGATCGCCCCGCTCCAGCAGAATCGGGACGGAGCCGCCATCCGCCACGCCGCGCGGAAGCTGATGGCACGGGATGCGCGCGTCCGGCTGCTGATCCTGATCAGCGACGGGAAGCCGCTGGACGAGGGCTATGCCGACGAATACGCCTTGGAGGACACGAAGAAGGCGCTCCGGGAGCTGCGCGGGCAGGGCATCCATTCGTGCTGCATCACCGTGGATCAACGCGCGGACCACTATCTGAAGCGGATGTACGGCGACGTCCGCTACATCATCATCGATCGCGTGGACGCGCTGCCGGCCCGGCTGCCCCGGATCTATCAGCGCCTGACGGCGTAAGAAAGTGATGAACGATGAACGATGAGCGATGAATAGGGAACCAGCGCTCGTTGAGCATTCTTCGTTCATCACTCTGCATTCATCACTGGTAACGATGGCTCATTCTGCCGAACATACCGTGCCGCCCTGGCTCTACAAGTTGTTCACGGGGCATCAGTACCCGTATGTCCGGCGGTTGGCGAAGTTTGCCAAGCCCGCGAAGCCGGGCGAAGAGCGCAACGAGCCGACCAAGGAGGAGATCGACGCGAAGTTCTGGGAAGTCTTCCCCCGGTGCTCGGTGAAGGTCCTGGAGGAAGTAAAATCGGGAATGATCGTCACGTTCCACGAGCTCGGGGCCTATCCGCCGGGGGGCTACCAAGCGCTGATCGACCAGCCGGAAGCGTTCTTGGCACGGACCTATGGGAAGAAAAAGATCAAAGTCAATTTCTATGACGGAGAGAATTTCGTCTGCACGATCAATTTCAAAGTCGGCGGGTGGACGGGACACGACGAACAGTGAATTAGGTTAAGGTTGAGGTTGAGGTTCAGGAGGGATCTCTCGTCACGGCTTCATCCGTCTTACCTCAGCTTTTCAGGCCCGAGCGGAACGTGGGTGGAAAGCAAGACTCTCGCCGCTCTCGCTCAGCCTTAACCTTGTATCTTTCACCTGATCTTTTACTATGACGCGAGCATGAACCCCGGACGTGATAGGCCGATGAACCTTCGGTCCCGTAGACCGTGGTTGAGCGTGGTCGTCACGTCCTTGCCTCCCCAAGCTCGTACAGTTGCCTGGGCCGTGAGCCCGCATCGTGGCAAGGCCGAGCGAGTCGGAGGCCTTCACGAGGAGGAGCACCCATGACTGACACGCCTCGCTTTGTTGGCATTGACGTCTCCAAGGAGCAGCTTGACTGCGCCGAGCGGCCGTCGGGGGCGCGGCAGGTGGTGCCGTACACCGAGGCCGGTCTCAAGGCGTTGGTGGAGCAGTTCCAAGCCGCGCGTCCGGTCGCCATCGTGGTCGAGGCGACGGGGCGCCTCGAACTGCCGCTGGTGAGCGCCCTGGCGGCTGCGGGGCTGCCGGTCTGCGTCGTCAATCCGCGGCAGGTGCGCGATTTTGCCAAAGCCACCGGGCGGTTGGCCAAGACCGATGCGCTGGACGCCGCCGTCCTGGCGCAGTTTGCCGAAGCGGTCCGGCCGGCGCCCCGGCCGATCGCCGATCAGGCCACCCAGGAGCTGCGGGCGCTGCTGACCCGCCGGCGGCAGCTCCTGGACATGCGGACCGCCGAGCAGAACCGCCTGGGGACGGCGCCCCGGCGTGTGCAGCGCCAACTCGAGGCCCATCTCGCCTGGCTGGACCGCCACCTTGCCCAGGTCGATGAGGAGCTCTCGCAGTTGATCCAGTCGCTGCCGCTGTGGCGCGCAAAGGAGGATCTGCTGCGCAGCGTGCCGGGCGTTGGCCCGGTGATGAGCCGCACGCTCCTGGCGGAACTCCCGGAACTCGGCACCCTGAGCCACAAACACCTGGCGGCCTTGGTCGGGGTGGCGCCGCTCAACCGCGACAGCGGCACGCTGCGCGGCCGGCGCACCTGCTGGGGCGGCCGCGCCCCCGTGCGGCAGGTCCTCTATATGGCGACGCTGGTCGCGGTGAAGTGGAATCCGGTGATCAAGGCGTTCTATGGCCGACTCCGGGCCGTCGGCAAGGCGCCCAAGGTCGCCCTGGTCGCCTGCATGCACAAGCTCCTGACCATTCTCAACGCGATGGTCAAACATCAATCACCGTGGCGAGTCAGCTCGCCCGCTTGACAATCAAGACAGTTGCTCAACCTCAACCTTCTGTGAGGGCGCTATGGGGCGGCCAAAGATTACGGTGGTGGGGGCCGGGAACGTCGGCGCGACGGTGGCGCAGCGGTTGGCGGAAAAGAACTGCTACGACATCGTGCTCGTCGACATCGTGGACGGCATTCCACAAGGCAAGGCGTTGGACCTCTCCCAAGCGGGGCCGATCTGCGGCTATGGCTCGCGGGTGAGCGGGACGACGAGCTTCGACGGCACGGAGGAGTCGGCGATCGTCGTCATGACCTCCGGGGTTCCACGGAAGCCCGGGATGAGCCGGGACGAGCTGCTCTCCACGAACGCCAAGATCATTGAAGGGGTCGCGAAGGAGGTCGCGAAGCGCTCGCCGCAGGCGGTCCTCATCGTCGTGACGAACCCGCTCGACGCGATGGCGCACGTCGCGCACCGGGTGAGCGGGTTTCCCAAGCAGCGCGTGATCGGCATGGCGGGCGTGCTCGATTCCGCGCGCTTCCGTTCGTTCATCGCCGCCGAGTTGCAGGTCTCGGCGAGCAACGTTCAGGCGATGGTGCTCGGCGGGCACGGAGACACGATGGTGCCGTTGATCCGCTATACGACCGTGGCGGGCCGTTCTCTGGATGAGTGGCTGCCGAAGGATCGGCTCGAGGCGCTGGTGGCGCGGACACGCGAGGGCGGCGCCGAAATCGTCAACCTGTTGAAGTCCGGCAGCGCCTATTACGCGCCGTCCGCGGCCGTCGTCGAGATGGTCGAAGCGATCCTGCAGGACGAAAAAAAGATCCTTCCGTGCGCCGCGCGATGCGACGGAGAGTACGGGATCCAGGGGCTGTTCGTAGGAGTGCCGGTCAAGCTCGGACGCGCGGGCGTCGAGGCCATCCTGGAATACCGGTTGACGCCGGAGGAGCGCGCGGCGTTGACGGCCTCGGCCGCGGCGGTCAAGGATTTGTGTGAGGCGGTGGATCGCCTGATGAGGCCCTAATGGCTCATTGACTTTGCGTGTGGCGTGGGGTAGAGAGATTTGCTTAGCATCAAACCGATCGACTGAGGTGAGTCCATGAAATTTCTGGAAGATCCGTATCAGACTTTGGGGGCGGGTTTCGTGGCGACGCTGATCCTGGCCGTGTTGTGGATCGCGATCGTCGGCATGCCGTCGGACGCCGGGGCCTGGCTGGAGCAGCTTCTGCGATGGACCCATTTCCTCGCCGGGATTACCTGGATCGGGCTGCTGTACTTCTTCAACGTGATCAACGCCGGGTTCCTCAAGGGGCTCGACGCCGCTCAAAAGGGGGTCGTGGTGCCGCGGTTGATGCCCAACGCCCTCTGGTGGTTCCGGCATGGCGCCACGGTCACCGTCCTCGCCGGGATCGGCCTGATCCTGATGCTGCACCCCACCCCGACCGGGACCGGAGACATCGCCATCTGGATCGGCGGCCTCCTCGGGATCATCATGATGATCAACGTCCACGCCATCATCTGGCCTTGTCAGAAGGAGATCATCCGGATGACCAAGGAGTCGGCCGAGACGGGAAAGCCCACCCCGCCCGAGATGGCCGCGCTCGGGCGAAAAGCCCTCCTCGCATCCCGGGTCAACTTCATGCTGTCGATCCCGATGCTGTTCTTCATGGGAGCCGCCAGTCACCTGGCTCAAACGGTCAAGTAGGACACGCGCCCTGAGACCCGTGAGCAACAGCCGGCGACCGTCGCCGGCTGTTGTGTTTCCGGGCCCTGCTCAGCCCTGTTGCAGGGTGGATTCCAAATCGCGCTCGAGGGTGAACACGATGATCCGCTCGCCCAGATGGGCATCGATGTCCGTGTACAGCGCCGTCGCGTTGATGCCGGTGATCTCGGCGATCTGCTCGCACAGTCTCTCGCGACCTTGAGCGATCAGGTTTTGGCGCAGGCGCTTGACCATGTCGACGCCCTCGACGGTCTTCGCCAGTTGCCGCTCGGCTGGGGTCAGGACTCCCTTCAGCCGGACCAAGACGATGTCACGGACGATGAACGCTCGAACGTCGTCGGGGCCGCGCCCCATGAACTCCTGCTCGAATCGGATCACCGCGTTCCGGATCGCCGCTTCGGTTTCGCCCTTTTTCCGCCCGTTTTTCATGACCATGCTCTGCCGGGCCGACGGCCGAACAGAAAGGGTTGGATGAGGGAGTGGATTATAGAGAGATCCATCGCGCCGGAACAACCGTCCTGCTCCAGCCGCCCTCTTCCAGCGTCGGCGCCATGCCTCCGTTGCCGTGACCTATCCCGGGTCTTCCCTAGGTCCACCAACCGGAACAGGCTGAGCCGGGCGGGCCCTCGCATAAGCCGAAATTCTTGGCGAGATTGAGCCGAAAGGGCTCTTTCTCGCCCGAGCGAACCTTGGTATAACCCGGCGTGAATGGTCCCGGAGGCTTGTGAGAGGCGGCCGGGGTCTTCCGACACATGGCTGTAGGGCGATCGGTTCTGAAGGGGGCCGAAAGCAGTGCAAGCCAACCGAATCTCTCCGGTGAGAGCGGTTGGCTTTTTCTTTTTGTGAGGCCGGACGCATCATGATGACCGTGGCACTGTTGATCCCCGTCCTGCCGAGTGTGGCCGCGCTCGTCATTGCCGCACTCGGGGCTCGTCGCGCGGACCTCGGTGCAAAGATCGGCACCGTTGCCGTCGGGCTCGCCGGGGCCCTGTCGGTTTGGGCGCTTCAGCGGGTCATCGAGCAGGGGCCCGCCGAGCTCGTGGTCTGGCAATCGACCGGCTACGGACCCTGGGCCTTCTATCTGGACCGGCTGAGCGGCGTGATGCTGGTCCTGATCACGGCGGTCAGCGCCGTCGTCCATCTCTACTCCCGGCGATACCTGCAGGGCGATCCCGGGTATGCCCGCTTCTACGCGTTGCTTGCGCTGATGACGGTGGTGCTGATCTGTTTGGTGACCAGCGTCAACCTGCTCGTGCTGTTCGTGTTCTGGCAGCTTCTGAGCTGGCTCCTCTATCTGCTGCTCGTCTACAACTACGAACGCCGGGCCGCCTGCGACGCCGCGCTCAAGACGTTCCTGGTGCACCGCTTCGGCGACCTGGCGTTTCTCGCCGGCGTCGTGCTCGCGTACCGCGCGTACGGCACGCTGGACCTCCGTGAGCTGTTCACCCGGGCGTCGGACCTATCCCTGACGTGGACGCTGTGGCCGACGGATCTCGAGATGACGGCGGCGACCGCCGTCGCGCTGCTCGTCTTCGTGGGCGCGATGGCCAAGTCGGCTCAGTTCCCGCTGCATGTCTGGCTGCCCGATACCATGGACACTCCCACGCCGGTCTCGGCGCTCATGCACGCCGGCATCGTCAATGCCGGCGGCTTTCTCCTGAACCGGCTCGCCCCCCTCTATGCAGAGAGCCCGGTCGCCTTGCACGTCATTTTTGTGATCGGCGGGGTCACCGCCATCCTGGGCGCCAGCATGATGCTGACGCAGAACGACGTCAAGAAGACCCTGGGCTTTTCGACGATGGGGCAGATGGGCTACATGATCATGGAATGCGGCCTGGGCGCCTTTGCGCTCGCGATCTTCCATCTGATTGCGCACGGGCTGTTCAAGGCCACCTTGTTCTTGGGATCGGGCCGCGGCATTCAGGCGGTCCGCCGTGAAGGCCGGACCCCGTCGCACGGACCGGTGCCGGGACGGCGTTTCTCGCGGCTGACCTGGCTCACCGGCTTCAGCCTGACCCTGATCCTGCCGCTCCTGATCGTGCTCTTGGCGCACAACATGCTCGAAGTCCCGCTGCTCGAAGCGCACGGGAGCGTCATCTTCCTGTTCTTCAGTTGGGTGACCGCGTCGCAGGCGATCTTCAGCCTGTACAAGCTCGAGACGATCGCGTCGTGGAAGGTGGCGTCCGCGATGGTGGCCGTGCTGCTGCTGTTGGCCGTGACCTATCTCTGGGCGGGCGAGGCGTTCAGCCGCTTCCTCTACCCGGGCCCGGGCGAGGTCGCCGGGTATTTCGCCGCCGCCGCCTTGCCGGGATGGATTTTCGATGCGATCGTCGTCGGCGCCACGGTCCTGATCATCGGCGTCTGGGTCTTGCTCTATGCCGATGCGCGCGGGCAGCACCTCGTCGCTCCGGCCTGGGTGACGCACCTTCGCCGTCGCCTGTACGTGTGGCTGACGAGCCGGCTCTTCGTGGATCTCGTGTATCAGCGAGGCGCGCGCGCGATCCGCGGCGCCGGTCAGCGGTTGCTCGTCCGTGTGGGGGATCAGCGCCGTCTGCCCGACGCCGTCGTCTACGGAGTGATCGGGATCGGCCTCGCTGCGATCGGCCTGGCGGTTGTCTTGGACGATCCGCTTCGGGGGGCGCTGCTCATGCTCGGCTCGCTGATCGTCCTGCCGCTCGTGCCGTTTCACGTCGGCGTCGTCGAAGGCGCCGGTCGCCTCTCGGGGCTCGGGTCGGCGCTCGTCGCGATCCTGCTTCCGATCATCGGGTTCACGGCCGTGTCCCTCATGCCCGAGCCGTTTCCACGTGAGTTTCAGATCGTGGCCCAAGGTCTCAGCGCCGTCACGGCGGCGTACGGCTCGCTCGCGGCCGTGGCCGAGCGCCATGTCGCGCGGCGCCTCATGTACGGCTATCTCGCGCAGATTGCGCTCGTCTGGTGGTTTCTCGCCGGCCCCGATAGGCCGGTGGCTTCGCTGGGCGCCTATGTCGCCTCCCTTGCCTCGATCATGGGCGGGCTGCTCGCCGTCTGGGGGCTTGTTGAAAAGCGCGTGGGCGTGCAGCGGCTGGAGCAACTCGGGGGCCTCGCGGGCTCCATGCCCGGCTTGGCCGTCGCCTTCACGCTCTTCCTGGTGGCCGCGATGGGGCTGCCGCTCTTCGGGCCCTTTTACCCGCTATTGGATCTTGCGCTGACCATGCCCACCGGGATCCCGACCATCCTGCTCGTCGCCTCCGTCTGGATGGCCGCCGCCTGGCACTATGCGCAGCTCCTGCAAGAGCTGTGGTTCGGGCAGCCGAGGTTCCGGCTGCTGACGTGGGACCTGCGCCTCGCGGAGGCCCCGCTCCTTGTCCTCTTGTTCGCGGCCGCGGTGGTCGCGACCGTGGCTGGCGCCGAGAGCGGGTCCGTGCTGATCCTTCTGTCGGAGGCGTTGAACGGGTGATGGCAGCGGCACCTGAACGACGTCCACGGTACAGCGACGCGCAGCGCATGGAGCTGCGCTCGCTGGTGCACCTGGCCGGAGAGGCCGTCGCGCCGTTCTGGCCGATGCGCACGTTCATTCACCACAATCCGCTCCATGGCTTCGAGCATCTCGAGTTCAGCGAGGCGGTCCAACGAGGGGAGCATCTGTTCGGGGGGCGGGGCTATCTGCCGTCGGCGATGGTTCGGAAGCTGCTCTTCCGCGGGCGCATCGGCGAGCGCGAGCTGGATGCAGTCCTGCGCACCAGGGCGCGCGACGAGGTGGTGGAACTGGCGGGGAGAAAGCTCTCTCACCAGGACGTGTTGCACGTGCTCTTGGTCCACGGCCCGAGCGCACCCGATGTGCAACAGGCGGAGCAGGCGGCCACGCGTGCGGCCGACCGCGACCTGCTGGAATCGCTCGCGCGTCGGCTCGAGCCCATCATCGACGGGCGTGACCTCTCCCGTACGGTCCTCGCGGCCGCACACGGGGACACCGCGACGTTGGGTCAGCAGGTCAGCTTGAGCGCGTGGTGCGACGAGACGTTCGGGACGGACCTCAGGGATTTCATCAACCAGAGCATGATCCGGTGGTGCGCGGCGTTCCTCGACGAGGGACATGCCACCTGGACGATGCCGTTGCGCGAGAAGACCTTTTATGGAAGCTGGCGCACCCTGTCCGCCTACGATCGGACCGGCGAGCTCCTGGGCTACGGCGATCTGTCGCCCGCAATCGACCGGCTTCCGGAGAGACCGGAAGATGCGCTCCTCGAGAGTCTCGAACGGCTCGGTATCCCCAAAACCTGTTGGTCCGACTACCTGTCGCTGCATGCGGCCGCGCTCCCCGGCTGGACGGGATTCATCCGGTGGCGGGCCGGTCGGCCCGACTATCCCTGGCAGCACGCGTATCCGATCGACCTCGTCAAATACCTCGCCGTCCGGCTGTTCTATGAACGCGAGTCGGTCGCTCGAGCCTGCCGGCGGCACGCCGGCATCGAAGGAAGCTTCACGAGCATCGCCGACTGGGTACGAACGCACCCCGAGGAGTACTTCCTGCGACGCGAACAGATCGCCGGCCGCTTGCCCGATGCCATCGCGGCCGAGGTCGACTGGCTGATCCGGGTTCGATCGGACGGGTGGGCCGCGCTCGCGGACCGGTATCGCGCCGAGTGGGGAAGCCGGCTCGCCCGCGGTGAGCGGCTGATCAGCGCCTGGCGGATCTTAGGGGTGGCGCGTTCGATCGGCGTCGAGCCTGCTGCGTTCCTCGAGGCCGGGACGGACGCGCTCCGGCGGATCGTGCAGTGGATCCAGGAGTGCCCCGAGGCGGCGCACGGGCCCATATGGCTGGAGGCGCTCGAGCGCACGTACCAGACGTCGCTCGTCCGGTCGCTGTCCACAGCCCTCGGCTCGACGGCCTCGACGGAGCCGCCGGCCTCCTGCGTCCGCCCCTTTGCGCAGACGGTGTTTTGCATCGACGTTCGGTCGGAAGCGCTGCGCCGGCATCTCGAGCATCTGGGGCATCATGAGACCTTCGGGATCGCCGGGTTTTTCGCCGTTCCCATTCGGTACCAGCCGTTCGGCGAAGCGCCGCCGGTCGAGCTGTGTCCCGTGCTGGTCAAGCCGCGGCACGTCGTGCGGGAGATCCCGCGCGCGTATCAGGGGCAGGCGGCCCGTGAGCACCTCGCCATGCGCCGGTGGCTGCGGGCCGGGAAGGACCTCCTGCACGACTTGAAGGAGAACGTCATCACGCCGTACGTGATGGTCGAGACGGTCGGGTGGGCGTTCAGCCTGCCGTTTCTCGGGAAGACGGTCGTGCCGGTGTGGTACAGGCGCTTGCAAGAGTGGCTGACGCGGCGGCTGGTCGGGCCGGTCGCGACGACGATGACCGTCGACAAGCTGTCGCGTGAGGAGGCCCGGGAGATGGTCGCCATGGAGCAGCGGGCCGTGATCCGGCAGGTGCTGCGCGAGCGGCTCGGCCCGCATGGGCCGCCGATCCTGCCCGAGCTCGTGGAAAGCCTTCGCCGCGAAGCGGTGGACGAGCTCGATCCGGATCCGGGAGGCACGGCGCTGTGGGGGATGGCGCCGGCCGATCGCGCCGCCGTGGTGCACGCGCTCCGCACGCAGTACGGCATCGATCCGCGCAGCGCGGCCCAGCAGCTCGACCGGATCACGCAGACGGGGTTTACGACGGACGAGCAGGCCTTGTTCGTGGAAACCGCCCTGCGCCTGATCGGCCTGACGTCCAATTTCGCGCGCCTCGTGCTGTTCTGCGGCCACGGCAGCACGTCCGAGAACAATCCGTACGAGTCGGCCCTCGACTGCGGAGCCTGCGGGGGCAACCACGGCCATGCGAACGCACGGGTGCTGGCCGCGATGGCGAACAAGACCTCCGTGCGGACGCTGCTCGCACAACGCGGGATCGACATCCCGGCGGACACCCACTTCTGCGCCGGCGAGCACGACACCACCACGGATGAGATCCGTCTCTTCGATCTCGAGGACGTGCCGCCGACGCACCGCCATGACCTGACGCTGTTGCTCACCGACCTCCAGAAGGCCGCCGATCGGACCAGGCAGGAGCGGTGCCTCCGGCTTCCGGACATTGCGCAGCCCCTCTCGCCGTCCGAAGCGGCCCGGCAGGCGCTGAGACGAAGCGCCGATTGGACGCAGGTCCGCCCGGAGTGGGGATTGTCGCGGAATGCGGCGATCATCATCGGACGGCGCGGCCTGACCAAGGACATGGACCTGCAGACCCGGACCTTCCTCCACTCCTACGACTGGGCGCAGGACCCGCGCGGTAAGCTGCTGGAGATCATCATGACCGGCCCCCTGGTCGTCGCACAGTGGATCAACATGGAGCACTACTTTTCCACGGTCGACAACGAGGTCTATGGGAGCGGGAGCAAGGTGTACCACAACGTGGTCGGCAACGTCGGGGTCATGTACGGGACGCAGAGCGACCTCCGGATCGGGCTGTCGTGGCAGACGGTGATGGACGGCGACGTGCCGTACCACGAGCCGATGCGGCTCACGGCGGTGATCGAAGCGCCGCGCGATCGGATCACCGCGGTCATCAGGCGCAACGACCTGCTGCAACGGCTGTTCGATCTCCACTGGGTGCACCTGTGCGCGCTCGATCCGGAGACTCGAGAAGTCTACCGGTATCGTCCGGATCGGGGGTGGCACCCGTTCCTTGCCGGCGACGTGGACCGACTGGTCACAAAGGGGTGAGACGATGGACCGACTGACGCTTCATCCGATGAAGGAGATCAAGATCATCGTGCAGGGAGAGCACCAGTACTTCGTCACCGAGCTGCTCGACCGGGTGAAGGCTTCCGGCTACACGATTTTCAACAATGTGTCCGGAAAAGGGCACCACGGGTTTCATGAGGGGCACCTCATGTTCAACGACACCAGCAGCCAAGTCATGATCTTGACGGTGGTCCCGGAAGAAAAGTTGGAGCCGATTCTCGCCGGGCTGACCCCGCTCTTCAACAAGCATTCGGGCGTCATGTTCGTCCTCGACGTCGCCGTCTCGCGCCGCGAGCGCTTCTGAGGCGTGCCGAGCGCGGCTTCCTCAGCCGTGCAATCGTTTCCGGGCGGCTTCGAAGATCGCCACCACCGCCGGATGCTTGAGGCGGCGCTCGACCGTGATCGCGTAGAAGCGCTGCTTCAATGACGGGATGGTCCCCACCACCTCCACGCGATACTGCCGCCTGATCTCCTGCTCCATCACCTCGACCGCCGGAAAGATCCCCCAGCCCGCCTGACCGAACGCCTTCAAGGTCGCGCTATCGTCGAACTCCCCGCGGATCGTGGGCCGGATGCCTTGTGCGTGAAACCAATCGTCCATGGAGCGGCGCAGCGCCGCGTTCCCCGCCGGCAGGAGGAACGGGGCCGCGTCCAGGGACGCCGGGAAGTGCGTGCGGTAGACGCGGGCGATCGGCCGAGTGGCGAACAAGGACACCGACGATTCGCCAATCAGGTGATTGAAGGCCTGCACCTTCACGGTGGGCGGAACCGGGGTGTCGGCCAGCACCATGTCCAGGCCGTGAATCGCGAGCTCGGCCAGGAGCCGGTCCAACTTGTCTTCCCAGCAGACGAGCTGAAGGCGTTGGGGAAGGGAGAAGGCGGCCTCCAGGATCCGTGAGGTGAGCAATTTCGGGATCGCGTCGGAAACCCCCACCAGCAACTTGGCCGGCCGGCCGGTGTCCCTCCCGTGCAAGGCGCTCGTCAACTCGTGCCCCAGCGAGAAGATTTCCTCGGCGTAGCGGTAGACGATGCGCCCGACCTCGGTCAGCACGAGCCGCCGCCCCGACCGCACGAAGAGCTGCTCGCCGAGCGCGTGTTCCAACGCTCGAATCTGGCCGCTGATCGTCGGCTGGGCCAGCCGCAGCTCGGTGCAGGCCCGGGCCACGCTGCCGTGCTTGGCCACCGACCAGAAGTAGAAAAGGTGGTGATAATTCAGCCAGGACATGGCCATCTCGTTCGCATCATACATCGGTTTTCTCGATGATGAGCACAGAAATTATCTATTTGTCGATGGATCCCCGTAAGACGTATTTTGAACCGCTTCAGACACGCGGTGCGGGCCGGCGTCCGGTCGAGCGGGCGGGCCCCACCGTGATTTCACCCTTTGCTGCTGAAAGGGAGGTAGCCATGGCGGCATACACTGTGACGATGATCCCCGGGGAAGGGACGGGCCCGGAAATCTGCGAGGCCGTCCGGATGGTCATCGATGCATCCGGCGTCCAGATCAAGTGGGAGTATGAAGACATCGGACTCGATTGCCTGGAGAAATACGGCACCCTGCTGCCGGAGAAGACCATGCAGTCGATCGCCAAGAACAAGGTGGCCTTGAAGGGGCCGACGACGACGCCGATCGGAACGGGGCACAAGAGCGCGAATGTGACGCTGCGCAAGGTCTTCGACCTGTATGCGAACGTCAGGCCGGTGAAGCTGATCCCCGCCCTGAAGCGGCCCTGGGACAAGCTCGACATCATCAATTTCCGCGAGAACACCGAGGACTCGTACGCCGCGATCGAGCACATGGTGTCCGATGAAGTGGCGCAGTGCCTCAAGGTGATCACCTGGCCCGGCTCGTACCGCATCGCCGATTTCGCCTTCCGGTGGGCTCGGAGCAACGGGCGCAAGAAGGTGTATTGCGTGCACAAGGCGAACATCATGAAGATGACGGACGGCCTCTTTCTCGAGGCGTTCCGCGCAGCCGCCAAGAAGTATCCGGACATCGAAAGCGGGGACATCATCGTCGACAACTGCTCCATGCAGCTCGTCCGGAATCCCGGGCAGTTCGACTGCCTCGTCCTGCCGAACCTCTACGGCGACATCCTGACCGACCTGTGCGCCGGGCTGATGGGCGGGCTGGGCTTTGCGCCGGGGGCGAACATCGGCGACAACTGCGCAATCTTCGAGGCGGTCCACGGCTCGGCGCCCAAGTACGCCGGCATGAAGAAGGTCAATCCCTCGGCGGTGTTGATCTCCGGCGTCATGATGCTCCGGTGGTTCGGCGAGAAACAGGCGGCCGACCGCATCGAAAAGGCCATGTACGCCGTGCTCAACGAAGGCAAGACCGTCACCTATGACGTGGGCGGGACCGCCAAGACCGATGAATATGCCCAGGCGATCATCGACAAGATGCACGCGATGCGGTAAAGGAGGACCTCATGCCGACGATTACACAGGAAGCGATCGCGACGAAGAAGAAGAAAACCGTCAAGTTGGTAGGCGTGGACCTCTACGTCATCACCGAGAACGGGATTCCGCAGTTCGACGAATACGGGCCGTTCAAGTGCGAGTTCATTTCGAACCGAGGCACCAAAGTGTGGCCGGGCTTCGTGAGCCCGGACCTCCTCATGGTCAACTGGTACCGTTGCCGGTTCATGGCGACCCGCGACATCACGGACGCCGACGTCAATGCGTTCCTGACCGAGTTGAGCAAGAAGTGGTGGTGGTCGGCTGCGCAAAAGCTCTGGAATTACGACGGCGAGCCGGGATTCAGTAAAGCCTACTGAGCCGGTGCGGCGGGGCGCGGGATCCCGCGCCCCGCCGCCCAGCCTTCGCCCGCCGGCACGCCTCGACTTCTCCCAAAAGACCTATCTCTCCCCGCTCCATGCGGCGATAGCCCTAACCGCTTGAGAATAAGGCCCATTTGCACCGGCCCTGCTTGACGCTACATTCCAGCGTCCCTTATAGTAGGCACTTCTCGGACCTTTGACCCGGAGAGGGAATGCAGGCCAACGGCGTCCGGCTGCTGGAAAAACCTGAACCAGATCCTTGGAAGATCGAGACGTATCTCGGCCATGGCGGCTACGAGGCCTGGCGGAAGTGCCTCGACGGGATGGGCCGAGAGGAGGTCGTCAACGAGATCAAGCGATCGGGGCTGCGGGGTCGCGGCGGTGCGGGCTTTCCCACGGGCATCAAGTGGGAAAAGGTGCTCAATCATCGGGTGAAAGAGCGCTATTTCGTTTGTAATGCCGGCGAGCACGAGCCGGGCACGTTCAAGGACCGCTTTCTCCTCAAACATTATCCACACCAATTGCTCGAAGGCTGCCTCATCGCCTCCTATTCGGTCCAGGCCAAAGCCTCCTTCATTTATGTCAACCACGAGTATCAGGAGGAGGAGCAGAACCTCAGGAAAGCGATCGAGCAGGCGCGGGCGAAGGGGTTGCTCGGGAAGAACATCCTCGGCACAGGGATCGACTTGGACATCGAGGTCTTCTCCGGACACGGGAGCTACGTGGCGGGAGAAGAAACCGCCATGCTCGAATCGATGCAAGGCCGTCCGGCCATGCCCAGGCAGAAGCCGCCCTTCTATCCCACGGACTTCGGCCTGTATGGCAAACCCACTCTGGTCAACAACGTCGAGACGCTCTGCAACATCCCGCGCATCTTACGGAACGGCGCGGCCTGGTTCATGCAAACTGGGACCGAGAAATGCCCGGGGACCATGCTGTTCTCCTTGAGCGGCGCCGTGAACAAGCCCGGCGTCTATGAGCTTCCGATGGGCACGCCGGTCCGCCGGTTGATCGAAGAGTGCGGGGGCGGCGTCCCCGGCGGCCGCAAGGTCAAGGCGGTGTTCCCCGGGGGGCCGGCGTTCTCGATGATCACCGCCGATCAGCTCGATCTCCCCATGGACTTCGACTCGCTCAAGAAGGCCGGCACCGGGCTCGGCTCGGCCGGCGTCATCGTCGTGGACGACGCCACCTGCATGGTCGCGCAGACGCTCAAGTTCTCCAATTTCTTCAAGCACGAGAGCTGCGGGCAATGTCCTCCGTGCCGAATGGGGACGATCAACCTCGCCACGCTGATGACGAAGATCGAGCAGGGCGAGGGAACGACCAAGGACCTCGACAGCCTGCTTCAGCTCTGCGGGTTCGTGAAGGGGACCGGCTACTGCACCCTGGTGACCGGGGCGGCCGTGCTGGTCCAGAGCAGCCTGAAGTTGTTCCGTTCGGAGTTCGAGGAGCACATCGCGCTCAAGCGGTGCCCCTATCAACCCGCGGCCGCGGCGTGTTCGTGACATGACCCGGCGGTTTGACGAGACTGGTATAATGATCCATGCCGAAAGTGACGTTTCTCCATTCTCAGGGCAGGAGCGGCGAGGTCCCGGTGCAGACCACCTTGCTCGACGCCGCAAAGGCGCTGGGATTTCCGTTGAATCACGACTGCGGCGGTAACGCGTCCTGCACCACGTGCCGCGTCGAGGTTCAAGCAGGCGGCGAGAACCTGTCGGAGATCGATTTCGACGAGCAAGATCTCCTGGATCGCGAAGCGCTCACCGAGCCGTGGCACCGGTTGGGCTGTCAGGCGCGGGTGCTCGGCGACGTGATCGTGCGGGTACCCGAACAGAAGTGGGAGGCCCCGGGGACCGTCGATCAGGAGAAGGTGGAGGACCTCAAGCGGGTGTTGGCGGATTTGGGCAAACTCAACTCATAAAGGAGACGCACATGGTTACGATCACCGCGGTCGCGGAGCAGAAGATCAAGGAGCTGATGGCAGAGGAGAAGGATGCGGTGGGCCTGCGGATCTATGTTCGCGGCGGCGGCTGCCATGGCTACCAGTACGGGATGGCCTTCGAGACCAAGATCGGCGAAGACGACAGCATCGTCGAAAAGGGCGACATCAAGGTGATCCTGGACTCCCAGAGCGCCCCGCTGCTGAGCGGCGCCGAAGTCGATTATGTAGACAGCCTGCAGGGCTCGGGCTTCGCGATCAAGAATCCGCAGGCCAAGACGACCTGCGGTTGCGGCAGCTCGTTTGCGACGTAAAGGTCTCTGACGTCACGGGCCGGGACTTTCCGCATCGGAGGGTCCCGGCTCGTTCGTTTCTGGAGGGGCACGGATGAAGACGGGGCCTGGGCGGGAATTCGTGAGCATGACGCGCCAGTACCGGTTTGCCGCGGCCCATCGCCTTCATTCCGATCGGCTGTCGGCCGAGGACAACCGGCGCGTGTTCGGCAAGTGCAACAACCCCAACGGTCACGGACACAACTATGTCCTGTCCGTCACGGTGCGCGGCGCCATCGATCCCTCGACCGCCCGGGTGACGGACCCCGGCACACTGGACCGCATCGTGACCGAAACAGTTCTCGACCGTTTCGACCACCGGGACCTGAACCTCGATCCCGGCTTTGCCGGCCGCGTCACGACCGGGGAAAACCTCGTGCGGTTCATCTGGGATCTCCTGGTCACCAAGATCCCGGGCGGCGAATTGGAGAAGATCGGGCTGGTGGAGACGCGCGACAACTATTTCGAATACGCCGGGGAGCACGAGACGTGAAGACCGTGAAGTCGAGAAAGAGCCATCCGCGGGCGGTGGAGGTCGCAGGAAACGGCCGCCCCACCGAGCTCCATGACATGGTCGAGCGGATGCTCGTCATGTTGGGCGAAGACCCGAAACGAAACGGGCTGCTCAAGACGCCGGAGCGCGTGGCGAAGGCCCTGCAGTTCATGACGGCTGGCTACACGCAGAACATCGACCATCTGCTCAACGGGGCTCTGTTCCCCATCGAGTACGACGAGATGGTGATCGTGAAGGACATCGACTTCTTCAGCATGTGCGAGCACCATCTCCTGCCGTTCTTCGGGCGCTGCCATGTCGGCTACATGCCGAACAAGCGCGTCGTCGGGCTGAGCAAGATTCCCAGGCTGGTGGACGCGTTCTCGCGGCGCCTTCAAGTGCAGGAGCGGCTCACCGTCCAAATCGCCGAGACGCTCCAGTCCAAGCTGAACGCGCACGGGGTGGCCGTGGTCATGGAAGCCCGCCATCTCTGCATGATGATGCGCGGGGTCGAGAAGCAGAACACCATCGCCGTGACGAGCTCGATGCTCGGCGTCTTTCGGTCCCAGCTGCAGACGCGCGAAGAGTTCCTCAAGCTGATCCGGCCCAGTTCGGACTGATCCCGCCCGCCGCCTGCCTCAACCGATTTCTTGAAGAAAGCTCGCCACGGCGTCGTTGAACCGGTCCGGCGCCTCGACATTGGCGAGATGCGCGGCCTCGGGGATCGTCACGAGTCGGGCCCCTGGAATGCCGGCGGCCATCAGCCGGGCGTCCGAGGGCGGGGTCGCACGATCCTCTTCCCCGACGAGGACCAAAGTGGGGCAGGCAATCGTGGCGAGCATCGGCGTGGAGTCCGGGCGGGCGGCCATCGCCTTGAGGTCGGCGGCGATCGTTGCGACCGGGGTGCCGAGGATGATCGATCGAACGCGCGCCACCAGGTCCGGACGGCCGTCGCGCGTCTTGGGGCTCAGCAGTTTCGGCAGCATCTCTTCGGCAACCGCCTCCGGGCCCCTCGTCTCCGCCGCCTCGATCATCTTGAATCGCCCTTCGCGCCCCTCCGGCGTGTCGGCCTGCGCCCGTGTGTCGGCGAGGATCAACGCCTTGAGGCGAGCAGCATGGCGGCGGCAAAAGGCGAAGGCGACGTACCCTCCCATCGAAAGCCCGGCGAGCACGGCCTGTGGAATCGAGAGGTGGGCCAGGAGGCCGTTCACGTCGTCGGCGAGATCGTCCAACGTGAACGGGCCCGTGAGCGGGGCCGACTCGCCATGACCCCGGAGGTCCAGCGCGATCACCCGGCAGCGGCGGGACAGAGCAGCACGCTGCGGGTCCCACATCGCCCGGCTGAGCGGAAACGCGTGAAGGAACACGATCGGGATCCCCCGGCCCTCGTCCGTGTACGCGAGCTCCACCCCGTTGATCGTGGCGATCATCTGCCTCCGCCGGCTGGGATCAACCAGCCGCTTGCTACCATAGCGCGTGAAATCGCGTCAAGGTCGACGGACCGGTTTGCGGCGCCCGGCTGCTTCCGGATACAATTTCACTACGTGCCCACTACTTGGGAGCCGTGATGCCCCGCCGCCCCGCCAAGCCGCCCGCCCCCGGCCTGTTCGCCCCGCACGACCGGAGCAGCGATCCCGACGCGCCGCTGGCCGAGCGAATGCGGCCCAAGAGCTTCGAGGACTTCGTCGGGCAGGACGAGATCCTCGCCCCGAATCGGCCCCTCCGCCGGGCCATCGAGACCGACACCCTCTCCTCCGTCATCCTCTGGGGCCCTCCGGGGTCGGGGAAGACCACGTTGGCGACGATCATCGCCAACCATACCAAGGCCGAATTCATTCCCTTCTCCGCGGTGACGAGCGGGATCGCCGACCTTCGCGAAGTCATCAGGGGGGCCGAGGAGCGCCGGGCATTGTCCGGACGCCGGACCATGCTCTTTGTCGACGAGATCCACCGCTTCAACAAGGCCCAGCAGGACGCCTTTCTCCCGCATGTCGAGCGCGGGACCGTGATCCTGCTCGGCGCCACGACCGAAAACCCGTCCTTCGAGGTCATCGCCCCCCTGCTGTCCCGCTCGATCGTCGTCGTGCTGCGGCCCCTGGGCGACGAGGCGATGGCTCGGATCATCGATCGTGCGCTGACGAGTGAGACCGGGCTCGCTCCGTACCGCGTCCATCTCACGGAGGAGGCGAAGCGCCGCCTGATCGCCTTCGGGAACGGCGATGCTCGGCTGGTCCTGACCGCCCTGGAGTTCATCGTTCGGCAGACGCCTCGGGACGCCGAGGGGCGGGTGGCGGTGACCGAGGCGGCGCTCGATGCCGCCATGCTGAAGAAGGCCCTCCGGTACGACCGGGCCGGCGAGGAGCACTACACGCTCATCTCGGCGTATATCAAGAGCCTGCGGGATTCGGATCCCGACGCGGCGCTCTATTGGCTCGCCCGGATGCTCGAGGGAGGGGAGGACCCGATCTTCATTGCCCGGCGCATGCTGATCTTCGCCTCCGAGGACGTGGGCAATGCCGATCCCCAGGCGATCATGGTGGCGAGCGCGGTGTTTCAGGCTGTGGAGCGGGTCGGATTACCGGAGGCGCAGATCAACCTCGCGCAGGGCACCACCTACCTGGCCACCGCCCCCAAGGACAATGCCTCCTACGTCGGGCTGCTCGAGGCGGTCGCCGACGCCAAGGAATACGGGAATCTTCCCGTCCCGCTACACCTCCGCAATGCCGTGACGTCGCTCATGCGGGATCTCGGATATGGGAAAGGCTATCGCTACGTCCACGACGACCCAGGGGCCAAGACGGAACAGCTCCATCTGCCGGAGCCATTGAAAGGGAAGCGCTATTACCGTCCGAAGCCTACGTAGCGGCGGCTAGGCGAGCCGGAAAAGGCCCTAGTCCCGCATTATTTATGACGGTTCGTGACGAAACCGCCGAGACGCCAGGCGAGACGGGCGCGCGGAGCCCCGAGCGGCCGAGGCGTACTTGAAAACCGTACGGTGAGGTCGTGAGGGGCGAGCCCGCCCGCTGGGTGCGCCGCACCCCAGCTTGTCGCAGCCAGCGTATCGGCGGTTGCAGTAGAAGCGTTCATAAATAATGCGGGCTAGATCGCTATAGACAAAGGGGTCTAAAGCGTTATACTGTTTGAAGCGCGAGGCGGAGATGGCGGACAAGACCAAAACCGACGAGCGACGGCGTCACCGGCGGGTCACCCTTGTGGGGCCGGCGTTGATCAGTGCGCCCAGCCGGTCCGGACGGGCCCTGAGCGCCGTGCTCGATAATGCCAACCGGCTCGGTGCCGGGTTCCATGCCCGCGAGCAGCTTCAGGTGAATGAAACCGTCTCGGTGACGATCGCCTTTCTCGACCAAGAGGGGGACGAGCAACAGGAGAAGCTCTCGGGGCGGGTGGCCTGGGTGCGGCCATGGGAGAAGGGCTACTTGATCGGTATCGTCTGGGATCAGATGATCACGAAAGAGCAGAACCGCTGGCTGTACTCCTACCTCAACGAAACCCTCAAAGAAACGGCGTAGTCACCCCGCCAAGCGTCGTCCGATCCTTCGACCACCCTCAGGACTCGGCAGTCAGCACGGACAGTCGGCCCCTCACCTGTTCCAGTTCCTGCGAGAGATCCGTCCACTTTGCGGTCAGACGATCCAGTTCCTGCTTCCAGCGTGAATGCTCCAGATGCAGCTCGTGCCACCGGTCGTAGTCCTCGTAGAGCGCCGGATCGGCCAGCTCCTGATCGCGCTGCTTGATGCGCGACTCCAGGTCGGCGATTTCCCCTTCGGCGCGCGCCACCTGCTTTTCCAGCCGCGCCTGCGTCTTGTTCAACTCCCGGCGATCGGCCGCCGCCGACTTGCCGGCCGGGGCCTCTGACCTCGGCGCCTTTCCATTGCTCGACGCCTGGCGCTGCTTCTGCGTGGGAGCCACCTCCTCCTTCGCCCCTTTGATTGATTCGAGCTCCTGCGTGCGCTTCCACAGGTAGTACTCGTAGTCGCCGTAATAATCGCGCGCCTGGCCGTTCTCGATCTCGACGACGCGCGTCGAGACGCGGGCGAGGAACGTGGGATCGTGAGAGATGAAGACGAGGGTGCCCGGAAAGTCGGTCAAGGCATCGGTGAGGATGTCCACGGACGCGGGATCGAGGTGGTTGGTCGGCTCGTCCAGGAGCAAGGTGTTCGCCGGTTCGACGAGCATCCTCGCCAGCGCGACCCGGTTGCGCTCGCCCCCGCTCAAGGCCTTGATCGGTTTCTTCTGGTCCGGCCCGGAGAAGAGGAACGCGCCCGCAATGCCACGGAGGAAGTTCATCTCGGCTTGCTTCGACACCTCGGCCAGCGATTCGAGGATCGTGTGCTCGGGGTTCAGGGTTTCCGCCTGGTGCTGAGCGAAGTAATGGAGGGTCACGCCATGCCCGACCGTGCGGGTGCCGGCCTCGATGGGCAGCACTCCGGCGAGAATCTTGAGCAGCGTGCTCTTGCCCGCGCCGTTTTCGCCGACCAGGGCGACCCGCTGACCGCGCTCGACCGAAAAATCCAGGGCCCGGTAGACGACGTTGGGGCCGTAGCTTTTCGCGACCCCGCGCAACTCGAACACCTGACGCCCGCTTGCGGCGGGCACCGGAAACTTGAACCGCACGCGCTTGGCGTCACGCGTCAGCTCGATGCGTTTGATCTTCTCGAGCTGCTTCAGGCGTGATTGGACCTGGCTCGCCTTGTTGGCCTGATAGCGGAAGCGATCGACGAACTTCTGCACGCGGGCGATTTCCTTGTCCTGCCGCTTGGCGGCCGCTTCGAGCGCCGCATCCCGCGCCTTCCGCTGCTCGATGAAGCTCGTATAGTTCCCGCGGTACTCCTGAATCGTCCGGTCGCGGATCTCCCAGATGTGGGTGGCAATCCGATCCAAGAACGCCGTGTCGTGGCTGATCACCAGCACGGTCATCCTCGATTGCAGGAGGAACTGCTCGAACCACGCCTGGGTGGGCTTGTCCAAGTGATTCGTCGGCTCGTCGAGCATGAGGACGTCGGGGTCGGAGAGCAGGAGATGGGCGAGCGCCACCCGCATGCGATAGCCGCCGGACAGGACCTCGACCGGCCGAGCGAAATCATGCTCGGCGAACCCCAACCCGGACAGGATGCGCTTGGCCTCGTGCTCCGGATACTGGTCGCGATGGGCGGCATCGAGGACGGTCTTCCCGGTCAGCGTTTCCAATTCCTGGGGGAGGTAGCCGAGCCGGAGCCGTGGTCGCTTCCGAATCGTGCCGTCGTCCGGCGACTCCTCGCCCAGGATCATCCGGATCAGCGTCGTCTTGCCCACCCCGTTCGGGCCCACCAATCCCGTCCGGGTGCCCGGGCGCAGATGCGCCGACGCGCCCTTGAACAGGACGCGGGAGGCGTATTGCTTGCTGATGTCTTCTATCTGCAACATGGCAAACTACTGGATCAACGCCACGACGACCGCTGAACGATGGGCCTGAATAGGCTGAATAATAGAGGAAGGTGAGGCCAAATGAAAAACGATGACTGGATGGCTACGAGGTCCGGACGTCGTTCAGGTCAGCCCTACGCTCCTGCGCGTCGTGATGTCGTTGTGTTGGTGGAGCTGGCGGGGATTGAACCCGCGACCTCGTGAATGCCATTCACGCGCGCTCCCAGCTGCGCCACAGCCCCACCCGTTGTTGTGCTGAGTGCTGAGTTATGAGTGCTGAGCGGTCAGGATAAAACGTACGCAATCTATCATGCGCCTGGAGGCCAGTCAACACGCGGAAGAGCCGCGGGCCGCACCCGTTCACGACGGCGATGCTCTCCGCCAGCCTCTAGGCCCCCCTTCCCTCGTCTCCCAAGTCGGCACTCAACGCTCTGCGCCTCTCTTAAGATTCGTCATTTCCTGTTCCCCGAACCAAGCACTTAGCACTCAAACTCAGCTCTTCTCCTCAGACCGGTCCGGTCGTCTCCTCTTGCTTGAAACTCAGCACTCAGCACTCAAAACTCAGCACTTCCGTGGGTCTCCCTGCTTGACAAAGCCCGCCAGCGGTCCCTAGTATGATGTCCGGCGCGGCTCTGACTGTTCTGGTCAGGGCCTTTTTTACGCGTCGTAACACCTCGGGTTCGACCGAGTCGGTCCAATGTTCAGAAGCCAGCCGGCGATCGCTCCGAACAACGACCACGACCGTATGAAGGAATAGGACGTGTGACGTCGCCGGCCGGGCCAGGCCCGTGCTGGATCGACGAATCTGACTGGTAGAGGTGTAGCGATGCCGAACGTCGTCGTGGTCGGAACCCAGTGGGGAGACGAGGGCAAGGGCAAGATCGTCGACATCTTGGCCCGAGATGCCCACGTGGTCGTCCGTTTTCAGGGCGGCTCCAACGCCGGCCATACCGTCGTGAACGGGCCGGATACCTATGTCTTCCATTTGATTCCCTCGGGAGTCCTGTACCGGGGGACGCTCTGCGTCATCGGGAACGGTACCGTCGTGGACCCCGGCGCCTTGATCGAAGAGCTCGATCAGCTTCATGCGAAGGGCATTCGCGTCGGGAAGAACTTCGCGATCAGCCAGCGCGCCCATCTGATCCTCCCGTATCACAAGGCCATCGACAAGGCGAGCGAGCAGTCGAAGGGCTCCCGGCGGATCGGGACGACCGGCCGCGGGATCGGGCCCTCGTATGCCGACAAGATGGCCCGGGTGGGGATCCGCGTGGGGGACCTGCTCTATCCGGCGCTGTTCCGCCGGAAGCTCGAAGAAAACCTGGTGGAGATGAACGAGCTGCTGAAGCGGGTGTACCAGGTCGAGGGATTCGAGCTGGAGAAGGTCTTTCAACAGTACATGACCTATGCCGAGCGGTTGAAGGGCTACATCACCGAGACCTCGCTCGTGCTCAACAAAGCGGTGAAGAGCGGGAAGAACGTCCTGTTCGAAGGGGCGCAAGGGACCCATCTCGACGTGGACCTCGGCACGTATCCCTATGTCACCTCGTCCAGCGCGGCCGCCGGCGGGGCCTGCACGGGGACCGGGGTCGGGCCGACCAGGATCGATGAGGTCATGGGCGTGGCCAAGGCGTACACCACCCGCGTGGGGAGCGGCCCGTTCCCCAGCGAGCTGACCGACGCGGTGGGCGGCGGCCTGCAGGAGCGCGGCAAGGAGTTTGGCTCGACGACCGGCCGGCCTCGGCGGTGCGGCTGGTTCGACGCGGTCGTCGTCCGCTATGCCACCCAGGTGAACGGCCTGACGTCGCTCGCGGTGACGAAGCTCGACGTGCTCGACGGCTGCCGGGAGATCAAGCTGTGCACCGGGTATCGGCACGGCGGGAAGCTCTATCGCGACATGCCGGCGGATCTGGACGTCTTGATGGAATGCCAGCCGGTCTATCAAACGATGCCGGGCTGGACGGCCTCGACCACCGGCGTGACCAAGTACGCGAAGCTGCCGCAGGAGGCGAAGCGGTACCTGAGCCGGATAGAGGAGGTGGCCGAGTGCCGCATCGACATGATCTCCACCGGCTCCAAGCGCGACGAGACCATCATCCTCCGGAATCCGCTCAAGCCCGGCCGAGCCACACGCGCCCGCTCGACAAAGAGGGGTTGACACGCCGAGCCCGCCGGTGTCAGCATCCCATCTCGCATCGAGCGTCTTGGCAGTGCGTTCAAAATGGCCGGTGACAAGGCCGCAGCAAACGAGACTCCGAGGCGTACCCGCTGCGGTACGTCGCAGGAGGTGAGTGCCGCGAGAACGCAGTCAGCGGTCATTTTCAACGCACTGCACGTGAGCCGCTAGCTCAGTAGGTAGAGCATCGCCCTTTTAAGGCGAGGGCCCTGGGTTCGAGTCCCAGGCGGCTCACCATTCTTTTTCACTCACTCCGGACCACCAGCCCCCCGGCATTCCTAGAGACCCTTCGGGTTCGATCATCCTGCCACTACGTCAGCACCCCGAGAAGGTAGACCGGGCAACCTCTTCCAATGTTTCCTGATAGCGTAGTCCCATAATCGAGGCATGATGGAAACATAATTCCGGCCAAGGCCAAATGGCCCTAGCCTAGTAGATCCGCCGCGCCCATCTAGCACCTCCGCGCCTCAGTCCAGTAGCTTTGAATATTCGTTTTCGATACACTGCTCCCCGGTTTTCATTAGGGCGGCTATGCCAACGCCGGAAGAGAAGGCACGAGCGCATATCGATCAGCTCTTGACGAAGGCCGGCTGGTCGGTCCAGGACTTCAAGGACGCCAATCTCACCGCTTCACGAGGCATCGCACTCCGTAACTTCCCGCTCGATCGGCCGCACGGGTTCGCCGATTATCTGCTCTACATCGATGGCAAAGCCGCCGGCGTGATCGAGGCGAAGCGGGAAGGCGCGACGCTCACCGGGGTCGAAATCCAGGCAGGGAAATACAGCCAAGGCCTCCCCTCGGGCCTACCCTCGTACATCCGCCCCCTGCCGTTTCTCTATCAGAGTACCGGCATCGAAACGCGGTTCACCAATGGTGTCGATCCGGAGCCGCGCAGCCGGCACGTCTTCTCGTTCCACAAGCCGGCCACTCTCGCCGAATGGTTGAGCCAGGCTGGCCTAGACGAGGTGGCCCCACTTCAGCACAATGTGGCCGCTCTTCGCATGCCCCAATACCAACGGCTCTCGACGCTTCGCGGGCGACTCCAGCAAATGCCGCCGCTGATCACAACCGGTCTATGGCCGGCGCAAGTACAAGCCATCACCAATCTTGAAAAGTCCCTCGCCGAAGACCGCCCCAGAGCCCTTATTCAAATGGCGACCGGCAGCGGCAAGACCTTTACGGCCATCAACTTCATTTATCGGCTCATCAAGTTTGCAGGCGCGCGGCGTGTCCTCTTCCTCGTCGACCGCGGCAATCTCGGTGACCAGACACTAAAAGAATTACAGCAGTACGTCTCTCCCTACAACAACTTCAAGTTCACCGAAGAATTCGTCGTACAGCGCCTCACGAGCAATCAGCTCGACACCACGGCACGCGTGTGCATCGGGACGATCCAGCGCCTCTACTCCATGCTCAAGGGGCGGGAACTAGCGGAAGAAGACGAGGAGGCATCAGTCTCCGGCCTCGAGCGGCTGTTCAAGAAGCCGGATCCGATCGAATACAACCCGGCCATTCCCATCGAAACCTTCGACGTGATCGTCACCGACGAATGCCATCGCTCCATCTACAATCTGTGGGCGCAGGTGCTCGAATACTTCGACGCCTACCTCATCGGCCTCACCGCCACGCCGAACAAACAGACCTTCGGCTTCTTCAATCAGAACCTCGTCATGGAATACAACCACGAACAGGCCGTGGCCGATGGCGTGAACGTGAACTACGACGTGTACCGAATCCGTACGGCCATCACACAAGCCGGCTCCGCCGTCGAGGCGGGCTACTACCTCGAAAAGCGCGACCGCGAGACCCGCGCCACGCGCTGGGAGCAGCTCGACGACGACTTCGCCTATGATCCCGACCAGCTCGACCGCGACGTGGTCGCGCCGGACCAGATCCGCACCATCATCAAGACGTTCAAAGAGAAGCTCTTCACCGAGATCTTCCCCGGCCGCACTTGGGTGCCCAAGACCCTCATCTTCGCCAAGGACGACTCCCACGCCGAGGACATCGTCAAGATCGTGCGTGAGGAATTCGGCAAGGGGAACGACTTCGCGCAGAAGATCACCTATCGCACCACCGGCGCCGACCCGAAGGAACTCATCAAAGCCTTTCGCGTCTCTCCATTACCCCGCATCGCCGTCACTGTGGACATGATCGCTACCGGCACCGACATCAAGCCGGTTGAAATCGTCCTCTTCATGCGCGCCGTCAAGTCCCGCACCTTCTTCGAACAGATGAAAGGCCGCGGCGTCCGCGTCATCAAGCCGGACGACCTCAAGAGCGTCACCCCCGACGCGCCAAGCAAAGACCATTTCGTGATTGTGGATGCCGTCGGCGTTTGCGAGCAGGACAAGACCGACGCCAGGCCGATGGAGAAAAAGCCCAGCGTCTCGTTCGACAAGCTGTTGCAGGCCGTGGCCTTGGGAAGCACCGACGAAGACGTGCTCACCAGCATCGCCGGCCGGCTCGCTCGCATGGAGCACCGCATCGCGAAGGAAGACGACCAGGCCATCGTCCAATCCAGCGGCGGCCTCTCGCTCAAGGACCTGAGCCGCCGATTGGTCGAAGCGGTGAATCCCGATCGGCAGGAAGAGCGGGCCAAGCAACAGTTCGGCACCGAGAAACCGAGCGAGCAGGAGATTCAGCAGGCAGCGGCCGCGCTCTTGCAGGAAGCAACCAAGCCGTTCCAGGACCCGAAGCTCCGCGAGCTGCTCATCGACATCAAGAAGAAGAACGAGCTGACCATCGACCACGTGAGCCAGGACCAGGTCATCGAAGCAGGCTTCAGCGCCGACGCTCTAAACCGCGCCCGCACGATCGTGCAATCATTCGAGCAGTTCATCGCACAGCACAAGGATGAAATCACCGCCTTGCAGATTCTCTACAGCAGGCCCTACAAGCAGCGCCTCACCTTCGAAAGCATCAAGCAACTGGCCGAGGCCATCGAAAAGCCGCCGTACCTCTGGAACGAATCACAGCTTTGGCAGGCCTATGCGGCACTGGAGAAGTCGAAGGTCAAAGGCGCCAGCGGCAAGCGGATTCTGACAGATCTGGTGTCCCTCGTCCGCTTCGCCATCCACCAGGACAACGAGCTGGTTCCTTTCCCCGAACGAGTCAATGCCAACTTCAACGCCTGGCTGGGGGAACAGGAAAGCCGAGGCAGGCGGTTCACCGAAGAACAGCGCCGCTGGCTCGAAATGATCCGCGACCATGCCGCAGCGAACCTAAGCATAGGGCCGGATGACTTCGAATACGCGCCGTTTGCCCAGGAAGGCGGATTGGGCAAGGCCCATCGATTGTTTCCGGAAGGCCTTCAGACCATAATAGAAGCCATGAATGTGGCCCTCGTGGCCTAGAGAGGAAGGGCGTTATGTCGACAGCTGAACGAATTTTCAAGGAGGCACAGAAGCTTCCGGACACACTCGCGCAGGAGGTGTTGGATTTCATCGAGTACATTGAAATCAAGCACGGACTCCGCGATCGGCTCACCGAAGAACTGAAGCAGGCGCAGGAACCGGCGATGCGCCATGTATGGGATAACCGGGATGATGAGATCTGGAATGGCGTGTAAGCCCGGGGACCTTGTCCTCATTCCCTTTCCCTACTCGGATCTTCAGTCAAGCAAGAGACGCCCCGTGTTGGTGTTAACTCCCCCGGATCGACACGCCGACTTCATCGGGCTGGCCATCACCTCCGTCGAACAACAGAATGCCGCCCTACAACTCGGGCCGACTCACTTAGTTGAAGGGACACTTCCCAAACTCTGTTGGATCAGATTTGACAAAGTCTTTACCCTTTCCGAGAGCAGCATCGTCAAAACCTTCGGCGCAGTGTCACCACAGACCATACAAGCGGTGTTGCAAGGACTCTGCTCAGTCGTCGGTTATGTCCGCAAATGATCCGCGGCCACGTCGCAGGCGAATCTCGGCATCGAGAAGGACGACTTTGAGCTGGCGCCGTTTGATCGGGAAGGTGGGTTAGGAAAGGTGCATCAGATCTTCGGTACTGAGCTGAACGAGATGATTGAACAATTGAATGGGGCATTAGCAGCGTAGGTATGTTGGACGACACCAAAACTAGGTGGCCACTGAAGCCATTGTCTGAAGTCGTGGACCTCAATCCACGCCTGGATAAGTCTGGCTATCGAGACGACCTCGAAGTATCGTTCGTGCCGATGGCTGCTGTTGAGGCTGGTAGTGGACGGATCGAAGTGTCCCAGACAAAACGCTTCGCTACGGTCAAAAAGGGATATACACCGTTTCGTGAGGGCGATGTCCTCTTCGCCAAGATTACGCCCTGCATGGAGAACGGGAAAATGGCGGTTGTGCCGAAGCTGACGAATGGCGTGGGGTTTGGCTCCACCGAGTTTCACGTTTTGCGCCCACGTCCTGGCATCGAGCCTAGGTACGTTTATCACTTCGTATCCAACATGAGCTTTCGTCGAGAGGCAGCGCACCACATGACTGGCGCGGTCGGCCAAAAGCGCGTGCCAACATCTTTCCTCGAAGATGCTTCAATTCCAGTTCCACCCTTCGATCAGCAACAGCTCCTCGTCGCGGAGATCGAAAAGCAGTTCTCCCGTCTCGGCGAAGCCGTCGCCTCGCTCAAGCGCATCAAAGCCAACCTCAAGCGGTACAAAGCCGCCGTCCTCAAAGCCGCCGTCGAAGGGAGGTTAACCGAAGATTGGCGCAAGCGGCATCCGGATGTTGAACCGGCCAGCAAACTGCTCGAACGCATTCTTGCCGAACGACGGGCGAACTGGAATGGTACGGGAAAGTACAAGGAGCCCGATGCTCCCATTGCTAATGACCTGCCGTCACTTCCTGAGGGATGGGAATGGGCATCTGCAGTCCAGTGTTGTGATGCTGTAGTGGATTGTCATAACAAGACTGCCCCTTATACATCCGCAGGCATTCTGCTAGTACGCACGAGCAATATTCGAGATGGCAAGCTGATTCTAGAAGACGTGAGATATGTAGATCAGCCCACCTATACGTTTTGGTCGAGGCGGTGTCCGCCAGCACCTGGAGACGTGCTTTTTACCCGGGAAGCACCGATGGGTGAAGCCGCAATTATTCCGCCAGGTTTAAAGCTTTGTATGGGACAGCGGATGATGCTTATGCGCCCATCAGGAGCAATTACAGCACTGTTCCTCCTTTATGCCTTGATGTCACCAATCATAAAACGAATCACTGACAGGACATCAGTAGGCTCTGGAGTGAAACACCTTCGTGTGGGGGATGCAGAGATACTGCCGGTACCAGTTCCGCCGAAAATCGAACAAGAGCAGATTGTGGCCGAAGTCGAGCGCCGCCTGTCCGTCATCGAGGAACTCGAAGCCACCGTCGAGGCCAATCTCACCCGCGCCGATCACCTGCGGCAGTCGGTTTTGACTCAAGCCTTTTCCGGGTCACTTAGGACGAGCTAATGGGGAAAATAAAGCACCCGCTTCAGTTCTCCCATCACTTTGAAGTTAGTCCCGCTAGACTTAGCGCGTTGGACGTTTTAGACCCAACGCTTAATGTGGATGCGAAATTATTTATTGACCCGCTGTTATTCAAAGGCAGTAAGCATCTTGAAATGCGGCAGGCAGATAGAACCTATAAAAAGTTTTTTGCCGATGTAATCAAATTACTTGTGGCAGCCAAGGCTGAAAGCGATATCGCCTGGCGAGCTGCTTACAAGAAGCTGCTATTTAAGGAAATAAAAGGAACATGTCTTGGTTATGGTGCAGCCTCAATCCATGGACGCGGACCTGGCCCCAAGCTGGCAAGGAGGCTAACGGCTACTGCTAAGGAAATTGTTGACCTTGGAATTCGCGATCCAGATCTTTTTATTTCTCTCCCTCTTCTCGAAGAAGATGTCGGGCCAGATTTAATTAGTGACATGGCTACAAGTATCATCCTTCCGAATCTTGTTCGGTTTAATGAACGAGTGCAAGAAACGCTCAAGGTTCCAAGAGAGAAGTTTGAATTTAACGGTTTCGACGCAAGCCTCGCGGTGAACCCTCTCGCGACACCTAGAACGCCAGTTCTGTTAGTTCCTAAAGACGTACTTCGGGATCTTCCAATTGCAAACGACTGGGATGATGTTTGCAGAGCAGCTCAAGAAACAGCTGAGCTGCGAGGTAAAGTCAATAGACTTATTGGGGAAATCTGGAAGGCTAAGACCAGGAAGGACAAGAAAGTTATTAGAGAACACGCCTTGGCAAGCCATGAAGCATTTAACACTCTGCTACAGACGATCCATCAAACCGTACCGTCGTCATATGATTTTGATTCCGATCCGGAAGGGCTTCTCGTTTGGAGGCGCATCCACGAGACGGTCGCAAAGGAATTTCCATTATCACTGAAAGCGCCAAAGTCTCTCGATCTAAATCAAGCAGATGAAGTTGTCTCTCAAATCATTACACAATTCCAACACCTGATTGAAGAAAGGGGGTTGTCTAAGGAGCTTTGGCATGATGGAAAACGCCGTAACGAGAAATCAGTGCAAAGGCTATTCTTTGCAGTTGCGGACAGCTACTGCAAGGCAAATAATCTTGATATTAGTCCGGAAGTGGACACGGGCACGGGCGAAGTAGATTTCAAATTCTCGCACGGCTACGCCACCCGGATACTCGTGGAGATCAAGTTATCGGATAACCCAAAAGTTGTTGGGGGATATGAAAGGCAATTGGAGACTTATAAGAAGGCAGAGCACACAATGCGAGCAACCTATGTCGTGATTGACGTCGGGAAGATGGGGAGAAAGGACAAGGAAATACTAAAGCTCCATGGTACACGCAAGAAAGAAGGGCTTCCAGTTTCGGAAATCGTGTTCATTGACGGCTTTGTTAAAGCCTCAGCAAGTAAGCTCTAGAGAGCATAGGATATGACTTCTGCAGGCATCGTCCAAAAACTCTGGAACTACTGCAACGTCCTGCGCGACGACGGCATGAGCTACGGCGACTACGTCGAGCAGTTGACGTATTTGCTGTTCCTCAAGATGGCCGACGAGCGGACGAAGCTGCCGTACAACCAGCCCAGCCCGATTCCTGACAAATATAGTTGGCAGAGCCTGCTCAAGAAGGATGGCGACGAGCTGTTCGACCACTACCGCCATACCCTGGAAAAGCTCGGCAGTGAGAAGGGCTTGCTCGGGCTGATCTTCAACAAGTCCCAGAACAAATTCCAGGACCCCGCCAAGCTGCGCCGCCTGATCGTGGATCTGATCGACAAGGAAGACTGGTCGGCGATGAGCGCCGACGTAAAGGGCGACGCCTACGAGGGACTGCTCCAAAAGAACGCCGAAGACGTGAAGGGGGGAGCGGGCCAGTACTTCACCCCGCGTCCGCTGATTGCTGCGATTGTGGATTGCATCGCTCCGAAACCAGGGGAAACCATCTGCGATCCGGCCTGCGGGACTGGAGGCTTCCTCCTCGCTGCTCATGACTATGTGGTAAAGCACAATCCGAATCTCACGAAAGCGCAGAAGAAGGCGCTGAAGGAGCAGGCGCTCCGCGGCTGTGAATTGGTGTACGCTGTCGCGCGCCTCTGTGCCATGAACCTGCTGCTACATGGCATCGGCAGCCAGGATTACGAGCCGATCATCGTGGCCGACTCATTGGCCGGCGATCCCGGCGATCGCTTTGACGTCGTGCTCACAAATCCCCCATTCGGCAAGAAGAGCAGCTACACCGTTGTCGGACAGGAGGGGGAAGTTTCCAAAGAACGCGAGACTTACGAGCGCGACGACTTCTGGGCGACGACCTCCAACAAGCAACTGAACTTTGTCCAGCATGTGAAGACGATCCTCGCGGTCAATGGTCGCGCTGCTGTTGTCGTACCGGACAACGTCCTCTTCGAAGGCGGAGCAGGGGAGACCGTCAGGCGCAAGCTCCTCCACGACTGCGACGTCCACACGCTGCTGCGCCTCCCAACCGGACTCTTCTATGCCCAAGGCGTGAAGGCCAATGTGCTGTTCTTCGACAAGAAGCCCGCAAGCGAAACGCCGTGGACCAAGAAGCTCTGGATCTACGACCTCCGCACCAACCAACACTTCACGCTCAAGACCAACCCGCTCAAGCGCGAGGACTTGGACGAGTTCGTGAAGTGCTACAACCCGGCGAATCGCCACGAGCGTAGACAAACCTGGTCCGAGAAGAAACCAGACGGCCGCTGGCGCGCCTACGATTACGACGACCTCGTCGCCCGCGACAAAGCCAGCCTCGACATCTTCTGGCTCAAAGACGAATCCCTCGAAGCCTCCGACAACCTCCCCGATCCCGACGTCATCGCCCAAGAAATCATCGACGATCTCGAGGCCGCCCTCGAACAGTTTCGCCTGATTGCCAACGATTTGAACGGTGCGGACAAGAAGGACAGCGTGAATACATGAGAAGGCCCAAGTCTGCAGTCTAACCGGTGTTTCTAGTCCACCGACCCGGGGGTTTCCTCGACCCCGAAGGGGTTTGACCTCATCAAATATCGTTTCGGATACAGCTGCGTATCTCACTGAATACGCTGTTGGCCGCATCCTCTTCCTCCCCCATATATCCATTATCTTGAGGGCGCAAGCCTTTCCAGTGCAGATCTTAGAGCACAGATCTTGCTCCACGTTCTGGCTCAGATGGTAAGGGGCCACGGTTGCATCAACGGTTTCCAAAGAAACGTGACCGAATGAGGGTGGTGCCATGATTAGGGAAGACTTGGAGCTTGGCAAGGTGTTGGTGATTCATGATTTCCTGTCCGCCGAAGAATGCGTGGCGCTGATTCGGCGCAGCGAGGCCCTCATCTACGAACATGGAACGGTCGCCGACGTCGTTATCGAGGAGGTCCGGAACAACGAGCGTGTATTGGTCGATGATGTCACTCTGGCCTCAGACCTGTTCCACCGCGCTGAACCGTTCTTACCCGCTGACATTGAAGGCCAGAGGCTTGTCGGGTTCAATGAACGGTGGCGCTTTTACCGTTATCGTCCCGGACAGACCTTCAAGCCTCATCGCGATGGCTCGTATCTGCGGATGAAGAGCTGGGAGGAAAGTCAGATGACGTTCATGATCTATCTCAACGATGAGATGACGGGTGGGGAAACCCGATTCTTCGCGGACATGAAGCAAGTAGTCCAGAAACGTTCGTACCTCTCGGTCCAGCCGAGGAAAGGGATGGCACTCGCGTTCTTACACTCCATCTGGCACGAGGGTGCCGTCGTGCAGAGCGGACAGAAGTACGTGCTGCGCACCGATGTCATGTATAAGCCAGAGGAAACTTTCGGTATCCAGGAGGAGCGTACTTCCTAACCGATCAAGTACTATTGCTGGCCAACAGTTCACTCCGCCTAAATCGGACCCGACTCCGACCCCGACGTCATCGCCTAGCAAATGACCTGGCAAACAGCCATTCCGGAAAGGCCGGGCGTCCTACAGATTAGTCCCCCTATGGCCTTTTCCCAGGCGATCGTCCTCTGGACGGCGCAGGACAAGGCCCCGAAATGACTGCGGCTGTAGCGTGGCTCCGTCCCGCCGCCCACGAACCAACTCACTCAATCGCAGCCGATCGTTGCCGCTGTTCTCCAAGACGCGCTCGAGCCGCGCACGTCGGGCGGTGAGGGGGAGCGTCGTGAGATCTTGCGAGAGCGACAATCTCATCGTCGAGAACGACAGAGGGTTTCAGCTTGTTCCCAACCTGCTGGCAGGATGATGCGCTTATCGACCATCGGCACGTGGTTGGTCTCAGTCCATTTCACGCGGAGGATGCTACTCGATGTCCCACCCGGTGCTCACCCACGATCAACAGAAAGCGGCCGACGCGGCGTTTCGGGGGCTGCCCTCAATGCCAGTTGGTCGGCCAGTGCGCCAGCGCTGTATGCAGAGATTTTGAAGATTACGAACGGACGCGACATCGTCGCCGAGGCGCTCTCCAATTAAGTCGGCGCTTGCACGCGGGCGTGTGCTCCGCGGCTCCCTTGCTTCGATGTACAGCGCGGACGAACGAGCCCTGCAAGGCATTGAAGTGGCGGCGCTCTGAGAAGGCGGCTTACGCGACTCTCCGCATTGATTCGTGGTGATTCGTTCTTAGCTTCTGGAATGAAGGGAGGTGGGACCTGGGTAAGAGTTGGCCGCTGCTCTTATGCGGTGACAGACGGTCGGGGCGCCGCTCTTATCATCCGATGTGAAGTCCAAGGGACGCGTGCTGAGATCCGGTGCCAATAGGCACGGCCCAACCTTGGTGAGGCCCTTTGACCGGCACGCGGGGTCGCGAATCGAGTCGGTAGTGGTTGCGCGGCCGAACGGCGCATCGCAGCTCGGTAAGTCCGACGCCCCACATAAGAGCAGGGGTATAGTGGATGGCGAGGTGACATCAGGAACACCGCAGAAGCAGGAGGTCGGGAGTAGAGGATGGTGTGCAGGCGCCTAAAGTCCTCTCCGAAATCCCCAACAATGGTTATACGCCGCTCATGGTTCAGCCTGCCATCCGTGCTTGAAGCCTTGTTGCCATCTCGGATCATGGTGCTGTCGCAATTCCGTGGCATCATGGAATCTCCAGCTTGACACTGATCGCCCCGCCGAAGTCGCCCTCCTTTGCCCCTTCTTTCGGATAGCCGGTGATATCACGCTCGCCCTTTGGTTCACCGTGGCACGCCAAACAGGCCTTTTGATAGTACAAGGGCAATAACACTCGGACCGCCTTGCCGCCGTCCACCACCTCGCTCACGATGCCGTCCTTCTGGCGGGGAGAGGCGGGATTTGCGAGCCGTGTTAACACGCGACGCTCGAAGTCGTCGGGGCTATTGCGCGGGTTGCGCGGAGGATCCATCGTCTGCCGCAGGTAGACCTGGGTGTAACTGCGGAAGGTGCTGGCCACGATCGTTCCAAAGGTCGCCGGAATAAAGCCTTTGAAGCCGATGCCCTCGAGGTTGATGATGTGCTGGACATCACCCACGGCTTTCTTGCTCGCCACCACGAGCGAGGGGAGCAATTCCTTGGCCAGTTCCGGCACCGCACTCTGCTGCAGCGTGAAAAGATCCAGACCTGTTCGTTGTCGAAAATTCTCTGCTAATTCCTGCTCGAACACGGCGGGCGTATAGCCCTTGTTGCCCTTTTTCGGATCATTGAGTAGCGGCTGCTTGTTGGCAATCGTGACGCGACCGGCATCCAGTAAGAGAACCAGCAACCGGCCTGTCTCCACAATGTCCTCTGTGGTCGGCTGGGCCGCAGAGAACGGTTGAAGACCTAGGGCGAGTGCCAAGAAGATCGCGACCGTGAGCATCCTTCTGTTCATCATCACGATTCCCCGCAGAAGGCCGCGCGGAGCTCATTAGGATCAATAGGGGGAGGGTCATAGCACATTCCTCCCACTGGAAATATCGGGGAGAAGCCTACACAGATGACCAGCCATCAGTGCAGCAAAAGGAGCATGAAACTTACAGCAGATGACTCGCGGTCGACGCTACACGGGCCTAGCATGCCTACGGTGGCACAACACAGAGCACTGGCACCTAAAATGACGAGGACCGATATTGCCACCAGGCACAAAGATATCGTGACTGGAAGCCCGGCTTACCACATGGCCTGGCGCTCGAAGATGCCTTCAAGGATCTCAGTGAGCCGCAGTCGCGGCTCTCTCCCAGTCGGCGTGCCAGACCCAACGCCGCGAGTCCCGTCACGATCAGCAAGAGCGTTGACGGTTCCGGCACGATCGTCAGGGTTCCGCGAATCTCCCCGCCCGGGAACTGCGTCGTGTGGAAGTTGATATAGGATCGGCCTCCCAAGATATTCGGCACCTGGGCAGCCAGCGTCGTGTTGTTCCCTTCAACTGCATCCCACTTGCCGCTGATGGTGCCGCCCACGCCCGTCGCAAACGGGGTCACCGCCACATCGTTCGGATTGTTGTCATTGAACGGGGTGCCGAAGAATCCCCAGACGACCGGGGCATTGGTGGTCGGCGTCACGGTTGGGCTGGCATGAATGTGGGCGGCCACCAAGTTGTCGTTGGGGTCGGTCGTTTGGGACCCGGTCACGTCGATATTGACGATGGTGGAGGAGAAGCTCAGCGCGGTTCTCGCGTCATTGAGGATGAAGCTCGCGGTGCCAAATGAGGCCGGTCTTGAAGCGCCGGTGGCGGTGGTCGTCGGTAACGCCGGGGGATTCTCCTGAGCATTGGTCATGTTCGCAAAGAGGATCGTATCCGCATCAACCTGCGGTGCAGCCAAGAGCACAACCAGGAGACAGGTGAAGCGCAGAAGAGGTCGTTGCATGGCAGCGCTCCTTTCGCAAGAGAGGGATGCTGCCAAGGATGGCTCCACCGTGAATGCGCGTCAATTCACAGATCTCCGTACGGGCCATGCAGCAGCTCGGTCGCTGCAAGCGCACTCCATCCTCGTCGAAGAAGCTTCCGTGGCGGTGTCAGGGGCGCGTCGAACGGAGCGCCTCCTTCATCTCTTCAAGGGAGGAGGTGTTGGCAACGTCTTCACGGCAGAGGCCGCCTTTCCGTGCCACATTGACCCCGAGGTCTACGTTCACGACCTCGTTCGCCGCATGGGCATCGGGGTTCACGCACAGCTTGATGCCCCGACTCTTCGCGAGCTGGGCCCAGCGCCAGTCGAGGTCGAGGCGGTGCCGGCTGCCATTGATTTCGATCATCTTCCCGTGCCTCGCCGCCACGTCGAGCACCTGCGGGAGATTCACCCGATAGCCTGCGCGCGACAGAAGCAACCGGCCCGTCGGATGACCCAGCATGGTCACGTAGGGGTTGGTCAGGGCTCGGCAGATGCGCCGTGTTTGGTCGTCTTCAGACAGATTGAACCGACTGTGGACCGAGGCGATGACGAAGTCGAACTGCGCGAGCAGCTCATCGGGATAGTCCATGGTGCCATCGGGCAGAATGTCGGCTTCAATCCCCCTGAAGAGATGAATGTCCGGATGGCGATCCTGCACGGCTGCGATCTCAGCCCACTGCGCTCGAATGCGATCTTCTTTGAGCCCGCTGACGTAGTGGGCCGACTGGCTGTGATCGGAGAGGCCCACGTAACGGTAGCCGCGGGCGCGTGCCGCGAGGACCATCTCCTCGAGCGTATTCGCACCGTCGGTATAGACCGTATGGGTGTGAAAGAAGCCGTGAATGTCCGCCGGCTCGATCAGCGCGGGGAGCCTGCCCGTGCGAGCCCAGGTCAGTTCGTCGCGCCCCTCCCTCAGCTCCGGCGGAATGTAAGGGAGGCCCGCGGCCTGATAGACCGCCTCCTCCGTCTTCATTGCCGATCCGAACCGGGCGCGCACCGCATGCCAATCCGCCAAGCCCTCGTCACGAAACTGCTCCTGGACGCGATCGACGTGTTCGGGGCTTCCGGTTGCCAGCCACAGGGTCAACCCGTACGGCTCGGCGGGACTCCAGTCGATCGTGACCGGCAGGCCGAGGGGTGAGCGGGTGGTGACCGTGTGATCGACGACCCGCGTTTCCGTGAGATTCGGGATCGCCGCGATCTGCGTCGCGAGGTCGGTCCCGCGCATCGCAGGCGCGGTCATCAGCACGACGTGAAGATCGTTGACCACCTCCGCTTTGCGCCGGAGGGCGCCGGCCAGGGCGGCCCCGTGGACACCGGGAAGGCGTTCGAGCGCCGCCAAGAGCTGATGTGCCTCATCGAGCACGTCGGCGTAGAGGCGATAGCCTCGCCCTCGCTGGTACTGCCCGAGCGCGGCTTGAATCCGCTCGTGTGCCTTTGGCCAGAGCCCCGGGATCGTCAGCAGGCGGTTCTCGGCGGACGCCGCTTGCAAGTCGGCGAGCGAACCAATCCGGGCGCGTTCATACAGTCGGCGGATTTGCGAGGGGCTCAACCCTGGGAGCTCGGCGAGCTCCGCGAGCGACGGAGGATACTCCCCGCGCGCCTCGCGCTGAAGGGTGGAGGAGCCGGTGCGGACGAGCTCGATGATGACCGAGGCGGTGGACGGACCAATCCCTTTCACCCGGGGCAAGCCCCCTTGCTCCACCAGCGTCGTCAGGTCCTCGGGACAGGCGAGTAGCGCGGAGGCTGCGTGCTGGTACGCCCGGGCCTTGTAGGGGTTCTCGCCCTTGAGTAACAGGAAAAAGGCGATCTCCTTGAGCGCCTGAGCAATCTCGTGTTTGGTCATGTCTCATTTCATCACATCACCTGGGGCATCGGCCAGCCGCTGGCTCCGCCTTCGTCCGCAGGAGTCAAGCCGACAGCAAGTACGGACCATGTAGTCCACACCGCTCCTCCTGGCCTTAGCAGAATCACGCAAGACTGGTCCAAAAAGCCCTTGCGTTTTTTTCTCCACGGACTATAACGGGCGCATCACGTCGTTCACTCGCGGAATACCGAAGATTCGAAATTCTGACCTGAGGATGAGAGGCGATGCGGGACCGTCATATCCTGATTCTTGATCTCGGCAACCAGGGCTGTCGCGGCAGCCGCCACGATTCATTGACCACGCTCGTTCGATACTGTCTGTCTCCGCGCGACGTCCAGGTGCATCGAGCCGAGGCGCTCGTGCTCCACGACCGAATCCCGAGGCCCGACTGCGTGTTGCTCAGGCCGTCGCCCTCGACCCCCGTCTCGGATGTCGTCCTGTCCGTGAAGCGGCGTTGGGTTCGCGTTCCGATCCTCGGGCTCTTGTGCGGGGAGCAGAATCCGGCCTCGGTCTCCGGCGCCCTCCACGAAGGGCTGGATGACTTTCTCCTCTGTCCCTTTCGGGATATCGAGTTGGCGCCGCGCCTCGATCGATTGCTGGCCGACGAGCCGATCGAGAGCTCCTCGGCAGGAGACCCGGCGCGGCACGTCACCGGGTTCCGCCTGGACTGTCTCGTGGGACGGGCCGAGTGCTTCGTGCGCGAACTCGAAAAGATTCCGTTGTTCGCGGAGGCGGAGGCGACGGTGCTGATCGCCGGCGAGACCGGGACCGGCAAGGAGCTGTTCGCCCGCGCGATTCACTATCACAGCGCGCGAAAAGCGAAGCCCTTCGTGCCGGTGAACTGCGGCGCGTTGCCCGATCAGTTGTTCGAGAACGAAATGTTCGGGCACGTGCGCGGCGCGTTCACCAACGCCTTCTCGCACCAGCAGGGACTGGTGGCGGAGGCGGACGGTGGGACGCTCTTCCTCGATGAGATCGATGCCCTCAGTCTCTCTGCGCAGACGAAGCTCCTCCGGTTCTTGCAAGACCGACAGTACCGGCCATTGGGATCTTCGAAGGGGGCCGTCGCGGACGTCCGGATCATCGCCGCGACGAACACCGACCTGAGGCGTCAGGTCGAGACCCGGCGGTTCCGCGAAGATCTGTACTACCGGTTGAACATCCTCTCACTGTCCATCCCTCCGCTCCGCGAGCGGCCCGAGGACATCCCGGGCCTGGTCGCGCATTTCATGCATCGCTATGCCGGCAAGACGACTCGCGGAGCGGTCACGATCTCGCCGGAGGCGCTTCAAAAACTTCTTGTCCATGCCTGGCCGGGAAACGTGCGCGAGCTGGAGGGCATCATCCAGCGGGCGATGGTGCTCACCACCTCGTCGGCGCTCGAGCCGGATCACCTCGATCTGCCGCCGTCGCCCGGACGGCCGCCGGCCGCCGCGTCGTCCCTGCGCGAGGCCAAGGCTTCCGCCATCCGCCAGTTCGAACGGGCCTATCTGACGAAGCTGCTGAGCGCGTGGCAGGGCAACGTGAGCCGCGCCGCCAGGGCGGCAGGCAAAGAACGCCGTGCCTTTCAGCGCCTGCTCGACAAGTACGGCTTGGACCGTCGAGCGTTTCAAGAACGCTAGCACGGCCTGCTGACTTCACTCGGCTCCCCCCGATCGACGTCCTCGTCCCGCCGCAACCGACGTTCGCCGCCGCTGCGGCCTTCTGGCCGCAGCGGCGTGGGCAGATGAGCCGCACCGTGATCGGCCGATCGTGGGCGGCTCACCAACTGAGCCCCCTCTCCGGCCTTCGGCGTGGAAGCCGCACCCGGCCGAAGGCCGGCCCCCTGCCCCCTTGCAACATCAAGCACTTGCCCGCCCGCCCGTGTGGTACTCGCTTTGCGTAGCGTGACGACCACGATCTCGCAGAAAGGCCCTTCTTTGACTGCTGATGAGCCTGGTCACCGGGGTCCGGTCATCGAGGAGATCCTTCGCTATGTCGTCGAGCATCCGGAAGCCAAAGATACGATCGAGGGCATCGCGCGGTGGTGGGTGCGCGCGGACGACCGACGATGGCCGCGTGAGCTCGTGCACGAGGCCGTCGAAGAGCTCGTGGCCCGCGGCTGGATCGTGCGCCGGGAGACGACCGCCTCCCATGTCGTCTACGGATTGAACAAGCCGCACCTGGAGACGATCGTCCACGCCTTGAAGCGACGGCCGGGCGACGAGACGGATCGCTGACCCGGCCATCGGACTGAACGGAGAAAGGAGAGCCCATGCCCGTCACACCGAGCTACCCCGGCGTCTACGTCGAAGAGATTCCCAGCGGGGTGCGCACCATCACCGGGGTCGCGACCTCCATCACCGCGTTTCTCGGGAAAGCGTTGCGGGGTCCCGTGAACCAGGCGGTGACGATCACGAGCTTCAGCGACTTCGAGCGGCTCTACGGCGGCCTCGATCGCAACATGATGCTCGGCTACGCGGTCCGGGACTTTTTCCTCAACGGCGGCAGCCAGGCGATCATCGTGCGCTTGTACAAGCAGCCCTCGGGCGGCGCCTCGAAGGCCACGTACGAGGTGCCGAACCTGACCCTGCAGGCGAGCTCCGAAGGGGCGTGGGGCATGCAGGTCCGTGTCCGCGTGGATAAGAAGCCGACGACCGATCCGAACCTCCAGGCCGTGGCGCAGCGATTGGGGGTGCAGCCCGCCGATCTCTTCGATCTGACCATCCGGGACGGAGGGACCGGCTCCATCGAGACCTTCCTGAACCTGACGACGAAAGAAAGCGCACGGCGCGTCGACCGGGTGCTGGCGGCCGAGTCGAAGCTGGTCGTGGTGGCCGGGAGCGTCACGCTGCCCTCGAACACCGGGCCGGCCGCGCATGCCGGCGCGTTGACCGACGCGGACGTCTGGACGAGCAACAGCAAGTCGACGCCCGCCAAGAACGCGCCGGCCACCGACGTCGCGGCCGACAGCGACACGCTCGGATCCGCGGATTTCAAGGGGAGCGCCTCCGCGAAGACGGGGCTCTATGCGCTCGAGCACGCCGATCTCTTCAATCTGCTCGCGATCCCGCCGGACGCGCGAGGCGGGGACGTGCCCGACGACGTCTATCAGGAAGCGCTGGCGTATTGCGCGAAGCGCCGCGCCCTGTTGATCGTGGATCCGAAGAACGCCTGGACCACGGTCTCCGCAGCCCAGAGCGGGGTCGGCGGCATGAACCTCACCGGCGACGCGGCGCGGAATGCGGCCATCTATTTCCCGCGCATCGTACAAGCCGATCCGAAGCTCGACGGGCAGTTGGACGTGTTCGTCCCGTCCGGGGTCGTGGCCGGCGTCATCGCCCGCACCGATTCGCAGCGCGGCGTCTGGAAGGCTCCGGCCGGCATCGACGCGGCGCTGAACGGCGTCGCCGGCCTGAAGGTCGAGATGACGGACCCGGAGAACGGGATCCTCAATCCCCTCGGGATCAACGCGCTGCGCACGTTTCCCATCTACGGCCGCGTCGTGTGGGGATCGCGGACGATGCGCGGGGCGGACGCGGCGGCGGACGAGTACAAGTACGTGCCGGTGCGGCGCACCGCGCTCTTCATCGAGGAAAGCCTGTACCGCGGGTTGAAGTGGGTCGTCTTCGAGCCCAACGATGAGCCGCTGTGGGCGCAGATCCGCCTTAACGTCGGCGCCTTCATGCACAACCTCTTCCGGCAGGGGGCGTTTCAGGGCACGACGCCGCGCGACGCCTACTTCGTGAAGTGCGACAAGGAGACGACGACGCAGAACGACGTGAACCTGGGCATCGTGAACATCGTCGTCGGGTTCGCACCGCTCAAGCCGGCCGAGTTCGTCATCATCAAGCTGCAACAGATGGCGGGACAGATTCAGACGTAGGCGTGCCGCACCAGGATGTTCAAAACGGCCATCATCTTACCCGCCCACCCCAGGCATGCCAAAACACGCCCTATCCCGGGCGCGGCCGCAGCGAGCGAAGGGCCGAGGCGTACCCTTTGCGGTACGTTGAGGCCCTGAGCGACGCGAGAACAAAGCTGGGGGCCGTTTTCAACATCCTGTTAGAGGAGGGGAGATGGCTCAGTTCACGGTCAACGCGCAGCGATTCGATCCGTACAAGAACTTCAAGTTCCGGGTGAAATGGGACGGCCGGTACGTCGCGGGGGTGAGCAAGGTCAGCGCGCTCAAGCGCACGACCGAGGTCGTGAAGCACCGCGAGGGCGGCGATCCGAGCAGCAGCCGCAAATCGCCGGGCCGGACCGAGTACGAGCCCATCACGCTCGAGCGGGGCGTCACCCACGATCCGGAGTTCGAGAAGTGGGCGAACAAGATCTGGAGCGTCGGCTCCGGCCTGGGCGCGGAGGCCTCGCTCAAGGACTTCCGCAAGGACATCATCATCGAGCTGTACAACGAAGCGGGACAGCTCGCCCTGGCCTACAAGGTCTATCGCTGCTGGGTCTCCGAGTATCAGTCGCTCCCCGATCTCGATGCCAACGCCAACGCCGTGGCCATCCAGCATCTCAAGCTGGAGCATGAGGGGTTCGAGCGCGACGTGGAGGTCCCGGAGCCGAGCGAGCCGAGCTTCAGCGGCGCCTGAGCCCCGGGGGTGAATCGACATGCGCGCGGGGTCATCGGCCGTGCACGTGCCATCGGCGGGCGAGCTGCTCGACGTCTGGGAGGCGGGGCAGTCGCTGCCGCCGGTCCAGCGCGCGCTGGCGCTGTTGATGCTGGCGAGGCCCGACGTCCCGCACGAGAGACTCGCCGAGCGGACGATCGGCCGGCGCGACGCCGATCTCTTGTCCTTGCGGGAGTATCTGTTTGGTCCTCTCATCGTGGCGCTCGCGCACTGTCCCGGCTGCCTGGAGCGCTTCGAGTGGCGTTTCACGACCGATGACATTCGGATGAGCGAGCCTGAGGACGAGGTCTTCCACGTGCAGGCCGACCGCTACGTCGTTCGAGCCCGGGCGGCGAACAGTCTGGATCTCTTGAGCGCCGACACGGCCTGCGTCAGCGCGCCCGATCGGGCCGTCATCGTCCAGTGCATCCTCGAGGCGCGGCGGGACGATGCGCCGGTCGCACCCGAGGAGTTGCCGGACGCCGTCGTGAACGTGGTGGCGGACCGGATGAGCGAGGCCGATCCTCAGGCCGAGGTATCCATCGCCATGCGTTGTCCGGCGTGCGCGCACGAATGGCAGGCCCTGTTCGACGTGGCCGCCTTCCTGTGGCGCGAGCTCGGCGTGTGGGCGACGCGTGCGCTCGACGAGGTGCATACGATCGCGTCCGCCTACGGGTGGACCGAGCACGAGATCCTGGCGATGAGCGCCGCGCGGCGGCAACGGTACGTGTCGATGATCGAACAGAGCCGATGAATTTCGTGGCGAGATTGATCGAGCGGCACCGACCCGAGGCGCCGTCCGTTCTTCCGGTGCTCGAGCCCCGTGTGCCGTCACGCTTCGAGCCGGTGCGTCCCGGCGACGGCCTCGGCGGGCTGGAACGCGACGGGGAGCTCGTCACGTTCCGCTCAGGCCAGCCGGCGCCCCCGGAGGAATCGCCCGCCCCCTTGCGGCCTCGCCCCTGGCGGGAACAGCGAGAACGGGACGATCCCCAGCCGAGCCCCGATCCGCGCGTGAAGGCCGTCACCGCGGCGCTCGAGGCGGCGCGCTCCACGATTCGGAGCATGCACATTCAACCGGCTGACCCGTCCTCAGGGACCCAGGCGGATGCCACCGCGCGAAAGGTGCCGGAGCACCGTTCGTCCCTAGAGGCTGACGGATCGAGAGAGAGCCGGTCGACGGAGCACCGGGTTGCAGCGGCCGCGCCTCCGCCGTCACGGCTGCTGGTCCCTGCGGACGGTCGGGTGGGATCGAGCGATCGTGAGGCGGTGGCGAAACGAGACGACCAACGCGCCGATCCTGATCCGACGATCCGAGTCACGATCGGCCGCATCGACGTTCGTGCCATTCTGCCGACCGCGCCGACCCCGCGTCCGGCGGCGAAGGCCGAGAACCTCTCGCTCGCGGACTACCTGCACGGCCGGCATCGAGGGCGTCGATGAGCAACGCGTTGGCGATCGGGGCGGTGACGGCGGTGCTCCGCGATCTCCTCAACAACGGCCTCATCGACCAGGATGTGACCGGGGCCATCGGTGGGAACGTGACGGTGACGGCGCTGCCGCCGGATCGCATCGAGGTCGGCGACAGCAAGGAGAAGAGCCAGCTCAATCTCTTCTTGTTCCAGGTCACTCCGAACCAAGGCTGGCGGAACGTCGGGTTGCCGTCTCGCGATGCGCGGGGCGACCGGCTCACCAACCCCCCGCTCGCGCTCGATCTCCACTACCTGCTCACCGCGTACGGCGAGCAGGAGTTCCACGGGGAGATTCTCTTGGGCTACGCGATGCAGACGCTCCATGAGACCCCGGTGCTGGCCCGCGAGGCGATCCGCGTCGCGCTCGGAGCGCCCCCGCCGGTTACCGGCAGCGTGCTGCCGCCGGCCCAGCAATCGCTCGTGGCCGCGGAGCTGGCCGATCAGATCGAGCAGATCAAGCTCTCTCCGCAGAGCCTCTCGACCGAGGAGATGTCGCGCTTGTGGACGGCCTTGCAGGCGCACTATCGGCCGTCGGCCGTCTACCAGGCGTCGGTCGTGCTGATCGAGAGCAAACGCAGCACGAAGAGCGCGTTGCCGGTTCGGTCGCGCAACCTCACGGTGCTGACATGGCGCCAGCCGGTGATCGAGGCGATCGAGGCCAAGACCGGCGCCGACGACTGGATCGTGGAAGGCAGCGCGGTGGTGATGCGCGGCTCTCAATTCCGCGGGGACGTGACCCGCGTTCGCCTCGGTGCGATCGAGCTGACACCGGCCGCGGATGATGTCGCCGACCATGCGATCACTGTCACGATTCCCGCAGGGCTACAGGCCGGCGTGCAGAGCGCACAGGTGGTCCATCGGCTCGATCTCGGGACGGCCTCGCCCGACGAGCCGCATCGAGGGTTCGAATCGAACGTGGCGGCGTTCGTCCTGCATCCGACGATTACCCCGCCGGCGGTGACGGCGCCCTCGGTTGCCAACGTGACCCCGACGCTCAAGAACGGTGCTCCAGTCGTCGTGGATGGGATAACCCTGCAATCGGCCGATGTCACCGTCCAGTTCGCGCCGCGGGTGGGCCGCCGTCAACGTGTCATCCTCTTGTTGAACGAGCTGAACCCGCCCGCCGCACGGCCCGCGCGCTCCTCTAGCTTCCCGGCTCCCCAGGATAACGGGATCGTGGCGCCGACTCAGCCCGACACCGGCTCGATCGTCTTTCCGATCAGTTTTGTCGCCCCGGGCACGTACCTGCTTCGCGTGCAGGTGGACGGAGCGGAAAGCGCTCTGGGCGTGGATGGAACCGGCAAGTACGTGTCCCCAGCCATCACGATATGACGACAGAGAGGCCACACAGTCCACGCAGCGAGTGGTTGGAAGCCAATCAGTGCGGCTTGATGACAGAGACGGCCCGCGTGCGCCGTCTGCTCGGCGATGAGACGGATGCGGAGGAGGCATCATCGGGCCGCGCGATGGCGCTGGACCACTTGTGCACGGTGTTCGGCCTCTCGTCGTTCGAGCGGGACGTGTTGCTGATGTGTGCCGGCGCGGAGGTGGACAGCGGCTTCGCGGAGAGGTTCGGACCGCCGACCTGGGCGTTGGCGTTGGCGAAGCTTCCAGATGCCCATTGGAGCGCGGTCTCGCCGGCCGCGCCGTTGCGCTATTGGCGGTTGATCGAGCTTCAGCCGGCCGGCGCGCTGGTCAAGGCCGGGCTTCGGCTCGATGAGCGGGTGTTGCATTATCTCTTGGGCATCCAGGAGCTGGATGCACGGGTGGCGGGCGTGCTGATCCGCGTGAAAGACGAGGAGGTCGTCACGCCGTCCCATCGCCGTCTCGCGGCACACATCGAGCAGGTGTGGCGCCGCGCCGGCGATGCGGCGAAGCTGCCCGTGGTCAAGATGGCCGGTCCCTCGCGCGCGGATCGGCGCGGGATCGCCGCGGCGGCGTGCGCACGCCTTGGCCTGCGCTTGTATGTCCTCTCCGCGGCCGACCTGCCGGCGACGGCCGAATGGGCGACGTGGCTGCAGCTCTGTGAGCGAGAGACGGCGCTCATGCACGCGGCGCTGCTGCTCGAATGCGACGACGTGGAGGGGGAGCGCGGGCCGGTGCGGAGGTTTGTGGAGCGTGCGCGGTGCGCGATGATCGTCTCGAGCCGCGATGCGCTCGGCGAGCTGTCCCGCGCCTCCGTCATGGTGAGCGTGCAGAAGCCGAAGCCGGATGAGCAGCGAGCGGTGTGGCGGCAGGCGCTGGGCGATCGGGCCGGGTCACTCAACGGCAGCGTGGACGCGCTCGTGGCGCAGTTCGACTTGAGCGCGCGGACGATCCGCGCGATCGCCGCGGCGCAGGAAGTGCTCGAGCCGTCCGGGCCGTCGGCTGATCCGCAGCCTTCGGCGGCGGATCTATGGACTGCCGCTCGCGCGCTTTCGCGCGGGCGGCTCGACGGCCTGGCGCAGCGCATCGAGCCATCGGCGATCTGGGACGACCTCGTGTTGCCGCAGGCGCAGATGCGCACGCTGCGGGAGATCGCCGCGCAGGTGCGGCACCGGGCCACGGTGTACGAGACCTGGGGGGTGGGGCGCCAGGGCCGCCGTGGGTTGGGGATCAGCGCGCTGTTTGCCGGCGCCAGCGGGACGGGGAAGACCATGGCGGCCGAAGTGCTCGCGAACGACCTCCAGCTCGATCTCTATCGCGTCGACCTGAGCCAGGTGGTCAGCAAATACATCGGCGAGACGGAGAAGAACCTGCGGCAGGTCTTCGATGCGGCCGAAGACGGCGGTGCGATCCTGCTCTTCGACGAGGCCGACGCGCTGTTCGGCAAGCGCAGCGAGGTGAAGGACAGCCACGACCGCTATGCGAACATCGAGGTGAGCTATCTCTTGCAACGCATGGAAGCCTACCGGGGTCTCGCCATCCTGACGACCAACATGAAGCACGCGCTCGACCCCGGGTTTCTGCGCCGCATTCGGTTCATTGTGCCGTTTCCATTTCCCGATGCGGCGCAGCGCGCGCAGATCTGGCGGCAAGTGTTCCCGCCGGCGATGCCGACCGCGGGGATCGAGATCGACAAGCTCGCCCGGCTCGCGATGCCGGGCGGCCACATCCGCAACATCGCGGTCAATGCCGCGTTTCTCGCCGCCGACACCAACGAGCCGGTGCAGATGAAACACCTGCTCGAGTCGACGAGAACCGAATACGCGAAACTGGACAAGCCGTTGAGCGAAGCCGAGGTCGCCGGCTGGGTGGTGGCCTGATGAACATCGAGGTGCACATCGAGGAGGTCGTGCTGCACGGGTTTTCGCCCGGTGATCGCTCTCGCATCGCCGAGGCGCTGCAGTCGAGCCTCTCCGGACTATTGATCGAGAGCGGCGTACCGCCCGCCTTGACGCACGGGGGGGCCGTGGACCGGATCGAGGCCCCGTCCTTCACGATGGAGACAGCGGTGAGACCGGAGACGACGGGACGACAGATCGCGCAGGCCGTGTACGGAGAGTGGAGCGCATGGGCCAACGAATGAGCGCAGGGTCCAAGAGCCGTGCGTCGGCCGTCTCGCCGGTGTCGTCCCGCCCGGCCAAGACGACGGTCGGCGAACCGGGTGACGCGTTCGAGCGCGAGGCGGATCGCGCGGCGGATGCCGTCGTCAACCGATCGGCGCCTCCGCCGGCCTTCAATCTCGGTAGGGTTCCGCTCCTCCAGCGCGAGGAGAAGCCCGGGCAGCAGAGCGACGAGGAAAAATACAAAGCAGCGGCCAAGAAGGCCGGCGAGGCGTTCCTCGAAACAGCGCCGGGGAAGGAGATCAAGGAGAAAGCCGAGCAGTTCGGCGACGCCTTCCTCTCGACCTTGCCCGGCAAGGTGATCACCGGCGCCGCGGTCGCGGGCGCGGTGGCCACGCTCGCCGCGACGCACCGCGAATTGCCGGTTGGGATCCCGGAGATTTCCCTCGACGCGATCAAGCCCGGCCTCAAGATGAAGATCACGTACGAGGGGCCGGTGGACAAGCCGACCAAGGTGATGGCGACGTTCAGTTGGACGGTGGGCGGTGCTGGCCCGGTCGGCAAGAAGTCGCGGATGACGGAGCAGGAGAAGTCTCGTGCCGAGACGGCCAAGCTCGCGCGGGAGCTGGAGGCCTTCCGCGAAGGGCTCAAGACGCCCGAGGAGCGGGAGCGCGAGCGTCGAATGATGGAGGCGTGGATGGCCTCCCGGACCGGGACGCCGGGCGCTCCCCCGCTGTCGTTCGGTCCTGGGGGCATTCCCGTTGGCCGGCTCCCGCTCACCGGGCGGAAAGATCTTCCCGGCGTCCCGCCCGAACCGTTCACGCTCACGGGCGAAACCGAGCAGAAGCCGCCTGAGGATCAGGCCAAGAAGAAGGAAGAGAAGCCGGTGCAGCGCAAGGCGCTGAGCGGCTCGCACGTGAGCGAGGCGCCACTCGTGAGCGAGACGCTGCAGACGAACGGGCACCCGTTGGATCCCGGGACGCGCGCGGCGATGGAAGCGCGGTTCGGGGTCGACTTCAGCCGCGTGCGTCTCCACACCGATGTCCAGGCGGCCCGCAGCGCGGAGGCGCTCCATGCGCTGGCCTACACGGTCGGGGAGGACATCGTCTTCGCCTCCGGCGAATACTCGCCCCGGACGCCGGAAGGCGAGCGCCTGATCGCGCACGAGCTGGCACACGTCGTCCAGCAACATGGAGGCGCGAAAGGGATGGCGCTGTCGCCTGTCCCGCGCGGTGTCGCCCGCAAGAAGAACGCCGACACGCCGGAACCCGACGCGTTGGACGTGGCTCTCCATGGGGATGACGACGCCGTGCGCGCGTTGACGACCCGGACGGATTGGGAACTCAAGGTCATCCGACCGGAGGAAGCGGCGACCTTGCTCATCCATCTGCTGGACGGCGCCACGCTGGATGATGATGAGCAAGCCGGCTTGACGATCCTCCGCAAGCTCATCCGGCAGCTCATGCTCGATGACGGCCTGCTCGCCCTGGACAAGCGCGGCCGCTTCGAACAACTGCTCGACGATTACCACGGCGCCGAGTATCGGGAGCTGCTGGACCTGCTCTCGAGCAACATCGAGAAGAAGGGCCTCAAGGCGCTGTATCTCGATGCGTTCATCGCCATGTGGTGGGTCCGCGAGCATGAAGAAAAGGCCATCGTGGTCCTGCTCGAGCGCACGACCAAGGCGGACCAGTTCGATTTGTTGAAGGAGAAGGACCGCCTCGGCGAATTGCGGGACGCGATCGACAGCGACGATCCCCGCCGGCGCTACGAGAAGATCGTGGCCGGGGTGAACGAGGAACACGGCGACCGGCTCGAGGTGCGCGTGAGCGCGATTTTCGAGATCGAGGCGAAGGCGAGCGTGGGCAAAGGCCAGCGAACGCAACAGGAGGTGAAAGGCCTGCTCGATCGCGCCGCGCGGGATCTGGCCGCCGAGCTGCTCGAGTATCACCAGCGCCTCGCCGAGGCCCTGAAAGATCCGAAGGTCGATCCGGAGAAGATCACCAAGATCAACGAGGAATTCGAAAAGCGACTCAAGGGTCTGATCGAGCAGAAGAAGGCGGAGTTCGGCTTCGAATTGCGCTACAACCTCGAATTCAATCGGCTGCTGAACGATGCCTACGGCCGGCCCTGGACCAAGGAAGACCTCGACACGTTCGAGGTGATCCTCCAGAAGATCCCGCCTGACATTCTGCGGGCCAATCCGCAGTTCCACGCGTTCCTGCGCGGAGCCGAGCACCCGAAGGTAGGGGGCCGGTCGTCGCCCTCCGGCCGCATCACCCTGTTCGGCACGCTGAGCCTCGGCACGACGCTGCACGAGCTCGGCCACAACATCCATCACGGCGACGATGCGCTGTATCGGACGTTCCGCGCCCTTTCCGGATGGCAGTGGCTCACCCGCGACGAGCTCGTGAAGGACATCGGCGATCCCAAGAAAGCGCAGGAGCTGCTCGACGATCTGGACGACGACCGCAAGGACGAGCGCGAATACAAGAGCCGTCGACACGGCGACCACATGTACCGCTACGACCGGTACGGCGCCGGCTATCTGCGCTACGACAGAACGGCCTGTTTCATCTCGGCCTATGCCGAAACCGATCCGGCCGACGACTTTGCGGACTCGTTCGAAGCGTACATGCTGTGGCCCGAGCACCTGCAGAAGAAGTGTCCGGACAAGTACAAGTTCATGCACGTCGACGTGCTCGTGAACTATCGCCTCAGGCAGCAGGCCACCCGAGTCCTGAAGCAGTTCGACGAGCAGGTGCAGCAGAGCCGGCTGGCCGTCGTCTCCAATGAATTTGCGCAGGCGTTGAGGACCAGGTACACGGATCCGCTCCGCCGGGACCTCGAGAGAGATCTCAACGGGCAGCGCGCGGCGAAGATCCGCGAGGCCGAAGCGACCGTCGGCGACAAGCCCAAGTCCATTCCTCAACGGGCGGAGGCCGAAGATCTCGCCAAGCCCTCTCTCGAGAAGCTCGGGAAGGTGCTCGCCGTGCTCGATCGGGTCGCGATCGTCGCCCATAGCCTCGACGGCACGCTGGACGTGCAACGGATCTTCGACATCGATCCCAGCCTCGACGCGGCGCACGGTGAGCTGGGCGACACGCTCAAGGCCCTCTATCGGGACGATCTGCTCAAGCTGGTCGATGCGCCGGCGAAGCGCGCGCTGACGGGGCAGGTCGTGAACGTCGCCGCCTGGCCGGAGTTGGACGCGCTGAAGGCGAAGTACAAAAAGGCGATCGACATCATCCCGCCGTATCTCCCGTTGTTCGACAAGGCGCAGCGGATCGACGGGCTGGTGATCGCCTTCGGGTACGAGCTGAACCGGAAATACAAGGCCAACAAGAAACGCCAGGACATCATCAAGCACGTGCTGGACGAGCGCAAGAACGCCGTTCAGCCGCAGGTCGAGGCGTGGAAGACGAAGGTTGCGCAACGGATTCGAGACGGGCTGCCGTTCGATCCCAAGCAGGTGAAGGATCCGATGACGATCTTCAAGCGTTACGAAACCAAGTGGAAGGCCGACGCCAAGAAGATCGCCGCGCGGCGCCGGGCCATCGGTGATGCGGCGCCGGCCAATGATGAAGAGGCGATTCGCGAGGGGCGGGAGTCGCTAGGCCAGCCGTTGGATGACACGACGCGCGCGTTCATGGAGGAACGGTTCGGCGCGGATTTCACCCGCGTGCGGATCCACACGGGCAGCGGGGCGGCCGAGAGCGCCAACGCGCTCAATGCACAGGCCTTTACGATCGGCCAGGATATCGTGTTCGGGGAAGGGGAATTTCGGCCGGACACAGAAGGCGGGCAAGCCCTGCTGGCGCACGAGCTCACGCACGTCGTGCAGCAGGAGGGGATGACGCCGTCGATCGAAGAGTCCCGTGAACGAACGCTGCCGCCGGTGTCGTTCGACGAGATCGATCTGCCGCAGACCGAACAGCCAAACGAAGACGCGGATCAGGCGATCGCGCCCGTCGCGTCGGCGCTCGAGGGCGAGCCAGCGGAAGCGCCGGCCGGCGAGCCGATCGATGCCGAGCCGCCGAAAGGGGAGAACCAGGTGGCGGCCGCCCCGGCGGAGCCAGCCGGCGCCTCCCCGTTGGTGGTGCCGCCTTCGCATCCTTCGGAGCAGGAAGCCGAACGCGTGAGCCGGGCCGTCATCAGGCCGGACCCCGCCCGATGGCCCGTGAATGCGCCGGGCTTGCAGCGATTGCGTCGGGTCGGTCTCCAGCGGAAAGCGGGCCCCAAGGCGGAGGAGCCGGGCAAGGACATCGTCTTCATCATGGGCGTGGACAAGAATCCGAAGAAGAACCCCTTCTATCGGGAGGCGGCAAAGTACTTCAAGGCCATGCTGCCGAACGCGACGCTCGTCAACGACAATGCCCATCGCAGCTTGGAGAGCGTGTTCGAGTACCTCCGCGAGAAGGGCGAGCGCGTGGCGAACCTGTATCTGGTCTCGCACGCGAACGAGGACGGCACGCTGTCGTTCAAGCTCCGCAAGAGCGACAAGGCCGGCGATCCGCACGTGCAGTACGGGGAGCTGAATCGGGCACTGAGCGAGGAGCCGGCGCTGTTCGACCTGCCGAAAGGCATCATCGACGAGCAGACGCGGATCTACATCAAGGGTTGCAACATCGGCCGCAGCACCAGCATGCTCGACGCGCTGGACAAGGCGTTCGGCGGCGAGGGCAAGGTGATCGCGCCGACCCATAAGCAGGTGTTTGGGACCAAGACCGTCGGCAAGGGCAAGGCCAGGACGGTCGAGCACTACGAAGCCCTCGATGTCTATTACATCGAATACAAGGGCAACCAGAAGATTCCGCCCGCGGAGCAGCAAGCGGCGTTCATCGAGAAGTATTCCGAATTGCCGGCGGACCAATGGAAGAAGTGGGTGCCGGTCAACAAGAAGGGCAAGGGCGGGGCGGCGCGGCAACTGATCTCGATCGCGTACACCTACAAGTACACGGTCAACGTGAAGAACAAGGAGACCAAGCGCATGGCCGAGGAGGACGCGTTGGCCAAGGCCATCGCCTGGGGCGAGACCAACATCGGCCGTCCCGAGCTGTTCGAGTGGCGGGTCGCCTCGACGACGAAGACCGGGTACGGCTGGTTCGTCAAGGCGGTCGCCGAGAAGACGAACTACGTCGTGGACCGGATGCTGGTGGACGCGGCAGGCAAACGGCTGGCTCCGCCCGAGACGGACCCGAAATACTTCGGCACCTCCACGTTCGGCGACGACGCCAAGAAGGCGGCTCAGCAGGCGGCGGCGAGCGGCGAGGGCGACACCGCGGCGCTGATGGCGGAGTTGATCGCGATTCGCAAAGCGCTCGCGGATCTGCCGGAAGGCGACGAACGGAATGAAAAGCTCGCCCGCCTGCGCGAGATCGACGCCGTGCTGAAGCAGCGCAACGCGCTGGTCGATGTCGAGGTCCTCAAGACCGAGGACTGGCTGGGGGCTGACGAGGTCTACGTCAAGGTGAGCGGCGGGAATCAGGGCTTCACGTCGCCGGTGAAGAAGCTGAACGACGGGCAGCAGCACACGTTCACGGTCCCGCTGACCGCGCTGACGCCGTTCGAACGTCCCGTGCGGCTCGAGGTGTTCGACGAGGACCTCGGATGGTTTTTCGATCGGGACGATCTGATCGTCAAGATGGAGTGGGCGCCGCCGTTCGAGGAGGCGACCAACAAGGAATCGTTGGATGAAGCGGACTATCGCGTGAAGGTGCGGCTATGAGCGGCGTGCCCCATGCCCCGCGTCTGGTGAAGGGCGGCCTCGTGCTGATCGACCCGGGGTCGTCGGCCGTGCAGCGTGTGATCACGCTGCAATACAACCCCGACACGCTGAGCCGGACGTTGCAGACGCAAAGCTTCAGCACGGGCAGTGAAGGGGGGAACCGGTCCGAGGCGCTCCGCCTGAAAGGGCCCCCGGTCGAGACGATCAAGCTCGACGCCGAGATCGACGCGACCGATCAGATGGAGCTGGGCGACGGCCAAACCGCAGAGAGCGGCATCTCTCCGCAACTCAGCGCCTTGGAGACCATCGTCTACCCCTCGAGCGAGCAACTGCTGGCGAACCACGCGCTCGCGCGGGGCGGCACCTTGGAGATCGCGCCGATGCAGGCCGCGCTGGTCCTGTTCGTCTGGAGCAAGAGCCGGATTCTGCCCGTGCGGATCACGGACTTCAGCATCACCGAAGAAGCGTTCGACCCGAACCTGAACCCAATCCGCGCGAAGGTGAGCCTGAGCCTGCGCGTGCTCAGCGTGGACGATCTGGGCTTCGACACCAAGGGCGGGAGCCTGTTCATGATCTATCAGCAGCAGAAGGAGCAACTGGCCCGGCAGAGCCGCGCCGGCGGGCTGAACGCGCTGGGCATCGGAGGTCTTCCATGATCGATCCCATGGCGCAGCTCCAGAGCTTGCTGCAGGGCAACGACGGCTCGGCGAATCTGTTCCCGCCGAACAGTCGCTACCACGGCATCCCGACGGCGATCCTCCAGACGCCCGACGGCCGCGCGATCGTCTATCTCCGGCGCCGCTTCGTTCCCGCGCCGGACCGCTTCGTCACGGTCCAGGAGCACACCGTCGTCCAAGGCGACCGGCTCGACAATCTGGCCGCGCAGTACGTGGGCGATGCCGAGCTGTTCTGGCGCCTGTGTGACGCGAACGTGGCGATGCGGCCGGAGGAGTTGACCGAGGTCATCGCGCGGCGGATTCGGATCACGTTGCCGGAGGGGTTGGGATAGCTCGCGCTCGTTGACCAGGCGGACAGCGGATCGGATGGCATCATGCTGAAAGGGATCAACCTCACTCTGATGATCGGGCCGGCCGTGCCCGTGCCCGTGTCGCCGGCTCTGCTCGACGCGCTCACCGGGGTCCAAGTGATGGTCACGTCCGGCGAGACGACGAGCGGGTTCGAGCTGACGTTCGCGCTCGACAAGAACTCCCCGCTGCACACGCTGTTCTTCCTGACCGGCGGCGCGATGATTCCCGTCCTACGCGTCGTCATCGTCGTGACGGTCAACGGCACGCCGGAGGTCTTGATGGACGGCGTGATGACGCACCACGAGATCGCGCACGGCAACCGCGAGGGGATGAGCACGCTCACGGTGAAAGGGAAGGACCTCACGGCGCTGATGGGGCTGATCGACTTCAGCGGCATTCCGTATCCGGCCATGCCCGATTTCGCCCGCGTCGCGCTCGTGCTCGCCAAATACGCGGTGCTGGGCATCATTCCGAAGGTCGTGCCGAGCGTGCTGATCGACGTGCCGATCCCGACCGACCGCATCCCGACGCACAAGGGCAAGGACCTCGGCTACATCAAGGAGCTGGCCGACGACGTGGGCTACTCGTTCTATCTCGAACCGGGTCCCCAGCCGGGGATCAGCTTTGCCTACTGGGGGCCGGAGCTTCGCATCGGCGAGCCGCAGCCGGCCTTGAATGCCAATATGGACGCACACTCCAACATCGACTCCATCGACTTCACATTCGACACCGAGAGCAAGACGCTGCCGATCGTGCTGATCCAGAACCAACTCACGAAGGTGCCGATCCCCATTCCGATTCCCGACATCACGCCGCTGAGCCCACCGCTGGGCGCGATCCCGCCGATCCCGAAGAACGTCGAGATCCTCAACGAATCCGCGAAGTACTCGCCGGTCCAGGCGGCGCTGATCGGACTCGCCAAGGCCGCGAAGACGGCCGATGCGGTGACCGCGACCGGAACGCTCGACGTGACGCGCTATGGGCGCACGTTGAAGGCGCGGCGGCTCGTCGGCCTGCGGGGCGTCGGGACGGCATTCGACGGCCTCTATTACGTGAAGAGCATCACGCACACGATCAAGCGCGGGGAGTACAAACAGAACTTCACGCTGGTCCGCAATGGCTTGATCTCGACGGTGGGAAGCGTGCCGGCATGAGCGAAACCAAACGGTACTTCGGCAAATACCGCGGCACGGTGGTCAACAACGTGGACCCGATGCAGATGGCTCGGCTGCAGGTCATGGTACCGGACGTCTCCGGGCTCATCCCCGGCACCTGGGCCATGCCGTGCTTTCCGATCGCGGGCAAGCAGATGGGTGCCTATTTCATCCCGCAGATCGGTTCGGGTGTCTGGGTGGAATTCGAGCAGGGGAATCCGGATTATCCAATCTGGACCGGCTGCTACTACGGTTCGGCGGCCGAGGTGCCGGCCCTGGCGTTGGCGGGGAACCCGGCCAGTCCCAACATCGTGCTGCAGACGACGGCGCAGAACACGTTGGTGATCAGCGATCTGCCCGGGCCGACCGGCGGGATCATGCTGAAGAGCACGACGGGGGCGACGCTCATCGTCAACGACACGGGGATCTACATCCAGAACGGCAAGGGGGCGAGCCTCGTTTTAGCGGGACCCACAGTAACCATCAATAACGGCGCCTTAGTCATCGTATAGAGAAGGAGAAGGACCATGCCGGGATTTTTGCTGCACGTGGGCGCGACCGTGCTCTGCGCCCACGGCGGGCAAGCGCAGCCGACGGCGCCGAATCCCCGTGTGCTGGTGAACGGCCAGCCGACGGTGGTGATGACCGCTCCCTACGTGATCGCCGGGTGCCCGTTCGCGCCGGGCGGCGTGCCGACGCCGTGCGTGACCGGGCAATGGATGACAGCGGCCACGCGCGTGAGCAGCAACGGGCAGCCGCTGCTGCTCCTCGACAGTCAGGCCGTCTGCGTGCCGAACGGCACGCCCTTGATGATCGTGGCGACCCAGACACGGGTCACCGGGATATAACGAGACGGACGAGCCGGATGGAGATCGACTTTCCCTTTCACATCGACGATCGCAAGCGGTCGGCCTCGACCACCGACGAGGAGCATGTGCGCGACCTGATCGAGCAGCTCATCTTCACCGCGCCCGGAGAGCGCGTGAATCGCCCCGCGTTCGGCAGCGGGCTCCAGCAACTGGTGTTTGCGCCGAACAGTCCCGAGCTGGCGGCCACGCTTCAGTTCCTCGTCCAAGGCGCGCTCCAGCAGTATCTGGCCGAGGTGATCCAGGTGGAATCGGTCCGAGTCGAGACGGTGGACTCGACTCTGCGGGTCCAGGTCGATTACGTGATCAAGCGGACGCAGCAGCGGCAGACCGCCCAGTTCAGTACCGAGGGAGCATGACGACGCAGTACGTGTGCCGCAATCTCCGACGCCGCGACCTGGTTCGTGCGGCGACCGACGAGAATGGCCACCCGTTCCTGAACGGCATCGACTTCCTCGAAGTCTCGCCGACCGACCATCAGACGTTGATCGTACACTTCATCCACAACCTGCCCGGACAGCCCAACGGGGTCCCCTCAGGGCCGGTTCTGACCGCCGACAACTTCCGCATCGAGGGCGGCGTCCGGCTCACCGACGTGCGGGTCGACACGGTCGCCGCCACGTCGGGCCACGTCATCACGCTCACGCCCAACCACGCCGGCGACTTTTCCACCTACACCTTGCGCCTGGTCAGCTCGCCCGTCATCGAGGATCCGCCGGTCGGGTTCGATCCGATGCTCGCCGAGGTCGAGTTCTCGTTCAAGATCCACTGCGACAGCGACTTCGATTGCGCGCCGCGAGACGAGTGCCCCGAGCGGCCCCTCGCCGCGCCCTACCTCCACTACCTCGCCAAAGACTATGCGAGCTTTCGCCGGCTGATCCTGGATCGCCTCGCCGTCGTCATGCCGGATTGGCGCGAGCGAAATCCCGCCGACCTCGGCATCGCGCTCGTCGAGGTCCTGGCCTACGTCGGCGATCACTTGAGCTACTTTCAGGATGCAGTGGCGACCGAGGCGTATCTCGGCACGGCGCGCCGGCGCGTGTCCGTGCGTCGCCATGCGCGCTTGGTGGACTATGCCATGCACGAGGGGGTGAATGCGCGCGCGTGGCTGGTCTTCGAGACCCAGGCGGATCGAGGAAGCGCGCTCTCGCCGGCGGTCCCGACATCGGCCCGCGTCATCGCCGCGTCGAGCCCGGCGACGACCGACGGCGGGGCGATCGTGTTCGAGACGTTGCACGAGGTGACGACCCTCAAGGTGGCCCGCAACGCCATCGCGTTCTATACCTGGGGCGATACGAAGTGCTGCCTGCCGAAGGGCGCCACGCGCGCCACGCTCGACGGCGCCAAGGCCGTGCTCGACCTGAACACGGGCGATGTGCTGATCGTCGAAGAGGTGCTCGGGGCGGAGAGCGGCTTGCCCGAGGACGCCGACCGCACGCATCGCCATGCCGTGCGCCTGATCGACGAGCCCGTCGAGCGCATCGATCCCCTGACGAAGAGGGTCGTCCTCGACATCGCCTGGCACGCCGACGATGCGCTGCCCTTCCCCCTGTGCCTTCACGAGTTCGACGATGGCGCCGGCGGCGTCATCCGCGCCGCGGTGGCGCGCGGCAACGTCGCACTGGCCGATCAAGGCTTGACGTTCACGGCCACATCGGCGGGCGAGAGTCTCGTGCCGCCGACCGTGCCGGAGGGCCGGCCCTATCGGCCGTTACTGGCGCGGCGAGGCTTGACGCACGCGGCGCCCTACGACCATGCGGATGCCCGGCGGCGGCCGGCGGCCGTTTCCCTGCGCGTGGACGTGCGTGATGTCCTGCCCGCGGTCCTGCTGCGTGGCGAAGGCGAGATCTGGCGACCGCGGCGTGATCTGCTCGGCAGCGACCGGTTCGCGCCGGACTTCGTCGTCGAGATGGAGGAGGATGGCGCGGCGTCTCTGCGGTTCGGCGACGATGTCCTGGGGCGCCGACCCTCGGCCGGCACGGCGTTCAAGGCGACCTATCGTCTCGGCAACGGAAAGGCCGGCAATGTGGGTGCGGAGGCGCTCACGCGGCTCGTGCCGCCGATCGACGGGGTGAAGGTGCGGAACCCGATGGCGGCCGTCGGCGGCGTCGATCCCGAGCCGATTCGAGAGGTCAAGCTGTACGCGCCGCAGGCCTTCCGGACCCAGGAGCGAGCGGTCACCGAAGCCGATTACGCCGTCGCCGCGCAGCGCCATCCGGAGGTCCAGCGGGCGGCTGCGACGCGGCGGTGGACCGGAAGCTGGTACACGATGTTCGTGACGGTGGACCGGCGGGGCGGGCGACCGGTGGACGCCACGTTCGAGCAGGCGCTGCGTGACTTTCTCGAACCGTTTCGGATGGCGGGCTACGACCTGGAGATCGACGCCCCGCGCTACGTTCCGCTCGACCTCGCGCTCTCCCTCTGCGTCGTGCCGCATACCTACAAGGCGGTCGTGAAGCAGGCGCTGCTCGACGCGTTCAGCAACCGCGACCTGCCCGACGGCTCCCGCGGCTTTTTCCACCCGGACCACTTCACGTTCGGCCAGCCGGTCTATCTCAGCCAGATCATCGCGCGGGCGATGGCGGTGCCCGGCGTGCGGAGCGTGATCGGCGTGGATCGATTTCAGCGGTACGGACAGGATCCTCATGGAGAGATCGACGAGGGCTTCATTCCCATGCATCGACTGGAGATCGCCCGGTTGGACAACGATCGGAACGCACAGGAGAACGGCCGCCTGGAGCTCGTCCTGCTCGGCGGGCTCTGACGCGGCCCGGAACATTGGCAGCAGACATGAGTAAGAACGAGTTAGATTCCTGCGGCTGCTGCGATCCGAACCTCCCGGCGCCGCTCGTTCACAACCCGCCGGGCCTGCCGTCGCTGGCGTATCGCATCGGCACACAGCCCGCCTTCCTGCGCCGCATGCTGAGCCGGTTGCCGCACGAAGGGATCGAAGACGCGCCGAACCAAATCCGGTATCCGCTCGCCCGGCTCGCGACGCGGGCGAGCGATGACCCGGCGATCGCGCTGTTGGACGCCTGGGCGACGATCGGCGACGTGCTCACGTTCTACCAAGAGCGGATCGCGAACGAAGGCTTCTTGCGGACGGCGACCGAACGCCGCTCGATCCTCGAGCTGGCGCGGCTGATCGGCTACGAGCTGAGGCCCGGGGTCGCCGCGAGCGCCTACCTGGCCTTTGCGATGGAGACCGCGGAGGGAGCCCCCGCGAGCACCGTGGTCCCCAAAGGGACGAAGGTCCAGAGCGTGCCGGGTCAGGGCGAGCTGCCGCAGACCTTCGAGACCGACGAGGATCTCACGGCACGGATCGAATGGAATGAGCTCAAACCGCGGCAGATGCGTCCGCAGGAGCTGGCCATCAACAACGGCAAGCTCTACCTGCTGGGTGTGAGCATCGGGTTCGCCGGCGGCGCGACGTCGCTCGATGCGGCGCAGACCCATCCTTTGGACGGCGGCGCCCCGCTGCCGAGCACCGGCACCGTCCAGGGGCTGGAGGTGAACGTCCTCTACGTGGCCGGCACGAGCACGAATCTGAAGAGCGGCGACGTCGTCCTGCTCGTGGGACGCCGGGCCAACGGCACGACGACCCACACCGTCGTCAAGACCGTCCTCCGGGTCACCGAGGAAAACGAGCTGAACCGCACCAAGGTCGAGTTCGACGTCGCCGCGCCGTCGTCCGCGGGCTTGACGCTCGGGGGGCAGATGAAGGCGCAGGCGAATCTGCAACAGATGACGCTCGACTCGCAGTCGGTCGATCAGCAGATCGTCGGGCAGACGTGGAAGAACAACGAGCTGACGGCGTGGTTGACCGTGCAGGGGTGGAGCGCACAATCCGCGCTGGGCTACATCTACGGCGCCTACAACTACCCGAAGCCGAAGACGCAACTGCCCCCCGGGGCGCCGGGAGCTTTCGCCATGCGGGCCAGGCTGGGCTTCTTCGGCCACAATGCCCCCGCCTATGCGAGCCTGACCAGCACGGTTCAAGCCGCCTTCTATCCCTGGGACACCGGAAGCGGGCTGTCGATCTGGAAGAGCTCGCTCAAGCCGTCGACCTCGCCGCCGTCCACGGCCCCCTACTACGTGGATGCCGACTGCTTCCTCGAGCGTTCGGTTCCCGGGATCACGAACAACAGTTGGGCCGTGCTCGAGTTGCCGACCAAGCAGTTCACCGTCTTTCGCGTCACGGCGGCCGCCGAAGCCTCGGTAGCGGGCTTTAGTCTCAGCACCAAGGCGACCGGCTTGACGCTCGCCACCGGCGAGACCGGTGCCGACCTTGGGGATACGACGAGCGACAAGAGCGAAAGCTTCACGGTTCGCAAGACGACCGCGCACGTCCTGGGCGATCGGCTGGTGCTGGTCCAATTACCGGTCGAGGAGCCGATCGGCAAGGGGACGCCCGAGCAACACCACCTGATGCTCGACCGCATGGTGCTGAACTTGAAAGAGGGCCAGCCGGTCGCGGTGAGCGGCGAGCGGGACGACCTGCCCGGCGTACGCGTGAGCGAAGTCGTGATTCTCGACACCATCGAGCACAGCGGAGGCTTTACCACCGTGTTCTTCAAGTCGCCCGGTCTCCGGTTCACCTATGTGCGCAAGACCGTGACGATCAACGCGAACGTGGTGCTCGGGACGCACGGCGAGACGGGCACCGAGGTGCTCGGGAGTGGAGATGCGACGCAGCCCAACCAGCGCTTCGTGCTGAAGAGATCGCCGCTCACCTATACGGCCTCCTCCGACCCCTCCGGCGCGGAGAGCTCGCTCGATGTTCGCGTGAACGGCATCCTGTGGGAGGAGGTCCCGCACCTGTTCGGCCTCGACGCCAAGAGCGAGGGCTACGTGATTCGCCTCGACGACGACGCGAAGGCCATGGTGCTCTTCGGCGACGGCGTGCACGGCGCGCGATTGCCGACCGGGGCCGGCAACGTCACGGCCACGTATCGGAGCGGCATCGGGCTCGCGGGCATGGTGGGGGGCGGCAAGCTCACGCTGCTGATGACGCGCCCGCTCGGCATTCGCGGCGTGACGAATCCGTTGCCGGCCTCGGGGGCGGCGGACCCCGAAAGCCGCGACGCGGCCCGGACGAATGCGCCGCTGACGGTCTTGGCCATGGGCCGCATTGTCTCCCTGCAAGACGCGGAGGACTTTGCCAGGGCCTTTGCCGGCGTCGGCAAGGCGCAGGCGATCCCCTTGTGGCGTCACGACGTGCAGTGGATCCATCTGACCGTCGCGTCCGATGCGCCGGTGCCGAGCGAGGACGGCACCGTGACGGCGCTGTCAGATCACCGGATCGAGGCGACCTCGCCGCTCAAGCTCCATCTCGTGGAGGCCATCGAGCGATCCAAAGAGCCGTCATTGCACCTCCGCGTGGACACCTATCAGCCGGCCTTTTTCAACCTCAGCGCGAAGGTCCTGATCGATTCCCGGTCTCTCTGGGCCGACGTGGAGGCGGCGATCAAGGCCGCGCTCACCGAGGCGTTCGGGTTCGAGCGGCGAGCGTTCGCGCAGCCGGTGACCAAGGCCGAAGTCGTCCGTACCATGCAGGCCGTGGCGGGGGTCGTCTTCGTGGACGTCGATGCCTTGCATCGGTTCGATCAACCGCCGTCCCCGCTGACCACCGGCGTGCTGCCGGCCGACGGGGTCGTCTGGGAAGACGAGCAGCCGGAGCCGACGAGTCTCACGCAATTGCTGGTCATCAATCCGCTCGGCATCGTGCTCACCCCCGTCGCACCGGAGGCGGCCCAATGAGCCGTCTGTTCCAGCTCCTGCCGGCGGTCTATCGCTTGCGGGATCATGCGCAAGGAGACCCCCTTCGTGCGTTGCTGGCCGTGATCGAGCGCGAGGTGGACCTCGTCGAAGGGGACATCGCCCGGCTGTACGACAACTGGTTCATCGAGACGTGCGAGGAATGGGTGGTCCCGTACATCGGCGACCTGCTGGGCGTCCGTGGCCTCTTGCCGACGAAGGACGGGACGTTCAGCCAGCGCGGGTACGTGGCGAATACGTTGGCCTATCGGCGGCGGAAAGGCACCGCCGCCGTGCTCGAGCAACTCGCGCGCGATCTCACCGGCTGGCCCGCACGCGCCGTCGAATTCTTCGCGCGTCTCGTGACGACCCAGTACGTCAACCACGTCCGCCTCGCGGCGCCGGCCACGATCGATGTCCGCAGCGCCTATGCGATGCAGTTCGTGAGCACGCCATTCGAGCAGGCGACCCATACCGCCGAGGTCCGGCATATCGACAATGGGCGCGGCACCTACAACATCCCCCATGTCGGGCTGTTTCTCTGGCGGTTGCAGAGCTCTCTGCTGACCGACGTCACGGCACGCCGGGTCGACGCGACGCGTTTCACGTTCGATCCGCTGGGCGGCAGTCACCCGCTCTTCAACGTGCCGGAGACCGAGACGGGCCTCACGCATTTGGCCGAGCCCGTCAACGTGCCGATGCCGATGTCGCGCCTCACGCTCCATCACGACCTCGCGCGCTACTACGGCTCTGGTGACGAAGTGAACAGCCTGCTGGTGAAGGTCGGGACAGTCCCGCAGGGCGCGGACCGCATCGTCGTGTGCGATCTTGGCGATGCGGGCGGCGGGAACTGGGCGCACGGTGCACCGGCGGGCATGATCGCGGTCGATCCCCAACTCGGCCGCATCGCCTTCGCCGATGCGCCAACGGGGGAGGTCTCGGTGAGCTTTGCTCATGGGGTCGGCGGGGATCTCGGCGGCGGGCCGTACGACCGGCGGGCGTCACTGACCGAGGTCCTCAAGGCCGGCACGACGTGGCAGGTGGGCGTCATGAGAAACCCGCCCCCGGCTCAGACGCCGATCAAGGCGACGTTGACCGACGCGGTGAAGGAGTGGAACCAGCAGGCGCCCGGATCGCGCGGCGTCATCGTGCTGATGGACAGCCGGACGTATGAGGAGGATCTCATTACGGCTCAGACCCGCATCACGATTCCCGCCGGCAGCCAACTGCTGATCGTGGCCGCGCAGTGGCCGGAGGAAGAGACGGATGATCCGTTGATTCCCAAGGCCCGGCTCACCGGCCGGTTGACGCCGAAAGGCGTGCGCCCGCATCTCAAAGGCGCGATCGAAGTCGTCGGGACGGCCCCTTCGACGAGCCCGACCCCCGGCCGGCTCATCCTGAACGGATTGCTCATCGAAGGCGAGCTGCGCGTGCTGGCCGGCCACCTCGGTGAGTTGCAGATCGCGCATTGTACGCTCCCGCCGCCCGCGGCCGGCTTCACGTGTCAGAGCAACCCCGATCTCGCGGTGACGTTCGCGCGCACGATCGTTGGGCATCTGAAGCCAGGCCAGGCGGCGCGTTCCGTCACGATCCGGGACAGCCTCGTGGACGGCGAGATCGAGGGGCGTGCCCTGACGGTCGACAGCAGCACGATCTTTGGCGAGACGCAGGCTCAGACCTTGGATGGCAGCAATGCGATGTTCGTCGGCCGCGTCCAGGTCGAACGCCGCCAGGTCGGGTGCGTGCGCTTCAGTTATCTCCCGTTGGAATCCGAGGCGCCGCGCCGCTTCCACTGCCAGCCGGTTGACGACCCAGGCGTGGCGATCGTCGCGCCGCAGTTCAGCTCGACGGCGTTCGGCGACCCGGGCTACGGCATGCTGGCCACGACCTGCCCGCCGGAGATCGCCATGGGTGCCGATGACGAAGGGGAGATGGGGGCCTGGCACTTTCTTCAAGCGCCGCAGCGCGTCCGCAACCTTCGCCTGGCGCTGAACGAATATCTGCGCTTCGGCCTCGAGGCCGGCATCTTCTTCGCGCCCCAGCGGCCACGATAGACGATCTTGGACAGGAGGAGACAGGAGCCACGATGAAAGCTGATCTCAGTCGTTCGACCTATCGGTCCTCGAACCATTACAGCAGCGTCCGTCTGCAGCAGGGGCGCGTTCTGCTCGACGCCGAGTGGAATGAACAGGTCGACATCGGCCTGCACGTGGATCGGACGGCGACCGGGGACGTCGTCGGCCCGTGTGGCGCGCCCAAGCACGCGCCGAACGAGTTCAAGCACTTCAAGGTCGCCGTCGAGCAGAACGGACAGGATTTGCGTATCGCCCCCGGGCGGATCTACGTGGACGGCCTCCTCTGCGAGAACGAGGTTCCCGATGGACTGCTTTTCACCCAGCAGAAGGATTGGCCCGGTGCTGCGCGGCCGACCGCGAGCGGCTCGTATGCCGTCTATCTGGACGTCTGGGAACGGCATCTCGGGCCCGTCGATCAGCATGGCGATGCCTTCCCGTCCCTGCGCGAGCCCGCGTTGAACGGTCCCGATACGGCGACGCGTACGCGGGTGGTCTGGCAGGTGAAGCTCGCGCCGGTCGATACCAAGAGCTGCGGAGCCTTCACCAAGCCGGCCGAGCCGACGGGCCGGTTGCGGGCGCAGGAGGTCAAGTCGGCTATTCCCGCCAACGACTGCCTGGTGCCGGCGGGGGGCGGCTACCGGCGGCTCGAGAACCAGCTCTATCGAGTCGAGATCCACGACGTCGTGCAAGGGACCGCGTCGTTCAAGTGGTCGCGGGATAACGCGAGCGTCGTCTCGAAAGTGAAGGCCATCGATTCGGCGGCGCTCACCATCGTGGTCGAGGATCCCGGACGCGACGAGGCGCTGGGCTTTGCCGGCGCCGAATGGGTCGAGCTCGTCGACGAAGAGCGCGTGCTCCGAGGAGAGCCGGGCGCCTTGTTCGAGGTCAAGACGGTGACCGGCGCCTCGGTGACGGTCTTGAATCCGAGCAACCTGAGCCTCGCCGTCGGGACCAACCCGACCCTGCGGCGTTGGGACGGCCGGGGGACGGTGGCCGCCAACACCCCGACCGAGTTGGAGGACGGCGTCCAGATCGAGTTCGATGGCGGCACCTTCGGCAGCGGCGATTATTGGCTGATCCCGGCTCGCACGCTCACGGGCAAGGTCGAGTGGCCGAGGGACGGCGGCACTCCGCCCGCTCCCGTCTTCGAGAAGCGGCATGGGACCGTGCACCACTATTGTGTGCTGGCGGTGGTGGACTTCACGGGAGAGACGTTCGACCAGCCGATCGATTGCCGGACGCTCTTTCCACCCCTGACGGCGCTGACCGCCTCCGACGTGGCGTACAATCCGGCCAAGTGTGCCAACTTGAGCAACGCCAAGACGGTCCAGGAGGCGATCGACATCCTCTGCACGGCTTCCGGCGGCCAGGAGCCTGGGATTCGCATCGAGAAGGTGACGCTGCTGAGCGGCAAGCCGCTGCAGAACGATACATTCGTCGATCCCAGGGAGCTGGCGAGAGGCATTCGTATTACGTGCGACAAGCCGCTCTTTCAGAACAGCGTGCGCAACCAGAAGGGGCTGCCCAATCCGGTCTGTTTCGTCACCCTGGATCTGCCCTGGCCGATCGACGCCCAGGACCGGCAGTTGTGGAAGGTCTCGAGCGCCGGGTTCGTGGGCTTTCAGCCCCTCACCCTCGCCGCGAACGTCAATGCCGACGATGCCGACATCTTCTGGACGCCGCTCACCCAAGCGCCCAACAACGTGCAGCTGTGGTTGGCCGAGACCCTCCTGAGCACCCTTGCCGCGCAGACGCACGGTCAGGTGCAACGCGTGCTCGCGCGGCTCAGCCTCAAGGGGAACTTCATCTGGGGGCCCAACGAGCCCAAGGAGTATCTGGATGGCGACGCGTTCGGCATTCCGACCGGGCAAGGACAAGCGACCGGGATCACACTGCCGAGCGGCAACGGTCGGCGCGGGGGCGATTTCGAGATGTGGTTCTGGCTCGCACAGACTCAGACGCCGACGGTCACAATGCCCACGTTGACGGCGACGGTGACCCAGCCGACGTTGACTGTCACCCTGCCGACGCTCACGTTGACGCCGCCGACCCTGACGTTTCCGACGATCGTGACTCCCCCCGCGGGCCCCGGCGTCGTCGGCCCCACCGAGATCGTCCGCCCGCGGCCACGGGGCGGCCAGGCCGCACCGCTGACGTCGGTGAGGGGCTTGACCAGGAGTCAGGTGAGGAAACTCAGGGAGGCGGGCATCGAGGATGCCGCGGCGCTGGCCCGCACGGACGCGGCGCGGATCGCCGAGGTCCTGGGCTTGGAGGACCGTGCACGGGTACAGGCATTGATCGAGGAGGCGAAGCGACTGTCAGGATCGCGATGAGGGTCGCCTTCCTGCATCCCTCCTATCCCAACCAGTTCACGCGCATTGCGCACCGCCTCGCGCAGCGCGAGGGGTGGGAACCGCTCGCCTTCGTCCATGACGCCTTCGCCGAATCCGTCCGGCGGGACGAGCCGCCGATCGCGTATTACGGCTTTCACGACCTGCCCGACCCGCCGTCGGGCAACTACTACACGCAAAGCATCGAGGACGGGCTCCGCTGCGGAAAGGCCGTCCTCGATGCCCTGGCCCACGTCCATGCCGCCGACAAGGTCGACGCGGTCGTCGGGCATGCCTCGTTCGGCACGACGGTCTACATTCGCGAGGTTCTCCGCATCCCGGTCGTCGCGTACGTCGAGTTGCCCGGCCATGTGCCGCTCTACTGTCGCGACGAGTTCCCCGCGCAATATCCGCAGGTCCTGATGGACGTGGCCGTGCGGGCCTTGATCCATGCCGCCGTGGTGGAGGCCGATTGCTGCCTCGTCCCGTCCCGGCATGCGAAGCGGCTGTTTCCCGAACCCCTGCAAGGGAAGGTTCGCGTTCAGCCCGAAGGCTTCGATCTCCCGGCGATGAGGACGGACAAGCACGGGCTCAGGAAGAAGCTCGGAGTGCCGGATGACGGGCCCGTGGTCGGGTTCGCGGGGCGAACGCTGGAAGCCGTGCGCGGGTTCGATGTCTTCGTCAAGGTGGCAAAGGCGATCTGCGGCGCACGCCGCGACGTCGCGTTCGTGGCGATCGGCGAGGAAACCACCCTCTATGGCAACGAAACCGCGTACCTCGGAGGCAAGTCCTTCAAACGACATGTGCTCGAGGCCGAGGGCATGGACGACCAGGCGATCCTGTTCAAGCCGTTCCTGCCCCATGACGAGTTCGTCGAGCACCTCCAAGCCCTGGACCTGCTGCTGTGCCCGCTCTTCGAAGGAGCCGGCAACTGGGGTCTGTTCGAGGCCATGGCGGCGGGCCTACCGATCGTCGCGTCGAACCGGTGCTTCATCCCGGAGGTGATCGAGCACGAGCAAGACGGGGTGCTCTGCGATCCGGAAGACATCCCGGCCTTTGCACGGGCCGCGTTGGACCTGCTCGCGGCCCCCGAACGAGCCCACGCGTTTGGGCTGCGGGCGAGACGGAAGATCGCCGAACAGTTCTCGATCGAGCGCGCCGCCGCAGGCTACGCCGCCGTCATCGAAGAAGCGGCCTCGATCGGGCGCACACCCGGGTTGGATGCCGCACGAAAGGGGTCGACCCTGTAAGGTGTCCAGAGGCAGTACTGTAGCGAGATCGATGCGCGCGCTTCCCGCCGTTCTCGGAACTCGTTGCGCCGCTCCGAAACCTTGCTCGGGCGGTTACAGCTTCAGCGTGAGCCAGGCCATGACGCGGCGTTGAATCAACTCGCCCAGCGGATGCTCTCGGTGCTCGTCGTTCAGGGCATTGAACACCGAGACGGCCACTTCTGCATTGTTCTGCCAAAAGCGGTAGCCGGCACGGAGTTGCAGCAGGTTGTAACTGCCGACGCGAGAATCGGGGGGAGTCACGCCGAAGGGGACAAAGCCTAAGAAGGCCTGGCTGATTCCGTACGTTGGAAGTCGGACCGCTTCCGTTGTCAGCGGGAAGGCTGAATAACTGTAGGAGTGTAAGAAATATTTACATTTATGTACGTATTTTCTGGGCGACGCCATGTGTGCTGCCAACCTCTGAATTTATTTGGCTGATCTCCCGAATATTTTGACCTCCCCCATGCGTCCTGCCGCTGGTGACTGTCGAAACTCTTTACAGGGCCCGCTCTCCAATTCCTTTCCTCACCAATAAAAACAAGGGTTACTACCTAGCACGATCGTTGCCTGCTACGACTCGGGGGGCGTCCGACGGGTCTGCCTCGAAAAGGCTTTGCCGATCTAACGAAAGGAGATCAGCGACAAAGGTGGATGGAGGCAGTCCTCCTGGAGAAGGGCATCTAAGTGAAAGCACCAGCGCACTGATCATGAAAGGAGCAAGAGATGAACGCCGAGATTCGTAAGATGGGACTAGAGAGACGTGAGCTGACGGCAAGAACCGCCACCGCGGCGTGGATCTTGGCATTGACCCTCGCTGTCATACCGACCACGGGGCGAGCCGCACTCGTCAACTTGGGACCCGGCTCCTTTTCTCCATTAGCATCGGTCATCGAGTTCGATGAAGTTGCGTTGGGCACGGTGAACCCGGTCTACAACTTCGTTGGGGTACCTGATCTGGGAAACGTGACCGTGTCATTTGGTGGGCACTTTATCGGTCAGGCGGCTGGCGGTGGATTCCCGAATACCTTGATTGACACCACCCCAACCGGGCCCCTTGCCCTCGACCCTCTGGCGCCTGTCACGCAAACGGTCAATGACGGTGCCCCGGGTGCAACCAGCCCCGTTTTGAGCGGCACGCCGACGTTCAACGGACCAATCTCGATTCTCTTCAGTCAGCCCGTCGCAGGCGTCGGATTGAAAGGCGGCTTTTTCGATGCGGTTGGTGCGACCACCATCGAAGCCTTCGACGCCAATGGGGTCAGTTTGGGCACGATCACCAATTCGCAGACGGGCTTTGAGTTTTACGGCTTGGCGATCTTGGGAGGGGGCAGCGCCATCAGCGGTGTCTCCTTTTACATTACCGGCAATGAACCGGCCGGCTTTCAGATCGATAACGTAACGTTCGGATCGGAGCGAGTGATCATCCCGTCCGTCCCTGAGCCGGCGTCGTTATTACTCATGGCTACAGGTCTGGCCGGCCTTGCGTTCTTTGCTTTGAAGCGGAAGGTGAACAGCTAAGCCATTGGCGGAGCCGCTCGGGGCTGAAGTGTCGCTGCCGGGCGGCTCGGCCGAGAAGGAACACTCCCGGTCCGGTGCAATCAACGCGCGCACCGAGTGTGACGTCCAGGATGCCGGGCTTGTTGGACGACGATTGCACACCTCAGTACACCAACCCTCTATTCTCCCTTTTCTTCCTTCGGGAGCACTGCTCTCGTCTACAGCTTGAGGGTCAGCCAGGCCATCACGCGGCGTTCGATCACCTCGCCCCGCAAGTCCGCATGACACGGCAAGAATAACTTGAAACGGGCAAGTCGGTTGAGACGACCTCCTTGTACGTTGGGGCCCTCAGGTTAGTTCGCGTAGCGCTGACCGTATCGTCTCTCCACGCCGCCTGCCTGCTTGCGGTCCGACCCGGTACACTGGAGGAGTCTTGGCTTTGGTGGGAGCGGCTAGGTCTGTGCCGTGGCGGTTCAATGGCCCGGTCCACTGCCGGGCCCCAGTGATCGGGCAAACTCCGTCTGAGGTGAGAGTGAAGAGCAGAAGAAGTCGAGGTCAGGATGCGCGACGCAACCTATAAGGGGTACCAAATCCGGCTCCTGTCGTATCACATTCAAAAGCCGAACAAGTGGCAGCCATGCGCCTCGATCAGCTGGGGACCGCGCGACAGCGATCACCATCGTCTGACCCGAGGGCCGATGTGTGCCACGCAGGAGCAGGCCGACGCCGTCGCCCGAGCCTACGCGGTGTCGTGGATCGAGGAGCACATCAAGGCAAGATGTTCCCACCCCGTGGAGGAGTGATTCGCGTCCTGCCAACCGGGTCCATGCCCTTTCTCCTTGCCGCCGATTCCTGACCTGTATCGTCGGCCTCGTCGGGCTCCCTCGGTGTCACGCTCTTCAGGGTGGTTTGGGACGAAGTCCGTCAACCGAGGTGTGTCGGCACGCCGCCCGTAGCGCGAAGACTCCATCCGAGTCATCCGTCGCTCAGAGGCGAAGGAGATCCAGGCAGGGACGAGGCCCCTGGGTCAAAAACCTCGGAGGCTGCTCGCCGAAATACGGCGAGGAGTGTTTCGTGCCGAGCACGAGGCAGATGCCTGCAGAGCATGTGCCGCAGTAGAATGGCAGACTCCTAGGACCGCCCATGCCCGACAAGCCCGTCCTGCCCGCCGATCGCCATCTGCCCTTGCTCACGCTTGGCGCCCTCGGCGTCGTGTACGGGGATATCGGCACCAGCCCGCTCTACGCGCTGCGCGAGTGCTTTCATCCGACTCATGGCGTGCCCGTCAGCGAGGCGAACGTCCTCGGCGTCCTCTCATTGATCGTGTGGGCGCTGGTCCTCGTCGTCACCGTGAAATACATTCTGTTCGTCATGCGGGCCGACAATGACGGGGAAGGGGGCATCCTGGCGCTCATGGCCCTCGCGCAACATCATAGGCCGACGGCGACCGTGGCCGCGCTCGGGGGCGTGGGGGTTCTCGGTCTCATCGGCGCCTCGTTTCTTTACGGCGACGGGATCATCACGCCGGCCATTTCAGTCCTGAGTGCCGTGGAAGGTTTGGAGATCTCGATCCCTGCGTTGCAGCCGTATGTCGTCCCGATCACGGTGCTGATCCTGGCCGGGCTGTTCCTGGTTCAGTATCGAGGGACCGGCCGCATCGGGAGCATCTTCGGCCCGGTGATGCTGCTCTGGTTCGGGACAATGGGTGTGCTCGGGCTTCTCAGCGTCGTCCGGAGCCCGCAGGTCTTGCAGGCCGGTAATCCCCTCCACGCCGTTCGCTTCCTCATCCACCATGCGAGCCAGGGATTCGTGGTGCTGAGCAGCATATTTTTGGCGTTGACCGGGGCCGAAGCGCTCTATGCCGACATGGGGCACTTCGGAAGACGACCGATCCAGGCGGGTTGGTTTGCGATCGCCTTGCCGGCCCTGCTGTTCCAATACTTCGGGCAGGGCGCCCTACTGCTCCGTGATCCCGCCACCGTCAGCAATCCCTTTTATCATCTCGCCGCCTCCTGGATGCAGTACCCCCTCGTGGCGCTCGCGACCGTGGCGACGATCATCGCGTCACAGGCCATGTTGACGGGCGTCTTTTCGTTGACGCTGCAGGCGGTGCAACTCGGGTATTTCCCGCCGGTCGATATCCGGCACACCTCCGAACGACAGATCGGCCAAATTTATGTCCCGGCGCTCAACTGGTTCATGGCGGTCGGCACGATCAGCTTGGTGGTCGCCTTCGGCTCGTCGAGCCGGCTTGCCTCGGCGTACGGCATCGCGGTCTCCGGCACGATGGTGATCACGACCCTGCTGATGTATGCCGTCGCCCGGCATGTCTGGAAGTGGCGGGTCTTCCTTGCTGGCGCCGTCGTGGCCGGGTTGGCGGTCGTCGACCTCTCGTTCTTCGGCGCCAACGCCGTGAAGATCCCGCACGGCGGCTGGTTTCCCTTGGTCCTCGGGGCCTTCATGTTCACCTTGATGACGACCTGGCACCGCGGCCGCGCCATCGTCATGCAGCACATCAACACGCAGTTTCCGCCGTTCGATCGCTTCGTGGAGCAGGCGCTGGCCACCTGTCCTGTCCGCGTGCCCGGGTGGGCGGTGTTCATGACCACGCGCTCGGACGCCACCCCGCCGGCCTTTCTCCAGAATGTGAAGCACAACAAAGCGCTCCACCAGCATCTCATCTTCCTGACGATCCTGACCGAGAGGGTGCCGCACGTGCCGTGCGAGAAGCAGTTGGAGGTGCGGCCGATCAAGGACTCGGTCTATCGAATCCTCGTGCGGTATGGGTTCATGGACCGGCCGAACGTGCCGCAGGCCTTGCGGGATTGCAGCGTGGAGGGGCTCCACGTGCCGCTGGAGGACACGACCTTCTTTCTGAGCCGCTTGACGTTCCTGGCGACGCCGAAACCTGGGATGGCCCTGTGGCGGGAGCACCTGTTCGTGTTCCTCACGCGGAACTCACAGCGATCGAGCTCGTACTTTCAGATTCATCCCGACCAGGTCGTCGAGATCGGGCTGGTGGTGGAAATCTGACAGGACCTCGCTCATCCCGCTCCACGCCGGATCCTCATGCGGATCTTCAACAGCTCGGCCTGGACCCTGGCGTAACACTCGCACGTCACCCGCTCCAGGCCCGCCCGATCACAGATACGGATTCGGGTCGTGTCAAACGTGATCAGCTTCTTGTGCTGAAAGTGAGCGAGTAACTCTCTCAAGCGGTGCGGGGAAATAGCGAGAATACCGGCGATGAGCTCTTCGGGCAGAGGAAACTCCGTGCTCTTCGTTTGGTCGTGCTTTCTCAGCAACCAACGTGCAAACCGCTGTGAGTCGTTGTGGACGATATTGCAGGCCGCAAACTGAAACACCTCGACCAAGAAGGCGTGAGCGTAATGATGGATGACATGGCGGACGGCCGGCTTCGTCTTCACAACGTGCCAGAAGGTCTCGGCATCGATCTTCACGAGATGGCCTGAGCCGAGACAGACGGCCCGGGCGAACGCTTCGTCGTCGTCATACAGGAGCCGGATGCCGATCATGCCTTCGTTGCCGATCGCAAGGACCTCCGCCATCTGGCCGTCGTTCATGACCGTGATCAGCGAGATGACCGCAGTCGTGGGGAAGTACACGTCCCGGAAGATGTCTCCGGGGTCAAACAGCGTCTGACCGACGGCCACCGTGATATCGGACAGATGGGGATGCAAGACGGCCAAGTCGGCCGAAGGGAGTGCGGCAAGAAGCTGGTTGGTGGTTTCCACCGGCGTGCTCATGAACGACCTCCTAGGGAGGGAGACAGGAGTCTAGGGAGCCAAGGAGCCGGGCCTTGCTCAAGGGGGATGTGCGGTCGTGCGCCTGAGAAGAAGAGGACACCCGCGCGGCAGGCAGGCCGGATGATTGCTGAGCAGACGACGAACTCACACGCCATCACCGGCCTCCAATGAGCTTGCCTGAAGTGGAGCAAGCTTGGGGTGACGTGCAAACCAAGCCAAAAAGAAAGGCGTCCCCCACGACTGGGGAGGACGCCATTGTCCATCTCCACTCGAACACCGCCCTCGCTCGAGACGCCGTTGTTTCGAGCCGCCCGTATCTACCACGAGGGGGCACTCGAAAGCAATTCAGCTCTGAACGATGGGATCGCACCCTGATCGGGCATTCTTGCCGTCGGAGCTCCAACCGCGACCAAGAGCTGCGAGATGGCCGAGTCTTCGCCCGTTACGATCCGACTCGCCTTGAGGGCGCCGGTTGGTGTACAACAGGGGCCCACAAAGGAGAGCATCATGACGATGGAAGCCAAGACGAAGGTGTCGGATTTGCTCTTCGGGCGGTGGCGCAGCCAGATTCTGTATGCAGGCGTCAAGCTCGGCGTCTTCGAGACGTTGAAGGACGGTGCAAAGACGGCCACTGAGATCACGGACGAGCTCGCATTGGACCGGGCCCTTGGCTATCGGTTGCTCAGAGCCTTGGCGAGCCTCGGCCTGCTCGTCGAGGAGCCAGGCCGCCGGTTCCAGTTGACCGACGCGGGGCGGTATCTGTTGGCCGACCACCCTGAGACCTTTCGCGGCATGGCGCTGCTGGAAGAAGGGCCGGAACATTATGCCCTCTGGAAGCATCTGCCGGACATGGTGCGCGACGGGAAGCAGAACGCCTTCGTGCGGGAATTTGGGCGGATGGCGTTCGAGCATGCGGAGGCGGACGCGACGTACGCCGCGGTCTTCAACGAGGCGATGAGCAGTTATTCCACGGTCCAGACGGCGGCGGCCATCAAGGCGTTGGCCGGGGTCGATTTCGGCTCGGTTCGCACGGTCTGTGATATCGGCGGAGGGCACGGCCATCTCTTGTGCGGGATCTTGGCCGCGCACGCCCACCTGGATGGGCTCGTCGTGGAGCGACCAAGCGTGATCCGGAACCCGGAACACCTGTGGGCGACCAAATTGGGGCTGGCGGATCGGTGCCGCTACGTTGCCGGGAACATGTTCGAGGCGGTTCCGCCCGCCGACGTTTACTTGATGAAATTGATCATCCATGACTGGAACGATGAAGAATCGGTCCGGATCCTCTCGAACGCCTATCGGGCCGCGCCGGTCCACGGACGCATGTTTCTGATCGAGCACGTCGTGCCGGAACCCGGGACGTCCCATTTTTCGAAGCTGTTCGACATCCACATGATGTGTTGGGGCACGGGACAAGAGCGGACGGCTGACGAATATGCCCGCTTGCTGGAACGGGCCGGTTGGCGGTACGAGGGAGTCCGCCCGATGCTCGACGGGCTGATGGGGATCGTCGGGGGTGTCAAAGCGGCCCAATCACGGTAGGCTCATCGACGGCATGCTGCTCATGGATTTCGGTCTGCGCATCGCGGTCGCCGTGCTGCTCGGGGGCGCCATCGGCTTGGAGCGGCAATGGCGCCAGCGGGGCGCGGGACTCCGCACGAACGCCCTGGTCGCGCTCGGCTCCGCGGCCTTCGTCGCCCTCTCGACCATGATCGTGGAAGATCAGGGAGCGGCGCGGGTCGTCGGCCAGGTGGTCACCGGAATCGGCTTTCTGGGGGGTGGCGTCATCCTTCGCGAAGGCCTGAACGTCCGGGGGCTCACGACCGCCGCCACCTTGTGGTGCACGGCCGCGGTCGGCACGCTGGCGGGGGCCGGCTTTCTCGGCGCCGCCGTCGTGTCCTCGTTCGTCGTGATCGGCACGAATGTCTTCTTGCGGCCGATCAGCGTGGTGATCAACCGGCGGCCACTGAAAGCCTCCGAGGTGCAATCATCGTATCGCTTTCAACTGACCTGTCTCAGTCAAGAGGAGCACCGCATCCGGGCGGTGATGCTGCAGGCGGTGGGGCGCAAGGGTCTGGTCCTGCAGGCCATGCGCAGCGAAGAGGTGAGTGAGTCGAACCAATCCCGCCTTCAAGCCGATCTCGTCATCAGCGGCGGTCAGGAGCAGGTGCTGGAAGAATTGACGACCCGCCTGAGCTTGGAGCCCGGGATTCGCGCCGTCAGTTGGGAGATCCTCGACCGGAACGGCAAGGACGAGCTGCAGGCGTGAGCCTTCCCTGACAGCCACCATCCGCTCGACCGAGAGCTGACGTGAGCCTGGACGTGACCGGGCCGCTGTGCTGGGCGTTTCTCGGGAGACCGCCCGCTTCCTTAGACCGGCCTTCGCAGGTGTTGCTCCGATAGACCGGCGCCGCCGCTTCTGATGTCGTCCTGGCCATGGGGCTGGGAAAAGAGGCACTACGGAGGTGGCCGATGGACTCCAAGATCGAGAACGGCAAGGAAGCGCGTGGGGCGGGGCCCAAAGGGCTACGGGTCCAAGAGCCGATCGAGCAGCGCAGCCCGCATACCCAGGCCAGTGGGGGGAAAGATTTCGAGGACTATCCGGGCTCCGGCCCGCTCCCGGTCGGGAATGCTCCCGTCCATTCCATGCAGGACTCGGAGAAAGAGGTCCAGATCGGCGTGGAAATGGAGAGCCCGGCCGGGGCCAATCCCGGTGCCGTCCCGAATACAGGGCCCTCGCGGGCCGACCTCGATCCTGAAGCGAGGGCGGCGACCACGAGACCCGGCGAGGGTCGAGCGCACCGGTAAGCCAGCCCCATTCCGGCGCTTTCCAAGGAGCCGAAGGTACGGGGCTGAGCCCGGAGCCAAGGCCGGGGCTCTGCGTACGCCGGCGCCCTATCCCGAAAACAGACTCGCCTCGACACGTCGTGGAGGGATCTGCCGGGCGCCGACATCCCGGCCGTCCAGGTAGTCTGTGTCTCAGAGCGTGACAGGGAGCCGATGCCGAAAGCACGGACTGCCGGGCAGTGCTACCTCTGCGAGACCGATGAACGGTACCGGACGACGTTTCTGACCTGCGTGCGGTGCGAACGATATTTCTGCACCGATCACGGCTCGCCGGAGTTCGATCGCTGCTTCACCTGCCTGGAGGCTGAGGAGGAGGTGGACTAGGACGCGCGTGTCGCGGGGTCGGGACCGGGCCGTCGAGCACGAGGGTCAGGAGCTGGTGACCGGCTTCCCGAAGTACTCCCGCCGGCTGACCGCGACGTCCGTGACGAACATGACGCCGGAGTGCTTGTTGAACAGGGGGCGCAGTCCGGCCAAGATCGGCTCGACCTTCTCTTCCGGCACCACCGTCATGATCATCACGAGGCTTTCCTGCTCATTGAACATGAAGTGGGCCTCACGGACGCCGTGGTGGCCTTTCCCCGACACGTTGCCGATGATGGTGTAGCCGGTCGCGTTCACTTTATCGAGCAAATCGGTCACGAAGGCCCGGTGCTCCCCCGCGACGATCACGCGAATTTCCTTCATTGGATGCAACGTCAGCCCGCTCATTTCGACCAACTCCTTTCCCTTTTCGGCGTTATGTCCGTGAGTCGGTTGCGTCCATTTCGGTCCCTTGAACCGAATTCACGGCACTAACGGAATCAACGGACCGAACGGAAGTCCACGTTCCCGCCGGCCGATACCGGTACAATCCCCCGTCCTCCGGGTCGAGCGCGACGAGGTGCACCCATTCGTTGTGATAGAAATGCTGCAACAGCTCGTGTCGCCCGATGAGCTCGCCGATTTTCGTGCGCGGCGCTTCGATCACGGTCAACAACCGCATCGGCTCGTGATACGGCACGTCGCCGTTCATCACGGTCTGCCGGGCCAACCCCAGTCTGAGGTCACTCCAGGGCCCCGAGATGATCCCGAGTCGCCCGACCACGTTATGATATACCTTGCTGCCGCTCCCATACACCTCATTGTCGACCGTGGAGAAATAGTGCTCCAGGTTGATCCACTCGGCGACGAGCTGTGGGCCCGTCATGATGACCTCGAGCGCGCGACCGGTCGGGTCTTCACGGTGATCATAGGAATGCAGGAAGACGCGCCCGCCCAAGTTGAGGCCTTTCGTCAGATCGCGCCGGCCGACGACAAAGGCGGCATTTCCGGCCAAGCCCCATTCCGGCCGTACCTGACTCCAGTCGGTACTGCGCGCCCGTAGATGGGCCCGGAGCGTGGGAACCGGCACGCCGGGCGTGACCTCCGGGAACCGGCCATAGCGCTCCTGGCTGGTGAGCTCGGATGCCTCACGGAGATTCTCCAGCAGTCGGGCGACATCCTTTCGATGCGTCGGCGGCACCTCTTCGAGGTCGAAGAGCTGCACCGCATCGGTGGTCGTATCGATCTGGCCGGCCAGAAAGTGAGTGTCGGGCGGAATCGTGATCCCGACTTTCGCCATGCGTTCCCGTACCTTGGCGTTGTTTGCCATCATGGCGAGCACGCGGGCGTTGGGTTGCCCCTGATTGCCGCCGCAGGCGCCGCAGTCCAGCGCGGATTCGAACGGATTGTTCTCCGAGGTGCTGCCGTGCGCACAGAACAAGACGAGTCGCGCAAAGTCCCGCGTCAGCCCCATCATGCGGAGCGCCGTCTCCACCGTCACCACCTGCTCGTCGAGGGTGAAGCCGGTGCGCGTGATCCGCTCCTTTTGGAGCGAAGCCGATCGCTGCTCGATCCGATACCGGCGGCGCAGGACGTCCACGAACGCCGCCACGACGTCTTTCGAGAGCGCCAGGTCGTCAGCCGCGTGGACCAGCGAAGGATCGAGGCTCTCTTCCCCGTTCATCGCCTGCAGGCGCAAGGCTTCCACGAATCCGGGAGAGATCCGTGAGCCACGGAGACCGAGCTCGCCGCGCAGGGCCTTCCAGATGACGGCCCGCTGCTCGCCCACCACCATCTCCTCGATCTCGGCGGGCGACAGTTTGTCGACCGTCAGGCTCGTGGCGATCGGAGGCACGACGAGGCGTTGGACCCAGGCAGTAAGGCGCTGATAGAGGGCGGGCAGCAACGTCTTCCCGATGAGCGGCAGGCCATAGAACCATCCCAGCGACTCCACCATGACGTACGGCGTGACGACGTTTTCCTTCAAGTCGTGGAGGAGCGTATGGCCGGCATGGAGGAGCTTCGATCGTGATTCGTGCTTGGAGACGATGTGCTCGAGATAACTGCGCGCAATCTCCCGCACCTCGTTGCGGGCCCGCATGACGATGGGGAACTGCTCGGTGTAGTGCTCCTTGCCCCACCCGCGATACCGAATGAAGACGGCGAAAAATCCCGCGAAGCCGTATGTCTCGTGGTCGCCGGTCGATTCCAGATGACGCCGAAAGGGTTCGGAGCGCACGTCAATGCAGAAGACCGATTGCGACTGCGGCCGCATGGGTGGAGTCGTCTCGGGACGTCTCACCGTGGCCGTGGACGCGGTCCGCTTCAGCATGCCGAACACGTGCTCGTGATATCCGGCTTCCAAGGCCTTCAACCAGACCGGGCCGTGAGCCGCTTCGGGAAAGGCATCCATCCAGGCCACCAGCGTCGCGAGGTCTTCGGGATCCCCGTCGAGCAAGACGGTCGGCGCAAGCTCCAGTGCGTGGGCCAGCGTGAGCAGGCGGCGCGCCGCCGCGCGCCGCAGGGATCGGTCTCGCTGGGGCCCCGTGTCGATCGCCAACCGATCGGCGAGCGCCTTCCAGCCGTTGCGTCGATTCCGTGAGAGTCGCTGCACCTCCTCCGCATGAGCGGCCGGCAGGCGTCCGGCGACCTGTTCCTTCCGGAGGAAGTATTCATGCGGATGGTCCCGCATGTACGCGGAGACGGCGGGGAAGTTTCCCTCGATCGCAAGCTCCTCGCGGCAGGCTGTCTGCACCAGCTCACGGACGTACCAGAGACGGACGGCGAGGAACTTCACCAAACTGACCGGGTAGACCTGTTGCCAGGCATAGTCCCGTTGCTCGGCGCGCCACTTGATGAATCCGGCCCAGCCGGGAAGAGCCGTCAATTGCAGCGAGAGATAGTCCTGGCGAAGGTCGTCGGGGATCCCGAGGACCGCCAAGCTTTCCAGGACGGCGTCTTCAGCGTGATCGGGCAACGCGGCGATTTTCCGTCGGCTGTCGGTGATCCCGCAAGGGAGCCACTCCTGAGCGGCAAGCGCTTTCCACGCCTGGTAGAACCCTTGCTCGCGTCCCGGCATCGACCAGGCGCTCTGGCCTTCGTCCAAGAACGCGCCACACCATTTGATCAGTTCGCCGTTCACGAGCGTGACGATCTGGGTGCCCAACGTGCGATCGCACCAGTTCGAGAGGGTCAGATAGCGCCCCAACGCCTCCCGGTCCTCCCGCACGGCGGCCGCAATCCGACCCTCCATCGCCGGCGCCCTCAGCACAGGGGCGAGATGGTCGGCCACGGCGTTGACCAATTGCTCGGCCGAGCCCTGATCCAGCAACGCATCGAACGGCTCGTGCACGGCCGCGTAGAGCCCGTGGGTGAGGCAGGCGCGAAGGGTCTCCCGATGTCCGATCCGGCACGGACCGACCGTGACGTACTCATCACGCACCAGGGGTTGCAAGGCCTCGTCGAGGTGACGGACGTGTAGTCGGCCCGTACGAAGGTACCCCCGGTACGTCTCGCCGGGCAGATAGCCGCGGGCCCCAAGAAATTTCCGGCCGAGCCCGACCGTCTCTTCGAACGGCAGATACTCGAGGCTGTGGAGAGGATTGTGGTGGATGAAGGTGCGCATGGGCCAGTATTGCCCAATGACCTCGCCGGCCAGGCGGACAATGCCGCGAAGCTCCATGCGGCGGGTTTCGAGATCGACCGTCGGGGTTAGTGGTCCCATACCGGAAACTCACTGGCGGCGGTGTGGCCGAGGGTGGCCGGCCCGAGGTGGAACAGGCGAGACGGCATGACGCCCAAGGCGATCAAGAGGACCAGGACGATGATCAGCGGGACCAGTTCGGGATTGTGGAGATCCTCACGACGGCGCTCCGGGCGGTGGCGACCGAACAGGAGCCCTTGCATGAGGTCGAACACGTACCAGGAGGCGCTGAGCCATGCGAGGATCACAACGATCAGCCCGGCGGACCACGTGGACGCGGGAGCCAGCAGCATGCCCATGAATCCGGAGAAGACGCCGAACGGCGGCAGACCCAGCGCGGCAAGCCCCAACAGCGAGAGCACGACGGCGAAGCGAGGCATGGATTGAGCCAGTCCGCTGAGCGCACGGACCCCGATCTCGCCGTAGCGGACCCGCAGCACATCCCACGCGAGGAGCAACCCGCTCGTAGCCAAGCCGACCGCATTCACGTACACGACCGTGGGGGGGGCGAGGGACCGAGTCGTAGCCAGCCACCACCACAGGATCGAGAAGAAGGCGACGCCGCCATAGGCCACCACGGAGGCCGCGCGCGACTGCGTCAATCCTTTCAAGGAGCCATAGATCATTCCCCCTAACGCCAGCACGGCGCCCGCCTCCGCTGCACCCGCCGGCACCTGGGCGAGCACGGCCAGCAGCCCGTGGAAGCCCATGAGGGGGAGGAGCAGGGCGAGGAAGGCGGGCAGGTTTCCCGGCAAGGCCGTCAATGCGGCGACATAGCCCGAGTGAAACGGCACGAGCGGGAGCGTGACCGCGCATGCGATCGTGAAGGCGACGGTGGACAGGGGAGGGGAGAGGGTCATCGCTGCGGTCACCGTGAGCATCCCGAGCCCGAGCATCCCGACGCCCCACCGAGCCTGAAGGTCGCCGTGACGTCGAGAGTGAACGAGCGTCATGCCGATGACGGCCAGTAGGAGAAGCAAGCAGAACAGCGACAAAGAAGCCGGGTAGGCCAAGACCCCGAGTCCGAATCCCAGGAGAAGCAGCGTCAGCAACCACGCCGCGCAGTTGGCGCGGTGCAAGGGCTGCCCGAGCAGGGACACGAACGCGGCAATGGGGAGAAGCGCGAGGAGCGGCAGTGCGGCGGCTTGCTCAGGGATGGTTCCGGCGATCCAGACGGTGCTGCCGAGACTGATCAAGGTGACGAGCAAGAGCCAGCCCTTCAGCGCCTCGAGGTTGCCCCGGAGCAGGAGCCCCACGGCCGTGCCCAGGAGCGGAATCGCCACGAGCAGGAGGGAGGCGGTCATGAAGCCCGTCATCACGGCCTCCCGACCGACCCTCGATCGAGGCGATAGGCCAGGCGCAAGACGATTCGTCCCAGCTTGGAATAGATCACGTCGAGGTAGAGATGGTTCAAGAACAGCACATAGAGCCGGACGTGCAGTTGGGTCACCCATCGGGGCACCCGCATGTGCTCACCCCGGGTTTTGGCATACAGGTAGAACCAGCTCAGGATGATGAGCAGCGTCGTCACGATCACGAGCCCGTCGAACAGCGGCCCGGGAAGGGCCGCAGCCTGGAAATACGAGGCGACCTCCTCTCGATCCGGGTAGAGAAACTCGGTGAAGCGTTCGGCGGCGAAGAGGTAGGTGAACACGACGACAAGCAGCGTCAGGAGCATGGCCGCCGACACCTTCCAAGACGCGACGGCGCGCAGACGCGTGAGCGTGAGAATCGCTTGCGAGGACGTGACCCAGATGAAGAAAAGGAAGATGACCGTGCCCTGGGAATCCAGGATCGGGATCCGCAGCGCGCCATGCGCCACGAGCAGAATCACGAGCGGCATCAGCAGGGTGGTAAAAAATCCCGTCGACCAGGTGAGGCGCGAGAACTCCGCGTCGTCGGTCGCGTGGGGTACGTGGGGAAAGGCAGGATCCTGGCGGGCCTTGTGAATGACGTTCCCGCAGTTCAAGAAGACCGTGGCCTTGAAGATCCCGTGCGCGATCAAATGGAAGACCGCCAAGGCGAAGGCGCCGAGCCCGCACTCCATGATCATGTAGCCCATCTGCCCGATGGTGGAATAGCCGAGCGTCTTCTTGATGTCGTTTTGGGCCAGCATCATGGAGGCGCCGAAGATGGCGGTCACGGTACCGACGACGAAGGCGACGTGCAGCGACATCGGGCTCAGTCCATATAACGGAGCCAGGCGGTTCATCAGGAACCCGCCGGCATTGATGATCCCGGCGTGGAGCAACGCATGGACCGGGGTCGGCGCGTAGAGCGAGCGCGGCAGCCAGATGTGAAGCGGGAACTGCGCCGACTTGCTCATGACGCCGATGAAGATCAGGAGGGCCACGGCGGTGGCCCCGCTCATCTCGAGGCCGGGGAGAGGCGAGAGCGTGACGGGCGTTTCAGCCGCCCTGGCAAAGAGCTCGTCCAACTCGATGGTCCCGTAGAGGGAATGGGCGAGCACGATTCCCGCGAGAAACCCCGCGTCCCCCACGCGCAGGAGCGTGAAGGTCCGAAACGCGCCCTCGAGCGTGGCGGCGTGCGTCAGGTTGTGGGCGAGCAAGGAGAGGAGGTAGCTCAGGAGCTGCCAGCACACGAACAGCATCACCAAATTGATGCTCGACACCATGGCGAGGAGCACGAACGTCGTGGCGCCGATCAGCGCCATGAACCTCGCATACCCCGGCTCCTGGTACATGTAATTCACCGAGTAGCGGTAGATGACGGTACACACCCCCGAGATCAAGACCATCATCATCGCGCTGAGCCGGTCGATGTGGAAGCCCAACGGGAGCGCCGCATTGGCGAGAGACGACGGATCGTAGAACCGGATGGTATACGGTCCGTGCGAAGCGACCACGACCAAGGTCACGAGGGAGCCGACGAATGCCGCTGCGAGAGGGAGGACGCCGAGCCTCGTCCGTCGGGGTTGCCCTTCCGGCTCACCGACCAGAACGATGATCGCCGCGAGAAGCGGGAGCAGCGGAACGAGTATCACAAGCGACATAGGTCGGTTCCAGGCCCGTTTGGACTCGCCCGGCTCATTCCGCAGCCCTCATCACGCGCCGGGAAACGGGAGAACCGGACGTTCACGGAATTCAAGATGAAGCGGTTGCTCACTCGTCGCGTGGCATCCCGACGGCTCTCGACAAGACGGCGGATACCACGAATGCACCATTTGGGGCATCTTCGTCAAGGCAATAGGCCTAATGCTCACTCAGTATGCTGGGTCTTTGGGCTCAAAAGGCCGACGAGAGACGAGGCGTCCCCCTGTGTCCCTGTGAAAGGGGCTCCTCAGTCGCCTCATGGTTCGTCTTCTGGTCCGATCGTTCCGAACGGCGGCCCCTGCACCACGGCTCGGGGCCTTGGCCGTCACGGTCGATCGGGCCCCTTTCTTGGGGGCCATGCTCTCGCCGTTTCCAACTCTCGCGGTCGCTCCCCCTGCTATTTGACACATTGCCGGCGACGCTCTACCGTTATCGATTGATATCGCTTGCGCTCTCCGCGTCTTGCCCGCGCGTCCATCCCGAGCACGACATGGATTCCAACAGGTATCTCGAGGCTGTCGGTCGAATCATCGAAGGCCTGAGCCGCTGCCGGGACGTCGATGAAGCGATCCGGTACACGTTGACCACGGCTGCGGACGTGGTCGAGGCGGATGCCGGCGCGCTCCTCCTGCCCGTCGAAGAGACCAAGGAACTGGTGTTCCGTTATGCCGTCGGCCGAGCCGGCAGCGCGCTGCTCGGACGGGCGATCCCCTGGCACGAGGGGGTCGCCGGGTCCGTCTTTGCGACCGGCCAAGCCGAGCTCGTTTCGAGCGTCGAACAGGATTCCCGGCATCACGTCCCGATCGATGAATTCACGGGGTACAAGACCCGTGAGATGATCGTGGCTCCGCTGAAACGGTGGGGAGGCCAGCCGATCGGCGTGTTGGAAATCATCAACAAAAAGCACGGAAGGCTGACCAAAGACGATTGCGACATCCTCGTCGTCGTGAGCGCGCTGGCCGCTGCAGTCATCGAGCAAATGCGGGCGAGTGAGGCCTTGCGGCAGCGCGACAATCAACTCAGAGACGTGCAGAAAATGGAAGCGGTCGGCCGATTGGCCGGCGGGGTCGCACACGACTTCAATAACTTGATCACGGTCATCCTCGGCTGCGCCGATTTGTGCATGGCCGTCAAGAGGGATGAAGGATCAAGGACCTATTTGCAGCAGATCCGGGAGGCCGCCCAACGCGGCGCGGGTCTGACCCGGCAATTGTTGACGTTTAGTCGGCGACAGTCGGCGCTCACCATGGCCGTCGACGTGAATGCCGTGATCGAATCGGTTGTTCCCATGTTGCGGCAACTCCTGGGAGAAGACATCGACCTGGTGACGTCGCTGGATGAGCACCCCTCGTCCGTCACGATCGACCGCGGCCAATTGGAACAGGTCGTCATGAATCTGGCGATCAATGCGCGGGATGCCATGCCGCGCGGCGGGCGACTGACCATCCAGACCGCCAGGCGTGAGCGGTCCACTGGCGTCTCCGCGGAGTGCCAAGCCTCGGAGGAAGTGGTCTTGACGATCAGCGATACGGGCGTGGGGATGGACGCTTCGGTCCAGGCCCACATCTTCGAGCCGTTCTATACGACCAAGCCCGCGGGCAAGGGGACGGGACTGGGGCTTTCGATCGTCTATGGCATCGTCCGTCAAAGCGGCGGCACGATCACCGTCCAAAGCACCGTGGGCCGCGGGACCACGTTTGCCGTTCACCTACCGATCTCGGACAGACCGGTCGCCTCGATCGAGGAGCAGCAGGCCACGCTGCATCGACGAGGTACCGAGACCGTGCTCCTCGTCGAGGACGAGTCTTCCGTTCGGAACCTCGCGGGCGAAATGTTGAGACAGTACGGATACCGGGTGCTCGCTGCGCGTCATGGAGCCGAAGCGCTGGAGATCTTAGAGGGGAGTGTCGCATTTCCCGATCTCATCGTCACGGACGTCGTCATGCCGCATTTGAGCGGACCCGAATTCGTACGACGGGTGCGGGAGCGGCATCCCGGCGCCAAGGTCCTGTACACGTCCGGCTATTCGGACCATCCCCTCCTGCGAGACGAGATCCTTGACGGAATCCGGTTCTTGCAAAAACCCTTCACGGCGGATCTTCTCGCGGCCGCGGTTCGCGAGGTCCTCGATCGTCCGCCCCAGCCTCCTGCCTGAGCCCGCCCTCGCCTGTTCACGGCGGTCCGCCGTTCGATGGATGGCCCCTCCGACCAATCGCCGATCACGGCTCGATCTCGTCGGACCCCATGCTTCAATAGTCGTACGACCGGGGTCTGTAAGAAACGCCTTGTCCGGGAACGCAAGGAGATCCGCAGAGAGCGGGATCCCCCTTTCGTCTTATTGCCCCCTCCTTAAAGCCTGCTAGCCTTGTCTGAGCAGCTTTTATGGAGGCCAACATGACACTGCTCATCCTGAGACTCGCTGCGCTCGTCGCCATGCTCGCTCCCGCGGTAACCAGCCACGCGGGCACGAAGTCGATCGGGATTTTCGCCACCGTCGAAGGTGCCGTTACGGTCAGCCGCGAGACGACGCCGGCGCCGCGGCCCGTAAAGTACCAGGATGAGATCATCCTCCGTGACGTCATCGAGACCCAGCGTCGCGCCTATGCCAAGGTCCTGTTCGAAGACGACACGCTGCTCTCGGTGCCTGAGCACAGCCGGATTCAGATCTCCGAGCACGTGTATGACCCCGCCCGCGGGGTTCGCAGTGCGATCGTTCAATTGACCCAGGGGGCGGTCCGCGCGCTCGTCGGGCGGGTCTTCACGGGAGCCGGCTCACGGTTCGAGGTGCACACGGCCACCGCCGTGGCCGCCGCCCGGGGGACGTACTTCGTGGTCTGGGTGGAGCCGCATCAGACGACCGGGTTGGCCAACATCGGAGACAAGGGTGACGTGGCGTTTACAGCGGGTGGAGAGACGATTATCGTAAAGCCCGGCTACTATTCCGTGGCCCATCCCGGCGCGGTCCCGACCCCGCCCGTTCCCCTCGACCACTCCGTTCACGAGGTCAAGCAGGTGATTGCCGCCACCGATTGTCCGGACTCGGTCATTGAAGAGTCACCCAAGACGGCGTTGCGCCACCATCCGCTCGATCCCCTCCTCCCTGCGCCTACAAATGCCGTCCTTGTGTATGCCGACGGCGTAAGCCTCACCAATGAGCCGGGGACGCTCTCGGCATTAACCGGGGCTCTCACAGGAAGTGGAGCGATGACGACGCTGAGCGGCAGCGTGACGACCGTCGGCGGAGGGACGGTGTCGGCGACGACCGGCGTCCTTTCTCCGGTCATGGGCTCGACGTTGACAACGGTAGGGTCGACCGTGACCGCGGTGGGGGCCGTCGCGCCGGTAGTGAGCACTGCAGGCGCCGGGGTGACGACGGCGGTGACCTCCGTGGCCCCAACCGTCAGCCCGCTCACGACGCCGATCACGCAGACTCTCGGGACCCTACGGCCATGAAAAGACGAGGGACGACGAAGGCGCAGTCCGAACAGCCCATTCTCGATAGTCCTCTTAGCCCCCACTAATTCCACCCCCTGCTAGACTAGTCTCATCACTGATGCCCCACGCGGCCTTTCTGCCTCTGTCAGTCATGCTGACGAAGGTTCTGCGAGCAATAAGATCGATGACCACGAACAGTGGACGGCCGTCGTCTCGGCATCGGCATCTTGCCGCCGGGATGGGGGCTGCCGTCGTCACCCTGATGCTGCTGCTCATGTGGCTCGACCCTCAGCCTCTGACACGGCTCGAGAACTTCGTGACGGATCTTCAGTTCAAGTGGAGAGGCCAGCGGGCACCCGGCCAGGACATCATCCTCGTCAGTATTGATGAAAAAAGCTTGGCCGAAGTGGGCCGTTGGCCGTGGCCCCGCGACCGGCAGGCGCAGCTTCTCGACGTGCTGGCGGCAGGGGAACCAAAGTTGATCGGCCTCGATATCCTGTATCCGGAGCCCGAGGTCGCGCAGCTCCCCTCACCAGTGGCCTTGTTCCTCGAAAAGCTGAAACAGGTGAAGGTCCCCCGCGCTTTACTTGATGAGGTAGAGGCCGACCTTACCGCGACTCCGGACTTTGTCCTCGCGGAGAGTCTGCAAAGGGCCGGCACCGTGGTGCTGCCTTATGCGTTTCTGTCCGATCAAACGGAATCAGCGTCCCGACGCACTGATCTCTCGACGCTCACGCAACACGAATTTCGGGTCGTCAGGCATGCCCGGAGCATGGATGAGCTGCAGCCGTATCGTGCCGTGGAGGTCATGCTCCCTGTCGAGCCGCTGGCCGGCGCGTGTGTCGGCCTCGGTCATGTCTATAGCTTGCCCGACGTGGACGGCGTCACGCGGTACGACTATCCGGCCCTGAGATACGCGGATGGATATTACCCCTCGTTCGGATTGGAAATCGCGCGTCTCTATCTAGGCGTCCCACGAGAACAAATGTCGTTGGCCGTCGGGGACGGTATCCAGGTGGGAAGCCTGTTCGTCCCCACCGACCAACGCGCTCGGCTGGTCATCAACTACCTTGGCCCCGAAGGGACGTTTCCCACCTTCTCCGCGACGGATGTGCTCCACCGCCGCGTCCCGGCCGAGGTATTTGCCAATAAACTGGTTCTCGTCGGGACCTCCGCCTTGGCAACGTACAGCGACCACGTCACCCCCTTTTCAGCCAACGTCTCTTCGGTCGAAATCCATGCCACGGTCGTCGAGAACATGCTGCGCGGTCAGTTCCTGCAGACGCCCCTGTGGCGGAGGCCTCTCGAGATCATCGTCATCGTCGTGTTCGGCGTCGTGTTGACGTCCCAGTTGCCACGGCGATCACCCCTTCACGGGATTCTGCTGGCGACCCTCTTGCTGGCTGGGTGGACGGCCGGCGCCCAGATGCTCTTTCAGCACGGCGGGCTGCTTCTGCCGGTCCTGACCCCCGTGGCGACCATTGCCGGGATCTTTGTCGTCTTGACCGTGCTCAATTTCTTGACCAAGGACAAACAGGCCCGAGAAATACGGGCGATGTTCGCCCGCTATGTCAGCCCGAAGATCGTGGCCGAGTTGATCAAGTCTCCAGCCAAGATGAAGCTCGGCGGCGAGCGCAAGGAGGTCACGGTCCTCTTCGCCGACATCGTGGGCTTCTCCGGGTTCAGCGAGAAACGAGCGGCGGAAGAGGTCGTCGAGCAACTGAACGAGTATCTGACCGCCATGACGGAGGTGGTGTTTCGTTGGGACGGCACCCTGGACAAGTTCATGGGTGACGGGCTGATGGTGTTTTGGGGGGCTCCCTTGGAGCAACCGAATCACGCCGAGTTGGCGATCAAGTGCGCCCTGCACATGAGACGCCGGCTCCGTGAGCTGCATGAAAAGTGGCGGTCCGAAGGCAAGCCGTTCTTGGACAACGGCATCGGCATCAATACCGGCCTCGCGGTGGTCGGCAACATCGGCGCGGAGTCGAAGAAGATGGACTATACGATCATCGGGGATCTGGTCAATGTCGCCGCTCGCATCGAAGGCCTCAGTCGTACCTACGCTGCGCCGATCATCATCTCGGAGGGCACGGCCGATCGAGTCAAGCAACTGATCCATGCCGAGGATACCGGCGCCAACAGCGGGCATCTGGGACACGTGAAGTTGGTCTGTCTGGGGCCGCTGGCGGTCAAGGGCAAGAGCGTCCCGGTGCTGGCCTATAGTCTGGAGAGCCTCGAGCGGAACGAGGGCTCGGTGGTCGTGGAGACGTGACGCTCAACCAGCAAGATCCCATGAACCTGCTTCTGGCGTGGGCCGGCCGTCTGGCCTTGCGACTCGTGCTGGCGCTGCCCGCCGCAGTGCTGGCTCAGACGGCAGAGGCCGAGCTCGCCAATCCTCAGCAATACGACCTGGCCTTCTCGAAGGGAATGTTGAAGTTCAATCAAGGACGGTACGATGAGGCCAGGGCCCTGTTCACCCAGGCGCTGGATGCCAAGCCGGGCGACCCCGAGGCCGGGTACTACCTTGGGCAAGCGCTCATCCGGACCCACAGTTATCTCCATGCGGAGCAGATCCTGGAACGGCTCATCGAGGCCGATCCCTCCTCGGGACGGGTGCGATTGAGCCTTGCCATGGCTCAGTACTATCAAGAAAAGTACCGCGAGGCCCTCACGAATCTGACCGTCGCCGAAGCCGCCTTGCCCAACGATCCGCTCGTCCATTACTTTCAAGGCCTCGCGCACATCCGTCTCGGTCAATTCGAGCAGGCGCAGGCACCATTGACGAAAGCCATGCGGTTGAGCCCTGAGCTCTCGCCGGAGTCACACTACCAGCTCGGCGTGGCCGAGTACGGCCGGGGCCGGTACGAACAGGCCGCCGTCGAGTTCGAAACCGCCATTGCGGCGGAACCGACTTCGGACATCGCCCAATCGGCGCGCCAGTATCTCGTCCAGATTCGAGAAGGGGGCGGCGCCACCGAGCGGCGGCGGTTGGATCCGACGGTGCCGCGGGGAAGCGTCACCCCCGGACGACCCAAGCGATGGGATCTCACGTTCAGCACGAGCGTCCAGTACGATACCAACGTCGTCTTGCTCCCCCTGGGCGTGCAGCCACCCGGTGGCGCCTCTGGGATTTCGCGCAAGGATGATTATCGGACGGTCCTCACGGCTCGGGGCGAATACCGCGCCCTGCAGACCGAGACGTGGATCGTCGGCACCGGCTATAGCTTCTATCAAAGCTTTCACCGCACCCTGAGCGCGTTCGACGTTCAAGACCATACCCCGAACCTATACCTCCAGCATCGGTGGGGGCGGGTTGAGTCCCGGGTCGACTATCTCTTCGATTACGTCTCGGTCGGACGGGACCCGTTCCTGATCTCTCATGCGGTGCGACCCGTCTTCTCCGTGCGAGAGGGCACGAGTTGGTTCACGCAGGTCCAGCTCGGGTATCAGCACAAGGACTTCAAAGACGATCGCTTCGCGTTGAATTCGACGCGGGACGGCAAGAACTGGCTGATCGGGGTCAGTCAGTTCTATCACTTCGCGGACCATGCCGGTGCCGTGCGCGTCGGGTACATCTACGACACGGACCGGACCGGCGGCGGCTCGCCGGCCATTGCCCTTGCCCCAAGTCATGCGGACTGGGCGTACACCGGGCATCGTCTCTCGTCGGGGGTCCGCTTCCCGCCCGTCTGGACGCTCACCGGTGATCTGACCTTCGATTACTATCGGCAAAACTACGACAATCCGAATTCGTTTTCACCGGGCGGGCGCACCGTGCGGCGGGACAACATCTACATAGTCACCGCGGGCGTCTCCCGGCCGCTGGCCGGCAATCTCCTGGCCGGGATTCAGTACAGCTACACCCGCGACAGCTCCAATGTCGCGCTCTTCAATTACGAGCGAAGCGTGCTCGCGCTCACGCTCAGCGGCAGCTTCTAGGAGTCTGTCCGAGTCAGCTTTCGGCGAGGCGAAGGAAGTGCGGGCAGGGCCGCGCCTTGAACAACCGGGGTATTCCTCGGGAGGAACGATACCAGACGCGCGATGCCGTTAAGGCAGGACAACTTTCTCTTAAGCGCTTCCGGCGCAGGGAGCGGGCGTCGACCCTTACGCGGCCTTCCGCCGCCGTCGTGCGGTCCGCCGGGCCTGCTGCGACAGCGCCTTGCGGGATGCGGCGCCGCGTCCCTCACGCTTCAGGGCAGTGGACGTCGCGCGGGATCTGCGGTAAGACACCTTCGACGACCGCCGCTGGCCCTTTCGCAATGCGCGCTTAGCATTCCGGCGCGTTTTCTCCGACGCGGTACCTTTCTTGGGCGGGGCCAATTTCACGCCCGCCCGCCGCGCCTTCGACAGGCCGATCGCGATCGCCTGCTTGGTGGACCGAGCGCCATGCTTACCCTTCCGGACGTGGTGGATCTCCTCGCGGACGAATTCGCCCGCTTGAGTCGTGGGCTTTTTGCCCTTCCGTTTCTTGCTCCGTGCACGTCGAAGCGTGTTCTTTTCCGGCATAGTCACCTCTCCGCGTGTGGTTCCATCTCGTCCAAGCGGGCTCTCCTCCGCTACCAGCTCAAGGTAACGGCTGTTTCAGCTCCGGCGCCGGGACATCCATGACTTTGATCGCTCGGCCTTGATCGTCCAGTTGAATGGTGACCCGCTCGCCCACGGTCAGCCCCTTGAAGAGCTCCGGCTTTGCGACTTCAAAGAAAATCGGTTTGCCCAAATCCGTTCTGATGGTGCCTTTCGAACTCGTCAGGTCGAGCTGCTCCAAGATACCCGTCACGACGTCCGGCTGATTCCCGCCGGGCGGCGGGCCCGCGCCCAGAACAGGGACCAGCAGGAGCGCCAGCAGAAGCAAGCTGACTCGCATCCGTCGCAACACGTCCACACCCTGCCTCATAGACTCACACTATCCCACCTCGAGGCAAACGAGTATCGGGCATTGCACGAGAGAGCTGTCGGCCTCGTGAGGACAGCGGCCGCGCTGGTCAAGCAACCGAGGCGCTCCGATGATGGGCTGGGGCACGACAATTTGGAGCCGCTTCGACCATAATTCGACCATTAATAGGTTCTTCTGAAGCAATCCCTTGGAAACGCCGCCGTACGCGTCTGCGCCGAGCCACGCTAAGTCACGGCATCAGCGACACTCTTCACCCGCTCGACTCCGTCCGTCCTCTTGAGCCCAAAGGCACGCGGTTTGCCAATCACGCGTCCTTTAGGCCTTCTCATCCATTCGCGAGAACCAAAGGGGGACCTATGCCAAGGATTATGGCCGCCATCATGATCAGCTGCTTTCTGACCGGATGCGTTGCCGTCCAAGAACGACCCGCAGGTGGGCCGGCCATCAAAACTGGAGGAGGACCTCCGCCGTGGGCGCCAGCTCACGGACGACGAGCCAAGGAAGCCGGCACCCGCTACTACTACTATTACTATCCTGCCGCCGGTGTGTACATGAACGTCAGCACCGGAACCTATTTCTATTTAAATGGAGGGCAATGGCAGGTGGGTATGTCGCTCCCGCCGACGATCGTCCTGGCTTCAGCCGAGTACGTGATGCTGGATCTTGATACGGACAAACCGTACCTCTACTACGACGAGCACAAGGCGAAGTACAAAGGGAAGGGCAACAGAGGGAAAGGCCGCGGCAACAAACATTGGAACGACTGAGGCCGCCCGGGTCGTTTCAAGCAAGCCTCAAGCAAGTCTCCAGCTCCTTGCGGCTCCGTGCGCCAAGCCCTGATGGCGTCTTGGCGGTTCCGCCAGGAACCGCCGAGCATCATGCGGGTTAAAACTCCCGTATCAGCCGAAAGCCGATCTCGGGGAGCGTGAAATCCCGGGTGACCCGCACACCGATACCGGCTTGGATCATCCAGTGGGGATCCACTTCATAATGGATCTGCGGCATGACGAGCACCGCTGAGCTGCCGTTGATCACCCTTCCGACGTTGGTTTCGACTCCCAGGACCATTCGGTCGCTCACGTCTGCGAACAGCGTCACATTCGTGAGCGCTTCCGTCCGTTGAGCCCCGACGTCCCCGCCGATTTCGCGACGTCCACCCACCATCGCCATCACGCTCCAGACGGGGTCCATCCGGACGGCCAGCAGATACAAGAGCGAAGTCGTCCACACCTTTGGTCCGATGTCATACTGCACGATGGTTTGCAGGCCATGGATCATCCGGTCCTCGAAGGCCGTCCCGAACGTGAGCTGGCCGGCGGCCTTGTAGGCCTCGAGCCGCGCATTTTCCAACGGGAGCTCCAATTCGACGGCCACCCCATCGCGGACGACAAACTCGACCTCCGGCGCCCATTCGAAGCCCTGGACGTCCGGACTGGGCCGGACCAGGCCAAGCGGATCCGGGGCTTCGTCCACGGTCCCGGCGGTCCGAGCCAGGGGCACGATTCCCAGCGTGTTGGCTTCCGCCTCGCCGCGTCGGGCGCCGAGCGGCCGGACCAGGTCGAAGACCATGGGCTCCGGCACCCGAGGCCCCTTGTCTTCACCGGAGACGCGCTCGATGGTTGGTCCCTCCTCTTCGTCGCTTAGCCCGGGCCGTGGCTTTGGGGCTGCGGCTTGCCAATTGGTCGGGGAAAAACGAGCGGCGGCCGGTGGGGAACGGAGGTCGGGTGGGCCATGGATCTCCGCCTTCACGGGTCTGATCGGTCCCTCGAACATGCCCAGTATGATCGCGCAGACGCCGAACGCCGAGACGATCCGCCGGGTCAGGTCTTGGAGCTGACTCCGCCCTATGCGTCCATGCTTCGGGAAGGGGTGTGGCCGAACGCCCCCGCCGCTCATCTCGTCACGCTCCATAGACGTCAGACGTCGGGACTGGTTCGCGGCACAGTCACAAGCCGAGTGAAGGTCAACCTCCTCCAGACGATCTTCGAGCACAGCCGACAACGGGCCCCAGCAGACTGCTGTTCGTCCCGTCCGGCCGGAATCGCGAACATACCTGCCTCCTGATCTCATGTCGAGACGAGGCCCGCGCCGCCGCAGGATGGTTGTCAGAGCCCTTGCCGACGTCACGTCGGCGTGCGGCGGGAAACCGCGTACAAAAGCGCTCGACAGAAAATCCATAGCTTGCTCGATTGGATTCTCTCCTGCGGGAGCTATGCTCCTCCCGCCAGGCTGGGTGGGGTCCGGGGACCGATCGGTCACGGCGTAGAGGCGGGGGAACCGGGCCTCCCTACTCTTGCTACGAGGGGGCTGAGTTCTCACCGCGTGCCGGCGATGAGGAGATGTGAGGATGCGAAACAGGGAGAACACAGATGATGCGGTGAAGTGGTTCGCGATTTCTACTGAGCGGCGGTACGAGAAAATCGTCAGGGATGCCCTCGCGAGCCGCGGTATCGACCAGGTCCTGCCGATCATACGGCGGACCTGCTTCTGGAAAGGTCGCGAAAAAGACCTTGAGGTCCCCTTATTCCCGGGCTTCTGCTTTGCGCGCCTGCGTCAGGATGAGAAAACGCAGGTGCTCCAGCTTCCGGGGGTCGTGGGGCTCGTGACCGCCGATGAGGGCGAGGATTCCACGGTCGATGAGGAGCTGGAGGCACTCAAGCGGATCAACCACCAGTGTGGGCGATATGAACTCTTCGTGCCCGGGGCAGGCGGCCTCCTCGTGGAAGCCGTGCGGGGGCCGCTTCAAGGTATACGAGGCAGGCTTGTCAGACAGGCACAGGAGCACCTTCTCGTCCTGGCTCTGACCTTGATAGGAAAGGCGATCGCCGCCAGGATCGACCCGGCGCATGTCAAACCAGTAGCCATGGTGAAAGAGTCGGCGTAGGCTTCCATCCGGGTCGTGCATTCTCTGGGGCCGACAGCTCCAGGTTTGGGCGGGTTTCGTCCCAAAAACTCCAGCGAATACCCCTCCGTGTTTTGAATCGAGTGAGACGCTTGTCCTGCTGCTAGCCAAGTGTGGCGAGATTAGAAATAATAGAGGAGGAGGGTCTGCCGAATGGCTCGGCCGCCGTTGTTTCCCTCTAAGGGGTGTGCACGAAGGGACGGACCGGTCGGACATCGTCGGCATCGATGGCGACGGACGCGGCCTGACGGATCAGATTGATGGAGATCACGATGCGGCATCCTGCGCTCTTTCTCACGAGCTTCCCTTGAACGCCGGCGAGCGGACCTCGTATCACTTCCACTGCCATGCCCTCTTCGAGATGAGGATGGGATTCGTACTCTCGACGGGACTGCATCACTCGTTGAATCGCGACGATTTCAGCCTCAGGAATCGGCTCCGGCCGACCCGACGCGCTGCCGATGATTTCCACCACACCGGGTGACTGAAGCACGCCGAGCTTCTGATCCGAGCCGAATTTGGCAAAACAGTACCCCGGAAACAGAGGCCATTCGATCCGCTTCCTGCGATCTTTCCACTGGCTGATTCTCGTGACCAGCGGGAGCAGCGCTTCAATCCCTCGATTGGTCAACTGCTCACGCACGATCTTCTCGGCGCGTGAGCGTGTTCGGACCGCATACCACGCCGGACGTTGCCCGGACTCCATGTTGGCCTCTGTTCAGTCGAAGAAGGGTTGGTACAAGAGGAACAGGCCACGGAGCGTACCCCGCAGGCCAACCGTGAGGAGTCAGCGAAGCCATGAACTTTCTGTAGGAGTACGGCCCTCGTGTCTTGGCCTAAAGATTTTCCACTGATCATCGGGCATGACTGCCTTCCGGGCCTTCAGAAGCGCAGCGTTTGGCGCTTCCAGATTCCTCAGGCGAGACTTCCAACGAGGTTACAGGAGTGGGATGTGAAATACTGGTATTTCGGGTGGGGGCACCGGCGCGCTCCTGTTCCGTCCGAGACGATCCGATGATCACGGCCGAACGGCCCTATCCTGGGTGTAGACCCGCCCTCTTCCGATGGAGCCGCCCCATGGCTTCTTTCTCCTATTGCCCGATACGTGAATTCACGTGTGCGTTCGCATCGCGGATTCTCCGGCGTCTCACTCGTCCAGCACGGCCCGGTCGCCGGCATTCTGTGAGCCGAGGGGCAGATGGATGGGTGAGTGAACGATGCCGCGGTGGACGCTTCCGGGCCAGGTGCTACACTTCTCCCGAAGGGATTCCGGCGCGAGCAATCTTTTCCTCCGAGGAGCGAATGCATCGGCGCGACATCGGACCTTCGGTCAACATGGACGAATACGATGCGTTGACCGGGTTGCCGACGGAAGGCTACTTGCACGGACTGCTGGACGAGACGTGGTGCTCTTTGGACGGCACGGTCTTTTCCATCGTGAGCTTGATGGTGCCGGGCCTGGCGGACTTCGTGAAGCAGTATGGTCAACAGACCGGAGATGAGTGCGTGAAACGGATGGCGGCGGCGGCACAGCGCGTCCCTCTCCCGCCCGGCTCTCGGCTCGCCCGCTATGGCCCGGACCGTTTCGTCATCATGCTGCCGGGCGCCACCCAGGGGGAAGCCGCGGCCGTGGCTGCAGCCGTGGATCAGGAGATCAACGCGCTCGAGCTCACGCTGACGGTGTCGGCCCGCATCGCGACCGGCACAACAGATAGGTATCGGTCCTCGCGGTCGCTCCTCATGCAGGCGATCGGGCTCGGGGCCGGCGGCGACGCCGGTCCTGGAGACGGGTGCCCCACTTAGTCGCATCGTTGTAATGTCCTCGCGGACGCCAAAACGAGACACATCCTGATAGTCCCTCCGTGAGCCATCGCGTATAAAGCCGCCCCGGACCTCGTTCTTCCTGCGTGACTCTGTGAGTCAAAGGGCGAAGCTGTAGCCGAAGCCCTGGTCGTCCTCGTCCTCCCCCGAAGTGCTTCAAGACGAATGTTCTCGTGATGGTCTCCTGTCGAGCTCGCGATCGATGGCGTAATTGAGCGCGACGGGCCGGCACATCCTCGGCACTGATCCTTTGGTGAATCCCAGAGCAATGGAGGTGCGTGATGGGAGCGCCTACGAGTTCTCCGCAATGGTTTGCAATTCGCACCTACTCCCGTGCTGAAAAGGTAGTCAGGGATGGACTGGTACAGCGTGGCGTACGGCCGCTGCTTCCAACCGTCTGCACCGTCCAACACTGGAAGGACCGCCACAAGGCCATCGAGTGGCCGCTCTTCCCGGGATACTGTTTCGCGCGTGTGTCCTCTGAGCAATATCGGATGGTTCTCCTCACCCCCGGCGTCATGGACATCGTCGGCGGAAGGGGAGCTCCCGAGCCGGTGCCGCCGGACCAGCTCGTGAGTCTCGAACGGCTGGCGACCAGCGACGGGCACCGCCACCACGTCCCCTATCGCGAGACCGACAAGGGGGTGAGCGTGATCCGGGGGCCGTTCCGGGGGCTCCGCGGCACGCTCATGGAAACGCCCGACGGGTATCAGCTCGTCGTCTGCATTCCATTGATCCGGCAGGCCGCGGCCGTGGAGATCGATCCAGCGGATGTCAGGCCCGCATACGAGATGAGCGCGACGGGGAGCGGCGCCTCCAAGTCGGGCTCACTCTCCTACCTGCACGCTCCAGGATGAACGCGAGCCCTCGAACCGACAGGGCCATGTGAGTCGACGGCGAGAGCCTGACACACGGAGCGCTCGCACGCTCCGCGTGAAGGAAGGAGAAGGCCATGGACGTCGAGCCCTGGATTGCGAAAAAGCCGACAGGAGAAGAATGGGGCTACGTCAACCGACTGCTCGTGAACCCGAGGTCGCGCCGCGTGACTGTGGAGTTGATCAGCAAGGCGGGATCTGTGATCCGCGTCCCATGGACCAAGTGTCGAATCGGTGAGCACTACCTCGTCATCCCACAGCGGGGATCAGTTCCGTACAACGGAGGATGAATCCTAAGGTGATCTCTGTGGGATGACAGGCCGACAGCAAAATCAGATTTTTTTACCTTGCCTGACTGGTGGGACCTTTTTATAGTCACGCTCACGCCCCGAGCCGACGGCTCAGGGATGTGATTCACACGGCGAAGCTGTATCCTCGTCACTCTCGTTCACTTCTCCATCCCATCGTCGCCCCGCTCGCGTGTGGAGTCCGTTCTCGGCACTCCGCGTGAGTCTCTCTGACTGGGTACCGGGTCACTCATCACGAAGCCGCGCATGGAGATGATCCAGCGCGGAGGGATGTGGCGCCTCCAGCCTCAACGACGGTCGAGTGGTGTCCATCTCTGGAGTCGTGCGTTCTGAAATCGCTCATGCAGTTTTCAGGGCCCCAGGACCTGAAAACGGGAGGTCGCCCATCGCCATGAAATACTCTGTGGGGATGATTACGGTAGGAGGCTCCGTTGTCCTTGGAGCGTTGACCGCCTTTTCCGAGCCCGGCCCCAAGCCCGCGGGGCCGCTCGTCTCGTCGAATACGACGGCTCCGTACGTCAACCGCGTCGAAGCCGGCCGTGATGGGACCGCGAAGGAGGGCTTGACCACCGCCATGCTGCCCGGCCCGAGCCAGGCGCAGGTCATGGAGAAGCTCGCGAACACGGTGACCAAGGAGTACATCATCGGCGCCGAGGACATCCTCGAGATCACGGTCTGGCGCAACCAGGATCTCTCGAAAACCGTGCAGGTGCGGCCGGACGGAAAGATTTCGCTCCCGATCATCGGGGACGTCATCGCGGTGGGGAGGACGCCCGGGCAGCTCGCCGACGAGCTCACGATGAAGCTGAAGGGGTACGTTCAGAACCCGGCCATTGCGATCATGGTGCGCGAAGTGAACAGTTACAGCATCTTCTTGTTGGGCGAGGTCGCCAGGCCGGGAAAGTACCCGCTCAAGAGCAAGACGACGCTCCTGCAGGGCATCACGATCGCCGGCGGCTTCACTCCGATCGCGGCGCGTAACCAGGTCGTCGTCTTCCGGCAAGGAGAGAATGGGAACGCCGAGCAGATGCTGAAAGCCAGCTATGACGACATCGTCCTGCGTGGAGGCGTGACGCAGAATATCGAGTTGCGCGCCGGCGATACGGTCGTCGTTCCGAGCGAGGCCATGGTGGTATTCCCAGGCCGGTAGCGTCCGGAGCGAGAGGTCCAAGGTATGCCACGCCAGCTCCCGCACCTGCGTCTGGTCTTCCTCGCGGTCATCGTCACCGTTACATTCTCGAGCGGGGCGGGTTGCCTGCAACAGGTCACCTACGAGCAGAGCTACGACGATCCGGGTGAGTTCCTGCTGGGCCCCGAGGACCTTCTGGAGATCACGATCTGGAAGAACCAGGAGCTCTCCCGAACGACGGTGATCCGTCCGGACGGCCTCATTTCGATGCCGATCATCGGCGACGTCCAGGCGGCCGGGTTGACGGCGAACGCGTTGGCGAAACGAATCGCGGAGAGCCTTGCCCCGTTCGTCGCGAATCCCGCCGTGTCTGTAAGCGTCAAGGAGATCAACAGTTACTCGATCTTCGTCTTGGGCGAGGTCTCGAAGCCTGGCAAGTATCACCTCAAATCCTATACGACGCTGCTGCAGGCCATCTCCATGGCAGGGGGCTTCACCGAATTTGCCAAGAAGAACCGGCTCCAGGTCGTGCGCAACAGCCCGAACGGGGACGGCCGACTCCATGAAATTCGGATTCCGGTCCGGTATGACGATCTGCTGGCGGGCCAGGGTCAGCCGGGCAATTTCGTGCTGAAGTCCGGTGACACGGTTGTCGTGCCATGACGGGGTTCGATGGTCAGATCGCTACCGGCTCTGCGTGCTCGCGCTCCTGCTGCTCGAGGGCCTCTCACATCATCCGGATTTCCAGGTTCCGGACGCCGGTGCAGAAACCCAGATCATCCCGTCGGTGACCTTCTCGGAACGGTACGACACCAACGTGTTTCGTGTACCTGAAGCGCGGCTGCCGGGCCGGCGCCTCTGGGATTTCACGACCTCCGTCACCCCTGAAGTGCAAATCTTGAACAAGTTCCACCAGGCGGACACGACGATCAAGGCCCAGGTAAGCGGGAACCATTTCGTCAACAACCCGGAGCTCAATTTCGTCTCGACGAACGTGCGCCTCTATTCGAATCTGGACGGGTGGGTGCAACAGTACGTTCGAGGGGCTTCGCTCCAGATCTCGGACTCCTTCCGTTTTACGCCCGAGCCGCCGGCGTTCTTGACCGGAACACAACCCGAGCCCACCGCGCAGCGTTCTGATTTGTTGGTGCGTGGTATCCAGGCAGCCCGGGCCAATACTTACACGAACGCGGCATCCGCGCGGGGGTCGCTGCCCGTGACCCGACGACTCAGTCTCCGCGGCGATTATTCGTTTTCGCTCTTTCGGGTCGGGTCGACGCTCGCCGATCCCGGCGGCTCATTGGCCTTTTTCAGCACCAACCTGCACGATTGGTCCGTGGGGTCTGCATATCGATTGACCCGCGCCGACCACGTCAGCTTGAACTACAGGACTACCGAAATGTCCCTGTCCGGAGCTGGTCTCAGCGCTGGATTCACCGCGCGCGGCGTCGCGGCGGAGTACGCGCGATTGGCGCGCGACTGGACCGCCACGCTGACCGGAGGGGCCACACACTTGGAAGAGGGCGACCGCGTCTATTTTACCGGCAGCGTGGCCGTCACCGCCGAATATGATGCATCCACTCACCTGCGGGCCGCGGTGTCCAGAGAAATCGCACCGGCGTTCTTCGGGACGGGCATCAGTACGGGCGGGGCCTTGGTCAGTACGTCGGGCGGCGTGTCCGTTGACAGGAAGCTCTCGAAGCTCCTGATCTTTACCGGAAGCGCAAACTACGCCGTCAATCAAACAGCCCCCGTCGATTTGAGAACGTATACCTCCTATCGCGTGTCGCTGCTCTTCACGTACCAAGCCACAAAGAATATCGTCACCTCCCTCTCCTACGCCTATACCAGCTTTGCGATCAGTGGGCTCGGCGATACCTATCAGGTCGACCGTAACGTCGTGATGCTGTCCGTGACCGGGGTGTGGCGATAGCACCATCGGACCGTTCGCTCCTCTCGGCTCGAGCGTGACGTTCCGGCAGATATTTCCGAGAAGCACGAACAACGATACCCGATCGGGTCTTGCCTATGCCTAGCATTGCCATCCGGGCCCAACAGTTGAGCAAACGTTACCAAATCGGTGCTCGCCAGCAGGGCTATTACACGTTGCGAGACGCAGTAGCGGAATGGGGCCGCCGAATTGTCAACAAGGTGAGAGAGCAATCGAGTTTAACCCCGGGAGGCCGGAACTCGGGTTACGAGACGATCTGGGCGCTGGAGAACGTTTCCTTCGAAATCAAATGGGGGGAAGTGGTCGGCATTATCGGTCGCAACGGGGCCGGCAAGAGTACGCTGCTCAAGATCCTGTCGCGGATCACGGAGCCGACCGAAGGTGAAGCCAAGATTTACGGTCGAGTGGGGTCGCTGTTGGAGGTTGGTACAGGATTTCACCCTGAACTGACCGGGCGGGAGAACGTGTTCCTCAACGGTGCCATCCTGGGAATGCGGAGGATGGAAATCGAGAGGAAGCTGGACGAGATTGTGGCATTTGCCGAAATCGACAAATTCGTCGACACGCCGGTCAAGCGTTACTCCAGCGGAATGTACCTGCGGCTCGCTTTCGCCGTTGCCGCACATCTCGAGCCGGAGATTTTGATCGTTGATGAAGTGCTCTCCGTGGGCGATCTCACGTTTCAGGAGAAGTGTCTCGGCAAGATGAGGGACGTTGCACAAGAAGGAAGGACCGTCCTGCTCGTGAGCCATAATTTGGAGGCGGTGTCGGTCCTCACGAAAAGAGCATTGGTGGTTGATCAAGGACGGATCATGTTCAATGGCGACACGACCGAGGCCTTGGCGCAGTACAGGGCCATGGTGAGCAGCCCAGAACGCACTGACTATGTGGCCAGAGATGCGAAAACGGGAGTGAAGAAGGCGCGCGTGGTTACCTCTGAGCCCAATCAGATACACCGCTGGGGGGAGCCGCTCAGTTTCGAGTTCGAGCTCTATTTTGAAGAAAAGCCCAAATCGGCGGGGTTTTCATTTCAGATTGTAGATTCTCAGATGAAGCCAATCATGCATCCCTGGATATTTGGTACAGGGCAGCCATGGTCGAGGGCCGGAGCAGTCTCGCTACGATGCGTGGTCCCCAAGGCGAGAATTTACAAAGGGAGTTATACGTTGACCACCTTTCTTGGCGATGCGGGCTCGAGAGTGCACTGGCAAACGCTCACGGGGATATGCCCATTTGAGGTCGTCATGGATGGGTTCCATCGGGAAATATATCCATGGGAGCCAGGCGAATGTACCTTTATAGAGGACGTTGAGTGGCAAGACAAATGAGCAATCAAGGAGGGAGTTCTTTGTTGACGGGAGTGGACAAGCCGGTTCGGGTAGGAGAGGCATGCGACATTGGAATCAGCCAGGCATGGGTTGGTGACTCATCGGGTGAGATCCCGGTCATCACGATCGCTCCATCACGAGGCTGGGTGGCGTTGAAGTTGAGGGAGCTCTGGGAATATCGCGAGCTGCTGTACTTCCTGTGCTGGCGGGACATAAAAGTAAGGTACAAGCAGACCGCGCTGGGCGCGGCGTGGGCCGTATTGCAGCCGCTCCTGACGATGGCGGTGTTCACGGTGTTTTTCGGGAGACTCGCGGGGATGCCGTCCGACGGGGTTCCCTATCCCATATTTGCGTTGGCCGCGCTGCTGCCCTGGCAACTGTTTGCCTTTGCACTCACGGAATCGGGCAACAGCCTGATCACCAATAAGCAACTCATTACAAAGGTCTATTTCCCGCGGTTGATCGTTCCGGTATCAGCGGTGCTGGCCGGGTTGGTGGATTTTGGCATCGCGCTGCTCCTTCTTCTCGGGATGATGGCGTACTATGGAATCACACCCACGCCAGCCGTTTGGGCCTTGCCATGCTTGGTCTTGCTTGCCATTGCCACCGCTCTCAGCGTCGGCTTGTGGCTGTCCGCCCTGAATGTGCAGTATCGGGACGTTCGCTATACCCTGCCGTTCCTGACGCAGTTCTGGCTTTTTGCTACCCCTATCGCCTATCCCAGCAGCCTGATCCCGGAGGCATGGCGCGCCTGGTATGGGCTTAACCCGATGGCCGGCGTCGTGGAAGGCTTTCGCTGGGCCTTGGTCGGCACAGACACGCAGCCCGGCCCCATCATCATCGTCTCCACTCTCGCCGCGGTAGGGCTTCTCGTGACAGGCGCCCTGTACTTCCGTCGAGTGGAAAAGACGTTTGCCGATGTGATCTAGGCGAACATGGAGTCCCGCCGGGCTTAGCTTCCCATGTGGCCGTCGCAATCGTTCCATGACAGAGAAAGCCCCTGGTGCCAAGTTGACGGGAGCGAGATTCAGGCGGATCGTACGACGGTGTCTTTCTAGAATAAGACACCCATGGCTTCCTACAGACCCGGGAGGCCTGGATGAATGGGCCATCGGTGTGTACTCCGGCCCTTCACCTCATCAGCTTGACGCATTTGAGCACGTCAGCAACCCCATCCTAACGCATCGGGATGTGTCTGACGTGCCCGCTGCCTATGTCGCCGACCCCTTCATGTTGGAGGTGGATCACGCCTGGTATCTGTTCTTCGAAGTCATGGATCAGGACCGGCGCGGGGGGAGGGGAAGAATAGGCTTCGCGCACAGCGCGAACGCAGTTCAGTGGGCGTATCAACACATTGTCCTCGATGAACCGTTTCACTTGAGTTACCCCTACGTGTTCGAATGGGCGGGGGAATATTACATGACGCCGGAGTGCCACCAGACGCGGTCCGTCCGGCTGTACAAGGCGGCTCCATTTCCTTCTCGCTGGGTCTACGTTGCGACCTTGGTGGATGGAGGGGAGTTTGCGGATCCGTCCATCGTCCGTTTCAACGACAGGTGGTGGCTCTTTGCCAGCCTGGGCGCTGCACCCCGCCGAGCCGAGAGGCTCCACCTCTTCTCTGCCGACCACTTGCTCGGGCCCTGGAACGAGCATCCGTCTAGCCCCGTGATCAATGGTGATCCTCACATCGCGAGACCGGCCGGAAGGTTGATCGTCACGAACGGCTCCGTGGTCCGGTACGCTCAGGATTGCCATCCGATCTACGGGAGGCAGGTCCGTGCCTTTGAGATCACTATGCTGACCGCCCGAGACTACAGAGAACGACCTCTGTCCCGAAAGCCCGTGCTGAGACCGACGGGGGTGGGATGGAACGCCATCGGGATGCATCACGTCGACGCACATGCACTCCCGGGTGGCAAGTGGATCGCCTGCGTGGATGGCTGGAGGCGAGTCCCCAAGCCCGTATAACGGTTCCTCGTTTTCAGCAGACTGGCCTTGCCGCCCGATCGCGCGGACGTCAAGACTCTCCTTCAGATCTCCCGTCCCCTTCAACAAGACGGTCGCCACCCGCTGGTGGGCTGGCGATCCGTCTCTTTGCCGGCACAGGCCCATGGGGCGCGTCGGCGGTGTCGAGCGGCGGTCTTTTTCGGCAGGTTCACCCTCACCTTTCGCGCGGAGGCGTGGCTCATGAAAGCAGTCATCCTTGCCGGCGGCTTTGGCACGCGGCTCTCCGAAGAGACAACCCTACGCCCAAAACCGATGGTCGAGATCGGGGGGAGGCCGATTCTCTGGCACATCATGAACATCTATGCCGCGCACGGCATCGAGGAGTTCATCATTGCCGTTGGGTACAAGGGCGAAGTGATCAAGCAATACTTCCTGAACTATTTTGCGATCAACAACGATATCTCGGTGGATTTGGGATCAGGCGAGACGCGAATCCACAACGGAAACCACCCGAGGTGGAAGGTCCACCTGGTCGATACGGGTCTTCAGACGCAAACCGGCGGTCGCCTGAAGCGGCTCGAGCCGTGGCTGCAGCACGATGAGACGTTTTGCTTTACCTACGGAGATGGGGTCGCGGATGTGGATGTCTCGGCGCTCCTGCGGTTCCATCGCGCGCATGGGAAGCTGGCGACCGTGACCACGGTCAGATCCCCGGCCCGATTCGGCCGCATCGGCTTCTGCGGCGACCTCATCACGGAATTTTACGAAAAGCCTCAAGCGGCTGAAGGGTGGATCAACGGCGGATTTTTCGTCCTCAATGCCGCCGCGATCCGGTACGTACGGAACGACGAGACGATTTGGGAACGGGAACCCGTGGAACGCTTGGCTCAGGACGGCCAGCTCGTCGGATATCGGCACTCCGGATTCTGGTCGTGCATGGACACGCTGAAGGAAAAACAGTACCTCGAGGAGCTCTGGAATTCAGAAAAGGCTCCGTGGAAGCAATGGTGCCCCGCGGCGTCGGGTGGACAATCGAATCGCGTACAGGGGGCTGCCATATGAGGATCCTCATCACCGGCAACATGGGATACATCGGGCCGTCGGTTGTGCGTCGTTTGCGCCGCTCCTATCCGGGCGCGACTCTCATCGGCCTCGACATGGGCTATTTCGCACACTGCTTGACAGCGTCCGCCATACTGCCCGAGTGCCAGGTGGACCTGCAGTACTTCTGCGACGTCCGGAGCGTCTCCCCGGAGATCATCCGTGGAGTCGACGTCGTCGTGTATCTTGCGGCCATCTCCAATGATCCGATGGGGGCGGTGTTCGAGGCGGTCACGCATCACATCAATCACTACGCCGCGGTGCGGTTGGCCGTCGAGGCGAAGGAGGCGGGGGCCAAAGGATTCGTGTTTGCGTCGAGCTGCAGCGTGTACGGCTGCGCCGAAGAAGGCCCGCGAACGGAGAGGTCGCCGGTCAACCCGTTGACGGCCTACTCACGATCGAAAGTCAGTGCAGAGCACGACCTGGCGGAGCTCGGCGACGGGCGGTTCACCGTCACGTGTTTGCGTTTTGCCACCGCGTGCGGCATGAGCGATCGACTTCGCCTCGACCTCGTCCTGAACGATTTTGTGGCGAATGCGGTGGCAACCGGGCGCATTGAAGTGTTGAGTGATGGGACGCCGTGGCGCCCCCTCATCCATATCGACGACATGGCGCGGGCAATCGATTGGGCGGTGCAGCGGGAGCCGAACGCCGGGGGGGCGAGCTTGACGGTCAACGCCGGCAGCGACGGCTGGAACTACCAAGTCAAGGAATTAGCGGACGCGGTTTCCAAAGCCATCCCGGGCGTTGAAACGTCCGTCAACCGAAGCGCGCCGTCGGATAAGCGGTCCTATCGCGTCAGTTTTCAGAAGTTTACGACGTTGGCAGACGGCTTTCTCCCAGAGCGGGATCTGTTGACGGTCATCACCGAGCTGAGGGACGGGTTGGAGGCGATGGGCTTCCGAGATGCGCGATTCCGCAGCTCATCGTACATGCGGCTGAATGCGCTGCGGGAATTGAAAGCGGCGGGGCATCTGACCGACACCCTCGAGTGGGCGACGCCTCGTCCCAGCCGGACGGCTTCCGCCTTGAAGCCGGCTGGGGTGCAATGGGCAGCTCCGGTGGAGGCGTAGCATGAAGAACGGTACTGTCCCCGGTGTGCACACCTGCCGATTCTGCGACGCCGAGCTCGTGCATACGTTCATTGATCTCGGCGCCTCGCCCTTGGCGAATGCGTATCTCAAGCCCGATCAACTGGACCAACCGGAGCGGTTCTATCCGCTCCATGCGTACGTCTGCAGTCGGTGCCTGCTCGTGCAGCTCCCCGCCTGTTCGGCTCCCGAGGCCATCTTCAGCGACTATGCCTACTTCTCGTCGTACTCCGATACGTGGCTCCAGCACGCGGAACGCTATGCCGAGATGGCCGTGAAGCGGTTCGGCCTGAACCCAGGCACTCAGGTCGTCGAGGTCGCGAGCAACGATGGGTATCTCCTCCAATACTTTCTACGGCATGGGCTCAGCATACTGGGGGTGGAGCCGGCAGCCAACGTCGCCGCGGCCGCCGTGAAAAAAGGGGTGCCGACCATCGTGAAGTTCTTCGGCGAGAAAACCGCCTGCGAGCTGAGGGCTGATGGGATCCGGGCCGACCTGCTCATCGGCAACAACGTCCTGGCGCACGTCCCCGACCTGAACGACTTCGTCCGCGGACTAGCGGTCCTCCTCGCACCTCGCGGGACCATCACGATGGAGTTCCCTCATCTCATGCGCCTGATGGCCGACAATCAGTTCGACACGATCTATCACGAGCATTTCTCGTATTTTTCCTTTCTGACGGTTGAGCGCGTATTCGAGCGGCATGGTTTGCGCGTCGTCGACGTCGAGGAGCTGCCCACGCACGGCGGCTCTTTGCGCATCTACGCCTGTCATGCCGGAGACGAGAGGCCCCGGGTCGGGGGCCGGGTCGGCGAACTGCGCGCTCGGGAGCAGGCGGCGGGCTTCGCGCGTCTGGAGCATTATCTGTCCTTTGCCGAAAACGTGGCCAAGGTCAAGCGGAAGTTACTCATGTTCCTCTCGTCGGCGAAAGAGCAGGGGAAAACGATCGTCGGGTACGGGGCGCCGGCCAAAGGGAACACCCTGTTGAATTATTGCGGGGTACGGACGGACTTCCTCGACTATACGGTCGACCGCAGTCCTCACAAACAGCGGCTCCTCCTCCCCGGCACGCGTATACCGATTCATGATCCGGAGAGGATCAGGGCGACGAAGCCGGATTTCGTTCTGATCCTGCCGTGGAACCTCAAGGACGAAATCATCGAGCAACTGGCTTTTATCCGCCGATGGGGTGGGCGGTTCGTCGTGCCGATCCCGCAGGTCACCGTCCTCGCATGATCTTCACCCGCACTGAAATCCCGGGCGCCTACCTGATCGATGTCGAGCCGCGCGAGGACGAGCGTGGGATGTTCGCACGAACGTGGTGCGCCGGGGAGTATGAAGCGCACGGCTTGAACCCCCGCATCGTGCAATGCAGCGTCTCCTATACCAAGGCGCGCGGCACCCTCCGGGGCATGCACTACCAGGTGCCGCCTCGTGCGGAAGCGAAGCTGGTCCGTTGCACCCGGGGCGCCATTTTCGACGTCATCATCGATCTGCGGGCCGGGTCCCCGGCTTTTAGCAAGCATCTCGCCGTGATCCTGACCGCCGAAAACAGGCGCATGCTGTACGTGCCGGAAGGCTGCGCCCACGGGTTTCAAACCCTCGAAGACCACACCGAGGTCTTCTATCAAATGTCCGAGGTCTACGCGCCTGCATGCGCCCGCGGGGTACGATGGGACGACCCGGCGTTCGGCATTCGGTGGCCAGCCGGTGATCCGATTCTCTCCGAACGGGATCGAACCTTTCCCGATTTCCCCGATCCCTCGAGTGCGTCCCGTCGCGTTGGATGAGGACACGAACCGTGCAGGCATTGGCTGGCCAGAGGGTGTTCCTGACAGGGGGAAGCGGCTTCATCGGCGCCCATCTCTTGCGCCGTCTGACCGACGTGGGTGCGGAGGTTCATGTCCCCTCCCGGCGGGTCGGACCGCAGAATCACCCTGGTGTGTCTTGGTATCGAGCCGACGTGTCGGACCTTCATGCCGTCCGCCGAGTGATGGAGCGAATCAAGCCGGACCTGATCTTCCATCTCGCCAGCCACGTGGTCGGAGCTCGGAGCATCGATGCCGTCATGCCCACGTTTCAGAGCAACCTCATGACCACAGTCAATCTGCTGACGGTGGCGAGTCAGTTGGGGTGCCGCCGGTTCATCCTCGTCGGTTCCCAAGAGGAGCCGGCTGGCATGTCGGCTGACGCGATTCCCTCCTCTCCATATGCCGCTGCGAAATGGGCGAGCGCCGCCTATGCAAGGATGTTTCACCAACTGTATCGCTTGCCCATCGTGACACTGCGCCTGTTCATGGTCTACGGCCCCGGCCAGGCCGACACGCAGAAGCTCATCCCGTACGTCATCCGCTCGCTCCTCACCGGCGACGCCCCGAAGCTTATGAGCGGCGGCCGATTGATCGACTGGGTCTACGTGGACGACGTCGTGGAGGCCCTCTACCGTGCCGCAGGGGCCCCACAGGTCGAAGGCCAGACCTTCGACATCGGATCCGGCGAGTTGGTCGCGGTGCGGAACATCGTCGAACGAGTCGTCCATCTCATGAACGGCGATACGGCGCCGGTGTTCGGGGCGATCGCCGACCGCCCCTTCGAGCAAGTACGAGCGGCCGAGCGAGGTCCTGCGGAGGAGAGGCTTGGTTGGCGCCCGCTCGTGGGCTTGGAAGAAGGCTTGAAGCGAACCATCGATTGGTACCGCCAACGGTCCGTCCGTGAGCGCGTTTGAACCGGAGTGACGATGACATGAACGATCCCGGCAAAGAGATGTACGGCTTGATCGCGGAGCTCTATCCGCTGTGCCGGAGCATCACCGGCAACGGGGTGCGAGAAACGCTCCGCCGTATTCGGAACGACGTGCCGTTGGAGATTCATGAAGTCCCAACCGGGACGCCCGTGTTCGATTGGGTGGTTCCGAAGGAATGGAACATCCGGGACGCGTACGTGAAGAATGCTCGCGGTGAGCGTGTGATCGATTTTCGACGCTCCAATCTCCACGCGCTGGGCTACAGCGTTCCCGTCAGGGCGCGTCTGTCGCTCAACGAGTTGCGCGGACATCTCTTCAGCCTGCCGGAGTTTCCTGACTGGGTGCCCTACCGGACGTCATACTATAAAGAAAACTGGGGCTTCTGCCTGTCACATCGCCAGTTACTGGCGATGGAAGAGGGTGAATACGAGGTCTGCATCGATGCGACGTTGGAAGACGGGTCACTCACGTACGGGGAGTATTACCTCCAAGGTGACACCGAAGACGAGGTCTTGCTCTCATGCCACATTTGCCATCCATCCCTGTGCAACGATAACTTGTCGGGCCTCGCGCTCGCAGCGATGTTGGCCAAGTCTCTCTCGACCGCCCCGCGTCGATACTCCTACCGCTTTCTCTTTGTCCCGGGCACCATCGGCTCCATCACCTGGCTGGCACGAAATGAGCCGCAGGTCTCAAAGATTCGGCACGGCCTCGTGGTCGCCTGTGTCGGCGATGCGGGGAAGTTCACGTACAAGAAGAGCCGCCGCGGCGACGCGGAGATCGATCGCGTCGTGCAGCACGTGCTCAAGCATTCAGGCCATGACTACGAGGTGGTCGATTTCTATCCATTCGGGTATGACGAGCGCCAATACTGTTCACCCGGCTTCAACCTGCCCGTCGGGGCCCTGAGCCGCTCGACGCACGGTCGCTATCCGCAGTATCACACCTCGGCGGACGATCTGGATCTCGTTGAGCCCCGGTGTTTGGCGGAATCATTGACGGTGTATCGGTCGGTCGTCGAGCTGCTGGAACGAAACCGAACGTACGTGAATCGTTTCGCGAAGTGCGAGCCGCAATTGGGAAGGCGCGGACTCTATCGCTCCGTGGCCGGGCAGGCTGACGGTCGGAGCGTGGAAATGGCGTTGCTTTGGGCCCTGAACTTATCCGACGGTGCGCATTCGCTGCTCGCGATGGCGGAACGGTCCGGGCTGGACTTTCGCACCGTGGACCACGCCGTGCAGATGCTCGTGCGGCACGAGTTGCTGAAAGCCCATGACTTCGAATTGATCCCGGGATGATGACGTGCGGGGTAGAACGAACCTCCAGGGATCACCAGGCGGCTGAGATGGTCATGCTCGTGTACTTGAAGCGGGACGGGTTCGCGGGATAACCCTTTCGCCCGCCGCAGCGGCTCGGTGGATATGAGTATGATGACTGCAATTGCAAGGAAATTGGCCCGAGCGGTGGGCATCTTTGGAGCGGGGAAGGTGCCGATCCTCGTCAGCGAGATCAGGAAGGTTCTCGATCACATCGCTTCCTATGACAACAGGTGCATCTCGCTCACGCCGGGTTCGCCGTCGAAGGGCGATGTCCTCCTCTCGTACATCAATGACCCGTTCTACGTGGAGCCCGGGGGGGCCATCCCCACCACACACACGCACTACTGGGAGTCTTTGCAGATAGCCAAGACGTTCTTGGACCTCGGGTATTCCGTCGATGTCATCCGCTACAGCCATCGCCATTTTAGACCGACGAAAGACTATGCGTGCGTCATCGATGCCCGCACGAACCTGGAACGGCTTGCCCCGCTGTTGCCTCCTGACTGTGTGAAGATCATGCACCTCGATACCGCGCATTGGCTCTTTCATAACACCGCTCAGTCCCGCCGTCTCTTGGAGCTCCAGCAGAGACGGGGCATCACACTCCCTTCATCAAAGATTGTGACGCCGAATTGGGGAATCGAGCATGCAGACTGTGCCACCATTCTCGGAAACGGGTTTACGAGCGGTACGTACGCCTACGCGGGGAAGCCCCTGTATCGTATCCGCTTGTCGACCCCAGTCGTCTACCCTTGGCCGCAACAAAAAGAGTTCAACGCCTGCCGCAAACGGTTCCTGTGGTTTGGAAGCGCAGGATTGGTGCACAAGGGGCTGGATTTGGTCTTGGAAGCCTTCGCGGAAATGCCGGAGTACCACTTGACGGTGTGCGGCCCCATTGATGCCGAAAAGCCGTTCCAGGAAGCCTATCGCAAAGAGCTGTATCACACTCCGAATATCACGACGGTCGGTTGGGTGGACATCAGCAGCCGGAGGTTCACTGAGATCGCCGACAGCTGTCTTGCCCTCGTCTATCCGTCCTGTTCCGAGGGCGGCGGAGGAAGCGTCATCACGTGCATGCACGCGGGACTGATACCTCTCGTCAGCTATGAATCGAGCGTCGATCTCGACAAAGACTACGGCGTCCTGTTTTCGGACTGCTCGATCCAAGACATCCAACACAACATCCGCATGATCAGTTCCCTTCCCGCCAATGAGTTGAAGAGGATGTCCCAACGTGCATGGGAGTTCGTGAGGACCAACCACACGAGGGAGCAGTTTGCGGAAGACTTCCGCCATACCATGGGCTCCATCCTTGCCAGGTTTCGCCGAGAACAGCCCGTCGTCAGCTCATGCTCTTAGAACAAGGCCTCGATGCCCGCACGGCGATGCGGGACATCTGAGAACGAGCTCCCCGCAGGACTCATGGTCTTTCGATTGTCCGCTCATTCTCATTTCTGTATCCCTACTCTTGTGTTTCACATGGTAGCCGCTGGAGCCTGTTGGGTGTCGCTTGACGCCGCCGTCCAAGCAGCCGAACAAGGACAAATGGCCGAGCTGACGCTTGCTTCGAGCGCTCCTGCAGCCGATACGTTCGAGACCACGCTTCACGCGACGTTCCGGCGAGGGTCGGAGGCGTATACGTTTTGGGGGTTTTATGCGGGGGGGCGCACGTGGAAGATTCGCTATAACCTCCCGTCGGCCGGGGCGTGGACCTACTCGACTCATTCTTCCGACGGCCAACTGAATGGTCGGACAGGAACCGTGGAGGTCGAGCCGCCGAGCTCCCGTAATCAGGGTAGGCTGGTCCGAAATGGTCGGGCACTGAGGTGGGAGAATACCGGAGAGCAATTCCTTGTCATGGGGCAAACGGCGTACGCCATCGCTCACCGCAATATTCCCTGGCAGTCGGTCTTGAGTTGGATTGAAGCCAACGGGTTCACGTTGGTGCGAATGGACCTTGTCTGCACAGGTTTCAAAGATCCGGACGGAATGACGGACACATGGCTCTGGGGTGGTACCCCCGGCAACCCTGACTTTTCCCGATTTAATTTGGCCCAATGGGACAAGCTCGATGCGATCTTCTTGGATGGGCTGGCAAGGGGCCTGGTATTCGAAGTCGGTGCGAAGATCGCGCAACACCTGCCTACGCCCGGGCCGAACCGAACCAGATATTTGCGCTATCTTGCGGCGCGGGTCGGGGCGTATCCACATATTATTTTTCTCGAAGATTTCGAAATCTCCGGTCCCATGCGGGGCGGAATTGTTCCTCACCATGAGGACCTGCAATCTCTAGGAGCGGACTTCTCAGCGGCATTCCAGGGATACCCGTACAAGCCGCTCTTGGGCGTCCATCCCCACCGGAACGCGACGTATTACGACGACCGGTCGGCGGGAAGTCGGCTGGTGAATCACCTGCTTCACCTCTTAGGCATGGCGAGCGATCGCCTTTTCTTCGGGGAGCTGCACTATCACCGGGTATCAAGGGAAACGTCCGGAGATTTCCGCGGGCAAAAATGGCTGACGATCGGGATCTTCCATGAACGCTGGAAGATGGAGGGGTACGGGATTCTTCAGCACCGGCCTCATTTCGATGTTCCGATGTATGTCGGGGAGGCCGTGTACGAGAACACGGATCACACGGTCGGTCACAGTGTCACGGCAGAGCTTGATGAGGCGGGTCTACGCCATGAGGTCATCAGTAATCCCCGCTTCTACTATCGCCGCTATGTGGTCAGCGTCATCCTCAGCGGCGGCCTCGGCATGACGTATGGCCTGCAAGGCCTCAGTGCATACAGGGATGATCAGAACACCGTCTTGAAACGGTATGCGACGGGACATCCCGCAAGCCAGGACGGCAAGCATGGTGCCGAAGGATACAAAGATATGAGGAAGGTCCTGGCCTATTTCCGCGCGAAGCGCCTCGATCTGAATACTCTGGATCCGGACGACACGCGAATCAACAACGGCTTTTCGTCCGCGAGCTCAAATGTGCTGTCGAGGAGAATCGGCTTGAAGCGTGCCAAGTTCGCGCGGGTCCATGGATGTGAGGAGTACTACGCCTATAATCCATACCATACGGATCTCACGATAACGGGAATTCCCGCCGGGCTCTCTATAGAAGTGTTCAACCCTCAAACGGGTGCCGTGTACCCTGGCGGCCAGACCAACGGCAGCACACGTTTCAGTAGGCCGTCCGAATTTGCCGGGGATTATGTGTTGCACCTAAGCTGACACGGGCATCCCAGCGCCGACAGACCGTCTCCGTAGCATGTGCTCGAGCCGTGCTCGGGCAACCGCACCTGTGCTCATCAGCTCATCCCGAGGCGTGTGCTGGCTCGATCGTAAGCCAACGTAGCCGGACCGCGACCGTCTTGCAGCGTGGACCCAAGTCCTCAATGAATGGCCTCTGTCCGTATGCCTCCCCTGGGACTCAGAGCATTGAATCGGTTGGCGACACGGATGCGCGTGGCCTGGCGAACGTCCGGCTTATCGGGGATGATGAATGTCGGCAGAGAGATCTTTGCATTCCTTTGGGCGAGCTTTTGGATGAGATATGCGGGATTGGGTTGCGTCGGGCGCCTCTCGACACGGCTTGCCACGCTGTTCGTTGGCCCGTACAAGGCACGTGCTTTTCTCGCCGGACTGAATCCCAGAGGATACATCGCCCCGACCGCAACCCTTCATCATGCCGATCTCAGACTCGGGCCGCATGTCTTCATCTCGGATCGTGTCTTGGTTTATCAGCACCCGCACGGCGGCCCGGTTGAATTAGGCGAACGAGTCCATCTCCATAGTGAGATCCAGATAGAGATCGGACCGGGAGGCAGTCTCACCGTCGGCGCAGGCACGGCCATCCAACCGCGTTGTCGGTTCACCGCCTTCAAGGAGGGGATTCGAATCGGTCGCGGGGTGCAGATCGCACCGAACTGCTCGGTGTATAGCTACAATCACGGATTCAAGGCAGGAGACCTGATCAGCAAACAAGCTCTTGAGGCAAAGGGACCGGTCGTCATCGAGGATGATGCCTGGCTCGGCGTCGGGGTCATCGTCTTGTCGGGGGTCCGAATAGGCAAGGGGGCTGTGATCGGAGCCGGCGCGGTGGTCACCCGTGATATCCCGGCGGGCGCCATAGCGGCTGGTACACCGGCCAGGGCTCTTCGCTTCCGCGATGACGTCGATCAGGTCCTGGAGCATTATCGAGACCTGCGTGAGCAGGTTGAACGGTGAAGTCGATGGGTCAGATTTCCGAGGGACAACAGCATATGAAGGCGAGCGTCCAACCGCTTGTGAGCGTCGTCACACCGGTGTTCAACGGAGAAAGGCATTTGGCCGAGTGCATCGAAAGCGTGCGATGCCAAACCTATGAGAACTGGGAATACGTCATTGTGAACAACTGCAGCACGGATCGATCGCTCGAGATTGCACAGCAATATGCGCAGAGGGATGAGCGAATCCGGGTTCACAGCAACGCCCATCACTTGAACGTGATGCAAAACGGGAATCATGCGCTGCGGTTGATCTCCAAGGACAGCCGATATTGCAAGGTCCTCCACGGAGACGACTGGCTGTTCCCCGAGTGCCTGGAGAAGATGGTGGCATTGGCCGAAGCGCATCCGACGGTCGGTATTGTGTCTTCCTACCGGCTTGATGAGGTCAAAGTCGGCTTGGACGGGCTGCCTTACACCCAGAAGGTCATACGAGGCGCTGATCTCTGCCGATCGTTGCTACTCGGCGCACCGTACGTCTTTGGGTCGCCCACCTCGTTGTTGATCCGCTCGGACGCCATCCGCGAACGAGGCACGTTCTACGACGAGCGATATACGTTCGGTGATGTCTTGGCCTGTTTCGAGGTGCTGGAGAAGTGGGACTTTGGTTTCGTCCACCAAGTGTTAACCTTCACGCGAAGACACAAAGGCACTGTCACGCACCGCGCCGCGAGCCGCCATCCACCGGGGTTGACCGGTCTTTATGTCATCAAGAAATTCGGCCCGAAATATCTGAGCAAGGAAGAATATGCGAAGCGTCTAGGGGAAAAGCTCGACAATTATTATAAGAACGTGGTCATGAGCGCCATTCAAGGCACGGTCAGTGAATTTTGGCCGTACCAGCGTCAGGCCCTGAGCGAACTGGGCCATCGGTTCAGCTTGGCGCGCTTGCTGAAAGTTTGCGCTGTGGCCGCAGTTCGTCCGATCCGGATGATCCGGCTGAATCCAAGGACGGTTGGCATTGGGCCACAATGAGTCTCTGGCCGAGGTCGGCAATGTCGAGAGATGGGCGAGACGATTGCGCTGAAAAGCGACCTGGTTGCTCCGCGGTCACAGCATCAGTCCTGCCAACAACGCTGCAAGACAAGAGAGCTTACCATGAACCCTAGTCCAATGAGAGACCTCGCTTCTCAAACGCCGAACATTGCTGTCGTTATCCCTTGTTATAACGAGGAAAAGACGGTCGGGGCCGTGGTCGCAGGATTCAAGGCGGCGCTGCCGGACGCACATATCTACGTCATTGATAACAACTCGACCGACTGGACAGTTCAGGAAGCGCTAGGAGCCGGAGCCCACGTCATACAGGAACGACGACAAGGTAAGGGCAATGTCGTGCGAAGCATTATCAGGCGTATTGAGGCTGATGGGTACGTGATGGTGGATGGCGACTTGACGTATCCTGCTGAAGCCGCCCCGGCCATGTTAAAGCCCGTGCTCTCCGGCGACGCGGACATGGTGGTAGGGGATAGAATGTCCAATTCCTCATACGATTCGACCAATACAAGGCGGTTGCATGGTTTCGGCAATCGCCTCGTGTGTTTTCTCGTGAATCACCTCTTTGGAACGGGTTTGCATGACATCATGAGCGGATACCGGGTCATGTCTCATTCATTTTTGACGAGTTTGCCCGTCCTTTCAGAAGGATTTGAAATCGAGACAGAGATGACCCTGCACGCCTTGGATAAGCGATTCAGGATACTAGAAGTCCCGATCGACTATAGGAATAGGCCTGAGGGCAGTGTGTCTAAACTGAGAACATTCACTGATGGCCTGCTGGTCCTGAGAACGATTGCAAGCTTGTTTAAGAATTACAAGCCACTGGAATTTTTTTGTGGCTTATCCCTCATCGCATTCCTCGCGGGATTGGCGATCGGCATTCCCCCTGTCATGGAGTTTCTCGAACTAGGCCTGGTTTACAAGGTCCCTTCGGCTGTCCTTGCGGCCTCGTTAATGGTTCTTTCGATGCTGTTCATGTGCTGTGGATTGATTCTTGACACTGTGGTGAGGCATCAACGTGAAAATTACGAGCTCATGCTGAACCGAAACCTCACATTCTTTCCCTAAGCACGCTACACCAAAACCGTGGCAGTCTCGCTCTCCGGATTGTCTGGCATGACCGCAGCATCGAGAAGGGTATATGAGCCGGTCACCCTTGGGGGCCAGGCGTGTCCTGTGTGTGTGAGTCGGGTCCTTATTGCGATGGACACCGGCGCTTTCACACTGTTCAGATGCAAGGAGTGCGGCTGCTTGTCGAGTGATGCATTGGTGAGGCATGCAGCAACAACTTTCGTTCCACAGCGATACTTCGGACGAGAGGATCGTGACAAGGCAAAATGGAAGCGATTGCTCCCGCGCATCACCAAAGATTGGAGGCGGCCCCGGTCCGTTCTAGACGTGGGTTGCGGGGGAGGGGCCTTTCTTGGATTCTTGGAGCATCAAGGCAGTGAGATGATGCTTGCCGGAATTGAGGTCGACAAGGGCCGTGCCGAGCAGGCACGGGCACGTGTGCCAACCGCCCGAATTTACACTGGAGCCGTCGAGGCAGTCCTCAATCAAATCGACGGAACATTTGACTTGATCACGCTTTGGGACGTGTTTGAGCACCTTGCGCAACCGTGCTCTGTGCTGCAAGCGTTGGCCGGCAAGGTCAATAAGAATGGCTGCATTTTCATTCAAACCATCCACGAAAGCAGTCTTGTTCCGCTGCTGGGGCGGGCTAGCTACCATCTCACCGGCGGTCGGCTCCGATCTCTCATCAGACGCACCCACGAAGCGCATCATTTGGTCTTCTTCACCCGTAAAGGGCTCGGCATTTTAGCTCGGGAGGCCAACTTAGAGATAGAGGACCTGTGGTTCGATCGTCTGTGCATGTCGCGAATGGACGGAAATCCACTGGTCGTTGCTGCTACGTCGATGCTCCTCACGTTCGAAAATATGCTCGGAAACGGGCTGTTCGTGGACCTCATTCTCAAACCGCTCCCGCACCGGCAAGCCTTGTGAGGCGTGATCGGATTTGAAGGCAGAGTGGCTTCATGCAATGGCGTCTCGATGACACCGCACGACACCTCAAAACCATTACGATCGTTTCACTGGCATGCTCCTGACCGGGCGAGTTGGCACTGTTTTTTGCTCATCCTTGCCGGGTATGTCTTCATTCGCGTTGTTTTCTATCAAGGCATCATCCCCTCAGACCCGCTCGGCTATATCGAATATGCCAGGCAAATGGTGGAAGGAGGATTCAAGCTCGAGTACCACCATTACAACACTCGCTTTGCCATCACGATTCCGGTCGCAGCCAGTTTCGCACTATTTGGAATTCATGAGGCATCGACTGTACTGTGGCCGCTACTCTGCTCAATCACGAGCTTGTATATCCTCTTCCGCATGGGTGCCGCATTGTTCGGGTCCCGTGCGGCATTGCTCGCATGCGGCCTTCTAACCGCTCTCCCGCTCGACATCGCGCTCTCCTTGCAGATCTTGCCGGAGCCAGTACTGACGGCGATGCTTTCCATTTCAGTGTGGTGCTTCATGAAGGGCTATGGCGAAAACGACAGCGTGAGATCGTCTCTATGGCTATTCGTTGCCGGTCTTGCCGTGTGGGGTGCCTATTCGGCCAAAATCCTTGGCATCCTTATGGCCCCAATTCTCCTGACGTACGTGCTGATCGAACGTCTCCCCATAGGGAGGATGGTGTGGCTTTTGGCAGGGCTCTTTGCCTTGCTCATCCCCGAATACGGGTTCTACTATCTCAAAGCGGGAGATCTCTTATTTCCGTTTCATGCTGTCGATACCGTGCACAACATGCAGGCGATCTTGGTCGGTCAGGATTTTGTCACGCGCATTGTTAAAACTTACCCAAGCATGACGATGCTGCCTTCGATCCACTTTGGCATCACGTTCTTATGCGTGTACGCGGCCGTGGCATACGGGCTTTCGGATTGGCGAAGAACCGGCCTCTTATTACTGTGGTTCGGAGCCCTGTTTGTATTTAATGTAGTTGGGTCCACAAGTGTCAGCCGCTACGTCTTCCTTCCCGCAGAGGCAAGGTATTTACATCCAGTCATGATCCCGGGATTATTGCTTGTAGGGAAAGGCTTGTCGGATATTCGAGATCCGCTGGCACACGGCAGGCTGAAAAGAATGACTGTGGCGGCCTCTCTGTCGACGGGTGTGTACGTCGTGATCATCGGGGTGTCTTTGATCTTTGCCGGGTTTGGGTTGCGGCGCTCTGCACATGAAATGTCAGCCATAGAAGTGGGCAAACTCGGGGACGTATTGCGTGACATGCAGCCTGGCATTCTCTATGCCGACAAGCGCGATGTCACGCTACTCCAAGTTCTGACGAGTGGAAGAACCTTACGGCTGCAGGAGTTTCCGGAACCGGGCGATGCCGAGAGCACGTGCCACTATCTGAAACGATTCCAGCCCGCCGCGTGGCTGTTGTACAACTGGAGGCTGATCCTTGGATCAAAGTCTTCAGTCCTGTCTCCCGAGCAACGTGAGATCTTGAGACGAGCTTACGAAGAGGGAGCCTTGAAGCCCGTGTGGAAGCATTGGGAAAAGCCGGGCCCATGGTTCTATAGGCTCGCGGATGTGGGCGTCTTCAAGCGAGTGCTGGGTGAGCAACACAGGTTGGAGTTCTTGCAAGGCCGAGAGGATCTGAGAGGGACCGTCGTATTCACGGTCAATCCGGACACATGTCGACACATCTGACTCTGCCCATGGCCTGGTGACCGCTAGCCGATCCGTGCGTGCGGCGCATGGTGGTCTTCCAAGATCGTCTTCGAGGTTCCCCCCGCAACGATTCCTGAAGAAGTGTCTCGCGATTTCAGCGCCGCGTGGGCCCGTCGCTTAGGGCGCCTACTCCCTGTATTTCAACGTTGTGGGCCGCTCATCTTGGATGCTCGTCATCATCTTTGTCGTTGGACGGCGAGCGCGGGTTTCGATGTAGCGGCGAAAGAACACCCGACGGTTCGTCAGCATGCGCCAACACTCCATGACGACCGGAGGCGCGAGGGCCGCCCGTTGTCTCACGCCTGCCGAGGGGCGAAAGCCCACGCTGCTGTTCCTGGCGCGACCGTTTCCGCCGCTACGGGCGACTGCCTGTGCGCGAACCTGGAACATCACCAAGCATCTCGCGCAACTCGGGTGGGACGTGACGGTGGTGACCCCGCATCCTTCGGTCTGGAGACGCGTGGACGATGTGGCCGCGGTCGAGGCGGTGCTACGGAACGAGGGCATCGAGCGGATCCTCACCGAGCATCACTATCGCTGGATGCAGCCCGACCACCTGCATACCGGTGACAAGGGGCTGAGCCGGTGGGTCGGCGGCCTGTGCCGCCGCATCGCGTGGCGCATCGGTTTCGACGGGGGGATCGGATGGGCCCGCGCCGCAAGGCGGATGTGCGCGGCTCGTGACTTGAGCGGCGTCGACATCATCCTGGCCACGGGCTCGCCGTTCGCCTCGTTTCGGCTCGCCAGGGATTTGGCTCGCAAGCTGCGTTGCCCGTATGTCTTGGACTATCGGGATCCGTGGACGGGGAATCCGCATGCCCCTCGGCCGAGTCGTCCATCGCATCTCCGCCAGGAGGCCGCTCTCCTGGACGGGTGCGGCGCGGCGACGATCGTCTCCCCGTCATGGGCCCGTGAGCTCGGTCGCCGCTTCGGCATCGGCTCGAAGCTGCACGTCGTGACCAACGGCTATGATCCGGATGAGTTGAAGGACATCCGGCCCTATGACTTCGGGCACGCGGCCATCATCTATGCCGGAAAATTCTATCCTCCCAAGCGCGTCATCACGCCGGTCATGGCGGCGCTCAAGCGGCTCGAGGCTGCCCGACCCCGCTCTCGGTGGTATTTCCATTACTATGGCAATGAGGAACATCACGTCCGTCATGAAGCCGTGCGATGCGGCGTGCTTGATCGGGTCATTCTGCACGGAAACGTATCACGCCGGGAGGTGCTCGCGGCGTTGCGAGGCGCGTGCGCCTCGGTCGTGATCACCTCCGTCGAGGACGACGGAGGACCGGAGGACGACGGCATCGTACCCGGGAAGGTGTTCGAGGCGATGGGGGCTGGGACCCCGGTTCTTCTCGTCTCTCCCCCGCGGGGCGACGTCCAGAGGATGGCGGCGGAGACGGGTCTTATCTACGGTTTCCGAGGGGACCTGCTCGATGACATGACCGCGTTTCTTGGCCGAGCCGTCGATCGGGGACTGCCCGCGGCCCCGCCTCCCGATCACTATGCCTGGCCCTCCATCGCGCGCAAGCTCGACCTGATCCTTCGGGCGCTTCTTCACAGGCAAGCTGACGAGGGCGCACCCCCGGTGCCCGAGCGGGATCACGGCGGCTGATTCAGGTCCACCCCTTTCGAGGCGGCTCGTATGACACTCTACACCTTCGCGAGATCGCTCAACTGGTCGCGCCATCGCTATCCGGCCGCGTCGTGCAAAGCGGTGCTCGAAGAATCACAATACTGGCGCCGCGACAGGTTGGACGAGTACCAGAACGCAAAGCTCCAACGGCTGATCCGGCACTGTTACGAGACCGTCCCGTACTACGGCCGAGTCATGCGGAGCATCGAGTGCCGTCCCGAGGAGATCGCCTCGACAACGGATCTCGGCAAGTTGCCCGTCTTGACGCGGGACATCATCAGGCGGCACGGCGAGGAGCTTTTGTCGCGCTATGTTTCCCGCATGTCGGTCTCCTGGGCCCAAACGGGAGGGACGACGGGGGAGCCGATCAGGGTGTGCAGAAATACGGATGCGACTGCGTGGGCGAGCATGTGCCACGAGCGCGGACTGGCGTGGGGCGGCCTTGAACCGGATGAACCGAGAATTAGATTGGTCGGAGGCTCTCTGGGGATCGGGAGAACGAAGATCGCCCAGCGGCTGGGAGCCGCCATCCGTGGCGATGTGTTTCTGCCCGCCTTCGAATTGGATTCACGGACGTGCCGCGCCTACTTCGAGGCCATCCGGACGTCGAAGGCTCGCGTCCTGCTCGGGTATTCCTCGGCCATCTATCGGTTGGCGTGCCTCGCCCGGCAGACCTCCCAGTGCGTGGACCTCCGGGTCGCGTTTCGGACCGCCGAGACGCTGGACGACGAGAAGGAACAGTTGATCCGGGACACGTTCGGCTGCGCGGTCCTCCCTTATTACGGCTGCGGGGAGGTCAATGCCTTGGGGTATTACCCGTGGGGGAGCCCGTCGTATGTCATCCCGGAGGAACATGTCGTGATGGAAGTCCTCCGCCATGACGGTTCGACGGGGCTGACCGGCGAAGGCCGCTTCCTCATTACGGACCTGGACAACTACGCCATGCCGATCCTCCGATATCAGAACGGAGACGCCGGCGAGATCGCTCCGCACGACGGCGGTATGCCATACAAGCGAATCGTGAGATTGGATGGCCGTTACAACAGCCTCTTGATGACCGACCGTGGTGAGTTGATCTCGGGCGCGATCGGCCCGCATATCTTCCGCAACGTGACGACCGTCGAGAAATATCAGATCATCCAGGAGGAGCCGCTCCGGATCGTCATCAAGGTCGTGCCGAAAGGCCGGGTGAGCGAAGCGGATCGTTCGCTCGTCGTGGGCATCCTGCAGCGTCATCTCGGGGAGAGGATGCAGGTCACGATGGAAGAGGTCCTAGAGATTCCTTCACCCCCATCCGGCAAGTCGGTCTTCGTCATCAATCGCTGTCTGCAGTGAGAGAGTGTCTTTCCGATGGCCAACCTCAGGCTCTACAGCGGAGTGCCATGTCCCACGACACAGTGACGCTGGCTTTCGGCGGCGACATCATGCTGGGGAGAGAAGTCGCGCGTTGCATGCGGGAGGCGACCGTCGAGCAGTGGTTGAACGGCGTCTCCTTGGCCTGGGCAAATGCCGACTGCCTGATCGCGAACCTCGAATGCCCGTGTGTCGTTGACGCGAGGCCGATAGATGAAGGGCCGTTCGGCCGTCCATCCGAGATCATCCTTCATGCTCCGGCAAGCCGTGTGGGAGAGTTGGCAAAAGCAGGTGTGTCAGCCGTCACACTCGCCAATAATCATATTCTGGATTGTGGAGCGTTAGGCCTCTCCGAAACCGTTCGCGCGCTCGATGAAGCAGGGATTTACCATGCCGGCGCCGGCTTGAATTTGAGCGAGGCGCTTGAACCAGCGGTGTGGCACGCGGGAGGCGGCACGATCGGACTCGTTGCATTCTGCTATGGGCCTCCTGCAGGGAGATCCTCGCCGGGCGTCGCTCCGTGCGAAGCGTCTGCGATGCGCCGAAGTCTTGCCACGGCCCGTGCCGCCGCCGATCTCGTCGTCGCAGCGCTCCACACGGGATTGGAATACGCCGATGTACCGACGAGCAAGGTTCAAGCTCAGTTCCGCTATCTCGCCGAGCATGGGGCGGATATCGTCATCGGGCACCACCCGCACGTGTTACAGGGGTTGGAATATTGGAAAGGAGTTCCAATCGCGTACAGCCTGGGAGATCTCATCTTCGACAATTCGTTGTCATCGGTTGCGCAGAGGAACTTCGCCCGGATGGCTATGGGGATATATGCCCCGGATGAAGTCAACCGGGATCCGACCAAGTTTCAACGCGGAGCCATCCTCAGGGCATCCTTCACCGACGGTGCCGCCTCCTGTGAATGGCATCCCTTTCGGCAGGATTCGTTGCTGCGTCCCCAGCTGACGGTAGGAAAAGAACGGGAAGAAGACCTGCGCCGGCTGCACAGTCTGGCCGATGCCCTCTCGGATCCCCTAGACGGCCGGCGTGCGGTCGCGGAAGAGGTGTACCAGCGGGTGTACTGGGCCGCGCGGGAGAATTTGACGCTGAGAGAACTGGCCAAACTTGCAGCCAGGCCGAGGTGGCGGTACCTCACGAGCGGCATGCAATGGCTGTCGCGTCGAATCGGCAGAATGATAGGCGAAACAAGTGCCCGTCCAGTCGGACGTACAAGGACTCTACCGTGACAGAGGACTGAGCCAGAAGCTTTCCACATGGCCTCATTGTTCTTTTGCCGATGGGAACCACACGCCTGCATGCCACGAGCGCGTAAAGGGGGGCCTTGGCTTCCCGCTGACATGAACGGTGTGGAGCCGTGATCTCCCATGCCGAGGTCGAAGCGAGCCGTGGGCCTATCGCGGTCGCAGTTCCGGAAGGACTTATCCGATCTGTCTACTATGCGCTCATCTTCTCGATTCCCTATGAGGTCGTCGACTTAGGGCTCGCGGGGCGCAATGTCACCATTTCGAAGATCCTCGGCTATCTGCTCATCCTGGTCTCGCTGCGCAGTTGGCAGATTTGCTTCAGACTGCCGCCCACCGCCTTCTGGTGCTTTGCGGTCTATCTCGGGATCTATCTGCTGTTCGGGGCGCTCCAAGAAGCCCAGCTGCAGCCGGCGATCATCGGTCGTTTCATAACCCTCGCGCAGTTGGTGGTGCTGTTTTGGGTGTCGTACAACCTGCTTCGATACGAGAGGATCGCACGGGGTGCCCTGCTGGCCTTCATCGCATCGTGCAACAGCCTGATCCTCCTGAGCCTGATCGGGCACGGTCAACGTACTGCCGCGGCCCGTGCCTCTGCCTTCGGAGAAAACCCCAACGCCTACGGTGTCGTCATGGCGTTGGGTCTGCTCGTCATCGTCGGGATGGCATATGGGGGGAAGATCGCTGACAAGCGGGCTCGACTCCTGGCGTGGATCTGCTGCGCCGGGCTGGCGGGAGCGGTGGCTTCGAGCGGATCCCGTGGAGCCACGGTTGCCCTCGGCCTCGGATTGTTGGTCTTCCTGATTACGCCGACGATGGTGACGAAGAATCTGAAGACGACGGCGATCATCGTCTTGGTCGTCGCCGTCATAGTCTCGGCGATTCTCAGTAGTGAGTTCATTTTCAGGCGATGGGAGCGAACGATCGTCGACGGTGATACCGCCGGACGAGATCGAATTCTGCGCCAGTCCATCATCATGTTCCTCGAGAAGCCGCTGGTGGGGTGGGGGCCGGTCGCCCACAATTACGAATTGGGGTCGCGCCTCGGTCTTTCGATGCGGGACACCCATAACTTGTACTTCCATGTCCTTCACGAGACGGGCATCGTCGGAGGCCTCGTCTTCTTCACCGGACTTTACCTTTGTGTGCGCGGTGCCTGGCGAGCACGGGCGGGGCCTCGCGGCCGGCTGCCCCTTGCGATCATGTGTTTTCTCTTGCTCGTCAATGCAAAAGGCACGTACCAGTTTCACAAGCTCGCCTGGTTTTTGCTGGCCTACGGCTTATCGAGCGCCTCCGTGATCCTCAAGCATCCCACTCGCAGCCTCAACGAAGTCGGCGCGCGGCTTTACCCGGATGCATTGACGCCGGGACGTCTGTCTTGAACGATCCGGGCTCCGCAGTCCGGTCGAGCGCCGTCTCGTGCCGGTGAAGCGGAACGCCGCAGCATGAGACGGGAAGAGGCATCGCGTGCGAGACCGTGAAGTGCGTCGTCCTGTGTACCGCCTGTGCAAGCCCATCGCGCGTGCCGCGATGTGGCCCTTCTATGCGTTCGACACGCGGCACCGCACACCTACTCAGTGGTCGTCGATGACCTTTCGCTACATCGGGATCTCGGATCGCCGGGCGAGCCCGCGCGTCGACATCCTGATGGACCTCCTGGAAGCCGCGCTAGAGCTGCCTGGCCAGGTCGCAGAGTGCGGCGTGTTTCAAGGACATACGACTCTGGCGCTTGGGCTTCTTCTTAAGGCCCGAGGTGTTCCGAAACAGATCTATGCCCTCGACTCGTACGAGGGATTCGACGATGTCGCAGACATGGAAGCGGCCCATCTAGGAAGAAATCACGTCAATCCCCTCCTTCAAAAGGGCGCGTTCCGCCGCACTTCCCTGGAGCTGGTCGAGTGGAAACTCCGGGCGGCGGGTCTTGAGGGCACCGTCGTGCCGGTCAAAGGGTACTTCCGCGATACGCTCGCGACGTTGCCCGACGACCGCTACTGCTTCGTCCATCTGGACTGCGACCTGGGCGAATCATATCGGGAATGCCTCGCCTACTTTTATCCAAGAATGGTTCCGGGAGGATACATCTGCTTTGACGAATATCGGATACCGGCGTGGCCCTTGACGACCGGCGTGATCGATGACTTCTTTCACGACAAGCCGGAAAAACCTGTCGAAGTCCGCAGGAGCACGGCAGGGAGGTCGTGTTCGAGATGGCATGTGAAGATTGCGCGGCCCGAGAGTCAAGACAAGCGAGCGCAGCTCGCGGAGACAGATGTAGCCAGAGCCTTTTCTGAATCAGGACGTGGGAGCCAGCGCATCGAGGCGGCTACGTAAACTCGGTGTGCGCGGATCGGTCTCGGTCGGAGTCCGTTCTCGACCTGCCAGCGCATCGAGGGTATGGACGGAAACCACATGAAGCTGTTGTTCGTGTCTCCAGTCTATCCCAGTCCGTCCTCGCCCTATACCGGAGCCCAGAATCAACGCTGCGTCGATGTGCTCCGAGAAATGACGGCCGGCGTTACGGTGCTGTCGCCATGCCCCTGGGTTCCACCGGGTTTGCGGATGCGAGAGAAATGGCGGGCCTATGCGGCCATTCCTCCGTACCTCCGTTCTCAGGGGGTGGAGGTTTACCGGCCCCGCTATCCAGCGATCCCGGGGTGTGGCCAATCGGTGTGGCACAGTCGCCTTGTTTTCGAGTCGGTCCGGGCGCTCATCGATCGGCTGCACGAACGATATCGGTTCGACGCCGTCTTGTCGTTCGACCTCGGCCTCCCCGGTGATCTTGCCTGGAGAATCGGTCGTCGCCTGGGGATCGTATCCGCCGGATGGGCGGTCGGAAGCGACGTGCGCCAGGCTCTGCGCGGCTCCGCGGGCCGCCGTCTCGTCATGGTCCTGAATCACCTGAATTTCATCCTCTATCAGACCCGGGAGCTCCTGGACCTGGGAGCGCGCCTTCTCTCGGCGACGCCCGATGAGCTGCGCGCCAGCGGGCGGCATCGTGTCCTGCCGAGAGGAGTGACGTCGCCGAGACCACCGGACCGGACCGAGCGTGCAGAGCTCCGTCGAGCGCTCGGGATAGGAGAAGCGGAGGTCATGGCGTTGTACGTCGGCAGGCTGATGAGAGCCAAGGGCCTGTTCCAGTTCGTCGATCAGCTGTCCGCGGACCAGCATCGACTGGGGGCGCTGAAAGTCGTGCTCGTAGGAGCACGACGAGCCTTCGATGAGACCGACGCCCTGGAAGAGCAGATCCGCGGCAGGGGAATGGCTGACCGTATCATGATTCGGGAGGCGTGCCCGCCCGACCGGGTCTGGGACTATCTCGCGGCTGCCGATCTCTTTGTCTTCCCCAGCTTTGAAGAAGGCATGCCGAATGCGCTGTTGGAAGCGATGAGCGCAGGAGTGCCGGCCGTCACGTTCGAGATCAAGGCGATCCACGACATTCTCCGATTCGACGGGGATGCCCTGGCAACCGCCAAGCCATACGACTTTCACGGCTTCTGTGAGGCTGTGTTCGCGGTCGCCCGGGATTCGGAGCTTCGGAGAAGGCTGTCGACCAGTGGGCAGGCGCTGGTGCAGCGACACATGTCCATGCAGGACAGCATGGCAGCCGTGGTCCAATTGCTTGACACCGGGTCCCGGCCAGCCTCTCGAGAGGTCCATCATGCCTGACCACCTCGTGCTGCAATACGACGGCCCGCATAAGGCCGCGGTTGAGTATGGGATGCGGATCCTGGCCTCTTCGCTCGCCTGCCGCGTGGTCAGCCGAGAGGGCTCGATCCCGGCGGACGATGAGAGCGTGGTGGTGTCGTACGGCGGTGAGGTGCCCGCCCGCGCGGGTCGAAAGCATCTTCACTTCCATCAAGCGAGGATGTTTTGGTCGAGCTTCGGCTTGCCCGAGAGCCTTCCGGCTTCGCCCCTGCACCGTGTGCCGACCAAGGACCTTCACCTCACGTCCGACCGTCACCTGGAAGAAGACTTGATCGTTCCCTTTGCCAACGAGAAACATGCCGGCGGGCCGGTTCATTGGGTGGCGCGCGGCGGTCCCTCCCGGATCCTCGTCTGTGAATTGGATCTCGTCGCGTCCACGTTCTTTTGGGTGACGCGATATGAAGAGATGTTCGGCCGGCAAGCCGACGCGCTCGGACGGGTCAAGGAAGATACGCTGCGCTGCGTCGAAGAACGCTGTCACCAGCGGCCGGTCGTGGACGAGTATGCCGAGGTCTTCCTGCAATGGGTGCGGCAGATCGCACCGTCGTTCCGGCCTCGTTCCAGGGGCCTGCGGGTCGTCATCACCCACGACATCGACACCGGCATTCCAGTCCGGGGCGGGTTGGAGTATGTCGACTGTGCGGCCAGAGGATTGTGCCGGCACGCCATCAGATACGGCCGGGTGCGGGCGGGCTTCGACGCGTGCGTGCAATGGTTACAGGTCGGGGCGAAGGTCAGGTCCTACGTCCAACACTTCATCGACCTGATCCGCTTCGACCAGGCGCACGGGTTCACGAGTCAGTTCTTTCTCATGGCCAACGGCACGCATCCGCTCGATGCGCGCTACGACATCCTCAGCGAGTATTCGAAGAACGTCATCCGGGGAATTCAAGGAGCCGGGGGCACGATCGGGCTCCACGTCGGCATCAACGCTCACACCGACGAGAGGCGGTGCAAACAGGAATGGGCGGACCTCGAGCAGGCATGCGGAGCGGCGGTGCACGCCGCTCGGAGCCATTACCTCGTGTGGGATCCCCGGCGCACGTATCGCCACTTGGCGGCAGCGGGGTGCACGATAGACTCAAGCTCCGGGTTTTCGGGCTACATGGGTTTCCGGTCGGGCACCAGCCGCCCGCATCGCGCCTTCGACCTGCTCACGGAGTCGGTCAGTCCCATTTGGGAATATCCCCAAACGCTCATGGACATCAATGTGCTCGCCGTCCACGCGGAATCCGACGAAGAGCGGTGTGGACGGGTCCGGCAGATGGTCGAGCGTGTCGCCGCGCACGGGGGCTGCATGGTCGTCAATTGGCACAACGCCTACTTCTACGGCGACTATGTGGCCTTGTACGGTGAAATCCTCCGTGTACTCGGCGAACAAGGGACGAACCTGAGCCTCGACGATCACGACCCCTATGCGTCCCACATCGCCTGATGTCCTGCTCACCGTCGGGCCCTGGCCCGACGGATCGTTCCCGAAAGGGGCGAGAGCGAGACGACCTCCCGAACGCTGAGTCCTGCCATGAAGGTTCTTGTCACAGACGGCCATCAAAAGCATGCGCTGGCCGCAATTCGAGCGTTGGGGCGCGAGGGTGTGACCGTCCATGTAGGGTCGAGCGCTCGGTTTGTCAGCTCGTTCTTGTCGCGATACTGCGCCGGGACCCTCGTGTATCCCGACCCCGCGCGACACGAAACCGCCTTCGTCAACTGCCTCGTCGAGTACGCGCAATGCCGGCGCATCGATGTGCTCTTGCCCATCGGATACGACGCCAACCGGGTCGTGTCGAAGCACAAGGACGTCCTGCTGAAGTACCTGCATGTCGCGATCGCCGACCACGAGCGGATGGAGGTGGCCTCGGACAAAGGAAAGACGATGGCGTTGGCCGCGTCGGTCGGGGTCAACGTACCGAAAACGTACACGGGTGTCGACGAGGTCGAAGAGTACCCCGTCGTGGTCAAAGGCCGAACGGGAAGCGGTAACGTCCGCTATGTCAACTCACGTCAAGAGCTCGAAGGCATGGATACATCGGGCAGTCTCGTTCAGGAATATATCCCGGGTGAGGGGTATGGCTTTTTCGCCCTCTTCCGGGCCGGTGAGCCGCGGGCAACCTTCATGCACAGGCGTCTGCGACAGTGGCCCGTGACGGGCGGGGCGAGCACGCTGGCGGAGAGCTACTACGACGAAGGGCTCAAAAGCCAAGGAATCCGCCTGCTGCAAGCCCTGAACTGGCATGGTGTTGCGATGGTCGAGATGAAACGCGATGCCCGTGACGGCCGGTTCAAGCTGATGGAGATCAATCCGAAATACTGGGGCTCGCTCGATCTGGCCATCCACGCGGGCGTGAACTTCCCCTATCTGGCCGCGGTCATGGCCATGGAGGGCGACGTCCCGCCCTCCCACGACTTTCGCTACCTGAAACTGCGCTGGCTGTTCCCGCAGGACGTGCTCCATCTGATCAGCCGGCCGTCGTGCGCCGGCCGGTTCCTCAAAGACTTTTTCGATCCGCACGTGGAGACGGATCTGTGCCCGTACGACTTCGCTCCCGATCTCTATGCCATCGCCACGACGCCGGCGATCGTGATCAGCCGCCTGCTGAAGGGGCGATTGTATCGCCCGCACGGCCGTCCCGGAGGGCAGGCATGATCCACGTGGATCTGCATCTGCACAGTCATTATTCCTTCGACTGTCTCGTCCGGCCGAGCGTGATCCTGGCCGAGGCGCGCCGGAAGGGTTTGTCAGGCGTCGCCGTGACCGATCACGACACGATTCGCGGCGCCGTGGCGGCGGCGGAGCTGAACGACGACGGCGACTTGGTCGTGATCGTCGGAGCCGAATACAAGACGGAGATCGGCGATGTGATCGGCCTCTTCCTCACCGACGAGATCAGGACCCGTGATCCGTGGGAGGTCATCGGGGAGATTCATCGGCAAGGCGGTCTGGCCGTCCTACCGCATCCCTACCATGGAACGGGAGCGGCTTTGGCAGTGGCCGGGGCCGTGGACCTCATCGAGGTCTTCAATGCCCGTGAGACGCCGGAGAACAATCGACGGGCCTTCGAACTCGCGAAGCAACTGCATAAACCGATGATCTCTGCAAGCGATGCACATTTCGCGGGCGACATCGGCACGTCGAGGATGATCCTCCCCCCGGGCGACATCCGGACCGCGCTCCTTCGCGGCACCGGTTCGCTGATGACGGGCTACTCCCCGCGGTACAAGACGCCGGCGAGTCAGATGGTGAAGGCCTGGAAGCTCGGGCGGTATCGCACGCTGCCGTACCACGGCGCCCGTGTTGTCAAGCGTTTGGTGTGCGATCGGTAACGCGGTCGCCAGGCGTTCCAAAACCGGGCATCCCGGCGAGGTCGACCAAGATGGGTTCCCCCGCGGACTGCGGAGAGAGGGCGACGAGAAGGCTGATCGTCAATGCCGATGGGTTCGGCTTCGGGCCGGGCGCGACGGAAGGCATCATGCGTGCGATCCGAGAGGGCGGATTCATCACGAGTCTGAGCGTGAACGCAAATTTTCCAGATGCCGATCGGCTGCCGGAGCTGCTCAAAGAATGCCCTCATTTGAGCGTCGGCGTGCACCTGAATCCCATGGTCGGACGATCCTGTCTCCCGCCCGATCGTGTGCCGTCGCTCGTGGGCCCCGACGGGTGCTTTCACCACACGGAGTTCTCACGGCGCTGGCGCGAGGGAGCGATCGCGCCCGTGGAGCTCGAGGCCGAATTGGACGCGCAGATCAGCCGGGTGAAGGCGCTCGCGGGACATCATGTCACGCATCTCGACTCGCAGGGCAACGGGCATCTCACCTACTTCGAGGTATTCCTGTCGTTGGCGAAGAAATGGTCGTTGCCCTGCATTCGGAACAATGCCTCGTTGATCTGCCTGGAAGCGCCCGAACCGCGCCTGGCCCGCTGGAAAGCCTACGCGGGACGGCCGCACGTCTGGGCCGTCCACGAGTACCGCAAGTGGCAGATGCGAAGAGCGCGGCGTCTCGGGCTGCGGATGGCGGACCGGCTCATCACGGTCGGGTATGCCGGCCTGGGCGGCAAAGCCTCACGCGACAACTGGCTGCGGATCCTGCGGAATCTTCCGCACGGGATCCATGAGATCTATTGCCACCCGGCATATCCCGAGGACACACTCCGCCGCTGGTCCTATTACTGCGAGGAACGCGGGCGAGAGCTTGCGATCCTCCGCCATCCCGAGCTGCGTGACCTCGCCGAGGCTCTGGGCATCGAGCTGATTGGATTCAAGGCGTTGTGACACAGAGCCACGGTCGGGCCCGTTCGCTCTTGGAGCGTGTCCGCCGGCTCGCGCGCTGTCGGACGACAAAGGGGCTTCGGCGCCCTATGATCACCGATTGGACCATGCAGGTGTACTGGCGGCTGCCGGTCTCCGTCCAGGAAACCGCGCTCACGCTCTATGCCCGCCGGTTGGATAAACTCTACTACGGTCCGTCCTACCAGGACTGGCGACGACGTTTTCACGAGTGGCAGTCGTGGTCGCACGCCGATGCGGCGGCCTGGCAGAGCGACCGCCTCCGGCTGCTCATCGACCGGGCCGCGACCACAGTGCCCTATTACCGGGGGGCATGGCGCCGTGTCGATTGGAAGGCGGTCGACTCCCCCGGAAACTTGGGGATCTTACCCGTCCTCGACAAGCAGACGCTCCGCCAGCACGAGCAGGCGTTTCTCGTCGACGGCCTCGATCCGAAGTCCCTCTGGACGCAGAAGACGAGCGGGACGACCGGCACGGCGTTACGGATCTATTGGCCGTCCGACATGCTCCCGAAATGGTGGGCGTTGTGCGAGGTGGCGGTCCGCAACATCGCCGGGGTGGCGCAGCACATTCCTCGCGCGATGATGGGAGGGCGTCCCATCATCGCCGGCGCGACGCAGCGCCCTCCGTATTGGCGGTTCAACCGGCTCTGGAGACAACTCTACTTGTCGAGCTATCACGTGTCCGACAGCACGGCACCTCACTATGCCAAGGCCGTGCGCGAGTATGGATCCGAGTGGATCACGGGCTACGGCTCGGCGATTGCCGCATTGGCGGAAAGCGCGCTGACGGCGGGTGTGGAGCCGGTCAGACTGCGGAGCGCGATCGTGAGCGGCGATACGTTGCTTCCCGGCATGCGGACGTCCATCGAGCAGTTTTTTCAATGCCGATGCTTCGACCACTACGGGCAGAGCGAAGGCGTGTGCTCCGCGATGGAGTGTCCGTACGGGCGGATGCACGTGATTCCATTTGCGGGGATCATCGAGATCCTACGCCAAGACGGGACCGCTTGCGCCCCCGGAGAGGTCGGGGAGATCGTGGCCACGGGGCTGCTCAACGACGCCATGCCGCTGATCCGCTATCGCTTGGGAGATTACGCCGCGTGGGCCGGCGAGCAGGACTGCCCGTGCGGCAACCAGCAGCCGATCCTCACCAAGCTGGAAGGCCGTGTCGATGATTATCTGCTGACGGCGGATGGACGGAAAATCGGGCGGTTGTCGACGGCGATGAAACGAAGCCCGACGATTCACTCCGCTCAGATCGTGCAAGACCGCCCCGGTCATGCGTACCTTCTCGTCCGTCCGTCGGAGGGGTACAGAACCGGGCATGCGCTGGCGGTACGCGACGATATTCAGGAGCGGATCGGCCGCTTCGACCTCGACGTCCGGGAAGTGACGGAGATTCCAAAAACGCTGAGGGGCAAGACGTCTCTCGTCGTCCGTTTGATGGAACAACCCTTGTTGCGTCCCGCCTACCGCGGGATTCTGAATTGATCGTGGTCATGGAGCTGCGATGGGTGAGTTAAAAGGGGTCACCCTGCTCGTGATGACGTCGGGCCACGAGGTGACCGATCACCGCGTCTACGCGAAACAGGTTCGCAGTTTCCTCCTGATGGGGGCGCGCGTCACCTTGGTCGGCTATGCCGAGCCCGCGGCTCGAGCCCGGCTCGAGCGGGTCGAGCGCCTTCACCTTCTCACGGTTCCGAAGCCGTCCTCGCGACTGATGCGGTTTCTGTGGCAACCGTGGCGGTGCCTCTGGAGGGCCAGGCGGGAGCGCCCCGATATCATCCATGTGCATGACGCCGAGATGCTGATCACGTTCCCCGTCGCAAGGCTGTGGTGGATCAGGGCGAAATTCGTCTATGACGTGCACGAGGATTTCGCCAACTTGATGCTGATCCGCGACTGGATCGGCCGATGGTCCAAGCCCCTCGTCCGGCTGCTCACGGACGGCATCGAAAAAACCTTGGCCTCGCTGGCGGATGCGATTGTCGGCGTGACGCCGCCCCTGACCGACAAGTTCAAGAACCGACGGCGGATCGTCGCCTACAATTACCCCGCCGGGACGTTCTTCCAGGCGGCGGGGGAATGGTGGCAAACGCCGGCCAAACGGGAGTTCGATGTGGTTCATCTGGGGACCTTGAGCGCGAGGCGGGCCGAGTTCCTGGCGGAAACCTTGCGCGAGCTCCAGGCGCGTCGGCCGGCCGCCCGCTCACTCGTGGTCGGGGTGTCGGAACGCATCGCCACGGTGCTGGCACCGAGGGTGCCCGAGGGATGTCTCGTCCTCGGAAAGACCTCGTACGACGATATTCCCAGGCTGCTCAGCAATGCCAAGGTCGGCGTGGACGTGCATCCATGGCGCGATCCGCACCTGGATGTGGCGCTGCCGGTCAAAGTCTGCGAATACATGGCCGCGGGCTGCGCCGTCGTCTCGTCGGCCATGCCGGTCTTGAAGCAGGTCCTCGACGAGGCGGGCGTCGATGGCGCTTCAGTGAGCGTGCTGGAGGGCGGCGCACCCTCGGATTATGCCGAGGCCTTGGAGCGACTCCTCGAGGTGATCGACGTCGGCGGGGACCCCGGAGCAGACCTGCGGCGGCGTGCCCGCGCCTCGATGGTGTGGGAGCGGGAAGCCGACCGGATCTGCGCGCTGTATCGATCACTGCTGGATAAACCGTGCGTGTCCTGATCATCAACGCCGACGGATACGGCTTCACGCCCGGGATCACCCGTGCGATCGAGGAATGTATCGCGTTTGGGACGGTCCGCAGCCTCTCGGCGAACGTGAATTTCCCCCATGCCGACGGTCTCGCCCGGCTGGTCCTTGCTCATCCGGAGCTGTCGGTCGGCTGTCACGTCAACCCGATCGTGGGAGCGCCGGTGTTGCCGGCGGGGCGGGTCCCGTCGCTGGTGGATGAAACCGGGCACTTCCACTACCGAACCTTCACTCGGCGGTTCCTGGCGGGGAGGATCTCGGCGAAGGAGCTACGGGCTGAAATGACGGCGCAGGTGCAGAAGACACGGGATCTGGCCGGGCGGGCCTTTTCGCATATCGACTTCCACATGGGGCTGCATCGGCTGCCACGGCTCTACGATCTGTTCTTGGATGTGGCCAAGGAAAGCGGAGTCGGAAGAATCCGGACGCACCGATATCTGGTCGGCCTCGAAAGTCGTTGTCGGACGCTTCGCCACGCGGCGCATCTCCTCGTGAACCCTCTTCGCGCCCTGAAGTGGTTCTGGAATCTCCGGCTGAGGCGCAAGGCATTGCGGCGCGGCTTGGCGATGCCCGATCGACGGGTGGAGATCACGCATGCCGGGTTGTACGCCGACCGGATCAGCGTGCGGGCGCATCTGCGGTTGCTCGAGAGTCTCCCTCCGGGCGTCAGCGAGCTCGTCGTGCATCCGGGGTACGTAGAACCGGAATTGCGACGCTGGTCGACGTATCTCCATCAACGAGAGCGTGAGCGCGCGGTGCTGCTCGACGCGGAATTCCGGCGGGCGTTGCAGCGCTCCGATATTCGTCTCGCGGGATACCGCGAGATTCCGCTGCTCGCGTAACCGTGCCGTAAAACGGTTCCCGGTGAACGAGCCTGAACAGCCCTCGAACCGATTGGGGCGCCGAGAGAATCGGCATGGATGTCCAGTGGTGAGAACCTCCATGTTCAAAAGCCTCTGCTGGTCCGAGCGCGACGACGCCCTGTGAACGGGAAAAAGGCATTTCAAGACCACACAATCGTCTCTACAGCCTCAGAGGCATTTGGCTTGCTCATAGGTCCCGAGACTGTTTGTCCCGGCGAGTCAAGCACCAAGGAGGCTGTACCATGGGAGTGAGTGATCGCGTCCGTGTGGCGGACGGGCAGACGGGCCGTATTCAGCCGAAGGCGTTGCTGCTCCGAGGAGCGATGATCGCGTCGGCGACGCTGGCAGTCTTCATCATGTCGGCAGACGGGGCGGCGTGGGCGGCGACATGTACACACTATGCGTCCCCATCCGGATCGGGGAATGGAGCATCGGCGTCGTCACCGTTCAAGATCGCAAATTTTTGGCCTCTGGCCGGTCCCGGCAAGACGCTGTGTCTCTTGGACGGAAAGTATACGGGCGATCAATCGATGATCACGCCGCCCCAGTATCTCGCCGGCAGCGCCAACAGTCCCATCACGATTCGCGCCTTGAACGACGGGAAAGTGTCGCTCGATGGACAGGGAGTTCGCCAGCCGGTCGTCCTGAGATACAACGACTACTTCGTGCTGGAAGGCTTCAATGCTCACAACAGTGCGAGCACGCTCTCCATCATCGAACTGGTCGACAGTCACCATAACGTTCTCCGGCGCGTCGTCGGCTGGCACGCGGGATCTGCGAAGGCTATTTTTGCGCTGACTCGCGCCAAACACAACCTGATCGAGGACTGCGCCGGGTTCGGCGTCGCCCGCAAAATCCTGAGCGCAGCCTACGGCGGGGACAACACGACGGTCCGCAGATTTTGGGGCAGTTGGGAAGAATCATCGACGATCGGTCCCAAGATGACCATGACGCCGGTCTATAACAACATCGGCATGCTCGTCGAAAACTCCATCCTGACGTGGAACTCTCCGATGACCTCGATGGATCAACCGTATGGCTTGCTCGCGGTCGATCGCATGGACAGCACCGATCGACAAGTCTTCGTCAAAATCTACGGGTCGATCGCGTATCTGACCGAATCCGCACAGGGCTTTTTACCCTCGCAGCAGCTCCTGATCACGAAGCTCGATCAGGTCGAGCTCAAGGACGTGGTCAGCTACTATCCCCCGGGAATGCACTTGAGCAAGAAGACGTTTCTGCTGGCCAACTGCAGCACCGCGAACTCAGGCGGTAGCCCGTGTCCGACCTCGACGTTGAAAGCGACCAACCTGACGAGCATCGGCGGCGCGGGACCCAGCATCTCCTCCATGTGGGTGAAGTCGAACATCAGGTCGGGGCCGGACACCAAGACCCTGTATCCATCCGGGCAAAGTCTGTTCGTGAACTCCGGCTCGTATGGCGCCACGATCTGTAAGCGTTACGTCAACGGGACGCTGACGAACGAGCCGCTCTGGCCCTGGCCCATGAACCAGCGGATCATGGACGCCATGGCTTCTGCCGGCAAGCAGCCGGTGGACGTGACTGGAACCATCGAGCAGATGTTCGGGTTGATCCCGAGTCAGTGCCGGCAAGGCTCGCCGTCGCCGAGCCAGGTGGATACGGAGGCTCCTGCCCCACCGACCTTGGCGATTCGCTGATGATCCTTGCCTGAATACTGAGCGTAGAAGTTCTTAATGGCTTCGGCGCTCTTGCGATCCGACACGATCGATAGTAGTCTCCGCCTCCACATGAACCTTTACGTAAGGAGGTGGAGGTGGGACTGTTTGCAAAGTTATCCGGTGTCCTTTCACGAGAGGAAGCGGGGGGACGATTTCATCTCGAATCCCTTGAGCCTCGAACCTTGCTCAGCGCGGACTTAGCCGGGGCGGTCCAGCAGACGATCGCGCCGCCCCAGCCCTCGCAAACCGATCTCTCGGCGACGTCCTTGTCGGCGCTCGACACTCAGCCCGTCGCGAGCGATCAGCTCGTGCTGGGGCGGTTCGGAAATGTACCTGGTGGTTCTCGTCCCGAAGTCTCGCTCCGCGATGCCGACGGGACCGTGACCACATTCGGCCTTACCGGCAACGGGGTGGGCGAGGTGTCCTCGGAAGGGGGGAAATGGAGTCTCCGTGTCGCGGGGACCGACGGCGGTTCCACGGTCACTATTCGGACGACCGGTGGGAATGGCCGGGTGGTGCTGGACGACCTGGTGGTGGGGTCGCCATTGGGGGCGATCAACGCTCCGACCGCCGACGTGGTCGGCACCATCGGCTTTGCCGGCCCGGTGAATGCCGCCATGCTCGGCAGCGTGAAGGGCGGGACCATTTGGGCGCAGGATCTACAGTTGTTCACCGTGGTGGACGACGTCGAGAACGAGGCGATCCGGGTGGAAGGCTCCGTCGGGGTCTTCCATGCAGGCGGTTCGGTCACGAAGACGTCGTTGCAAGCGGGAGCGAATGGCTATGGTGCGATCGACCTCGTTTGGATCCAGGGAGCGCTGAGCAACGACAGCCGGATCGTGGCGGATGGGCTTCCGACCACCGCCAGCATCGCCGGCAAGACCGTGACGGTGCAAGGGGATCCACGGTTCTCGATCGAGTCGACATCCCCGGCGCTCTCGCCGGTGACCTCCAACCCCGTGGGCACGGAGGAGCAAGACGGCGAGACGACGGGGACGGCGACCGCACCCGTTTCGACCTCGCCGGTGCAGCAGTCGCTGACCCAGAGCACCACGGAGAACATCACCACCGGCATCTATTATGCTTCGCCCAACGGGACGGGCAACGGGTTGTCGAAATCTTCGCCCTTCCAAATTTCAGACTTCTGGGCGGTCGCCGCTCCCGGAAAGACCCTCTACCTCTTGGATGGGACCTACCGAGGGCCGGACTCGATGATCGATCCGCCGGACGGTCTCAGCGGGGCCGCCGGGAAGCCGATCACGGTCAAGGCACTGAACGATGGCAAGGTGACGATCGACGGCCAGGACGTTCGTCAACCGGTGCGCCTCTACAACAATGACTACTTCATCCTCGAGGGGTTCAATGCGCATAGCAGCGGCCCGAAGTATTCCGTCATTGAGATCAGCGGCGGGTCGGATCGCAACGTGCTGCGACGTATCGTCGGATGGGATGGAGGATCAGCGAAGGCGATCTTTGCCTTGAGTAACGCCAACTACAACCTCCTGGAAGATTGTGCCGGGTTCGGCGTCGCCCGCAAGATCGTCAGCTCATCCTACGGCGGGAACAACACGACCCTGCGCCGCTTTTGGGGCAGCTGGGAGGCGTCTTCCTCCATCGGTCCGAAGATGACCGTCACGCCGACCTACAACAATACTGGCATGCTGATCGAAAATTCGATTCTCACATGGAAGTCACCTCAATCCTCGATTGATCAGCCGTACGGCATGCTCTCCGTCGATCGCATGGACGTGGATCGGCGGACGTTTGCAAAGATCTATGGCACCATCATCTACCTCGCCGACGATGCCGGAACCTTCGCCCCTGGGCAGCAGATCTTGGTGACGAAAGCAGACGAGGTGGTGCTCAAGGACGTGGTCAGTTTCTTCCCCAAGGGGAAGTACACGGACAAGCGCACGTTTGTCCTCGGCAATTCCGGCACAACCAGTCCGAATCTCCGGGCGACGAACCTCACCAGCATCGGGGGGCGGGGCCCGCAGATTGCTTCGGAGTGGGTCACCTCTAACGTCAAATCCGGTCCGGACCTCGCCTCTGTCTACGGTTCCGGAGAAAGCCTGTTCAAGAATTCCGGGAACGACGGAGCGACGATTCTCTATCGTTACGAGAACGGGACCTTGACGAACACGCCGCTGTGGCCCTGGCCGATGAACCAACGGATCATCGATGCGATGGCGTCTGCGGGACGACAACCGGTGGACGTGACCCGGACGATCCAGGGTCTGTTCGGTCCCATCCCCGGAGTGTAGCGCTCGACGGTCGCCGCGTGACGCGGGCACGTCGCTGTTCGTTCAAGGCGACGCTTGCGCCGTGAGGCGAGGGGCATGGCGAGCCGGCGATGGATGGCCGTCCATCGCCGGCGAGCCAACCCTCTTTCGATTCATTCCCGAGGTCGCCGGTGGGCCGCCTCCCCTTCCTCCACGTACCAGATAGGCAGATCCACCAGGCTCATGTATTCGGTGAAGCCCGCCACTACCCAGACGGCATCGGCCGTGCACGCCGGCCTCGCATCCCTGTCTCCGGCACCGTCCCCGGAAGCCTATCCGGACGTGTCCGTCATCGTGCCCTGCCGCAATGAGCAAGTCTTCATCGAGGAGAGCGTGAGGTCGATCCTGGACCAGGATTATCCGGGGGGCATTGAGGTCTTGGTGGTCGACGGCCTGTCCGAGGATCGAACACGGTCGATTCTTCAGCGTCTGGTCGCGATCCAGTCGGCATCCGCGACACGGCGACTCCAGGTCCTCGACAACCCTCACCGAGTCGTGCCCGTGGCGTTGAACATCGGCTTGCGCCACGCCAAGGGAGCAGTCGTATTCAGGCTGGACGGACACAGCCGGATGGCGCCCGGCTATGTTCGGGCCTGTGTCGCCAAGTTGCAGGAGCGACCAGACGTAGCCTGCGTCGGCGGCCCGAGCGTGGCCGTTGCGGGAGGGTGCGTGGGAGCGGCCTATGCGCTCGCGCTCCAATCGCCCTTCGGAGTCGGTGGAGGGACCTTTCGCACCTGCCGCTCGGAGACCTTCGTCGACACGCTTGCGTTCGGAGGATATCGAAAGGATGTTGTTTCGGAGATGGGGGGGTTCGACTCCGAGCTCCATCGAAATCAGGATATCCACTTCAGTGCCGCCTTGCGGAAAGCCGGGCACCGGCTGCTCTTGATCCAAGACACGCAGACCCTCTACCACGCCCCCGACACGCTTCGGTGCGTGATCAAGCAAAACTATCGGAACGGCTATTGGAACACGCGCGTCCTGGACAAGATGATCGGGGTGCTGTCCTGGCGGCACTTCGTCCCGCTGGTGTTCGTCGTCGCGCTCCTGGCGGCCATCGTCCTGGCGGTACTATGGCCGTGGGGCTCGCTCGCCTTCTGGGCGATCGCCGGGAGCTACCTGGTCGTGTCCGGACTCGTCACCGCCGCCGTGGCCATGCGCCATCGGCGCCTCAATGCCCTTCTCTTACCCGTGATCTTTCTCATCATGCACCTCAGCTACGGATGCGGGTCGATAGTCGGCCTGTCCCGGTTCGTCCTGTCTTCCCGGTGAGGAACCCCTTGCGCCGTCAATATGAAGAGGCCTTTGCCCGTTGTATCGGCGTTCCCCATGCGTATGCCTTTTGGAAAGGCCGGGCGGCGCTCTACGCGATCCTCCGGGCATTGGGGATCGGCCGGGGAGACGACGTGGTCCTGCCCGGGTTTACGTGCGTGGTGGTCCCCAACTCCATCCGGTTTGCGGGGGCGACCCCTGTCTTCGCCGATATCGATCCGGCGAGTTACAACGTGACGGCCGAGACGATGGAACGGGTGCTCACCGCCCGGACGCGCGCCCTCATCGTTCAGCACACGTATGGAATTCCCGTCGAGATGGCACCGGTCTTGGAGCTTGCCAGGCGCCGTGGCCTGTTGGTCATCGAGGACTGCGCGCATGCGATCGGCTCGACCTATCGGGGCCGGCCGGTTGGCACGTTTGGAGCGGCGGCGTTTTTCAGCTCGCAATGGTCGAAGCCCTACACCACGGGTGTCGGCGGCATGGCCGTGACGACCGATCATGAGGTGGCGGAAAAGCTGACCGTGGTCCAAGACGGCTTCTCCGTGCCGACCCCCGCCCATACCGCCCGGTTGGCCCTCCAGTACCAGCTCTACAGCCGGGTGTTCTCGTCGCGAAGCTATTGGACCGCGATGGGGCTGCTCCAGCGCCTGAGCCGATGGAACCTGTTCGTGGGCTCGTCCAGCCACGGGGAAATCGATGGAGAGCGTCCGGCCGACCTGACGTGGAAGATGTCCACGTTTCAGGCAAAAGCCGGCCTTCGATCGATTTCAGCATTGCCCGATACGACCGCCCGTCGCCGAGTCCTCTCCCGATTCTACACGGAGGCCCTTCCTCGAAGCGGATGGGATACCGTCAGCGAGCTGCCTCACACGTCGACCAACCTGCTCCGGTACCCGGTCCGCGTGGCGAACAAGGTGGAGCTCCTCGAGCGGGCCCGACTGGCGAGAGTGGAGCTGGGCAGTTGGTTCGAGTCGGTTCTACATCCCGTCCAAGCCGGGCTGGATCGGTTCTCCTATCGCCAGGGGCAGTGTCCGATCGCCGAACGGACCGCGGGGGAAGTCATCAATCTACCGGTGCACCCGAGGGTCTCGATAGAAGACGCAGAACGCATCATCGCCTTTCTCTTGCGGGTCGGCCGCCGATCCGACGCCCGCTCCTACGCCGGCGGCTGAGCATCGCCGCATCAACCGATCGATCGCCCACACGGTATCTGACCCCGCACCTGGCCGGCTCATCACAGCCTCGGCGTCCGCGTGAAACGGGCCGTCCGTCAGGTGCGGTGGGAAAGGAAGACCACCATGCATGACACGTTGGATCACACCGTGTACCACCCCTTCCTGGGGCCGCAAGGGCCGACGGCGACCGTTGCGGTGGTCGGATCAGGCTATTGGGGGAAGAATCTGGTCCGCAACTTCGCGGAGCTCGGCGCGCTGTCCACCGTCTGCGACCGCGACGATGAACGTCTCGAGGCGCTCGGTGCTCAGCACCCCGGATGCCGGATGACGAGCTCGTATCGCGACGTCTTGAACGATCCGGCGATTCGGGCGGTCGCCATCGCGACCCCGGCCGAAACGCACGGGCCGTTGGTGCGCGAGGCGCTCTTGGCCGGGAAGGACGTGCTGGTGGAAAAGCCGCTCTGCCTGTCGGTCGACGAGGGGCGGTCCCTGGTCGCGCTGGCGAACCAACACAACCGCATCCTCATGGTCGGGCATCTGCTCTGGTACCACCCGGCCGTCCTCAAGCTGAAGGAGCTGGTGGACGGCGGCGAGTTGGGGCGCCTTCACTACATCTATTCGAATCGACTCAATTTGGGGAAGATTCGCCGTGAAGAAAACATCCTGTGGTCGTTCGCCCCTCACGACCTCTCCGTAATCTTGGGCTTGGTCGATCAGATGCCGGCCTCGATCTCGGCGGAGGGCGGCAACTACCTGCATCAACAGATCGCCGACATCACCGTCACGCTCCTGTCGTTCCCGAGCGGGGTCAAAGCGCACATCTTCGTCTCCTGGCTCCACCCCTTCAAGGAGCAGAAGCTCGTCCTCGTCGGGGACCGCAAGATGGCCGTGTTCGACGACTTGGAAAAAAAGGACAAGCTGTTGCTGTATCCCCATTCGATCGATTGGAAGCACCAAATCCCCGTCGCCAATCGGGCGGACGCCCAGCCGGTCGAGGTGGACAAGCAGGAGCCGCTGCGCGAGGAATGCCTGCATTTCCTGGAGTGTGTGCGGACCCGCCGCCGTCCTCGAACCGACGGCGAGGAGGGGGTGCGCGTCCTATCGGTGCTCGAGCGGTGCCAACGGGCCTTGGAGGACAAGACCGCCCGGGCCGCCCCGAGGCCCCCGGCGCCGCGCTCCTTCGTCCACGAGTCGGCCTGGATCGACGAGGGGGTCGTGATCGGCGAGGGGACGAGCATCTGGCATGTCTCGCATGTGTTGAAAGGATCACGGGTGGGCCGCGGCTGCAAGGTCGGACAGAACGTCGTGATCGGTCCCAACGTCCTGATCGGGGATGGGGTGAAGATCCAAAACAACGTGTCGGTCTATGAGGGAGTCACGTTGGAGGAGTCGGTCTTCTGCGGGCCGTCCGTCGTCTTCACCAACGTGCTCAATCCGCGAAGCGAGATCCCGCGAATGGCCGAGCTCAAGCCGACGCTGGTGCGGAAAGGGGCCACGCTCGGCGCGAATGCCACGATCGTATGCGGCGTCACCATCGGACGATACGCCTTCATCGGGGCCGGCTCGGTCGTCACACGGGACGTCCCGGACTATGCGCTCATGCTCGGAGCCCCGGCGCGCGTTCGAGGTTGGATGTGCGAATGCGGCATGAAGCTGAGATGGGTGGCGGATGCCGCCCGGTGCGGGTGTGGGAGACGTTTTACCAAGACGCCGGCCGGCGTCTCGAAGGTCGACGACCCGTCCTGACGAAGGAGGCCAATTGTGAAGGTCCCGTTGTTGGATTTGAAGGCGCAGCACCAGGCGATTCGGAAAGACCTCCTTGCAGCCTTTGAGCAGGTGCTGGACCGCGCTCACTTCATCCTCGGGGAGGAAGTGAGCGAGCTGGAAGCCCGCCTCGCCGATTACTGCCGGACACGCCATGCCGTCGGCGTCTCCTCGGGAACGGATGCGCTCCTGATCGCGCTCATGGCGCTCGGGATCGGGCCGGGCGACGAAGTGATCACCACGCCGCTGTCCTTTTTTGCGACCGCCGGGGCGATCGTCCGCACGGGCGCGGTCCCCGTGTTCGTCGACATCGATCCCGACTCCTTCACTCTCGATCCGGCCCTGATCGAGTCCGCCGTCACCCCGCGGACACGGGCGGTCGTCCCGGTCCACCTGTACGGGCAGTCCGCCGACATGGCGCCGATCCTCGACGTGGCCGCCCGGTACGGTCTGGCGGTCGTCGAAGATGCGGCGCAGGCGCTCGGGGCGGAATACATCGACGGCCGGCGTTGCGGGAGCATGGGGCGGGTCGGGTGCCTCTCGTTCTTTCCAAGCAAGAATCTCGGGGCGCTCGGCGACGCGGGGATGGTCGTCACGAACGACGACGCACTCGCCGAGAAGATGCGTCTGCTGCGCGTCCAGGGCGCCAAGCCGAAGTATTACCACCACCTGGTCGGAGGCAATTTTCGTCTCGACACGCTCCAGGCGGCCGCGCTCACCGTGAAGCTGCCGTACCTCGATCGCTGGACCGCGCTGCGGCAGCGCCACGCACGCCTGTACGAGGAGCTGTTCGCGGAGGCGGGCCTGGACGGCGCCGTCGAAGGCTTCAGTCTGCCCCGGGCGGTGTACAGGGGCGGTGGGATCCTTCATGACCACATCTACAATCAGTTCGTCATTCGTGTGCCGGACCGCGAGGCGCTTCGCGCGCGGCTCACGGCCGAGGGCATCGGGACGGAGATCTACTATCCCTTGCCCCTGCATCGGCAGCCGTGTCTGTCCCATCTGGGATATCAGGAAGGCCGGCTGCCGGAGGCGGAGCGCGCCTGCCGGGAAGTCTTGGCCATCCCCATTTTCCCCGAGCTGACGCCGCAGCAACAAGAGACCGTGGTTCGGGCGATCGGGGCTTTCTATCGCCGGTGAACGACGAGAGCGGCCGACCGGCAACCCTACCTCGGATGGTGAGCTCCATGTTTCCGGGCAACCGGCGTTTCGCCTTCACCATCTGCGACGACACCGACGGCGGGACGCTGAAAAATCTGATCGGGGTCTATCACTTTCTGGCCCAGCTCGGCTTTCGGACCACGAAGTCGGTGTGGCCGCTCGCGTCCGAGCGCTATGGTCGTATGCCGGGGGAAAGCTTACAGGACAAGGGCTATCTTCAGTTCGTGCGCTGGCTGCACAGGGAGGGGTTCGAGATCAGCCTGCACAACGTCCGAAACCATCATGCCACCCGGGACATGATCGTTCGCGGCTTCGAGGAGTTCCATACGCTCCTCGGCTCGCACCCGAGAGTGCACTGCAACCACTCCCGGAACCTCGAGAACATCTATTGGGGAGACCGGCGGTTCAGCCGCCGAGACGTCACGTTCGCGTACAACGTGGCGACCCGCTATGCCTGGCACAAGTATTTTCAGGGCGACGATGAGACGTCGCCGTTCTTTTGGGGCGATCTCTGCCGCGAGCGCATCACCTACGTCAGGAATTTCGTCTTCTCGGACATCAACCTGGACAACATCAATCCGACCATGCCGTATCACGATCCCGACAAACGCTACGTGAACTACTGGTTCAGCAGCTCCGACGGGCGGGACGTGGAGCGTTTTTGCGACATGCTTCGCGAGTCGCAGCAAGACCGGCTCGAAGCCGAAGGCGGCGTGTGCATCATGTACACACATTTTGCCAACGGCTTTTGCCGGAACGGGACGCTGCATCCGCAGTTCGCCAGGCTGATGAAACGGCTCTCGTCTCTCAACGGCTGGTTCGTGCCCGTCTCGACTCTGCTCGATCATTTGCGGGCGGCCCGGGCGGCGCCTCGCACGATCCCACCGAATGAGCTGGCGGCCATGGAGCGACATTGGTTGCTCTCGAACGTGCGGATGCACGTGACCCACTGCCGGGTAGAGCGACCGACGGCCTAACGCGGACAGAGGACCCGAATGACGCCTTCTTGGTCGTGTACTCGCGTGGACTTGACCCTGGAGCAGTGGGGAGATGTCCTTGAACGGTTCGACGACCGGACGATCTTCCAAACGCCGGAATGGTTGGGCTTCATCGCCGAGACGCAACGGGCCGAACCGGTATTTGCTCGGTTGACGAGGGACGGGGAGTGCGTCGGCTATTGCGCGGGCCTGATCGTGAAGCGCTTCGGGATGAGGATCCTGGGCAGCCCGCTGCCCGGATGGACGACGTCGTATATGGGCCCCAATCTGTTGCCCGGCCTTTCCCGGCGCGAGGCGGCGGACGCACTCATCGGTTGGGCGTTCGATGGGTTGGGATGCGTGCACGTCGAAGTCATGGATCGACAGTTGTCGGTCCAGGAGGCCCAAGCATCGGGTTGGACGTTCAGGCGATATGAAGGGTTCGAGGTGGACCTGACGCAGGGGGAGGACGCGTTGCTGCGAAAGATGACGGGTGCCTGCCGCCGCTGCCTCCGGCAATCCGCCGAGCGCGGCGTCACGATCGAAGAGGCGCGGGACGAGACTTTTGCCGACGAGTATTACCTGCAGCTCCGAGAAGTGTTCGGACGGCAGCGACTCGTGCCGCCCTACGGGCTCGGGCGCGTCCGCGAGCTCATTCGACGCCTCGACCGTGAGGATCGCCTCCTCTTGCTCCGTGCGCGGGACGCGGGGGGACGGTGTCTTGCCACCGGGATTTTTCCGGCCATGAATCGCACGATGTATTTTTGGGGTGGGGCCAGCCGGCGGGCGTTTCTGCATTACCGGCCGAACGAGGCGATTCAGTGGTACGCGATCCGATATTGGAAAGCGCGCGGGATCGAGCGGTATGACATGGGCGGCGGCGGTGAGTACAAGCGAAGATTCGGAGGAGAGCGGATTCGGGTTCCATGGCTGAGGTCGTCGAAGTACCCGTGGATCGGTCTCGCCCGGAACATGGCAAAACGAGCGGCTGGCTGGCGCCAGAGGATCGGTGGCCGGACGTGCGACTGGCTCGACGCCTCGGCTTGGGCCAAGTCGCGCCCCCGATGAGCCTTGCCACCCTCCTTCCCGAGGAGGCCGACCGGCTCCGCCGTCCTGCGCCCCGAAGACAGGGACTTCCTACGGCATTGTCAGCGCTGTTGATGCTTCGTCCCGACGACTGAGTGGAAGGCCAAGGCATGCCGGCCGGCTGGATTGATTTCCATCACCATGCATCGAGAGGTCAACGATGACGAGGATACCAGAACATCGAGCGAAGCTGACAAGCCGCCGAATGGGGATCGTCGTTGTGTCGCTCATGACGACGGCGATGACCGTCGCGTGGTTGGCGGTGGATGTCGAGGCGTTTGAATTCCGACTCGACGGGCTGGCCAGGATCCCTCAACCCATGCCCGTCTCTGTGCCCCCATCTGGACTGCTGGGGATCGAGGCGGGAAGCCGGCCCTTCTCCGCCTCGTTGCCACCAGCCGAGTCGGGGACGGCGATCACGGACAAGGCGGAGTTCGCGCTGGCGGTCGGTAAGGCTCCGGCCAAAGAGGACGACGGAGGCCGCGATGAGGACCGCCTGGCGTTCGCCGGTCAATCGCCGGCGCCCCGATCGAGCCTACCGCTGATGCGCCAGGACGCCACCTCGTCGTTCGGCTGTCCGTTGTGCCGGGCGGTGACGGTCGGCCCGGTGATCTCCGTTCCTCTCCGTGACGTGAAGGCCCTCTTGATCACTCGGACAGCGGGCGAGCACGTCGGGTCTTCGCTCGGTTCGTCGAGTGCTCGGCGAGCAATTCCGATCCCCGGGAGCTTGATCCTGTTCGCCGCTGGCTTTGCCGGACTGGCCGCGTGGCATCGCAAACGGTCCTGACCTCGTCCCGCACGATTTCGTCGTCCTCCTAGACCGGTTCCTCGGTTTCTGTCCTGCCTTGCGGGGCTCGTCCTGTGCAGTCGAAGGGGCCGGGAGTCTCCCGGTACGAGATCAACCCATCTGTGAGGTGCAGCAGATGACACGAATAACAACTGTGCTGAGCGCCGTCGGCATGGCGATGGGGGTGGGACTTGTCGGTCAGCCCGCTGATGCGACGCCCTTCAAGCCATCGTCGTTGGCGGTGATCAGCGTCGCCGACGTGAACAAAGACAACCTGAAGGCCGCGAAGGAAAAGCTCAAGCTTGCAAGGCAAGACGTGAAGCTTGCCAAGCAGGAGCTCAAGGCGGCCAAGCAGCAGTTCAAGGCGGCGAAACTCGAGCTGAAGGCGGCAAGACAGCGGGGCGCGAATGCCGTGCCCATCCCGGGGACCTTGTTGTTGTTCGGCGCCGGGTTCGCCGGTCTTGTTGCCTGGCAGTCGAGAGATCGCAAGCGGCCGAGGGACGACATGGCAGCGTAACTGGTTCTGGAGATCAGGGACCGGGCGTCTCGGTCGTCTTCCTTTCGACTGCACAGCGGCTCCGTCGACGGGCCGTCATGAGGCGCCCCACGTCTCTCGATTCTCATCGGTCTGGCCGTCTCTTTCCTGACGGAGAGAGACGGCCGCGATGCCTCAATGAAACCGGTCGAATCCCGCCGTCCCGATCCCGGGAACCGGGCTCCTGTTCGGGGTCGCGCTCATCGCCTTGCCGTGGATTCGGTTGAAGATCAAGAGGCCTTAGCCGCGTGGCCGCGCGGCCGGACGAGTTGATGGGGGCAGCCCGCCGAGGAGAGGGTTGCCGGAGGTTGCCGGCGAGCGGGCCTCTTCGCCGGCATAGCGAAACGGAGGCCTGCCGGGGAGGCTCCGCCCGTCCGGGGCCGTGGGGACGCCGACAGGAACATGGCTGGAGCAGCGACCATACGAACAACCGGGGCCGAGGCCGGGCGGGGGGCGGTGACCGAGGCGTGGCAGAAGCCGCTGCTGATCGTGCTCGGGGTCTGGCTGAGCGTCATCCTGCTCTTCTGGAGCACGTTTTCGACCATGGTGGAGGTGTGGGCGAGCTCTCGAACGTTCGCCCACGGCCTCCTCGTCCTGCCCGCTACGCTCTATCTGGTGTCTTGCTTTCGGGAGCGCCTCGCCCCGCTCACGCCGGCGCCGGCGGGCGCCGGTTGGATCGCGCTCGCGGCCGTCGCCGCCACATGGCTTCTGGGGGCGGCCTTCCACGAGTTGCTCCTCCAACAGATCGCCGTCCTCACGATGCTGCCCGCGGTGGTCTGGGCGCTCGTGGGAACCGCCGTGGTGCGTGCCTTCGCCTTCCCGCTCGGGTTTCTCGCGTTTGCACTGCCGGTCGGGACCTCGACGGAGCCCTGGCTGCAACAGTTCACGGCGGCGTTCATCGTCGCAGGGCTGCATCTCGTCGGGATCCCGCTGCATTGGGAAGGGCATCTGATCACGCTTTCGTCGAATAGCTGGGAAGTGGTGCGGGATTGCGGCGGATTGCGGTACGTGCTGCCCGGTCTCGCCCTGGGATACCTCTATGCCGGCGTGGTCTATCGAGCGGCGATGCGGCGTACTCTGTTTCTGGTGCTCTCCGTCGCTCTCCTCATCCTCGCCAATGGAGTGCGGGCCTATTCGATCGTCCTGTTCGACCACCTCGGCGTGGCGGAGGGCGCCGATCACCGGCTGTTCAGTTATACGATTTACGGGCTGACGATCGTCTTCCTCTTCTGGCTGGGGTTGAAGTGGCGGGAGCCACAGCCCGAGCCCCTCTCCGCGGGGGGGCACGCTGGAAAGAGGCCCTCACCGCTCGTGCCTATCGTGCTCAACGCGGCCGTGGCGGTGAGCCTCCTGGCGATGGTCTCTTGTTCGGCGATGTGGATGAACCGCTTCCCCGTCGCTGCGCCCTGAAACGCCGAGCCACGCGCCCGGCTGCCGCCGGGCCGCCGGACCCGCTTCATCCAACCGGACCGCGGTCTCCTTTCACAGAAGCGCCGCCACGTACGGAGGGCATCATGGAGTGGACGTTGTTCACATGGGGTCTCCTCGTCGGCATCGTCGGGCTCTTATGGGTCATGGTCCTCGATCTCTTCTACAAGCTGACTGCGCGCTCCGCCGCCGAAGGGACGGAGGCGCCCAAGAGCCGCGACGCCGGTCAGCCGCTCGCACTCTAGCGCCGCTCTCGGGCTCTCCACGGCGCTGGGCGATCTCATCGGCACAGAGCCTTTCCTGAGCATCGATCGTCCTCAGACTCGGCACAGCGGGCACGTATGGTCGCTCACGGCGCCCGCCTAACTCGCGAGGCATCCATGTCCACGTTTCTGCCTTTTCATGTCCCGGACATCGGCCCGGAAGAAGTCGAATCCGTCCTCGCCACGCTCCAGTCCGGCTGGTTGACGACGGGGGCCAAGGTGAAGGAGTTCGAAGACGCGTTTGCGGCGATGATCGGGGTTCGACACGCCGTCGCGGTGAACTCGTGCACCGCGGCGTTGCATCTAGCGCTCGATGCGGTCGGGCTGCAGGAGGGCGACGAAGTCCTCGTCCCCGCCATGACGTTCGCGGCGACCGCGGAGGTGGTGACGTACTTCAAGGCGAAGCCCGTCCTGATCGACGTCGTCCCTGGGACTCTCACGCTCGATCCCCACGCCATCGAGCGGGCCGTCACCCCGCGCACCAAGGCGATCATTCCCGTCCATTTCGCCGGTCACCCGTGCGCGATGGATCGCATTCTCGACGTCGCGCGTGCCTACAACCTCTGGGTGATCGAGGACGCCGCACATGCGCTGCCGGCGAGATTCCGGGGAAAAATGGTCGGCACGATCGGCGATCTCACCTGTTTCTCCTTCTATGCCACCAAAAACGTGACGACGGGCGAAGGAGGGATGGTCACCACCGACAATCCGGGCTGGGCCGCGCGGATGCGAATGATGAGCCTGCACGGGCTCAGCCGGGACGCCTGGAACCGGTATACCGCCCAGGGTGCCTGGGCCTACGACATCCTGCACGCCGGGTTCAAATACAACCTGACCGACCTTGCCGCTGCCGTCGGCGTGCCGCAACTGCGGAAGTGCGAGGCGTTTTGGAAGGCGCGCGAGCGGTACGCGGCGATATATCGAGAAGGCCTCTCGGATCTTCCGGAAGTCCGTCTCCCGCAGACGGACGACGACGTCCAGCACGCCTGGCATCTCTATGTCATCCAGCTCGAGCTCGATCGCCTGCGCATCGGACGGGATGCCTTCATCGACCGGCTCAAGCAGGAAGGCATCGGCTGTAGCGTCCACTTCATCCCCCTGCACCTGCATTCTTACTATCGAATCGCCTGGGGCTACCGTCCGACCGATTGCCCCGTCGCGACGCGGGTGTTCGAACGGATCATCTCGCTTCCGATCTACCCCCGAATGACCGAGCACGACGTCGATCGCGTCGTCTCGGTGGTTCGGCAACTCATAGGGGATTACCGGCTATGACGAAGCGTACATTCGACGTCGTGTCTGCGGCCATCGGCCTGCTCGTCTGTTGGCCGCTGTTCGTGGTGGTCGCCGTATTGATCAAGCTCGACTCTCCCGGCCCGGTCCTGTTCCGCCAGTTGCGCGTCGGACGGGGCTTGAAGCCCTTCTACATCTACAAGTTCCGGACCATGATCGTGGATGCCGCAGCCCACGGTGGTCCGTTGACGGTCGGTGAAGACCAACGGATCACGCGGGTCGGTCGCCTCTTGCGCCGATACAAGCTCGATGAGCTTCCGCAGTTGCTCAACATCGTGAAAGGCGACATGAGCGTGGTCGGCCCTCGCCCGGAAGTCCAACGGTACGTCGACCTGTTCCGGAACGATTTCGCCGAAATCTTGTCGGTCCGTCCCGGGCTGACCGATTTGGCCTCGCTGCAATTCATCGACGAGGCGGCGGTGCTCGAGCGGGCGGCCAACGCCGAGCGAGACTATCGGGAGACGATCCTGCCCGAGAAGATTCGCCTGGCGAAGCTGTACCTCGCGCACCAGTCGTTTCATTTCGATCTCGCCATCGTGGCCCAGACCGTGCTGCGCCTCGCCGGCATCCCGGTAGTCGTCTGCGAACTGCCCGAGTTCCAGCCGAGCTTCCACACGCCCTCGCACAGCGTGGGCGGGCGCCTGACGGCGCTCGTGCTGCGGTGGCGACGACCGCTCATCGTGATCCTGGACATTGCGTTGATCGCCCTCGCCAATTATCTCGCGTTCTGGCTCCGGTTCGACGGTCTGATTCCGGCGACCGAGAAGCGGCTCTTCCTTCAGATGCTGCCCTGGCTGGTCGTCATCCGTGGGCTGGCCTTCTTCGTCTTCCGGCTCAACGAGGGGCTCTGGCGCTATACGAGCATCTGGGACCTGCAGCGCATCGTCGGCGGAGTCCTTACGAGCACCGTCGCCTTCTACTACGCGGTGCACGTGGCGATGGGCGTGACCGACTATCCGCGCTCGATCTTCATCATCGACAGCATGCTGCTCATCGGGTTCATCACGGGCGTCCGGTTGCCCAGCCGGCTGCTCCGCGAGAAGGTGATCTATCGGAAGAAGAAGAAAGTGCTGATCATCGGAGCGGGCGATTCGGGCGAACGGGTCGTACGAGAGATGAAGACGCATGCCTCCTACCGGTACCAGCCGGTGGGGTTCATCGACGACGAGGCGGCCCTGCTCCGGCAACGGATCCATGGGGTCAAAGTCCTCGGGACGCGGAAGGAGCTGCCGAGGATCGTCGAGCAGGAGAAGCCCGAAGAGATCGTCTTGGCCCTCCCGAACGCCAAGCCGGCGCTCATCCGGGAGATCATCGGGCAGCTCGAGCCGTACAAGGCGTGCATCACCACGGTCCCGACGCCGAAGGACCTCGCGGGCAAGACGGCGGTCAGCCAGATCCGCTCGCTCGCACTCAAGGATCTGCTTCCGCGCGGCGCTGTAGACGGAAACCCGGAAGCCGTGCGGGGGATGGTGACGGGCCGCCGGGTCCTGATCACCGGTGCCGGCGGCTCGATCGGCTCCGAGTTGTCGCGCCAGGTGGCGGCGTTGAAACCCGAGGCGCTCATCCTGTACGAGCGCCACGAGAACAGCCTGTATACGGTCGGCAAGGAACTGGACGACCAAGGTTTCTCCTCTCTGATCCACCCCGTCATCGGCGACGTCACCGACGCACGCCGCCTCTCCTCGGTCCTCGACAAGTATCGTCCGAGCCTCATCTTTCATGCCGCCGCGCACAAACACGTGCCCCTCGTGGAGCAGAACCCGGCGGAGGCCTTGAAGAACAATTGCATCGGGACCCGCATCGCCGCCGAGGCGGCGGACCACTACGGCGTCGAGCGGTTCGTCCTGATCTCGACCGATAAAGCGGTGAACCCCTCCAGCGTCATGGGCGCGACCAAGCGGGTCGCCGAGCTCATCATCCAGGGCATGGCGCACCGCAGCCGGACGCGCTTTCTGACCGTCCGCTTCGGGAACGTCCTGGGCAGCAACGGCAGCGTGCTCTTGCGCTTCCAAGAGCAGATCCAGGCGGGCGGGCCGGTCACGGTGACGCACCCCGGCGTCCGCAGGTATTTCATGCTGATCCCGGAAGCCGTGTATCTCGTCCTCCAAGCCGCCTCGCTCGGCGAGCAAGGGGCGATCTACGTCCTCGATATGGGGGAGCAAATCAACGTATTGGATCTCGCCCGCAGCGCCATCCGGCTGTCGGGGTTCGTCCCCGGCCAGGAGATTCCGATCGTGTTCGTCGGCCTTCGGCCGGGAGAAAAACTCTCCGAGGAGTTGGTGGGGGAGGAGGAGTCGGCCGAGCCGTCATCGATCGAGAAGATCCTGCGGATCAGGACGATGGCGCCCCTCCCGGCGGCCGTGCTCGAGGAGAAAATGATCGCCGTCGAGCAGGCGGCGCATCTGAACAATCCCGCCTGGGCGGTCGAGCGCTTGCACGAGCTCGTGCCCACGTTTCGGTCGCCCGAGCCGGCGGTGCCGTTCGAGGTTCCCGCCGATGCTCCGCTTTTCAACGGCGTGATGTTCGAACCGAAGAAAGCCTTGACCTGAATCGTCGTGCTCTTCCGCGGCCACGCCGGGTACCGAGGAGCAGGGCGCCCGAAAGAATCCACAGACTCGTGAGCGGAGCGACCATGAGAATCGCTGAATACGAGGCACAGAGCCCACCCTCGGGCACAGCCTTACTCCAAGAGTACTGGAATATCGCGCTGAGGCGAAAAGGCGTGATCCTCGGATGTATCCTGGCGTCACTGGCTGCCTCGGTCCTCGCCTACTCGGTCGCGCCGAAGTCGTACCGATCCGAAACGCTCATTTTGGTCGAAGAGCCGAAGATCCCGGAGAACTACGTGCAGGGCGTCGTCGTGGAGGGCAATCTCGAGCAGCATCTCTTCGTGATGGAGCGCGAGATCAAGAACCGCACGCTGCTGACCGAGATCGTGAAGGAGTTCAACCTCTATCCGGAAGAAGTGGCCGAGTACGGGATCGAGGCGGCGCTCATCAAGCTCAGCAACTCCATCAGAGTCGAAATGGCCGCCAAGATGCCGCGCAACAACGTGATCGGCCGTCCCGGCGTGGATGCTTTTACCGTCTCGTTTTCCCACGGGGACCCGGAGACGGCGATGACGGTGACCTCGACGATCGCGTCGAAGTTCGTGGAGGAAAATCTCAAGGCCAGAGAGCAGATGGCTGAAGGGGCCGGAGAGTTCCTCGATGAGGAAGTCACGATCGTGAAAAGCGAGCTCGAAAAAAAGGAGGACGAGATCAGCCGGTTCAAGTCGGCGTACATCGGCGAGCTGCCCCAACAAATGGAAGCCAACCTTCGGGCCCTCGATCGACTGCAGGTGGACCTGAACACCGTGACCGAGAGTATCCAGCGCCTGTCGGATCGCCGAGCTTTGATCGAGAAGTCGATGCAGGAATATGAGCGATTTGGATTGACCAACCCGACGCTGGCGCCGACCGGGCACGAGCCCGATCCCTTGTTTCGGAGGCTCGGCGAGCTGAGAAAGAAGCTCGTGGAGCTGTCCGCCCAATTCACCGAGGCCTATCCAGACATGGCGTTGACCCGGGAGGAACTGCGTCAGGTGGAGAGCGAACTCATCACCCTTTACGGCCCCGAAGCGATCACGGGAGGCGAGAAGCAGCTCGATCCCTATCTGCAGGGGCTCAAGAAACAGGAGGGGGAGGTCAACAGTGAACTGGCCGTGCTGAAACAGCGGCAGCGCCTGCTGCTCGCCGAGAAAAAGGACTATGTCAGACGGGTCGAACGGGCACCGGCCGTGGAACAGCAACTGCTCATTCTCGAACGCGACTATGACAACATGAAGAAAAGCTATCGGTCCCTGCTCGACAAGCGGATCAACGCGCGCGTGGCCGAAAACCTGGAGAAGCGGCAGCAGGGGCGCCAATTCCGGATCATCGATCCGGCCAACTACCCGCTCGCGCCCGACAAGCCCAACCGGACCCTGATTCTTGCGCTGGGATTCATCCTGGGCTGCGGGCTGGGGGGCGGCATCGCGGTCATGCAAGAGCAGTTGAATCCGCAGTTCCGGCGACCCGAGGACATCGAGTACCTCTTGGGGCCGCACCTGCTTGCGGTCATCCCGAACTTCGCCCTGGTCTTTCGGGCGACGTGGCAGCGGCTTCTCCCGAACCCCTCGGTGCTGCCGGTCCCCGCCGGGCCGACTCGCAGCGGCGAGGGAACGCGTCGGTGGCGGCGGGGCATGTGGCAGCGGGGCAAGCGATCGCCGGAATTGAACTTCATCGTGAAGTGGCAGCCCGGGTCGATCATCGCCGAACAGTACCGGGTGGCGGCCACGCGGCTGGCGTTGGCCCGGACGGAGGACGCCTGCAGCATCATCGCCGTCACCAGCGCCGTCAAGGGAGAGGGGAAGACCACGACGGTGGTAAACCTTGGATACACCATGGCCCGAGACCTGGGGAAGCGGACCCTCCTCGTGGATTGCGACTTCAAGTTTCCGGTCTTGCATCACTATGCGATGACCGTACCGGACTATGGGTTGGCGGACTGCCTGGGCGGCGAAATCCCGGCGGAGGCCTGCATGACAGGGTTCGGAGAGGTGCCCTGTTGGATTATGCCGGTCGGCCGCGCCGTCGTTCGCTCCAATCAGTTACTCAAGACCGAGAGGCTCGCCGCGGTCCTTCACGGCCTGCGGGATCAGTTCGACTACATTCTGATCAATACCCCCCCCATTCTGCCGCTCGCCGACATGAACGTCCTGGCCGGCCACTCGGATGCCTTGCTCCTCGTCGTCCGGGCCGGCTCCACTCCGCAACAGTTCGTGCGGCGCGCGCTCAGCACGCTGCGCGCGCAGATACCGGTCCACGTCGTGCTCAACGCGGTCGGGAAGCTGCCCCACTACATGTACGATTATCAAGAGGTGTCGAAGGTGTAGGGCTTGGAGTAGAGACAAAGGGGTATGGGGTAAAGGGGTATGCGAGGGAAGGGGCCGCAGGTCGTCCGGCGGCCCGCTTCTCATCACGGGCTCCTCAGGGAATGCTCTTGCTCACCTCGTTCGAGTAGCTGCTTTCGTTCCCGGATTTGTCATAGGCCGTGACGGCAAAATAGAAGGTCGTGCCGGGCAACAGCCCCACGACTTTATGGCTCGTCACGTTGCCCACATCCGTCGGGCTGCCGTACGTCCCCGGAGCCGTACCCATATAGACGCGGTAGCCGGCCAGGTCGCTGGCGGTATTCGCGTTCCAGGTCAATTCAGCCGTGCCGGACTGCGGCGCCGTGAGCGCGAGCGTCACCGGGATCTCCTGAGGGCTATTGGAAGCGGAGGGATCGGTAACCGTCAGCAGCGCCGTGTAGGTGTTGGCGGCGAGACCCGTCGCATTCACGCTCACCGTAATCGTGTCGGTTTCGGTGGTGGTCGTTCCCGCCGTAGGGGTCACGGATAGCCAGGAAGCGTTCTTGCTGACCGACCAGTTCAACGTACCGTGCCCTTTGTTGGTGAGCGTGATCTGTTGTGCGGTCGGATTGGCTCCACCGGCCACGCCGACGAACGTCAGGCTCGCGGGGCTTTGGCTCACAGTGGGCGCCGCCGGTAACACTTCCAAACTGACGGGAAGGCGGGCCAGCACGCTGCCGCTCGACAGCGTCAGGACCGCGGTGTAGGTGCCGCTGGCCAATCCGAACATGTTGACGCTGACGGTGACGAGGTCCGACTCGGTCGTGGTCGTTCCCGATGTCGGGCTGACGCTCACCCAGTCTCCGTCGTCGCTGATCGTCCAGCTCAACGTGCCTCCACCGGTGTTCGTGATCGTCAAGGTCTGATCGGCCGGGTTCGATCCTCCCTCCATCCCGACGAAGGTCAGGCTGGCCACGCTGGTGCTGCTGACGGGCGCCGGTTCCGATGGGCTGGTCGTCGTATCAGGACTGCTCACCGGTGCCGGCTCTGACGGGGTCGTCGTGCTGGTGTCCGTCGTCGGGTCCGACTGTTCGACCGGGCGCCGCTTCTTCTTGATGAAGCCGCCTTTCGTGAGGATCGGCGCCATGGGGCGGTCCGGGCTCGAAAGCCACCGCATGGCCGCCCGCTCGATGCCTGTCGGTCCTTGGGCGAGGGTCGGCGTTCCCGCAGAGAACGGGCACAGGGCGATGACGGCGATGAGGATGGATGCGGGTCTGCATGATGCGATCGATGACGACGAGATCATGATGCTCCTCCAGTGGTTCAAGAGGTCGTGCGGTCTGTTGCTCACCGCCGCACGCACTGTCCGACCGTTACGAGCAGGCTGTGTGCCAATCGATCTTTTCACCGTTTGGACCACTCGAGGCGAACACAATTGTACGGAATGAGCAATTTCCGGACAGGACGGCGGGGCGGCCTCGAGCGAGGCGAATGGCCGGACCGCGCATCGGGCCGGGTGACCGCCGGTGACACCGTGCGGGAAACTGGCGTCGCGGGCACCTGGGCGACCGACGACCGTCGCCGCGTCGGGATGTCCCGAGCGACGGCGACACACGAAGGCAGTCGGTCGGATCGAACGGACAGGGTTAGAGCCACCATCCAGGAGAAGGGGGCGGAGCATGAAGACACCGATCGATGTGACGTTGATGGACAAGATCACCAACCGGTCCGCCGTGATCGGCGTCATCGGACTCGGGTATGTGGGATTACCGCTCGCGGTGCTCCAGGCGAAGACCGGATTCACGGTCTTTGGCATCGACGAGGTCGAGGCCAAGGTGCGCCGGGTCAACGACGGGGAGAGCTACATTGCCGACGTCGATCCGGACGATCTCCGGGAGGCGGTCCGCTCGGCACGGCTCGTCGCCACGGCCGACTACCGCGTGTTGCGGCTGTGCGACGTGGTGTTGATCTGCGTGCCCACGCCGCTGACCAAGAATCGGGAGCCGGACATCAGCGCGATCCTCAAGGTCACGAACGAGCTGGCCAAGGCGGTCCACCGCGATATGCTCATCGTGCTCGAGAGTACGACGTACCCCGGCACGACCGAGGAAGTGATCCTGCCCCTCCTCCAGGCGAGAGGCTACAAGGCGGGCGACACGATCTTCGTCGCCTTCTCCCCCGAGCGCGTGGATCCCGGGAATCGGGCGTTCAAAACCGCCAACACGTTCAAGCTCGTCGGCGGCGTGACGCCCGCCTGCCTGCGGGTCGCCCAACACTTCTACGAGCAGTCGATCGTCAAGATCTTCCCCGTTTCGTCCGCCCGGGTGGCCGAGATGGCCAAGGTCTTCGAAAACGTCTTCCGCTCGGTGAACATCGCGCTCGTGAACGAGCTGGCCATGCTGTGCGACCGCATGGGGGCCAACGTCTACGAGGTCATCGACGCCGCCGCGACCAAGAACTTCGGCTTCATGTCCTTTTATCCCGGTCCCGGAGTCGGCGGCCATTGCATACCGCTGGACCCCTACTACCTCGCGTGGAAATCGAAGGAGTACGACGTCCACACCCGCTTCATCGAGCTGGCCGGAGAAATCAACGAGAGCATGCCCTACTACGTGGTCGCGAAGGCCCAACGGCTCCTGAACCGGGCCGGGCGGTGCCTGAACGGCGCGAAGATCCTGGTCCTGGGCGTGACGTACAAGGCGGACGTCGGTGATGCGCGGGAAACGCCGGCGGTCAAGGTCATGGAGTTGCTCCAGCGGGAGGGCGCGGACCTGTCCTATGTCGACCCCTTCGTGCCGTCCCTGTCGCTGGACGGGCGGGCGTACGAGGCGACCCGTCTGGAACAGGCCTCGCTCGAGCGCAGCGACCTGGTCCTGGTCCTGACCGGGCACTCGGCCTTCGACTACGAATTCGTGATCCGTCATGCGCGGGCGGTCTTCGATACGCGCAACGCCACCCGCCACGCCGCCGGCGCGAAGTCCAACGTATTTTTGCTCTGAGGAAGCCGATCCGCTGGCCGTGCCCGACCCCGCGGGTCAGCATGGGCTCGGGACGGTCTGGGAGCGGGAAGGCGACGGACGAGGTGAGCCATGTGTGGAATCGTCGGGTATGTCGGCGAGCAGCAGGCGGTCCCGATCCTGACGGATGCGTTGAAGCGGCTGGAGTATCGAGGGTACGACTCCGCGGGCGTCGCCGTCTTGCACGACGGGGTCATCCAGGTCCGCCGGAGCGCCGGCAAGCTCCAGAATCTGGAGCGCCTCTTGAGCGGTGAGACGCTCGAGGGCCGGATCGGCATCGGGCACACCCGTTGGGCGACGCATGGAAAACCCACGGAATTGAACGCGCATCCGCATCGGGCCGGCGGCTGTGTCCTCGTGCACAACGGAATCATCGAAAACTATGCCGCGTTGAAGCAGCAACTTCAGACGGAAGGGTGCCGGTTCGAGTCGGAGACCGACACCGAAGTGGTGGCCCACCTGGTCGCCCGCTACTACGAACAGCGCATGCCGCTTGCGGCGGCCGTGGAGAGGGCGACGTCGCAGCTCCGGGGCAGCTATGCGCTTGCCGTCATCGGCGAGCGGGATCCGGGTGCGCTCGTGGCGGCGCGCTCGGGCTGCCCGCTGATGGTGGGCCGAGGGAGCCGGGCGAGCTTCGTCGCGTCGGACGTCACGGCGATGCTGCCGCATACCACGGACGTCCTGTACCTCGAAGACGGCGACGTGGCGACGGTCACCGCGGGCGACGTGGAGATCAGGAACAGCGGAGCCCCCGCGGCACGGACGTCGGCACGGATCACCTGGGATCTCTCGGCCGCCGAAAAAAGCGGCTATCCGCATTTCATGCTCAAGGAGATCCACGAGCAACCGCAGACCATACGGGACACCCTGCGGGGACAGTGGCTCGAGTCCGGGGAGACGGTTTCGCCCGCGCTCCGGGTCACCCGTGAGCAGGCGATCGCGACGCGGAGGATCTGGCTGGTCGGCTGCGGCACGTCGTGGCATGCCGCGCTGCTCGGCAAGTACCTGCTGGAGGAGATCGCGCGGATGCCGGCGGAGGTCGACATTGCGTCGGAGTTCCGCTACCGGGATCCCTTGATCGGGAAGGATGAGATGTTCGTCGCGATCTCGCAGTCGGGGGAGACGGCCGATACGTTGGCGGCGGCGCAGGAGGCGAAGGCCAAAGGGGCGCGGGCGGTCGCGATCGTGAACGTGGTCGGCAGCACCCTCGCCCGCGGGTCGGACGGGGTCTTCTATACCCGCTGCGGCCCCGAGATCGGCGTCGCCTCCACGAAAGCGTTCACGGGCCAGCTCGTGGCGCTGTACGCGTTGGCGTTGCAGCTCGGGCGGCTCCGGGGGGCCGTGACCGAAGCGGAGGACGGCCTGTGGCGAGAGCGCCTGAGCGCGCTGCCGGCCGGGGTGGAGCACATCTTGAAGCGAGAAGCCGAGCTCGTCGCGATGGCCACGCGCCTCCGCAGCAAGCGCAACGTCCTGTATCTCGGCCGCGGGATCAATTATCCGGTCGCCCTGGAAGGGGCGCTCAAGCTCAAGGAGATCTCGTACATCCACGCGGAAGGATACCCGGCGGGTGAAATGAAACACGGCCCCATTGCGCTCCTCGACAAAGACACCCCGGTCGTGGTCCTCGCCCCACGGGACCGACTCTATGAAAAAACGATGAGCAACCTGATGGAGGCCAAAGCCCGGCACGCACCCGTGTTCGCCTTCGTCGAGGAAGGTGAACGGGACCTCGGCAAGGCCGTCGACGGCCTGTTCACGATTTCGAAGGTCCCGCCCTTGCTGACGCCCGTCCTCTATACCGTTGCCCTGCAGTTGCTAGCCTATCATGTGGCCGTGTTGCGAGGGGCCGACGTCGACCAGCCCCGCAACTTGGCGAAGAGCGTCACCGTCGAGTGACGCCGCCGCGCTTCTCACCCGGAGCTTCTCTCCCGCCTGTTCCCACCGCTTGAGTCCTCCCGCCCGTTACTGCTAGACTCGGTCGTAGTTATTCACCCTCGAACGATTGGAGCAAGGCTCCCATCATGACCGATTGGGCTGAGAAGGAAGCGGAAGCCATCGTGGATTCATTCGTCGCCGATGAGTCGTCGGCCGACCTGTTGCGCCTCCAGCAGGCCATCGCGGAAGCCCTCCGCCGAGCCTATGAGCAGGGACAGAAATCGAGCGGCCGGCAGGGCTGACGACCCCGGCCGGGTCCCTTCTTCGTCGTCTCTCCTCCTTCCGGGGCCGTGGCCTCGACCGCCGGCTCGTTCCCAGCCCGCATTATCCATGAGCGCTTCTACTGCAACCGCCGATACGCCGCTGCGATAAGCTTGGGTGCGGGTGTCACGCACCCAAGCGGGCGGGCTCGCCCCGCTCGGCCTCACCGTACCGTTTCAAGTACGCCTCGGCCGCTCGGGGCTCCGCGCGCCCGTCTCGCCTGGCGTCTTGGCGGTTTCGTCACGAACCGTCATGAATAATGCAGGCTAGCGCCTCGGCGGCTGATCGCACGGAATCGCCCGCCGTTCGATGCTCGTAGAACACGCCCGAGACCACTCCGCTCGATGCTCGGATCCGGGCATCGACACCGTCGGCCGAACACCGGTGAGTCCCCTGCGTCTTCTGCTCATCGATAGCGATGAGGCTTTCCTGCATACCGCCTGGCGAGAGCTGACCGAGCGGGGCCGCGGTCTGGAGATCGATACGGTGCGTGACGGCGAGCTGGCGCTCTCGGCGATTCGAAGCGGCCGCTACGATGTGATCGTCGCGTCGCCGACGCTTCCCGGCTGGGATGCCATGACCGTCATCGAGGCGGCGCGACCGCTGCCGGCGAGGCCGCACATCATCTTCCTCGGTGATCCGAGCGAACAGACGAAACAGGAAGCCGCGACGAGCGGGTATCTCTGGCTGCGCAAGCCGGTCGATTGGGAGGCCTTGGCTTCCACCATCTTGACGCAGGGGCTGTGATCTGCGCCCAGGTCCTCGGTCTCCTGTGCACGGATCGTGAACGATCCACCGCACCCGTCGGTCCGCCCGAGCGTCGTCCTCGCGTCTTCCCGCCTGCCTCCCGCTTTACCGCTGCCCCGCCGTCACCCGACTTGCGCACCGCCCGGGTTCTCCAGGTCGGCCGCCTCATCCCCACTCCTGGCAGTAGCAAACATCGTGTAGGGACCCGCCCGATATCCTTATGCAAGGAGCCGGTCTATCTTGCTGCCTGGATCAAGGAGACCGGATGGCGTCGCGTGCCGAATCAGGCGTCCCGAGGACCGAGCTGACGTGCCCGAAGTGTGGGAGCGAGCATCCGGCGAGGACCCTCAAGTGCGGCTGCGGCCATCAGTTCATGCCGGTGCAAGAGCAGCCTATCTGGACGTTGGAACAGGACGCTCCCATCCCTGAGCAGGGGTTCTTCTCGTTCCGCGTCTTCGTCACGCCAGCGGTCATCAGGGTCGTCTATCTCCTGGGGGTCCTGGGTCTCACGGCCGCGAGCGTCGCCATCGCCCTGATCCCCCCGAGCCAGCTGCTGCCCGAGCTGCGCATTCCAGCCAATGTCCCGATCCCGCCGACCGTCAAACCGATCGTCGGGGCCGTGCTCGTCTTCCTGCTTGGCAATGTGCTTTGGCGTGTGCTCTGCGAGCTGGTCATGATTCTCTTCAGCCTCCATGCCGCGCTCCTCGCCATCCACCGGCGGCTCAAGCGGAGGGGCTGAACGGGCGGTCACGGGACATCGAGCGCGGGCCAGCGGGGGACGGGAGCCAGGGGAGGCCCCCGTCCGTCGCCTCACTGAGCCTTCTTGATCGACTGAGCGTGGCTGGCTTGCGTGATCTCCGCCTGGATCTTGTCGCCGGGCTTGATCTGGCCCTCGATCTTCGTGTCCTGATCGACGTGCATCCGGACTTCCCGTCCCGAGGCGTCCTTGATCACGTAGAGCTCATCCTTGATGTTGAGCACTTCCCCTTGGATCGTGGCCTGTTGCCCCTTGACGGCGATGCCCCGGGCCGGCCGGCCCTCCCAATACGGCGGTTGGTCATAGAATTGGTGCACCTGCCTCGCCCACTCGCGATTCGCCATGTCCGGCCACTGGTCTTTGTCGAATCCCGGCGCGGTCTTCAGGCGAGCCTTGTCCACGTTCAGCAGAAGGTGATCGCCGTCTTTCGCCGGCTCGAGCGCCCGCCAGGGAATGGCGAAGTATTTGTCGCCCAGCCCGAGGAAGCCCCCGAACGACAGCACGGCATAGGCCACCTTCCCATAGTACGGGTCCAGCACGATGTCCTTGATCTCTCCAAGGTCTTCGCCCTGTGCATTCTTGACGTCCTTGCCGATGAGGTTGCTCGCGCGATAGACGGCGCTGCCGGCGCGGTCGTCCCGGTCCGCCCAGGCGGGCTGGAGGCCTGCCAGCAACAGGGCGCCGACTGTCAGACTGATGATCGCACGTGGTGTCATCTGCTCCTCCTGTTCCGCTCGACCAGGTCGAGTCGATGAGGGTTCCTATTACGCGGTCGTCTATTCGTCCGCCCGACGATGGCGCCGGTCGCGTTCGGCGCCCTCGTCCGGCCACACGTCTTCACGGCTCATGCGTTGGCTCGTCCGGGATCGGCGTTCGCGTTCCTCGGGCGTCCAGCGGTCTTCATCGTAGACGTCCGTCCGCCGGTCTCGGGCGCTCGGCTTGGGCCGCATGGCGTCGGTGCGGCGGATCCGTTCCCGGTCGCCTGCCTCGCGCTCCTCGACACGATCCCGGCTCCGCGGCCCCAGGCGATCCCAGTCGAGATCGCGCGGATCGTCGCGGCGGGCTCGCTCGAAGTCGGCCGAGGATCGAGACGCCGCCCTCTCGGACCGCGCCGACGTCCCGCCCCGTGCACGCCGGGCGTCTCGAGCCGAGGTACGATCCTTTTCCCGCGCGCCCCGACGTTCCTCCAACTGCTCAGTCAAGCCGAGCCGCCCACGGGTGTACCCCGTCCAGCGCCGTCCCTCTTCTCCATAGAGGTCATAGTCGTCCGGGCCGCCGAACAGCGGCTCATCAAAGTCTTTGTCCGAGCGAGCCGCCGTCGGCCCGCTTCGCTCGCGCTGGCGAACCGGCTGGTTCGTGACCCCCTTGCTCTTCCGCGCCTGCTGGATGCCCTCCATCGCTCGGCTCAGGATCATCCCCTTGATCGGTTCGATGTCCCGGCGCGAGTACCATCCGTGCTCGACGCCGTCGTCCAGCAAGCCGACCGCGTGGTGGATCAGATCGCGGGCGTAATCGATTTCGCCTTCCTTCAGCGCCACCGCGGCGTCGTTCAAGAGCCCCAGCATGGAGGACTGGGGCGAGCCAAAGGGCGCGTTCATGAACACCTCGCGCACCCGCTCCGTGCGAAACTGAGCTGCGATCTCCTTGACCCAGTCGGCCGCGAGCCGTTCTTGCGCCGCCGGAGCCAGCCACGGCGCCGCCGAGAGGCTGGACCCGCCGCCGGCCGGGGCGATCAGCCACAAGGCGGCCACGGTCATGATCATCCCTTTTACTGTCCTCCTTGTCGTCCTCGTCGAATGTGCCATGTTCCCTCCTCCACCGGCGAGCGGCCCGGACTCCCATCCGATGGCCGCTCGTCCTCTCTCTTCGTCTCCACCATTTCATGACCCGGCAGCCCGCGGAGCAGCCCCGCGAACCGCCCTGTTTCACCCAGATTCTAAAAACCCTCGGATGAAGTTTGTGTGAAGTCGAGATGAGCAATCGCTGAGCGTTCACTCAAGGGACGAGACGGCGACTGCCGAGCAGCAACCCCCGACGGACGAGCGCCAGCCATCAGGCGGAGACGAGAAGGGCGCGTGGACAGGATGGCGACCCCGGATCAGAGGCAGGGAACCCGATGCTCGTCACGCGGCTGAGCTCGTGTGGGAATCGTCCGGCAACCAGTCGAAGGCGGTTCGAGGAAGTGAGGCGAGGGGAGGGGATGCGATGTCCCCTGCCTGGCGCGGGACCCGTCAATTCAGTGAGATGACCCGCAGTTCCTTGGCGGGAGGCGTGGGGTGTTGGAGGCGGAACCCGTCCACGTCGTTGTAATCGAGCGTGGCCCCGTCCAGGCGGTCGAGACTCGGACCGGCGACCGCCAATGTCAGTCCGTTGAGATCTTCCACATGATCCTCCGGCTGAGGCGCCTCTTCCAGCGTGATGTTCAGACCCAGGCGGCGCTCGTCCACCTCATGGACCTCAATCCGCACCACGTGCTCTTCGGGGTGTTCCTCGAGCAGTTGTCGGAGCCGTGCGTGGGCGTTGGGTGTGAGGAAGACCATGAAGACTTCTGAGGTCGAGAGATCTGGACGGAGCCGCACCCGACGGCTCGGGCGCGTCCCATCGCAATCATGCATCACGGCGCTCGATCAGGCAAGCGGTTGCTCACGCTGAGCTCTTGCGCTATCATAGCGCCTCACCATAGCGACCCACGCGCGGTTCACCCTGGAGCGACCCCAACCTCCTTCCTAGTCCTGGTCCGATTCAAGCGGAGAGTCTCCATGCGATCTGTCTCTGTCGTCATCATGATGTGTCTTGCCGTGCTCGGCGGTCTTGCTGTGGAGGGCCGCGCCGGCGAGTCGGCTCGAGAGCTGAGCGCCAAAGCGCAAGTGGAATGTGACCGGGGACGGCAGTCGACGGACCGCCGCGCCAGGCTCGCCTACTTCGAGCGGAGCCAAGGCTTGGCCGAGCAGGCGGTCAAGCTCGATGCCGGTCTCGCGGCGGCCCACTTCGCCTTGTTTTGCAGCTTGGGCGAGCAACTGCGGATCGACGGGGAAAGCCTTTCGACCTCGTCGGTCTTCGGCTTTCGACGAGTGATGCGGGCCTTGGATCGCACGCTCGAGCTCGACCCCGATCATCTCGATGCCCTATCCTCGAAGGGTACCTTTCTCCTCCGACTGCCGGGGCTGCTGGGCGGGGATGCGGCGAAGGGCGAAGCGATGCTCCGGCGGGTGATCGAACGGGCGCCGGCGGCTGTCAACGCCCGCCTCACGCTCGCAAGGAGCTACGCCGAGCGAGGCAACCAGGAGGAGGCGATGACGCTGGCGAGGGAAGCCCTGCGCCTTGCCGAGGCCGAGCAACGTTTGGATCTCCTCCCCGAGGCCCGCGCCACCGTCGAGGACCTGGCCGCCAGGTATGGTCAACGCCAAGTGAAGCGCTGACCCTGGTCGGCGCCGGCTCTCACTGTCACCAATCTCGAAAATCTTCCCGTCCGGTTCGGAACGCAAGGTGAGGCCGCTGGAGGTCTCGCGAGCCATGCAGCACGGCTCGCCGGCCGGATAGGCTGGTGTTCCGGTTCGAGGGGGAGAGAGTCAGTGCTGGTGATTCTCGAGGAAGAGTAGAATGGACCGCAGCTTGTACGTGCAGGTTTCGAGCCGCAGCTTTTCGATTTGCGTGATCAAATTGCCCTCTTTGATGATATCGTGAACTTCATCGCACGCGTGCAAGAACTTCTCGACGACCTGCTGCTTATCCATCCGTTCCTCCTGTAGCCCGTTGTCGGGGCGGCGCCTACAGCATAAGCCGTGCGGGGCGGAAAAGGAATTCACACAAGGCCCTAGGGACTGATCGCCATACCGGACGGAGCCAGCTCATAATACTCCTTGACCACCACGCCGCTTGCGCGTAGCATGACGGCAGTGCGTGGGTCCCGCTGGCTGTCCTATCTCTCGCGCCCAAGTTCCCTCGCGCGATCGATTCCCCAGTCTTCGCCGCTTCGACGCCACCGCCACCTGACGAGGGTGTAGACAGCAGGAGTCGTCCCTGCCTTCGGAATCGACGATACGTACCGTGGCGGTCCCTGCGCCCGACTTCGTCGATCGGAGGCCGTGCGCGGTTTGGGTTGATGTGGACCGGCCGAGACCTCGAGTTTGATGAGAGGAGCGACGATGGGCGATTTGTATGTTCTGGTGCAGTGGCTGAGGGGCCATCCCTTGACGGCGGAGGGCCTATGTTTCGTGGGCGGTGTACTGGCTGTCGTTCTGTACACGTACATCCACGATCATCAATTGCTGGGTGACCGAGGCTGACCGCGGGGTCTCCGACCCTCATCCATACCAACGAGGAGCATTCCATGACACGAGAGCAATTCAAGAGCAGCTGGGCGGAAATCAAAGGTCCTTTGCAGAAGCAGTGGGAACGATTAACCAATGACGACCTGGTCCAGATCGCGGGCGATCAGGACACGTTCAATCGAACGATCGAATTGCGCTACGGCGAAAGGAACAGCGAGGTCGCCCAATGGGCGAATCGCTGGTACGCGAAGTGGAGCGGTTGGTACGAAGGGTACCAGGAGGCGAAGACTCCCTCTTGACGTGGCGATAATATCCGGACGTCAGCGCGAGACGGGGGGCCTGATCACTTCGGGATTCGGACTGCTCCAATACTCCTGCTGGGTACCGCATCCGGGCGCCTGAGCGGTATATGTGAAGCTGTTGCCTGCTCCAAGCTCTTGATGAGGTGACGATGTGGTGTCGACGGGCGGTGATGTTTTGGATGGTCTGCATGAGCGTCGGGATCCTGGCTGGGGGGCACGTGGCCGGTGCCGTACAAGAGACGACGACCACCGCCATCGCCCAACACCCTGACCAGTTCCATCGAGCCGAAGTCATCGTGACCGGCATCGCGTCTCAGATCCAGACCAAGACCAGCCCGCAAGGCACCCCCTACATGCTCTTCGTCCTGACCGATCAACAGACCGGAGCTGCGCTGCCGGTCTACAGTCTGGGGCATCAGAATTTGACGGAGTCCTCACGGGTCGTCGTCCAAGGTTTTTATTATCAGACCTTCACGAGAAGCGGCGACCGCGTCGGGAACCAAATTCAAGCGATCAGTATCCTGCCGGCGAGAGACACCGGCAGCCGACCATAGGGACGCTCCCCGAATCATCGCGTTCTACTGCGACCAACGCTCTTCAGGCTTCTGTGTCGTCGCCGGCCCGAACCCTTCCTCCACGATTCTCGCGAATACGCCTCCGGTAGCTCGAGCCTGCGGCCTCCATCCGCCCGCATGTCCTCGCCCGCCATGAAGGACGACCGGACCCCTCCTGACCGTCCATTCATGTCATTGCCTCCCATTCATTGCCTCCATTCCTTTCATCTGAATTCGTGCGACTCATCCGGCAAGCTGTGTGGCTCGTCACGGCGCGTGCCGGGTTCGAGGGCCGACAGAGCCTTTCCGCCTTGCCGGACAGGGGCGTTGCATTCGAACGGCTACAGTGAGGGAAGGGAGTTCAATGGAGCTCAGCGAGGAGGAGTCATGGTCACAACAGCGCTGTTTGCAGGGCTTTGTCTTCTCGGGATGGCCTCGCTTGCCCAGGCGCAACGGGCGATCCTGCCCCACGGCGATCCGACGGTCGAGGCGAATGAGCCGAGTGAAGCGGAGGAGCAACGGCGTGAGGACATCCGCGAACGGCGGCTCCACCAGCAGGGGCAGGGCCCGCACTACCGCATCGAGGGCGAACCCCAGCCGCGCACGGCGGATCGAGACGCAGGAGAGGAAGGGATGGCGGGGCGGCAGGAGACTGGAATCTCGGACCCGACCGTGAATCCCGGCCAAGCGGCGGGAACACGGGTCATCGAGGGGTTGGTCTTGCACCTCGAAGAGGACGGCGTGGTGCTCCGCGACCCGAAGGGGAAGGAGATTCACCTGCTGGTCGATCACGAGACGACGGGTGACCGGGAATTGAAGCCCGGCGATCGGGTGACGACCCGGGTTACCGGCCAGGGCCGGGCGATTACGATCACCAAGCAGCCGGCGGGTGCCTCCCCCGACCGCTGAGGGGCGGGCCGAGACTAGCCGACCCGACTGCTCGTTGCCCGGTGATCCTCGTCGAGGACCAGCGCGGGAAAACCGTAGCGATCTCCGAAGTGCCAGAGCACGAGGGCGGTCGCGAGAAACACCACTCCGGCCCCGATCAAGCTGACGGTCGGACTGAACGCGTCGGCCGCCCATCCGAAGAGGACCATCCCCGCCATCGATGTCGCCATCGCGGCGGTGTTGAAGGTCGTGAGCACGCGGGCGAGGACGTGAGCGGGTGCGAGCTCCTGGATGAACGCCCAGGTGATCGGCGTAAAGAGGGCGAGACTGCCCCCGAGCATGAGCATCAGCGGCATGGCGATCGACTTCCACGTCACGAACCCCAGCCCCGCCATCGCCGTACCGCCCACGAGCAGCGACGCGGCCACCAGCTTCAAGCGCTGGCACATGTTGCGTTCCCTGATCCAGGACAGCCAGACCGAGGCCAGCAGCATCCCGATCCCCAGCAAGGACCAGAGACCTCCGAGCTCGACGGCCCCCATGTGGAGATGGGATTTCGCCAGCGCGGGTAACAAGAAGACGAACGCGCTGGCGGCCAGGCTGTAGAGGCTGGCCCCGATCATGAGTGCCACGATCATCGGGTGGCTCACGACGAAGCGGAGGCCGACCAGCATGTCGTGCACGAACCGCCCGGGTGCGGCCGCCGGCGCCGTCGCAGGCGCCCGGAGGCGGATCGGAATCAGGCACAGGGCGGACAGGAGGAAGGTCAGCACGTTCACGTAGAGGACGTTCTGCGCGCCCACCAGGGCGATGCCAAGGCCGCTCAGCGCCGGCCCGGCGAGCAACCCGATGTTCGTCGTCGTCTGGAGGAGCGCATTGGCGGCGGTCAATTCGCTGCGGCCGACCAGGAGCGGCACGGACGACGCGAGCGCCGGGCCGAAGACGCTGGAAAACAGGGAGATCAGGAAGACGAGCACGTACAGGCGCGGCAGCGTCAACATGTCGAAGAAGTGTAGGACCGGGATCAGGAGCACGAGGGCGGCGCGAATCAGATCGATCCAGATCATCACCGGCTTCTTCGGGAGCCGATCCAGATAGACCCCGATCGGGGCGCCCAGCACCAACGGGGGAATCGTTTGCAGCAAGCCGATCATGGTCGTCTTGAGCGTGGAGCCCGTGAGGTCATAGACGAACCAGAGTAAGGCGACCTTGGTCAGGCTGTCGCCGATCTGCGAGATCATCTGTCCAGCCCACAACAGGCCGAAGTTTCGGTCGCGCAGCACCCGCCAGCCGGTGTTCCTCACGCTCGAGTCTCCCCGCCTCTCTTTCCTCTTCCTCAGTATCATTCCGATACTAGCTTGCCCGGTAGACGGAATGCTGACGCCGGCGTGTCGGGCGCCGGGAGACGGGGCCTGGCCACGTTACCGACAATATCGTAGAGGAGCCGCGGTTAGAATGGACTGAAGCGGGCGGCGGTGGAACAACCCGATCGCGAGGTGGCAAGGATGGCAAGGTCGGTGGCGGCCGGGGGCCAGGGGCGAAAAGACCGGCTCGACGGGACGGGGTCGTCACAGGACAAGACGGAGACCGGCTTTCGGCTGCTGAAGATCCCGAACCTCAGATGGCTCTGGATCGGTCAAGCCATCTCGCAGATCGGTGAAGGGCTCAACAAGGTCGCCCTCCTGTACCTCGTCTTCAACCTCACCGGCTCGACGCTGAAGATGACCGTGATCGGCGTCCTGCAAACCCTCCCCCCGTTGATGCTCGGGCCGCTCTTGGGCGTCTACGTCGACCGCTTTTCGAAGAAATGGATCATGATGGGCGCGGACGTCCTCCGGGCGGGGCTGGCGCTCATCATTCCGATCCTCTACGCCGGCGGCGCGTTGACCTTGCCGCGGGTCTACCTCGTCGTCTTTGCCATGGCCGTCATCGCCACCGTGTTCGGGCCGGCCTTGTCCGCCACGGTGCCGTTGATCGTGGAACGGGAGCAGTTGACCGCCGCCAATGCGCTGGTCGCGAGCACGGCGATGATCGGCATGCTGGTGGGGCCCGCGATCAGCGGGCTCGGGATCGCCACGGTGGGGATGCAACTGGTGCTGTACGCGAGCAGCGCGACGTTCGTGCTCTCGGTGCTGTCGTTGTCGCGGCTGCGTCTGAAGCAAGGGCGCGCGGAGAAGAAGGCCGCACGGAAACGTGGCGGGTTCCTGAAGGACCTCAAAGAAGGCCTCCACTTCGTCTTCGTGGAGCGGCGCACGATCGCCGGGTTCGTCGTGACCGCGCTCTGCTACAGCCTGGCCTCCAGCGCCTTCGTGTTCCTATTGCCCGTGTTCGCCGATAGAGTGCTGCACGTGGGCGCGATGATGCTCGGATGGCTATGGTCTTCCTACGGCGCGGGCATGGTCATCGTGTCGGTGGCGCTCGCGTGCTCCAAACAGATGAGCGCGACCGTGCGTCTGCTGCTGATCACGACCGCGATGGTGGTGGGCGGCGTGGCGAGCTTCCTCCTCGCGGGAACCGCGCAGGCGATGCTGTCGATGGCGCTCGTGGCGCTCATCGGCGCCGCCCTCGCCCTCTTCACCCCCGTCGTGTGGGGGATGCTGCAAGAGATGACGCCGGAGAAGCTCCGGGGCCGGATGTTCTCGATCTTCAACACCGGCGCGATGTCCGCCAGTATGATCGGGATGGTCGCCTTCGGATGGGTCACCGACCGCCTGGGGCCGGAAACCAGCCTGCTCGGCATGGCGGCGATCTTCTGGCTGACCGCCGGTGCCTCGGTCCTGCTCTGGAAGTTCGGCGATCTGAGCCAGGTCAAATCCGGGGCGGCCGCCGGCTCCGCCGGCCTCGCCTGCTGACCGATGTCCTCACCGCAGGGGCACGGAGTGCGTGAGCGCCCGGGAAGAACGAGGCCCGAGGGGCGGCAAGAACCTGATCCAGCCTGCACGGCCGTCCGGTTGGGCGGCAAGGTGGCGCGTGAGCAGGGAGGCGGTGTCCTGCACCATCCGCTCGATGGCCCGTGCCTCACGCTTGTTGAAGGACGGCTGATTGCGGGCTCCCGCCAGCGCCGACTGGGTCCGAAGGAACGATTGCCACTCGTCGCGCTCGAGTAGCTCTCCATAGAGGCCGAGCGCGGTGACGCCGTCGATCACCTGCTGGTGCTCCGCGGGCATCGGCACGTGGCGAGGCTCCAGACAAGGGCCGAGTCGTTCGAATTGATGCAGCAGATGCGTTCGAAAATAGGCGGCGCGCTCCAGACGTTTGCGCCGCTCCATGAGGTGCGGCAGCAGGCCCAGGAAGAGGGCCGTGCTCACGGCCAAGAGCGTCGTCACCGCCACTGCGAAGAGTCCGAGACCGTCGAACAGGCACTCCATGTTCCATCCTCTCTCGATCGGTTGACCAGCCGGCCTTCTTGCTATCATCTTTGCGGATCTGAATCAAACCGGAGGAGCGGCGGCGAGGAATCTTCGTCGGCATGCTTGACTCCTGGGCCTCCATGCCGTAGAGTGAGGCATCTCGCCGTTCGGTCCAAGGCGAGGGACAGCGACGTTTGGACCACCATCGGGTGAGACTGAGGCGAGACAGATAAGACCTGGCCGGAGCGCGACGACGCTTCCCTTCCTGCTGGACCCTTCCTGACTCTCACGTTACAGCTCAGTTCCCCACACAGTTTGAGGTTATCATGACTGGTGCGAGTACTTCGTTTCACGGTCTTGGTCTGTCCAGTGACATGCTGGCGCAGGTCACCAAGGCCGGCTATTCCACTCCAACCCCCATTCAGCAGATGGCGATCCCTCCGGCCCTGGAAGGCCGGGACGTCATCGGCTGCGCCCAAACGGGCACGGGGAAAACCGCGGCGTTCGTGATCCCGATCATCGAACAGCTCACCCAACGCCGAAGCCTGCGGACGCTGATCCTCGTGCCGACCCGTGAGCTGGCCATGCAGGTGCAGAAGACGGCCGACGAGTTCGGCCGCCGGGCCCGCATCGGTGCGGCCCTGATCGTCGGCGGTGCGAACATGCAGCAGCAGGAACGCGCCCTCCGGCAGCACCCGGAGATCGTCGTCGGGACCCCGGGGCGCGTGCTCGACCACATGTGGCGTGGGACGTTGAACCTCTCGGCGATCAGGATCCTCGTCCTGGACGAGGCCGATCGTCTGCTCGACATGGGGTTTGCTCCGCAGATCAATCAGATCCTCGATGCGCTCTCCGATGAGCGGCAGACGTTGCTCTTTTCGGCGACGATGCCCGAAGACGTGAAGGCGCTCGCGAAGACGCGCCTGCGGGAGCCCGTTCGCGTCCAAGTGACGCCGACCGGCGCGACGCCGTCGTCGGCCGAGCAGAAGGTGTTCCACGCGAGCCGCGAGCAGAAGAACCCGCTGCTCCGGCGTCTGGTCAAGCAAGAGGCGGGGACCACCCTGGTCTTCACGCGGACGAAAACCCGCGCGGACCGAGTCGGCCGCATGTTGCTCGACGACGGGGTGCCGACCGGCATCCTGCACGGGGACCGCTCCATGGGGCAGCGGCGCGACGCGATCGAAGGGTTCAAGCGCGGCAAATACCGCGTCTTGGTCGCGACCGATATCATGGCGCGCGGGATCCACGTCAATGGGATCGCCCATGTGATCAACTATGATCTCCCGAACTGCCCGGAGGATTACGTCCACCGGGTCGGCCGGACGGCGCGAGCGCAGGCGAAAGGCCGCGCCTCGACGTTCGTGACGCCGGAGGAAAAAAGCCGGTTGCGGGCGATCGAGCGATTGCTGGGCGAGCCGGTCCCGGTTGCGGGCGCGTAAGCGCGGCTCTAGACGAGGCGAGCGGGGCAGCGATGCCCCGCTCTATCTCCGTTCGTCGTACCCTCGTTCCAGCCAGCGCTCCAGATGCTGGATCCGGCGCTTCAACTCATCGAGCGTCGCGTGCTCGATCCGACTCCCCGTCCGCTTCAGCAACTCCGCATTGATCCGTCGGTGCTCCACCCCCGCCTGGCGCGCCACCTTGCCGACCAGGTTCTTGTGGATCTGGCGCAACTGCTCCTTGTGCTCGTAACGCGCGACCGTCGCCTGCCCGGCGGGTGACGGCGGAGTCGGCTCCGCGGCCGGCTCGTCTTCGCCGATCCGTCCATGCGCGACCGCGACCCCCCACAGCGGTAAAAAGCCGTCGCCCGGTGACGCCGGTCGCCCATCGAACAAGGTGCGGGCGGCCGGCTCCGGCTCGTCCCAGAGCACGTGATCACGCTCGGCCTTGATCGCCTCCGCGTACTCGACCAATCGGGGATCACGCGGCAGATACAGGTAGGCGCGTTGTGAGGCCGGCAACTCGGGCTGCATCCGCACGAATCGTCCCACTACCTGCCTGAAATACATCTCGGTCTGTACGTTGGAAGCATAGACGCCCACGCGCAGCCGTGGAATGTCCACGCCCTCGGAGACCATGTTCACGGCGACCAGCCACCGGTCTCGGGACGTCGAAAACCGCTCGATCACCCTCGAGGAGTCGGGGTCGTCCGAGACGGCCAGCCGGGCGGACGCCCCGGTCACGGTTTTCACCTGCCCGGCAATATGGCGGGCGTGGTCCTGGTCCATCGCCACGATGAGGCCGGCGGCGTCGGAGTGGTCCTTGGCCCGGAGCTTCAACAACTCGCGGTCGGCGTCCTTGATCACCTCGTTCAGCCACTCGTCGTGCAGGAGCGCGGTCCGCAAGCGCTCCTGCTGCCGCCTGCGGCTCAGCGCGTCCTCGAAGCGGGCCGTCATCTCGCGACCGTTCGAGACCCAGCTCAACTCGCCTTCGTAGGTCGGGAACACGATCGGGCGGCACACGCGATCGGAAAGCGCTTGCTGATAGCCATACCGATAGTCCGGCATGCTCTGATCGTTCACGTACCGGACGAAGGGGATCCGGCTGTTGTCGCTCCGAAACGGCGTGCCGGACAGCGAGAGGCGTTTGACGGCCTGGTGAAACGCCTCGTGCAAGGCGTCGCCCCAATCCTTCCCGTCGCCGGCGTGATGGAGCTCGTCGAAGATCGCCATGGTGGGCGCGCCCCGGCAGGCAAGATGAAACACGCGGGGGTTCAGGCAGACCTGGTGATAGCTGACGACGCAGCCGTGATAATCGGAGCTCTCACGGGCCTGCTCGTTGCTGAGATAGGGGTCGAGCTGGAGACCGACGTGCGCGGCGGCCTTGGCCCATTGCTGCCGCAGGTGATTGGTCGGGCAGACGACCACGACGCGCGCCGCCGCCTTGCGAAACAACAGGTCATGGGCGACCCGCAAGGCGAAGCGGGTCTTCCCCGCTCCCGGCGTCGCCATCGCGAGAAAATCTTCGCCGCCGTGGCGCTCCATCTGCTCGAAGGCGGACTTCTGCCATTGGCGCAGCCGGCTGGTCCACGGTTGGAGAGGGTGTCGCATGCTCGGGTGAAATGATCGGGGAGGTGCACGTCTATCGGAAGCCATGCCCGCTGTCAAGCGAGCACGGGACCGGATCGGAGGTGGGAGTCGCCCAGTCGCTCACGGGACGGGCCCGCTCCTCACCGCCCGCGCGGCGAGGAGATGCACGGTCAGCAGACCCTTGGTCCGCTCGATGATCTGCTTCAGTTCCTCGGTATCGCCGGGTTTGAGCGGGAGATCAAGGGCCGCGATCGCCTGCTCATGGAAGGTGATGACGGCGTCCAGGAACGCAGCGTCGAAGGGGGCGCCCTCGAGGCCCGCCAGCCGGGCAATGCTCGCCGGATACTCGCGCACCATCCGCCGGCCGGCGCCGGATTGGATCGCGATGATCCCCGCCTTCTTTGCGATCGTGGCTTCGTTCCACAGCTCGACGGCGTGATCGTAGGCGATCCGCCCGGAAAGAATCTGGACGGCCGGATCGAGCCCTTTGGCCCGGCTCCGAAGAGCCAGGTCGGCCGCCTGATCGTGCACGATATGCAGGAGCGACAGCGCCCGGGATTCGCGCCACACCCGGCTGCAGCCCTGGCTCAAGAGCCCCACCGCAACGGCGAGAGCAAGGCACAGCCACCGCTGTCTTCCGGTCCATCCGCCGCCCGAAGTGGTATGTCGAGTCATGGCCCTCGTCCCTGTGGAGCACGGCCGCTGGTCGTGCCGCAGGCGATCGTAGAGGGAGAAGGGGTGGCACTGCAAGACGCGACCGGAGCCCGAGCCGGCGGCTAGAAGTTAATCCGGAGGTTGACCGCGCCGACATGAAAGACCGTCTGGTAGGTGCCGTCGATCGTGCCCGGGATGGCGATCGGGTTGGTGCTCCCGGTCACGGTCCGCGTCTCATAGAGGATGGCCTGATAGGCGAGGTCGAGACCGATGGCCTGGGGAGCGAGGCGACCGGAGGCGCCGCAAGGAATCAGCCCCAAGAACCGGCCGTCCTTTTGACAGAGGAAGCCGAGGCCGAAGACGATGAGGTGTTGATCGGCGTCGGGAATCGCCGGGTTGAACGAGGTGTCCGGGATCGCGGCTTGAGAGTGCCAATAGCCGCCGCGCACGGCCACTTGCCATGACGGGAGCGCCGGGACTTCCAGCCACTTCCACTCCGTGCCGAGGTGGATGGTATAGCCGCTCCGCCAGTTCTGGGGGAATGGGATCGTGCTTCCGTTGCCGAGCTGCAGGTCGGTGCTTCGAAAGGATTTCCACCCGGTGTAGTCGACGTCGGTTTCCAGCTTCCATTCGTGCCGCTGGTTTCGGATCGGCCAGATCGCGATCCCGCCCGTGAAGACCTGCGGCAAGACCGCGGTGGCGCGTGCGGAGGTCACGGTCGTGCCGTTGGCGAGGAACGAGCCGGCCAGATGGAGCGTCGCCTGGCTGCGGTAGACGAATCCGATGTTCGCGATCGGTTTCCCGTCCGCATTGCGCAGCGCGGTGTAGAGCAGGCTCACGTTGAAGCCCGCCGCCGTATCCTTTCCGTTGAACTCGAGCTGCGTGCCGGCGGGCGGCAGAATTCCGCCCCCCGAGGAAGTGGCCTGTTGCACGAACTGGCCGGGCCCGGCCAGCCCGGTGAACGTGTAGATGTCCGCCCCGAGGCCGAGCGCGAGGTCGTCGGTGACCTGGTACGCGATCGTGGGCTTGATGTCGATCAACGGCAGCACTTCACGGGTGACGGCGGTGGCAAACGGCGCGGTGCGGGGGTACTCGTAGACCAAGCCGAACGGGCTGGTGAGGCCGACGCCCACCGTCATGCGTCGCAAGGACCTCACGCCCAGGTCGCCGAGGTTGGCCGTGATGTACGCGTTGAGCGGGGGCGGGTTGGCGATGGAATTGCCGAAGCCGCCGCGTGTCGTCGCCCCGGTCGCGCTCGTGACGGTGGTGTGGCCCCCCGCCAACAGACCGCCGCCGTAGAACTGGAGCCCGCGAAGCTGCGTCATGCCGGCGGGATTGTAGTAGACGGCGGACGGGTCGTCGGCCTGCGCGGTGAAGGCCGCCGCCTGCCCCGAGGCGGCGGCGCCTTGGTTGAAGATGCGGAAGCTGCCGGCCTGTGCGCGAGCGCAGAGGCTCGTCAAGACCAGCAGCGGGGTCAACAGAAGGACCAGGGTCGCGCCGCGGACGCCCCATCGAGGTGACCGATCGGTGAACGTGCATGGCTCGATCCTTCTCATGAAGCCTCCTTGTTGGCGGCGAGGGCCGGCAGAGCGGCCGACACGGCTCGGAGCGGCAGATTGACGACGAAGGTCGTCCCCTGTCCCTCCTGACTCCGCACCTCGATGGTCCCGCCGTGATCGTGGACGATTTGGTGAACGATGGTGAGGCCCAGCCCGGTCCCTTCGCGTTCCGCGCTCTCGTGCTTGGTGGTGAAGAACGGATCGAAAATGTGCTCCAAGTCGCCGGCGGGGATGCCGCAGCCCGTGTCTTGAACCTCAAGCTGAACCCACGGGTCGCCGGAGCTTTTCGCGACCTGCCGGGTTCGTACCGTCAGGCGGCCCCCCGTTCCCTCCATGGCGTCGAAGGCGTTCAAGCACAGGTTCAGGATGACCTGCTTGATCTGCTGGCGGTCCAACACGACGCGCGAGAGCCCGGGCTGGAGGTCTCGGTGCACGGTGATGCGTTTGCCCGTCGCTTTGACTTCCAGGAAATAGAGGCACGAGGCGACGATCTCGTTCAAGTCCTCCTCGGTACATTTCGGCTGCATGTAGCGGGCGTAGTCCAAGATTTCCTTGATCAACCGTTCGATCCGGTTGACGTCTTCGGCGACGACCTGCCCGAACCCGGTGATGAAGTCCCCGTCGTCCCGCCGATCGGGCACGAGCTGCACGAACGTCTTGATCGAGGTCAAAGGATTGCGGATCTCGTGGGCGAAGCCGCCGGCGATCGTCTCGAGCGACCGCAAACGGTCGGCGCGCCGAATGAGAAGCTGCGAGCGCTTGAGGTCTTCGTACAGCATGGCATTGTCGAGGGCGATGGCGGCATTGTGCGCGAGCGACAGCAGGAGATCCAAGTCTTGCTGGGAGTACATCTGCAGATGCGGCTTGTGCCCCAGGTTGACGAACCCCACGAGCCGCTCCTTGTTGACGAGCGGCAGGCACAGCTCCGAGCCGAGCCTCGCGAGCACGTCGAGGACGAGGCTGACCGGGGGGACCGCCGGCTGACCGTGCTCGAGCTCCTCCTTCACGACCGGGTGGTTGACGTGCAGCAGGTATTGCGCAAAGGGGTCCAGGGGGCCTCCGATCGCGACGGCGCGGAGCGCCGCGTCGTCGACGCCCTCGCAGATGCGCACATCATAGCCGTCCTTGTCCTTGTCGAGCAGGAACAGTGAGAGGCGGCGAATGCCCAGGACCGTGGCCAGCGTGTGGATGATTTCCTTGGCCAAGGTCTCGAGCTCGAGGATCGAGACCGCGGCCTGGCTGAACTGCTGAACCGTCCGATAGCTGTCATAGCGGCGGCGGAACAACGTCCGGGCCACGGCCTGTTGCATCCGCCCCTGCAGCCGCACGAACGGCTCGGCGAAGACGGCGAAGGCGACCACGAGCACGCCGGCGGGGAAGTAGGCGAGGGACCCCGTCGCGACCCAAATGACGGAGAGAATCCCCAGGTACAACGGCAGCAACGACAGATACGCGAGCACCTTGTAGAGCACGAACGAGACGTCCAGCAACCGATAGCGGAGGATGGCATAGGTGATGACCGTCACGAGGAGGAAGATCGGGATGTAGCCGAACGGGTAGATCTCGATGCCGAACGTCGGAAGGAAATCGACGCTGCCGGTATAGGCGATGAGAAAGGCGGCGAAGACGTAGCGGATCTGCTGGCGCTTGATCGGCGACGCGACGCGGCGATACGCCTGGACGTAGTCGACGAAGGCGGCGGCCATGAACGTGAAGAAGACCGGGAAGAACAGCAGGCTCAGCCAGCCCCATCGCGGGTAGTAGCCCCACCAGTACGTGGAGACGCCGATGATGAACGAATCCGTCACGAGCAAGGCGGCCGCGAAGACCGTGGCAAGACCGTAGCCGATCAGGATCGCCCGCGGGCGGGCCAGGTTCAAGAAGTGCGCGGTAAAGGCGTAGAAGGCCACCGAAATGTACATGACGCCCAGGTTGTCGATCGTGAACCAGGCCCGGGCGAGATCGGGACGATCGGTCGAGAGCGCCAGCGCGGTGGCATCCAGCCAGACCGAAATACTGATGCAGAGGATGAGAAAGTGACGGTTCGCCCATGAGGACCGGTTGGAGCGGTAGACGAGCACGCCGAGCGCGAAGGCCGCGATCCCCATCAGCAGCATGGGGACGGCGTGCAGATTGAGCGCGTAGAAGGCGGGATTAAGCACGCAACGCGTCGATCTGGCGAACCCTGCTGACCCGGGCGAGGTCCTGTCCTGTCACGTAGCCGACCGAGTTCCGGAACTGCGCCAGACGAAAGCCGAGTTGGCGACCCGCGGCGATGATGCCGGCAGCCTGGCGCGGATCGGCCTTGCCCAAGGAGTAGTCGCCCTGCCAGCCCATCGCGGTCAGGATCATGGTCTCGGACAGGCAGCCGAGGGCTTCCCCGGGGCCGAGCCCGAGGTCGAAGTGACAATCGACCCCCGGGGTTTCGACGATGGCCGATTCGATGACCAGGACGTCGGGCCGGACGAGCGGAACCTGCTCGGAGACGTTCTTGGGTTGGGCGGCGTCGATGACGATCGCGCCGGCTTTCAAGTGTTGGGGCGAGACGATGATGTGTGGGCTGTTGGTCGCGGCGATGACGATGTCCGCGTTCTTGATCGGCTCCAAGCTCGACCCGGTGGAGATCTCGACTCCATGTTCCTCGAGACTCGAGGCGAGCGCCTTCAGCTCCTCCTTTTTGAGATCCACCAGGATGAGCTTGGCGACCAACGGAGCCAGCAGCTTCGCACACGCCGACCCCACCGACCCGGCCCCGCCGATCACCGCGGCCGTCGCATGGGGCAGGCTCAGGCTGGTCAGGGTGGCGGCCTCCAGGACGTTCTGGACGGCGATGGCGGCCGAGTGCGGATTGCCGGTCGTCAGCCCGATGCGGACCTTCCCGGCCAGCGTGCGGCCGTCGCGCGTCACGATCGACGTGAAGGCGCCGAGGCCGGCGATCTTGGCCCCCATTTTTTCAGCCAGCCGGACGGTCTGAAAGATGCGTTTCCGTGCCAGCTCCGGATTGCGCAGCATCTGCTCGGTCGTCAGGGGAGAAATCAACATCGCGCCGGTGGCCGGCAGCCCCTCCGCGGTCTTCAGCCCGGTAATCGCCGAGGCGACGAACGGCCACTGGTAGCGAAACCATCGTTCGACGGTCCGGGGAGAGAGGAGCCGCGCGAACGGAAACTTGCGTGGGACGTCCGAGAGGTCGCGCGGATGGGCGATGAAGGCGAAGGAAATTGACGGAGCGATCAGGCGGGCGAGACGAGCGGGCAGCAGCCGGATCAAGAGATCACGGAGCAGTTGCGCGCACAGGCCCAGGGATTCCCAGACGAACGACGCGGTAAGCCGAGGCGGGGCGGCTTGCGAGGATCGCGGGTCGGCCGCCTGGCCGTTTCGATCGCGCGCGCCCGGCTCCTCCCGGCGGAGGGACATCGGGCGGTACGGCAGCGTATAGGGATTGTCGGTGACGAACAGAGAGGAGAGCAGGGTGCGGGCGTTGATCGCCGGCGCTCGGTTCGTCCCACAAGGCCGGCCGTCGAGCCGATCGAGGTAGCGCTCGCATTCTTCCAGGCACGACTGCAGCACGGTCGATTCAATCTCGGTGAGTGAGTCGAATCGGATCCCGATCCGAGACGCCTCGCCGAAGTCGCCCGGCTCTTCGGTGATCGAGACGACGCGGCCGGACAGGCGCAGGTAGGCGTAGTCCCGGGCGAAGCAAAAGTACACCGTCACCACCTGCTCGGGTTTGGCGCTCTTCCCGGCCGTGATCGACAGACCTTGGAGAGAGAGCGTGTCGCTGACGCCTCTCGCCAACGTCCCCTTGAAGTCGATGACGACGGGAACGCTGATGCCGACACTTCTTCCGATGAGGCTGGTGGTGGTCATGGCTTCCCCCGAGATAGATGAACGGAGCCGGTCCTACCCCCTTGTCATTAGAAATTACTTTGGACTAAATCGTGACGACTGTCAATAAATCCCATGGGTTTCAAGGCTAGAGCCGCTTGGGGAAGCCATCCTGAGCGAAAGTCTCTAGCGGCAGCCCCGGTCCTCCTACAGAGCCCTTCGTCGCAACGTCCGGATCGTTGACCTGGTATATAATGCGGCCCCGGATCGAGCGCGGAGGTAGACAAGAATGGAATATCGGACATTGGGAAATACCGGCCTCGACGTCTCGGTGATCGGGCTGGGGACTTGGGTCATGGGCGGGTGGCTTTGGGGCGGGGCCGAGGATCGGGAATCGATCGGCACGATTCGCCGGGCCCTGGAGCTCGGGGTGAACTTGATCGATACCGCCCCGATTTATGGGCACGGACGGTCGGAAGAGATCGTCGGTCGGGCGATCGCCGAGTCGGGCAGGCGGGATGCCGTCCTGCTGGCCACCAAGGTGGGGATCGAGTGGAACGTGGAGCAGGCCCGGGCGTGGCGCAACTCAAGCCGAAAGCGGATCGAGCAGGAGGTCGAAGACAGCTTGCGCCGGCTGCGCACCGATCGCATCGATCTCTACCAGGTGCACTGGCCGGACCCGGAGACGCCGCTCAAAGAAACCATGGACACACTGGCCGACCTTCGACGGGCGGGAAAGATCCGGTTCATCGGCGTGAGCAATTTCAGCGAAGCCCAGATGGCCGAATGTCTCGCGGTTGGGCCGATCCACGTCGTGCAGCCCCCGTACAATCTGTTCGAGCGGCAGATCGAAGCACACGTCCTCCCGTTCTGCCGCCGCCACGGCATTGCGACGCTCGTCTATGGGCCGCTGTGCCGGGGCCTACTGTCCGGAAAATACCGGGGCACCGAGACGTTTTCGAAGGGTGACGTCCGAGGAATGGACCCGAAGTTCAAGGACGATCGGTTCAAGAATTATCTGGCCTGTGTCGATCGCCTGCGCGCGATCGCGAACCGGCGGAACAAGACCGTCGGTCAGTTGGCCGTTCGCTGGTGCCTCGATCGGCCCGGGGTGACGGTGGCCCTGTGCGGGGCTCGCCGCCCGGATCAGATCGAGGAGAGCTGCGGGGCGACCGGATGGACGTTGACCGCCGCGGAGAACGTCGAGATCGAGCGGATCGTGACGGAAACGATCCACCATCCGGTGGGACCCGAGTTCATGGCGCCACCGTGAGGCCCACGGGCGGAAACCCATCACGGACGGGACCGGCTCGGTCTGGGCGGGAGCACCGGCGGCGACAAGCGACCTGCGAGGCAGCACGCGCCGTGCGGCTCAGGCAGGTCTGGTCGCCGCCTTTGCGTTCCGGGGCATGAATCGCGTCTCCGGGCGCGTTGCGAGCAGCCGGGTCGTGACGTAGCGGCGATATTCTGCGGGCTGCTTGGAGATGATGATCAAGCCCTCGTCATCGAGCAGGATCGCCAAGTCTTCCTCGGGGGCCAGCTTCCGATAGGGCGTTCCGACATCCACCCGGTATTGCGTCAGGCGATCCGGGTTCAGGCGTGCATCCTTGACGATGTGGGTCACGCCGTCGATGATGCCTTCCTCTCCGTTCGTGACGTCCCGGACGCGCACCCCATCCGGTATTCTCCACCAGGTCGTATCGCGATCGACATTCGGTGACTCCTTCATAGGGACCTCCGGGTACGGTGCTACGGAACTGAAAGCACGTCCCACCTACGCGTGTGGATGCTCGCTCCCGATTGCGGCTGAGCTCGGTCCTTACAGGAGGGACAAAAGGCGCGCAGTGGTGAAACGCAATGCCGAGGCTCACTATGCGCCCTCTTCGACCGGAAAGCAAGCGAGCACGGGGCTGGCTGTTCTGCGACCATTGCACATCCGGCCGTGACGCAGTACCATTAGAGAAACGTTTCGAGAGCGAGACGTTCGAACCGCACCTCGCGGATCCTCCTTCGCGCTCCCGCCGCGCGATCGATTCCGCGGTTCGGTAGTTTCAACACCGACCGCTACCATTCTGCGCCCGATGTCTCCCTCGAGCCGGTCCGGGAGAAAAGGAGGAGCGATGCGACCCCCTCTCGTCCCCGCCTTTGCTCTGACTGCTCTGCTCTCGCTGCCCCTTGGGATCGTCCTCGACGGGTCACCCACAGCGGCAATGGCCGCGGAGTCTGCGGCCAGCGCGGTGATTTCGGCCAGCGCGGTGATTTCGGATGGGTCGGAAGTGAGCATCGACCTGTCCGTATCCCTCCCGGACGACTCCGTCGTCGCGAGCACCCAAGGAAAAGGGCCGCTGACCTACGTCCATGGCCGCCGGCAGTTGCTGCCGATATTGGAAAAGGCGCTCACCGGGATGAAGGCCGGGGAGCGCAAGACCATCTCGCTCACCCCCGACGAAGCGTTTGGTCCCTATGACCATAGCAAGCGCATGACCATCGCACGCACGCTGTTGCCGGCGGAGCTCAAGGTCGGCGACCTGCTCCGGACGCCGGATGGCCGCCCCGCGATCGTCCTGGCGGTCGAAGAGAACGAAGCGGTGGTCGATCTCAATCACCCGCTCGCCGGCAAGAGCTTCAATGTGGACGTGACCGTCCTTAAGGTCGAGTCCGCCGCGTCGGAGGCGCCTCAACCCGGACGGAAGGAGATGCCATAGCGAGCGTGGAGGTGTTGGGAGCGCTTTTCAGGACGCGGACCAGAGCGGGTGACATCCGTTAGGGAGAGCCTATGGTGACGGTTACGATCGAGCTCGTCGGGCGGCGCCAGGAATGGCGGATCCATGACATCGTGATCAGCCTCGACGCCGACCGGCACGTTCACTTGGGACACTTTCAGACGATCCGCAGCTATGAGCGCTGTGTCGAGGAAGGGAAGGATCTCGCAATGCTGAAACTCCGCCATGACGCCCGGCACGATGGTGTCGACGAGGTGGCGTGGCGCGTGGAGACGGCGGAGATCGGGTAGCCACAACACACGGAGGAGGACCCATGGGCGGTATCAACGTAGACCCGATCCTGACGTTGGCGGACGGCTCTCAGTTGCTCGTCAGCACGCAGTATTCGGGGGACGAGGCCTTTGCCTGTGAGCTGTATCTCGCCACGCGCCAGACCCATCGGGCGCTCGAGCTGACCTTGGTCTCGGAACACATCGAAGCCGCAACGTGCCGCGAAGCCCAGACCGCGGCCTATCAGTGTGCGCAACGCCTGTATCCCCACACCAGACATACCATCAAGCGACCGCCCTACCTGATCTGGGGCGGGCCGCAGCCCTCCTCGGCGCACGAGCATCGGGGCTATCGGCACTGGCGGCAGCGTCGTTGACGGCTGCCCGCGAACGGGAGTCAGGCCGGGGATAGAGGGCTGGACGGCTAGACGGGTTCTTGAAAATTTACTTTGAGAAGCCCAAAAAAACCTTCAGAGAGAGGCCCGCAAACAGAATAGCCCGCAGGGATGTTCAAAAAGGCCATCCAGCGCGGCCGCAGCGAGGCGCACGGCGTCACGAATAAGTGACGCCACATTTGTGCGCGCCGGCGAGATGGTGAGCCGGCAGTGTCTTGACCGAGGCGTTTCCTTTTCACCCGCCCACCCCGAGCTGCCAAGACAGCTCTCTTCCCGGGTGCGGTACGTTGAGGTCCTGAGCGACGCGAGGTGCGCGAGGCGACGAATAAGTCGCCTCAACGTTTGCGCACGGGCGCGAGATGGTGAGCGCCCAGTGTCTTCAAAGCTGGGGGCCTTTTTCAACATCCCTGCTAGACGGGAACGGTGCCGAGGAGCTTCTTGACGTGCGCATGGGCGAGGACGACCTCGGGCGCACGCTGCAGATTTTCATAGTAATTGCGCTCGAACCCTTCCCCCTCTTCCGACGGCCGCAGCAGTGTCCGCACCTCCCCGAGAATCCGTTGGGCGTCCTGCACGTTGGCGTCGGCCTTCCCGTCGAGCATCTCATCGATCCGGACCACGAGGCTCGACAAGGGGTGCAGCCAAGCAAACCACGGATCGCTCATCACCAATTGCAGCAGCTTGGCCGGCGAGGCCACCCGCCCATGGATCCGCTCGTACGTGATCTGCTCGGCGTCGAGCAGCGCCTTGTGCAGCCGCAACAGGCCGTGCCGGAGGTCTTTCAAGCTGCGCCGCTGACTGTCGGAGATGGGATGGGACGAGGCCCAGGGGGAGATGTTCATCGGCTTAGCGGTATTGTACCAGCGAACGAGGGACGCGGCCACCCGCTTCGAGACTGCCACGGCGAGCAGGCCGTCATTCCCCCCGGTCGGCGCTCACCCCGAGCCGCGACTCGCGGACCCGTGAGATCGGGGGCAATTCGGCGACGACCATGCCGGGGTCCGGATGGTACCGCGCCAGAGCCTCGGGCATCCACTCGTTGAGTTGCTTGATGCGCCGTCCATGACTGGGGTGGGTGGACAAGAACTCGGGAGGCTGGCCTTCGGTGAGCTGCTGCATCCGTTCCCACACCCGGACGGCCTCCTGGGGGTCGTACCCGGCGTCGGCCGCGAGCAGCAGCCCGATATAGTCCGCCTCCGATTCGTGTTTGCGACTGTAGGGGAGCACGAAGCCGAAGTTCGCGAGCGCGCCGCCGGCCAGTTGCGCGATCTGCGGGTTCACTCCCTGGCTGGCCGCGCCCAGCGTCGCGCCGATCACCGCGGTTTGCGCCAGCACCCCGTGACTCATGCGCTCGCCGCCATGGCGGGCCAGGGCATGAGTGACCTCGTGACCGAGGATGGCGGCGAGACCGGCCTCGTTCTTCGCCACCGGAAAGATGCCCGTATAGACCGCGATCTTGCCGCCGGGCAGCGCGAAGGCGTTTTGGGTGCGGTCGTCTTTGATGACGACGACCTCCCAGTCGAAGGCCTTGGCGGCCTCCGCATATTTGGAGGCCTTGGCAGCCTCGATCACGCGTGCCGCCACCCGCCGGACGGGCTCGACTTCACGCGGATCATGAGACACCTGAATCCGCGGATCGTTCAAGACCTGCGCATAGGCCTGCGCTCCCATGGCGCGCTCCTGGGATGCGGGCACCAGCAGCAGTTGCCATCGGTTGGTATACGGATTGGTGATGCAGCCCGTGAGGAGCACCCCGGCGAGCAGCAGGCCTCCTCCGCGAGCCCAGAGTCCAGCCATGATTCATCCTACCTGCCGCCGGACGAACGACATAGCGGTATGCGGCTGACGCATCGACGGTGGCTGAACCGACAAGGGAGGTGTGACCGATCCCGCTCTCCTCGGTCCCGCTCCTCGGCGCGTCCCTCCATGGCGTCGCTTCCGCCTCCGTCCTTGGCCGCTCCGCCGCGTGCAGGTGCCCGCGGTGACCGGCTGGCAGGTGGCCGTCGCCGTGTTGGTCGGAGTTCCCATCGGGTTCCAATTGGGGCTCACCGGGACAGGCGGCGCGTTGCTGGCTGTGCCGCTGCTCGTGTACGTCGTCGGGGTGACGGTGCAGCAGGCCGTCGCCATGTCGCTGATCATCGTCGCCGCCTCGGCGCTGGTCGGTGTGTGGACCTATGCCGGGTCGGGGCACGTCAACGGCAAGGCCGCGGTCGCCTTTGGATTGACCGGGATGGTGGGGGCCTGGGTCGGCGCCTACGGCCACCGATGGGTCGAGCCGGACGTGCTGCTCATCCTGTTCGGCGTGCTGCTGCTCGCCTCACGCGCGCTGACGCTCATAGCGGCGCGCGCGACCGCCGCCGGGCCCCCGGGTCATGAAGAGTCGTGCGCCGTTCGGTTTCCGACTGGCTGTTGGGGGCAGGCCGGCGGCGTGGGGTGGGTGGTGGGGGTGCTGAACGGCTTCTTCGGGGTCGGCGGCGGCTTCCTGATCGTCACCGCGCTCGTGCTTGCGCTGCGCTTTCCCTCACGGCTCGCGGCCGGCACTTCGCTCCTCACGATCGCGCTGATTTCGAGCACCGGCGTGATCGCCCATCTACAGGCGATCTCGGTGAGCTGGACCGTCACGCTGGGGGTGATGGCAGGCAGCGGGCTCGGCATGATCCTGGGCGCGCGCCTGTGGGACCTGTGGCCGGCGAAGAGGACGGGGTTGGTCGGCGGGACGATCAGCGTCGTCCTGGGCCCGGCGCTGATTCTGGTCAACACCGGCAAGCGACTGGGGCTCTGGACCTAGTCGGTATCAGCCCTGTCGGCGTGAAACGCGGCGCGGGATGGGACGGGGCGAACGTGTGTCGGTGGACAGGATCACCGCCAGTCGGCGAAGCCAATCGGTGATGATCGTCGCCATGATGAGGAGGGCGGGAGTCAGTAGGATCAGGGATAGCCATGTCCATTGATTCACGTCCATGTGTCACCTCCCGCCGCGAGCTCTCAGCAAGCGGCATGCCGGAAGAGGCGACCAGGGCATCCCGGTCGGCCCCGCCGATCTCCCCATGGCTTCCGCCGGCTTCGAGCCTGCCTGCGCCTCGCCTCCCGCCCGCCCGCCACGTGTCAAAATGCAAACACTATCGCAGATTGGGGACACACTGACCGCTGCAGCGCCTTTCGTCCAACCGGGCGAGGCCGGCAAGGCGGCCGAGGAGACTCTCCAGGGAGGCTGCGGCGGCTCGAGCCTTTCCTTCTCTCCACCCACTCCGCTCAAGTCCGTCGTCCAAGCTGCCGATAGGGGGAAGACGAGGAAACATGCCGGCCGCCCACGACCACAGTCGCACGCAGTACGATCCCCAAAGCCTCCTCAATTCACAACCGGTCGCCGTGGCGGTGATCGACCCGGGCACCCACGTGGTGCAGTTCCAGAACCAGACGAGCCTCACGCAGTTTGGAGACGTCGCCGGGGCACGCTGCTATCAAAAGATCGGGGGGTCCGAGGGACCGTGCCGGTTTTGCCGCATGAACGAGGCCTTGAGCACGGGGCAGATCCGTTCGAGCGACGTGGCCTTGCCGGACGACCGCCACCTGCTCGTTCATTGGTCGAAGACCGTCACGTCGAGCGGCGAAGTCCGAGTGATCGAGACCATTACCGATGTGACCACCCAGAAGCGCCTGGAAGAGGCGCTGCGACAGTCGCAAAAAATGGAAGCCGTCGGTCGCATGGCGGGCGGCATTGCACACGACTTCAACAATCTGCTAATGGTCATCAACGGCTACACCGACCGGGTGCTTCGGGAGTTCTCCGCGCATCCCGGTGCCGGCGCCCTGCAGTTGATCAAGCAAGCCGGGACGCGGGCGGCCGCCTTGACGCAAAAGCTGCTGGCCTTCAGCCGTCAGAAACCGGTCGAGCAGTCGGTGGTGTCGCTGAACCAGACCGTCATGAATATGAAGGAGCTGATCATCGGACTCATCGGTGAGCGTATCCGCGTGACCTTCGATCTCGATTCCCGTCTGGGCCACCTGCTCATCGATCCCCTGCAGCTCGAGCAGGTGCTCCTCAACCTCGTCCTCAACGCCCGGGACGCGATGCCGGCCGGCGGACGCCTGAGCATTCGAACTTCCAACGCCGATCTGGATGACCGCTATGTGGCCGACCACCCCGGCGCTCGGCGCGGCCGGTATGTGTGCGTGGCCGTGACCGACGAGGGCTGCGGCATGGATCCGGAGACCCAGGCGAGGATTTTCGATCCGTTCTTTACGACGAAGCCCCCGGGCAAAGGGACCGGCCTCGGGCTGACGACCGTCTACGGCATCGTCAAACAGAGTCAAGGCTATATCGACGTCGCGAGCAGTCCCGGCCGGGGCACGGCGTTCACGGTCTACTTCCCGCGGCTGCTCGAACGCGAGCCGGCCGGCCGGGCTCTCTCCCCGGGGGAGCGACACGGAGACACGATCGTCGTCGTCGAAGATGAAGAGAGCGTCCGAGGCTTGGTCGTGGCCATCCTGACGACGTCGGGGTATCGGGTGCTCGAGGCGGCCAACGGCGTGGAGGGGCTCGAGGTCATTCAACGCGCGTCAGATGATTGTCGGTTGGTAATCACGGACGTGATGATGCCGGAGCTGACCGGGCCGGCGATGATCGAGCGGCTGGCTGCCCGGCTGCCCGGTCTCAACGTGCTCTACATGTCCGGCTATGCCGATGATCTGCTCGCCGCGAAGGGGCTCACGCCGCGTCACCATTTTCTTCAGAAGCCGATCCTGCCGGATGTCCTGCTCGCGAAAGTCGAGGCCTTGCTCGCCTTGAGCTGACTCCGCCTTTCCCGCGCCGCGGGAGCCCGGCCCTCACGTTTGACCCGTTGGCGCGCCTCTGGTACGCTCGCGCCCTCCTGCCAAGAGAGTCCGAGGAACCCATGGATGAGCTCGCCGCCATCATGCAAGAAATCCGGCACTTCGTCGCCGAGCGCGACTGGCAACAGTTTCACGACCCGAAGAATCTCGCCATGGCGATCGCGTCGGAAGCGGGGGAGCTGCTGGCGGAATACCGATGGGTGGCGACGGCCGCGGCCGACGACCTCACGCGGGACGAGGGTCGCCGACGACGCGTCTCCGCGGAAGTCGCGGACGTCGCCATCGCGCTGTTGCTGTTCTGCGACCGCACCGGGATCGATCTCTCCGAGGCGATCCGCACCAAGATGGCCGTGAATCGGCGGAACTACCCGATCGAGCAGTCGCGCGGAAGGGCCGACAGGCCGGACGGCTCCCGTCAGTCACCGGCGAAGCCGAGATCGGAGCCGATGCCGTAGCGCGAGAAAAGGGCGGTGAGCGCGGCGAGCCCGTCGGCGTAGAGCACGAGGCCGAGCAGGACCAGCACCGCCCCGCTCACCCGAGAGACGACCCCCAGATAGGGGAGCCACCGACGCGCCACGACCAGGAAGCGATCCAAGCCCAGCGAGACCAGGACGAATGGGAAGCCGAGGCCGAGCGAGTAAAACGTCAGGAGCGTCACGCCGTCGATGAGCGTGTCGGCGCTTCCCGCATAGACCAGGATCGTCCCCAGCACCGGTCCGACACACGGCGTCCATCCCGCGGCGAAGGCCGCCCCGACCATCATCGATCCCGCCAGCCCGGCCGGTCGTGTGCCGAAATGCACCCGCTTTTCGCGCGTCAGGAAGGCCGGCCTGACGAGGCCGAGCAGGGAGAGTCCGAAGATCGCCACCACGACCCCGCCGACCTGACGGACGCGGTCTTGATGGTCGGTCAGGAGCCGGCCGAGAAGGGTGGCTGAAGCGCCGAGTGCGATGAAGACCAGGGAAAATCCGGCGACGAAGAGCAGGGCGTTGATGAGGATCACGCTCCTGAGCTCGCCGCGTTCTCCGTGGCCCGTGAGCTGGCCGAACGACAAGCCCGTGAGGTACATGACGTACGAAGGCACGAGCGGCAACACACACGGGGAGACGAACGACAAGACCCCCGCGAGAAATGCGGCCATCAGCGACGTCGGAGGGAGGATCTCGGTCATCACGGCCTTACGCTGGACGAGGGGGGCGGCGGCCGCCCCCTCCCGTCACTGGTTCAACAGCGAGAGAAATTCACGGAACTGGACGTTTTGGAGCAGACCGGCTCCGCGATGGATGAGCGCCACCCGGCCTTGGCCGTCGATCAGGACATAGGTCGGCGTGGCGTTGATGCGGTACTCCCGGGCAATCCGATTGCCGTCATCATAGGCGGTCGGGAAGGCAAAGACCGCCCCCCGGCTCGTCACGAATTCCTCGACGCTGGCGCGCGTATCGGCGAACCCGACGGCCAGCACCCGGAGCGACGAAGGCTTCTCATGCTCGTAGAACTCCCGGACGGCCGGGAGCTCACGCTGGCACACCTTGCACCACGGCGCCCAAAAGATCAGGAGCGCCGGATGCCCGTCCAGCCCGTTCGTGCTCCACGCCTCGCCCGACAGCGTGACGGTCTGGAATGCCGGAGCCATCACCTCCCGCGCCGTGGCCGGCGCTGTCGCGGCCAGCAGGCTCAGTAGGACGGTCAGGATGCACAGCCCGGCGAGACCTCGCGGTCGTCGCGAATGAATGGCGCGGTGGACCCGTTCCATCACTTCCCCCTATGGCTTGATGTAGACGTAGCCCTGTGCTTGCAAATCGGCGATCCGCTTCACGGCGACGGGATGCAGGGTCGCTTCCAAGCCGGGCACGAGCGACTCCAGCGGCTTCCCGAAGATCTTCATCGACACCTGGCACATCTCGGCGTGGGCGCCGTCTTCGAGAATCAGGTCCAATTTCTTTTTCAGCTCGGGATCGATGGTCTCCTTGTCGAAGAGAGGCAGCGCCGGTCCGTGAATGACGAGCTTCACGTCGATGTGCTGCGGGCCGCCTTCCGCTTCGATGTGTTTGTGGATCAATGCCAGGGCATACTTGGCCACGTCGGGATCCTTCCCGTCCACGTGATAGACGACTTTCATCTTGCCCGTGCCGGCGGATTGCTCGGCGTGCACCAGCAGGGGAACGGCGAGGACGGCTGCGAACGACAGAAGAGCCGACAGCAGGACGTTGAGCAGGGAGCGGCGTGATGATGGGGACATGGGAGCCTCCTTGGTTGACCGTGGGTGCGATGACGATCGCCATCGCTGCCGACAGTGTACGAGCCGGCGCAAACGGCTGGCAGAGGAGGACTCCCGAGGAAGCGCCCGATTATTCCCCTATTGGATAGGGGCAAATGCCTCTGGGGATAGGGATATGGGGGGTATGGGGTAGGAGGTATGGGGTAGGTGATAAGGGGAGAGGAAAGAAACAGGAACAGTTCAGGGCGTCTGGGATGGAAAATGACGAGTGAAGTAAGCGGCGGCTTGGGCGCGGCGGGTGATGTTGAGCTTCTGGAAGACGTGGCTCAGATAGTTCCCGACGGTCTTGTCGCTGAGCGAGAGGGCGGCGGCGATCTCCTTGTTGGTCTTGCCTTCGGCGACGAGCGCCAGCACCCGCCGTTCCTGGGGAGAGAGCGCCTCACCCTTGATCTCGTGAGTCCCATCGGCCACGGCGTGGACGCCGGCGAGGACGCGCTGGGCGGTGGCGGGATCCAGGACGAGTTGGCCGGCGGCGACGCTTCGCAGGGCTTTGAGCAACTCGTCCCCGCCGACGTCTTTCAACAAGAAGCCCTGGGCCCCGGCGAGGATCGTCGCCAGGACGGCCTGATCGTCCGCGTACGATGTCAGGAAGAGCACGCGCGTCTCGGGGCGCTCCGCTCGTATCAGTCGGCATGCCTCCACCCCGTTCCCGTCGGGCAGCCGCACATCCATGAGGATCACGTCGGGTTTCAAGCGGGCCGCCTGGGCCAGCGCCTCGGCCCTCGTCCCCGCCTCGCCGACGATCTCGAACCCGCCCGCCTCGCTGAACAGCGTGCGAAGGCCCATGCGGACGACCTCATGATCATCGACGAGCAGCAGCCGGATGTCGCCGGGACGGCCTTTACGCATGCACGCCCTCCATTGGAAACGTGAGGGCCACGCGGGTGCCCCCGCCGATCGCGGACGTCACGTCCAGACGCCCGCCGACCTTCACCGCACGCGCGGCCATGTTCTTCAATCCCGATCCGCCCTCCGTGTGGGCGGCCGGCTCGAACCCCAGGCCGTCGTCCTCGACCACGAGGCGGAGCTGGTGATCGACCACCTCGAGCGTGAGCGCGGCTCGGTGCGCCTGCGCGTGGCGCAGGCAATTGCTCAAGGCCTCGCGCGCCACAAACAAGAGATGGGTCGCCTGCTCCGGGGAGGTCGACGCCGCCGCCCGAGGATCGACATGGAGCGCCACCTGAAGATCGTGCGACGAGGCCATCATCCTCGCCTGCAGCACGAGCGCCGCTTCCAGCTCCCGCCCGTCGACGGTGATGGGGTCGGCGCCCGCCAGGTATCCCCGGAGATCGCGAATGACGCGTTTCAATTCCACCGCCGCCTGCCCGAGCTGGGCGGCCACGATATCGGGGTCCTTGGGAGCCAGACGCTGACAGCGCTCCAGGCTGAGCCCGAGCGCAAACAACGACTGGATGATGCCGTCATGGAGGTCCTGGGCCAGCCGCTCGCGTGCTTCGAGCGCGTCGCGAAGGTGCTGTTCGCTCGACCGCGCCGCTTCCTCCGCTCGGCGGGTTTGGGCCAAGGAGGCTTGCAGGTCCCTGACCATGTGTCGATAGCCGCTGACCATATAGCCGAGGACCAGCGTGTAGGCCATCAAACGCAACAGGTGCCAGAACCACCATCGGGCGTCCCACAGCAAGGAATAGGTGAACATGACCTCCGCCAGCCCGAACAGCAGGGCGAGACAGCAAAACAAATAGGATTCGGGGCTGCCTGTCCGTCGATGCTCTCGCAGGAACCAGACGGCGGCGGCGAAGAACAGCATGGCGGCGAGGCTCGTCGGAGCGACGGCGACCGGGGCGAACTCCCCGTTCAGCATCATCTCCGGCAGCCGGGTGCGCCATGCGACGACGGCCCACCCGATCGTGACGGCGCCGGCACCGGCAAGGACCGGGAGCCACGGTCGCCTGAGGACGCCGGTCTCCGGCGTGGAGCGCCAGACCAGCACGAACCCGATGCTTCCCCAGAGGCTGGCAAGACTGCGGAGCAGAATGAAGGCATTGCCCGGTGTGGAGACGGCGTGGAACTCCTCCAGCACACCCATCCCGACGAACCCCAACGCGAGCGGCCGGGTCCAGCGGTCCGCTTGATCGTCGCGCGGCCGGAAGAGCACGATGCCCATGACGATCGCGCAGAGGCCGCCCAAGGCTTCCATCGCCGCGTGCAAGGGTTCGTGATGCCACCGCCAGCCGGGCAGCCACGCAGGCAAGACGAGGCTGGTGATCGCCGTGAACAGGGCGCCGGCAAGGAGGACGAGCTGAAGCGGTGGCGGCGAGACACGGAACATGAGGCCCCCGGCTCTTGCGACAGCGTACGCCGACCGTCTCCGCAAAACAACCCGGCGGCGCCATCGCCGTCACGTTCGCCTTCCGCGCTCCGCCTCCCCTGGAGCGGGTGTGATCCGGTCGAGCGCCGATCACACCACCGTTTGACGCTCCTACTGCCTTTTGCTAGGCTCCACGGGTCAGGCTCGACCGACCTCGACAGGACCATGGAAAGGAAGACGATGGGAACACCGCGGACGCAGGAGGGATGGCCGGGTGAAGAGGCCGACGAATGGATCGGCGCCGAAGGCGCCGTGGGGTTGGGGCCGGGACAGCGGGTGCCGGAACGGATCGCCCGGGCCCGCGCCCGACAGGCGGCGTGGCTCCTCTTGTCCTGTGCGTTCGTGGGTGGACTGGCGATCGGGTCGGCGGTCTGCGGGTGGCTGCGGCGGCCGAGTCGACGGTAGACGGATGGCCGCTCAACGGCCGGGCGCGGCCTCGGCGGCCGAGACGTGCTCCAGCGCGTGGACGAGTTGCTTGAGACGGTGTTGCTGCCGTGACGTGATCGTGTAGAACTGCACCCCGAATTCCTGTCCTTTCGACCAGCGCACCACGGCCCGCTCGATTCGGATCGGCTCTTCTTCGGGAACCTCCAGCCTGAGGACCACATGGACGCCGCGCAGCACGGGCCGGGCCGTTCGAATCCGGCAGCCGCCGAGGGAGAGGTTCAGCACCAGGCCGCTGTCTTCAGGGGCATCGGGCGACAACAGAAAGATGCGGAAATGGACCAGCAGTCTGGGGTATCGGCGCAGCTCCATCGTTAGGCCGGGGTCAACGTGTCGAGATAGCGATCCAGTCGTTCCTGCTCGGCCGGGTGCATCGAGACGAACTGCACGCCGAAGCACGGCGGGACGACCCACCGGACCGCGGCGACGTCCACGACCACCGGGGAACCCTCGCCGGGCACGGCCAGCCGGAGGACCAGGAGCATCTCTTCGGTGACCGTCACGGAGCTGTCGATCTTGCAGCCGCTCGTCGAAAGGTTCCGCACGACGCCGTTCCCGCGTGCGTCACCGACAAAGGAGATGGGTAAGTCCACCGGCAGCCGGTCTTGGCGTTCCCCGCTCATGCTGATAACCACTATAGCCGATCCGTCCCGTTTTGTAGGGAGAGGCGGCGGTCCAAGCGGTGGGAGCTCATGTCACTGACCTTACCGGCCGACTGCGAACGGGCCCTGCTGGAACGCTTCCTGCGGGCCGAGGCGATGGCCCTGTGGGCCGTGCGCTCGGCTCAGGAGCAGGATGTGCCCCGAGGCGTGCTGAACTTTCTGCGCCGGCATGAAGCGGACGAGCAGCGGCATCTGGCGCTGTTTGCCCGGCTGTTGGGCGTCACCCCCCGGGACAAGACGGCGCTGCCTCGCGTCCCGACGCAGTGGTGTGCGCTTGCGGTCTACCTGTACGGCTATGAGGCGTTGGGACTCGAATTCGCCGGGCTCCTGGCCGGTGTCCGCCCCGACCTCGGATCGATCCTGGAGGACGAACGGACACACGTGCGCTTTTTCGAGCGCCAGATCCTGGAACTGCTCGCCAGCGGGGAGGCGCCCGCGGTCTGTGCCCGGACGTTTGCGGCCGGGTGGTGGCGGCGGTTGCCGATCACGCTCGGCCGCTATCTGGCCGACCCGGCGCTGGCTCCGTTCAAGGCCGAGCTGCACCGGACGATTCTCTCCTTGATCGCCGGTCGATTCGCGGCGATCGGGCTGTTGCCGCCGCGGGGAGGGGAGAGCGCATCGTGAGCAAGGCTGCGGCCGGCCTATTCTTGAGAAGGGATGGCCAGGAGCGGCAGCCGCGCAAGATGGAGGACGCGCTCGGTCGTGGAGCCGAGCAAGGCGTCCAACAGACCCTGTCGCCACTCGGTCGCCATGACGACCGCATCGACCCCCTCCCGGCACTGCGCGACGATTTCCTCCGTCACGTCCCCGGATCGGGTCATCCGGTTCCAGGTCCATCCCGGTTGATCGACCGTGCGGAACGATGGCCACTCCGTCCCGCTTCCGACGTGCAGGAGCGTCCAACGCGCAATCGGGATCGAAAGGGAGGCGGCGAGGGCCGCGGCCGCCTCGATGGCGGGCTGAGGCGGAGGAGTTTGGTGGACGGGGATGAGGACATGCCGGAGTGCGACCCGTCCGGTGGCCGGATCGACAAAGCCGGCGGCCCCTGTCGGGACGAACAGCGTCGGGATCCGGAGCGTGCGCGCCCAGGATTGCGCCAGCGATTTCGAGAACCAGTGGTCCCATCCCTCGTGGGCGTGGGTCGCCAAGACCATCAGGTCAGGCCGGTGGCGTTCCAGATAGCGGACCACCGATCGCTCGGGATCTTCGGCATAGCCGAGGATCTTTTCGACCCGCAGCCCGAGCTTGGCCACGTCCTCCCGGCTGCTTCCCTCCGGGAGCGCCCCCCATCGCGCCAACGTGGCTCGAACACCGGGCAGATCGCTCCAGTCGGTTTCGGGCATCTCCGGGTCGACGTGCATGATGTGGAGCTCGCCGCCCGTCACCACGGCCAATTTCAACGCATGGGCGAATGCCAGGTCGCTTTCGCAGGAGAGATCGGTGGGGTGAAAAATACGCAGATGCCGAAAGCCGACGGAGACCGGTTGGTCGACGGGGGCCGGGCGCTCACCAGACATGCTGCCTCCTTTTCAGACGCACCTCGAACGAGGATACGCGACTTCGCAGGCAAAAAGGAGTATGGAAACGCCTATTCGCGCGTCGGTATTTTTCCTATCCGCTCAGCGGCCGAGGCGGTCGAGGTGACCGGCCGATCGTCAATCGAAACCCGGTCCGCTCATCCCCTCGCCATGAGGACGCCTCGAGTGTTATAAGCAAAGACTCGGCGCAGACACAGGAACGCAAGGGGAGGAGCGATGCGAGAGTCGGAAGGAGCCAAGCCGGGACACGAAGTCGCGACGCTGGCGGGCGGATGCTTCTGGTGTCTGGAGGCCGTCTACGCTCAGATGAAGGGTGTGCACCGCGTCGAATCGGGGTACATGGGCGGGCACGTCGACGATCCCTCCTATGAAGCCGTCTGCACCGGCGCGACGGGCCATGCGGAGGTCGTGCAGCTCACGTTCGATCCTCAAGAGACGTCCTACCGCGAGCTGCTGGAGGTCTTTTTTGCCATTCACGACCCCACCACCGTGAACCGGCAGGGCAACGACGTGGGAACGCAGTACCGCTCGGCGATCTTCTGCCACACCCCCGAGCAACAGGCGGTTGCGAACGAGCTGATCGCCGCCTTGACCAAGGACAAGGTCTTCGAGCGGCCGATCGTGACGCAGGTCGTGCCCGCCTCCCGCTTCTACAAGGCCGAGGACTACCACCAGGAGTATTTCGCCCGCAATCCTTCACAGCCCTACTGCCAGTACGTGGTCGCCCCCAAGGTGGCGAAGTTCCGGAGCGTGTTCCGGGAGAAAGTGAAATCGTCGCCGTCTGCATGACGGAACGGTCATCGCGCGGGTGTGCCGGCCTCCGGTCCTTCCTTCCGAAGCTCAGCCAAATACGCGAGCAGGTCTCGGATCTCCCGATCGCTCAAACTGGGATCGGGGAGCATGCCCGTGCCGAGGTGTCCTTCCCGGATGATCCGGAAGCGCTGCGCGTCGTTCTTGAGGCGGAGCTGCCCGGTGCGGCGCAAGTCCGGCGGCGGCGGATTGAGATGGGCGATGATGTCGGCCGTTTGGGGGCTCAGGTCCGGACGCAGGGCGGGATCTCCATCTCGGCCGTGACAGTAATAGCAGATCCCGCTGCCGTTGAACACCGCCCGGCCGGCCTCCGGATCGCCGGGCGGAGCCGACCCGCTTGGGCCTGCCGCGGGCGCCGTCCCGATTTCCGCACACCACGCGAGCACGATGAGCCCGAGCAGCGCCGCGCTCGCCGGGCTTCTCCTCACGTCGTTCGGTCCGGAGACCATGGGAGCTCCTTTAGGATCGGCTGAAAAACCCGCGCAGGCGCTCTTTCAGGTCGCTCCAGAGGCCTTCCTTCTGGATCACCTGGTGTGGCTTGACGAGGACCCGAGCGGCCGGCGGGCAGAAGGGGAACTCAGCCTTGGTCTTGCCTTCGATGCGCGCCACCATGGAGGCCCCGGCCGCCTCGCCGGCCGGCTTCACGACGATCAGCGGATCGTGCGGCTCCAGGACGCAATAGCCCGTGTATCCCAATGCGCGATAGGCCTCGGGGTCGAGGAGATAGGCTCGGTGGCGGCCGTTCGCAAACACGGTGACGCCCTCCTTCAACGGCTCCTCCGGGGCCAGCGAGTAGAGGAAGGCCGGGATCAGCAGCATGGCGCCGATGATCAGGGCAAGGGACACCAGGGCCCGGCGTCGTGCGGCGGCTGCCTGTTCTTCGTCCATTGAGTCCATGGCGCCACCGAACAGGACGACTTCATCATGGCTTCATCGACGGTGGACCACGCTGCTGGTCCTCGTATCACGGCGATGAGAGCGTGTCAATCGAGCGGGCAGCTCTCGTCGTGCACCATCCTGAGCTACAATGAGAAACGTGAAGACATGTGAACTGAAGAGATTCACGAGCATCTTAGACAACACTGATGAGACAAGGGGACGCAGCGGCATGGGCAAGCAGAGCGCCGGGCTCTTGATCTACCGCCGCCGTGGCGGGCGCCTCGAGGTCTTTTTGATCCATCCGGGCGGCCCGTTCTGGAAGGACAAAGACCTCGGCGCCTGGTCGATCCCGAAGGGGGAGCCCGAGCCCGGAGAGGATCCGTTGGAGGCGGCGCGGCGGGAGTTCAGGGAGGAAACCGGCCTGACGGCTCCGGAAGCCGGGATGGCGCTCACGCCGGTCAAGCAGCCGGGGGGCAAGGTGGTCAGCGTGTGGGCGTGCGAAGGCGAGGCCGACCCCGAGGCGATCAAGAGCAATACGTTCACGCTGGAATGGCCGCCCAAGTCCGGCCGTCACCAGGAGTTTCCAGAGGCGGACCGCGCCGCTTGGTTCGGCGTCGAAGAAGCGAAGCAGCGGATCGTGAAGGGCCAGCTTCCTTTTTTGCTCGAGCTGGAGCAGAAGCTTTCGTCATGATCGATGGATCGAGGGCGGAAGGGAGCGGTACGGGCTGCATGATGCGGAGACGCGAAGGGCGGCGGCTCAGAGCCGGCGAGAGAACACCCGATAGTAGCGCTGCGTCTCTGCAAGCGGCAGCGGTTCGCACAAGAGCTCGGACAGCCCCAGGCGTCGACGGCAAGGAGCGGAGCCGGGCAGGTCGCGACAGTACGCGCGATGGACCTTGGGGACGTAGCTCAGCGCGCCGTTGTATCCGGCGACCGCCCGCCACGTCCGGCCGTGCACCCTGATCTGCTCGCCCAAGATGATGCCGGCCAGCCGAAGGTTCGTACACGGATCCAGCGCCCGATCGGGCGGGATACCGAGCCGGCGTTCGAGCGTCTTGAGGTTCCGGCTGTTGACCTGCGCCAAGCCGACGTCGAAATGCAGGTGCCGCTGCTCCAAGGCTTCGAACTGCGCGACGGCACGGCTGTAGCTCGGCGCCTTGAAAAAATGGCGCGTGCCGTGTTGATCGAACCAGCCGAACGCAAAGGGATGCTCCCCCGATTCGACCTGCACGATCGCCTCCAACAGGGCCGGGTCTACGCGGGCGTCGCCGGCGGCTTCACGAAGGCATCCGGACCAGGTGTTCAGCGCCGGCTCGCCCAGGTTCGCGGACATCGGCACGCGTGGAAAGGCGATGTCAGGCGTCCACGCGGACCAGGCCAGGCCGGCCGCTACGGCCAGGAAGGCCCCAAACACGACGAGGCGAACGTGCGTCCAACGCCGCCGGGCTGGAGTTCTCATGATGGAGCACCGTCCCTACGCGGCTCATCATAAGATACCCCTAGTCGGTTTTCAAACCGGGTGATCCTCACGCGGCTTCGCGCTGCTCGCCCACCCCGGCGCCCTTCTTTCTCCACCTCTTGGTCAGCGCGTGGGCACCGAGGATGAGCCCGGTCACGCCGACAAGAAAGGCCATGGTCGTATCGATCAGGAATTCCATCGTCCACCTCCACCATTTCCCATCTCTCCCTATCCCCTGTCTCTCTATCCCTTATCACCTATCCCTTTATCTCTACTACCCCCTATCCCTACTACCCCATACCCCTATATCCCCTCTCCACAGGATAATGCCGCGATCGACGTGGACAAGGGGTGAAGACCGGGCCGGCCCCTCTTGATTCACCCCAAAACGGGCTTACTTCAATGAGGCCGCGCCGGCCCCTGCGAGCCGACTGGGCTCAGGTCGGTGGATTGAAATGCGGCCCACCGGCCTGAGACCGCCGGGGAACCCTCTGGCGCGAGCGGTGTTGCGAAAGCCCTGATCTGTGAAAAGAATGAGGAGGGTGAGATGACGTGTACCAAGTGTGGTGGATTCATGGTCGAAGAGTATGATGCCTCATCCGATGTCGATGCCTACGAGTGGAAGTGCGTGAACTGCGGGCGGCGGATCTCGCCCGGAGCCTGGCGCCGCAATGGATCACGCCCCGGTCTGAAGCACGCCGCCTGACGGCCGGGCCGGTGAGTCAACACTCACCGGCCCGGCCGATGCGGATGGTCCTCTCGGAGTAGGGCTACGATGCGCCCAGCCTGATCTTCAAAACCTGCTCCTGTTGCCCGCGCAACACCTTGACCGCGACCGTTTGGCCGGGTGATGTCCGCTCGATCAAATAGTTCTTCAGTTGCACGCCGTCGGTGATGGTCGTCTCATCGATCGACAGCAGGATGTCGCCCTTACGAATCCCGCCGTCGTAGGCCGGCCCCATCGACTCGGATACCGCCACCCGCCACCGCGTGCCGCTCTTGACGGCGGTGAGCTGAACCCCCAAGCGCGAAAAGCCGGGCTGTCGGCCTTCGATCAGCGCGGCGACGACGCGCTGCACCAGCTGGCCCGGCACCGAGAACGCGAACCGGCTGCAGCGCCGCTCGCCCTGGGTCGTTTCGGTCTGGATGATGGCATGCACGACCCCGATCACGTCGCCGTTCGCATTGAAGAGGCCCGCCCCGGAGTTCCCGCTGCACGCCGAGAGATCCACCTGAAACAGCCGTGTGTCCACCGTGGGCACGAAGGTGTTCGGGTTCCCCAATCGGCCGAAGGCCACGGCCGGTCCCCAGCCGAGCGGATAGCCGACGGTGAACAGCTCCTCCCCGGCCTCCGGCTCCTGCTCCGTGAGGCGGACCGCCGGCGGCAGAGTCCCGACGTCGGGGCGGATGCGATAGACGGCGATGTCGAGAAAGGCGTTGACGCCGACGAGCGAGGCGGGCAGCTCATCGAGCTCGGTCGTGAGCACGCGCACGTCTTTGGGGCTCATCGGTCGTCCGCTCTCGTCACGGTCGACGACGTGCCGGGCGGTGACGATATAGCCGTCCCCGATATGGAACCCCGACCCGATCGGCGTGAAGTGGGCCGGGGTCGCCTCGGCCGGGGTCGCCGGGTCCAAGATCCCGACCGTGGCCCGTTTCGCCTTGTCGATGCCCGGCGCGAAGCGGGGGGTGGGCGGCTCGGCGCCGATGGCAGGGAGCCCAAGGAGGCTGACAAACGCCGCCGCCGACAGCATAATCGAACAGAAGGATGGCATCATGAAGAACCCTCTCTCATCAGGAGTGCTCCGCGCACTCTAGCAGAGTCGGGTGCTCGTCACCAGTCGACCGCGCACACGGGCAACCGATGAGTGCTCACATGGAGTGACATGGTGCTTGCCGACCTCGTCCGTACCAGCCGGGCGGTCGCCGAGACCGCGAGCCGGCTGGAAAAGATCGCAGCGCTCGCCGCCTGTCTGCGACGGCTGCCGCCCGAGGAGGTCGAGATCGGCGTGAGCTATCTCACCGGACGGTTGCGCCAAGGCAACATTGGAATTGGGCCGGCACTGCTCGATTCGGCTCGTCACGCGCATGCGGAGGCCCCGTCGCTCACGCTCGGCGAGGTCGACCGCGCCTTCGGGGAGATCCAAGGGGCCACCGGGCCGGGCTCGACGGCGCGGCGCCGCGCGCGGCTCCAGGCTCTGTTCGCCCGGGCCACGACGGAGGAGCAGGGTTTCCTTCTCCGTCTGGCCGTCGGAGAGCTGCGGCAAGGGGCGCTCGAAGGCATCATGGTGGATGCCGTCGCGCGGGCCTCCGAGCTGCCGGCTTCCGAGATCCGCCGGGCGCTCATGTTGGCCGGGGACGTGGCCCGGGTGGCCCGCGCGGCGTTGACCGACGGCCGCGTCGGACTCGGTCGATTCCGGCTCACCCCGCTCCAGCCGGTCCATCCGATGTTGGCGACGCCGGCGGAGGACGTGACCGAGGCCCTCGCCCAGCTCCAGCGGGCCGGGTTCGAATACAAGATGGATGGAGCCCGCATCCAGGTCCACAAGGTCGGCCGCGAGGTTCGCGTCTTCAGCCGGACGTTGAACGACGTGACGGCGTCGGTCCCCGACCTCGTCGAGGTGATCCAGGAACTGCCCGCCCACGCCCTCATTCTCGACGGCGAGGCCTTGGCGTTTCGGTCCGACGGCCTGCCCCATCCGTTTCAAGTGACGATGCGCCGCTTCGGCCGTAAGCTCGACGTGGCCGCGATGCGGGCGCAGTTGCCGCTCACGCCGTTTCTGTTCGATTGTCTTCACCGGGACGGGGAGGATCTGATCGACCGCCCTTCGGAACAGCGACTCGCCGTCCTCGACGACGCGGTCCCCGCCGTTCATCGGACGCCGAGGGTCGTCACCGCCAGCCCGACGGCGGCCGAGGACTTCCTGCAGGCGGCGTTGAGCCGCGGCCATGAAGGGCTGATGGCGAAGGCGCTCGATGCCCCGTACGAAGCCGGCCGTCGAGGCAGCGCCTGGCTCAAGATCAAGCGGGCCCACACGCTCGACCTCGTCGTGCTCGCGGCCGAATGGGGACACGGCCGCCGGCAGGGTTGGCTGAGCAATCTGCATCTCGGCGCTCGAGACCCGGAGCGCGGCGGCTTCGTCATGCTCGGCAAGACCTTCAAGGGCATGACCGACGCGCTGTTGGAATGGCAAACGAAGAGACTCCTGGCGCTCGAGATCGCCCGCGAGGGGATCACCGTCCACGTGAAGCCCGAGCTGGTCGTCGAAATCGAGTTCAACGACCTGCAGGCGAGCCCCCACTACCCGGGCGGGCTGGCGCTCCGCTTCGCGCGGGTGATCCGGTATCGACCGGACAAGACGGCCGACCACGCCGATACGATCGAGACCGTCCGTGCCCTCTACGCCCGGCAGGCCGGCCCGGAAACCGTTTGACTCCCTACAGGCTTCCCGCTATGCTCCGTCGCCGTCGCTGCCGCTCGGCGAAGGAGGTGGGCATGAGGAAGGAGACGGGCTCCGCGGTCTCGGTGCTGCTCTTGGCGGTCGGGCTCTACTCGGGCTGCGCGACCCATGGCGACGTCGTCAACCTGCGCGAGGACGTGTACAAGGAGCTCGCGGCCACCCGGGCGCACTTGAACGAGCGGGTCGACCTCGCGGCCGATCAGTTGGAAGCCAAGAAGAAAGCCCTGCAGGAGCAGACGCAGCAGGCGCTGGCCGATCTGAAGAATCAGATGAGCAGCCTGGCGGGCCTGCACGCCAAGCTCAAAGAGCTTCAGGCGCAGGACGAACGGCAACAGAAGGCCCTCGACGACCTCAAGCATCAGGTCGTCACGCTCGGTGCGGCCCAAGCGGGCATCAAGGACCTCCAGCAGCAGGCCGAGGTCTCGCGGCAGGCCGTTGCAGAGCTCCGGACGCGCCTGGACGCGGTGCAGAAGGACCGCGCCCGTCTCCAGCAGCTCATCCAGGTGCTGGAAGAGACGTTTCTCCGTTCATTGAAGGCGGAGCAGGTGGAGCTCCGCGATCGCCTGAAGGCGTTGGACCAATCGGTCAAAGATCTCGAACACGCCGGCCTGCCCACTGCCGCCCCCACCGTGGTGACCACCAAGCCCTGACCTTCCGCCCCCGCCCGTCGGACGGACGAGCAGGGTAAATCAACCCAAGCGCTCGATCCGGCGCCCCTGAACGTCCGCCTCCACCACGCTACCGACTAACTTCCCGCGCCCGCGTGGCCGTGTTCGGTCGCGGTCTGTCGTGACCTGTCACGGCCGTATTCCACGATCTTTCGCAGTCACCCTGTCTCCCCCCGCCGATCGCTCCCGTTTGTATCGTCTTTTCACGAGCTTCCTGGACATCGGGGACCGGTACAAGCCATGCAAGACGTCTCACACAGGACGAAGGGATCAGGAGCGCGGATGATCGGGCCGTTCGACCTGGATCAATGGAGTCTCATCGTTGCGATCGCGGGCGTCGTCCTGCTCGCGCTCGGCAACCTGGTCATGTCTTCACCTCCGGTGACGCCGGACCTCGAGGAGGCGCCGCCGTCTCGTCGGGCTCCGATCTTCACCGCGAAGGATTTGTGGGGAAGGTAGCCGCGTCGAAAAGGAGCAAACCATGATGACCTGGAATCGTCGCATCCGATGGGTGGCCCTTGTCGTCGGCCTGTACATGCTGGGGACGATGGCGGTCCCCGCTTCGTTCATGTTCCCGGTCGAGCCGGCATGGGCGCAACCCGAAGGTGAGGCCCCGGCCGGGACCGCGGCCGAGGGGGCGCCTGCGGTCGAGAAATCGCGGGACGTCTACTACAAGTCCGAGGGCGTGGTGTCCGGCCCGCCGGCACCGAAGACCTCGGACAGCACCAAGGACTACCCGCGCTACAACTTCGAGAGCCGGGTGCTGATCTGGTTCGCCAACCAGCAGCATCTCTACTACGCGAGCTTCGTTCTGGCCGTCCCGATCTTCTGCATGATCATCGAGTTCATGGGGATGGTGACGAAGGATCCGGTCGCGGCGAAGCGGTACGACCGGCTCGCCTACGACTTCATCAAGATCAGCCTCACGGCCTACTCGTTGACCGCGATCCTCGGCGGGATCCTGTTGTTCTCGTTCCTCGCGCTCTATCCGACGTTCTTCGGGTATCTGGCGAGCATCTTCCGGCCGGTGATGCACATCTACGCCCTCCTGTTCGTCGCCGAGAGCGGCACGCTCTACATCTATTACTACGGGTGGGATCGGATGAAGGAAGGGCTGCTCAAGTGGATCCACCTGAGCATGTCCGTCGTGCTGAACGTCATCGGCACCGTGCTGATGTTCCTCGCCAACTCCTGGATCGGGTTCATGATGTCGCCGGCGGGGGTGGACGACCAGGGGCGCTACCTGGGCAATATCTGGCACGCGATCCACACCGCGCTCTGGAACCCGATCAACCTGCATCGCATCCTCGGGAACATGGCGTTCGGCGGCAGCGTCGTCGCCGCTTACGCGGCGTACCGGTTCGTCTCGGCGAAGACCGACGAGGAACGGGCCCACTACGACTGGATGGGCTATGTCGCGATGTTCATCGCGGTGCTCTTCCTGATCCCGCTGCCGTTCGCCGGCTATTGGCTCATGCGCGAGGTCTATGCCTACCGGCAGCAGATGGGGATCACGCTCATGGGCGGCCTCCTCGCCTGGCTCTTCATCATCCAGGCGACGATGATCGGGGCCCTGTTCCTCACGTCGAGCTACTACCTCTGGCAGTGCCTCGATCGGATGCGCGGCGCCGAGAAGTACCAGCGCTACATCAAGTACGTCGTCTTCGTCATGGTCATGAGCTTCCTCGTGTTCATCACCCCGCACACGATGGTCATGACGCCCGCGGAGCTGAAGGCGATGGGCGGCCAGCAGCACCCGGTGCTCGGCAATTACGGGGTCATGTCCGCCAAGAACGGCGGCGTGAACATCCTGATCGTCTCGACGGTGTTGAGCTTCATCTGGTACCAGCGGGGCAACCGGATCCCGACGGTTTCGTGGACCAAGTTCGGCAACATCTTCATGGGCTGCTTCTTTGTCTTCGGGGCCGTCAACATCATCTGGCTCGCGATCTACGGGTACTACATCCCGGCGAACGTTCGGGTCGGACTGTCGGTCCCGCAGGTCGCGACCACGCTCTCGTGCCTGCTGCTGATGACCCCGTTGAACCTCGCCATGTTGAAGGGCGCCAGGCAAGCGGGCCCGGTCGAATGGGGACGGATGTCCCTGCGCTCCCAGTACGCGCTGATCATGCTCGCGACGGAGTTCACCTGGATGATGGCCCTGATGGGCTACATCCGATCCTCGGTCCGGCTCTTCTGGCACGTCAACGAGATCATGCGCGACAGCTCGCCGTGGGCCTATACGCATACGACGGGCTTCGCCGCGAACATGATCTCGTTCAACGTCCTGTTCTTCTGGATCAGCATCCTGTTCGTCTTCTGGCTGGCCTCGCTCGGGGCCAAGACGGCCAAGCAGGAGGAGCGGGTGCCGATCCCGGGCGTGGTGCCCCAACCCGCCCCGCGATGAGCGGCGAGCCGTCCAACGACCCGCGTGCCGGGTCGGGCGCCGGGAGTGTGGTCGGGCGGGGATCAGTGCGGCCGGCCGTGCGGAAACCTGCGCGCCATGCCGGCGGTCCCTTTGGAGGACCGCCGGGTCCCGCGCCCGGCTGAGGACCGGGCTGCACGCGTCCGGACGAGCTGGTCATAGAGCGCGTGGTACGAAGCAGCGGCGACGCTCGCCGTGGCATGGGCTTCGAACCAGGCGCGGCAGGCGGCTCTCGACAGCGACGGGACGCCTCGAAGCGCCTCCTCAAGCTTGGCCCGGGTGTCACAGACCACGCCGGTGACACCCTGTTCGATCAAGTCCAGCGCCTCCACACGTCCATACACCACGACGGGAGTGCCGCAAGCCAACGCTTCCAGGACATCGTCGTTGAGCGCAGAGGATGAATCAGGGCAGGCGATAAGCGCCGCCGCCCGGCTCAAGGCATGCCGACGCTCAACGAGAGTCGCGGGGAGTCGGGAGGCAAGCGTGCCGAGATGCCGCGGCTCGTGGTCCGGATCGTCCTGCCGGGCGCCGGCGGGTTCCGGCTCCAGGACATCGACATGGAAGCCGAGCTCCGTTCCGACCTCGACCGCCGAGAGGAGCGAGCGTGCATCTCCCCGCCCGGCCACGACCAGCGACCGAGAGGGAAGAAGGCCGAGTCTGTACGTGTCAGCCCCAAGCCCGTACGGGATCGTGCCCATCCAATTGAGCCAGGGAAGTGCGGCTGGCTGCCGGTCCGAGACCGCCACGAGCGGCAACTCCTCGTACAGATCGAACACGGCGGCGATCTCCATGATCGACAAGCGATCGCACACCGTGGCGATGGCAGGAACCGGGCTGCGCTGGAGCATCGGAAACAGGAAGAAGCCGGCATGGGAATGAATGACGTCGAATCGCCCGGGGACCTTCACGACCTGCTCCCACAGCATGACCAGCGGAAGGTTGCGCTTGAGCGAGGGGTTCTTGATCCCCGAGGGGTGGGGTTTGCCGTCTCCCCGGCGCGAAGAGGACGGGAGCCAGGCCGCGTCGAACACGGTGACGTCATGGCCGAGCCCGGTCAGCGCATCGGTCAGGTCAAAGATCATCCGGTGCAGCGCGCTGGAGCTCGACGCGGAGACGCGCTCCCACGGTGGGGCGATCTGAGCGATCCTCATGCCCGGATGTCGTAGCCAAGGAAGATGAACCATCGGCGAACGAAACATGAAATTCTCTTCATCATCCCGTCGCCCGGGTGTCTTGGGCAGGCGCCGTCGAATGCCGAGCGGACGGTCGGAGGCAGATATCCGGCGGGCCTTCGGTGTATGGTAGGAGCCAACTGAATGAGGAGCGACGATGAGGATCCTGGTGGTGGAAGACGATTGCAACCTGGGCCAGTTCATCCGCAAGGGCCTCAAGGAAGAACGGTACGCCGTGGACCTCGCCGACGACGGCGAAACCGGTCTTCAGTTCGCGCTCGCGAACCCGTACGAGTTGCTGATCGTGGACATCATGCTCCCCAAGATCGACGGCCTCACGCTCTGCCGTCGTCTCCGAGTCGCCGGGAACGCCACCCCGATCCTCCTCCTCACGGCACGGGACGCCACGGAGGACAAGGTCGAGGGCCTGGATGCGGGGGCCGACGACTACCTGACGAAGCCCTTCGCGTTCGTCGAGCTGTTGGCCCGGGTGCGGGCCTTGCTGCGCCGCGGAGGGCCCCAGCACCTCACGCGGCTGAAGGTGGCGGACCTCGACGTGGACCCGGCGTCGCGGCGCGTCTGGCGGGCCGGAAAGGAGATCGCGCTCACCAACAAGGAGTATCTGCTCCTGGAGTTCCTGCTGCGCAACAAGAACCGCGTGCTGACCCGCACGGCCATCATCCAGCACGTCTGGGATCTCAACTACGATCCCATGACGAACATCGTCGATGCGCACATTCGGGCGCTGCGGCTGAAGATCGACCGCGACTTCTCGCCGCCGTTGATCACGACCGTGCGCGGCGCCGGCTACATGCTGGAAGAGCCCGAGAACCGCTCATGAAGTCGTTTCGCGGCGTCCTCCGCCGGTCGATGCTCGGGCTGGTGATCACGCTCGTGACCGTCTCCAGCGTGCTCATCTACTGGGGTCTTGAGACCCTCCTTTATCAATACGTGGACAGCCGGCTCTGGGCGCTGGCGGATACGCTGGCGAGCTTCATCGAGCAACGGCCGGAGCTGCTGCCCCGGTCGGACGACGATCTCCTGCCGAGGTTGCGGGGGTCGCGAAGCGACGACGAGCGGCACGACCTGCGCGAGGCGTCCCATTCGGTTCACCTGCTCGCGCCGGACGGCCGGCTCATCTGGCAGGGCTCGGAGGCCGTGCCGCGCCCGCCCATGACCGCGGACGCGCTCGAGCGGCTGCAGAACGGCGACGCGGTCTTCGAGACGCTGTCGCTTTCCGGCCAGTCGCCCATCCGGCGCGTCTCGATCCCGGTGCCCCGGTCGGGCGAGATCCGATACATCCTGCAGGCCGAGGCGTCTCTGCAATTCTCTCAGAAGACCCTGACGGGGCTGCTCGTCCTGCTGGTCATCGTGACGGCCGGCACGGGGGCGATGGCCTGGGCCAGCAGCCGGTGGCTGGCCGACAAGTTGACCACGCCGTTGAAAGCGTTGAGCGCCACCGTGGAGAGGATTTCGGGGACCGATCGGGCCCTTCCGTCCGCGCCGGACGCCCCGTATGAGGAATTCCAGCAGTTCGTCTCGGCCTTCAACGCCATGCTCGGACGGCTGCGGAAGTCGTCGGACAGTCACCGCCGCTTCGTCGATCATGCCGCGCACGAGATGCAGACGCCGTTGACGGTTCTGCAGGCGAACCTCGAAGTCACCCTTCACAAGGCGCGTACGATCGAGGAGTACCGTGAGGCGCTGTTGACCAATCTCGAGCAGGTCGAACGGCTGGTGACGTTGACCCGTGAATTGCTGACCTTGACCCGGTTTGCAGGCGACCGGCCCCCGGTACGCTTGGCCCCGCTCGCGCTCGAGCCGCTCGTGCGCGACCTGCTCGCCGAATTGACGGTGCTGGCCGATGATCGGCACATCGCGTTGATCTTGGACGCTCGCCCGGTTCCGCTCGTCCAGGGGGATCCGTCCTGGCTGAAGCAGCTCCTCATCAACCTGCTCGACAACGCCCTGCGCTATACCGAGGCCGGAGGAACGGTCACCGTGCGGCTGCACCCGGACGGGCCGCGGATCGCCGTCGCGGTGCAGGATACCGGCCCCGGCATCGAGCCCCACCACCTGCCGCACTTGTTCGAGCGCTTTTATCGGACCGATGCGGCGCGTGCGAGGGATTCGGGCGGCACGGGCCTCGGGCTTCCGATCGTCAAAGAGATCGCGGAGGTGCACGGGGGCACCATTACCGTGGAGAGCAAGGTGGGGAAGGGGACGACCTTCACGCTCCTGCTCCCCGCGCTGCCCGTCTGCTGATCCGGAGATGCCGCTCAGTCGCTTGGTCTCTTCCGGGCGGCTACGCTAGAATGAGCGTCGATCGAGGGGAGTGGATTGCGCATCCGAAGCATCAAGGCCAGGATGGTGCTCGCCATCGTCCTGGTGGGCTGTGTGCCGCTCGTGATCGGGCTCGTCCTGGCGTCGATGGCCGGGATGCGGGACCTCGGTCACGTCATCGGCGGGAACTTCCAGGCCATCGCCGAACAGGTCGCCGAGCGCGTGAGCCTGTTGGTCCATGGGGAGGTCCAGAACCTGCGCCTCCTCGCGTCGGCCCCCCTCCGCGTTCGGCTGCCGGTGTCCATGGCCAACGCCGCCTATCCCGACTCGGAGTCCGCGGTAGCCGCGTTGATCGAGCGGCGGGCGCGTGAATGGGAGCAAGGCCGAGAGGCCGACGCGCTCCTCAACCCCGAGCTGTCCCGCTTCCTGCTCGAGCACACCGTCAACGAAGGCGACAAGGTCGTCGGCCTCCTGATCACCGACGCGCACGGCGCCGTGGTGGCCGCCAGCTCGCCGCCCGACCAGTACGTGGTCGGGCGCGAGCCCTGGTGGCAGCGGCTGCACGACGATCCCGCTCAGACCGTGTACATCAGCGACGTCATTGCGGCCCGCAAAGGCAGCTTCCGCTCCCCGGACGAGACGATCGACATCGCGGTGCCGATCCTCGACGAGCATCAACACCGCGTGATCGGGGCCATCAAGGCGTCGTATCGGCTCGACGCCCTGTTCGCGCTCGTCAACCAGGTCCGGATCGGCCAAACGGGCCATGCGATGTTGTTCAACGCGGCGGGGCAGCCCGTCGTCTGCCCGATCCTGCCCCGCCAAGCGCATCGGATTCCCGAGACCCTCATGCGCCATATCGTGTCCGATGAGCCGGGATGGATCGTCGCCGAGGACGACGGCCACGGCGCGCATGAGACGGTCGTCGGCTTCGCGCCCGTCAGCGGGCTGGGGACGCCCGAGAACGGATGGCACATCTTCGTGCGCCAGCATCCGTCGGAGAGCTATGCCCCCATCTGGGAGCAGTTCCGCAAGTTCGGGCTCATCGGTCTCCTCATGGTCACGGTGCTGGCGGCCATGGCCCGATACGTGGGTGCCCGTATCGCCCACCCGATTCAGGTCCTGCACAAGGGCGTCGAGTCGATCCGGCGGGGTGACTATCGCGGGCCGTTGGCGGTGAAGACCGGCGATGAATTCGAAGAGCTCGCCGGCGCGATCGACCGGATGGCGGCCAATCTCCAGCAGTCGCGCGCCGAGCTGGAAGCGTTGAACCAGGAGCTTGCGAGACGGGTGGAGGAGAAGACGGCCGAAGTCGCCAGCCAGATGCGGAAGCTGGAATTGTCGGAACGGCTGGCGGCGCTCGGAAAGGTGGCCAGCGGAGTCGCGCACGAGATCAACAATCCGCTCGGGATCATCGTCAACCGCATCGAGTGCATGGAGGCGGAAGCGACCGACTGGCCGCTGCCTCAAGACGTCGCCCGGGATCTCGCGGCGATCCGGGCTCAGGCGGAGCGCATCTCCCGCGTGACCCAGAGCATGCTGAGCCTTTCGCGGGGGGCGGCGACGACGCTCAAACCGATCGACCTCAACTGTCTCATCCGGAGCACGCTCACGGTGGCCGGGGAGCGGGTGTCGGCGCGGGGTCTCACGATCGAATCCGTCCTCGATCCGGCCCTACCGCCGGTCATGGGGGATCGAGTACGATTGGAGACGGTCGTGCTCAATCTGATCAACAACGCCATCGATGCCGTGCAGTCCCTGGGCGGGGAGGGGCGGATCCGCGTCGAATCCGGGCGCGCTCCGACCGCGGAGGGGGAATGGGTCACCGTACGCGTCCTGGACAACGGGCCGGGGATCCCCGCGGCGATGCTCGGCCGGATCTTCGATCCGTTCTTCACGACGAAACCGGCGGGACAGGGCAACGGCTTGGGGCTGTTTCTGAGCTATGCGATCGTCGCCGAGCACCGCGGGCGGCTCGAAGCCGCAAACGGCGGGCCGGGAGCGATTCTGACGGTGTCGTTGCCCGCCCTGGGAGGGGCGACACAGGAGCAGGAGTCGGGATGGGAGTCCACGGCAAGGTCCTGATCGTCGACGACGAGCCGGAGGCGCTGGAGAACTGCCGGCGCATCTTGACGCGCCTTCGCTACCACTGCGTGACCGAACGCGATCCGCTCCGTGCGCTCGATCTCCTCGAGCGCGAGCGGCCCGGACTGGTCTTGACCGATCTCCGGATGCCGGGCCTCGACGGCATCGGCATCCTCAATGCCGCGAAGGAGCTCGATCCAGAGGTGCACGTGGTCTTGCTGACCGCGTACGCGACCGTGGAAACCGCCGTCACCTCGATGCGGCAGGGGGCCTTCGATTATCTGACCAAGCCGTTCTCGAGCGCCCAGTTGGAAGAGGTCGCCCGCCGTGCGTTCGAGACCGGCCGACCGGCGATCGGCACGGAGCCGGAGCGCGCGCCGGCCCCCTCCGTGGTCATGGACGGCGTGCGGATCATCGGGGACAGCGCGCCGATGAAGCAGGTCGGGGAGTTGATCCGCCGGGTCGCCCCGACGGCGGCGACGGTGCTGATCCATGGGGAAAGCGGAACGGGAAAAGAATTGGTCGCCCGCGCGCTCCATCACTCCAGCAAGCGAGCCGGTCGCCCGTTCATCCCCGTCGATTGTGCGTCGCTGCCCGATACCCTGCTCGAGTCCGAGCTGTTCGGGCACGAGCGCGGCGCCTTTACCGGCGCCCATGCCGCCAAACCGGGCCTCTTCGAGCTCGCCGACGGGGGCACGCTCTTCCTGGACGAAGTCGGCGCGATGAGCGAGGTGCTCCAAGCGCGCCTGCTGCGCGTCCTCCAAGAACGGCAGGTCCGGCGCGTCGGCGGGACGCGCTTTCTCGATATCGACGTGCGGGTCGTCGCCGCCTCGAATCGGGATCTCGAGCAGGCGGCTCGGGAGGGAAGCTTCCGCCACGATCTGTATTATCGCTTGAACGTCATCCAGATCACACTCCCGCCCCTCAGAGAGCGGAAGGGGGACATTCCCGTTCTCGCCGAGGAGTTTCTCGCCCGTCATACGCCCAATGGGGACGAGGCCGAACGGGGAGCCTTACGCTTCGACTCCGAGGCGCTCGATCTCCTCCTGCGCTACGACTGGCCGGGCAACGTGCGGGAGTTGCAGAACGTGGTCGAGCACGCGGCGGCGCTCGCCGACGAGCCCGTCATTCGGGTCCCGCACCTCCCGGAGCGGTTCGCCGTGCTCCGAACCGACCCGGTCGGGTCTGCGCCGGACCTCCCGGGCGGGCTGCGCTTCAAACATGCCAAACAGGAAATGCTGCGGTCGTTCGAGCGGGATTTTCTCCTCGACCTCCTCAAACGCCACGAAGGCCGGATGAGCCGTGCCGCCAAAGAAGCCGGCGTCGATCGCAAGACGATCGAGCGTCTGGTGAAAAAGCACGGTCTTCGCCCCAAGTACTGAGCCTTCCTCCCGCCCGTGTGGCCGGTCTCCTTCCGGCATGGGGCATCTCCGTCCCACCGGGATCGCTCCGCCCCATTCGAACTCAGCGATTGAACGACCCTCTTCCACACGGCATGGGACCGCTCTGTCCCATAGCACTCGGTGCGTCGGACACCCGTTGTAAGTCATCGATCTACCAGGGCCGGTTTGCGCATAGATGCCGCCCTGCAGGGTACACGCTTTGCATCGTTCCGCAAGGCTTGTTTTGGGCGGTCATCACGTCCTCATGAACCTGTCGTATGACGATCTCGGTGGAGGGAAGGGAAGGAAAGGACCGGCCTCCGATCGTTCCCCCGTGCAATGCGGACATCCCTCCACCGTTATTTTCTCATCTGGTGCGCAGCCCTATTCAGCGATTTGAGTTGCGAGATCTTAGTTACTAGAGGAGGGTCAATGAACATGGTCAGTAGTCCCACACGCGAGTCTCATCGCTCGGCCCCGCGCATGCTCATCGCGCTGGTCGCCGTGCTCCTCGGTGTCCCGGCGCTGGTGGCGCAGGCGGAGCCCGCGCATCATGCGGCGGCCTCCGCCGGCGGGCACGGCGCGACATCGACGGCGATGAATCATCCGTCTCCCGAATGGGCGGAGAAGCTCAAAGGTCAGACCATCATCGAAGACAGCTTCGAAGGCCATCCGGAGCGGACGGCCATGGTCGAGCGGCAACACCAACGGATCATGGAGCAGATGCAGCAGGACGGGGCCGCGCAGCATACGGGCGGCTTCTTCAACCAGGTGAACATGATGCACCAGTATGGAGCCGGCGGCCAGGACGTCCTGCTGATGTCCCAGGGCGGCGTCGAGCCGGTATCGAACCTGGCGGGCCGGTGCCCGGCGTCCGCCCCGGTCAAGCACTACGATGTGTCGGCGATCAACGTCGAGATCACCCTGAACATGTGGCTGGACTATTATCCCGGCTACATGTACGTCCTGACGGAGCACGTCGAGAAGGTCCGGGAGGAGGAGGCCAAGAACAAAGAGGCCCGCGGCAAGGAAGGCCATGACCCGGGTGCCGTGAAGAACGGCCTCCAGAGTCAATGGATCCAACCGCTCGTCATCCGGGGCAACCAAGGCGACTGCGTCAAGATCACGCTCCGCAACCAGCTCGAAGGCGGCGAAGAGGTCAGCCTGCACATCCATGGTTCGAGCATGGTCGTGAGCGCCACGGGCAAACCCGCGACGACGACGAACCCCGACGCCGTCGCGGCGCAAGGCAAGAGCATCGACCTCGAGTGGTACATTCCGCCCACGATGCAGGAGGGCAGCCGCCAGTTCCACAGCTACAGCAACGACCGCGAGCTGACCGTGATGGGGCTCTTCGGGGCGTTCATCGTCGAACCGAAGGGCTCGGACTATCTGGACCCGCTGGGCACCGGCGAGCCGACCCCGCTCAAGAGCGGGTGGCAGGCGATCATCAAGAACGGGACGGGGCCCGACTTCCGCGAGTTCGTCATCATGTACCACGAGGTCGGGGACGAGGCGTTCCGCCCGGTCAACAAGCGGGGGGACTTCATCCCGCAGCGGGACCCGCTCACGGACGTCTATCGGCCGGTCGCCCGCGCCCTGAACTATCGCAGTGAGCCGTTCGGCGTCGACAACATGGAGACGCAGCACGAGTACTTCGGCTTCGAGGACGAGTCGATGGCCTACAGCGCCTATACCTTCGGCGATCCGGCCACGACGGTTCCGCGCAGCTACCTCGGCGATCCGGCCAAGTTCCGGCTCGTGCACGGCGGATCCGAAGTCTTCCACTCACACCATCCGCACGGCGGCTCCATCCGCTGGCCGCGGAGCCCGCGCGCGATCGATCAGATGCCGCTCTGGCAGGCGGCCAAGAACGGCCCCGTCAAGTATCCGGTGATCCGCGCCAAGTCTGACCGCGTGGACGTGGAGGTCATCGGGCCGTCGGAGACCATGGACCTCGAAACCGAGTGCGGCTCCGGCCTCTGCCAGCAGCTCTCGGGCGACTTCCTCTTCCATTGCCACGTGGCGCACCACTACATCGCGGGCATGTGGGGCTACTGGCGCGTCTACAACACGCTCCAGCAGGGGGAGTACCACAACGACACGATGCCGGATCTGCGCGAGCTCCCGGACCGCGCCGGGCGGATCAAGCCGGGGGTGACGTCCGACCAGCTCGTGGGCACGACCGTGGACTGGTTCGGGAAGCAGTTCAGGATCGTGGACAAGGGCAAGACCGATTGGAAGGCGACCCCGCCCGTGGTCCATGTCAAGGACTGGGTGCAGCTCTTCCTGCCGCCGCAGGGCAAGCCGGGGCACAAGGACGACGAGCGCGGCCAGACGCTCTCGTACGACGCGAGCGTGCTGAACTGGGCGTGGAACGGCAACCGGGCGATGACCGAGCCGGAGAACACAGTTCCCAATCCCCGGTACCAGTCCCCGGCGCCCGGCCAGCGGCTGCCGATCCTCTTCGAGCCCCAGACCGGAAAGGTCGCCTGGCCGCATCTGAAGCCGCATTTCGGGCGCCGGGTGCCCTTCTCGGGCACGCACAATCCGTCGCCGTGGCTGGAGCCGATTCACCTCGAGGAGGACGGCGTGACCAGCTCGTACCCGGCGAAGCCGGGCGAGAACGGCCGCTGGAGCATGTGTCCGGAGAACGCCGGGCGGAAGACCTACAACGTCCACTTCATCCACACGCCGATGAAATTGGCGGACAAGCGCGGAGACCAGCCGGCCCTCGTCGATGAGGGCGGGCTGATCTACGTGCTCCATGAAGAGGAGGCGGAGGTCCGAAAGAACAACGACCGGAAGTATCCGCTGGTGGTCCGGGCGAACATCTATGATTGCATCGACTGGATGCTGACGAGCGAGTGGGAGGACGACGATTCCACGAACTTCCATTCCTCGAAGATCAACACGCACTGGCATTTCCTGCAGTTCGACAATCAATCGTCGGACGGCGTGATCACCGGCTTCTCCTACGAGCAGTCGGTGCGGCCGTTCACGATGCTGGAGAAGAAGGTCAACAAGGGGCTCCCGCTGCCGTTGAACACGGTGCTGACCCAGCCGGCCAAGAAAGGGCAGCGGACGCTGACGGTGAAGAACGCCGCGCAGTACCATCCGAACATCGAGATCCTGATCGGGGCGGACAACGTCGGCGGGAACGAGATCGGGCGGATCAAGGCGATCAAGGGCAACACCCTCGAGCTCGTCCGGCCCTTGCGGTTCGATCATCCCGTGAAGGACATCGTCACGGTCGAGTTCGTCCGCCAGCGATTCTGGGTCGACGCCGACGTCGGGACCGTGTTTTGGCACGACCACGCGCTCGGCCGCGTGACGTGGGGGCACGGGGGCTTCGGCACGATCATCATCGAGCCGGTGGGATCGACCTATCACGACCCGAAGACCGGGAAGGAGATCCGGAGCGGGCCCGTGGCGGACATTCGGACCGTCGAGCCGGTCGGCTATCACGTGAACGGAAGCTTCCGGGAGCTGCTGGTCCAGGTGCACGACAGCGTCCCGCATACCGTGAACATCGTCACCGAGGGGAACCCGCCGGGCCAGCCGATCGAGGTGGCGCTGGAGGCCGGCAAGACGATCTCGTTCATCATGCCGGAGCACATCCCCCACTCGCCGATGCCGTTCCTGAACGGGGGCACGCATACGACCGGCAGCGGGCTGAACTTCCGCGCCGAGCCGATCGCGACGCGCTTGAAGAACAATCCCGACCACTCGCAGATCTTCAGCAGCGCGGTGCACGGCGACCCGTACACCCCCATGGTCCGGGCGTACCTGGGCGACACGGTCGTGTTTCGGTTGCTGCAGACCATGGCGAACGAGACGTCCGTGTGGACCTTGTCCGGGCACACGTTCCTGACCGAACGCTACGCCGGCGATGCGAACCGCAAGAACTCGATCCACATCGGGATCGCCGAACGGTACGACCTCGTCGTGCCGCAGGCGGGCGGCCCGAGGCTGCAGCCGGGCGATTACATCCACTTCAACGGCCGGGATTCGCACTTCTCGGAAGGCGCCTGGGGGATCCTCCGTGTGCTGGACAAGGACGTGCCGGATCTTCAGAAGCTGCCGGCCGGGTACACGGGACGCAGCGAGATTCCAAAGCCGCTCCCGGTGTGCCCGGAGGGCGCGCCGGTGAAGACCTTCAACGTCGTGGCGATGGACTATCCGGCCATGACCTTCAACCCGAAGGCGCCGGAGGCGATCGAGGTGGACTTCGAGCGGAAGATCCAGATCGCGAATCCCGAGGCGAAGATCTATGCCCTCGAGGAAGACGTGTCGAAGGTTGCCCAAGGGCCGGCGGCGCTCCATCCGATGCCGCTGACGATCCGGGCCAACGTCGGCGATTGCCTCAAGGTGAAGCTCACGAACAAGATGAAGAGCAGCCGCGCCTCGTTCTCGGCGATCTCGCTGGCGTTCGATCCGAAGGACTCGCTGGGCGCGAACGTCGGCAACAATCCCGGAGACCAGACGATCGCGCCGGGCGAGAGCCGGGTCTACACGTACTATGCCGATCCGTTCCTGGGCGAGATCGCGTCGCTGGTCTGGGATTGGGGGAACGTGATGGTGAATCCGCGCAACGGCCTGTTCGGCGCCGTCATCATCGGGCCGAAGGGGGCGACGTACCGGGATCCGAAGACCGGCGCGGATATCTCGATGAAGAACAGTTGGATCGCCGACGTGATCGTGGACCGGACGGTGCCGGGGTACGAGCACCGCCGCAACTACCGCGACGCGGCGCTGTTCTTCCAGGATGAGGACAACATCATCGGGACGAGCTTCATGCCGTACGTGCAAAACGCCGCCGGGCTGACCGGCGTGAACTATCGATCGGAGCCGTACAAGTTCCGCGAAGAGGCGGGCTGCACGCTCGGCAAGATGTTCCAGCCGTGCACCGCGGACAAACCCGAAGATCCGGTGACGCCGATCATCGAGGCGCACGCCGGCGATCCGGTCCGGATCCATGTGTTCGGCGCGAGCAGCGAGCAGAACGGCATGTTCAGCGTGGAGAAGCACGAGTGGCCGATCGAGCCGTTCATGCCGGGCGCGGACGACATCAGCGTCGTCGAATTCGCCGGGTCCGAGACGCTCGATGCGTTCATTCCTTCGGCCGGCGGTCCGTACCGGCAGACCGGCGACTTCGTGTGGAGCAACCAGCGCCTGCCGTACTCGCAATCCGGCCAGTGGGGCTACCTGCGCGTGCTGCCGGCCGGCGACCAGCGCCTCCTGCCGCTCACTGAAGGCGGGGCCGGCTCGCGGCGCGCCGCGGTCAGCGAGGCGGGTCTCCTGCCGATCGCATCGAAGTAAGGCAACGGGTCCCGAGAGGCGCCGACGCCTCTCGGGACCCGCTCACCAAGCCGTCCGATTGCTTTCCTCTCGAGGTTGGGCTTTCGTCTGCCCGTCGTCCGGCATCACGGCTGATCCAGTCCAGTAAGACCCTTGGCCCGCGCCGAACGAACCATACAGACAGCTAGCTCTACAGTCTCCCCTTCATCAGGCTGCCGACCCCAACGCCCAGGGTGCAAGGTAAGCAGCCGACCATCGTAGACGGCACCGCGTGCTGTATGTGCGGCACGAGGAAGAGGCGCTTGTTCGCACCAATGAAGATCTTCACCATTGGCTGAGATTGCCGATTCTCTCTCGCGCCCCTGCTCGTCGCAAGTGAGACGAGAAATGCCAGCGGGAGAGAGATGCAAAATTTGCATCGTGGTGAAAGACAACGAGGGGGAGATTGAGTTGAATCTGTGCCGGCTTGAATCCTGACAAGGAATGCGGCTGGTGACGACGCGTGCAAAGTTTGCACTGTCTGGCCGCGCTCCGGCGATGCAGGCGTTTTACACCCCGGATATCAGGCCGAGAGAAGCAACTCTGAACGGCACGGCGATTGCTGTATCTGGAACAGGATCTCTCCTGGGGAAAACGCGGACGAATGAGGCCGGTAACCTGTAGAGCCTGCGCCAAAGCTCTCACCATGGGAATTTGGGACCGTGCGGAACGTCTCCTTCCTCGGAGAGCGAATGGCGGGGCTGGACTCTAGAACGGTGATGGTGCTCGGATTCCACGACCCACAAAGGCCTTCAAAGGAGCGGCCTAGACAGGCGATCAAGAAGAAGTCTCCACGAAGAACACAGACATGAGCGATTGGACCGAAGAACGCGACCGAAATGGTGCATGAGCAGGGCCTTTGAAAGGAGGACGTCCGTGATGCGGAGCAAGGGAAGCAATCAACCGTCAGATGAGAAGAGGGAGCGATACTGTGACCGATGCGCCCGCCGTTCAAGGACCCTGATTTTCGATGAAGTGACCCTGCGTGAGCTCTGCCCCACCTGCCGACGGGAGCTCGAGAACCGGCGCGTCGACCTCTATCATCGCGGCCGGCAAAAGGCATGAGAGATTCTGAGGGGCCTCACTCCTGGGGGACTGAATGTACTCCCTACAGCCGAGCGTGTTAGCATAGCGCAGCGTCACTTCTCCGGGTGTTTTTGGATGTTCCGGCCCGCTCCAGAGACCACGCTCTTTCGTAAGACTCCCTTCCGACTGATCGCTTCCGTCTTGGTTATTGTGGCTCTCGCCGTGGTGGTGATCTTGGTGTTCAGCCTCGAGCATGAAACGTTGATGCTCCTCGGGCTGAGGCAAGGGGCATCCGGACCGGCGGAGCTCTTCGCAGCCCTGTGGCCCCGCCGGGATCTGATTGCCATCACCGTTCTCCTCTTTCTGCTCATCGGAGTGGGCATTGCCGCGGTCATTACCTTTGTTCATTACGGGAGCACCCGGCGGACGTTGGAAGAAGTCAAAGGTCTTGCCCGTAACATTCTTCAGAGTATCCCTACAGGGGTCCTCACCGTGAACCAAACCGGGCTGATCACCGCGGTCAACCCCGCCGCAGAAGCGATCCTCCAACGACCAGCCATCGAGGTGCTGGGTCAGAGCTATGAATCCGTCTTCGCCGAAGACGATCCCATGCGACTGGAGCTAGACCGTGCTCGCCGGCGAGAACACGTGGATCATCACGACATCGCCTATACAAACGGGGGGCATGCCCGGATGGTCCGCGTGACCACCGCGGATCTCACCGAGGAACACGGTCGACCTGCGGGGACTCTTCTATTGATCAAAGACGTGACGGAGCTCTTGAGCCTCGAGCGGCAGGTGCGGGTGACTGAAAAGTTGGCCGGGTTACAAGCCCTGTCGGCCGGCGTCGCGCATGAATTGCGCAACCCGCTCAGCGCCGTGGATTTAAACCTGCACTTGTTGGAGGAGGAGCTGAGAGAGCACGCGCCGCTTTCAGCCAGGGCCATTCAATATCTGCAGGTGCTGAATGGCGAAAGCAAGCGACTGTCTGCGATTCTGGACAACTTCATGCGGTTCGCCCGTCCGGCGTCGATCAATCTCCATGCGGTCGACATCAAAGGGCTGATCGCCCATATCGCTTCGTTGCTGCAATATGAGGCCGAGCAGCGGAACGTGCGGTTCGAGATCCTGATCGCAGAACGCTTGCCTGCTCTGCTCGGCGACGAGACGCAAATCAGCCAAGTACTCGTGAATATCATGGTGAATGCCTTTCAAGCGATGCCGGATGGCGGCGTGTGCAGGATTACCGTCGCGGGGCAACAGGTGGAGGGAAAAGAGAGCCTGGAGATTACCGTGCACGATACGGGCATTGGGATCAAACGAGAGGCGTTGTCTCGGCTCTTTGAGCCGTTCTATACCACCAAACCCAGCGGAAGCGGGCTGGGATTGGCGATTGCCTACCGCATCGTCGAAGACCACGGCGGTACGATTGAGATCGAGAGTGTACCGGGGAGTGGAACGACGGTGGTCGTCCGACTCCCGGCACCGGGTGATCGACAAACCATCGCGGCGACGACATGAAACAGCCCGGGAATATCCTCGTCGTCGAAGACGAGGTCAACATTCGAGCCGCCCTCCTGACGCTGCTGGAGAAGCAAGGACATCGCGCTCGCGGGGCCTGGACGGCCGAGGAGGCATTGGCTCTCTTGCAGGAGCGCCCGGCCGACCTCGTGATTACCGATCTGAAGATGCCGGGGATGGGCGGCATGGAGTTTCTACGGCGCGTCAGCCGGGAATACCCCAACACCGAGACGGTCGTGATGACGGCGTATGGTTCCATTGATACGGCGGTCGAAGCGATGCGATTGGGAGCCTACGATTACCTGACGAAGCCCATCGATCGTGAACGGTTCCCGTTGGTCGTCGAGAAGGCGCTGGAACGGCACTTCCTGGCGGCGGAAAATCAGCAATTGCGGGATCGGCTTGAAACGCGGACTCGGTTTGAGCTGATCATCGGCGAGACCGAGCCGATGCAGCGTGTCTGTCATCTCGTGGACATGGTGGCCGGAAACGATGTCACGGTCCTGCTGACCGGGGAAAGCGGGACCGGGAAGGAGGTCATTGCTCGTGCGATTCATCACAAGAGCCCCCGGGCTTCCGGGCCGTTTGTCACGCTGAATTGCGGCGCCTTGCCCGAGAATTTGCTTGAGAGCGAGCTCTTTGGCTACGAGAAAGGGGCCTTTACGGGGGCGGTCGCGACGAAGGCCGGACGGTTTGAGCTCGCGAACGGCGGGACGTTGCTGCTCGACGAAGTAGGGGAATTATCACTGAAATCTCAGGTGGATTTCCTTCGTATCCTCGAGACAAAGGAGTTTCGGCGATTAGGGGGAACCAAGATCGTGAAGGTCGACGTCCGCATCATTGCGGCGACCAATCGAAACCTTGAAGAAGCGGTCAAGGACGGAACGTTTCGAGAAGACTTGTACTATCGCCTGAATGTCGTCCCCATCAAGCTCCCGCCGTTGCGCGAGCGCCCGGACGATATTCCGCTGCTCATCGAGACCTTCCTCCGCGGATTCAGCGCGCAACATGAACGGGAGCCGAAGGAGATCTCCAAGGAAGCCATGCGTCTGCTTCGACTGTACGCCTGGCCGGGGAATATCCGCCAGCTGCGTAACGTGGTCGAGCGGCTCGTGGTGACCGTCCCGGACCGGCGGATTGTGCCGGAGCATCTCCCCGATGAGATTCAAGCCAGCAAGGAAGACGCCCGCACGATGTTGGTGACCTTGGGGACGACATTGCAACAGATCGAGCGTGAAGTGATCCGGCGAACCCTCACGGAAGTGACCAATCATCGAGAAAGGGCGGCCAAACTCCTGGGAATCAGCCTCCGTGCTCTGATGTATAAGATCAAGGCATACGGCATTCGAGACTGACGCTTGAATTGCCCCACGCTTCCACCTGCCCCCGGCCGAACGGAATCCCCTTCTTCCCAGCCCCTGATCGGATCTCATGCAATTCTTGCACGTACCGGTGTAGGCGCCACTGGGCGCGATCACGCCAACCTCCCTAACGCCTTGGTTTTTTGACGTCTCGCTTGCTCGCCCCGCGTGGCATTTTCCCTGCAGCCTGCGTTTGGACCCCGAGGAGCGGCTGACCCTTGGCCATTGCTCCACGTGGCCTCGTCTGGGTGGTCTTCTTGAAGCGGGAACCGCGGGATAAGAACCAGTGAGTGCACGTGGCGAGTTCCGGATCGGATTGTTCGAGGCGGCGTGCGCAGCGGCTCTGGTTCTGGTTGTGGTCGGAGAGGTATGGCTATCCGGCATAGGAGCGAGCGTCTTTGTCGCGCTGCTGATCGGCGTGTTCGCTGTGATTCGTGATGTGGTCCGCTTGTTGTGGTGGAGCGAACCTGAACAGCGGCCGCGGCCCGCGCGGAACGCCCATATAAAGGAGGAGGCATGATCGGCGGCGGTGCTTCAGACCGACTCATCGATAGGGTGCGGAGTGGGCGGAGCCAGTGAGCTGCCTCTAAGCTTCCTCTCGAAGTCACGTCAGCGATCATCGGTCCCAAGATGAGTCATCGGTTACACACGTGGCTCATTCGAACCGAGTCCATGGTTGCGGCAGGATCACCGTGTACAGAACTGCATGCAGCGTGAGGACGGTGCGGTGGCTACGATTTGGGGCAACGTCACGCAGGTAGTACCAAGCCCGGGGAACCCCGGAATCGTCGTCAGCACAAGGGCCGGGCTTCACGGCGAGTTGCGGATCCGGGCCCTCGTTGAAGCAACCACCTTCATCGCACGAGGCGTCCAGCGGATACCGCTGACGGATATCCATGAAGGGGAGTTTATCGAGCTGACCTATCTCAATAAGCCGCAGGGGCTGATCGCCGAGTCGATTTATGTTCGTGCCGATCCCCACGGGTCATGATGCTTGGAAAGGGGTGCTGCATGGAGGTGCTTGTCGTTCAACTTCCGCGGGGCTGTTCGGCCATCGGTGTGGATGTCTCGACGAACGTCGCCTTCACCAATCACAACGGCATCTTCTCGGCTCTCATGGAGAACGGCGTGAGGGATCTCGACGGCGTTGTTCGTTACCCCAGAGAGGGACGAACGTTTCTGTCCGCCGTATACGATTTCCTGTTTCTGAACGGCTACCGCGTTTACATGGAGAGTTGGGCCCTGTCCATTGACCATCCCTATTATGCGATGACGGGTCCCGACGGACGGTTTACACTCTCCGATGTTCCGCCCGGTCAATACCGTCTGGTCGCTTGGCATCCCGCGATCGGCGTGACTATGGAGCGACCGGTGACGGTCCCATCGGGCGGTTCCGTCACCCAAGATTTCCTCCTCCAGGCCCCGGAAGGCCGGCGAAGCGCCCACGAGTTGGTCGAGAATCCACATTATGGTCCGGAGGCTCTCGGGAAACCTCTTCAGATCGTTCCGACCCTCATCCTGCAGCGCCCCTAACCGGGATCACACTCTGACGGCTCGTGACGAAACCGCCAAGACCCAAGCGAGACGGGCGCGCGGAGTCCAGAGGGGCCAAGGCGTACTTGAAAGGGTACGTGGAGACCCGAGCGGCGGGCCTGTCCGCGCGCGCCTCGCCTTTCCCGCCGAACGATTGTGCCGCACGGAGCTGAAGAGACGACGGCCCAGGCGGGCAGAGGCTATCGACGCCGAGAGTCGGAGCGGGACAGCAGATAGCCCACGAGCAGGAGCCCTCCGAGGACGAGCCAGGGGTGCGCCGCCACCCGGGCTTCGAGCCGTTGTTGCGTCTGCTCCCAACGTCCCCTGAACCGGTCCAGCGCACGATCGACTGCCTGTTGGGATTCCTGTCTGATTTCATGGACGGCCGCCTTCACGCGCTCCACGGCGGCATCGAGCCGCGCTTCGACCTTGTCGAGGCCGTGATCGATGGCCTCCCGGACGTCCTCGATCGGCTCCGCCCCTTCGTTGGCTCGCTGTTCCATATTCGTTCCCCCACGCCCTTCGATGTTGTCCTCACCCTTCGCCACGGTGGTTGGTCTCTACGTTAAGATGCGGCCAGGGATCGTGACCATCGGATGACGGCACCCGGTGTGTCGGACGGTTCCTTCTTCTCAGCGAGCACGGGACCGGATGCCGTCGCTCCATCCCGCGCGCCGTTTCCGCCGCTGTCTTGAGCCGTTTTGCACCCGTGTCGAGCGAACACCTACGTTGAATCATCGGCCAATCGACAGTCCCGACTACTACGTTTTTTTGTTTAAGCGTTCGGCCTAATTGTTCTTTTGTACGAATTTGACTACCCTCCCGTCCCGTGGAGGTTCGTGTTAGGGACCGGTTGACAACGGAGGTGCATATGTCCGATACAGTTCAGCCCCTCGGGCAGCAACAGCCGGCGAAGGTGTCGTGGACGGAGGCCGGGCCCAAAGGACACTATGCGAACAGTTGCACCGTCTCGAGCACGCGGGAAGAGGTCGTGTTGAATTTCGGTCAGAACCAGATGGTCGATCCCATCCACAACGAAATCCAGATCCAGCTCACCGATCGGATCATCGTCAGTCCCTACACGGCGAAGCGGTTGGCGTATTTGTTGACCGCCGTCGTCCAACAATACGAGGCGAAGTTCGGCGCGCTGGACCTGGGCGCGGCGCAGGCCGCTCCCGAATCGGTCGCGTCCTCGGTCAAACCCTCCGCTCCGGCCGGCCGGTAGTCGAAGGGCCGACGATGGTGCCTCGGAATCCGGAGTCCCCGCGACACGCGTTCATTCCTTCGGCGGTCGCCCCCGTGCAGCCGGAGGCGCAGGCCGGGGTGTCGGCCGACGCGCTGCCGTTCGAAGCGCTCCGCGCGGTGCTCGACGCGACCGCCACGGCGCTCGACCCCGACGGGTTTCGTCCCTCCGCGACGGCGCTCGTCACGACCTTGGCGACCAAGCTGGCGTGCGATCGGGTCAGTCTCGGGATCCTCTCGCAGGGACGCCTGCACGTCCGCGCCTTGTCCCACAGCGCCCAGTTCAATCACAAGACCGATCTCCTGCGCACGATCGCCGCGGCCATGGAAGAGGCGGTGGATCAGGACGAGACGATCGCCTGGCCTCCGGACGCCGGGCGGCGGGCGCAGATCACCCGGGCGCACGAGGAATTGGCGCGCCGCTACTATGCCGGCGCGCTGTGCAGCGTCCCGCTGCGGTCGGGCGGTCGTCTGGTCGGGGTCCTGACCTTCGAGCGGGCCGGCGATCAGGTGTTCGATCGCGCGACCGTGGAGCTCTGCGAAGGCGTCGGCGCGTTCACGGGCCCCATCCTCGATCTGAAACGGCGCGATGACGAAGCGCTGTGGACCAAGGCCTACCACGCCGGGCGCGAGGGGCTGGCCCGGGTCTTCGGGCCGGGGCATCTCGCGCTCAAGCTCGTGCTCGCGCTGCTGATCGGCGTCGCCGTCTTCCTCGCCACGGCGACCGGGGAATACCGAGTGACGGCCAAGGCGGTGCTGGAAGGAGAGATTCAACAGGCCGCGGCCGCGCCGTTCGACGGGTATCTCGACCGCGCCATGGCCCGGGCCGGCGACGTCGTGAAGGCCGGGCAGGTCCTGGCCACGCTCCAAGACCGCGACCTCAAGCTCGAGCGCTTGAAGTGGTTGAGCCAGCATGACGAGCTGACCAAGGAGTACCGGCAGGCCATGGCGGACCGCGACGCCGCGAAGGTCGCCATCACCACGGCGCAGTTGGAGCAGGCGGACGCGCAGCTCAAGCTCGCCACGGAAAAATTGGCCCGGACGCAGGTGACGGCTCCGTTCGACGGCGTCGTCGTCACCGGCGATTGGAGCCAGCATCTCGGCTCCCCGGTGGAGCAAGGGCAGGTCCTGTTCGAGGTTGCGCCGCTGGATTCGTATCGGGTGGTCCTCGAGGTCGATGAGCGCGACGTCGCCGCGGTGAAGGTCGGGCAGCGGGGACAGGTGACGCTGGCCGCGATGCCGGGCGAGGCGTTCGGGTTCGCGGTCACGACCATTATGCCGGTCAGCACCGCGCGTGACGGCCGGAACTATTTTCGTGTGGAAGGGAGGTTCGAGACAACACCGCCCCGTGTGCGCCCCGCGATGGAAGGGGTGGGCAAGGTCTCCATCGACGAGCGCCGGCTCGCCTGGATCTGGACCCACGACGTCATCGATTGGGTGCGCCTGAAGCTCTGGGCGCTGCTGCCCTAAGTCATCCTAGGACGGGAACGTCCTGCGGCAGGCCCGCGGTGCCAACACAGCGAGAATCCGTCCCTCGTTCGATCTGTCCATGAAATCCGGCGATCTGTTCAGCCCGTCCTGGTATCGGGTGGCCTCCCTCAAGCCGCGCCTGCGGAGCCACGTCCGGCTGCACCGGCACGCCTACCGCGGCCGGCAGTGGTTCGTGCTCCAGGACCTCGCCACCGATCGGTTTCATCGGCTCTCGCCGGCCTCGTATGTCCTCATCGGCTTGATGGACGGCCGGCGAACCGTTCAGGACATTTGGGAAGCGGCCATCGAGCGGCTCGGCGACGACGCCCCCACCCAACACGACGTGCTCAACCTGATCAGCCAGCTCCATAGCGCCGATGCCTTGGTCTGCGAGATCCCTCCCGATACCGCCGAGCTGACGCGGCGGGCCGAGAAGCAGGCGAGGCGCAAGCGCTGGGCCACGGTGGCGAACGTCTTCGCGTGGCGATTTCCGCTCTGCGATCCCGATCGCTTCTTGACCCGGACGGTGCCGCTGGTGCGGCCGTTCATCGGCGTCTTCGGAGCGCTCGTCTGGCTGCTCGTCGTGGGGAGCGGGCTCGTCCTCGGCGCCATGCACTGGACGGACCTGACGCGCGACGTCCTGGACCAGATGCTTGCGCCCAAGAATCTGCTCGTCCTCTGGCTCCTCTTCCCGGTCTTGAAACTGTGTCACGAGCTGGGCCACGCCTTCATCACCAAAGCGTTCGGGGGAGAGGTCCATGAGCTGGGCGTCATGTTCCTGGTCTTCACCCCCGTCCCGTACGTCGAGGCCTCGGCCGCCTGGGCGTTTCGGGAAAAATGGCGGCGGATCCTCGTCGGCGCCGGCGGCATGGTCGTCGAGCTGTTCCTGGCGGCGCTGGCGCTGTGGCTCTGGGTCGGCTCGGAGCCCGGCGTCCTCCGCCTGGTGGCGTACAACACGGTCATGATCGCCGGGATCTCCACCGTCCTCTTCAACGCGAACCCGCTGCTCCGGTTCGACGGCTACTACATGCTGATGGACTTTCTCGAGATCCCGAACCTCAAGACGCGGGCAACCCGCTACCTGGGTTATCTCGTCGAGCGGTACGCGTTCGGCAATCGAGACGCCGATCTCGCGCCGGCGACGCCGGGGGAGCGGGCCTGGTTCGTGGTCTATGGGACGGCGTCGTCGATCTATCGAGCCTTCGTCGTCGTCGCGATCCTCGTCTTTCTCGGGGAGCGGTTCCCGCTGCTCGCCGTCCTGTTCGCGGGGTTGACGGCCGTGGCGATGATCGGGGTGCCGGCCGTGAAGGGCCTCTCCTATCTGCTGAGCAACCCGCGCCTGCGGCCGGTCCGCGCTCGGGCATGGCTGGTCACGGCCGGCACGGCGGTCCTCCTCGTCGGCGTGATGTGGACGATCCCCGTCCCGTTCCACACCCGCGCCGAGGGCGTCGTCTGGCTGCCCGAGGACAGCATCATCCGCGCCGAAACCGACGGCTTCATCGAAGCCGTGCAGGCGACGCCCGGCACCGAGGTCCCGCCCGGCCGCCTGCTGTTTACCGCCGTCAACCGCGACCTGGCCGCGCAACGCGCCGTGGCCGAGGCCCGACTCAAGGAATTGGAAGCGCGGCACGCCGAGCAGCAACCGGTCAATCGCTTCAAGGCGGCGCTCCTGGAGCAGGAGATCCAGTATGCGAGAGAGGAGCGTGATGAGCTGTCCCAGCGCGTGGCGAAGCTGCGGGTTCAGAACCCTCGGGCGGGGACGTTCATCGTTCCCAAGCCCTCGGATCTGCCCGGCCGGTTCGTCAAGAAGGGCGAGGTGCTGGGATACGTGCTCGATGTGGACCGCTTGACCGTGCGGGCGGTCGTCGGGCAGGACGCGGTCGATCTCGTCCGCCACCATGTGGCGGGGATCGAGGTGCGGCTCGCCGAACAGGTGGCCGACGCCTTGCCGGCGGCGCTCACCCGGGTGGTACCGGCCGCGAGCAGCCGTCTCCCGAGCCCGGCGCTCGCGATCGAAGGCGGCGGGGAGGTGCCCATGGACCCGGCCGACCGCGAGGGGCAGACGGCGGCGCAGCGCATGTTCCAGGTCGACCTCGTGCTGGCCTATCGCGGCGACGTCGTGAACGCCGGGGGACGCGTCTACGTGCGCTTCGCGCACGAGCCGCTCCCGCTGGCGCATCAATGGGGGCGGTCGATCCGGCAGCTCTTCCTGGCGCATTTCAATGTCTAAGGTGTTGGGTGCGATACCGGTCCACGGGCTCGCGTATGCGGAACGCAAGGCGCGGGTGCCGGGGACCCTCGATGAGTGGGCGGAACGGGCGCTGGGCCCCGTTCTTCAACGGCTCGATCGCGGAAGACGAGTGCCGTCTCGCTGGGCCGGGCGGGTGGAGGAAGCGGGCGCCGGCTATGTGAGCTGCGCGCCGGAGGATCTCCTCCGGTGCGCCCACGATCTCCGCGTCGCCCTGCGGCAGGACGGTCTCCGCGCCGAGCACGTCGCCCGCAGCTTCGCGCTCATTCGGGAAGCCGCACATCAGACCATCGGCCAGCGCCATTTCGACGTCCAGCTCCACGGCGGCTGGGCGCTCCTGACCGGGCAAGTGGCCGAGATGGAGACGGGCGAAGGCAAGACGCTGACCGCCACGCTGGCGGCGGCGACGGCCGCCTTGGCCGGCCTGCCCGTTCACGTCGTCACGGTCAACGACTATCTGGCGGCTCGTGACGCGGAGGCGATGGGCCCGCTGTACCGTGCGCTGGGGCTCCGCGTGGGGGTGATCGTCCACGGCCTCTCGCCCGAGGCGCGGCAGGCCGCCTACGGGTGCGACGTCACCTACTGCACGAACAAAGAGTTGGTGTTCGATTACCTCAAGGACCGGATGCAGATCGCGGACTGTCCGAGCCGCACGCACATCAAGCTGGAGCGGCTCACGGCGGCCGAGAGCCGGACCCGGGGCTTGCTCCTGCGCGGCCTCTACTATGCCATCGTCGACGAGGCGGACAGCGTCTTGATCGACGAGGCCCGCACGCCGCTGATCATCGCGCGGCGGGTCGACGATCCGACCCAGCGGCAGGTCTACGAGGAGGCGCTGTCCCTGGCGGCGCGCCTGGAAGCGAAGCACCATTATCTCGCCGAAGCGGCCGAGCGCCAGGTGCGCCTCACCCCGGCCGGCTCCGCACGCCTGGCCGAGCTCGCGCTCCCGCTGGGCGGGATCTGGCGCGGGCGGCAGCGGCGGGAGGCCTACGTCCACCAGGCGCTGAGCGCGCTCCATCTGTTCCGCCGGGATCAGCACTATTTGGTGCGGGATGGAAAGGTGCACATCATCGACGAGTACACGGGTCGGGTCATGCCGGACCGCAACTGGGAGCGCGGGCTTCATCAAATGATCGAGGTCAAGGAGGGCTGCCCGTTGGGCCAACGGCAGGACACGCTCGCGCGGATCAGCTACCAGCGATTTTTCCGGCGCTATCTGCGGCTGGCCGGCATGACGGGCACCGCCCGGGAGGTCGCCCGGGAGCTGTGGGCGGTGTACCGATTGGGCGTCGTGCGGATTCCGACCAATCGTCCGTTGAGGCGCCGCGGGCTGCCGGAGACGATCCATGCCACCGAGGCACGCAAGTGGACCGCGGTGGTCGAGGCGGTACGCGCGGCCCATGAGGGCGGGAGGGCCGTGCTCGTCGGCACCCGGACGGTCGGCGCCTCGGAACGGCTCAGTCGCCTTCTCGCGGAGGCCGGGCTGCCTCATGCCGTGCTCAATGCCCGGCAGGATCGGGAGGAAGCCACGGTGATCGCGAAGGCGGCCGAGCCGGGGCGCATCACGGTCGCGACGAACATGGCGGGCCGGGGGACCGATATCCGCTTGTCGCCGGCCGTCGCCGCCGCCGGGGGGCTGCACGTCATCGCCACCGAGCGCCATGAGTCCGGCCGGATCGACCGGCAGCTCTTCGGGCGCTGCGGCCGGCAGGGCGATCCGGGCACGTTCCAAGCGATTCTGTCGCTCGAAGATGAGCTGATCGCCGTGTTCTGCGCCCCCTGGCTCGTCCGCGCGCTCTCGCGATGGACCGCCGGGGACGTCCCTGTCCCTCGATGGATCGGCCGGCGGTTGTTCGGCTACGCCCAGCGACGCGCGGAGCGGCGGCACGCCCGCATGCGGCGCGACGTCCTCAAGATGGATGAGCAGATCGACTCGGCCCTGGCCTTTGCCGGTCGCGGCGAATGAGCGGAAGGAGGTGCGCGTGACAAGGGGAGTGATCGTGGCGGCGGCCGTGCTGATGGCAAGCGCCGCCCAAGCCCAAGATCTGAATTGCCTGATCCACCCGTTCGTCGTCATCACGGTGACGACGCCGGTCGGGGGCCTGCTCGAGAGCGTGCAGGTCGATCGCGGGGACCTCGTCAAGGAAGGCCAAGTCATTGCCTCCATCGATGCCAGCGTCGAGCGCGCGAACGGCGCCGTGGCGCATGCGCAGGCCGAGCTGACGAATCGGCGGCTCGCCGATCTGGAGCTCCAGCGGACCGCGGCGGAGGTGTCCCTCCGGACGATCCGAAGTCCGATCAACGGCATCGTGATGGAGCGGTTCATGTCCCCGGGCGAGTTCCCGAAGCAGGAAAAGATCCTCAAGCTGGCCCAGATCAACCCGCTGCGCGTCGAGGCCTACGCACCGGTGTCCATGCTGGGCAAGATCGCGGTGGGGACGGAGGCCCAAGTGAAGCCGGAGCCGCCGCTCACGGGGACGTACAAGGCCAAAGTGACGGTGGTGGACCGGGTGGTGGACGCGGGCAGCGGCACGTTCGGCATCCGCCTGGAATTGCCGAACGACGACCTGCGCTTACCGGCGGGCGTGAAGTGTACGGTCCGCTTTCCGGCGAAATAGCGACTGAGGATGGAGGTCAGATGAGGGGCTGTTGTGTCGTGCTGGCGGTGTGTCTCGGAGGGGCGGCCGTTCCGCAAGCCGCATGGGCCGGAACGACCCTGCCGTGTTTGGTGAAACCGCAAACGGTCGTGACCGTCGGGGCGCCCGTCGTCGGGGTGCTGAAGGGGCTCAGTGTCGCGCCCGGCGATCGCGTGAAGCAGGGCGATTTGCTCGCGACGCTGGAGTCGTCCTTGGAGGAATCCGAAGTCGCGCTGGCCCGGGCGAAAGCCGAGAACCAAGCCGCCGTCAAGAGCGCCGAAGAGCGCGCCGCCTTCGCCGCGCGCAAAGCCGCCCGGGCGCGGGAGCTCCGGAAGAGCTCGGCGATCGCGCAGCACGAGCTGGACGAGGCGGAGACCGAGGAGCGGCTGGCCCAGGATGCGCATCACGAGGCGCTCGAGAACAAACGGCTGGCGGAGCTCGAATTGAAGCGGGCGCAAGCGGCGCTGACGCTTCGAACCGTGCACAGCCCAATCGACGGGATGGTCGTGGCCCGCTTCCTGTCTCCCGGCGAGCTGGTGAAACAAACGCCGATCCTCAAGTTGGCCCAGCTCGATCCTCTGCAGGTCGAAGTCTCCGCCCCGGTCTCCTGGCTCGGAAAGATCACGCCGGGCGCCCGGGCCGAAGTCTTGCTCGATGCGCCGCCCGGCGGCGCCCACCAGGCCCGTGTCCTGCTCGTGACCCCGATGGTGGACAGCGGCGGGGGCCTGTTCAGCGTGACCCTGGAGTTGCCGAATCCGCAACACCGAATCCCGGCCGGGCTCTCCTGTACCGTGCGCTTTCCCGCATCGTAGTCGTCCGCCCGTGCAGCCTCGCCGGGGGACCGGCGGGGCACCCGAAGAACAACTGGAGGTTGAGGATGAAACGCCTTCGAACGGCCGTTGTCGTGACGCTATTCATCGCCGGTGTGGCGGCCCCTCCCGTCGCCGTCGCCGACCTCGCCGGAGGGACGGCCGCCTCTCCATCGCCCGAGCTGCGCTTGAGCCTCCGGGAGGCGATGGAAGCGGCGGTGGACAACAACCCGAACGTCCGCCTGTTCCGAGAGCGGATCGAGGCCGCGCGCGCGGCCTCGGTGACCCAGCTCGGGGCCCTGCTCCCCAACGTCTCGTCCACGGTACGCCAGACGCAGCAGACCCTGTTTCTCGGGACCTTGGGGTTGGCGCCGGTGAGAACCGACGCCTTCAGCATCTTCGACGCCCGCGCCAACCTGACCCAGTCGCTCTTCAGCCTCAGCCTGATCCAGCGCTGGAAAGCGTCGCGCGAGGCGCTGAAGGTGGCGGAGCTGGAGGCCGAGACGACCAAATTCGACACGATGGCGACGGTCGGGCTCCTGTACGTCGAAGCGTTGAAAGCCCAGTCGGTCGCCAAGACGAAGGAGGCGAACGTCGCGCTGTTCGGCGAGCTCCTGGAGCTGGTCCGGGGCCGGCGCGGCGGCGGGATGGCGACCGGCCTCGATACCGCGCGGCTCGAGGCCCAGCTCGAAAACGAACGGCAGCTGTTGTCCCAGGCGCGCTTCGAGGCGGAGCGCCTGCTGTTGAGCTTGATCCACGCGCTCGGCATCTCCTTCGACGTGAAGCTCGTCTTGACGGACGAATTGAAGCTCGACGGACCGGAGGTCCCCGACGTGGCGTACGCCTTGGAGACCGCGATGGCGAATCGGGTGGAGGTCAAGGCGCAGGCGCAACGCATTCGGACCGCCTCGCTCACGTTGAATTCCACGACCAGCGAACGGCTCCCATCCTTGAGCGCGCAGGGGGACTACGGTCTCATCGGCAACCGCATGCACAACACGCTCGACACCTACAACATCGGCGTGTTCCTGTCCGTCCCGCTGTTCGACGGCGGACAGCGCGAAGGGCGGATCAGCGAAACCCGCAGCCAAGTCCGCCAGGAATCGATCAAGATGCAGGTGGTGAGCAACCAGGTGGCCCTGGAGGTCCGGGAAGCGATCGTGACGCTGACCGGGGCGAAGGAGCAATTGGCGATCGCGCAGTCGGGCCTGCAGGCGGCGATGAGCGAGCTCGCGCTCGCGCGCGAGCGGTTTGCCGTCCTCAGCGCGGGCAGCAACCTGGAGCTGACGAACGCGCTCTATTCGTTGGCCAGGGCGAGGGACAATTCCGTGGAGGCGCTGTTCCGGCTGAACGCCGCGCGCGTGAATCTGGCGAGAGGGACGGGGAAGCTCGACGCCCTGTTCTGACAGGATGTTGAAAAAGGCCCCCAGCTTTGTTCTCGCATCGCTCAGGACCTCAACGTACCACCAGGGTACGCCTCGGTCCTTCGCTCACTGCGGCCGCGCTGGATGGCCTTTTTGAACATCCTGCGGGTTGTAACCGGCACCTAATACATCCGACATCTTGTTGCATCCAGGCTCTGAATTCACATGTGAGACATTCCTAACCCCGTCCCTTGTCCAGGAAGGCGCTACCAGCGGGCTTCGGCCTGCGCGCGCCAGGTCACGTAGTCGAAGCTCGCCATGTAGTTCTGATCGAACTGCTTGCCGTTCGACAGCCAGGCGCCGTTCACCCCGCCGGCAAAGATCGCGTCCCCTCGGTCGCGGTACTTGACGTTGCCGGTCTTCAAATACATCCACCCGTACGCCGGGGCGATGAGCAGGTTCAGGTCCGGCGCGGCCTTGGCGGGGTCGGTGCTCACGTAGTAGAAGGCCTTGGCCGTGGGGATCCAGGCCCGAGACCAGAGGGAATCGACGCCGATCTTGATGGCGTCGTAGATGCGCGTGCTCGGGGCGGCTTCATACGCCTGGATCAAGGCCTGCATGGTGAGGCCCACCATGAACGGGTTCATGTAGCTCGCCGTGTTGCTGACGAACCATTGGTCGATGTGACCGATGGCCTGGTCGATGAGAGCCCCCTTGCGGGTGCGCGGGGCGGCGCCGAGCGCCTCCGCATTCAAGTAGCTCATGATCGCATAGGCCACCTCACGGCTCCGGTTGATGTCGACGGTCCACTCGAGCGGCGTTTCCGCGGCGAAGGACGCGTTCTGCGCGATCTTGAGCACCGCGTCTCGTGAGACCGTGTCCCCGGTCCGCTCGTAGTCCATCCGCAGGCCGCGGGTGAAGTTCATGAACCCGGCGATCTTCCCGTTGTTGGGCAGCACGTACCCGTCCCGGTAGAACTTCTCGGCCAACTGGGCGGTCGCCTCCCAGCTTCGGTCACCCGTGTACTTGGCGATCTGATAGAAGACGCGCTCGCCGTCGTAGTAGACCTGACTCAGTCCCATGGAATTGTTGCCGGCATCCGACAAGCTCTTCAAGTAATCGGCTTGCTTCCGGCCGAATTCGAGCATCTGGGTCTCCCACAGGTCGAGCGTGGCCGCCCAGTTCGTGGTGCCCGCGGACGGCCCCGTTCCCGTCGTGGGGGACGTCGTGCCGGTCGACGGCGTGGTCGTCCCGGTGCCGGTGCTCGTCGTCGTGCCGCCGGGAGCGGTGGACGTCACCGTCGTCGTGCTGCCCGACGTGATGAACCGGCTGTCGCCGCTCGGGGAGACGTTGACCCCGTTGATCTCGACCGCGGTCGGCCGGGTGCTGGCGATGAACCGGCTGTCGCTGCTCAGGGTCCCGCCGATCGTGACGAGCCTGATCGCGGGGCTCACCCGAATCGTGTCGTTCCCGTTGCCGAAGATCCCGTCGACGGCGCTGACCCCGACCCGCACGATGGTCCCGCTCACGGCGCCGCTCGCGTAGAAGGTGCCGAGCAGCGGGGAGGCGTCCGACTGAGACCCGATCGTGATCGTGCTGCTGCTGACGCTGCCCAGCACGCTCAGGCCTTTGACGGCATCCGCATACAGGCTTCCTCCGGCAATCGAGCCGAGCGAGAGATAATCGATCGTGTTGTCGATGAGGAACGTCCCTTTCAGGTCCGTGGTCAGCGCGGTGAACGAGCCGATGGAGCCGGCGACCGAGATATCGTCGAGGCTGACGCGGCCGTTGCCGCCGGTGGCGATGACGCCGATGATCGTGGAGGAATTCGTGCCCGTCACCCGCACGTCCCAGTTGCTGCCGTCCTGGAGGACTTCGCCGGTGCCCGCACCGGTCAGTTGAAACGTGACGGACGTGCCGTCCGCGTCCACCAGCACGAGGCTCCCGCTGCCCGAAAACTTGCCTTTGAGCGTCCCCGACGGCGTCGTATTGGTCGTCGTCGTGGTCGTGGTGGTGCCCGAGGTGCCGGTGGTTCCGCTGGTGGTTCCGCTCGTCGGGGTGGTGGTGCCGGTCGCCGGGATGGCGGTCACGAAGCGGCTGTCCGGGCTCGGCGAGATCTTCGTCCCGTTGATCTCGACGGTCGTCGGGAAGGCGCTGGCGATGAACCGGCTCTCGCTGCTCATCGTGCCGCCGATCGTGACCAAGGTGATGGCGGGGCTGGAACGCAGCGTGTCGTTGCCGTTCCCGAAGAGGCCGTCGACCGGGTTCACGCCCACCCGCACAATCGAATTGCTGATCGACCCGCTGGCATAGAAGCTGCCGAGGAGCGGGGAAGCATCGGCCTGCGAGCCGATCGTCAAGGTCGAGCTGCTCATGCTCCCGAGGAGGCTGAATCCCGAGATCGCATCGGCTCCGATGCTCGCGCCGGTGAGAGCCCCGAGCGAAAGGTACTTGATGGTATTGTCGACGAGGAGGCTGCCGGTCAGATCGGTCGTGAGCGCGGTGAACGAGCCGATCGACCCCGCGATGGACACGTCATCGAGCGCGGCACGGCCGTTGCCGCCCGAGACGGTGATGCCGACCGTGGTGTCGGTATTCGTTCCGGTGATCTTGAGATCCCACCGTGTGCCGTCCTGCAGGACTTCCCCGCGGCCGGACCCGGACAACTGAAACGTGACGGAGGAACCGTCACCATCGGTCAGCACCAGGCTGTCGCCGGCTGCAAATTGGCCTTTGGACGTGCCCGTCGGGGCTTCGAACGCGACCACGGCGGAGGCAAGATCGCCGCTCAAGAGGACGCGGGACTCCAGGGATTCCATACGGAAGGAAGAAGACGAAGAAATTCTCGGCGCGCGAGGCCGGGATCGAGAAACGCGGGCCGTGGCCGGGCGCCCCCGGTGTCCGAACAAGAACAGGCGTAACTTCGAGAAGTAGCGGGCATCACGCATGAGGCCTCCTCTCGGGTTAGCGATGTGGTGCGTGTAGGGACAGGCGGACCGCCCGAGGGGCGATCGAGACCGACAGGAGTAGGACTCCCAGGAGTGCGTTGCGTAGGTCTATGTGGAAAGTCGATGTCGGCAAACGCCTCAACGATACATGCCTAGGGACTTTACTGCAAGATGTTGAGAACCATTAAGGAAAAGACCTGGGATAGGGAAGGGCTGGGGCGATGTCGATCGAGAAGATGGGCAAGGGACGTGCGAGCGCGGCGCGCCGCACCCGCACGCCGTGAGCAGCTCAGGCAGCCATCGAGGAGGCGAGGGCGATCCGCCGCTGTTGCATCCGTTCGCCGAGTGCCTGGAGATCCAGTTTGAGTTGGGCGGCCGGCAGGATCACTTCCTCCTCTTCGGAGACGTGATCGAGCACGGCTTCCTTGAGCTCCGCAAACCGTTCCTGGTAGGCCGGCGCGGCCGGGTCCATCTTGCGAAGCGCCTTGATGAGGTCCTTCACCGCCTCATGCTCTTCGTACGCGACGGCAATGACGTCCTCGCTGTCCTCCGCGTCGTCGACGGTGTCGTCCTCCTCCTCGGCGGTCTCCTCGTCGTCCTCGATGTCCTCGTCGACGATGTCCTCGGTGTCCAGCTCCGTGCGGACCGCGGGGTAGAAGATCTCTTCCTCCAACGCCGCATGGATCTGGAGCTCGTTGAACAGTTGCGCGACGATCGCGCTCCGGTCCCCCGGGGCCGCCTGTTCATACTGCCCGAATAACTGATTCACCTTCTCGTGATCCTTCTTCAGCATCTCAACCGCATTCATACTCTGTTCAGTAGCCATGGTGTCCTCCTTTTAAGAAGTGCTGAGTGCTGAGTGCTGAGTAGTACTGATCAGCGAGAGAAAACGGAAGATCCTTTCCCATTCAGCACTCAGCACTCAGTACTCAGCACTGTCTCCTGTCGTACTCAGTACTCAGCACTGTCTCCCGTCGCCAGCCTGGTGATGACGTGGCGCAGGCCGATCACGACCTGCGCCAAGGCGCGATAGCTGAGCTTGTCCGGGGTGTCGTGGGCCGTGTGATAGAAGGGATACCGAAGCGGCGCCGTATCGGTGACCATGATTGCCGGATAGCCCTGCTGCCAGAACGACCAGTGGTCGGACGACTTGACGCCCGGCAGAAAACCCGGAAGGACGAATGCCCTGACCGGAAATTCGCTCGCCCGTCGAAAGGTGTGGGCGGCGACGTGCAACAGTCGGCGGGACGCCAGGTTGCTGACGAGCGCCACGAAGGAGCCTTGGACGGGCCGCAGCAGCCTCGCGGGCAGCGGGTCGGATTGCGGGCGATCGTAACCGGGATAGTAGCCGAGTGTCTCCAGGCTCAACATGCCGATCACCTGCTCGCGTCGCTGGCGGCACTGGCTCGCATAGACGACGCTCCCCATCGCCCGCGTGCGGAGGTAGGGACGCTCTTCGTTCACGAACGCCACGAACCGGACGGTACGACTCAGGCGGGTGCCGGCGAACGCCCGTGCAAGCCCGAGCAGCGCCGCGACCCCGCTGGCATTGTCGTCGGCTCCCGGGCCTCCCCGAATCGAGTCGTAGTGGGCGCCGATGACGATGATGTCCTCCGCGTCCCCGGCCCCCGGCAGCTCGGCTTGGATGTTCTGGCAGCAATGCCCATCGACTTCATACGTCTGAGGCCGGACGGCGAGCCCGATGGACTCCAACGAGCCCGTGATGAACGCCGCCGCACGGTCCAAGTTGTGGAAGCGGACGGTGTTGCGTTCGCCGATCTCACCGGCCAGGGCCCGGACGTCGGCCTCGAGCGTCTCCGCGAGGCGGTAGTCCCAAAAGACCGGCTTTTCCTGGATGAGCTGGGATGGCGCCATGGCGGCTCTGACCTCCTATCCGTTCACGATCGTGCCGCCATTGGGGTGCAAGACCTGTCCCGTCATGTAGGACGCGTCATCGGAAGCCAGGAAGACGTAGCTCGGCGCCACCTCCTCGGGCTGTCCCACCCGCCCCAGCGGCACGTTTCCCCCGAACGTCTCGACCTTGTCGGGCGGAAAGGTGGAGGGGATCAGCGGCGTCCAAATCGGGCCCGGGGCGACCGCATTGACGCGGATGCCCTTCTCCGCCAGGGCCAGCGCGAGCGACCGCGTGAACGCCACGATGGCGCCTTTGGTCGAGGAATAGTCGAGGAGGAGCGGGTTCCCTTTGTACGCGGTGACCGAGGTGGTGTTGATGATCGTGCTCCCCCGCTTCAAGTGCGGAAGCGCCGCCTGGGTCATGAAGAAGAACGAGAAGATGTTCGTGCGAAACGTGCGCTCGAGTTGATCGGCGGTGATCTTGTCGATCGTCTCCTGCGGGTGCTGCTCGGCGGCATTGTTCACGAGCACGTCCAATCGGCCGAAGCGCTCGATCGTGCGCTGGACCGTGTCCCGGCAGCACGACTCGGTCCCCACGTCCCCGGCAATCGACAGGCAGCGCCGGCCCTCTTTCTCCACAAGGCGTGTCGTGTCCTCCGCATCCTTGTGCTCGTTCAAATACACGATCACGACGTCCGCCCCCTCGCGTGAGAACGCCACCGCGACCGCGCGGCCGATTCCGCTGTCGCCCCCGGTGATGAGCGCCACGCGGTCCTTGAGCTTCCCGCTTCCGCGATAGCCGGGGTCCTCGCTCCGCGGCCGCGGAGTCATCTCGGACTCGATCCCCGGCTGGCGATCCTGGTGTTGCGGCGGTTGTTGCTGCTTCTTCTGCTTCGATTCGCCTTGAGCCATTGCACACCCTAAAGAAGGTTGAGCAACTGTCTTGATTGTCAAGCGGGCGAGCTGACTCGCCACGGTGATTGATGTTTGACCATCGCGTTGAGAATGGTCAGGAGCTTGTGCATGCAGGCGACCAGGGCGACCTTGGGCGCCTTGCCGACGGCCCGGAGTCGGCCATAGAACGCCTTGATCACCGGATTCCACTTCACCGCGACCAGCGTCGCCATATAGAGGACCTGCCGCACGGGGGCACGGCCGCCCCAGCAGGTGCGCCGGCCGCGCAGCGTGCCGCTGTCGCGGTTGAGCGGCGCCACCCCGACCAAGGCCGCCAGGTGTTTGTGGCTCAGGGTGCCGAGTTCCGGGAGTTCCGCCAGGAGCGTGCGGCTCATCACCGGGCCAACGCCCGGCACGCTGCGCAGCAGATCCTCCTTTGCGCGCCACAGCGGCAGCGACTGGATCAACTGCGAGAGCTCCTCATCGACCTGGGCAAGGTGGCGGTCCAGCCAGGCGAGATGGGCCTCGAGTTGGCGCTGCACACGCCGGGGCGCCGTCCCCAGGCGGTTCTGCTCGGCGGTCCGCATGTCCAGGAGCTGCCGCCGGCGGGTCAGCAGCGCCCGCAGCTCCTGGGTGGCCTGATCGGCGATCGGCCGGGGCGCCGGCCGGACCGCTTCGGCAAACTGCGCCAGGACGGCGGCGTCCAGCGCATCGGTCTTGGCCAACCGCCCGGTGGCTTTGGCAAAATCGCGCACCTGCCGCGGATTGACGACGCAGACCGGCAGCCCCGCAGCCGCCAGGGCGCTCACCAGCGGCAGTTCGAGGCGCCCCGTCGCCTCGACCACGATGGCGACCGGACGCGCGGCTTGGAACTGCTCCACCAACGCCTTGAGACCGGCCTCGGTGTACGGCACCACCTGCCGCGCCCCCGACGGCCGCTCGGCGCAGTCAAGCTGCTCCTTGGAGACGTCAATGCCAACAAAGCGAGGCGTGTCAGTCATGGGTGCTCCTCCTCGTGAAGGCCTCCGACTCGCTCGGCCTTGCCACGATGCGGGCTCACGGCCCAGGCAACTGTACGAGCTTGGGGAGGCAAGGACGTGACGACCACGCTCAACCACGGTCTACGGGACCGAAGGTTCATCGGCCTATCACGTCCGGGGTTCATGCTCGCGTCATAGTAAAAGATCAGGTGAAAGATACAAGGTTCAGGTTAAGGGTTCGGATCTCGGAAGGGGCCACAACCTGCCAGTCTGCCCCTTAGCCTCAACCTTAACCTCAACATGTACTCAGATACTGCGTTCGTTGTAACGCGGCCGCGAAGCATCAGCCATCGGTGCGTGGCGAGGGCGACTGTAGAAAGAATCGCGGCTGCTGCATCGGTAGTGCCCGGACGGCGTGGAGGCGTGAAGACAAGGTGCTCCGCGGGACGCCCAGCCTGTTCGCTCGGCCGAGCGAGCACATATCGGAACACCGCGACGAAGTGCCGTTCGTCCCTGGTCCTCCTTTTGCTATTGTCAGCCGCAAACTACAAAGGAGTCTCCCGTGACAATGAACGCGATCGCGCTGTTCCTCGCGTTGGTGCTTCAGGGCAATCCGACCTGCGCGCTACAGCCGACGACCGAGACGTTTCAGGCGGATGGCAGCGTGTTCCAAATCGACTACTATGACTGCTATTGGCGCGGCAGCGGAGAGGCGTCCCATCAGTTCGTCGTCTGGTCGCTGGTGTGTCCGGGCTACGTCGGTCCCCCGGTCCTGCTGAAGGAGCGGAATCTCCGGAAGGGCTGGGCGATGAATCAGTTCGGCGAGTTCTACCCGGCGACGGTCAACATCGACATGATGGAGGTGTATCACCCGCACTGCGAATGAAAGGGCGACACCGGCTGTCAGGCCGCTCACTCGACGATGGCTTCCTGGATGAGCACCTCGCGGATCAACTGCTCCAGGTCTTCGTGCATCAAGTTGATAGAGGCTTGAAGCGTTTCGAGCATGGCGGCGCGGGCCCGGAAGTCCTGGATCTCGTAGATCCCTCCGTCACCGAAGAGCAGGGCCGCGCGTCGCGCCTGTAAGTCGCTCCCCGCAGGGCCGAGGCGGCGTTCGTCCTGCCAGCGGGCAATGATTTCCTGCCGGAGCGTTTGGCCGGTGCCCGGACCCGTACGGGTTCGGTTGAGATAGCGCCAGACGGAGCGGGGGAAGATCTTCGTGTCGTTCGGCCCCTCCCAAATCTCACGGAGCAGGTTGCGTGGATGGCGGAAGGCTTGTTCCGTCTCTTGGAACAAGGCACTGGCACCGAAGAGTGTGCCGAACGCCCCACCGACGATCGAGGCGATCTCCCCCGCGGCCGTCTCACCGGCGGCCAGGGCGAGGCCGCCGGCGAGAATGTTCGCCAATCCTCCGAAGATGACGCCGGCCAGCGTGTGATATTTGACCCGTGAGGCCTGCGCCTCTTCCAAGCGATCCGCAATCCAATCGGCCCGTTCCTGCTCGCATCCCGCTTCCGCCGCTGTGCTGGACACTTCCAGGTTCGCCAGGAGGATCCGTCCCAGCAGTTGTTGTTTGGCCTTCAGCAGGGCGACCTCGCCTTCCAGCGTCCCGGGGGTACCTTGCCGGGTGGCGATGTACGAGATGAGGGGGAGGGCGTCGATGATCTCGGCGATTTCCATCGAGCGGGGAGAGAGCGTAGTCGGCGCCTGCTCGATGGGCGGGGCCTCCCGCCGTGTGGAAGGCCCGGACAGCTCACTGAGGGAGACGGCGCGGAGCTCGGTGGAATGCGGGATGCAGCGGCGGTCGAAGCGGCTGGAAGGCGGACCGGACAACCTTGGCAAGTCGGCGCAACCGACCGCGAGGAGACAGCTCAAGAAAGCGGCGCCGAGCAGGGGCGATCCCGTCACCTGCACCATCCCCGTTCATCACACATCGGAGAGCTAGACGCCCCGCCGGGATGGCGCGTGATTCTGGTCTTTGTCCGCCACCACGCTGATCCGTCCATCCCCTTCCATGCTGGCCTCCTTCACCTTGCGCGGGTCTTCGATGCCCTGCTGCCGGAGCTGGCTGCGCAGCTCCTCTTCCGTCAGCAACTCCTTGGCCATGTTGTGATGGAGCAACCGCCCGCGTTCGATCAGGCGAAGCGGCGGCGGGTGAACGAAGTGCTCGAAGGCCGGGAAGCGATACCCGAGCCAATCCAGGGCATAGCTCCAGAAGACGATCGTCGCCACGAGGATGAGACCGTCGGTGATCGAGCGGTAGTCCGCACCCATGGCGTTCTGCGCCGCATCGGCGATGAGGACGACGACCAGTAAATCGGCGATGCCGACGATGCCCGCCTGTCGCTTGAGCACCAGGCGGAGCAGCATGAAGATGCCGAGGTAGACGATGGACCCGCGGAGAACGATTTCGAGGAGCGGGGTGTCGGGAATGAACAGCCGTGACCAGTCAAGTTGAGGAGTAAGCATCATCGTTCAGCTAAGCAAACTCGGCACCGGCTTGACAGTCGGCGCGGCTCCTACAGGCGTCACGGGATCACCGCTCCCTGCAGCAGCGTTGAAGACAAGGCTGATACCGGTCCGGCGGAGATGAGCACACCTGCATCGACGCGCGTCCGATTCCGCTGGTCAGCCGGGTGGAATACCATCAAGAGAAGCGGCCCTGGAAGGGCCGTCGAGCACCAAAGGAGGAAGATGATGAAAGCCGGGTATTTGGCCGGATGCGTGGTCACAGTGGTCCTCTCTGCAGCCGGCCTGCTCGCTCTGCAGGGCTGTGCCGAAGAACCCAAGCGGACGGCCGAATCGCCTAAGACTACGATACGGGCGTCTGCACCGCACCTGTCGGATGCCAACATCCTGTCGCTGCTCGCGCTGGCGAATAAGAGCGATATCGAAGGCGGGCGACTGGCGCAAGAAAAGGCGACGAGCCCCGATGTCAAGGCATTCGCAAGCCGAATGGTCGGGGATCATGCCGCCCTGCTCGAGCAAGGCACGGAACTCTCCGAAAGGTTGGGGCTGGTGCCCGTGCAGCCGGAAATCGGGCACAAGCTGGTGTTGGAGCACAATCGGGCCATGGAAACGCTGAAGCACCAATCCGGGAGCGAGTTCGACCGGATGTATATCGAGCACGAAGTCGGCATGCACCGGAAAGTCCTCGACCTCGTCGAGCAGGCGAAACGCACAGCCGACGAGCCCCGGCTGAAGCAGCACTTGGAGCAAGTAGAGCCGCTGCTGCACGAGCACTTAAGTAGGGGGATAAGTAGGGGTAAAGGGATAGAGTGATATGGGGTAGGTGTTCCAGCCTATCCCATACCCCCTACCCCATACCCCTACCCCATACCCCCATTCCGCTAGGCTGCCTTGCGTTTCCGGGGCCGTCCGTTCTGGGCTTTCTTCTTCTTGGTTCCGCCGCCGGCTTTTCCCGTCAGTTGCTCTTTTTTGGCCATGGCCTTCTGCCCGAGGTCCTCGAAGTCCAGGTCCAGCTCTTCGGCCTGTGGGAGAATTTGGCTTTCCTCCTCCTCGATGTGGTGCCGGACGCTCTCGGCCAGCACCTTGAACTTCGCCTGGTAGCGCTCGTCCTTGGGCTCCATCTTGCGCAGTTCCTTGATCAGCAGCGTGGCCACATGATGCTCTTCGAGCGCCATGTCCATGATCTCCTCATCGTCGATCTCTTGCCGGATGGCCGGGTAGATCAACCCTTCTTCGAGCTTCGTGTGAATCTCCAGATCCTCGAGCGCCTGCTCGGCGATGCGTTGGCGCGATCGCTTGTCTGCTTGCTCGAACTCCTCGAACAGTTCCTGAACCTTGCGATGGTCCTCTCGGAGCAGGTCCAAGGCACTGATCGCCTCCATCTCGTTCTCACCACGTTCTTGCTCCTGTCGCTGGTCGTCGCGCGCCATGCGTTCCTCCTTGAGTGGTTGCGGTCAAAGCTCGTATGGAGGCGGTGCAAGACTGAGACCAATGAGGTGCACGCTCTTCACAGAGTGGGGTGAACGCGGCGTCCTAAGGGATTGCGCTTTGTCCACAAATCCCGTTCACCCTGTCACGACGGAAGAGATCGGGACAACGCGGCGCAACGATGATTGCGGCCGGTCGCACAATGCGCAGGCGGGCGCATCTTGTCCTGAGTGTGGTCGGGGAAGAGCGGCAAGAAAGGCGAGACCGGGAGACCAGATCGTCTCCCGGTCTCGGCAACGTCAGCGGAGGTCCTGGTGGGTCGAAGACGGCATTTGAACCTGCGGCGGCTTGGGGAACTCGTCGATCTTGGCAATCGCCTGCACGTCGCCCGTCGAGTCGACCTGCGCCGTCACCTTGTCCCCGACCTTGGGGAGCTCGCGCATATTGCTTTCCGGCGTCACCTTGATGTGCACCTCGCGGCCGTTGAGATCGCGGATCCAGTACGATTCCTCGATCTTCAGCACCTCCCCCATGATGTTGGTGCAGGGGGAAAAGGACGTGCACTTCGAGCTTTGCGGGAACACGGGCCCCGGGGTCGAGGGCGTCACGACGGCCGCCGGGTCTTTCTGTTCGGCGAGCGAGAGCCCCGGAATGGCGATCGCAGCGGCCAAGGCCGTCATCGTCAGCGTTCTGTTCATCATATCCTCCTTCAATCCATTGGTCTCGAGGCGATCAGCGAAGTTTGCCGATCTCCTCGGACACGTCGTTTGGGCTGTTGTAGCGCTCAGCACGCATTTCGTTGAGCGCGTTCAGCACGTTTTCATCGGCGCCCTTTTCACGGGCCGTCTTGATCAACGTCGCCTTGTCGGTGGGGTAGTCGATGCCCCCCAAGAACTTCTGGATCTGGATTGGATTGGGAATGGCTTTCTCCGCGTGTGCCATGACAACACCTCCTTCTTGCTGCCTCACGTTGACTCTATCGACGGCCGCCGCCGACGCCTATCAGCCGTGAATTGAACGAGGTGTAAGGATTTTCCGGCAGACGGGGGAAAGCATGACGAGGCGGTCGTCTCAGGCAAGGACGGTGATGAAGCCAGGAGAGACAGAGCCGCGAAACCGAGCAGGATGGGCCGAAACGCCGAGGCGGGAGCAGTCGAGCCGATAAAGAGTCGACCCCTATGACCTTCGATAGGTGGGTACGTCTTTCGAGTAGTTGTGGGCCATGGGGAAACTGGGTACAAGGCTGAAATGAGACGGCTCGAGCCTGGAAGGCGAAAAGCCCCGAGACCGATGAAGCCAAGTCATAGTGATCAAGATGAGGTCACCGATCCCATGTTGCGCGTCGGTAACCTGCCGGCGACGGTGACACCCGAGGATCTCCGGCACTTATTCGAGCGCTATGGGTTGGTCGTCACGGCAGAGATCGCTCGGGACGAAAAGGGGCACTCATTGGGGTATGGGTTCGTCCAAATGGCGCTTCCCCAATCAGCCAAGAATGCGATTCAGAAGCTGGATGGCGCCTGCTGCTTTGGCCCACCGTTATCCGTCAAGAGCACGGCGTGGTGCCGGGGCACGCTCCTGTGAAACCGAGCAGCAGCCAAGGCGTCCGTTGTGGCAGACCCGCAGGATGTTCAAAAAGGCTATCCAGCGCGGCCGCAGCGAGGCGCACGGCGTCACGAATAAGTGACGCCACGCATGTGCGCGCCGGCGAGATGGTGAGCCGGCAGTGTCTTGACCGAGGCGTTTCCTTTTCACCCTCCCACCCCGAGTTGCCAAGACAGCTCTCTCCCCGTGGTGCGGTACGTTGAGGTCCTGAGCGACGCGAGAACAAAGCTGGGGGACTTTTTCAACATCCTGTTAATACAGAGTCTCCGCTTCCCCCCTCCAGCGCACATAATCAAAACTCCACATATAGTTCTGATTGAACTGCTTCACCCCCGTCAGATAGGCATATTTGACGCCGCCTTCGAAGACCTGATCCCCGCGATCGCGGTACGTCCCATCGCCCGTCTGCTTGTAGAGCCAGGCGTAAGCCGGGGCGATCAGGAGGTTCAGATCCGGAGCCGGGCCGGTTCCGCCGTGCGCGGTGACCCGGTCGGTATACATAAAGGCCTGACTGCTGGGGACCCATGTGCGTGCCCATAGCCCATCGAGCGCAGTCTTGATGGCCTGGGGAATACGAGCATCAGGAGCGGCTTCATAGGCCTGGATCAGGGCCTGCATGGTGAGCCCCACCATAAACGGTCTCATGTATGGCGCGGTCTTGGACACGAACCATTGGTCCAGGTGTCCCAAGGCCTGATCGATCAGCCCGGCCGTTCGGGTACGAGGGGTCGCACCAACGGCTTCCGCGTCGAGATGAGCCATGAGGGCATAGGCGACCTCTCGGCTGAGCTCCGAGGAGGTCGACCAAGACAAGGAAGAGGAGTCCTTGGCGTAGTCGGCTTTTTGAGACAGGAGGATGATCGCTTGTTTTGACTGCGCATCCCCGGTCTGTTCGTAATCAAGACGCAGGCCTCGCGTGAAGTTCCAGTAGCCCGGGACGGCCCCGCCTTCTTCCAGGACATAGGCGTCCCGATAAAACGTCTCGGCAAGCCGCGCCGTACTCAGCCAGCTTGAATCCCCGGTATAGCGTGCGATCTGGTAGTAGACCCGTTCTGCGTCATAGTACGTGGAACCCAAACTGGATTCTGTCTTTGGGTTGTAGCCGCGCATGGTGTCCGCGTGCCGCTTCCCGTATTCGAGCATGTGGGTCTTCCACAGCCCGAGTGTGGCATTCCAATGAGTAGTAGTGGCCGAAGTACTGCTGGTAGTAGTGGCCGAAATACTGCTGACCGACTTGTTGGCGGTGGAAGTCGTCGCAGGGGCATCGGAGTTGCCGGCCGTACTCACGGAGTTACTAGCCGTACTGGTACTCGTTGCCGGTGCCGCTGTGTCAAATCGTGGGTCGCCTGCCGTCTTGACGGAGATGGCGTCGATCCATGCCGTCTCGGGTAGCTTGGGCGCAATGATCTGGCTGTCGGTGCTGAGCGAGCCATTGATCCAAATCATGCCGATTGCGCCTGCCTTCTCCGCCGTACCGGCTGATTGGCCGAGTGAGGCATCGGGACCGGCAACGATCAGCGATTTCGACACGGAGCCGCCCACGTAGAGAACACGAAGCGAGCCAGCCTCAGTGGCGGCGTCGGCTGCCGGAACGGAAGCGTCGCCCAGTGCTTGAGAGGACCCGACGAGGATGCGGGCGTCATGGAGATCGTTCAGAATACCGACAGTACGGATGGACGGGGCGATAATCGTCCCTCCATCGACTGCCCCCACTGTCAATGACCCCAGTGCTCCCTTCGCCAAGACAAGATCCTGTACCCGTGTGGTCGTCCCGACGAGGGAGCCGAGCGAATCCTCGAGAATAATGCTGTTCAAGACCACCCGGTTGTCGCCCCCGGTGGTCGTGATCGTCAGCCTCGAACTGCTGTCCGTGCCCTCGACATGGACATTCCAACCTTCTGAAGTCTCCTCCACTCGTCCGACTCCAGGGCCGGTGAGGGCAAAGGTGATCGCGGTCATGTCGGAATCACGAAGGGTCAGGTCTGAGGAGGATCCCCCTGAAACAGCCCCAAAGGAGCCGAGAACAATGCCGTTCGTCGACACCGGCGCTTGCTCTGTCTGGCTCTCGAGGAGTGTCACGGGCGACTGCTGAACGGGGGCCTCGAAGGAGGAAGGCTGAATGTCGAACGAGGCGTTCAGGAGCACTCTGGGCTCCAGCGCCTCGAGGGTAAAACCGCAATGATCGGCTGGAACAGTCCCTTTGTTCAGATCACCAACATCCTTCCACCTGGTGTGTTCCCGCATTCCGTACTCCATGCTATGCAGTGCGACCACGCGAGTAGGCGAGGTGACCGCGTTTCTAATTGGTATTGGAATCGAAGAGCTAGGACAAAGGCGGGGCTGAGAGTAGTGAAACCTAGCAAAAAGATCAATTCAACCAAGCACCTAAGAAAGTTGGCGTACTGGACGGGAGAGCGGGGTCTGATCAGAAGGGCGGTGAGCCTGCTTCCTTCCAGTGGCCCTTGCAATGACTTCCTGCGACGATGAGAAGATCGGGAAGGTCTGTAGTGTCCGGTGGGAAGCCAGGAGATGAGAGGGAAGACATCGGTAATGCGGGCTGGACAGCCCGCATTACCCGAACGAATGGCTCATCTGAGGACCTGGGCGACGATGCCGGTCCGCGTTGAGCACTTGGTCTTTTCCATTATATGCTTGATGTGCGCTTTGACGGTGGGTTCGGTGATGCCGAGCTGTGCCGCGATTTCCTTGTTCGTGAGGCCCTTCGCGAGATTCTGCACGACCGTTTGCTCCCGATCGGTCAACTGAAACCGCTCCTTCATCTGCTGGGCGACTTTCTCCCGACGGCCCATCAATTCCATCACGATGAGGACCCGGGCGTGTTGGGCGGGGTCCACCCCTGGAAGGCCGAACCCACGCAAGAGAACCGGGCGTTTGGGGTCGCCGGACAGGCGCCGCACTTCCAACTGTTCCCAATCCTTGGATCCGAGTTGCGCGCGGAGGAGGTTTTGAATTTCGGAGCAGATTTCAGTGACGGCGTTGGGGAGGAGCCCACCAGCTCGAACGGCCTGAACTTCGTTGATCTGTTTGATCAACTCCCAGCCCCGGCGGTTCATGTGAAGCAGTTTGTTATCGGTGGAGAGGATCAGAATTCCTGGCCCGCCTCTGAGGTCGGCGGGCCCCTGCAGGTCATGTGAGAATTCTGATTTGTCCATCAAGCTGTCGTGCCCCGCGCTTTTCATGACTTGCTCCTTGTTACCCCTATGACCATTCATCTACTAAATGATGCTTGGTGAACCGCAAGGATAACGACTCATCATGCGGTTTGCAATCAGACTAATGTCGAAGCCGCCGGCGAGCTACGTCCACCCCTTTCCCTACAACCTCGATGCCATAAGGATCAGCCCCCATTCCTCCTGATGAAACAGTGGGTTAAAGATCCTAAGGAGGAACGATCAAGACCGAATCAGGGTGGAGTCGTTGTCTCATCTCTGTCTCATCGCTGACACTGAGACAGGCCCCATACAGGAAGCGATGGGAAAAGATCCTTGTCAAATCCGGTGCTTCTTTCGTAGGGGGTTAGTGTCTACTTCTGACGGATTGCTGCCGTGATGAGCAAGGAGTAATTTTCACCGGCATCACAACGTGATCGGTCGGCTGATCCAGCGCGCAAACGTTGACACGGCCCTGACAGATGCTAGGCTAATTTGACTTCATGAGGAGGGCGCGACGTGGAATTCTTTACGACGGGAGGGGAGATCATGGCGGCATCTGATTGGGACTGGCCGACGACACCGAGCCAGCAAAAGCACAGCGAACGGGTGACCATGATCCGCCCCATCCAATATGAAAGCACCAGCCCCATCGATCCCGACCTCTTCGAATCCAACTTCAGTAGCCGTCGGGGAAAAGCCCTCACCATCAATATCAGCTCCGGCGGCATGCTGCTCGTCATGGACCACGCTCCTGAGCCGTTGCAGTTATTGAAGGTTCATGTTCCCGTGCCGATCCACATGACCCATATCCCAACGTTGGCTGAGGTGGCGTGGACGCGTCCTGTCCCCATGGGTCCGCACGACCTGCACTTTGTCGGCCTCAAGTTTGTGCTGTAGCAATCATCGCCTTCATCAGAACCAGACTCTAAGAGCAACAAGACTTCACATGACAGTTCGGTGTGGAGAACAGCGATTAGGATGTTCCAAAGGTCGCCAATGATACGGCCCGCCCCAACCGCGCTAAGACACGCCCCTTCCCGGCCGTATGCCTTTTTCAACATCCTGATAGGAGGCGGAAGATGAAGCGCCCAGGCATTTGGACCCTCGCGGCCTGTCTGATCCTACCCCTGCTGGCGCAACCCGCCTTCGCACAGCAGATGGCCGCGAGCAGCACACCCCCTGCCAAGCCGGCTGTGACGGCTGCATCGACGGCCGGATCGACGACCGGTGTGCCATCGACGGAAAAGTCCTCGCTGATCGTGACAAAGGATTACATCATCGGCCCCGAGGACGTGCTGGAGATCACGGTGTGGCGAAATCAGGATCTTTCGAAGGTGGTCGCGGTTAGGCCGGACGGCAGGATCTCGATGCCGCTCATCGGCGATGTCAATGCAGTCGGAAGAACGCCCTCCCAACTCACCGAAGACATTGCCGCGAAGCTCAAGGACTACAAGGAGAATCCCTCCGTCGCCATCGTGGTGAAGGAGGTGAACAGCTACGCCATCTTCGTCCTGGGCGAAGTGCAGCGGCCAGGCAAATATGCCTTGAAGAGCAAAACGACGCTGCTCCAGGGCATCACGATCGCCGGCGGGTTCACCCCCACGGCCGCCCGCAACAAGATCGTCGTCTTTCGATTCGGTGAAAACGGCTCCGGGGATGAACGGATGAAAGCCAGTTACGACGACATCGTCCTGCGGGATGGCCATCGTCAGAACATCGAACTGAAGCCGGGCGATACCATCGTCGTTCCGGCTGAAACAATGGTGTTGATGCCATGAAATTGATGTGGTGCTTGGTCTCTGTCCTGATCCTGACGGTAACGACCGGCTGTGTGAACCGCCATAAGGACCTCGCAAAAGATACCGCTCCCCAGTCGAACGAATTCCTCCTTGGGCCGGAAGATGTGTTGGACGTCACCGTGTGGCGCAATCAGGACCTCTCGCGCCAGGTGGTGGTGCGTCCGGATGGCATGATCAGCATGCCGCTGATCGGCGACGTGCAGGCAAGCGGCTTCACGGCCAACCAGCTCGCGGCTCGGATTGCCGACCGGTTGAAGGAATACAAAGAGAACCCGTCGGTGACCGTGTCGGTCAAAGAGGTGAACAGCTACAGCATCTACGTCTTGGGTGAAGTGACGAAGCCGGGGAAATATCAACTGAAGGCAAATACCAGCGTCCTGCAAGCCATCGCCCTCGCCGGGGGATTTACCCTCTTCGCATCGAAAAACAAAATGCAGGTGGTAACGACGATGCCGAACGGCGACGGCCGCACCCACGAGATGCGCATCCCCGTCCGCTACGACGATCTGTTATCCGGAAAGGGGGAGCGAGGCAACTTCATCCTGAAGGCAGGAGACATCGTTGTGGTGCCATAAGGGCAGTGTGCTCGGATTCCGGCCTCACTGCCCTTGGTGGTTCCTCTTCGGTGCGTTGGTCTTGATTGCAATGCGTGTCACGCCAGTTCAAGCCGAGCAGTCGGAAACCCGATTCATCCCGTCACTGTCCGTTACGGAGAGGTACGACAGTAATGTATTTTTTGTGCCAGGAGCCAATCTTGAGGACTTTGTAACAACGGTCGCTCCTCTCCTGGAAGTTGAACACCGGGGCAGGCTTATCGATGGAAGAATAAGGGCAGGAGTAACTAGTCAGACGTATGCTAAGAATACCGGGCTCAACTTCGTCGCAGCAAACGGGGCAATTGATCTCAATTTTGATCAGGCGATCAGCCAAGTGATCCGAGGAATGAAGCTCGAAGTCACAGACGCTTTCCGCTTCACGCCCGAGCCTCCTTCCTTCCTCACACCGCAGACAGGTCAAGGAGTCGTCCCCGACGCGTTTATACGAGGAATACAGGCATCACGAGCTAATTCTTTTACCAATATTGGAACAGCTGCAGCAGCATATCCTCTGACAGCAGTTACAACGCTTCAGGGTCAGTATCAACATAGACTAATTCGTTTTGGGACCGCTTTTGCCAGTCCAGAGTTCGGGGGATTTTTCGACACAACATTTCAAACCCTAACACTTGGTCCTCAGTTCCAGGTTTCTGGGAGAGACACCCTTAGCCTCAACTATCAGTACCAGCAAATGGACTTCAAGACTGCTGCGAGCAGTAGCGGCTTCACCACAAATGGTGGCTTGATCGCTTGGCAACGATTGGTAACACCGACTCTTACTGCTGATATGTCAGCGGGGCTAACCATTGTAGGGGGGGCAAGTGCAGGAAACAGTGTGCAATACCTCGCTAATCTTGGTTTGGATTGGAAGCTAGAGGAATATCGAATTCATGCTCAATACTCTCGGACGGTGTTTCCTAGCTTTTTCATCCAAGGAGTGCCCCTTCTTAGCCAGGTCCTCGCGCTTTCTATTTCTCATAGCTTTACTCAAAGAGTTGTCGGGTCGGCACGCGCTGCATATGCTTTAAATGAATCTGTTCCGTCTGGGCTTATATCGTATGAATCCTATACTGTTAGTGCCACCGTCAATTATATGATTACCCGAAACGTTTCAGTCTCTGGGTCTGCCAGTCACAGTGAGTACACAAACAAGTTTCTAGGCCAACAATACGAATTTGACAGGAACATGGTTAGCCTCACTTTGACAGGGACATGGAACTAATATGACTGCCAATCCTGCTCTGACACCGCAAGATTACTGGAATATTATCGTTCGGAACAGGTGGCTCGTTGTAGGTCTCTTTCTTAGCTCAATCTTGGTGGCAGCTGTCCTGTGCTTTGTACTTCCTAAGAGCTATCGGTCGAGCAGTCTCATTCTGGTAGAGGATCAAAAGATACCGGAAAATTACGTCAAGGGTATCATCGGCTCCAACGTAGAAGAGCGCTTGACAATGATTCAACAACAGGTCATGAGCCGAACCTTACTAAGCCAGATTGTCGATGAGTTTAAGCTGTACCAGGACCAAGCACGCCGTGACGGGCTTGAGGCAGTAATAGAAGGGATGAGGAAGCAGATTAAGGTTGAGATGGTGGGTACTTCAACAGCCAGAGGAAAAAGCGTAGAGGCTTTCTCAATTTCGTATGCTCATGAAAATCCTGCCATAGCTATGAAGGTGACGGCTAAGCTTGCTTCGCAATTCATTGAACAGAACCTGAAGGTTAGAGAACAGCTTGTCGAGGGGGCGTCTGAGTTTTTGGAGCAGGAACTAAACCTGGCCAAGGCAAGGCTTGAGGCACAAGAGCAGGCGATTAGCGCATTCAAGGCTAAATATATGGGGGAACTTCCTGGTCAGATGGAAGCCAATCTTCGTGCGCTCGATCGTCTTCAGGCTGATCAGGCGGGGATCAATGAAGCCATCCATCGTTATACCGATCGCCTGGCATTAATGGAGAAGGCGATTAAGGAATATCAGGCAACTGGCACCACCATTCCTGGGGTGGCTGAAGGAATCGGTCGGGTCGACCCGGTTGCAGCACGGCTGAGAGAATTGGAGCGTAACCTGGCCATCCTCTCGTCGGAGTATAAGGAGTCGTATCCAGACATCATCATGACGAAGCAGGAGATCGAACGGCTCCGTGCTCAACTGGCCGAAAAGAACGAAGGATCTGACGCGAAAGACGAGTCGAAATACGCGAATGTGGATCCGTACTTGAGAGAACTGTTGAAACAGCGCGACGAGATCAAGTTGGACATCACGAGCCTCAAAGAGAGAGAGCGACGCATTCAGGGACAAAAGAAAGACTACGAAGGGCGCGTTGAGCGCACGCCGACTCGCGAGCAAGAGCTGATGATCCTGGTCCGTGATTACGGCAACATGCAGGAGAACTATCGCTCCTTGCTGGAGAAACGGCTCAATGCACGCGTGGCTGAAAACCTCGAGAAGCGCCAAAAAGGCGAGCAATTCCGGATCATCGACCCCGCCAACATGCCGGAGAAACCAGACAAGCCGGATGTCCTTCGCATCATGCTGCTCGGCCTGGCCGTCGGTTGTGGCTTGGGGTTCGGGGCACCAATTGTCCTCGAGCAGCTCCAACCGGCATTCCGGAAGTCCGAGGACGTAGAAGCGCTCTTAGGATTGCCGATCTTAGCCTCGATCCCGCTCTTTCAGAGCGCGTTTGCGATGATGTCCAGCCGAAGCTCCACACGTCTCTTGGCGCACACGCCGAAGCTCCCGGCCATTCCTGCTCCTGATTCCTACCAGATCTCATCAGAAACGACTCAGGTCTCGAATGGGAAGGCCTCCAACAACGGAAACTCAAAATCGTGGACGTCTCGTTGGGTGCGTTGGCGGAAGCACCAGCAGGAAGCCGAGCAGTTGCCTCTCGAATTGAACCTGGTCAGCAAATGGAGGCCCTGGTCCGTCGTGGCGGAACAGTTCCGGGTCGCGGCAACTCGGCTGACACTGATGCAAGGCACAAGGCCGAGCACTGTCGTCATTGTGACCAGTGCCGTCAAAGGGGAAGGCAAATCAGCCGTCGCGGCAAACCTTGGCTACGTCCTAGCGAGAGACCTGGGCAAATCAACGCTGATCATCGATGCCGATCTCAAGCGTCCTGCGGTCCACGGCTATATGGGCACGGTTCTCAGGCCCGGCCTTCAGGATATCCTGATGGGGGAACGGCTCGTGGACGAAACCCTTCATTCGCAAGGTGATATTCCTTTGTGGGTCATCCCTGCGGGCAGCACAGACGATCAATCGATCGAGCTGTCGAGAATGAACCATCTCGCCAGGGTCATCACGGATCTCCGTCAGCGGTTCGACTACATCATCATCGACGCACCTCCTATTCTGCCGTTGGCGGACATGCACGTTCTGTCTGGGATGGCTGACGTCGTGGCGCTCGTGATCCGTGCCGGCGTGACCCGCCAGGCAGTGGTTCAGAAGGCCCTCAATACGCTCAAGCCGCGAACGGAGCCGTGCATTGTGCTCAATGGACTGCAGTCAGAAGTGATCCCTTACTATATGAAAGAGGGATACGAGTACTTTGCCGCGGGGAGAAAGGAAGCGCCTCGGGCATGAATGCGACCAAGAACACGGCTGAGGCCATTCGGACCCACCAACGCTCTGTTGCCGCGGAACGAGGCCTGCCCACGACCAAGAATCGTGTACTGATTTTAGGTTCAGACCGGCTCGCGAAGGATCTGGGCCAGCTCCTGCTTTCACGTGGGAAATTCCGTTATGAGCTGTTGGGATTTATCGAAAACGACCCGGCCAGAATCGGCGAGCGGGTGGTCAATCCAGGCATCATCGGGACGTTCGATGACCTGCATGAGATCGTAAGGGAGTATCGGGTCAAGACGATTGCGGTCTGCTTGAACGACCGTCGCGGCGGAAGGCTGCCAGTGCAGACGTTGCTCGACTTCAAAGCGATGGGAATTGAGGTGGTCGACGGTCATGACCTGTTCGAAAAGGAGTCAGGACGGCTCTCCATCGATTCGTTGAAACCCAGCACATTGATCTTTTCGACAGGCTTTCGCCGACGTGCGTGGACGATGGGTTGCAAACGGTTCCTGGACGTCGTCGTTGCTGCACTCGGGCTCATCGTTCTGGCCCCGCTCTTTGCAATGGTGGCAGTACTCATCAAAATCGACTCGTCCGGACCAGTCTTTTATCGGCAGACCCGGGTTGGCCTCCGTGGGGTCCCATATGCCATCTGGAAGTTCCGTTCCATGCAGGCTGATGCGGAGAGCAGCGGCGCGCGGTGGGCATCGACCGAAGATCCGAGAATTACACGAATCGGCCGATGGCTGCGGAAATGGAGAATCGACGAGTTCCCTCAACTGATCAATGTCTTGCATGGGGAGATGAGTTTGGTCGGACCGAGACCGGAACGGCCGGTCTTCGTCCAAGACCTACGGAACAAGATTCCTTACTACGATCTCAGGTATACAGTGAGGCCGGGGATCACCGGCTGGGCGCAGATCCGTTATCGCTATGCCGCCTCTCCTGAAGAATCCCACGTCAAACTTCAGTACGATCTGTTTTACGTCAAAAATCTCTCGCTGACCTTGGATGCTCGGATTCTCCTCGAGACGGCGCGCGTAGTCTTGCTCGGCCAAGGATCGCGGTGACCCGCCACCTCTGCGGCGCTCGGGCTTCAACCTTCGTTCTGTCCTTCTAAAGCAGGACGGTAATTGACCATGGACGTCCTTAAAGAGTTTGGGCCCGTTGAGTACACGTTTTACGGTTGCTTGGCGGTTCTCGTCTACACGTATGTCGGGTATCCACTGCTGTTACAGGTCTGGGGATCAATAAGAAAGAAGTCGGCTCGGTTCGATGCGCGGGTCACACCGCGCGTCACGATTGTGATTGCCGCATGGAACGAGGCTGGTCGGATTGCGAGTCGTCTGAATAACTGTCTTCAACAGGAGTATCCAGCGGAGCTGCTGGACATTGTCGTGGTATCTGATGGCTCGACCGATGCCACGAGCTCCATCGTTCATCAATCGGATGCGAAGCGAGTGAGCCTGGTTGAATTGGACACTCGAATGGGAAAGGCGGTCGCGTTGAATTGCGGGGTCGCGGCGGCACGTGGGGAGATCGTCGTGTTCGCCGATGCGAGACAATCGTTTTCGCCCAATGCCGTCCGCGATCTCGTAGCCAACTTCGCAGATCCGGCCGTCGGCGCGGTTAGCGGAGAATTGATCCTGGAGTCGAATCCGGGCGAGTCAGCGTCGTCGGAAGGCATTGGGTTGTATTGGCAGATAGAGAAATGGATTCGCCAGAAGGAAGCGGACATCGATTCTATTGTCGGCGCGACGGGAGCGATCTATGCTATTCGCAAGGAGCTTTTCGAGCCACTGCCGCCCGGTACAATTCTCGATGATCTGCTTACGCCCATGCGCATCGCGATGCGGGGATATCGTGTCGTCTTCGAAAAACGGGCCCTCGCGTTCGATCAGGTGACCACTGATTACCGGAGCGAGTTCAAGCGGAAGGTCCGGACGTTGGCAGGAAATTATCAAGCGATCAGCCTCTGTCCGAGGCTGATCCAGCCATGGTCGAACCGATTATTCATCCAATTTGTCTCTCACAAGGTGTGCCGGCTGGGGGCCCCTCTTGCCCTAGTCGGTCTTTTCCTGACAAATCTTGTCCACTTGGACGGCTGGTTTGCAGTCCTGATGGGGGTACAGGCATTCGGTTATTCAATGGCACTGACCGGATGGGGACTGTGCCGGATGGGGATCCGAGAGCGTCTGACCTCGGCGGCGTTTACATTTTGTCTGTTGAACTATGCGGCACTCGTTGGAGCGGTGCAGTTTCTACGCTCTGAGACTGTTCAGTGGGAAAAGGCAGGTTAGTAAGGGCAATTGGTATAGCGACATGAAGATCATCTGTGTGGTGGGGGCCAGGCCGAATTTCATGAAGGCCGCACCCGTCATCGAGGCACTGAGGGGACAACCGGGCATTGAGGTCATGCTGGTGCATACGGGGCAGCACTATGATCGGCAGATGTCCGCTCTCTTCTTTGATGAGCTTGGCATGCCCAAGCCCGACCTAGACCTTCAGGTGGGGTCCGGGTCGCACGGGGAGCAAACCGGCCAGATCATGATCCGGTTCGAGCCCATCTTGAAGGCCGAGCAACCGGATCTGGTCATCGTCTTCGGGGATGTGAATTCCACGGTTGCGGCCGCACTGTGTGCCGCGAAGTTGGGCATCCGCGTGGCGCACGTCGAGGCGGGACTTCGGAGTTTTGATCGGACCATGCCCGAGGAATTGAACCGCATCCTCACCGACCATCTCTCGGATTACCTCTTTACGACGGAAGCGGCGGCTCGCAGAAACCTTCTAGGAGAAGGCATTTCGGAAGAGAAGATCATCTTCGTTGGGAACGTGATGGTGGATACCCTGCTCAAACACCGTTCCCGGGCCGAACAGATTCAGGCGTGTCGCCGGCTCAATCTTGCTCCGAGAGACTACGCCTTGCTCACCCTGCACCGGCCAAGCAATGTGGATGATGAGACGACGTTTTCCGAGATCATTCAAGCCCTCTCCGAGGTCATAAGGCACATATCGGTCGTGTTCCCCTGTCATCCGCGAACCCGCCAGCAAGTAAGCCTGTCGAAGCTGACTCCACAACTGACCGAAGGCAGGCACGGCTCAAAGGGTCGGCTGATCATCCAGGATCCGCTCGGGTACCTGGAATTCTTGTCGCTGATGATCGACGCACGGATGGTGTTGACCGATTCCGGCGGAATCCAAGAAGAGACGACGGTGCTAGGGATTCCGTGTCTCACGATTCGGGAGAACACGGAACGGCCGGTGACGATCGAACAAGGCACGAACGTCCTCGTCGGAAACTCCAAAGAAAAAATCATAGCCGCAGCACTGAATGTCTTGAACGTTGGGGTGACACGAACGCGTGTGCCCGAGCTGTGGGATGGCAAGGCCGCCGAGCGAATCGCCGAATGGCTGTCTCGAACAGGTGTCGGAGGGATCAAGAGGGATCAATGAGCAACGGTGTGATCTTAGTTACCGGGGCGGCCGGCTTCATTGGCTATCATGTTGCAGAGCGACTGCTCAAGCGCGGCGATACTGTCCTGGGCCTCGATAATCTCAACCCTTACTACGATGTGAGTCTCAAAGAGGCGAGGCTCGAGCGGCTTCACCCATTCAAACAATTCCAATTCGAGCGTCTGGACTTAGCAGATCGAGTCGCGATCTCAAATCTCTTTCGACGCTATCCGATCCGGCGAGTCGTACACCTGGCTGCACAGGCGGGCGTTCGCTATTCGCTGACAAATCCTCACGCCTATGCAGACAGCAATCTCACCGGTTTCCTCAATATCCTCGAAGGCTGCCGGCACGCCAAGGTCGAGCACCTCGTCTTTGCCTCATCGAGCTCGGTCTATGGCGGCAACACACAGATGCCTTTTTCAGTGCATCACAATGTCGACCACCCGGTGTCACTCTATGCCGCCACAAAAAAGGCCAATGAGCTCATGGCTCATTGCTACGCGCACCTCTACCAGATTCCCTGCACGGGACTACGGTTCTTCACGGTCTATGGCCCTTGGGGGCGCCCGGACATGGCCCTGTTTCTTTTCACGAAGGCAATCCTAGAGGGTAAGCCGATTGAGGTCTTCAACTTCGGAAAGATGCAGCGTGACTTTACCTACGTCGATGATATTGTGGAAGGGCTAGTTAGGATTTTGGATAAGCCGGCGTCAATTGATGCCAACTGGGATAGCTGCCATCCCGATCCAAGCAGTAGTTCGGCGCCTTATCGCATCTATAACATTGGAAATAACCGACCCGTTGAACTGCTTCGTGTAGTCGACTTGTTAGAGAGCGAGCTTGGGAAACACACCGAGAAGCTGATGCTCCCTTTGCAGCCAGGAGACGTTCCTGCGACTTATGCTGATATTAACGATCTGATCCAAGATGTGAAGTTTCAGCCGAGCGTATCGATTGAAGAAGGAGTCAGGAGGTTTGTTGAATGGTATCGCCAGTTTTATCGGACTTGACCCTTTGACTGTCAAGACGGCTGGGACTGTTTTGGAACGCAGGGATTGTCATCGCATTACTCACGAGTAGAGGGGCCAGGTGAAAATATATGGCCAGAAAAAGAAATTGAGTGCTCAAACGGCCGGCATGCGCCGATCCAGGCAGGCAGACGCGGAGTACCATTCACTGAAGAACGCTATCTGTCCAGAACTTGTTTTTAACCAGACATTGTACGAGGACTTATTAAATAAGAATATTAGTAGTGAGACGAGGTGGTTAGATGCGGGTTGTGGTCACAAGGTGTTGCCGTCATGGCGAGAAGATTCAGAACGTTTATTGGTCGGACGAGCAAGGATCGCATGTGGGTGTGATACGGATGTGGCGGCGATCAAGCGGCATAGAAGTATCAGGGCTAGAGTGATATGCGATTTAAGGGCAATGCCATTTAAGGGGGGAAGTTTGGATCTGGTTACCTGTAATATGGTTGCCGAACATCTGGACAACCCTAAAGATGTGTTTCTTCAATTCGCGAGGGTGCTAGCTCCAGGCGGAATCGTGATTGTTCATACCCCAAATCAGTGGAGCTATTTCGCAATCGCATCTTCCATCATCCCTCAGGTTTTAAAGAATTACATCGGAGCATTTCTTGATAAGCGCGAGGCGCGAGATTACTACCCCGTCAAGTACCTATGCAACACTCCAGCAAAGCTGAAGGAGTTATTCTCTAACGCGGGCCTGGAAGAGGTAGAACTAAGAATGTTTAGCAGCGATGCCGTATTAAGATCCATGGCGGCAAATTGGCTTGGCGCGATCTTTCTTAGGTTGGAACTGTACCTTATTAAGCTCTCAATGCAACCGAGCTGGCGGAAGTTTCGTGTCACGCTCTGCGGAGTCTACAGAAAACCAGGCTCTGGCTTTCCAAACCTCTAGGTTATTCCTGGCGTTGTGCCGTATAGCCGTTACCGATTGTCTCCCCCAGAAGGTTTAGCACCGTTCCTTAGGGTCACGCGACTCGTTACCGAACCAGGAATAGTCACAACAACTTACCAATAGTGCAGGCTTTTGCATTGCGATTGAGAGAGTTTGACGTTGTCCGTGGAGCTTCAATCCTGGCTGTCGTCCTTCTACATGCTGTCGTTCATGTTTTAGAAGGAACCCACACAACTACAGGCATTGGGCATCTGGCCGTGATTCAGTTGTGTAGATTTGCTGTGCCTGCATTTTTTATCATTTCAGCCGTCTTCATTACCCGTAAAGAAATAGAGTATGGGGATTCTGAGCGAACTAAGATGTTTTGGAGGCGATTAGAAAGGGTGCTGGTCCCTTACATGCTCTGGGCTACTATTTACTTCGTCCTATTGTTTAGTGCAGGTGAGGGCGGCAGCTGGGAAAAGGTAATATTGGTTTTTGGCATCAAGTTTCTTACCGGAACGATAACGATACATTTATATTTCATAATTGTAATCGTGCAATTTTATCTATTGGGACAATTCGGTTTCTGTAGTGCTGGTAGGTGTAGTAAGACAGCTGTAGGAATCGCTCTTCTAACTCATCTCGTCTTCTCGGGTTTAAACTACGTTATCCTATTCAAGGACCTAGGTTACACTGGATACATTTTACGAGCTTATGGACAATCATTTGTTGGTGCATGGTTGGGATACTATGTGCTGGGACGGTGGATCGGTGCTAATTATGAATGGTTTAGGAGGTGGGCGATACACAACAGGAGCATTATAGGCCTGTCGGCAGCTTTGTCTGTTGCAGTAGCTATCGGCGAATCCAGGGCTTTATCGATGGCTAGCAATAATGATTTGCTAATACCATCACATTGGATGCTCTCGAACAATGTTTTCGCTATCTTCGTTACAGTCTGGCTTCTATCACTTGACCCTAGCACGATTCCATTGTCTCGGCTGATTCAGAAGCTTGGCATTGCATCCTTCACAATCTATCTTTTACATGAGCCCTTGCTGTGGTTTATCCAAAAGACGATATCCGTCCATGAAATCTCCCAATTAGTCGGGTTCTGGACCAATTCGATCTGCCTCCTCGTCATTGGGATCGGTGTTCCGCTAATAGCGAGAGCTGTTATAAACATGTCACTCCAAAAGCAGAAAGCGGAACTCGTCCTAGGCTAGGTGCTAACATACCCATTATGACACGATACTCCAAAGGCCCAACAGAGCTAATGCCTCGATTTGGCGGCACGGCTCAACTTGGGTCTCTCCGGATAGGTGTGCAGAGTTGGGACTGGGGGTTAGTCTGTTTAGTTATTTTTGTTTTCAGCCTAACTGTTAACGTGGCTCACATGTTTCCGGTTCTGCGCCCGTTACGCATCCAGGTAATTCTCGGTACAGGGGCACTCATTGGCTTTATTATCAGCCTTGCGACACAAGCGGTCTCGATAAACCGTTCAAAGCCCTTAAGGTGGTACCTTGTATTCTTTGCTGCCGGGGCACTTGGATTGGAGAAGGCGTACGCCTTAGGTTTGGGGGATATAGGTTGGGAGGTTGTCGGAACTACGGGCAAGCAGTTGGTGATCCTTACGATGATTGCCTCTTACGCCCAAGGCGTGGACGGTTTCAGACGAATCATGGGAGCTTTCCTCCTGAGCATAGCGGTGTACCAGGTGCACAGCCTAAAGGCAATAGTAATGGGTGCAGCCATGGTGGATGGTCGGTTTCAGAGTTATCTGGGTCAGACAATGAACTCAGACTACATTGGTGTGTTTTGTGTAATGATCATGTTCTTAACTCTTGAAATCGGCAGGGCCGAGATCCGAGGGAGTAAAAGAAAGCTGTATTTGGGGATGGCGGCAGTGAGCTGCCTGATTGCTGTGCTAACTCAAACGCGTTCAGCATTCGTGGCACTCGTATTGGTTGGAATTGTCTGGGTGTGGCGGGGTGAGAACAGGTTCCGTAATCTGAGCGTGTTGTTCCTACTGTTTGGTTTGCTGATTCTTGTGGGGGCCAATATTAGAACCTCTCAGGGAACATATTTTGATCGAATTCAGAGCATTTTCGCAGATGAGGATGAGCGAGATTTCAATGCTAGGTCGCGTATACATCTGTGGAAAGAGGGAGTCCGGATCGGCACGGAGCACGCTTTACTGGGTGTAGGTCCAGGATCTACTGGACCATTTCTCAATTCAGAGGTTGCAGGTGTACATCTTAGGGTAAGGGGAGATGAGCGAAAAGGCTTTTCTCTCCACCAGACCTTTCTACAAGTCTGGGCGGAACGTGGCCTCATTGGCCTTTTGGGTTTTTGCGGATTTCTATATGGAACTTATAGGGCCTTACAGACCGCTGATAGGAATGCGAGAGATGAAGATAGTCAGAAGTATTGGCGTCCGGTGATAAGGGGGCTTCAGTACGCTCTCATGGCGTTTGTTGTAGGAGGCCTGTTTATGAGCCTTGATAACGACTGGACAATCGTGACATTAGCTGGATTAGCGGCTGGAGTCGAAAAGGCAACAGCCAAGTCCGTGAAAAGGCTCTCGGAGTTTTGATTGTGTATTCTTAATAGCCGTTAACCTATTGTGCACGATAAGTGAGAATGAGCACCGGTGATCCTCAACAATACGCTTCCTGGCTTAAACAAATCAGGAAGAGAGAACTATCAGCCGCTTTAGGTGTAGTGAGGGGTAAGCAATTTAATTCAGTATTGGAACTGGGCTGCGGAGATGGCTATCAGTCTGAAGAACTTAGGATGCGATTTGGACGGGTGGTCTCGTCTGATTATAGGGTCTCTGCATTGGACAGGGAAGAGGGACATGAGCTTGTCTTCGTGGCCTGTGATGCTGAACAACTGCCCTTTAAGGATGAATCGTTCGATTTGATTTTCACATCTAACCTGCTTGAGCATCTCGAAGATGTAGGGCAGGCGCTAACGGAAATGAAGCGTACTCTACGGCGGGAAGGGGTGATGATTCACACAGTCCCTAATATCACATGGAAACTCCTACAATTGCTGCTCCATTACCCTTTTGTCTTCTCCTTGGCGTTAGCCAAATGTATAAAAAGGCATCACAGAGGCAACTCAGAATTACACCGTGCTAAGTACAAGAGAGCAGATAGCAATGTCAAGCGCACAGGCGCTGTTGGAGGAGGTTGGGGGAGAAAGTGGAAAAGCCGCCTGTTTCCATCGATCCATGGGGTATCTCAGACTCACATTGAGGAGATGTATAGATTTAGTAATTACTACTGGACTAAGGTTTTCAAGGCCAATGGATTAAGTATCCGCCCCTGCCCGGTAAGAATGCCTCTGTACTCGGCTTATGGCTTCGGGCTGGAATCCTTGCGAAAAATCGGGGAAAGGATAGGGCTCTCCAGCGCGTACTGCTTTTTGGTCTCACAGACTATAGATTCTCGCGATGCTTCCTGCATCAAAGAGATGGACAAATGAAGCAGCCAGTTATGGCTAGCGGAGCTCTTACTCTGATGATAGGGAAGGGACTGTGCACGGTAATTACGACCGTGACACCATTCCTACTTGTGAGGACACTATCCCAGGATGAGTTTGGGTTGTACAAACAGATCTTCTTGATCTATGCAACCCTTGTTCAAGTACTGCCCTTTGGTCTTGTCCCGAGCCTCTATTATTTCCTAGCTATCAAAAAAGACAAGCGAACTTCATATGTCCTTAACACGCAAGTCGTCGTGGCCATCATCACGGTCACCTCCGGTATACTACTCGTCTTGTTCAAGGAAACTGTCGCCAGGGTGGTCGGGAATGCGGTTATTTCGGAGTATTCAATTGAGATCGCTCTCTACTCCGGCTTGATGGTTCTCTCCGCATCCACAGAAGCTATCCTTATTGTGGATGGATACAAACGGCCCGCTGCGATTGTATCGGTCGCGTCAGAGGTGTTGAAGAGCTTTGGGCTACTGGTGCCCGTTCTGTTATTTCGCGATCTACATGTCATGATGTGGGTGTTGATAGGAGTGGGAGTAGTTAGGTGCATAGGGCTGACTGGGTATTTGGCAGGAAGTCGAAGTGCCGATGAGCAGCCGTTGACTGTACCTGAAAGAAAGGAGCAACTGGTTTACTCGGCTCCTTTCGGGATGGCTGTGGTGCTGATGGTACTACAAGCAAGTCTTGACAAGTATGTCGTTTCTTCAACAGCTGGCGTTGTAGGTTTTGCTATTTACTCTGTCGGAATGTTTCAGCTGCCACTTGTGGCGATAATGCAGCAGTCTTTTGCAGAAGCAACTCTGCCAGAAATGGCACGAGCTGCAAGGCATGGAACTGCGCAGGAGGTCATTTCGATTTGGCATAGCACAGCAAAATATTTGGCGCTTGTTTTTATCCCTGCGTCTATGCTCTTGTTTGTGATTCGTAACGAATTTATTGAGGTCTTATTTACGGATGCCTATAAGGCGAGTATTCCGATTTTCTCGGTTGCAGTATTTGCCCTCCCCCTCAATGCTATTCTACCCGATGGCGTTCTGCGGGCATATGGCGATACCAAGAAGATTCTTCTGATAACATGTGTCAGCTGTTTGGCTATGGGAGTTCTGGTATATCCACTCATAGAGTTAGCTGGCCTCGCTGGGGCCGCCATGAGCTGGTTGTTATCGCTCGCCCTTAATCGCTACTTACTCCTCCTGAGAAGCAGCCAGCTTTTGGGCATTGGCTTTAGAGAGCTTCTTCCATGGAAGACATACGGGACGGTTTGGCAACAAGCATTAATTGCTGCAGTCATCGTTGAAGCGATGAAAAGTATAGTCCAGGTGTCAGCTCACGCGAGGCTCACCTTAGGACTGGCTTTGTTCCTTGCGATATATGCAGCTCTCTTATTAAGATCTAATCTAATTCAAGAGCGCCACAGGGAAATGCTTAATATCTCATTTCAACGAATGAGAGGCCTGGTGATCAAAGGGGGGTAGTCGAAGTTGGTTAGCTATGAAAGCTAGGATAGCATTTCTCGAAGGCAGTCCGAGCTTGAGGGCAGAAAAGGTACTCCCTCTTTTGACGAAGGAGTTCCGCATCACTTATATAACCTCAGGAAGCAAGATCCCTCCTGGGGATTATGAGCGGGTAATCAGGTTTCCTAAGGCGAAATTGTTTTTTCAGCATTCGTTAGCGTACTCCCGGTTAGCTGATGATCTATACAGAAGAGGGGAGATAGATTTCGTATATACCTACCACGGAATTGGATGCTTTATTCGAAAGGCTCCTCAGTTGGCGTTCTTTGGCGGTTGTTTTGCTGAAGAATATGAACTAGGTAAGCGCTTGATGAGATGGTACCAGCGGCCGAGACTTGTCATAGGGTTTCTTCATTATGTACTGCCAGAAATAATAACCTGTCGTCGCGCGGCCCGCGTTCTTACGAACTCCCATGCATTGAGAAGGAAGTTTGTCGAAATGCATCATTTGCCCGATGCCAAGACAGGGGTCGTTTTGAATGGAGTGGATGACTTCGTTCTCCAAATATTCCACAGGAAGTTTTCAGAGGCCAGAGGGTTAGGAAATGACCTGCTTTTCGTTGGAAGACTTCACTGGAGTAAGGGTATATTGGACCTGATAAAGGCATTTAACCTGCGAAAATCGATCCATAGTAAGTTTTATATTATTGGTACCGGCCCACAGGCAAGAAAGGCAGCCGATATACGAGACAGCCGAATCATACTTCTGGGCCACCGATCGCACAAAGAGATATTTGAGTTGATGCGTAGCACCAAGTACTTCATGTTTCCATCGCTTCGGGAGGGATTTCCCAATGCACTCGCCGAGGCGATGGCCTCCGGACATGGGTGTGTGTATTACGATATACCAACGAGTAGCGAGGTCGCAGGCAGTACAGGTGTATCCGTCCAGTGCAACGAGCCAAACCGTCTCTTAGATGCTTTGGAGGAGCTTATTGCTAGCCCAGAGGAGACTAGGGCGAAGGCAGAAGCGGCGCATCAGCGAGCGCGAACATTCTCATGGGAGGAATGCTCGAGGGGCATGAGAAGGGAGTTCCTCAGCTTCTATGAGAGTCTTACGTAGTACTCTAATTTGGTTTGAACGGTATGAAGGTATCAGTATGAAGCCAGAAGACGTGCAAGAAGAGTGCTATGAGTGGCCTTATCATTGGCTTATAAACAAAGATGACGGTGATGGTCAGCATTACTATGGAGGCCTAGAGCTGACCCTTCGTCTGCTTCAGGTTGAGCCAGGGCAAAGAATATTAGATGCGGGGTGTGGAGATGGGCGGATAGTGTACGAGCTGACGAGGAAGGGATGCAGGGTGTTTGGACGGGACGTCTCTGAAAGAGCAATCGCGTTTGCGGAATTGCTGGTTCCGGCTGCAGACGTCAAACGTGGCGACCTTCGCAGCTTGGAGTTCCCCGATAATTTCTTTGATCGAATACTGTTGTTTGGAGTACTAGAGCACCTTCCAGTGCCTGACATGAAAAACGTACTTAGAGAATTGCAGAGAGTTGCGCGGCCTGGAGGAAGGATTGCAGTCCTTGTCCCTAGCACTGTTGTCCCTGTATCACCTAAACACTATTGTCACTTTACGGCTACCACTCTGTCAGAGTTGCTTGATCCATTCTTTTCTGTACTGCACGTTGTAGGACACCACAAAAAGAGCGTTCTGTACTCTGCCCTGTCACGGATCTTTGATAATAGGTTATGGCTAATCAAGCCGCTGCTAGCGCATGCATACAAGCTACTCGCACAAGAATGTAAACCGGAGCGGGCGGTTGAGATCATTGCATTAGGCGAAAAGCGATGAGTATAGAAGCGCTTGTATTAAGAATCAAAAGGCGAGAATCGTGGTGGGCACGTTGCCTCTATGATCTTGCTCTCCTTGGTAGGCGAATCCATGTCCCATACATTCCGCTATTGCATGGTCCAATGTATTACGAGCGACGGCTTCGTATACGCGCCTGGCGGCATCTAAAGCGAATCTTCTATTACGAGCCAATGATGAGGGCTAGATGCGTCCAGGTTGGAAGGAACTTTTCTCTAGTTCAGGCAATGCCGCTAATAAGTGGAAACTTGCGAATTTTTATAGGGGACAACGTCACCATAGACGGAACAAACACCTTTGGGGCGAATAGAGTCTATGATGAGCCGGTACTGATAATAGGCGATAACACCTTCATCGGCTGGCATGTAACGATTAGTGTCGCGAAGGAAGTTACTATCGGTAAGAATTGCCTATTTGGCATTAATACCATGATTGCAGACAACGACATGCACCCGGTTAATTGGCGACTTCGGCGGCAAGGCGCAATTGTGGACAAAGCAGATGTGAAGCCGGTTCACATCGGGAATGACGTGTGGGTCGGAGCAGGATGCTTTATCCTAAAAGGGGTAAGAATTGGTGATGGAGCTGTGATCGGAGCTGGCTCGGTAGTCGTAAAGGATATTCCGCCCTATAGTATTGCAGCGGGTAGCCCAGCTCGGGTTGTGAAGAAGCTAAGCGAATCTCAAATGCAAGATACAAAGGATGCTTAGATAATGTGCGGGATAGCAGGTGTTTACAATTTTAGGAGCCAAGCGCCGGTCGAAGCGTTTCAGATACGGCAAATGATCAACCTTATAGAGCACCGTGGGCCTGATGATGAAGGAATTGTGGTCGATGGGAGTGTTGGCTTGGGGCACCGGCGATTGAGCATCATTGACTTATCAACGGGACGACAGCCCATTGGAAATGAGGATAGGACAGTATGGATCGTATTCAATGGTGAAATCTATAACCATCATGAATTGAGAAGCAATCTAGAACTCAAAAACCATGCATTTACGACAAAGACCGATACTGAAGTTATTGTTCATCTCTACGAAGAACACGGTACAGAATGCGTCCGATATCTGCGCGGCATGTTTGCCTTCGCGATCTGGGATAGTAAGTTAAGACGGCTGTTGCTTGCACGTGATCGTTTTGGAAAAAAGCCACTTTATTACTCAGAAACGAGTTACGGAGACCTAGTGTTCGGTTCCGAAATTAAGAGCTTACTTTTGACTGAAGGAATCAAGAGGGAAATCAACTGCCAAGCGATGGACGATTATCTTCACCTTCTCTATGTCCCTGGTCCGCAAACTATGTTTAGCGGAATCCACAAACTTCCAGCCGGTCATACGCTTGTATGCACACCATCGACATTCGAGATAAAACAGTATTGGGATCTTAGCTATGAGCCTGCTGAACGACAGCGAAGTATTACGGACTACTGTGAAGAATTTAAAGCGCTTTTTGATGAGGCAGTCGAAGTGAGATTGGAGAGCGATGTCCCGCTAGGCGCCTTCCTTAGTGGAGGCCTTGATTCCAGTGCTGTGGTTGAAGTGATGACTCGGAAGAGCAAAGCTCGAGTGGTTTGTGCGGCCGTAGGCTTTGATGATGAATACACAAATGAACTACCTTATGCACGAGAAGTAGCAGAGCATTTGAATGCTGAATACCATGAATATACGGTGTCTGCGGGTGTTCGTGATCTCCTGTCAAAGCTAACCTGGCACTTTGACGAACCATTCGGAGACTCATCGGCAATCCCCACCTACTGGGTCTGTGCCGTTGCACGCCGAAGTGTCACAGTGGCATTGTCTGGTGATGGCGGTGATGAGGTGCTTGGGGGCTACTCCCGTCACATGCAGACTTTGAATTCCGAAAGCCTTAATCGGCTCCCTGGCAGTATTCGAAAATTCCTCTCCCTTGCATTAAATGCTTCCTGGCCAAGCTCTGTGCCGGGAAGGCGCTTTGCCATAAACGCACTGGCTTCTCCAAAAGAAGCAGCAGTAGCCAGACATTACGACTATATCCTGACGAAGGATATCAGGGCAAGTATCTATAGCCGTGAGGTGTTGGAAGCTCTTGATGGATACGATGGCCGAGAGATCTTTCGGGAGTATTACCAGAAGTGCGGCGCATTGGATGTCCTGGATAAGGCCTTGTATTTAGACCTTAAAACCTATCTTGTGGATGATATTTTGATAAAAGTTGATCGGATGAGCATGGCCCATGGTTTAGAGGTGCGTTGTCCATTTCTCGACCACAGGCTAGTTGAGTTTGTGGCAAATGCGCCAAGGTTTATCAAGATTAATGGAAGGGAGAGAAAATACTTGTTGCGACTAGCCGAAAAGGATAGACTGCCAGAGCATGTTTTCAAGAGACCAAAACACGGATTTTCTCCGCCTATAAAGAAATGGTTGATGAATGAATTGAAGGAAATGGTGGAAGACGTTCTCTTTGATAAGACAGCAACTGATAGGAGATATTTTCAGCAAAAGGAAGTTGAGCGGCAGTGGGGTATGTTTTTAAACGGGGGGGGTATATCTCAGCACTTTTTCTTTGCTATGTTAATGTTTGAGCTGTGGCATAGGCAGTTTTTGGACTCGCAGCCATCTTCTTTTAAGTCGACTGCAACGACTTAGAAAATAGCGTGACGACAACTGCCGAGAATAAATTGTTCGTAGTATTGGTCGGGCCGTATCCGCCGCCTTATGGAGGCCTTTCAACGCAGATAGTGGAGTTATATAGGTATCTTAAAAGCAATGGGCATTGGTGCCAGGTTATAAATATCGGTGAATCAAGGAAAGTGGTGCTGCCCAATGTAATCGGCGCTCGGACGGCTCACCAGTTTGTTGTGCAATTATGCGTTCACGCCGTTAATGGCTACATCATTCATCTTTTCACAAATGGCCATAATTTGAAAAGCTGGCTATCAGCTTTCGCGTGTTCGTTAATCGGGCTCCTCAATGGTAGAAAAACTCTCTTAACTTTCGGATCGGGCAATCTTGTCGACTATATCAATAGACTTAACGTATTCGAAAGGATGCTCGTGCGGGCAACGTTGTCCATGGCTGGTGCTGTAGCGTGCCGTAACGATGAAATGTTGGCAGCACTGCAGTTTAACGGTGCTCATCGAGTGAACTCCTATGTTGTTTCTGGATTTATGGGGGTGTCCGAGGACTCTCTTGGCTTTGTCCCTGAAGAGTTTCTTGAATTTAAGCGTTCGCATTCTCCTCTCTTAGGGGCGATTCTCAATACCTCTCCTGAATACGGGGCCTTGTTTCTCTTTGGTGTTCTAGAAGCACTTCGCAAGGAATATCCGCAAATCGGGTTGGTATGTATCGGCCTCACTGGAGATGATGTAAAGAAAATAGGCTACAGCGGGGAGACGAGCGGCTATATGTATCTTCCGGGTGACCTGCCACATGATGCCGCTCTGAGTGTTATCCAACGCGTAGACGTATTTATTCGGTGTACCAAGTTTGACGGTGACGCGAACTCAGTACGGGAAGCAATGGCTCTGGGGGTGCCCGTTGTCGCCACCCGCACGGCTTATCGGCCGGCGGGGGTTATGACTTTCCCGATCGGGGATGTAGCTTGCTGTGTCAATCTCGTGAAAAAGGCTTTAGAGGGCGGAAGAGGGAAGGCAAGATCAAATAATTGTGAGGGCGCTAAGGACGAAGTGTTGAAGTTGTATTCGAAGCTAGCTGGTTTGAAGGTACCGAAATGAATTGGGATATCAATTGTGTTGAAATTCTCGCTTGACGAAACCAGTAGACCGTTACGGATCATGCACCTTACCGATTCGCTAGCATTTGGGGGACTTGAGCGGCTGGTTTTTCATTTTGCAGAGAGGTTGGACAGCAGGCGATACGATGGCATCTTCTGTAGCCTTCAGTATGACGGGGTCTTCGGTGAAAAGATTAGGAAGTTGGGCAGAGAGGTATTGGTTCTAGACAAGGCGCCCGGATTCGCACCTTCTCTGTTCGGCAAGCTGTACAGACTATTCAAATTGACTAAAATTGATATCTTGCATACACACAACTTTGCACCGCTGCTGTACGGGGTTATCCCTGCTCGTCTTGCTGGAGTGAGGGTCGTTGTCCATACTGACCATGGGCGGACGGCCTTTCCTGATTTGCGGAGGCGAATGCTCGCTGAGCGATGGATAACTAAGTACGTAGACGCTATAACGGCCGTCTCTAGTAAGACCAAGGAAAACCTGGTTCGCCATGAGAAAATTAACGAGAAGTCAGTAAGAGTTATCACTAATGGAATAGATCTTGCGGTTCCTCCTGCCACTAAAATGAGCAAGGAATTGCGTGATGAGTGGGGAATTCCAACGGACGCCTTCGTGGTAGGTGCCTGCTGCCGCTTGGTAGAGCAGAAGGGCCTCAAGTTCCTCCTAGAGGCGGGCCGCGTTGTCCGACTGCGGAATAAACGCGTCCATTTTCTAATAGCAGGGGATGGGCCGCTTAAGGATCAATTGGAGAAGCTGGCAAAAAGTCTGGATATTCATGAATCGGTGAGTTTCATAGGATTTCGCGACGATGTTCAGAATGTTCTCAACTGCATGGATCTTTATGTTTTGCCGTCAATTTTTGAAGGAACTCCTCTTGGGCTATTAGAGGCAATGCTGGCAAGAAGAGCTGTGATCGCAACTCGCGTCGCAAGCAATGACGAAATCATTGATCATGGAGTATGTGGACTAATAGTTCCACCCGCTGACCCCCAAGCACTAGCAGATGCAATCATGTCGATTCTCGGCAAGAGAGACTTAATCGAGAGGATGGGAGAGCGTGCCTGCTCAAAGGTTAGAACGAACTTTTCAATAGATGCCATGATCAACAAGTACGATAATCTCTACCAAGAACTGATTTTGAGGCAACACGACCGCGATAAAAGTCACTAGTTATGCTGGGATCCTTAATGTTGGTATATTCCTCGCGGTGATTGCTAAATCTTGGGCCAAGGCCTCTTTTTCCTTAGGTGGAATAGCCAACGGATACTCGAACAAGACCTTCAACAAGTGAGTCCCAAGCAACTCGAACAGATCATCCCGGCGATGATTGAACCGAAATTCCATTTCCTTCAGATAGAGCGGGAAGTGCAAGCGGCTGACGCCATGATACTTGCGCAAGCGTTCCTTGGCGTAGCTCCAGAACCCTTCAATGCCGTTGATGTGGCGAAGGTAATGACGCCCCCGCTGCCCATAGGTCTGCCCATGGTCGACCGGCCGGTGTTGGCCGTAGCGCCGCAGGGATTTATAGCTGCTAAAGCGATCCGTGTAGAAGACGGCACCTTTGAGCGCTCGACGTTCGCTTTCCCGCATCAGCGTCGCTGCATCGGCCTGGGGGACGACGACGGTGCTGACCCGGCCCTGCCTGTCAAGGGTCACCCAAATTTCCCCAGTTACGGTCATCGAAAATTCCCCACCCAGGTTTAGGTTGTCGGTGACGCTTCTTCGACCCGCACCAGGCCGGCTTTGAGTTTTTCCTTCAGCCGGTAGGAATGCCCGCGAATATTGATCGTGATCGCGTGGTGGAGCACCCGGTCCAGGATCGCGGTCGCCAGCACCCGGTCGCCAAACACCTCGCCCCAGGCGCCAAAACTCTGGTTGCTGGTCAGAATCATCGGCCCCTTCTCGTAGCGACGCGAGATGAGTTGGAAAAACAAGTTGGCCCCGGTCCGGTCAATCGGCAGATAGCCAATCTCATCAATGATCAGCAGCCGCGGAATCGTGTAGAGCTTCAGCTTGTCCTCCAGTCGATTCTCCGTCAGCGCCCGGGTGAGCGTGGCGATCATGGCGGCGGCCGTGGTGAACAACACCCGGTATCCTCGCTCGATGGCTTTGAGTCCGAGTCCGATCGCCAAGTGGCTCTTGCCCACGCCGGGTGGGCCCAAGATCACGAGATTCTCACCGTGTTCGATGAAGTGACAGGTCGCCGTCTGCTGGATTTGCTTCTTATCCAAGGAGGGCTGGTAGGCGAAGTCGAAGGTCTCCAGACTCTTCACGAACGGAAACCGGGCCAGGCTGGTACGCATGGTGATGTTCTTCTCGGCCTTCGCGGCGACTTCTTCGCCGAGGACCTGGTCGAGGAAGTCTGCGTACGAGAGATCCTTGGCCGCCGCTTCCTGTAAGAGGGCATCGAGGCGTTCCCGGCTTTTCAGGAGCCGCAGGCGCGTCAGCTGGTCGCGAAGACGTTCGAGCTGGGCGGGATTCATGGCTGCACCTCGACCACACTCGCGCGACCACACAGCGCCTCATAGCACGCCAGATCCCGGACTTCGACCTCGGGCAGTGGGGCCGATCGTGTGGCCGGCTCGCGGAGCGTCGAGCGGCGCTGGCGAGAGATCCGCGCAATGGCCCCGGGGCCGTGCTCGGGCAGAATGCGGAATTGGTGGCGGCCGGGGAGCACAGGATGGCTCGCGACCTCACGGTCGCGATGGAAGATGTGCACCGTGTCCCCTCGTCGCTGCACCTCGACCCGCTGGCCGATGAGGCCAAAGGGCACGGAGTAGCGGTTCGTGTCGAGGCTAACCAAATAGTCGTCGGCGACGATGCGCGACACCCGCGCCTCCTGCTGGAAGCTGCGCTGCCTGGCCAAGGGCACCAGCTGGCCCCGTTCCCGCTCGAACCGCACGATCGGCGGCTCATGCGTGGTGCCGTGCACGCGCTGGTCGGCGATCGTGGCGTTCCATTCATCGAGCTGGGCTTGGAAGTCCACGAGGTCGACAAACATCCGCCCCGGCAGGAAGTTCCGTTTCAGATACTTCACACCTGATTCGACTTTGCCCTTGGTCTGCGCCCGGTAGGGCCGACACACGCGAGGCTCAAAGCCCCAATAGTCGGCAAACGCTTTGAAGGTGGGATTCCAGAGGCGCCGCCCGGTCTCATCCGCATAGCACACGGTGCGTGGCCGGTCATAGAGATGTTCTCGGGTATGGCCGCCGAAATGCGCAAAGGCCCGTTCATGGGACTCGAGAAACTGCGCCAGCCGTTCATCGGCACAGGCGTGGTAGAACCCCCGGCGGCTGAACCCCAACGTGAGGACGAACACATGCACGACCGAGGGACCGGCGCGGAAGGGGACCAGGGCTTGGCCCCAGTCAATCTGACTTTGCTGCCCGGGCGGGGTCTCAAACCGGAAGAGCGCCCGATCCGCTTGCAGCTGGACTTCGCGGAGCGGCGCGACGAACCGCTTCACCGTCTCATAACTGCCGAGGTAGCCCCGGTTCGCTCGCAGCTCCTGATACAGAATCCGCGCCGAGTACCCGACCTGGGGCGCACGGCCCCGCACAAAGTCGGCATGGGCCGTCAGCAGCGTCTCCGCCACCGCCGCTCGGCGATAGGGCTGCCAGGTCGGCTGCCGGACACTGCGCCGGACGGTCTTGCGATCCAAGTCCAATCGCCGCCCGATCTCCGAAATGGACACCCGCTCCTCATAAAACAACCGTCGGATCTCCGCCCACCGCTCCTGATCCACCATGCACGCCTCCCCAGGTTGATCCTCCTGGGCGCGCATAATCGTCGACGCGCTCGTATCGTCAAGTCCCATCTCCCTCCTCCTCCCGCTAGAGGGTGGGGAAAATTCAATGACCACACCTGGGGATTATTGGATGACTGCTGACACCTGCCGTTCCAAGATGCCGAAGACAATGACTTTTGGGCCACGGGCGCGCCCCCGCCGCCCTCCGCGGCGACGGCCGCCGAAATAGCTCTCATCGCATTCCAGTTCCCCGGTCAGCGGCCGGGCTTCCGTCTCGGCCATCGTGGCCATCCAGCGGCGGTAGGCCATAAAGCGCTGCCAGATCGGCAAGGGACTCATGCGCAGTTCTCGCGCCGTCCGCAGCGCCGAGCTCTCCAAGCAGAAGAGCTGCAAGATCTGCAGCTCACGGGCGACCCGATCGGGTCGATACCGCCCCCGGCAAGCGAGGCAGCGGGGGCGCGCCCCCGGACGATACTGCCGATGCGGTGTCCCGCACCGCACACACTGATGTCGTCTCAATCGTTCGTCGACGAGCCGAACCGACAGCGCCGTCTGTGTCATGGGCCAAGGCCTCCATTTTAGGCCTGGCCCAGAAATTATTGAGAGTTCACTAATACAGTGACATTCTTCTATACGGGCAAGTGGGCCTGTTCCCAAAATGCGGTCACGAGGGTCCGGCGCCGTTGCATACTGCGCAATCGACTGCGCGCGACCTGGCCGAGCTGGGCCAGGTCCTTGGGACAGAAGTTGGCGATCTCATGCTGTTTGCAGTAGCCCCACACATACTCCACGGGGTTGAGCTCCGGCGCATAGGCCGGGAGAGCCGCGAGCCGGATCGCGCCCTGGCAGGCCTCGATGTACTGCTGGACCAGCCGGCTCCGGTGCGCCTTGAGCCCATCCCAGATGATGAGCAGCTTGCGGCGAAGTTGTCGGCGCAGGTGACGCAGGAAGTCCACGATCTGCGGACTCTTGATCGTGCCGGGATACAGCCGGAAATAGAATGTCCAGACCGTGACGCCGGCGATGACCGACAGCCGCTTCCAGTTGAAGGCCAGTTGCAACACCGGCGTCTGCCCCCGCGGCGCCCAGGTCCGCACCCGATGCGGCCGCTCACTCAGCCCCGACTCGTCGACGAAGACGATGGTGCGGCCTTCGGCGGCAGCGTTTTTTTTAACCGGGGCCACTCCACCCGCTTCCAGCGTCGGATCGCGGCTTCGTCCCGCTCCCGGGCCTGGCCGGTCGGCCGCTGGCAACTCCAGCCCAAGGCACGCAAGAGCTGCCAGACGCGGGTTTTGCCGAACCGGACGCCGCACTCCCGTTCCACCAGCTTCGCGACGCGGGGCAGATTCCACAGCCCGGTCGCATACCCCTGGGTCTCCGGGCCGGCCTTGAGGGCCCGCTCCACGCGCTTCAGATCCGCGGTCGTGAGCGTCGGCGGTCGCCCCGCCCGCTTCGCCCGACGCAGGCCCGCCCGCCCGTTCTCGCGCACCATGGCTTTCCACCGGCTGACCGATTGGCGTGTGACCCTCAGTCTCCGGGCCACCTCCGCCGGCCGCACGCCCTGCCGCAACAGGATCGCCGCTTCGCGTCGTCGCTGCTCCAAGGCGTCAAAGTCTCGTGTCCGTGCCATCCTCCCCTCCCGTAGTGATCACGTCGGCAGGAGGATAGCCGATTCAGACTCAATTGTCACTCTATTTGTGAACAGTCAATAGTAATCACCTTCCTCGCCACCTAACATAATCAAAGCTCCAAGCATAGTTCTGATTAAAATGCTTGAGGTCTCCTAAGTATGCATGCCTGACACCGCCGGAAAAAATCTGGTCCCCCATCTCTCGATAGGTAGAATCGCCTGTTTTGAAATACATCCAGGCATAAGCTGGAGCAATCATCAAATTCAGGTCTGGTGCTGGCGTGTAAGCTAGTATCCCTGGACTGTCTGCGTTTGTATAGTAGAAAGCTTCGGCTGTAGGAATCCATGCACGATGAGGTATAAACAGAAGGTGTGGAAATAGGAAAAGGGCGGTGGCAACCTTTCGGGTGACCAAACCCACCGGGCCGAGGCCCGGCACAGAAAGGAGGCACCGCCGTGAACGAGCAGAACATAGGGACGGGAGTCGAGTCAAGGAATCTGTGGGACCATCACGGGCTGGCGTTGGGGGATTTCGAGCGGGCGCTGCGGAGCCTCCTGGGCGAGGGGGCGCCCTTGTCGCCCGCCTCGCTCCAGCGGCTCAAGGCCCAGTGGCAGCACGAGTATGAGGCCTGGAAGCGGCGGCGGCTCGATGAGCTGGAGATCGTGTACGTCTGGGCCGATGGGCTGTATGTCAAAGCCGGCCTGGAGACGGGCAAGGCGGCGCTCCTCATCCTGATCGGGGCACTGACGGATGGACGGAAGGTAGTCCTCGCCGTGGAGAGCGGCCAGCGGGAATCCAAGGAGTCCTGGGGCGCGGTGTTGCGGGATCTGCGGATGCGGGGGCTCAAGCCCTGGCGCTGTACGATCGCCGATGGGCACTTGGGGATCTGGGCAGCCTTGGCCGAACAGCAGCCAACCGCCGCGGAGCAGCGATGCTGGAACCACCGGATCGTCAACGTGCTGGATGCCATTCCGACGAAACACCAGGCCGAGGCGAAGCCCCTGCTGACGGCCCTGCCGTACGCGGAGACGCAAGTGGAGTGCGAACGACTCCGGGACCAGTTCAGTCGTCGCTACCGGATGCTGGCGCCGAAAGCCGTTGACCGCTTACACACCGACTGGGAACGGCTGGTCACGTTTTATCAGTTCCCGAAGGCCCACTGGCGGCATCTGCGCACGACGAACGTGGTCGAATCGCCCTTCGCCGCCGTGCGGCTGCGGACGACGGCAGGCAAGCGGTACAAGCGCGTGGAGTCCGCTACGGCCCTCATCTGGAAAGTATTGCGGGTCGCGGAGCAGACCTTCCGACGCCTCAACGCGCCGGAGTTGTTGCCGGCCGTGTATGCCGGCACACAGTATGTGGATGGAGTCCAGAAGAATCGCGTCATCCGGCAGGAGGCCGCCGCCTGATTCCATTTACACACCTATTGGCAAGACCTCTGCACGATGCCATAAACCGTCTAGTGCAACCCGTATGGCTCTGGGTATTCTTGGATCTGGAGAGTGCTCGAGATATTGTCAAATGTTGTGGATTGAGGTGATTAGGCGGCGACCTTTCCTGTGTTCTTCTCTGACTGTTCTTCCTCTCGCTCGACTTGCTGCCCATCCTTGAACACACGCCCCGCCCGGACCAACGGCAGCAGCTCATGGGCATCGAGCCGGCGCCACGATTGCTGCGCCGCCTCCAGCAGCTTGAACGCCATTGTCAGGCCCGCGGTCCGCGAGCCAGCCCCCTTGGTGACACGCGTCCGGAGCTTCACCGTAGCGAACGTCGATTCAATCGGGTTGGTCGTCCGAATATGTTTCCAGTGGGCCGCCGGGAACTCGAAATGGGTCAGGAGCCGAGCGACATCGGTGGTCAGGGAGTTCACGGCTTTCGGATACTTCGCCGCATAATCCTGGGCGAACCGGTCGATCGCCTGCTCGCAGGCGGCCCGGGTGTCCGCATACATCATGTCGTGCAAGGCGCGCTTGGCCTGGGGCTGCAGCCGGGTGGGGAGCTTGTCCAACACATTGGCGATGCGATGGACCCAGCACCGCTGCTCCCGTGTCTCGGGCCAGACCTCGCGCACGGCGGCCCAGAACCCCAGTGCCCCGTCCCCGATGGCCAACGCGGGGGCCCGCATCCCCCGGCGTTTGAGGTCTCGCAGCACGGTGAGCCAACTCTCGGTGCTCTCGCGATAGCCGTCCTCGATCGCGATCACCTCTTTCGTCCCATCGGGGCGGACGCCCACCACGACTAAGGCCGCCAAGCGATCATCTTCCAGCCGAATGGTGAAATGCACCCCGTCTACCCAGATATAGATGAAGTCGCGATCCGCCAGGGGGCGCTCACGCCACTGGTCATAGTCGGTCCGCCAGGTCGCCGTCAGGCGTGTGATCGCGCTGGGCGAGAGCCCCGCCGCATCGGCGCCGAGCAGCACCGGAAGCGCCTCCCGGAAATCCCCGGTGGAGAGCCCATGGAGATAGAGCAGCGGCAGGACCGCGCTGACCTGCGGCGAGCGACGCAGGTACGGCGGGAGAATCGCACTGGTGAACTTTTGTCGGGTCCCATGCAGCACGCGTTGATCATTCACCCGCGGCGCTCGAATCGTGACCGTCCCCGCGCCCACCGTCACGCGCCGAGGCTGGGCCTGCCCATTGCGGACCACCAACGCATGGCCGCGGCTGTCGCGCGCCTCGTGGTGCTGCCGCCGGTATTCCTCCACTTCGACTTCCAACGCCGCCAGGATCATGCGGCGGGCGCCCTCGCGGGCCAAGGCATCCAGCGCCGTGGCCACCTCCGGCTCCTGCTCTTGTGCTCCCGTGGTCGTTCGGACTATCGTCATCATCGGCGTGCCTTTCCCCGGCCTGCCAGCCGGTGTGTGGGTTCGTGTTCACCCGGAAAGGTACGCCACCTCTCTCACCCCGTTCCACAACTTCCGACTATAGCTCAGAGTGCTCGTAGGAATAAATAAGAGCTTGCATTGCTAGCCCTACGAAAGAAGGCTTGAGATAGTCCTGTGGGTGAGGCTCTCCTCCCGGTGGAACATCAAAACGAACAAACCACTGATCAATGTAGTCGAGGAGTTGATTGACGAGTTCTGCTTTCCTACTCCGGACAGGTCCCCCAACCTTTTCTGCATTTATATGGACGTGCTAGAACTTAATCTGACAGTCAGGTAGAGTCCTCACCTCAATCAAGGAGGGAGGACGATGACGACGGAAGAGAAGATCATCAAGACGAAGGTGGGCGTGTTGGAATTGGCCAAGCAGCTCGGCAATGTCTCCAAGGCCTGTCAGGTGATGGGCTACAGCCGGGACAGCTTCTATCGCTTCAAGGAACTCTATGAGATGGGGGGCGAGGCGGCGTTGCAGGAGATCTCGCGACAGAAACCGCTGCTGAAGAATCGGGTCTCAGCGGAGGTCGAACAGGCCATTGTCCACATGGCGATCGCGCAACCGGCCTGGGGCCAGGTGCGCGTGGCGAACGAACTCCGCAAGCAGGCCCTGACGATCTCCCCCGCCGGCGTCCGGTGTATCTGGCTCCGGCATGATCTGGAGACGATGCGCAAACGGCTGAAGGCCTTGGACGCGAAGGTCGCCCAAGCGGGGCTGGTGCTGACGGAAGCCCAGGTCGTCGCCCTGGAAAAAGCCAAGGCCGATAAAGAAGCCCACGGCGAATTCGAGAGCGAGTGTCCCGGCTACTGTGGCGCGCAGGACACCTTCTACGTGGGCACGCTCAAGGGCGTCGGCCGGATTTATCAACAGACCTTCATCGACACGTATAGCAAGGTCGGGTTTGCCAAACTCTATGATCGGAAGACGCCGGTGACGGCCGCAGATCTCCTCAATGACCGCGTGCTGCCGTTCTTCGAGCAGCATGAGCTTCCCGTGAGCCGGGTCCTCACGGATCGCGGCACGGAGTACTGCGGGACCCCGGAGCGGCATGAGTATGAACTGTACCTGGCTGTGGAGAATATCGATCACACCCGCACGAAGACGCGCCATCCCCAGACCAACGGGATTTGCGAACGGTTCCACAAGACCATGCTGAACGAGTTCTATCGCGTGGCGTTCCGCAAGAAGATCTATCGCACGCTGGAGGAATTGCAGACCGATCTCGACGGGTGGATGGCGGAATACAATGAGCAGCGGCCCCATCAGGGCCGCTGGTGTTACGGCAAAACACCGATGCAGACGTTCGCGGATAGTGTGGTGTTGGCGAAGGAGAAAATCCTCGCCGCTTAACCCGGTGAGGACTCGCTGTCTGTCAGATGAAGTATTGACTTATACACATGAAGAAGCACATTCCATCTGCCTGCGTCCTCTACAACTTCAGCCGATCCCGGGCCTTCCAAACGAAAGGTTACCGACGTGCCGTCGTAATCACGAATGGTGAGTTCAGATGTAGGAGAGCCGGGGGCAAGGGGGCCTAGCTTTCCAAGTAGCCGTATTCCCGTCTCCCCTGCGACGTTGCTCGCTGATTCTGAGCTGACCGGCGGTTCAAGGAGGATGATGTTCTCGCCTTGCTGAGGCTGATACTCTAAGCCTTGAAGAACGGTCCCGAGATCTCCAGTGAAAAGCACTCTTGGCTCTAAGCTCTCCAAGCTAAACACAGATGCCTCCCGTCTTCTGATTTCAAACTTCCTAGTCTCTTTACTCACAAAACAGTTTCCTTGCGAAAGGACCAAGGATCCTTTCACTACCTTACCTTCATCATCAACTAAAGGTGATCTGAGTGGTCAGAGAAGTGGAACCAATGGGAACGCAGATTAGTAGATTAGAAGTTCAATTACAAGTGGGGGATCTTCAAGAAGCCAGAGGTTGGGGAGATAGGGCAGGAAACGAAGTTCTTACAGTCCGTGATCGATCAGGAGCATGGAGCAAGAGGGGGGTGCTTTGTGCACCCCCCGGCGGTCCGCCTATCGAATCTGCTTTAGCTTGCCTTTCGCTAGCCCTCGGGAAGTCGATTCACTTGACGTAGTCGTCTGAGTTGTTGTGGTGCTAGTGGAAGGGGTAATAGACGTAACGGTATTAGTTGTGGTCGAGGTATCGGTACTCTTTGAAAGAGTTGTATCGGTACTCGTTGTTGCTGTTGCCGTATCTGAGGAGGTTGGGGACTGCCCAGCATACTTCACATTAGCTTCTTGCCGCCACTTCACGTAATCAAAGCTCCACCAGTAGTTCTGATTGAATTGCTTGGTTCCCTCAAGCCATGCACGTTTCACTCCTCCCGAGAAAATCTGATCTCCTCTGTCCCGATATTTGGTATCGCCCGTCTGAAGATACATCCATGCATAGGCTGGTGCAATCAACAGGTTCAAGTCAGGCGCGGGTTTTAGAGGTGTTTCATTGTTGGCATAGTAAAAAGCTTCTTCTGTAGGCATCCAGGCCCGCTCCCATAGACCATCTAAAGCAATAACTAGGCTGTTAAGTATACGCGGGTCTGAATTCTGTTCGTAGGCATAAATCAAACCCTGCATGGCTAGTCCAACAAAGGGCGGCTTAAGATAATCATCAGGATGAGGTTCACCTCCGGGCAGGACGATGCGTGTGATGAACCATTGATTGATATAGTCGAGCAATTGATCAATGAGTTGAGCTTTACGTGGTCTGACCGCCGCCCCAAGCTTTTCGGCGTTTACGTAACCCATCACGGCATAAGAGGTGTCGCGGGCATATACGGCACTCGCGGTTGCAGAAAGCGGAGTATAGTCGCGTGAATATGCCGCATTTTGAGCAATAAGTAATGCAGCATCTTTTGACTTTTCATCTTTAGTTCGGTTGTAGTCCATGAGAAGGCCATGTGTAAAATTCCAGTACCCCGGGACCTCTCCCTTTAACGGAAACACGAATTCGTCCCTGTAAAACTTCTCGGCAAACCCTGAGCAATATTTCCACGTCGGATCACCAGTGTATTCGAGGATTTGGTAATACACACGCTCGCCATCATAGTAAGTTGATCCAAGCCTCGTGCCGGAGTATTGGGTGTATTGATCCCCTACCATGGTGTCATAGCTTGACATTAACTGGCAGTGCTTTCGGCCGTATGTGAGCATATGTGACTCCCAGAGGCTAAGCTCGGGAATAGGGACGGAGTCTGCGCTCACAGGCGACGCCGAGATGCAAGAAGCGGAGCTTACTGTAAACATAAGTAATGAGATTTTAAGAAATCCACCTATAGTCGTTTGAGATTGTCTTCTCATCTATGCCTCCTTTGGGAGGAATCGCTCGCCATCGTTTCACACTTTAGCGCCCTCGAAGTGTAGGCTAATGTGGCTATGATTCTTCCTCCGGCGCTAGGGATAGAGCAGGCACCATGCCACCATAAGGCTGCATAACTACAGGCTATTCTATATTGAGGGCGAACACTTTTGCACAAGCCGGGTAGTTTTGCGCTCCTGTGGCCAGACTTTCGTGCCAAAAAGAGAATCACAGATATAATTGTAAAGATCCGACTCTTCATTGATTAAGAGAAGGGCTGAACAAGGAGGCATAGTTACCTTGATCATGAACCATACGGGGTTGGTCCTAGGATTGGTTGCCGTTTTGGCACTGTTCGGAGGGCTCAATGCGGAAGCAGGCAAGGCCACTAAACCATTGGATATCTCGATCTCTGGGTTTGGAGGGTGGGCCATTCCCTTTAAGACTGATCTTAGGCAAACTGATCCCGCAGAAATGCAAGATATTCTAGTGAAAGATCTCTCTCTGAAATCTTCTCTGACGTACGGAGGAAAGCTGACAGTCTGGAAAGCACCCCCCAGCATTCAGGACCGGGTGAACTTCGGAGTAGAGCTAGACATTACCCGCTACTCTCCGGACCAGAAGGAGCAAATTTTACCCGCAAGCGGTAGTACCGGCGGAATCTCGGTTAGCCAGGTTCAAACAAGCAATACGACGGAAACCTACACCATCGTAGCCATTAATTTCTTGATGAGATGGCCTTTTGGTGTATCGCCTGAGTTGCCGAATGGCAGATGGTATCCCTATGTCGGGATTGGTGGCGGCGTGCAGATTGCTAGGTCGAAGCTTCCGACAGGTGAGAGGGATACTGATATTTCTGGAGTCAGGCAGTTGCTCGCAGGCGCTAAGGTCTTTATTACTAGGAATGTTGCAGTCTTCGGAGAATACAAGAACACCTATGCAAGGCATACGTTTGAATTTGGTTCAACGCAAGATCAATCGACAGCCCATATCAATCACTTCACCGCGGGCCTTTCATTGCATTTCTGAAACGGTGAGTTGCCTAACTCTACAACTGCCGCCCTCAAAGTATCACCCTCCAAAAGTAGGGGTAGACCTACAGTCGGCCAATAGACACAGAGCCATGTTGCGAGTAAACAAGGGTCTTTGGCCAGTGGCCGGTTTTTGGCCATAAGACAAGCCATAGGAGCAGCCAAATACAGCGACCTTATGAGTCAATCACTTATGTTTCTGGCAAGGGCGCTGCGCCGAGAAATCTTCCAGTTTCGAATAGACTGTGCCATAGAAGATGTAGAAGAAGCAGGTTCCTGCACCTCGATCCGTTATCACCTCCGGAGCCCCACGCTTTTTCTAGACGATCTGGTCTTCGACTCAGCCGGCATCCCTCAGAAACTCTATCGAGCTCAAGGCTTACAATACAATCCCTTGTTTATTGCCTGGTGGGGCCTCTTCAACCTCGAGAAACACCTTCAGACACAAGATCCCGCTAACCTACAACGATTCATCAACCAGATTGTTTGGTTGTGCCAAAATGCGGTCCGACGAGCGGATGGCGCAGTGGTTTGGCCATGCTACTTTGACTGGCAAGAAGGCGTGACCAAGCTCAAATCCCCATGGATCTCGGCGATGTACCAAGGAGTCGTCATCAGCGCCTTGATTCGGGCCTATCGGCTCCTGAAGGAGGATGAGCTCCTCGATCTGTGTGAGAAGGCGAGCCTCGTGTTTACGAGTACGGTTGAAGAAGGCGGCGTCAAGACATTCGACAATGGCTACACGCTGTATGAGGAGTATCCTGCATATCCGCTTCCGCGTATCCTCGATGGATTTCTGTTCAGCCTACTCGGACTGTACGACCTTGCGGTGGAAACGAACTCGCAGAAAGTGAAGGATCTGTTTTGTGATGGCATCGAAGGCCTGAAAGCCAACTTGGAGTTTTGGAACTACCAGAACATCTGGACCCGGTATGGTGCTCATCGCTACCTGTGTCCGCCGCATTACCACAAGCTCAACTGGCTGCTTCTCTCCATTCTCGGTCATCTCGCACACGATCAGATGCTTCTCGACTATGCCAATCGGTGGAACGGAAACCGGCGGACGCTTGTCGAAAAAATTCATATCTACCTGGCTTTCGTTGCTACGAAAAACTTAGCCAGGCTTCGCCTTCCAAGGAACTAGCATGTGTGGCATCGCGGGGGTCCTGAACCTTCAAGGCAACGGGACTGTCGATCGGTCGACGGTTGAACCCATGGCTCGAGCCATGGTCCACCGAGGGCCTGATGATGACGGGCTGTTTACTTCTGGGCCGGTCGGGTTGGCTCACCGCCGTCTGAGCATCATCGATCTCGCCACCGGGCACCAGCCAATGTTCAATGAGGACGGTTCGATCGCGATTGTCTTTAACGGGGAGATCTACAATCACCGGACGCTGCGAACGAATCTCGAATCGAAGGGGCATGTCTACCGGACGAGCTCGGATACTGAATCGATCGTTCACGCCTATGAAGAGTTCGGTGATGACTTTGAATCGCATCTGACGGGCATGTTTGCGTTTGCGCTCTGGGACGCAGCGCGTCAACAACTCGTCCTCTCCCGCGATCGCCTCGGCATCAAGCCTCTCTATTTCACAATCCATCGTGACCAACTCCTCTTTGCTTCTGAAATCAAGGCGATCCTTGCTGTGCCGGGTATCGAGCCGCGGGTGGATCTCGATGCCCTCGACGCCTATTTGAGCCTCCGCTACGTCCCAGGACCCAAGACGCTCTTCAAGGGGATTTCGAAACTCCAGCCGGGGCACACTCTCATCGCCCATCAGGGCCGCACCACGATCCGCTGCTATTGGGACCTCCATTTTGCGGAAGATCACGCTGCCGAAAGCACGGCAGTCGAGGAGTTCACGACTCTCCTGCATCAGGTGTGTGAAGAGCACCTGATGAGCGAAGTTCCATACGGCGTCTTCTTGAGCGGTGGCGTGGACTCGAGCGCCATTGCCGCCACCCTGCAAACACTGCTTCATGATCGCGTCACCACCTTCACGGTGGGGTACGAGGATGCGGAGGGTGTCAACGAATTTCATTTCGCCGATTCGGTGGCCCATCGCCTCAATACGATCCATCACTCGCTGACCTTGCGTGCTGCCGACTTTGCGGAGTGGATCCCGGACCTGGTCTGGCACCTCGACGAGCCCGTGGGCGACCCGGCCTGCATCCCCCTCTATTTCTTGTCGCGTGAGGCCAAACCGTACGCGACGGTCCTCCACTCCGGTGAAGGGGCCGACGAGCTGCTGGCCGGCTACTCTATCTATAGAAAAATGCAGTTGCTCGATCGCCTCTATCATCCCTTCTTGGCTCCCGGGTATCGTGCTTTGGCGCGCATAGCCGGCCAAGGCAAGCTGGCTCGTTACTTGCGGCTCTTGGGGAAGCCGCTCGACGTCCGCTATCGTGGTGTTTCTGGGCACTTCCTGGAAGGGCGCAAGGAGGAACTGATCAAGCCGGGGACTTTCACGCAGTCCGCCGGTTATCTGAACGAGACGTTTGCCGGTTACTTTGCAGCGGTCCGCGGTCAGGCACCGCTGAACCAGATGCTGTATGTGGACACGAAGACGTGGCTCCCGGATGATCTTCTCGTCAAGGCCGACAAAATGACCATGGCGGCGTCGATCGAGCTTCGCGTCCCCTTCCTGGATCACCGCCTCGTTGAATTCGCTGCGCGCCTCCCAGCGGACCTCAAGATTAGGAATGGAGAAACGAAATACCTCTTGAAGAAGGCCGTTGAGTCCGATCTTCCCCACGATGTCGTCTATCGGACGAAGAAAGGATTTCCGGTCCCGATTGCACAATGGTTCAAGGCCGGGCTCCATGAGGTCGGTTCAGACCTGTTGCTGGGGCCCAAGAGCGTCATTAGTGGCTTTTGCGAGGCGGCGGTGATTCGGCGTATGCTTGCTGCCCACAAAGAAGGACAGTGCGACCTGAGCAACGAGCTGTGGGGCCTCCTGGTGCTCGAGATGTGGTTTCAAAAGTTTGGGGTGGCGGCATGATCTCAGGGCAGAACATCGTCTGCTTTGCGAACGATTGGGATGCCGATCCCACCAGCAAGCATCAGGTCATGAAGATTCTGGCGCGGAACAACCGTGTCCTCTGGGTGAATTCCATCGGCCTGAGAACCCCGCAGGTGACAGCCCACGACGCTGGGAGAATACTGAGAAAGATCAAGAAGTTCTTGCGTGGCCCGGTTTCCGTCTCGCCGCGTCTCCATGTTCTCACGCCGCTTGCCATCCCGTTCCATGGGGTCCCTGGTGTGCCGGCGGCCAATGCCTGGTGGCTGGGCCATTACATTCGGTGGCAGGCTCATCGCCTCGGCATGGACCGTTTTCAGATGTGGACATTCCTCCCGACCACGGCGCCCCTCGTGTCCCATCTCAGGCCCGAGAAGGTGGTCTACTACTGTGTGGACGAGTGGTCGGCGTTCAGCTTCTTGAACGGGAAGTTGATGGAGGAGATGGAACAGTCATTGATGAAGCAAAGCGATCTCGTCTTGGCGTCCGCGCAAAAACTCTATGACGCCAAACGCCGCTTCAATCCGCGCACGTATTGGATTCCTCATGGGGTGGATAGCGAACATTTCTCCCGGGCGCGCCGGCTGGAGGCTCCGGGCGCACCGGAGCTTCAAGACCTCCCCAGGCCGATCATCGGATTTTGGGGACTGATCCACGAATGGATCGATCTGGACTTGATTCGGTTTGCCGCGCTCCGACACCCGGAATGGTCGTTTGCCCTCGTTGGAAAAGCCGGTGTCGCGTGCGACGCGCTTGACGGTCTAAAGAATGTTCATTTGATCGGCGCCCGTCCGTATGACGCGCTTCCTGGGTTTGCCAGGGGGTTCGATGCGGCGATTTTGCCGTTCAAGGTGAATCGGCTGACGGAAAACGTGAATCCCATCAAATTGAGAGAGTATCTCGCGGCCGGCCTACCGGTGGTCTCCACACCGTTGCCGGAAGTGGGGCAATACGCCAGCGTCGTTCGAATCGCGAGGAATCAGGAGGAGTTCGTGGCGGAGCTCGAAGCGGCCGTGACGGATACGAGTGAGGCCGCGGCGGTGAAGCGGATGGATGCGGTCCGGGACGAGAGTTGGGATGCTCGGGTCGAGCAGATCTCCCGCCTCGTCGAGGCCCTGGACACCAAGGGCGGCTAGATGGTCATCCAAAAGAAGAGTGACGAATATCCGACTGGCTAATAGACAGGTGACCGATCTTCCCTAAGAATGCGACGTTATCATGGACCGACTGCTGACTAAGGAATATCCTGGCGCTCAGGCTGAGCGGAAAAGCGAGAGGGCATCAGCCGTCTCAAACTCATGGTCTCAATTTGAAGGCCTTCTTCTAGTTAGTTCGCTCGTCGCAACGCTCGTCGGCTTGTACTATCAGGTACTCTATAGAATGGGCCAACAATGGTACGACGACCCGGACTATTCCCATGGGTTTCTCGTCCCTTTCCTGGTTGCCTTCTTCGTCTGGGAGCGATGGGAGAAGCTGAAACGCCAGGCACAGGAACCGAGCTTCTGGGGCATTCCCGTGCTGGCGCTGGGCCTTCTGATGCTGATAATTGGATCGATCGGAGCCGAGCTCTATTTGCAACGGTCTTCTCTAATAATTGTCCTGGCCGGGTTAGTTCTCCTCGTCATGGGGCGTCGGGCGCTTCGGATCCTGCTGTTTCCGATCGGCTTCGTGTTCTTCATGATTCCCTTGCCGGCGATCGTCGTCAATGCCGTCGCGTTTCCACTCCAACTCTTCGCCGCCAAGACCGCCGCCTTTTGCTTGTTCAACTTCGGCATTCCGGTGCTGCGTGAAGGGAATGTCATCGTCCTGGCGGGGACGACGCTCGAGGTGGCTGAAGCGTGCAGCGGCATTCGATCCCTCCAGGCCCTGCTGGCCTTGGGGACCGTCTACGCCTATTTCTCCCAATCCGAGATGTGGAAGCGGTGGGTGCTGGTGGTCCTGTCGATTCCGATCGCGATTGCGGCGAATGCATTCCGAGTGAGCGGGACGGGGGTCCTGGCCCACTACTGGGGGGCGCAGGCTGCCGAAGGCTTTTATCACACGTTTTCCGGCTGGCTGATCTTCGTCGTCGCCTTCTTGCTGTTGCTGGCCGTCGGCACCACGCTGGCGCGGGTGGGCCGCGGGCGGCCGCCACGCTCCTCTCTGGAGGTGCGGCTGTGAAGCGATGGCCGGTCATTCTCGCCTTGGTCATGCTCCTCAGCACGTGGGGATCGCTCCAGCTTCTCTCACACGGTGAGCCCGTTCCGAGCAAGAAACCCTTTGCAGACTTCCCGCTCACGATCGAGGGACGGTGGACGGGGAAGGAACTGGGGATGGACCAGAGCGTCCTCGATATCCTGAAGCTCACCGACTACATGATGCGGCTGTATGTCCCGACCACGCAGACCGAACGAGCGCTGCCGGTCTGGCTGTACGTCGGGTATTACCAGAGCCAGCGGACCGGGTCGACCTACCATTCACCCAAGAATTGCCTGCCGGGCGCCGGATGGCAGTTCGTCGAAAGCCACCACGTCGTCGTGCCCGCCTCTCCCACGGCGTCCATCCTCATCAACAAGGTCTTGATTCAAAAGGGGTTGGATCGACAAGTGATCCTCTACTGGTACCATGACCGCGGGCGCATCATCGCCAGCGAGTATTGGGCCAAGGGCTATATGATCTGGGACGCCATGACGCAGAATCGCACGGACGGCGCGCTGGTGAGGATCTCGGTTCCGGTCACCACGACCCCCGAGGACGCGTATCAGCACGGATTGAAGTTCTTGCAGGATGCCTGGCCGCTGCTCATCGACTTCATGCCGTCCGGGCCGACCGCCGCCCCCGTATGACACCCGTTTTCTTTGTCGCATCCGTCTTCCTCGCAGGCCTCGCCGGGCTTCTTTTTGCTGGTTTCCTGATCCTCACCGCCTCGACGCATCGTGTTCGTCGTCCGCTCGGCCTCGCCCTCGGCCTTACCGGGCTGATCCAGCTTGCCAATGCGCTCACCCTGGTGTTTCCTGAGCAGGTTCTCTTTTGGCGGGGCCTTGGTCTCCTGGGAGAGCTGATTCAGCCCGCCGGACTCCTCTACGTCAGCCTCGTGCTCGGGGAGATGATCGGCGCCAAAAGCGACCCGGTTGTCCGGCATCGCGCGTATGCCGTCGGGCTGGTCGCCGCTCTCCTGGGCACGCTCGTTTGGTCGGACCTCACAATTCGCCATCAGGCCGATGTCATCGCGCTGGGGCCGCTCGGCCGTGTCGACTACATCTTCGTGCTCTTTGCCATGGCGCTGGCGCTCGCTCAATTCGAGCAGATCCTGCGCGTGTCCCGAGAGCCGTTCCGCTACCAGATCAAATTCCTCGTCATCGGGGTCGGAGCGCTTGGCGGCTACCGGATCTATGAGGCCAGCCGGCTGTTGCTGTTGCCGATTTGGGACACGGACCACGCCGTCATCGAAGGCCTGGTCACGCTGCTGTCGCTGGCGTTGCTGGCCTATGGGCTGACCCGGGTTCGCTTCGACCAGCCGCGCGGCACGGTCTACATCACCCCTCAGGTGGTCTACGGCTCGGTGACCTTTCTGGTCATCGGGCTCTACCTCTTTGCGGTCGGCCTCGTCGGAGAACTGATCCGGTACACCGGCCAATCGGTCGCCTCGGTCTTCAGCACCCTTGTCGTGTTCGTCGCGATCGTCGGGCTGGTCGTCGCGGTGTCGTCGCGCGCGGTTCGCACGCAGGTGAAGCAGGCGATCGGCCGGCACGTCTACCGGGTGAAGTATGACTACCGCGCCAAATGGTTGGAGGTGACGGAGGCCTTTCGGACCTGCGCGTCGGTCGAGGCGATCCTCGATCGTTTCTTGGACGTGCTGAGCGGCACGTTCGGGGCGGGGCGGATCTCGATCTGGATGCATTTCGAAGCGGACAACCGGTTCCATCAGGTGCGTTCGGTCAACACGGAAGCGCCTCCTCCGCCGCTGTCCTTGTCGCACCCGGTGATCTCCCGGCTGCTTCAGGCTCAGGAGCCGCTGAGCACCGAGGAGCTGGCCCAGACGAAACAGCAGTGCGAGGCAGGGGACTTGTTCTGGGAGCGCACGCGGGCGAGTCTGTGCGTGCCGTTGCGGGTGGAAGAACGAGTACTGGCGTTCGTGACGTTGAGCCCGGAGCGGGGAGGGGCGTACGGGAGCCAGGATGTCGACCTGCTGCGGGCGATCGCGCACCATGTGGCCATGCTGCTGTCATTGGCTAACCTCGCCGAAGAGCGGCGTGCGGCGTCCGAGCTGGAGGCGCTGCATCGGTTTTCGGCCTTCTGTCTGCACGATATCAAGAACCTGGCGGCTCGGCTCTCGCTGGTGGCGCAAAATGCGGAGGTCTTCGGCCACGACCCGGCCTTCCAGCAGTCCGCCATGCGGACGGTGGCCGGCACGGTGCAAAAGATGATGACGCTGATCACCAAATTGTCCTCTCAATCCGGGATGCCGCAAAGCCGCGACCACGGGCATTGGGAGACCGTCGAGCTGCAGGCGGTCTTGAACGAGACGATGGAGGCGATGAACGGGGGCTTGCGGGCTCGGATCCATCGTCAAGGGGACGCGTTACCACCGATACGGATGAAGCGGGACCAGATCCAGCAGGTTCTGCTCAACGTCATCTTGAACGCCCAGCAGGCGTGCGGCGAGCGGGGCGAGATCACGATCACCACGACCCGTGAGGAGGAGCAGGTCGTCGTCACGATCGCCGACAACGGACCCGGCATCCCGGCCGCCGTGCTCCGGACGATCTTCAATCCCTTTCGGACGACCAAGAAAGAGGGGCTCGGGGTGGGGCTGTACGAATGCAAACGCATCATGGAAGCGCATCACGGCACCATGTCGATCGAGAGCGAGCCCGGGCAAGGGACGCGCGTTCGGATCACCTTGCCATTTGCCGCCGAAGCCACTACTCTTTCGGGCACACGCTGAGGTCCGATGATGACCATGACCCGTCCAGTCCTCTTGATCGTCGATGATGATGCGGAGATCCGCGAACAGCTCAAATGGGCGCTTGCCTCGGAGTATGAGGTGCTGGAAGCCGAGGACCGAGCGACCACCCTCGAGCTCGTGAACACCCGGCACCCGCAGCTCGTGACGCTCGATCTCGGCCTGCCCGGGGACGTGGACGGGGCCAGTGAAGGCCTCTCGGCCTTGGGCGACATCCTGACCACCGACCCGCTCACCCGAGTGATCGTCATGACGGGCAACAGCGACCGTACGAACGCGCTGAAGGCCGTTCAGCTGGGCGCGTTCGACTATATCCAGAAGCCGGTTCAACTGGACGTGCTCAAGGTCGTCCTCCAGCGGGCGGCCTATCTCCAGCGGCTCGATCGAGAAAATCAAAGTCTCCAGCGGGAACAGCCGACGGACGGGCTGGGCGACATCCTCGGGAGGAGCCCGGCGATGCAAAGGGTCTTTTCGGTCATCCGCCGCGTCGCGCCGGCCGACGTGCCGGTCCTGATCACCGGGGAAAGCGGGACGGGAAAGGGCCTGGTGGCCCGTGCGATCCATCGCTTGAGCGGACGGCATCAGGCCCCGTTCGTGTCCATCAACTGCGGCGCGATTCCTGAAAATCTCTTGGAAAGCGAGCTGTTCGGGCATGAGAAGGGCGCCTTCACCGGGGCGCACATTCAGCGTCGCGGCCGCATCGAGTCGGCGGAGCACGGGGTGCTCTTCCTGGACGAGATCGGCGAGATGCCGCTCCCCCTTCAAGTGAAGCTGCTCCATGTGCTTCAAGAGCAACGGATTGTGCGCGTGGGAGGCCGGGAGGAAATCCCAGTGGATGCCCGGGTCATTGCGGCGACGAACCGCGATTTGAGCCAGGCGATCCAGCAGGGTACCTTCCGCGAGGACCTGTTCTACCGGCTCCAGGTCGTGACCATCGCTGTGCCACCGCTTCGGGATCGCGGTGAAGACGTCCGGGTGCTCGCCCAGGCGTTGCTCCAGCAGGCGGCCACGGAACAGAAGAAAAAGCTGCTCGGGTTTACCCCGGCGGCGCTCAAGGCCATTGAGGCCTACAATTGGCCGGGCAACGTCCGGGAGCTCGAAAACCGCATCAAACGGGCGGTCGTGATGGCCGAGGGGCAGCGGATCACGCACGAAGACCTCGAGCTGAACGGCCTGACGGGCAAGAGCCACAAGCTCAAGGACGCGCGTGAATCGATCGAAAAAGAGTGCATTCAGAAGACGCTGGCCAAGAACCGGGGCAATATCAGCAAGACCGCCGCGGAGCTAGGGGTGAGCCGCCCCACCCTTCACGGTCTCATCAGCAAGTACTCGATCGAGCGGTAACGACTCCTCCTCTCCTCTCCTCTCTCCCGCGATCGCTACTGACTTTTATTTAGATATCAAGCGCTTGCTGAGCGAAGCGCTTCCCTTCCGCTCAGTTCCTCCTCGCCGGTCGAATTCAATCGCGTCACTCGAGTTGCTCTCAGAAGGGCCTGGTTCAAGTCCTTCTCAGTCTTAAGTCCAATGTCAGAGCGCCGGTTTGGCTGTCGAAAGCCTTTACAGTTCTCAGGCAGCGAGAAATGAGTAGAGCGTCCTGAAAAAACAAGGAAATTATCACCCTCTTCGAACCGCCGAGAGCAACCGTCGAAATCTTTTACAGTTCTCCCTTCTCTCGGCCCGTCTAGGTTCCGCTGTTTGAGGCCATAGAGAGTTCCTTGAGTACTGCTATTCCTTGCGTTTCAATAGCTTAAATATTTGTATTTACCATCTACTACCATGGCACGGCACTTGTTATACCCACCGGTGTCCGAAATGATAGCCAACAAACCTTTAGGAGGTCAGGAAATGAAGAACCACACACTCAAGAGCCGGCTGTTGGGAAAGGCGGGACTCCTTGCCCTCGGCCTGGCGGTCGCGGTGGGGATGAGCCCAGGGTTGGGCCAGGCGCAGCCCACCCTTGATTTTGGCGTCATCGCGCCGACGACGGGGACGATCGCATACGGAGGCGGAGCCTCCCCGCTCGTCGGGGTCAATATCCAGGTCGACAACCTGGTCGGACTCGGGACTCCAGCCAACGCCGGGTTGGTTCTTGGTTGTGTGAGCTGCGTGTTGAACTTCCAGACCGGGAACTTTGTCGGAAGCGACGCGACGACCTGGACCTTTGCCGGTGGCGGGAACATTTCGATCGTCGGTGGGCTGGATGTGACGGGTGACGGCGTGCCCGAGACTCCGACCGACCTGGTGCTGCTCAACGGAACCTTCAAGGGCGCCGTGGTGCTCTCGCTCGGCGGAGGCGCGAACATTGCCGGCGCTGCGTTCAGTGACACGAAGTTCGAAGGTATCGAGGCCGTGTATGGGTTCCCGGTGGGCACACAGTGGGCCGGCAGCTTCAACATCTCATTCGCCGCGCCCGTTGCGCCTGGAGCAGCGTTCCAAACGAGTGAGTTGTTCAGCGGCGACATCATCAATCAGCCGGTTCCCGAGCCGGCCTCGATGCTCCTCCTGGGCTCGGGTCTCGTCGGCCTTGGGTTCTGGGGGCTGAATCGCCGGAAGAACGGATAATCGATCCATAGAGGTTTGGGTGAAGAGAAGGCCAGCCCATCGAGGGCTGGCCTTTTCATTTCTAGAGCCTCAGACTAGCACTTCTCCATATGGATCGTTAGAATCCGTCGGCTGCGGTGATCATGCGGAGCTCTCTCCTGTGCTCTTGCTGACGGAACTTGGATAGGAGCATCCCGAGTCGTGAAAGCGCGCATCCTCCCCTTCGCCGCCTACCTCGTCTTCCTCGCTGGAGCACAGCTTGTTTCGGGTGAAAACGAGGCTTCTCCCGGCTCATCATCCGTCGCCCTTTGGCTCTATCCGATCAAGACGGCTGTTGTTCTGGGACTCCTGATCTATTTTTGGCCCGAGTACACCGAGTTGCGCGAGCGTTGGTGGCGGCGTTCCTCGGACCTGGTGCTGGCTTTGGCGACCGGATTGGTCGTCTATGCCTTGTGGGTGAGGATGGATTGGCCATGGGCCATGCAGGGAGATGGTCCGGCGAACGGCTATGATCCGTTTCAAGCCGGAGTCGGTGTCGGTTGGATCCTGGCGGGAATCCGTCTGTTCGGCGCCTCAGTCGTGGTGCCCATCATGGAAGAGCTGTTTTGGCGCTCGTTCCTCATGCGCTACCTCATTTCGTCCAAGTTCGATGCGGTGCCGTTGGGCGCCTTTACTCCGCTCTCCTTCATCGTGACCGTCGCCCTCTTCGGTGTCGAGCACGATCTCTGGTTGGCCGGCATGATGGCCGGAGCCGCGTATGCCGGAGTTCTCTATGCCACCAAGCGGCTCTGGCCCTGCATCCTCGCGCACGGCGTGACCAATTTCGCGCTCGGCGTGCACGTCTTGCTCACCGGCGAATGGAAGTGGTGGTGATTGGAGTGGGGGTATGGGGTATGGGGTAAGGTTGTAGGGGCAAGAGTGGCGATGGGGGTGTGGGGTAGAGCGAGGTATGGGGATATGGGGTATGGGGATGAGAGGGGGAATGGGATGGAAGAGGAGGATGGTTGACATGATGATGACGATGTGCAAAATTATGTGCAAATGTAAGGAAGGTGACGCCATACGCAATTGGGGCCGCTACGATGACTAAAACACTGGCAATTAGCGAGGCAAGGCAAAATCTCACTGACTTAGTGGACCGTGTGCGTAGGCTTCAATCTAGGTATGTCATTACTGTCAATGGCCGGCCGGACGCAGTCATTATCAGCCATGATGAATTTGAGAGCTGGCTAGAGACGCTCGATGTCTTGAGTGATAGTGAGGAAGTTGCTTCTATTCAACGGGGCCTCTCGGAAATCGCGAACGGCCATACTGTCTCATATGAAGATGTGTTTGGAGAGACGATAGATGGCCGGAAAATCGCGAAGCGTTAGCCTTTCGAAAGAAGCCCACAAAGTCTTACTGTCCCCAGATATTCCCGTCGATTCTATCAAGCAAGCGATCCGTGAAATTCACGCAAACCCGCTTGTTGGCACCGCTCTCAAGGGCAAGTTGAAGGGATTGAGGCGATACCGTGTGGGAAGGTATCGAATCGTCTATACATTCAACAATACTGAAATCTCCATTGCCACAATTAAGCATCGAAAGGAGGTCTATCGCTAGCGGGTCTTCTTTCGTTGGGGGCGGGTCAGTTGATCGGCGACTGAGCGTGCTTGGGCTAGGGCCGTCTCCCGCTGCTGTTTGATCTCCTGTCTGGCCTTGAGCGGGTTGGAGAAGGGCAGCGTGAGCGGGGCGGGTGCTGCGGCGCCATGCCGCTTCCGAACGGCGCTAATCACCGTGTCGTCCTCCGAGAGAAAGCCGCGGCCCCGCCACGGATTGTACAGGGGGTCCCCAAACAGGACCATCCGCCAACTGATATACCGCGACGTCAGGGCAAACGCTTCGGCGAGCGAATACCGGCCCGTCCCGAGCAAGGCGAAGAAATCCTTGGCCATGGGGAAGGCGTCGACGTACGGCTCGCCCGTCGGGCCGAGCGTGGCCGTAATGCCGCGCTCGAGTGCATTCTTGCACCACCCGGTTTCTTTTGGATCGTGAATGCTGACCGCCTCTCCGGAGGCGATGTGATAGCCGATCGCGCCGGGCATGAAGGTAAACGCATCTTCATAGGCCCGTAATCGGTACCACCCTACATAGACGGCCACGTTCGGCGCCTCTCCGGGTTCACTGAACCGGCGTTCGGTATCGTCCACGACGACCGGATAGGGCGTGTGGCGCCGGAAGATCTCCGCCAAGTCTCGTAGCCCCTGATCATAATCGCCGTACCCGAGCTTCCCGTCCGGCTTGATCCCTCGCGCATCCACATAGACGTTGCCGCTCAAGCCGTGCTCTTCGGCGGCCAGCGCTTGGTCCACGAGATTCATCGCCAGCGCGGCCGTCGGTGCGTCCAGACGGCTCACGAGCATGATCGGGGGCATCGCCGCGCTGACCCGGGGGGGCAGGGTCTGGTGGAACAGCGGATTGGGAAGGCGACCGCTGATCACATACTCGTCGCGGTCCCACCACAGCAGGCTCAGCTCGCTGTCCACGCTGGCCTCGCCGTTCTTGAATTCGAACCGCTCCCGTTCACCGTTCGCCAGCCGCGCGACGCTCTGCAGGCCGAAGACGCGCTCGGCCAGCTCATAGCCGCGCCGGCGATCGGTCGCCGAAGGCCCGGCCACGAGGATCGGAATGACCCGTTGTGCGAGGCCGATCTGCTGCTTCAATTGCTGGATCTCCGCCTTGGCTTGTTGCGGGTCGGCGGATGCCGATGGCTTCAGGTTCGCGATGACCGTCGCGCTGCCGCCGACTTGAAGCGTCAGCGCGGCGATCTGCTGCTCCCACTGTTTGACCGGGCCCTTGTGCCCCTGCTCTTTGGCCCGCTGCACCCGCCGGGCCGCCTCTCGGACGGCCTCGTTGACGCGCACCAAGAAGGTTTCGTCCAGACCGCCGGTGTCGGGTGCTGCCGGTGGATTGCTGCGCGCCTCTTCTTTCATCTCCGCTCCCTGGTCGATGCCGACCCGTTCTGCGGCGAGGCGGGCCTTCTCCAGGTAGGCGAGGGCATACCGCAGTCGCTCGAGCGCCTCTTGCAAGCGGGCCGCTTCCTCGTCGGTCGGCTTCGGCGCGTCCAGGCGCAGCGGGACGCCGTAGATCGTGACGAGGACCCGTACATGCTCGGCCAGCCCCGCCATCCGGAGGGCGTGCCGAACGGGCTGCACGAGCCGTTCCTCGTAGTCCGACCGGGTCATCGTTTCTTTCATGGGGAGGTCGAGGCGGATGATGTGGGTTGGCGGGATGTGGCGCCGAGCGGCATAGTGCTCGGCGACGGCAAGACTCTCCGGGACCTGCTCGTTGGCGAGGATCGCGAGCTCGTCGGGCCTCAACTCGGCCCGGGCGTGGCTGTGGAGGCCGACGGTGACGAGAAGGGCCAGCCCCCAGGCCGACCGGACGGAAGCCCTGATCACAACTCCTTCAAGAGCTTCTTGGCTTCCTCGGCGCCGGGGAACGTCTCGCTCAGCTTCAACGACGCCTGCAGCGTTTTCTTTGCGCCGACGTTGTCGCCGTTCTTGTGCTGCGCCAACCCATAGTGATAGAGCACCAATGGATTGTTGGGCAGTTTCTCCGCCGCTTCCTTGAGGAGGGAGCTGGCCTTCAGATAGGCGTTCTTCTTGTAGTAGACCCATCCGAGCGTATCGGCGACGTTGGGATCGTTCGGCTGCTGTTCGCGCGCGGTTTGTGCGTAGGAGAGCGCCAGGTCGAGATTCGTCCCTTCTTCGTTGAGGATATAGGCGAGATTGTTGGCCGCCGGTCCGAACTTCGGATTGATTTTGAGGACTTCCTCGTATCGCGCCTTGGCGGCGGCGTAGTCCTTCTTCTGCTCGGCGATCATCCCCAGAATCATATGGGCGCCGATCAGCTTGGGATTCTTGCTCAGCGCCGCCTCATATTCCTTGGCCGCTTGGTCCTGTTTCCCGGTCGCCAGATACAGCTCGCCCAGGTTGATGTAGGTGAGCGGCAGGTTCGGATTGATCTCGATCGCTTTCTTATAGGCGGCCTCCGCCTGAGCCGCGTCCTTGGCCTGCAGCCACAGCTTTCCGAGGAGATTGTAGATCATCGGGTTGTTCGGCGAGGCCTCCAGTTGCTTCTGCACCCGCTCCCGGGCTTCCTTCGCCTTGCCCTGGGACAGCTTGATCGCCGCGATCTGGTCGAGCGGCTCGATGGCGTTGGGATTGATCGCCAGGGCATCCTCAAAATGCGCCAACGCCGCTGCCTCGTTCTTTTCGCTGCGCTCGATCAAGCCGAGCCGATAGCGGCTCACCGGCTCCCGCGGGAGCACTTTGGCGATCGCCTCGAACGTCTGCTTGGCCTTGGCGATCTCATTCTTCTTGATATAGGCGTCGCCCAACAGCGTCGCCGCTTGCAGATCGCGGCCGTTGAGGCGGAGCGCCGCCTGGGCCTGCTCGATCGCCAAGTCGGCGGATCCTTCAGCGAGGTGCAGGGCCGCCAGCGCCGTTCTCGCTTCCCGCATGTTCGGGGCCAGCTTGACGGCCTCCGTGAGCTCGCGCCTCGCTTGGGGGAGGTCGTTTTTCTGCCCGAACGCCAACCCCAGAAAATGGTGCGCGCCGGCGTGCTGCGGCTCATCCTTGATGACACCCTGCAGCATCTCGATGGCCTCGTCGGCTTTGCCGCGCGCGAGTCTCAAGCGGGCATCGAAGAACCGGGCCGAGAGATCCTTCTTGCTCTTCTCGTAGATCGCCTGGACCCGCTTCTCCGCTTCCTCGAGCTTGCCGGTATCGAGGTAATGGTCGATGAGCTTGTCCCGAGCCTGGACCGAGGCGGGGTTCACCTCCGTGGCCTTCTGGAAGCTGGCAAGGGCTTTGTCGTTCTGCCCGGTCTGCTTGTAGAACTCCCCGAGCACGAGCTGCGGCAGCTCTTCCTTCGGTTTGGCCGCCGCGAACTTCTCATAGACCGCCTCCGCCTCGGGCCATTTCTTGACCAGTTGGTAGAATCCGCCGAGCTTCAGGTACAGCCCGTCCTTGTCCGGCGCCAGCTCGAGCGCCCGCTTGTATTGGGCCTCGGCTTCGTCGCTTTTCCCGGTGATCAGGCGCAGGTCCCCCATCGCGACGATCGCTTCCAGCGACTTGGGATCGGCCGCGAGCGCCTGGTTCAAGGCCTGTTCGGCGGAAGCCACGTCTTTCATCTGCAGATAGGCCTGCGCCAGCGTCAGGTAGGTCGGGATGTGCTTGGGGTCGAGCTCGATGGCTTTCTTCAACTCCGCAATGCCCTTTTCAAATTCCTTCTCGCTGATCAAGCTCTGGCCGTGCAGGATCAAGCCTTGGGTGTTCTGCGGCGCCGACGCCAACACGACCTCGGCGTGCTCGCGGGCCTTGGCCGGCTGCTGGCTCAGCAGGTACATTTCGCTCAGCTTGAGCTGCGCGTCCTGGTTGGATTGATCCAGTTCCACGGTCTTGGACAGCTCACCGAAGGCGGCCTGCAGATTAGGGAGCCCGCCGAGCTTCAGGAAGGTCAGGGCCAGGCGGTAGTGCCCGTCGGCATCCTTGGGATCGATTTGCACGACGTTCTTGAACTCGATGAGGGCTTCTTGGTATTGGCCCTTGTCGAAGTAGGCGACGGCGCGCTCACGGTGTTTCTCCTTCTTGGCTTCCGGAGAGAACCGGTCGCAACTCATGGCCGCACAGGCGACGGCGACGACGAGCGCGGCGACGATGGGGGAGCGGAGCGACATAGAAAACCTCCTGGCGTGGGCAATGCAGACGGCCGGGCGTACGCAACCCGTTCGGCGGCGACTATTCAGCGAAATCATTATCAGTTATAATCGGAAGGCGGTCAACATCATTCAATGCTCCGAAAGGCGATTGCATTCTTCGAAAGGCTAAGAGACCCCGGCGCCGACGAGCTCTCGTCCCCCTCATCTCCAGCCGCTCGTTGATTGTTCTTTCTTGACCATGTCGTCTTCGCACTCACCGCTCCAGCATGAGCTGCGCCTGGAAGCCGGGCGCCGGCGTACCTTCGCGATCATCAGTCATCCCGATGCGGGAAAGACCACGCTGACCGAAAAGCTGCTGCTCTATTCGGGCATGATCCGCACCGCCGGCATGGTGCGCGGGCGGAAGGGCGGCAAGGCCGCCGCGTCCGATTGGATGGAGATGGAGCAGGAGCGCGGGATCTCGATCACGGCGTCCGCGATGCAGTTTCGCTACAAGGATGCCGTGATCAACGTGCTCGACACGCCGGGTCACCAGGACTTCTCGGAGGACACGTACCGGACCCTCACCGCGGCGGACAGCGCGATCATGGTCATCGATGCCGCCAAGGGCGTCGAGGCGCAGACGCGAAAGCTGTTCCAGGTCTGCCGGCTTCGGCATATCCCCGTACTGACCTTCATCAACAAGATGGATCTGCCGGGACGCGCGCCGCTCGAATTGATGACCGAGGTCGAGGAGGTGCTCGGGATCCATGCCGCGGCCATGAATTGGCCGATGGGCTCCGGGAGCGACTTCGTCGGCGTGGTCGAGCGCCGTACCCGCGAGTTGGTCCTGTTCTCCAAAACCGGCGTGGGCGGATCGAAGAAGGCGGACATGACGCGCCTGGCGTTCGACGGTCCGGAGGCCCGGGCGCTCTTGTCTCCCGATCTCCGGCAGCAGGTCCTGCATGATCTCGAGTTGCTCGACATCGCCGGCAATCCCTTCACGCGTGAGGCCTTCCTGGCCGGCGCCGTCACCCCGGTCTTCTTTGCGTCCGCCCTGACCAATTTCGGGGTGGAGAACTTCTTCGATGCCTTCGTCGAGCTGGCCCCGCCGGCCCAGCCCCGGATCGCCGATACGCCGGACGGCCGCGAGATCATGATCGACCCGATCGAGACGCCGTTCAGCGCCTACGTGTTCAAGTTGCAGGCGAACATGAACCCGCGTCATCGCGACAGCACGGCCTTTCTGCGCGTCTGCTCGGGACGATTCGAGCGCGATATGCTGGTCAAGCATCACCGGCTCGGCACCGAGGTCCGACTCGCCCGGCCGCACAGCCTGGTTGCGCAGGAGCGCAACACGGTCGATTATGCCTATCCCGGCGACGTGATCGGCATCATCAACCCGGGCGTCTTCGCCATCGGCGACACGATCTCGCAAACGGACGGGTTCACCTTCAAGCCGCTGCCCCAGTTTCAGCCCGAGCTGTTTGCGCGAATCCATCCCACCGACGTCACCAAGCGCAAAGCGTTCGACAAGGGCCTGCAGCAGATGGCGCAAGAAGGGACGGTGCAGATCCTACGGAGTTGGAATGACCTCGACTCATTCGTCGCCGCCGTCGGGCGGCTGCAGTTCGAGGTCCTGCAATACCGCCTGCGGCAGGAGTATCGCGTCGAGACAGTGCTGAATCCGCTGCCGTTCGAATGCAGTGCCTGGCTGGACGGCGACCCGACGACCTTCAAGTTGCCCATGGACGCGCAGCTCGTCAAAGACCGGCTCGGTCGCCCGGTCGTGCTGTTCCCCACCCCACGCTCCAAAGCCTTTGCCCTCGAGCGTAACCCCGACCATCGTCTTCTGGACATGAGTTGAAGCGGGATACGGCGCGAATGCCGTCGCCCCGCCTGCCGGAACGACCGCGGGACGATCCGTCCTGTCACGCGCCGTGCCGCTGGTCGCGCGGGCGCCTGTCACGCGTGCAGGATCTGAGCGACGATGCCCGTTCGTGTCGTGCATTTCGTCTTCTCCATGATGTTCCGGATGTGCGCCTTGACCGTGGGCTCGGTGATCTTGAGGGCGGCCGCGATCTCTTTGTTCGTCCACCCCTTGGCCAGGCGCTCGACCACGCTCTGCTCGCGCTCGGTCAGTTGGAACCGCTCCTTTGCCTGGAGGGCGATGGTTTCGCGGCGGCCGATCGTTTCCATGATGATCAGCACGCGGGAATGGCCGCCTTGATGGGCGGGAAGACCGAACCCCCGCAAGAGCACCGGAGCCCGTTCGGTTCCAGCCAAGCGCCGGATTTCGATCTGCTCCCAGTCCTTGGAGTCGAGCCGGTTCTGTTCGAGCCGCTGGATCTCGGCGCAAATCTCGGGAACCGCCGCCGGCAGCAGGCCCCCGGCCGCGGCCACGGTCTGACAGTCGTTCAACGCCTTGAGCAGCTCCCAGCTCCGCCGATTCATGTATTGCAACTGCCCGGATGCGGTCAGAATCAAGATGCCCGGCCCGCTCCGCCGGTCCGCCAGGCCAACCAACTCTCCCGCGTATTCCGAAGCGCTTGGACGCGACATACGCCACCCCCGGTTCTGTTAAAGAGATGCCACTAAGCAATTCATCTGCCGATTTATAGGAATGGCGGGGCGACCGCTAGCTGGCTCTGCGGTAACTACCTATAGGTAAAGATGGAACCTGGTAGAAAGCGGGAATCTTACGGAATTAGTTTTAAGGGTAGCTATGGGAAGCTGCGGCGACGTCCATGCTGTGGCGGGTGAGTGAAACGCTATCTCTTCAGATACATGGAACGCACAAACGGATACTCCCGACGTTGGTCAGGGTCGCGAACGACTGCCCGGGTTCGGCCGAAAGGGACTGGCTGTTTTGGTGGGCCGCAGCTTACCGGGGACGTTGGTCGGAACATCGAGCGCGACAAGCGACTGATCCGTGGGGGGCATGGCCGTGGCGCCCGATTGTGTGGCCGGCTTGAGGAAAATGCCGTCCTGCTTCACCTCGAGGTAGCTCCATGGGAGTCGGACCACCTGCTTGGTCTGAGCCACGAGGATATCGGCAAAGGACAGTTGTCGGGTCAGAGGGTCGATGATCAGCTTACGAATGTGGCCCCACTCTTCTCCACCCAGCTTTTTCACGGCCCAGGCTCCGGCGCTCATTCCGTCCCTCCTCGGTGGTTGATGCAGTGGAACGTCGGCTGGCAGTTGTCATCGGTACGGCAGGACTCTACGCGCTCTCCGCGGACCGCCGCCATTCAGCGGAAGTAGCGGAGGGACTCCTTCGAAAGGTGTAAGACGGCCATCTGGGAAGGCCCGCGGCCATGGCCCGCCGATATCCGCTTTCCCGCGACTCGGTGTCAGCCCGAGAACCAGGAGCGGACTTTGTTGGCGGCAATCAGCCCAAGCACGAGGAATGCGATGAAGATCACCAGGAACACATAGAACAAGATCTTGGCGATCTCCGCCGCCGCCCCGGCAATTCCCGTGAACCCGAGCAGGGCGGCAATGATGGCAATCACGAGGAAAATGGCAGCCCAACGAAGCATGCGACATTCCACCATGTGGGCGAGCAGGCTCCTATCGGCTGAGTGCGCCAAGGGGCGTCATCGTCAGGAGAAGCGGAAGATAGGAAAATCACGATGGCCTTTCATCGGCTCACCCCGTGTGCACGCTGCCAGTGTTCATCCAGGTGATAGAGAAACGCCAGCAATTCGGCGACGGCGGCATACAGCTCCGGCGGGATGCATGCCTCGAGGTCGAATTGCATCAACAGTTGGACCAGCGCGGGATCTTCGCGTATGGGAATGCCGGCCTCGCGAGCCAGCTCAATGATCCGTTCGGCGGTGAAGCCCTCGCCGTGTGCCGTGACGCGTGGGGCCGGATTGCGATCAGGCTGGTATTCGATGGCGGCGGCGCGCCGCCTCGGGGCTGGTGGTCGCTCCATCGTCTCACACGCTGAGATTGATCAGGTTTCGGTCCGGGATCACCCGGGCCTTGAGATCTTCTCCCGCCAGCACGTCCGCGGCCGCTTGTCCTGCCGACAGCGAGGCCACCATGTAGCCTTGGGCCGCAAGCGTCGCTTCGAGCGCCGGAAGCGAGGCCGCCACCAACGACTCCACGTCCGGGCGTTCCACGAGGATGCGCACGCTGATCTGTTTAGAGGCAAGCAAGGCTTCGGCTCGGACCAGACCCAGCGTGGGCAGCGCGAGCAGCGTCACCACCCGATGTGTACGATCGTGAGCCCCCTTGACGTCCCGGCCGGCTTCTGGCTCGATGTACACGTGCGCAGAGCGGTCGCCGAGCGGCAACTCGAACGCCGCGACGCCACCGGCCGGTCCATTCAAGATCGTGAGGACCTGTATGCGCTCAAGAACGTGCAGCACCTTTTCGGCTTCTCGGACCCGTTCGGCCGTCTTACCGATCGGTCCATGGCCGTATGTCTCGACGAGGGCCAGGAGTATTGATTTGAGCGTGGGACCAGCGGGAGCGTGGCCAGCGGGAGCGTGGTTGGAGCCCGCGAGCCGTGCGAGCAGGTCATGTTCGTGTTGGAGGCCGAGTCGGCGAAGCGCGGCTTCGATCCGTGCCCCATTCAATTCTCGGGGGTCGAGCGTGATCGCGGCCCGCAGGGCTTCGAAGTGAGGGAGGAGGGGCGCCTCCGATGAACCCGATCGGCGAAGCGCGGCGATCAGCCGGTCGAGGCCGTCGGTCACGGAGCCTTGTACAGGCAGGAGCTCCTTCAGCCACGCGGCGACGGGATCGTGAACGCGCGCCGGCGATCCGCCGGAGATGCCGGACAGGGCGACCGAGGCGGGCGCCGACAGAGGCGCCATGATGTTCAGGACGATCGGCCCCTCGGCCTGCTCAACCCTGGCCTGGAACGAGTGACCGGGTCTCAGCGGTCCGATGACCGAGCTGGCGTGAAACGGGATTCCTTTGATGACGATGACGAGGCTCCCGCTCTCCTGTGACTCTTGTACCCGAACCTCCACCAGCTGCCCGGGGACGAAGCCGGGATGCCGTAGATCATGGCCGGGAGCCTGCACCGGGCCGACGGATTGGACGGGCAGCAGGTTGAGCCACATGGCGATGACGAGGACTCCTTCACCGACGGTATCGGCGTGCCCTCTCTGAAACTTGACGAGGGCGGCACGGCGACCCTGCGTTCTGCCTGCGGGATCCATTCGACCCGGCGGTCGAGCGCGGTGTGCTGCCCTTGGTGGATCATCTCCGCGTCGGCGTGCGTGGCGCTTGCCTGCGCCGTGCTGTCCGCCTGTGATCCGGACGTGGACGCGGTACGGATCGCGGCGCAGGATTTCCGGTTCGTTCCCGCCCTCGTCCGTCTATCGACGGAACGGCCGGCGCGGCTCGAGATCGTGAACGAGGGGAGGGAGGTGCATGAGCTGGATGGCGATCTCTTCCGCCATGCCGAGTCGCCTGGCTCTGCCGTCGATCCGGCGCCCGGGGGTGCCATTCGGATTGCACCGGGAGGGCGGGCCGTCGTGACGCTCACCGCGCCAGCTGGCACGTACCTGTTCCGATGCCGCGTTCGCGGCCATGCGAGGATGACCGGCACGGTGGTGGTCGAGTAGCGAGAGATTGCCGCGTACGCGGCGCTACTGTCGTTGCGGTGAGGCGCCTATGGCTGAAGAGGGTCGTGCCCTTGGAATCGTCAGGTTCCCGGAAATCGGCGCGACCCGAGGCGGGGCGGGAGGGGACTGCAGGCGATCAACGGGAGTGAGCCGTGCTCGTGGTCGTCATGGCCGGCCGGTCTTTTGGGTACAGAACGAGATCGATGCGTCGGTTGACGGCCCGGCCTTCGTCGGTCTCGTTGGTTGCCGCAGGTCTCGTGTCGGCAAACCCGGCGGCGCTCACGGCTTCCCGGTCCATCCCATCGTCGATCAGCGTTCGGACGACGTTCGTCGCGCGCATCGTCGTCAGATCCCACAGCGCGCGCGCCCGGCCCTTTTGCGCGGCGTCCGTGTGACCCTCTACGCGAACCGCTTTCTCGGGGATGGATTTCAGGACCTCCGCGAGCCGCTTGAGGACCTTGCCGCCCTCCGGTTTCAGTTTGACTTGCCCGGGGTCGAACAGGAGGCGCTCGCTGATCGTGACCGTCACTCGATCGTCGCTCCGTTGCACGCGGATGTCGCCTTTGGCAATCTCCGGCTCGAGCGTCTGCCCCAGCGCCTCGTCGATCTGAGCCCAGCGTTCGCGTTCCGCCTCTCGCAGCTGGTGCTCCGCGTCCCTCTCCTGCTGCTCGGCCTCCTGTTGCCGGCGAAGCGCGGTCCGGACCGCCTCATGGTCCCGCCGCAACGCCTCCAGCTCGCGTTCGGCCGTTGACAAGGCGGCGTGCTGCTGCGCGACGTGCGCCGAGAGTCGATCACGTTCTTCCTCCGCCAGGATCGCCCGATCCGTCGTCGCCTCCAGCTCGCTCGTGAGACCGGCGACCCGCCGTGACGCCTCCTCCAACTGTTGGGTCAGGGTCGCCAGTCGGTCGGACAACGAGGCTTGGTCGGACAAGGCGGTCTTGCGGAGCGAGCCCAACTCCTGGTCGCGCTCCGACAGCCGCATGGCCAACTGCTCGGCGCGTGCGTTGGCCGCTTCCAATTGGCCGATGTCTTTCTGAAGCGTGGCGACGTCCTCATGGGCCTTGCTCAACGCGGCCGTGAGCCGCTGGGCCTGGGCATCGAGCGCCTCCGCCCGGGTGCGCTCCGTCGCAAGACCCGCCTCCAGTTCCTGCACCTGGCGTCGAGCCTGTTGAGCCTCGGCCAGCGCCTGCTCCTTGTCCCGAACGGCCGCGTCCAGGCCGGCCTTGGCGTCCTCGGCGGTTTTCTTTGCGGTGCTCAGCTCTTGCTCCGTGGTCTGCAGCCGCCGGTAGACGTCGTCCGCGCGCGCCAACAACTGGTCCCGTTCCTGGCGCAGATCCGCCGCGTAGCGCTGCAATTGACTGTGCTCCCCTTGGAGCTTGCCGATTTGCCATTCGAGGGCCTGCTGGGTCTTTTTCCCGGCCGTCTGCTCGTTGGTGAGAGCGGCCTCGGTCTCGCGCGCGTGGTCCTCGAGGCCAGTCAGGCTTGCCGCAAGCTGCTCGCGCTGCTGCGTCAACTCGGCGAGCCGTGCGGTGGCCTCCTCCAGAGCCTTGGCTCGCTTGGCCCCGTCCTGTTGCAGGGTCTGTACCTGCCGCTGCCACGACTCCGCTCTCGTCTGCCAGCGCTCCCGTTCCTGTTTGAGCGCCTCGATCTCGTCGTGGACGCGGGTACGCTCGTCGTCGAGCTGGGCGACCTGCTCTTCGAGCGCTTGACGGGCGGTGAGCGCTTGTTCCTGTTCGGCCCGCCGCTTGGCTTCGAGGTCTCTCACCTGATGCCGGGCCTCGGTCAGCGCCGCCGCCGTGCGGTCCTTGTCTTTGACGGCGGCCGTCAGTTGCCGGGCCAGGTCTTCCCGGGTCCGCACCTCCCGCGCGAGCGCGTCTTCGAGCGCTTCAATCTGCTGGCTCTGTGCCTGGGCTTTGGCCGAGAGTTGGTCGCGGTCCTGGCGGAGGGCGGTGTTTTCGTCCCGCAGCTCACGGGGTTGCTGGAGTTTGGCGAGGTCCGACTCGAGCGCGGCGCGCCGGCCGCGTTCTTGTTCGTACTCGGCCTTCGCCCGCTCCAACTCGTGTTGGGCGGTCGAGGCATTCGACAGGGCCACCGAGAGATCGTTCTGCAACCGCTCCTTTTCCTGCCGGAGCGACTCGAGCGTCTCGGCGGCCTGCTGGCGGTCCTTCTCCGTCTGGCCTTTGAGATGCTCCAGCGCCGCAGTCTGCTGGGTCAGGCTCTTTCGGACCTTGTCCAGGTCCGTCTGGCTCTTCAGATAGATCGCCTCGCTTACGCAGCCGGCGAGCGAGGCCACGAGCAGAATGACAAGGAGACGTACCGCCATGGTGATCACCGAGGTGGAGTCGGCTACAGAATACTCCCAAGCGGCGTGAGAGGGAACTGGCAAAAGTCAGTAGAGTGGGACGGGCTCGGGGCTACGTGCGGCCCGTCCGCCGGCCGGCCGGCACGTCAAGGTGGAGAATGTGCGCGGACGCCAGGTGCCGTTCCACGGAGAGCCGTGCGACCGAAACGGGCAAGCGAAACCGCCGGGGCCCGGCGCTCCCCGGGTTGACGTACAAGCGGCCCTCCCGTTCCCGCACGGCGGGGCGATGCGAATGACCGGAGACGATCACGCGGACCGCGTCGTCGAGCCGGTCTTGTGGAAGGTCCGCCAGATCATGGATGAGACAGAGATGCAGACCTTCGAGGGGGAGGATGCGGGAGGCGGGAAGGGCTCGGGCCCACGGACCGCGATCGTTGTTCCCGCGAACCGCCAGGACCGGCGCCAGCTCGCCCAGCGTGTCGAGGACCTCCGGAGCGCCGATGTCGCCGGCGTGGAGGATCAGGTCGGACCCCCGGAGCGCGGAGAGCGCCTCCGGCCGTAGGAGACCATGGGTGTCCGAGATCACGCCGACGAGCATACGGGGCGGCAGCCGGCCCGGGCCGGGTCGGACTCAGCCGGTCACCCTAGTTTGCACGACCGGTGATTGTTCCAGCAAGACCGCGCCGGACAGGGACGCTTGAGGCGGCGTGGAGGCACAGACGTCCCGAATGACACGCATGAGCTGTTCCGGGGCGTCCTGCTTCGAGACGAATCCAGCGGCACCCAGCCGAAGGAGGCGAGGCGCATATTGCTCGACGCAGTGGCCGCTGATGATGAGGACGGGCAGGTGGGGGTGGAGCTGCTTCAATTCGACCAGTGTCTCGAGACCGCTCTTGCGCGGCATGTTGAGGTCGAGCAGGACGACGTCGAAGTCACCGGTGCGCACCGCTTCCATGACCTCGACGCCGTCGCATGCCTCGGCAGCCACGATCATGTCGCCGCATTCCGCAATCAGCTCCCGCAGCCCTCGGCGTACCAGAGGATGGTCGTCGGCGATCAGCAGCTTGATCATGGGGACTCCTTCAAAGGTGTCGTAAGGCGGGGGTCAGGATAGGAGTGGAGCAGAAGCGTGTCAACGTCTTCGGCGATGTGAAGAACTGGGACAAGCTGGGGATAGCGAAAACTCGTGCGGTCACGCGGTCATCAGTGAGCAGACGAGTCATTTATCCACAGGCGAACCGGGGTGGCGATAAGGAGGATCGGCCCGCGCATCCGGTCCTCGTCCACCGCAATCGGCGTTCCACCCCGAGGGAAGATCACGCGGAATTTGTGGAGATCCAACGGCTTGCGCACTCACTTACCCCACACTACGTATCCTTCATGCACCCGTAGCCTTCTGCCGTTTTATCCCATTACCCCATACCCTCTGACCCATATCCCCCTTATCCCCTCCCTCGTCTTGCTGTCCGATTGACAGCTTCGGGGGGCGGCCCTATGGTGCGATCTGGAAAGGGGTCTCTGTGCGCATTGCGATTCTTCTCGTCTGTATCCTGTGCACGATGGCGGCTTGTGCCGATGTTCGTGTCCGCGAGATGGGGCCCGATTTCGCGGGCGTCTCGAAGCACCTGTCGTCGGGCCGGCCCTTGAAGATTCTCGTGGTCCATGGGGTCGGCCTCCACGAGCCGTCCTATGCAGACCCATGGATCCACCGGATGTCCGACACCATCGGGTTGCGGGAGCAGGCCTGCCAAGCCGAGTTGAACCCGATCCGGCATCCCGACCCGGTCTATAGTGGGCTGCGCTTCGGCAGCCTCGCGCGCTGTGATTATCGCGGGCGGCGAGGAGAACCGGTGAGTCTCTACATTCTCACCTGGTCGCCGCTGACGGCCGGCCTCAAGGAGAAATACCTCGGGTATGACTGGACCGATCGGCAATTTGTGTCGGACCGATCGCCGACCAATGCGGCGATCAAGGAGCATTTGATCGACAAGGCCCTCTCGGACGTCATGCTCTATCTCGGGCCGTTCCGGGATCAGATGCAATACCCGATTCAGCAGGCCCTGTGCATGATGATGCGCGAGCATGCGGTCCAGGACGGCGCCTGTACGCTGCCCGAAAGCTTTCTCGGGGAGACGGGTTTCGACCGCTTCATGATCGTGACGTCCAGCCTCGGCGGCCTGATGGTCTTTCAAACCGTCGAGGCCCTCTCTACGCACACGCATGCGCTGACGTCCCCGCCGCTTCGCGAGCGATTCGCCCGGGCCGCGGAAAAATTCGCGGCCGATACCAGCACCGTGTTCATGCTCGGCAATCAATTGCCGTTGCTGCGGCTGGGGGATGTGGGCGAGCCGAGCTCCGGCGGGCTGCCGCCGAGCGTCGAGACGTTCGTCACGCTGCGCTACGAGGAGCGCCGGAAGGTCAAGGCGGTGGTGCGTGAGAGCTTGCAGATCGTCAGCTTCAGCGATCCGAACGATCTGCTGAGCTACCCGATTCCGGAGTCGTTCATCGACGAGCTCCCTCTCGCGATGCGGGACAAGCTCCTGCTCACCAACGTGATGGTGCGCGTCGTCGAGCCCGGCGTGATGAAAAAGTTTGCCGATCCTCTGCAGGCGCACACCGGCTACGCCGCGCATCCCACGGTCATCCAGCTCATGACCTGCGGAAGCCGCACACAGGCCACCTGCTGACCAGCTCTTCTCGCCGGCGGTGATCCCGTAGACCGCCGGACCGCGCATGCGGCAGACGGTCGGACAGCCCGCCTGCGCATCGCGGCGCCGAGTGCCCCTAACCGGCCTTGCGCTCGGGCTTGGCGGGCTCGGAAATTTTTTCGAGCGCCTCGGCCTTGATGGCGGTCTCGCCGGTTTTGACCGCGAGGTCGCCCAACGAGACAATCCCCACCAGCTCATTGTTGCGGTTCAGAACCGGCAGGCGCCGGATCTGTTTTTGTTCCATCAGGCGCGCCGCGTCTTCCACCGTTTGGTCCTCGTAACAGTAGACCGCTCCGGGCGACATCGCGTCGTGGACCCGCACCGTCTTGGGATCCCGCCGGTCCGCGATCACCCGCACGACGATGTCCCGGTCCGTCAGGATCCCGTCCAAACGGTTGCCATCGCAGACGGGAATCACCCCGACGTCCAGCCGCTTCATCGTCTCCGCAGCCTCTTCGACCGTGGCACTCGGCCGAATCGTTTCGACGCCGCGCGTCATCACTTCGCTGAGCCGAGGCGGATTGATGCCTGCCTGAGTCGCCATGGGTCCTCCTTTCGCTCGTGTGCTCGTCTTCGGTACCTCCGGTCTCCCTTTCTCTCTGCTGGTACACTCCACGCTTCGCCACCGACAATCGGCGTTGAAGCCGAGTTCCAGTCCCCCGTTGGCGAGTCCGTCATCGGCCGGGCTCGTACGCAGAAGGGCTCGGGCTGCGTAGGCCGCCGTTTGGCGGCGCGTTCTAGTCCCGTTTTCTGAACTGAGGGGGAAGGGACGATGGGGGCGGCGCGGAAGGCGCGGGCCCCGGGGAGCCCAGGAGTGGGAAAAAAGGACCCCAATAGGGGTAATAGCCATACGGGCCGTACCAGTAGGGATACGGGCGGTACCCGTAATAGTAGGGGTAGCCTGAATAGTAGGGATAAGGCCCGAGTCCGGAATAGTCGGGCGGCAGGGTCTTCTTCCAGTCGATCAGGCGTTTGATTTCGAGGACCGGATAGGTGTACTGGCTTTCATCCAACGCTCTGGTGGTGGCGCCTTGGACCTCTCCAACCACGGTCACGGGGGTCCCGGCTTCCACGGTTGCCGGGTCCAAGAAGCCTTCCTGGACGGCAAGAAACCGCCCTTCAGAGCGGGTTCGGTCGCCGGACGGGACGACACCGGAGCCCGTCGGCAGTTGCAGGACCTCGATCTCGGTCCGGTCCTTCACCCGCTTGGCCTTGAGGGCGATCCCGCTGAACATCACCGTTCGACCGGTATAGCTGTCCGGCGATTGGAGGAGGTCGGAGAAGACGACACTCGAGTCGATCTCACGGCGGAGGTCGGCGGGGAGGAGGTCGTTGATCAGGTCACGGCCCGTTTGGTGAGCCGATTGCGCGCAGGCGTTCAGCAGTACGGCCGTTGCCACCAGCCAGCTCATCCGACAGAACGATCTCAGCATCGTGAGCAGTTAGCTCCCTACCACGGTCCCTTCATCACGTTCTTCGCCTTCCCTTGTTCTCCACTACCCCTTACCCCCTATCCCTTTATCCCCTCTTCAAAAATGGTAGGAGAGGCCGACGACCACGTGCTGGGCCTTGTAATCCCCGACGAACCCCCCGACGGAGCCGAACGCCTCGTCGAATCGAAGCGTGGCCTGCGTGAATTTGTATTCGGTGAAGACGGCGACATACGGGGTGACGAAGGCGCGCAGCCCGGCAATGAGGTTCAGCCCCGAGCCCACATCGGTGTCGCTTCTATTCGTCGGGGAGTTTCCAATGCGGCCGATCACGGCCGCGGCACCGACGCCGGCATAGGGTTGCCACGTCACACCAGGATAGCGCGCGATGAAATTGACCGCGACGGTCGTCACGCGCAGATGGATGCCGGGTACCTCCTCGTGCTGCTTGATGTGTGGATTGGTATGGAACGCATCGAGCTCGATGCCGAACCAGCCGTGCCCGGGGAAGTACCCGACCTTCGCGCCGTAGGTGAAGCTGTTTTGCAGGTCGAAATCCTCGAACCGAGGAACGATGCTAGGATTGGCCAGGCTGTTGGTCCCGCTGATGTCGGTCAATCGATCCGCGAAGTTCAGCCCGAACTGCCCGGCGACGTACCACTCGGCTCCTGCGACGCCGGTGCCCAACCCCAACCAGATCGTGATGAGCAGGGCCACCGGCCGGTAGCCGACCGTTCTTCGACCGGTCGTAGTACGCCATCGGAACGACATGGCCCGATTCTACAACCCGTGGCTTTCCTCAGATGTCAGTTGACAAGCGGAGGAAAAGAAAGGGAAAAGCCGACGTCCAGTGCCGTGAGGACAGCCATGGATGGGCAAGCTGCCCTAGCGTCGGTGAAGTGTCCGGTCCGCCCGTCGTCGCCACTTTCCTATTGAGCTTTGGCTGGGGCTTGTGTAGGATTCGACGGCCCATCATGGGCTAGCTCACTATCTAACTTTTAGGAGGGTGGTATGAAGCGTTTAGTAGGCCTTGTCGCGTTGGCGATGATGTTGAGCTTCGGGACCGCGGTGGTCAGCTTCGCCGGTGATCCGGCTCCGACCGAAAAGAAGGAGAAGAAGAACCCGAGCGGCCCCAAGGCGGACGAGAAGAAGGACGAGAAGAAGAAGGGCGACAAGGGCGGCCACTGAGCTGCTCCGGGCACGGCCGCCACGGCCGTGCCCGTCTTTTCCCCGGGTCGCTGCCGTCTCCCGCTGCCTCTTCCCCGCTAGTGTTTCTCTCCCTGTCCTGCCGGCACGAACTTCAGCGCCGCTGAGTTGATGCAGTAGCGAAGCCCCGTCGGAGGCGGTCCGTCGTCGAAGACGTGGCCTTGATGTCCGCCGCAGCGGCGGCAATGGACCTCCGTCCTCGGCACGAACAGTTTCCAGTCGGTCTTTGTTTCGACCGCACGGTCGTCGATCGGACGCCAGAACGAGGGCCACCCCGTGCCGCTGTCGAACTTGTGTTTCGACGAAAACAGCGGGAGGTCGCACCCGGCGCACAGATATACCCCCGGCTCATGATTGTCATGGTATTGGTTGACGAACGGGCGTTCCGTGCCTTCGTGGCGAAGGACCTGGTACTGCTCCGGCGTGAGCACCTTCTTCCATTCGTCATCGGATTTCGTGACTTCGAACATTCTCGCCTCCTTGGCTTCGGCGGGCAGCCATTCAAGATGGCGGATGGCCGCGCCGGCGGCGAGCAGCAATCCGGCCTTCAGCAACGTCCTGCGCTCCATGGCCCCTCCTTCGTCCTGCTGTGCCGATCACCACTTGCCCATGACTAGGTCTTCCCTGCCCGCAGCCTGTTACATCCCTGATCCGATCGAGGGCTACCAACACGGGAAGGCCGGACCGTACGACGGTCCAAAAAACCGATAGCCGTAGTGGAACCCGTAGGGACCGGGCGGCCCGAACGACGACCAGTAGCCCAAAAAGGGAGCCATGTGAAGCGAAGGGCTCCGGTCGGCTCGACGCTCCCGTTCGGTCAGGCTCCGCCGCAGCGCATCGGCCTGAAGAGCGTCCCGGCTCACCTGATCTTGAAGCTGGGCTTTCGCGGCTCGTACCGTGTTCAGCTCTTCTTGGAGCTTCGTGAGCTTGCCCTGTTGGATTTCAATGTAGGCGTACAAGCAATTCAGATGCGCATCCCCCGAATAGGCCAGGCACTCTTCCGGGGAGCGAAACCCGCCCGCATCGGCGAGGCTCAGCGCTCCTCCCGCCAGTGCGGCGAAGGCGACTGCGGCCGCCGTCAGTCTCGTCTGCATGGTCCCTCCTCGGTGCCCAACTGGAATCAGGTCCCGGTCAGGTTGGCTCCGGATCGATAGCATTATACACAGCCGAATAGTCCGCCTCCTCGAAGCCGAGGGCGATTGCCTTCTCGAGAAGCGGCACCACACCCGCAAGACCGTGGGGGTCCAAGTCGACCCGCTCGGCCTCCTCGAGGCACAAGCGCACGTCTTTGAGCAGATGCCGCGTCGAAAAATTGGGATCTTGGAAGTTCCGGGCCAGCAGGCGGGGCAGCTTCTTGTCAAACGTGCGGGCGTACAGGGCGCTGGAACGCAGCAGGTCCATGAACACCTCGGTCGGCACACCTTCCCGCCTGACCAACCCCAGGCTCAGGGCAAAGGCGGCGGTTTCGGCGGCGATGAGCTGGTTGAGCGCGAGCTTGAGGGCCGCCGCCCGACCCACGTCGCCGATGTGTCGCGGCTCCGGCCCCAAGCAGCGGAGCACCTCCCCCCATCGCTCGAGCTGCCGCGGGTCGCCCCCCACCATGAGCAGGAGCCGTCCGCTGGTCGCCTCTGCGAGACTGCCGAGCACCGGACACTCGAAGTAGTCGCCGCCGCAGGCCCGCACCTCGTCCTGGAGCGCGCGGCTCTCCTGAGGCCCGATCGTGCCCATTTGAATCAATGTCCGGCCTTTGAGCGCGCCTTTCGCCGTCTCGCTCAGCAGGGTGTGACGGATGGCTCGTGCATCCGCCAGCATCAGGATCGCACAGGCGGCCTGCGCGAGTGCCTCTTCGGGACGGCCGACGACCGCGATGCCGACGGCACGCAACGGTTCGGCCTTCGCCCGCGTCCGGTTATAGGCCACCACCTCATGCCCGCAGGCCGCGAGCCGCTCTGCGATCGGGCGCCCCAGTAGCCCCGTACCCAGCACCGCCACCTTCATGCGCGTCTCCCGCTCAGGATGCCGTTGCCGTTGCTTGTTCAGGTGGATGGTTCCGCCCGGCTCGCTCGATCTCCTGACCGGAGCTTCGATCCGTTACCGCTGCCAATCCGTGCTGCTCCCGTCCGACCGGGCCGTCGTACCGTTGAGTGGTCTTGTACAGCTCGAATCGTCCATCCGCGGCATGGCGGGCGACGCGCGCCCGCAACCCCTCCATCTCGGCGGCCGTCAGCGGGGTGAAGCGCCTGGCGATCTCCAGATTCTGCCGGAGGACGTCGAGCGAGTCGATGCCGCTGACCACGGTCGCGACGGGGAGGCTCAAGGCATAGCGCAGCGCCTCTTCGACGCTGACGATGCCTTGCTTGACCGCCTCCCCGTTGCCCCCCAACGTCTTCATGCCTAGGGCCGCGATGCCCCGGCGGGTCAGCTCCGGCAGCACGTCGCGCTCGAAGCTTCGAAAGGTCCCGTCGAAGCAATTGAGCGGGAGTTGGCAGGCGTCGAACGGAAAGTCGCGGGCCAGCATCTTGAGATGGATGCGCGGGTCCTTGTGGCCCGTAAAGCCGATGAACCGGACCTTGCCCTGCTGCTTGGCCTCCTGCAAAGCCTCGACGGCCCCGCCCGGCGCAAAATGGCGGTCGGGATCGTCGTCGTAGATGACTTCGTGAATTTGCCAGAGGTCGAGATAATCGGTTCCCAGCCGTCGTAACGACTGTTCGAGCTGCTGGAGGGCGACCCGCTTGTCCCGTCCGTGGGAGCAGACCTTCGTCATCAGAACGGCCTGGTGGCGGCGTCCCTTCAAGGCCTTCCCCATCCATTCTTCGCTTCGGCCCTGGTGGTATTCCCAGGCGTTGTCCATGAAGGTCAGCCCGGCGTCGAGCGCCTCGTGCACGATCCGCCTGGCCTCGGCCTCGCTGGCCGCGCGCCCGAGATGGGCGCCGCCGAGGCAGAGCACCGACACGTCGACCCCGGTCCGTCCCAGGGGCCGGCGGGGAATCAGGCCGTCACCGGGCGGCGCCGCGCGGGCTGTACCGGAGGCTGAGGCCATGAGATCGAGGGGGCTGAGCGCCAGGGCCGACCCCACGCTGACCAGGGCCTTCAAGATGCCTCGCCGGGTCATCGCTGGCCGTCCGCCGTCCGATTCTCGTCCGTTCTGTTCGTTCATGGCCTCCTCCTCGTATGGGATCATCCTCGATTGCCGTCCTGTTGACAATCCGGATTCCGGGCGTGCTTGGCTCGGCCTGGCGCTCAAACCGCACGATATGGTAGTTCTCTCGCATGCCTGCCCCCTCGGTTCTCTTGCTCATCCCGCCGCTCACCCAACTCAACACCCCGTATCCGTCGACGGCCTATCTGACGGGATTTCTCCGGCAGCAGGGGTATCACGTCACCCAGGCCGATCTCGGGCTCGAGCTCGTCTTGGCACTCTTCTCACGGGAGGGATTATCGCTGGTCTTCGATGCGCTTCGCCATCGGTCGGATCTTCCCGGAGAAGCCAGGCAGTTTCTGGCGTTGGAGCACGCCTACCTGGACACGATCGATGCGGTCGTCGCCTTTCTCCAAGGGCGTGATCCATCACTCGCCCCTCTGATCTCCCGCGGGCGTTTCTTGCCGCAAGGCCCCCGGTTCTCCGCGAGCGGGGCGCCACGGCGATACGGTTCCGGTCTCGATGACGCCCGGCATCTCGCCACGCTGTACCTGGAGGACCTCGCCGATCTCGTCCATGAGACCGTGAGCCCGCACTTCGCGCTCAGCCGCTATGCCGAGCAGGTCGCGACCTCTGCGAGCTCGTTCGCTCCGCTGGCGGCCGCCCTGGCCGACCCGCCCTCTCTGACGGATACGCTGATGCTCGCAGCCCTTCGGCGGCGGATCCACGCCGCGCGGCCGTCGATCGTCGGCTTGACGGTTCCCTTTCCCGGGAACCTCTACGGGGCGCTCAAGATTGCTCAGGAGATCAAGCGCACCGCGCCGGAGACCACGGTCGTGCTCGGCGGGGGCTACGTGAATACGGAGCTGCGGCGCTTGGCGGAGCCGCGCCTCTTCGATCTCGTGGACTATGTCACGCTGGACGACGGGGAGCGACCGTTGCTCTGCCTGCTCGAATACCTCGACGGGAAGCGCGAGGCAGGCGAGCTCAAACGAACCTATCTGCGAGCCGACGGTGCGGTGGTGTACCGGAATGGCGCGCGTGAGCCGGACGTCGCCATGGCGGCGCTCGGCGTGCCGACCTATACCGGGCTCAGGCTCGATCGGTACCTGTCGGTGCTCGACTCCTTGAACCCGATGCACCGGCTCTGGTCCGACGGCCATTGGAACAAGCTGACGGTCGCGCATGGCTGTTATTGGAAACAGTGCACGTTTTGTGATGTGGGGCTGGACTACATCGGGCGGTATGACCCGGCGCCCGCCGAGGTCCTGGTCGACCGGATCGAGGCGTTGATCGCGGAGACGGGGCGCCGTGGCTTTCACTTCGTCGATGAAGCCGCCCCGCCGGCCGGCTTGAAAGCGATGGCGCTGACGCTGCTGGAGCGCGGCGTCCCGATCAGTTGGTGGGGGAACATTCGGTTCGAGGAGGCGTTCAGCGACGATCTATGTCGCCTCCTGGCCGCCGCCGGCTGCATTGCGGTGAGCGCCGGCCTCGAGGTGGCGTCCGATCGCTTGCTTGCGGCCATGAAGAAGGGGATCACCGTCGACCAAACCGCGCGGGTGGCGGCGTCCTTTCGACGGGCCGGCGTGCTCGTCCACGCCTATCTGATGTATGGGTTTCCAACCGAGACGGTGCAAGAGACGATCGACAGCCTCGAGCGGGTGCGGCAGCTCTTCGCCTGCGACTTGATCCAGTCCGCCTTTTGGCATCGCTTCGTCGCCACGGCGCACAGCCCGATCGGGCTCGATCCGACCGCGCACCACATTCGGGTGACGGGTCCAGCCTTCGGCGGGTTCGCGGAAAACGATCTGACCCATCGGGACCCGATCGGCAAGGCCCCAAGTTGGTTGGGGGACGGGCTGCGAGCGGCCCTGTTGGCGTACAAGGAAGGAGACGGGCTCACGCTCCCTGTCGAGCGCTGGTTTCGACGGCCCGTGCCCCGGGCCACCGTGCCGCGCACTTGGGCCGGCCGGTGGGCCCGGGTCCGTCCGGCTGAGGACGCCCCCGCGCTCGAGCGCCGGGTCGTCTGGATCGGAGGGCGGCCGGTTCTCGAAGGCCACGGCCGGACACGGCGACTGATTCTTCCAAACCGCACCACGGATTTGGAGGCCCGCGTACCGGAGTCGACGGCGCACTGGCTCGTCCAGCTCATCGAGTCCGCGACGCCGCGCCGCGAGCGTCATGGTGCGGGGTATCCGAGTTGGAAGGAGCTACCGGCGTCCTACCCGGGACCCACATCGCGGTTCGAGGCCTTCATCAAGAGCGACGGGTGGAAGCAGGTGCGGGCGGCCGGGCTCCTGCTGGTGTAATGGAGTAGGGGTAAAGTGATAAGGGGGTAGAGGGGTATGGGGTAGGTGGTCGTGGGGAGAGGGATAGGGAGGAAGGGGTAGAGGGGTAGAGGGGTAGAGGGGTATGGGGTAGAGGGGTATGGGGTAGAGGGGTAATGGGGAGAAGGGTGAGAGAGAGTGTGCGGATAAAAAAAGGAGCCGCGGGCGCGGCTCCTTGGAAGTGCCTCGATTCGGACCCTTACTTGGTCGGCTGCGGAGTGTAGCGCAGATAGGGCTTGACCGCTTTCCACCCCTTCGGGAAGAGTTTCTTGGCTTCATCGTCGGAGACCGCGGGCGTGATGATGCAGTCTTCGCCGTGTCGCCAGTTGGCCGGTGTCGCGACCTTGTAATTCGCGGTCAGTTGGAGCGAGTCCACCACGCGCAAGAGCTCATCGAAATTCCGACCGGTGGAGGCGGGATAGGTCAGCATCAGCTTGATTTTCTTGTCCGGCCCGATGATGAACACGGAGCGGACGGTGAGGTTGTCGAGTGCATTGGGGTGAATCATATCGTAGAGCTGCGCCACCTTGCGGTCCGGGTCCGCGATGATCGGATAGCTCACGGTGCAGTTCTGGGTCTCATTGATGTCCTTGATCCAGCCCTTGTGGGAATCGATCGGGTCGACGCTGATCGCGAGGACCTTCACGTTCCGCTTCTTGAACTCCGGCATGATCCGCGCCATGGTGCCCAATTCGGTGGTGCAGACCGGGGTGAAATCCTTGGGGTGGGAGAAGAGGATCCCCCAGCCATTGCCCAACCATTCATGGAAGTTAATCGTGCCTTCCGTCGTCTCCGCCGTGAAGTTCGGCGCTTCGTCGCCTAACCGCAGTGCCATAGCCCCCTCCTTTCATGACGTGGAATCAAAGGAATGAAAGACAACGGTAGCCTACTCCGCTCTCACTGCGTACGCAAGGGCCTAAAACGATCAGCCGGGACGTGCGCGCTGACTGGTGTCGGTCGGCATGGTACGCTCGTGTTCCAGTTCAGCTCTGCCAGGCGATGGGCGTGACCCAGCACGATCCACATTCGTCTGCCGATCCGAGGCTCTCATCTCCGATGCCGCCTCGCTATTCCTCCCGAGCCCTGCCGGGTTCCCGGTATGTACCGGGAAGAACGGACCGCCCCGGCCGGCCGGCCGAGCCGTTGAACCAGGGAGAAGCCAGAACGATTGCGTGTGATCCTTCACGCTGGCGCGACAATGCGGCGTACGTGTATGCCGTCGACCTGTACAACTTCGGGTACTGGTGGGAGTCGCATGAAGTGTTGGAAGAGCTGTGGAACGCGGCAGGACGGACGTCGGAGCCCGGTCGCTTTTATCGCGCACTGATCCAGGTCGCGGCGGCGAATCTGAAACGCACGATGGGAGTCGAAGACGCGGCCCGCCGGCTCTACCGGCGGGGGAGTGAGCGGTTGGCGGCCTTTCCCTCCAGGTACATGGGCGTGGAGGTCGAGCGCTTTCGCCGCCAGGTTCAATCGACCTGCGTGGACTCAGCGGCAGCTTGGCCGGTGATCTTCCTGGAGACCATCGGAGCACGGGCGGTGGAGACGCAGGACAGACGTGTAGACCGAAAGGAGCGGAGACAGATGACGGAGATGACCTATCCACGAAGCCCGAAGCTGTTGCTGGGCGGGATCGCCCATCTCGCTCGCTTGATCGACAAGATCCGATTGCGGCACGCCGGGCGGATTCAAGACTACAACTATCTCTCGACCGGCTTCGACAAATATCTCCTGGATCTCTTGGGCATCCCCGGCACCGACATGGAACGCCGCGTTCTCGAAGGCGGAAGCGACGAGGAGATCCTCGCCTGGGTCAAGCGCCGCGGCCGCCTCCTCAGCGACGAGGAGATTCGGGCGTGGAATGAACGGGTCCTGACCGGTAAACCCAAGGATGAGGGGGCGCGACAGCGGTTTGCGGCTCGACTCGCCGACGTGGCGGCCAAGCGAGGAGTCGCGGTGAGCGACCTGCCTGCAGTGACGACCTGGGCGGATGTCATCGAATTGGACGAAGGGAGATTGTAGGCGCTCGCGCTCCGGTTGATTGGGAAAGAGCAGCCTCGGGTCTCTTGGTTTGACTCCTCTCGTCGCGATTTGTTAGAGTCCACGTCCTGTCAGCGTCCCCATCGTCTAGCCTGGCCTAGGACGTCGGCCTTTCAAGCCGGCAACACGGGTTCAAATCCCGTTGGGGACGCCAACTTATTGTTTTTAAATTACTTATAGCCACGCAAAGGGACAGCCGAGGCCACGTCTACGGTTTCGGGTGTCCCATGTCTACGGTTTTCAGGCGACGCGGTCGCGTCTTCAAGCCTCCCGGTCGCTCCAGCCTCTCGCAGATCCGCTCCATGTACTTCAGGATCAACTCGCGTTCACGACTGGTAAACGGTGCTTCAATCTCACCCCTGTGGACCAGCATGTCGCATGACGCTACGAAGTCCGCAACTTGCCTCCTAACCGGTTCGTGCATCATTCTGGCTGTCCGCTCGGCCATCCCATTGCCTTCCGCTAACCGTCTCCAAGGCTTGATGACAGCCAGCCGTTAGTGTGCTTGGTGTAGGTGCTGTTGGAGCTTAAGAGGTGGAGCCCTTGGGTACTTGGAAGTTTTCGACTGTCGGCCCTTTCCCGACAGACGACTTCAGGGTGGGACGCTTCCCAACACGGGCGCTCTGGTTAGCATCGCGTAGCACGGAGGCCTGCCATGACCAACCCGGACGATGATTGGGTTTTTGTATGCGATGACTGCGGCGAGGAGTGGTCACTGACTCATAGGACGAAGGTTCACGAGCATGAGAAGACTCACGGCCACAGCGTCTATCAACGATACAAGGCGAGCCATGAACGGAGCAAGGTGGAGGGAAGAGTGCGAGGGAAGAGCTGATTTCCGCTGAACTCGACAGGCGGGCAGGAGCATCACTCAGTGGTCGGTTGTTGACCTTTGTGATGCTCGCAGGGCAGGTTCATCTTCTGACAAAAGCGGGTGATGTAAGCTTCGAGCAGTCCGCGTTCCTTCTCATTCAGTGGCGTCTCCATTTCCTTGCTGTTAAGAAGGATGTCGAAGCAGCGGGTCAACTCGGCAACTTCTTTGCGGATGTCTTTCATGGCTAAGTAGTAGTTTGCTTGATAAGCCTACTCGATCTCTAGAGCCACATCAAGTGGAATGCTGCGGCGAGCCGTGGTGCTGGAAATATCAGGCGTGACCGGGCTTACTTTGGCGAGGTACTACTTTGAACGACCGGCACGAGCACATGAAGCATCGTCCCGTGTGCTTCCTGGGGGGAGAACTCTTGTGTAGCGCCCTTGGGTGGCCACATTTGCAGCGGTCTCCTCGCCGTGGCGTATTCTTGGCATGCCGGAGACCACGCTTGCGAGTCATGGCTCATTATGCTGCGAGACCTCATTGGCTGGCAATTCTACGTGGCATTCAAGTCCTCTTGCCTAAGACCCTGGAGGCTTTCTGACTACTTCTTGATCAGGGTGACGAGACTTAAGCTCCCGTGCGGACTGCGTCCAGAAGGCGCCGGAGTCGCTGCCGGTGCTCCGGCCGTAGCGCCACGAACTGCACGCCGAATTCTTCCTCCTTTGCCCACCGGATGGTCGCCGTTTCGATCACGATCGGCGCCTCCCCTGGCGGATGCAGGTGTACCGCCACGCGTTGCCCTGGCTTCGCTGGAAGGTCGCTGTTGATCCTGCAGCCCAGAAGGGATACGTCGTGCGTCAAGCCCGTACTAGCGTTTCCATTCCCAGCCACCTGCAGGGAAAGGACGAGGGGATGGCGCGGTGAACGCCGCCGGTTCGTGCCGGTGGCCGTATCGCCCGTACTGACCTTAACGTGGTACCACAGAGCTAACAAGGCGCCGACCAATGCGAGGGCGACAACGGACTGACTGAGCATATGAGGTGCTGCGTTCATGTGTTCCTCCGGGAGTCCACGGTTCTGATTGGCTTAAGCTCCTTGATAGGCCAGCGTGTCCAAATAGAACCGAAGGCGGGACTGTTCTTGGAGCGACATTACAAGAAATTCCATCCCCGCTTGGTACTCACCAATCCACCGAACAACGGCAACATCCACGAGCAATGGGAGGACGATAACCGGCAAGTGAATTGATAACTGAACTTGAAGGCCGAGGGTGAGTGCCGGTGAATGGCCGGTAATTAAACACCCACGACGTGACAGATTTGCCAGCGAGGCACCACCAGACGCTGGACCTGATAAGGAAACAAGGCAATTGATGGGATATCGGGAGGCCCTACGTCGATCTTCCACGGTCTGTCCTCCTCCTGAGGCGCACAGTGATAGCGTTGCAGGAGGCAATGAGCAAGCCATGCGTAAGACCGTGAAGTAATAGGGAAACGCGCGGCGGGTGAGCGGAAACGGCGTACAAGAATGAACAGGGCCAGCTTATTTGCGACGCTGGCCGCAGTTACCCTTCGGTGCTTGAATGGAACGGTCCGGGGCCTCGATCACCCTATCGGTCACCCCGTCATGGCCCGATGCTTCGTGTGCGCCTCGCCCCACACCTTCGCTGGGTTCAGCCAGCCCGCGCAGGCGTGTCGGGCCCGCTCTGCACGGCTCCTGCTGAATGCTCACTATGGCTCGGGGCGGCTTTGGCCGCTCGACCTTGGTGTGCGACGGTGCCGAAGACGGTAAGCCACGAGGGCGCCGATTCCGGAGCCAAGGAGGAACACGGTGGATGGCTCGGGCACGGCGGTCACGGCACTCAGCGAGGTCCCGGTCATCGTCGAGGCCACGCCGAACGCGGCGCTGCCATACGCGGCACGGATTTGCGTCACGTCTCCCAAGGACGGACCGATCTTCTCACCCGAGTAGTAGGTATACATGACGTCCCCGGGGGTACTTGTGTGCTCCAATCCCAAGGCGTGTCCGACTTCATGGGCGAACACCGTGAACAGGTCGAACGTGCCCGGCTGATCTCCGTTCCCGAAGACGGCGTCCCATCGCTCACTCCCGTCCAGCAGCACGAAGCCGCTCAAGATCCGTCGTTCCCCCGCGATCGTGAGGTATCGGTACCCGCCTTGGCCCAGGATGCCGGCGGGGCCGTCCACCCAGCTCATTCCAATGTTGATGATGTGGGCGGAGGGCGCCCAAGGATTCCGAATGAAATTGACGTCCGCGACCCGGCTCCACATGTCCATCGCGCCGACCGCCAGACGTTGATAGGCAGGCGGGATGTAGTTCGGCTTGGATTCCACGAGCGAACGAAAATCGTAGTAGATGTCCGTGCGCGGGGTTTCGGGGATATAGTCCACCCATGACGGGAGTGCGAACGCGTTGACCGCGGAACAGCACGACCACACCAGCACCACGGCGATCCGCTTGAAGACACGTGAGTAGGTCATCCTTTCTCCCCCTTCTGTGAAGCCTTGATGAATGTTCGGCGAGGCCGAGCAAGGATGACCGGACGGAGAGTCGATGTCTGCCGGCTCTGGTCCTACGAACAACCCCCTGGTATGGATTCTTGCCGCTCATCGTCTTCATCAACATTTCATCACCCCTTCACGGCCCATTCATCCATGATCCCACCTATGCGATAGACTTGATCCATGCCGCGGGTGCTGTTGATCGATGATGACCATGCCCTCCTCGCCGCCCTTCCGGAGGCGATTGCGTTTCGAATGGAAGACGCGGAGATCGTCTCGGTTGCGAACGCGGAGGACGCACTCGCTCACCTCTCGGCGTCCCGCTGGGATGCCGTCATCACGGATCTCCTCCTGTCGTGCGCCAAGGGCTCGGTGCTCTTGCCGGCCATCTCGCATCTGGCGCCGGACGTGCCGGTGATTCTCATCACCGGGTTTCCCGACGTCATCTGGGAGCGACTGCCGGAAAACACCTTCGCGATACTCCGGAAGCCGTTCACCGCCCAACAGGTCGTCGACACGCTTCGGGCCGCTCTTCGCGCCTAGCGAATTGTTTGTCACTGCAACGGGACCGGGAAGAACCCGTGTCCGACGAGTGCGCGGTGTCCTTCGCGGCTTCGGATGTAATCGAGGAACTCCACGATCGGCAGGGGCGGGGGCAAGGTCGGAGAACGGTTGACGTAGACGTAGAGTTGACGGGAAAGCGGATAGGATCCGTCGTCGACGGACTGCTGGGACGGCGAGACCGGCGCCTGCCCCAGGGTGAGGGCGAGCGGGAGGGCTCGCACGCCGGGACGATTGTGAGCAATGGGACCGAATCCAATCCCGAATCGGTCGACGAGGATGGCCGAAACGAGCATGGTCGAACTGGGCAGAACCTGCATGTCCGGCTTGTACGAGCCGCCAAGTAAGACGGTCTCCTGAAAGAACAAGGACGTACTCGAGCTGGCCTCGAGGCCGTAGAGATGAATCGGGGCACCCGCCCAGTCGCCGCTCAGCCCGAGATCCGTCCAGGTCGTGATCCGCCTGGGGTAGCCGGCCAGCCGAGTCGTGGAAAACACGGCATCGAGTTGGGCCAGGGTCAGCGCCGTGATCGGATTCTCATCGTGCACGTACACCGTCACGGCGTCGCGACCGATGAGGAGAGCGGTGGGGGCATAGCCGTGGGCCTGAACGAAACGGTCGGCTTCGTCCTGGGTGATCTCCCTCGAAAGGGCGGCCAGATCCACGGCGCCGCCCGCGAGCGCCAATGCCGCCTGCTTCGAGCCCGCCACCTCCAACGACACCCGCAGCTCGGGATGGTGTTGTCGAAACCCGGCCACCCATTCGCGTACCAAGCTCCCCAAGACTTCCGAGCTTGCGATGTGCAGGACGCTGCGGAGCGGCTTGGCGCGGGTGTACTCCGGAAGCGTCGATTCCACGTGTGACTGGTCGTCGCTGCAGGCGACGAGGAAGACCAACGCGAAGGGCAGCCACCACCGGCGGCGACAGCCGGTCAGGGGAGGGGTCATGGGCTTGCGCCGCTTTCACCGCACGGTCGGACGTGAAGCGGCTGTCGGTGGAAGAGTCGGGGCGTCATGCACAACTGCCGATGAGCATGGAGGAGGCGTAGTATATCAGCCGTGCCTCCGTGCGCAAGTAGACGGAGAACTTCGGATCAGGGGATCCTGCACCTACCAACGCTTGGGGTAATGGCGCTGGGGAACCAGGTTGTTGAAGAGCAGCGCGACGGTGAGCAGGATCAAGGACCCGAGAATGACGAGATTGACGAAGTTCACCGCGTCGTCATAGCGGGTGATCGTGGACGAGGCGAGCAGCGCCGTGGCCCCGGCCGGCGGATGGGTGATGTGGAGCACTTGCATGAGGAAGATCGCGGTCGCCACGGCGCTGGCCACCCAGAGATAGCCGTGGAGGAGATGGCTGTCCCCATAATATTGCACCCCAATCAATGCCACCGCGACCCCGATGAGGGCGGAGAGCGCATGACCGAAGATCATGTTGCGCGGCTGGGCCAAGGGACTCTCATAGGCGGAAAAGAGCAGGACCGCGGAGGCTCCGAACGGAGCGATCAGGAGCGGGAACGACGCCTTCGCGGCAATGAAGCCGACCGTGCCGAGCCCGAGCAAGGAGCCGATCCATGACAGCGCTGAGGCCAGGATATGGGTTTTGGCGACCTTTACGATCGCCGTCGGCGTCTGATTCACGTCTGGGGGCGCTTCCACCCCGCGCGCCTTCGCCCATGCCCCACGCAAGAATGACCGACGGTGCACCATTCAGTCTCGTTCCAGAGAATGTGTTGTGAGAGGATGGCTGTCTGTAATCGCCGCGACCCTGGGCTGGTAGCGGTGTCGATCGACACTCGTCACGTTCGGCGACGCGGAAATATAGACAGGCGAAATACGGGGCGCAATCCGTCTTTCGGAGGATACGTGGATCTTGAACGGCGGTCGCGGCCCCCGCGTGCGACCGAGCTCTTCGGTGCTGCTTCTGAGGCCGGTCGATTCGGCTCAGGTACGCTTTCTCTTGGTTCCGTCGCAACATGGAGGTAGAATCAGCCAGCGTGGAGCTGAAGGAGGCGGCGATGCATACATCCCGATCGAGCTACATTTACGTCATGGGTTTGCTCTGTTTCATCGTGTTCTTAACGTCGGGCCATTCGTTGGATGCCGCGGAATCCGGAGGCGGTCCCAATAGCAATTCTGCAGGGACGGTGGTGACCGGAAAGGATGGGGCGCCGATGGTGCTGATCCCCGAGGGCGAGTTTGTTATGGGGACGGAAGACGTCGGCTCGAACTGGTATCAAGGCAACCCGAACGAGTTCCCCGAGCACGTCGTGAAGCTGAAAAGCTACTACATCGATCAGTTCGAGGTGACGATCGGCCGCTACGCCAAGTTTCTCGAGGCGACGGATCACGCCCCACCTCCGTCATGGGATGAGGAGGCCGTCACGACCGCCGCAGACCGTCCCGTCGTCGGTGTGGACTGGGAAGACGCCAACGCGTACTGCCGGTGGGCGGGGAAGCGTCTCCCGACAGAGGCCGAATGGGAGAAGGCGGCACGAGGCACGGACAAGCGCCGTTTCCCCTGGGGCGACATGCAGCCGTTCGTCGACATCGCCAACTACAACCGCGGGCTGTGGGTGAGTTATCCGATTACGTTGGTTCCGGTGACGAGCGGCCTGGAAGGCATGAGCATCCGTCACGGGCTCAAAGAAGGCGGGAAGAGTCCGTACGGCCTGTTCCATATGGCCGGGAATGCCGCTGAATGGGTGGCCGACTGGTACGATCGTGAGTACTACGCCAAGAGTTCGAAGGAAGATCCCAAAGGGCCTGAATCGGGCGAGAAGAAAGTCATACGGGGCGGCTCCTGGGGAGACCCGCCGCGCAGTCTCCGTGTCACGGCCCGTTTCTCCGCCCATCCCGACTTTCGCGACACGACGATCGGGTTTCGCTGTGCGATGGATGCCAAGTGAGAGCCGAGCCGACCGGCTGGAAACCGTTGGGGGTGATCGGTCGTGAAGATCGGGGACCGGGCGCCTGACTTCACCCTGCCGGGAGTCGACGGCCGAATCCACCGGTTGACCGACTATGCCGGCATGCCCGTCCTCGTCGTCGTCTTTTCCTGCAACCATTGTCCTTACGTCCAAGCCTATGAAGACCGGTTGATCGCACTTCAGCAGGAGTATGGGCCGCGCGGGGTGCAGGTGGTCGCGATCAATTCCAACGACGAGGTCGGCTATCCCGAGGACAGCTTTCCGGAGATGATCGCCCGCGCGTCGGCCAAGGCCTTTCCCTTCCCCTACCTGCGGGATGCCGATCAACGGACGGCTCACGCCTACGGCGCCACCCATACACCGCAGCTCTTCGTCTTCGATCGGGAACGGCGGCTGCGCTATACGGGCAAGATCGATGACAATTGGCAACGGCCGGAGGCGGTGCGGCGACGGTATCTTCGCGACGCGCTCGACGCCCTGCTTGGCGGTGCGGAGCCGGCCGAGCCGGTCACCCATGCGATCGGCTGTACCATCAAATGGGCGGAGTGACGGGACCCGCGAGCGAGGCGCGGGAACGGAAGTGGACGTGGATCATCGCCGGCTTTGTCCTTGTCCTGTCGATCGCCTCCATTCTCTGGCATACAAGGCCCCCCAAGCCTGCGGCCGCCCCCCGGCTCGATCCCGCCATGGTGCCTCTCGCCACCGGCGAGGAGTCTGTCGATCAGTTGTTCACTCGCGGCGGGTGCGTCGTGTGTCATACGATCCCGGGCATCCCGGGCGCGGATGGCAAGGTCGGGCCCAAGCTCGTCTTGGGCCGGACTGGTCCCGCCCGCTTGTCCGACCCGGGTTATCGAGGAGAGGCGAGGACGGTCCGGGAATACATCATCGAATCGATCCTCGCTCCAGGGGTCTACGTGGTGCCCGGCTATCCGGATTTCGTGATGCCGCGCTGGTATGGACGGAAGTTGAGCGCCGGGGCGCTGGATAAGATGGGGAGCTATCTCGAGTCGCTGGTGGACGATGACACGAAGCCGTGAGGGGCGGCGTGGAGCCGAACGATCACTTGAACGGCTGCGCGCCTTTGATCTGAAGCGAACCCGACCGGCCAGGCACCTTGGCGCCTGAGGCGGGAACGGCCGGGCCGTCATCATCGGCTTTCAGCCCGGCCAGCTTGATCTTGACCCGGAGGTTGTTGGCGCTGTCTGCGTTGATCAGCGCCTGCTCCAGGCTGATCTTCCCGGCGGCATAGAGCTCGAACAGGACTTGATCGAACGTCTGCGAGCCCTCCTGAACCCCCTGTTCCATCGCCTCCTTGAGCAGATCGACCTGTCCCTTCTTGATCAGATCCTTGGCTCTCGGCGTGTCCATGAGGATCTCGCAGGCGGCCACACGTTTGCCGTCGAGCGAGGGGATCAAGCGTTGCGAAATGATCGCCCGCAGGTTGAGGGAGAGCTGCAGGTAGATTTGCTGGTGCCGCTCCGGCGGGAAAAAATTCATGATGCGCTCGATCGCCTGGTTGGCGTTGTTCGCGTGCAACGTGCTCAAGCACAGATGGCCCGTCTCGGCGAACGTGATGGCCGCCTCCATCGTTTCCTTGTCCCGGATTTCACCGATGAGGATCACGTCCGGCGCCTGACGGAGCGTGTTCTTGAGGGCCGCCTCGTAGGACTGCGTGTCGAAGCCGACTTCCCGTTGGGTGACGACGGATTTCTTGTGACGATGCACGAACTCGATCGGGTCCTCGACGGAAATGATGTGCCCCGGGGTCCGCTCGTTGCGATAGTCGATCATGGCCGCCAGCGAGGTGGATTTCCCCGAGCCCGTGGATCCCACGAAGAGCGCGAGCCCGCGTTTCGTCATGGCGATATCTTTGAGGACGGGCGGCAGACCGAGCTTGTCGATCGGTTGGATCTCGACCTTGATCTGTCGGATGACGATGCCGACGTTGCCGCGTTGGCGGAAGATGTTGACACGGAAACGGCCCAGGTCCGGATAGTAGAGGGCCAGGTTCATTTCCATGGATTCTTCGAACTCTTTACGTTGGCGTTCTCGCATGATGGCCAGCGCGAGGGCTTCGAGCTGTTCATTGCTCAGCGGGGCGTCCCCGATCGGCTGCACCACTCCTTGGATGCGATAGTTGGGGGCGAGATCCGCGGTCAGATAGAGGTCGGAGGCGTCGCGGTCCACCATGACCTTGAGCAGTTGGCGAATTTCGAGCGGCATGGATCCTCCGAAGCAGGCGCGGACGTGCCGGCGGTCAGGCGGCGCCGATGGCGGTGCCGGCGAGCAGATTGGGGTTCATGCTGCGGGACTGCGCCTCCGCCTTCGTCACGAGCCCGCGCGTGGCGAGGTCGATCAGCGCCATGTCCATCGTCTGCATGCCGTCCTTCTGGCTGGCCTGCATGATGCCCGGAATCTGGTGGAGCTTGGCTTCCCGGATGAGATTGCGGACCGCCGTCGTCGCCACGAGAATTTCAAGCGCCGCCACGCGCCCTCCCGTCTTCCGCTTCAGCAACGTCTGGGTCATGATCCCTTCGATCGATTCGGCGAACTGGGCACGGATCTGCGCCTGCTGATTCGGGGGGAAGACGTCGATGACGCGGTCCACGGTTTTATAGGCACTCGAGGTATGGAGCGTCCCGAAGACCAGGTGGCCCGTCTCGGCGGCGGTCAGCGCGAGCTGAATCGTCTCCAGGTCCCGCATTTCGCCGACGAGAATGATGTCCGGGTCTTCGCGGAGCGCCGAGCGGAGCGCGTTCGCAAACGAGTGGGTATGGGAGCCGAGCTCCCGCTGGTTGATCAGGCACTTCTTGGACTTGTGGACGAATTCGATCGGGTCTTCGATCGTGATGATGTGGCCTTCGTACGTCTCGTTCAGGTAGTTGATCATGGCCGCCAAGGTGGTCGACTTACCGGATCCCGTCGGGCCGGTGACCAGGATCAATCCCTTTTCCTTGTCGCACAACTGCCGGACGATCGGCGGCATGTTCAACTGCTCGAGCGGAAGGATTTTCGTCGGAATGGTTCGAAAGACGGCCCCCTCTCCCCGGAGCTGCATGAAGACGTTGACGCGAAACCTCGCCAGCTCGCCCATCTCGAACGAGAAGTCGCACTCGTGATGCTCTTCGAAGAGGCGACGTTGCGCATCGTTCATGATGTCGTAGACCATCGAATGGACTTCTTGTTTGCTGAGCGGCGGGTGGTCGAGTTTTTTCATTTCGCCGTTGAGGCGAAGCATGGGCGGCTCCCCGGAGCTGAGATGGCAATCCGACGCTCCCTGCTGGACGCCGAAGGTCAAGAGCTGAGCGATGTCCATTGTCCCTCCTCACAGTGGGCCGCCCCTCTGGCGGTCCAAGCCGAGCCACTGTAAGTATAACGTAGGTTTGAGTTCTGTCTAATGAAGGAGACCCAGCTCTTGGCCTGCTTTTTGGAAGGCGGCGAGCGCTGCGTCCAGGTGCTCGCGCGTGTGCGAGGCGGTGACGCTCACACGAATCCGACTGGTGCTCTTGGGAACGGTCGGGGGGCGAATGGCCGGCGCATAGATCCCATGGGCCAGGAGCCGATCGGCGAACCGGAGGGCCAGTCGGGCATCGCCGATGATGACGGGGAGAATGGGGCTGACGGTGCCGGGTATCTGAAATCCCAGGGCCCGCAGGCCGTCATGAAGGTACGCTCGATTGGCCCACAGGCGTGCTCGGCGCTCGGGTTCGGCCTGAAGCAGCCGGAGGGCTTCAGTGGCGGCTGCGGCGATGGACGGGGGCGGGGCGGTCGAATAGATGAACGAGCGCGCGGTGTTGATGACGTAATCGATGAAGGAGCGGTCGCCCGCGACGTAGCCGCCGCTTGCTCCGATCGCCTTGCTCAGGGTCCCCATGTGAAAGGGGATGCGGGCGGTCAGGCCAAAGTGCTCGATCGTCCCGCGTCCGTGGGCTCCCATCACGCCGGTGCCGTGTGCGTCATCCACCAAGAGGAGCGCGCCGCGGCGCTCGGCACACTCGACGATCTCGGGGAGCGAGGCCGCATCCCCATCCATACTGAAAACCCCTTCCGTGACGATCAAGGCCGGCCGGGGTCCGGCGTGGCGTGCGAGCAGTTCGTCCAAGTGTGCGACGTCGTTGTGGCGGAAGACCCGGAGCCGGGCTCCGCTGAGCCGGCAGCCGTCGAGCAAGCTCGCATGGCAGAGGCGATCGGCCAGGACGAGGTCCCCGGGCCGCACGAGAGCCGGAATGAGGCCGAGGTTCGCGGCGTAGCCCGAAGAAAAGACGAGTGCCGCTTCGGTCTCCTTGAACGCGGCGAGCGCCTGCTCCAGGTCGGCGTGGGGAACCAGAGTCCCGCAGAGCAGGCGTGATGCGCCCGTGCCCACTCCGAATTCCCTGACGGCACAGATGGCCGCTTCTTTCAGCCGCGGGTCAGCGGCGAGTCCCAAATAGTCGTTGGAGGCGAGCAGGACGACGGAACGTCCGTCGAAGCGTGTGACGGGGCCCGGCGCCGAGCCGACCACCCGCAGGTGACGGAGCAGGTGGGATTCCTTGAGTTGTCGGAGGTGGTCCTCGAACACGCGCGTCCCTGAGCGTACGCTATACTCGGCTCTCGCAGGTGTCAATGCAGCCGGGCGATCCCCTCGAGGAACCCTTGCCATGCAAACCGAGGCGCTGGCGAACGCTCGGTCCTCACGCACGTCCTTGGACCCCCTTGATTGACAAGGCCTTCACCAACCCTGTATAAGGCACCGTTTTCCCATGTCCTATCGTATCCGTATCCCAACGAAAAGCACGACGCCCGACGAAGCCCAACTGCTGAGCGGGATGGAGCGCCTCGGCCTCTGGCTGCAGGAGCATCGCGCGCCGGTGGTGATCGCGGTTGCGGTCGTCGTGATCGCCGGCCTGATCATCGGCGGCATCGTCTGGTTCGATCAGCGGAACCGCGAGCGCGCGCGCGATCTCGAACGAGAGGCGACGGCGCTCTATTTGGATCGGCCGATCGAGAAGCCCGAGCAGGCGGAGCAGAACCTCAAGGAGGCGATCGCACGCTACCGGCAGGTGTTGGAGCAGTACCCGCGAACGTCGAGCGCACCGCTTGCCTTGTTCCATCTCGGCAACGCCTTGATGGATGCGAAAGACCTGACGGGCGCGATCGACGCCTACCAGAAGTTCCTGGCCGCCTACCCGGACAACAAGCCCCTGCTTGGGCTCGTGCTCCAGCGGCTCGCCTATGCCCAACTGCTCAAGGGCGACGTGAACAGCGCCGTGAAGTCCTTCACACTCGCCCTGGAGACCCCCGGCACGCTGAACAAGGATCAGGTCCTGTATGAGCTGGGGAAGATCGAGGAAAGTCAGTCACGTCCGGAAGGGGCGCTCGCGCGCTATCAGGAGCTGATGAAGAGCTATCCCAACTCGCCGTTTTCCGCCGAAGCCGCCGTCCGCGCGAAGGCGTTGGAAGTGAAGACGACGCCGGCCGACTCCCCGACCCAATCCACGCCGCCCGCTTCCCCCACGACGCCGTCCTCACCGGCCAAGAAGTAAAGACCCAAACGGTCGGTTCCGGCTGCTCTGCCGTTCGCCTCATGGCAGACGCTGGCTCACACCCTGCTCTGAAGCCCGCTGCCGGCCACCGCCGAGACAAGCGGCGCCCTACTCAAGTGCGGCCATCCAGCTCGCCACCTAGCGACCATACCAACCGACGGGGATCAAAGAAGATCTAACGGGGAGGACTGATGGTGAGCAGGTCGCCGGGCCGAATACCATGCCCCGCGAGGCGGTTCCGTGCCTTCAGTTGGGCGACGGACATGTTGAAGCGCTTGGCGATCGTCCACAGCGTGTCGCCCACGCGGACGCGGTAGGAGCCGGCGGGTTCGACGCGGCCCTTGGTTTTGACATTTTTCGCGACCGCCGGGGCTGGCTTCCAAGCGGGCAGCTTGACGATGGCCTGCTGCATCAGGGGCCGGCTGCCGACCGGGACCTTGAGATGGTAGTGCTCATCGTCAGGAGGGGTGACGTCGAGCCTGAGCTCGGGATTGAGCCGGCGAAGCTCGTACAGTGAGGTGCCGGTGGCCTCTGCCAAGGCTCTCAGGGAAATCGAGTGCGGCACGATCACTTCCTCGAACTGATGCGGCTCGGGCGGATCTTGGACAAAGCCGTACTGATCGGGATTCTTGGCAATGATCGTGGCCGCCATGAACCGCGGCACGTACTCCTTGGTCTCTCGACGCAGATGCTTGGTTTGGGCGATCTCCCAGAAACTGTCGGCCCGGGCCTTCTGAAGCGCGCGCATGACCTTTCCTTCACCGGCGTTGTACGCGGCCATGGCGAGCGGCCATGTGCCGAACAGATCGTACAGGTCTCTCAAGTAGCGCGCCGCGGCCACCGTCGACTTGATCGGGTCCCGCCGTTCATCCACGTAGCGATCCACCCGAAGCCCATAGAGCTTGGCCGTTCCTTTCATGAATTGCCAAGGGCCGGTTGCGCGGGCTCGCGAATACGCGTGCGGGTTGAAGCCGCTCTCGACCAGGGAGAGATAGACCAGGTCGCTCGGGAGATTGAATTCGGAGAAAATACTTTCGACCAGGGGCTTGTAATGCCCGAGGCGGGTCAACCATTGCTCGAAGCGATCGCGGATCGCGATGTGGAAGAAGCGGATATGGGACTCGACCTTGTCGTTTCGCACGATCGGGAGCTCGAGGATGCCCCCGGCCGCCTCGGGCTCCGACAGCCTCGCGTCACCCGGGGCCAACGCGGAGCGGGACGGGTCGAGGAGATCGCTGAAGCGGGACGGCAGATTCGAAGGACCGACCCGGAGCGTCGGTTCTCCGTCCGCTCCAAGGAGCGGTTCTAATGAAGGCGATTCGCTCGCCAGTTCCTCACCGGGGGATGTTTCCTCGAGGTCGTCGCCCGGCTCGGCAGCCTCCGAGTCAGCCTCGAGGGCGGAGAGGTCGACAGCAGGCGAGAAGTCAGCCACGATCAGGGGCACCGACACGGACAGGCGCCCTGAACTCTCGGTCTCTTGTGCAAGCGCGACGGTTGGGAACGCCGGACCGGCCAACGCCAGCCATAGTGCGACGCTCAAGATGACGGGAACGGGCATGAGATTGATACGTATGGAGGAAGAAGGTTGACTGCGTAGCGAAATCGCCCGTAGGGTAGCGGGCTGGGTAGCCCTTGTCAAGCCGAAGGGTCGGAGGTCACCAGAGACCCGCTGGTCATCCTTCGCCCGGGTCTCACCGCACCGGCATCGCGCAACCTACTGAAATCCTTTCGTTTCATCGTGGTCGTTGCCTTGACACTCCCTATCTCGTGTGGTAGCGTAACGCCCTTCTTGCCCTGATCACGACTCACAACAAGGAGAGCCGAGGATGTTGAAGCGCTACCTGTTGGCCCCGGGGCCGACCCCCGTTCCGCCCGAAGTTCTGTTGGCCATGGCCAGACCGATCATTCACCACCGGGCGCCCGAATTCGCCCAGTTGTTCGGTGAAGTCCGGGAGGATCTGAAGTGGCTGTTCCAAACAAGGAATGACGTGCTGATCCTTGCCTCCTCCGGGACGGGCGGAATGGAAGGCTCGGTCGCCAACTTCCTGTCCCCGGGCGACAAGGCGTTGGTCGTGAACGGGGGCAAGTTCGGTGAGCGATGGGGCAAGCTGTGCAAGACGTTCGGCGTCCAGGTGACGGAACTCAAGGTCGAGTGGGGGCGGGCGGTCGATCCTCAAATGGTCGCCGACGCGCTCAAGAAAGACCCCTCCATCAAGGCCGTGTTCGTTCAAGCCAGTGAAACCTCCACCGGTGTCGCCCATCCGACGAAAGCGCTCGCCGAAGTCGTCCGCCCGTGCGAGGGGACGATCCTCGTGGTCGATGCGATCACCGCGCTCGGCGTGTTCGATCTTCAAACCGACGCCTGGGGCTTGGACGTCGTCGTGACCGGATCGCAAAAGGCCTTGATGTTGCCGCCGGGTCTCGCCTTCGTCAGCGTCAGCGAGAAGGCGTGGCAAATGGCGGACAAGGCGAAAAACGCCGCCTTCTATTTCAACTTCAAGAAGGAGCGGGAGTCACAAATCAAGAATCAGACCGCCTACACCCCCGCCGTCTCGATGATCCTCGGGCTTCAGGAAGTCCTGCGGATGTTGAAGGCCGAGGGCCTGGAGAACGTGTTCCGGCGCCAGGCTCGCCTGGCGGAAGCCACCCGCCAAGGGGTCCAAGCCGCGGGGCTCTCCCTTTTCCCAAAAGATTCCCCCAGTGATGCGCTCACCGCCATTTCGGCTCCGGACGGTGTCGACGGACAAGCGATCTACAAGAACCTGCGGGTCCAGTACGGCATCACGGCGGCGGGGGGCCAGGATCATCTCAAAGGCAAGATCTTCCGCATCTCCCACATGGGGTACATGGACACGTTCGACGTGATCGGCGCGCTGGCGGCGATCGAAATGGTCTTGAAGGGCCTCGGGCATCCGGTAAAACTGGGCAGCGGCGTGGCGAAGGCCCAAGAGCTGCTGATGGCCTGAAGTCTTGTCACTCTGATGACGGCTCGAAGATGAGGCGCCCGTGAAGATTCTGGTCAGCGATAGTCTGTCGAAACAGGGGGTGGAGATCCTGCAAAAGGCGGGCTTCACCGTCGATGTCAAGACCAAGCTCCCCAAAGAAGAGCTGCTGAAAACCATCGTGCCGTACGATGGATTGATCGTGCGCTCCGCGACCAAAGTGACGGCCGAGGTCATCGACGCGGCCGTCAACCTGAAGGTCGTCGGCCGAGCGGGCTCCGGGCTCGACAACGTCGACACGGCGGCGGCCACGCGTCGCGGTATCGTCGTGATGAACACGCCGGGCGGAAACACGGTCACCACCGCCGAGCACACCCTCGCGATGATTTGCGCCATGACCCGCCGGATCCCGCAAGCGACCGCTTCGATGAAGGGCGGCAAGTGGGAGAAGGAACGGTTCATGGGCGTCGAGCTCTACAACAAGACGCTCGGGATCGTGGGCATCGGGCAGATCGGCGGGTATCTGGCGAAGCTCGCGCAGGGCATCTCGATGAACGTGATCGCGTACGATCCCTACATGGCCGAAGAGCGCGCGCGCAAGATGGGCGTCGAAATCGTGGATCTGCCCGAGCTGTTCCGGCGCGCCGACGTCATCTCCGTTCACACGCCGCTCACCGCTGAAACGAAGTCACTCATCAACGCCGAGGCGATCAGCCGCATGAAGCCGGGGGTGATGATCGTCAACTGTGCGCGCGGCGGCATCGTGAACGAGATGGATCTCGCCGAGGCGCTCACATCGAAGCGGGTCGCCGCCGCGGCCTTCGACGTCTTCGAGGAGGAGCCGATCAAGCCCGACCATCCCCTGTTGGCGCTCGACAATTTCATCTGCACGCCGCATATCGGCGCATCGACGACGGAGGCGCAGGAGAACGTCGCGGTCGGCATCGCCGAGCAGATCGTCGATTACTTCACGAAGGGCATCGCCCGGGGCGCGGTCAACATCCCGTCGGTTCCCCCCGAGCTCCTGCCGCGGCTCCAGCCGTACCTCACCTTAGCCGAGAAGATGGGCCTGCTCCAGGCGCAACTCTACGAAGGGGGCCTCGAGCGCGTGACGGTCGAGTACAGCGGCGAAGTGGCGTCCCTCTCGGTGGCGCCGCTCACGATCGCCGTGTTGAAAGGGCTCCTGACGCCGATTCTCGAGGATGCGGTGAATTTCGTGAACGCCCCGGTGATCGCGAAGGAGCGCGGCATCGAAGTGAAGGAGGTCAAGAGCAGCGACGCGGGCGATTTCACGAGCGTGATCCGCGTCCGGGTGGAGGCCGGCAAGAAGTCGCATCGGCTCGCGGGCACTCTCTATCACCGCAAGGAGCCGCGGGTCATCGAGATCGACAACTTTCAGGTCGAGGTGGTCCCCGAGGGGCACATGCTGCTGATCCTCAACGTCGACAAGCCGGGTGTGATCGGCGCGGTCGGGCAGATTCTGGGCGACCACCAGATCAACATCGCCCGCATGCAATGCTCCCGGGAAGAGCGCGGCGGGAACGCGCTGTTGATCATCGGGCTCGATGCGGCGCTGCCGGCCGGCGTCTTCGACGCCATCAAACGCGCGCAGCACATCGTCTCCGTCAAGCTGGCCGACCTCTCGAAGGGGCTGTAACCTTTTGACCGCTATGGCTCGCCCCTCCCCATCGGTCCCCCCGGAAAGCCTCCACGCCCCGCGGTGTCGCGCCGCACAAACCCGAACGGTCGCTGATTCCGGTAGGGATGGCGACGATCCTGCCGCATACGGCGCAGCGGGTCCGCCATCTCGAAGAGACCCTGCTCGCGACCCTGAGTCAATGGGGCTACCAGGAGATCATTCCCCCTACGTTCGAGTATCTGGACGTCGTGCAGGCGGGGCTCGAGCCGGACCTGATCGAGAAGTGTTACAAGTTCTCGGATCGCACGACCGGCCGGATCCTCCTGCTGCGTCCCGACGTGACGGCGCAGATCGCCCGCATCGTGGCAATGGGTATGGTGGGGACGGATCTCCCGCTGCGGCTGTGCTACCGGACGACCGTCTTCCGGTACGAGCCGGAGCACGCGGGGCGCGAGCGGGAAATCTTTCAAGTCGGGGCCGAGCTGATCGGGGCCGATGATGTGGCGGCCGACGCGGAGATTCTCGCGCTGATGGCCGAGTGCCTCCGGCGTCTCGGCCTGGAAGAGTTCAAGATCTCGGTCGGGCACGTCGGATTTTTCAAAGCCCTCCTGGCCAAGTCGGGGTTGTCCGAGGAAGGGCAAAAGCGGGCCGAGCAGGCCGCTGCGCGGAAGGACCTGCCGCGGTTGGAAGAAATCCTCCAGGAGGAGCGGGTGAATCGGACTCAGGCCGGTGCCATCCTCGAAACCGTGGGGCTCTACGGGCGCGAGGAGGTGCTCGCACGCGGGCGGGCCTTTGCCGGCCAGGATCGCGACCTGCGCCCGGCTGTCGATCGACTGGCCGACGTGTACGACCTGCTCAGCCGCTCCGAGCTCCGAGCCCACCTGCTGCTCGATCTCGGCGAGTTCCGCGGGTTCGATTACTATGATGGCCTCGTCTTCGAGGTCTTCGCGAAAGGCGTCGGCTATGAGATCGGCGGCGGCGGCCGCTACAACCATCTGATCGGGCGCTTCGGGCGGGATCTCCCTTCGACGGGCTTTGCCTTCGACGTGGATCGCCTGTTCCGCGCGATGGAGGACGTGGAAGCCGAGGCGCCGGAGAAGGCCCCTCATTTTTACGTGTCGGCCCCGCCCAAGCACCAGGACCAGGTGTTCGAGACGGGCCGCGTGCTGCGCCAGGCGGGCTACCGCGTGATTCAAGCCTGCCGGACGGACGGCGCGGACGCCGTGCTCGCCGAAGGGGCCCGGGTCGGCGCGGAAGTCGTCGTCCTGCTCGGGGTGGCGGGGGTGGCAGCCGATGAAGCGCTCGTCGCGATGGTCCACGCCGAGGGGCCGGCCGCCCGGCCGTCCAAGAGCAAGCTGAAAGATCTTCCCAGTCTGATCCGGCGTTAGTCGCGCGCCTTCAGGTGGTTCAATGAAGCCGATGCCGATCAGCCGTGCCGACGAGTCGCAACCTCGTCTCCCTCCGCAGAACCTCGAAGCCGAACAGTCGATCCTCGGTGCGATCCTTCTCGACAATAGCGCCATGGCCAAGGCCATGGAACTGATCACCGAAGAGGATTTCTACCGGTCGGCGCACAAGCGAATTTATCACGCGATGCAGACCCTGTCGGAGCAGGGAGAGGTCATCGATCACATCACGCTGACCGAGCATCTGAAGACCAGGGGCGAGTTGGAATCGGTCGGCGGCTCCGCGTACTTGGCGGAGCTGCTCGATGCCGTTCCCACCGCGGCGAACATCCGCTACCACTGCCGGATCGTCCGGGACAAGGCCCTGCTCCGCGGCTTGATCACGACCTCGACCGACATCATCGAGCGGGGCTATGAGGAAACGGCGCCCGTCGACGATCTCCTCGAGTACGCCGAGCGCACCGTCTTCAGTCTCGCCCAGGGCAAGCTTGGCCGTTCCTTCATTCGGGTGAAAGAGATCATCAAGGAAAGCCTCGACTACGTTGATGTCCTCTCGAAGCGGGATCAGAAGACCGTCACCGGGGTGCCGACGGGATTTGTCGAGTTGGACGAACTGACGGCCGGGCTTCAGCCGTCGGACCTGGTGGTCATCGCCGCGCGTCCGAGTATGGGGAAGACCAGCTTGGCTCTCGGGATGGCCCAGCACGCGGCGGTCAAGCACGGGTATGTCGTGGGGATCTTCAGTCTGGAAATGTCGAAGGCCCAACTGGTGCTGCGCATGCTGAGCTCGGAGGCGCGCGTCGACTCGCACGCGCTGCGGACCGGGCGGCTTCAAAAGGAAGACTGGTGGCGTCTCGCGGAGGCGGCCGGGAAGCTGGAGCAGGCGCCGATCTTCATCGACGATTCCGGTGCGTTGACCGTGCAGCAGATGCGCGGGAAGGCGCGGCGGCTCAAAGCCGAGCAGAAGCGGCTGGACCTGATCATCGTCGATTACCTTCAGTTGATGCAGGGGCGGAGCGATGCCGAGTCGAGGCAGCAGGAGATCTCGGACATCTCACGGTCGCTCAAGGCCCTCGCGAAAGAGCTGAACGTCCCGGTCATTGCGCTCTCCCAGTTGAGCCGGGCCGTCGAGAGCCGCAAACCGCCGATCCCGATGCTGGCCGACTTGCGGGAAAGCGGGGCCATCGAGCAGGACGCCGACGTCGTGATCTTCATTTACCGGGACGAAGTGTACGATTCGGAGTCGGAGAAAAAAGGCATCGCGGACATTCTGGTCAAGAAGCATCGCAACGGACCGACGGGGGACCGGCAGCTCGTCTTCCTCGACAAGTTCGCAAAATTCGAGAACCTGGAGGAGCACCACACCGTTTGACACCCCCTCGGCCGGCCCTTATAATTTGGTCGCAACGTGTTGGCCTTCCACGGTTTCCTTTCACTCTCGGTTTCACATCAAGAGGTTTTCTCGTGACACGGTGGCTCTGCGTGACGAACTCAGCGCGGCCCACATGGGTGAGGCCTACGATCAATCTGCTGACGGTGCTCTCGATCATCGTGTCGTGTACGACCGTGCCCCAGGCCGAAACGAGCGCGACGGCCTCGGCCAAGCCGGCCGCCGGTCCGGTGCGATCGGCGCCGCCTCGGGACACGATGGCCTATTATCATTTTCTGCTCGGTTATGAGGCCGAGCTCAATCAGGATACCGAGCGGGCCATCCGCGAATATCAGCTGGCGCTTCAGGGGGACGCCTCGTCGGTGTTTCTCAAGTCCCGGCTGGCCGTCCTCTACTTTACGAACGGGGATATTCCGAACGCCGTTCGCTTGGCTGACGAGATGGCTGGCGCCGACATCCACGACGCCCAGATCTTCATCCTGATGGCCGGGATCTACGCCAAAGGGGGCCAAACGGACAAGGCGCTCGCCATGTACGATCGCGCGATCGCGGTCGATCCCAACCAAAGCGAGCCCTACTTCTCGAAAGGCGGACTGCTCGTCAACCTGAAGCGGCTCGACGAAGCCGAGCGGGTGTTCGAGCAAGGCGTGGAGAGGGCCAAGGACTCGCCGATCGGCTATTACTACCTGGGCCGCATCGAGATCGAGGCGAAGCAATACGATCGCGCCATCCGCCATCTCGGCCAAGCCATCACCATCAATCCGAACTTCGAGCCGGCCTATACCGCGCTCGCCGGTCTGTACGAGGCGCAACAGGACCGGACGAATGCCGCCGCCGTCTACCGGAAATATCTCGAGGTGGTGAACCCCCACAGCCGCGAAGTCCGACATCACCTGATTCGCCTGTATCTCCAGGACAAGGCGTATCAGGCGGCATTGGGGGAGCTGCAGGCGGCGCTTCGGGACGATCCCGAGGATCTCGATGCCCAACTGCGGCTGGGTCTCGTCTACGGGGAGCTGAAGGACTACCGCAATGCCGTCGAGCAGTTGACGAAGATCTTGGCCGCGCGCCCCGGCGAGCTCCGAATCCGGGACTACCTCGGCCTGATGTACGAGGAGCTGAAGGACTATGACAAGGCGATCGAGGCCTATCGCCGGAACCTCGAGCTTCAACCCACGTACGTCGACGGGCACTTGCATCTCGGCTTCCTGTACTACCGGTTGAAGCGCTCGGCCGAAGCCACCACTCATCTTTCCGAAGTCGTCAAGCTGAACCCGAAACAAGCCGACGCCTATCTCTTGCTCGGCCTCGCTCACCTCCAGGCCGAGCAATACGCGCTGGCCTCGCAGGCCTTCGAAGAAGGCATTCGCCACAACCCAAGCAACCCCGACCTCCATTTCAACTTGGGGACCGTGTACGACAAATTGAATCGATTCGATGACGTCGTCCGCGCGATGGAGTCCGTGCTCAAGCTCGATCCGAAGCACGCCGACGCCCTGAACTACTTGGGATACAGCTACGCCGACCGCGGCATCAACATCGAAGAAGCGGTCTCGCTGACGCAGCGGGCAGTCTCGCTGAAACCCGACAACGGCTACTATGTCGACAGCTTGGGGTGGGCGCTCTTCAAGATGGGCCTGGTGGAAGAGGCGAGGGCTGAGCTCGTCAAGGCCACGATGCTGGTCAAGGACGACCCGGTCATCTACGAGCATCTGGGCGAGGTCTACTTGAAGCAGAACCGGCTCCAAGAGGCGCGCGAGGCGTGGCTGCATTCCCTCGAGCTCGATCCCTCGAATACCAAGCTGATCGAGCGCTACAAAGAGCGCGGCTTTGGCGATCCGACCCTCGAAGAGCGGGTGCGGGAGGCCAAGCGGCGCGTCTCACAGAACACCGCGCCGGGAGCTCTCTCGGACGTCCCCGCTCAGAAGTAGGCGCGCACGCCCCGCTCCCGTTCTGGGGCGGGGCAGGGCCACCACCCACCCCTCCGCTAGATCCTCCGCCGGGTCAAATCTTGTCGCTAAGTATCATTCTGTGGAACGCCGGAAGGCCTGGTGTATCCATTCGTGACCGCATGGCTTCCTAAGTAATTGAAACTATTACGTCACGTCTTCCTTTGGCAAAGGCACGGAAGCTGCTTTCTTCCCCTCCAGCGAGCGTGATCCGAGATCAAAACGGGTTCATGGCGGGGCAGAGAGCAACACACAAAGGAGGGCGTTATGCTCAAGTCGTTGCGGAGTAACAAGGGGTTTACTCTCATTGAGTTGATGATCGTGGTGGCGATCATTGGTATCTTGGCCGCCATCGCGATCCCCAACTTCCTTCAGTATCAGATGAAGTCCCGGCAATCGGAGGCGAAGACGAACCTGGGGGCCATCCGGACTTCGGAGCTGTCGTTTAGCGGTGAGCGCGGCTGCTTCATTGGAATCACCGCGTATCCGGCAACCGCACCTGCCGCGGGTACGAAAATGGTTCAGCAGCCGTGGTTGGCTGGTCCCGCAGCGATAGTGGCGAACAACTGGTGCCAGGCTGGCGGTACTTTCGTCGGCACCTTCTCGAACATCGGGTTCCAGGCGAGCGGCAGCGTGTATTATCAGTATGCTGCCGATGCTTCTGCCGTTGCCGTTCCGATTCCTGCCTGCACGCTTGGCTTAGCTGCGGCGACCGGCTTGGGTCCGGCGGTCCAGACCGGGTTCGTGGCAACCGCCTCATCTAACTTGGATGGTGATGCCAATCTTTCCTACTGGGCAGCCAGCAGTGACAACGGTGTGCAGGACTGTAGTGTCGGTGTCTTCTGATATCGGTCCTCAGGCTTAGCCGGACCAGTGTCCCGCCGGTTCAAGAGCTGGCGGGACACGCATTTTCACGATCTTCTCAGTCGTTCGTGCAATGATAGCCCGCATCGACCTGTCATTCGAACCCTCATCTTCCGTGGCCACCGGTCGCCTTTCTCCCTGGCTGAAACGAACTCTCTCGATGGTCATTCTCCTTCTGGCCCTCTCCACAGTACTGTCTCTCCAATACGAGCTCGACAGTCGTTTGGACAGAACTGCCCTCAAGCTCGAAGAGCTGGCCCAGCTTCCTCGCGGCCAGTATCTCAAGCCGGCGTTGCTCGGCTATCACCATGTCTCGGCCGATGTGTTGTGGTTACGGTTCATCCAGGTGCTGGGGAAGAAGCGAAACACAGCCAATGACTATCAATGGATGTATCACGCGCTCGATGTCATTACGACGCTCGATCCTCAATACGCTTACGCCTATCAGGTCGGTGGGATCGTCTTGAGCGAGCTCGCGCATCGAATTGATCTGAGTAACGAGATCCTCCACAAGGGCCTCGAGGCGAACCCTCAGGTCTGGTGGCTGCCGTTCAACATCGGCTACAACTACTTCTTCTATCTGGGAGACCCCGGTCGTGCTGCAGGCTATATTGCTCGGGCGGCCAAGTTGCCCGGGAGCCCTGACTATCTTCCCGGTCTTGCTACCCGCATGTATGCCGAAGCTGGCAATCCCGATGTTGCGCTCTCGTTTCTAGAGGCGATGTGGCGCCAGACCGACAACGAAGTCATCAAAGCCGAGCTGGAAAAGAGGATGAAGGAGCTCATCATCGAGCGGGACATCCGACAACTGGAATCGGCCGTAGCTCAATATCGTGAGCGTCACGGAGCCTACCCCAACCTTCCACAAGATTTGATTCGCTCCGGCATCCTCGCACGTATCCCAGAGGAACCCTTCGGCGGCGAGTACCGGGTCGATTCCAAGACAGGGGCGGTGACGAGTAGCAGCCATCCCAAGAGACTACATGTGTATCGCCCCGAGGAGTTAACCAAGCCGTCTTCGTTGTGAGGTAAGTTAAGTATGGACATGTTCCCCGACGTCATCATCAAGACGCACGGCTTGCGCAAGACCTTCAAGGTCGGATTTTGGGGCAGGTCGGTGACGGCCCTCCAGCAGCTCGACCTGGAAGTCCGGCGGGGCGAAGTCTTCGGGTTCCTGGGGCCGAACGGCGCGGGCAAGACGACGACGCTGAAGATCCTCATGGGCTTGATCTATCCGACGGCCGGCAAGGCGTGGCTGTTCGACCGCGAGATTGGTGACACCACGGTCAAGCATCAGATCGGCTTTCTCCCGGAATCGCCGTATTTCTATGACTACCTGACCGCGATCGAGTTCCTGCGGTTCTATGGACAATTGTTCGAAATTAAGGAGCCTCGGCTGGGGGCGCGGATCGAGGAGTTGCTGGTTCTCGTCGGGCTGAGTCATGCGAGGCACTTGCCGCTCCGGAAGTTCTCCAAGGGCATGCTCCAGCGGATCGGGATCGCGCAGGCGCTGATCAACGACCCGCAGCTCGTCGTCTTGGATGAGCCGATGTCGGGCCTCGATCCGGTCGGCCGAAAAGAGGTCCGCGACCTGATCCTGAAGCTCAAGGAGTCCGGTAAGACGATCTTCTTCAGCTCCCACATCCTGCATGATGCGGAGCTGCTGTGTGATCGCGTCGGGATCCTGCTCGGCGGACGGCTGGTCGCGACCGGACGCGTCAACGATCTGGTCGGCAATGCTTCCACCGACAACATCGAAGTCGTCGTCGAGGGTTTGAGGGAGGAAGGGTTGGCGCACGTGACGCCGCTGACCGTCCGGACCATGGCCCAAGGAGACCGAACCCTCTTGATCGTCAAGGGCCAGGAGCAGGTGAATCGTGTCCTTGACGTCATCCGGGCGGCGAAGGCGCAGTTGGTTTCGTTGACACCGCAGAAAGGGTCGCTCGAGGACCTGTTCATGCGTCAGGTCCGCGAGGAAAAGGCGGGGCGAGCATGAGACGCGTGCTCTCGATCGGTCTGAACACCTTCCGCGAAAACCTCCGCGAAAAACTGCTCTACAACCTCCTCGTCTTCGCGCTGCTGATGATCGGCAGCTCGATTCTCCTCTCCCGGCTGACGTTGGGTGATGCGAACCGGTTGATCCTCGATCTGGGCCTGGCCAGCATCAACCTGTTCGGCGTCCTCATCGCCATCTTCGTCGGCATCGGGCTGGTCAGCAAGGAAATCGACAAGAAGACGATCTTCACGATCATCTCCAAGCCGGTCCCGCGCTATCAGTTCCTCCTCGGCAAATATCTCGGCCTCTCGATCACGCTCCTCGTCAACACGTCCATCATGTCGGCCGGCTTGCTCGGCGTCCTGGTGGTCATGCACGTGCCCATCGAGCCCGTGCTGTTCGAGTCGCTGCTCTTGATCTTCGTGGAGCTGCTGGTCATCACCGCCGTGGCCCTGATGTTCTCGACCTTCACCAGCTCGACGTTGAGCGCGATCTTTACGCTGGCGACCTATGTCATCGGGCACCTCTCGGCCGACCTCAAACTCTTGGGGGCCAAGCTCGATGCGTTGAGCGGGGCGGTCTTGACCGGCATTTACTATCTCGTGCCGAACCTCGAGCGGTTCAATCTGAAGGGCCACGTCATCCACCAACTCAACGTGGGGCCGGCCGATCTGTCGCTGATCGTCGCGTATGGGATCGCCTATGCGGCCCTTTCCCTCGCGGTCGCCGCGCTCATCTTTCAGCGCCGAGACTTCCAATAGCGGCCGGCCCCTGCTCCGGTCCCTGTCAGCCAAGAGAGGCTTGCATTGACCTCTTCGGCAGGGTACATATACCCGCCTAGGCCATTGGGGAACTGCGTAACTCAGTAATTAAGTAAGTCAGTAATTGGTTCAGGGCCCACGAAAGTCCTCAGTTATTCAATGACGTTCTTCTTAAGCAGTTGCTCAATTACTCAGTTACTCCATTATCGCTACACATAGGCGTTACCGGGAGGGCGAGGATGAATCTGATCGAGAAGATCCGAAACCGCAGTGCCGTCGTCGGCGTCGTGGGCCTCGGCTACGTCGGCTTGCCCTTGGCCGTTCTGCAGGCGAAGGTCGGGTTCCAGGTGTATGGATTCGACGAGGTGCCCGAGAAGGTCGCGCGCGTCAATCGGGCCGACAACTACATTCCCGACGTCGAGGACAAGGACCTTCAAGAGGTCATTCAGTCCAAGCGCCTCGTGGCGACGAACGACTTCAGCGTGTTCGGGAAATGCGACGTCGTGCTCATCTGCGTGCCGACCCCGCTGACCAAGAACAAGGAACCGGACATCGGGGCGATCCTCAAGGTCAGCCATGAGCTCGCCAAATACGTCCACCCGGACATGCTGGTCGTGCTGGAAAGCACCACCTACCCGGGCACGACGGATGAGGTCATGATGCCGATCTTGACGAAGAACGGGCTCAAGGTCGGCGATACGCTCTTCATGGCCTTCTCGCCGGAGCGGGTCGATCCCGGCAACCGGAGCTTCAAGACCCACAATACGTTCAAGCTGGTCGGCGGCGTGACCCCCGCCTGCTTGCAGGTGGCCCAGGCGTTCTACGAGCAATCGATCGTCAAGATTTTCCCGTTGTCCTCGTCGCGCGTCGCCGAGATGGCAAAAGTGTTCGAAAACGTCTTTCGGTCGGTGAACATCGCGCTGGTCAACGAGCTGGCCATCCTGTGCGACCGCATGAACATCAACGTGTACGAGGTCATCGACGCCGCGGCGACGAAGAACTTCGGATTCATGGCCTTCTATCCGGGCCCGGGCGTCGGCGGCCATTGCATCCCGCTGGATCCGTACTATCTCGCGTGGAAGTCGAAGGAATACGACCTGCATACGCGCTTCATCGAGCTGGCGGGCGAGATCAACGAAAGCATGCCCTACTACGTGGTGGCGAAGCTCCAACGGATCTTGAACCGTCACGGGCGGTGTGTGAACGGCGCGAAAGTCCTCGTCCTCGGCGTGACGTACAAGGCGGACGTCGGCGATCCCCGCGAGACCCCCGCCATCAAGGTGATGGAGTTGCTGCAACGGGAAGGGGCGGATCTGTCGTACGTCGATCCGTTTGTCCCGAGCGTGACCTTGGACGGACGCGCCTACCAGGGGGTGGCGTTGACCAAGGAGGTGTTGGAGCGCAGCGATTGCGCCCTCATCCTGACCGCCCATTCGGCCTTCGATTACGATCTCGTGGCGCGGCACGCGAAAGTCGTCTTCGATACGCGAAACGGCACCCGCCACGTCAAGGTAGCGCGGGACAAGATCGTCCTGTTGTGAGCAATCGCCGGTGGCCGGCCTGAGGTCCAAAGGCCGGCCCGGTGCCCGTAACCATCATCCCCGTCGAGTGAACCGCCCAACGTCAACCGCCCGATCCGATCGACTGCTGACGCGCCGGAGTGGATGGCATGAAGAAGGAGCACGTGTGAACATCCCGCTGTTGGATTTAAAGGCCCAATATCAGTCGATCCGTGCCGACGTATTGAAGGTCATCGAGACGGTCTGCGATGAGCAGGGGTTCATCTTGGGCCCCCGGGTCTCCGAGCTCGAGCGCAGCCTGGCCGAGTATACCGGCAGCCGCCATGCGATCGGTGTCGCCTCGGGCAGCGACGCCTTGCTCTTGTCGCTCATGGCCTTGGGGGTCGGCCACGGTGATGAGGTCATCACGGTGCCGTTCACCTTTTTCGCCACGGCGGGAGCCATCTCGCGGCTCGGTGCCAAGCCGGTGTTCGTCGATATCGAGCCGACAACCTTCAATATCGATCCGGCCCAGGTCGAGAGGAGCATGAGCCCGCGGACCAAGGCGATCATCCCGGTCCACCTGTTCGGTCAGTGTGCCGACATGGAAGCGCTCGGCGACATCGCCCGGCGCCGAGGCGTTCCCATCATCGAGGACGCCTGTCAGGCGATCGGCGCGGCCCGACACGGCAAGCGCGCGGGAACCATGGGCGCGACGGGATGTTTCAGCTTTTTCCCGTCCAAGAATCTCGGCGGATTCGGGGACGGCGGGCTGATCACGACCAACGACGACGGCTTGAACGACAGGCTCGGCATGCTCCGCGTCCATGGGAGCAAGGTCCGGTACGTGCACGAATTGGTCGGGATCAACAGCCGGCTGGACGCGCTGCAAGCGGCGGTCCTCCAGGTCAAGCTGAAGCATCTGGATCACTGGGCCGAAGGACGGCGGCGCAATGCGGCGCGCTATGGGCAGTTGTTCCGCGAGGCCGGATTGCTCGACCGGGTGACCCTCCCGAAGACCGACATGGGCAACGAGCACGTGTTCAATCAATTCACCATTCGGGCGCAGAAACGGGACGAGCTGCGGGCCTTTCTCAAAGAGCACGGCGTCGGCACCGAGATTTATTACCCGGTCCCCATGCATCTCCAACCCTGTTATCGAGAGCTGGGGTATCAGAAGGGCGCTTTACCCGAGTCGGAGCGAGCCGCCGAAGAGGTGCTGTCTCTGCCGGTCTATGCCGAGCTGACGGAGGCCCAACTGATCCGCGTGGTCGAGACGGTCAGGGACTTCTATCGGAGGACCTGAGGGGGCGGCGGAAAGTGGAAGGGCGGCTGACAGGTTTCTGCGTTTATCGGGGAACGTCGTTTGGCTCGGGGGACGGAAGTCCTTGCTCAGCCGCGGCCATTCGCCGCCAGTTCCGGACGAACAGGTGTCGATCGAACTCGATGATCATGCCGTACTGGCGGTACTCCCAACTGAACTCCGTTCGGCGCAGCGTCACGGATGACGGCCGTCCCAACCGACTGAAGACTTCCTCCCTCGACAGACCGATGAGCGGGCGGGTGCCGACAATTCCTTTGATCGGTGCGCCGTGATCCTCCCGATGCGTTTCTGCGGCCCGTCTCGCCAGCGCAGCGGCCTGGGCCGCATTGACTCGTAACAGCCGCCACACGGTCGTCCGATCCTGCGCGCAGCCTGCGGCCGGCCTCTCTTCGTGGATCATCTGCGTCTCGATGACCACCCCTGCGGCGCTCCGTGCCCGGGCATAGTTGAGCAACTCCTGGACCCCATTGGCATAGGCCTGCTGTCGCCCCTCCTCGGCGGACGCCGCACAGGAGGCCTGTCCGATGAAAAAAAGATCCTCCCCGAACCGGTACATCGCTTGCTCGGTCCAGAAAGGTCGCGCTCGGTCCGAAGAGTCGGCGGACGCCGGTTCCGAAGGAATGGCGATGGCGAGCCCAAGCAACAGAGTCAGACACAGCAGCCGGCAGGAACGGATACGATCAGCGTACGGTTGGAGAGGCATGGCACCCCTCGAAGGATCACTGCGGCCATCCTACTCCCGTCCGTCCATGCCCTGCAATCGACATCCGGAGCTGCCAAAGATGTACGACAGAAGTCGCAGAAGGAGGTGAGGCATGCCCTGTCCGCTTGCCCGCCTGGTGCTGTCACTAAGGGATCCTGCGGGCAGCAATCGCGCCGGCCCGTGTGGTAGGATTCGGACCGTCACAACAGTTCCTCCCGAGCCATGTGTCACGTTCCACGAAGTCGCCACCCCGTTCGTCTCCTGGCGGTGCTCTCCCTGGTCCTGGTGTCGCTGGCGGCGTGCGCGCCCACGCTGCTCTACCGCCATGCGGATCGCCTGGTGGTCTGGAAGGTGGATGATTATTTCGATCTGACGGCCGACCAGAAGCGCGTCCTCCGCGATCGCCTCAAGCAGACCCTGGCCCGTCATCGCCGTGAAGCCTTACCGGCCTACGAGCGCTTCTTGATCGAGATCAAACAGCGGAGCGCCGATGGGATCACCCGTGAAGAGCTGGATTGGGCATTCGCCACCTATGAGGAGCTGCGGAAGGACCTGTTCGCCCGGTTGGTGGACGATGCCGCCTCATTCCTCCTCTCCGTGAAAGACTCGCAGGTCGCCTACGTAGAGCAAGTCTTTCGGAAGGAACGACAAAGGTCGGAGGCCCTTCTCCTCATCGCTGCCGATATCCGGCTGGACAAACGGGCGGCCGCGACGGTCGATTGGCTGAAAGATTGGCTGGGCCCCCTGTCGCAAGAGCAAAAGCAGCGCATCCGCGAGTTGAGCCGAGGGCTTCCGGATCTGCTCCCCCTGCGGGCGACGTTTCAAGCCGAGCGGCAGCACGAGCTGGTCCGGCTCCTGCGGCAGTCGCCCGATCGCGCGATGCTCGTACAACGGCTCTCGGATTGGTGGGTGGATCCTGCGCGAAGCGAGCCGCCCGACTATCAGTCGGCTCTCCAGCAGATGCGGCAAGCAATCAAGGACATGACCCTGTCGATCGACGCGACGCTGACCGGCCAGCAGCGAGCCCATGCCCTCTGGAAATTGCAGCAATTGATCGAGGATGTTCACGGCCTTGCTGCGACGTCTTGACCCGACGGTGCGCGGCTCTGTCGGCGACGGGATGGAGACCATGTCGGAGACGATCCGATTGACGTCCTCTGGAAAACGGCTTACTATCCCGTCATCAAATGATCGAGAGTCGCCCTGGGCTGGCGACGATGTCGTGGAGCCCCGGGACCAACAAGAGGGGGTCTGTATGGACCTGACTCCACCTGACTAGACGAGCCCGCTGACGTTCTAGAGGGCCTCTCCTCGACGAGGCGGGCGGGGACTCAGGGCGGATACTCCGACGGCGGACCTCATGACACGCCAGGCGGTAACGCCACCAACCACGGTTGTCAGGCGGCATGGTCGTGAGGCGTTGAAGCCCGAAGAGAATCGCGTCGAAAACTGAGCCGCGCGCGTCCGGCACGAAAGCGGGTCGTTGTTCGACATAGAGAGGCAATCGTCCGGCACGGATGTGCCGAGAAAAGGCCACGGTGAAAAGCCGTGGCCTTTTCTTTTGATCCATTCGACCACCCACGCACCTGTTTTTTCTCTCCCGTTCTAGGGTATGCTTCGCCGCGCCCTCTGCTGATCCCTATGCCGTCTCCATCTGAAGAGCCGTTGGCCGTGCTCGGACGCCTGCTGTGCGGGCTGTGTGTGGTCTATGGGCTGGCGGGGTGCGCCGGGTTGGAGGATCGGCCGCCACACCCCGTCGCCGAGGCGCTGATCGGAAAGACCCAGCACGAGCTGTTGAGCTGCGCGGGCGCGCCCCTCGCCGAAAGCCGGCACCAGGGATTCACGATCCTGACCTATTACAAGGAAGCGTCACTGCTCGAAGAGTCGTTCCCGCTGTCGAAGACCACCCTGCCGAAAGTGCATCACGGCTGCCGGGCGAGGATTCGCTTGGAAGATGATCGGGTCACCGGGGTGGAATACCACCCGGTCCCGCAAGACTTTCATGAAGAGGTCCACTGCGACGAAATCTTTCTCCCATGCCTGACAGGGTCGTGACCACCGTGGTCGTCTGCGCCGCGCCGTGCCTCCTAGACCCTGACGACGCAGTCGCGTAGGATAGCGCGCCCATGGCGCAGGTCCGGAAGGCGGGAAAACGGCGAGTGGCTCGGTTTCGTCTGGTCGTTTCAGTGGCCCTGCTTGCCTGGTCCCTCGATGTACCGGCGGTCTTGGCGCTCGAGAAATACGGCCGGCCGCTGCCGTCGATGGAAGGCGGGACGAACGGGGTCCTGCGGGAAGCCCAGGAATCACTCGTCGGCGGGTACGTGCTCACGTCCGTGTTTCTCTCGAACCCGTCGTTTGCCGCCCGGCCGGACAACACGGGCCTCGTCGGGCTCCGGCATATGGTCCATTTGGAGCGTGATCTCTACAAGCAGTACCTGACCTTCTACACCGATCAAAATTTCTTCTCAGATCGCAAGACCGGCTGGATCGAGCTGTCGGAATGGGACCAGACCTATGCCCTGACGGGCGTGCTGGGGCACTGGAATTGGCGCATCCAGTACGAACGCGATGCGCCGCTCGACAAGAGCGGGCTCAAGCAGATCTACGCCGATACGCTCGTGACGTATCGCATTCGAACCGATGAAGACTGGCTGTGGTGGCGGCGTCTGTTTCCTGCCAATGAACTGACCGCCTACGCGGGGGCCGGCTGGCTCTTCCACAACCAGCATTACTTCGCCCGCCCGGACAACACCGGCCGAGCCCTGTTCCGCTACGTCGCGCACTTCGATCTTGATCTCTATCGGCAGCGCGCGATCGTGTTCGGCGACGTCAATATGTTCACCGATCGGAGCGCCGACAACGCGGCGCGCCCGACCGAGTTGGATTGGATCGTCGGGATCGCGTTTCGGTGGCGGGACTTCGAGTTGAGCGTCTACCACGAGCAAGACCGGCCGTTGGATCGCTCGTCGCTCGTGCAGCAATACCTCGCCGTGCAGTTGCGGTTCGCCTTCGACGTTCCCAAACGGGCCGTCCAATGATCCTGGAGGAATGAGGCGATGACGATGCTCAAGTCGATGCGAAAGGCCGATTCGACGGCCTGGGTGATCGTCGGGCTCGTCGCCGGCGTCTTTCTCATCGATTGGCTCACGCCGCTCGGGGTCGTCGTGTGGGTCCTCTATCTCGTCCCCATCGCCTTGGTCGCACGTAAGCGGACGCCGAAGGAAATGGTCATGTGGACGAGCGTGTGCAGCGTCCTCATTGTCCTCGGCCTGTTCGTCAGCCCATCCGGCGTTCCGGTCCATGTTGGGGTGATCAACCGAGTGCTGGGGGTGACGAGTCTCTGGACGGTGACGTTTCTGCTCCGCTTGTGGATGTAGGGGGCGGGTTCGGGAGCGTCAGATGTACAGGTTCAGGTTCCCGTCTCCGGGAAGAACAGGCGGACGTGCCGAAGCAAAGCATCGAGGCCGAAGGGCTTCCGCAGGAGCGGCCAGCCGGTCTGTAGGACGCCGGATTGCTGAAGACACTGCTCGGACTGGCCGGACATCAAGATGACCTTAATGGACGGACGCAGCGTGAGCACGCGGCGCATCAACTCGAGCCCTTTCAACCCGGGGCGCCCGGCCCCACTCGTTGCCAACCGTAATTCCTCGGGCAAGCCCAAGTCGGTGACCAGGAGATGAATCGTTTCCGGGTACTCCTTACAGGCCTTGAGCGCCTCCTGGGCGTTCTTCGCGCCCAGGACGGTAAAGCCGTGCTGCTCGAGCCCGCTGTTGAAGATCAACCGGATCGAGGTGTTGTCCTCGACCAGGAGGATCACCGGGCGGCCCGGAATCGACGGTGCGTATTCGGAGTGCCCGCCAGGCTTCATGACATCCTCGTGTTGCCGAGACCCGGTATCGCGAACGATCACCTATCGGGAGTGAGCAACAGCCGTGCCTCATGGAGGGGCCCTGAAATATTGATGATTCCGAGGGCGGCGCAGGGCGGCTCCCGTTCAATTCTGTACAGCATGGACCAAGGGATGCCGGCCCGGTGAAACGGAGGAGCGTGGGATCACGGTGCAGGACGCGTCGTGGCGGCCGCGTCACGACGCGCGTCACGGAATGGCAAGCACTGGCAGAGGCCTAGTCGAAAGCACGGCGAGCAACGGACCCCGGCAGGCCACGGCAGCCGCGACTCCGCGATGACCTGCTCGGCGGCGGGGAAAATGGCTAACTCGTGACCGCTCCTTCTGATGCCGAGGACACGTGCCGAGCGTACTTCGCCATGACGCCGGTGGTATACCGAGGGGCGGGCGGTACCCATTGGCTGAGTCGTTGCTTGAGCTCGTCGGTCGTGAGCTCGACATCCAAACGGCGCTGGGCGATGTCGAAGACGATCACGTCGCCGTTTCGCACGGCGGCGATCGGGCCGCCCTTCGCCGCTTCCGGAGCCACGTGGCCGGCCATCAGACCCCGGGTGGCGCCGGAGAAGCGGCCGTCGGTCAGCAGCGCCACCGATTCGCCGAGCCCTTCTCCGACGATCGCCGCGGTGACGCCGAGCATTTCCCGCATCCCTGGTCCTCCGGACGGCCCTTCGTAGCGGATGACCACCACATCACCCGCCTTGATCTCCCGCCGTTGGACGGCGGCGAAGGCGTCTTCCTCCCGATCGAAGACTTTTGCCGGGCCTCGGAAGGTCATCATGGCGTGGCCGGCGACCTTCACGACACAGCCTTCCGGCGCGAGATTGCCCTTGAGAATGACCAGCCCGCCCGTCGGCTTGAGGGGAGTCGCCAGCGGCCGCAGGACCTGCTGTCCCGCCGTTTCGGTCGCCTGCTTCGCCTCGTCGCCGATTGTACGGCCGGTCACCGTGAGCTGATCGCCGTGCAGGAGCCCCGCGTCCACGAGCCGTTTGGCTACCAACGTCGTGCCGCCGGCCGTGTAGAGATCGGCGGCCGTGAACCGTCCGCCGGGTTTGAGGTCGGCCAGCAGCGGGACGCGGCGGTTGATGGCATCGAAGTCGTCGAGGCTCAGCGCGACCCCGGCTTCTCGGGCCACGGCAAGCAGGTGCAGGACGGCATTGGTCGATCCCCCGGTCGTGGCCACCGCGGCGATCGCGTTCTCGATCGCCTTGCGCGTCATGATCTGTTTCGGGCGGAGGTCCTTTCGCAACAAGTCCATCACCATCTGCCCGCAGCGAAAGGCGACCTCGTCCTTGCGCGGGTCCATGGCCGGGACCCCGTTGAAGCCCATCGGGGAGATTCCGAGAAACTCGAAGGCGATGGCCATCGTATTGGCCGTGAATTGGCCGCCGCACGCGCCCGCCCCGGGGCACGCATGATCCTCGAGGTCCTTCAGCTCGGCATCACTCATCTTGCCCGCGGCATGGGTCCCGACGGCTTCGAACACGTCCTGGATCGTGACGCTGCGGCCTTGGAACTGCCCCGGCATGATCGAGCCCCCGTAGAGCATCAGGGACGGGAGGTTGAGCCGGGCCAAGGCCATCACGGTTCCCGGGATGGTCTTGTCGCAGCCTGAGAGCGCGACGACGGCGTCGAACAGGTGGCCACGGGTGACCAGCTCGATGGAATCGGCGATGACCTCCCGGCTGATGAGCGACGCCTTCATGCCTTCCGTGCCCATGCTGATCCCGTCGGACACGGCGATTGTGTTGTACTCGATCGGCGTGCCCCCGGCCGCACGGATACCCGCCTTCACCTTGTCCGCCAGCCGTCGCAGGTGAATGTTGCACGGCATCACCTCGATCCAGGTATTCGCAACCCCGACGAGCGGCCGCCCGATCTCCTCATCGGTCAAGCCGACCGCCTTCAGCATCGCGCGCGCCGGAGCGCGGCCGGGGCCTTCGGTCAGGTCGTGACTCTTGTGCTTCAATCGATCCATGCAGCGGACCTCCCGTCAAAACGTGCGGCCGGAACCCGGCCGCGCGAGCCGTGGGAGGAACTGTCGCATACCTGAACAGGATCGGTCAATCGAGGCGAAGCGCGGGAAGAGAACCGGCGCATCCCGACGGATGCGCCCGGCTGGAGCCTAGCCCTTCGACGCGGGTGGGATCGCGATGTCAGCGACCTTGTTTTCATCATCGACCATCAAGATGACCGGCTGGCCGGCCGCCGTCTTTGCCAGCCGGTCCTGCACGTGGGGTCTCACCTGATACAGCTGCTCCTTGCCGTCCTCGGTCTTCACGATGATCCAGCTCGGGGATTTCATGATCGTGCCTTCCACCCGCTGGTACGGCGCTTTGATCGGGGACCGTTTCCACTCGGCGGTCCTCTGCTGGAGCGCCTGCTCGGTCCCGAAGGTCGCGTCGATCACCTTGCCCGCTTCATCGAGCAGGAAGACGGCCGGGGCATACATCGGGATGGCGGCGACCTTGCTGCGGGCCAGCGGGCGGACGGCAAACGCTTCTTCCTTGCCGCCTTCCGTCTTGATCACCGCCCATTCCTGGCCGACCGGGAGAGGTTGCGCCAGGTGACCGCGAATGATGCGATGCCAGGTTTCCTGACCGGCCAGATGATAATCCACGACCAGGTTCTGGTCGTTCACGGCGAGCTCGAGGCGGTCCCCTTTCTTGAGATCGGACAGCCCTTTTTCCGTCGCCTCCCGCAGGGACAGGAAGCGAGGCAACAACTCGCCGGTATTCACCCGAATCGTGTCCCCGGTGATCGACTCGACGGTTCCGCCGAGAATGCGATGACCGGGCCACAAGACGCGGTATTCCTTGTGCTCGACGCTCTTCTCGACCGAGATGCCGTGTGCCGAAGGAATGGTCCGGGCCACGCTCCCGTGAGTGTCATCCACCTCCGCCCCCGCTGCCGCGGACCACTGAAGCAAGAAGAACGTGAGCGCCACTGCAGCGGACGACAGGGTCTTCCTGTGAACAGCCATAGCAACGCCTCCTTTCTCGCTGACATGACAAGAGAGGTCATCGAGGGAGGTAATAATGCAGGGTTTCTCGAAATCAACTGCCCGAGGCCGGCGTGAGCAGGGGGAGGACTGGGGAGGAGAGGCCGAGGAGGGCGGATCCGCCTGCCCTCCTCCGCCTCTGGACTGCTTACTTCTTTTTCTTGCCTTCCTTCTTCTTCTCCTCTTTCTTCTCGGTATCGATCACGTCGCCGGTCGCCGCATCGATATGCACCTCGGTGACCATATTGGCCGCATCCACGACCTCGACTTCCCAGACCGTCTTCCCGTGCTTTTTCTCGAGCTCGGCCTCCACGACGGTCCCCTGGACCTTTTCGGTGGCGGTCTTGATCGCCTGATCGATCGTGATCTTCGCGTCCTTGATCAGGTCGGCCACCTTGCCTTCTTCTTCCTTCTCCTTCTTCCCCTTGTCGTCACTCCAGGCCGGGCTGTTCAGCAACACCAGCGCGCCCGCGATCAACGCCACTGCCAGTCCCCATCGCCGCATGACTCACCTCCTCAGTGGGTTTTCTCCTTGGACTCGTCCTTCTTGTGCTCGCCTTTTCCGCCGTGGCCGTCCATCATCTTGTGCTCCTGCATCATCTTTTCATGGACGGCTTTTTCCTTCTCCCGCTGTTCGGGCGTCAGCACCCCCATCGCCTCGCGCCGCGTCTTGATCGCCGCCATCCGCAAGGACACCTCCAACTCCTCGCTCTGTTTGAGCTTCGACTCGATCGCGGCCAGGTCCGACTTTTCGTCCTCGACCAAGGCCTTCACCTCGCGCTGCAGCACCATGATGTCCGCTTCCGTCTTGATCCGGGTCTTGTCGAGGTTGAGCTGCAGCTCCTTGAGCTTGGCGACTTGATCCTCGCGCAGGCCGATGTCCTTCTCGTGCTTGAGCAGGTGGCGAAGCAGATGGGACGTGCTCCCGTGCATCATCATCCCCATCCCATGGCCTCTGCCGTGGCGCTCGTACCCGTCCTTCTCAGAGCCCTTCCCGTGGCCGTATTCCCGGTCCGGGTCGGCCCACACCGGCCCCACCCCGAACGAGGCGGCGAGAAACGCCCCGAGGACCAGGCCCGTCATCGTCAGCATTCGTGTCTGCATTCTGCCCTCCCTCTTCTGAATCAGAACATGGATGAACGGTCAGCGGGCGAGCAGGCCCGCCTCCCCCTTGACGGCGTTGAGAATGAACTGGATGGCCACCGCCGCGAGCAACAGCCCCATGAGACGCGTGATGATCTTGATGGCGATCGGGCCGAGCCAATGCGCGCCTCGGCCCGCAATCGCGAACGTCCCGTAGCTGGCAAGCCCGACCGCGGCCAAGGAGACGAACAGAACCGCTCGCTGGGCCAGATTTTGCGCCTGTGCGTCGAGCAGGATGATCGTCGAGAGCGCCCCCGGGCCTGCGAGCATCGGCATGGCCAGCGGGGTGATCGCCACATCGTCTTTCGTCACGCCCTCGGCCGTTTCCTCCGCCGTTTCCTGGACCGCCGAGCGTTGCGCCCGGAGCATGTCGAGCGCGACCAGCAGCAGCACGAGGGCCGCGGCAATCTGGAAGGCCGGCATCGTGATCCCCAAGAGGCGGAAGAGGGCCGGTCCCATGAGGGCGAACCCGCCCAGGATGCCTACGGCCACGATACAGGCCACCCGCGCCGTGCGCAGTCGGTCCACGACCGACTCCCGTGCGGTCATGGCGAGAAACGCCGGGACGGCGGCAATGGGATCGACGATGATGAACAACGATCCAAACGAGAACACCGCATACTCGACCACCGTCACCGCTCCGCTCCTCGGCTCACGCCCGGCCGGCCTGACGCAACAGCTCCGCCCGAGGGTCGGGGTGCGGAATCCGGGCGAGCTGCTCGTACAGCTTCCGTTCTTCGTCGGTGAACGAGGCGGGCATGACGACCTGCAACGTGACGAACAGATCGCCGTGGCCCCCGGACGCCGTCGGTAACCCTTTGCCGCGCAGCCGAAGCTTCGCCCCCGCACGGCTGCCGGGCGGCACTTTCACCCGCACGGGGTCGGTCAAGGTCGGGGCGAGGACCTCGGCGCCGAGCGCCGCCTCCCATGGCCAGACGGGGACGGCGACGTGGATGTCCGAGCCCTGCCGCTGGAAGACCGGATGCGGCTCGATCTGCACCTGCAGGTACAGATCGCCCGGCTTCCCGCCGTTCTGGCCGGGCGCGCCCTTGCCGGGGACGCGCACCCGCGTGCCGTCCTGGACGCCGGCCGGGATCTTGACGTCGATCGTGCGGGTCTCCGTCCGCGACCCGGTCCCCCTGCAGGTCGGACACGGCCGGCCGCGCAGTTGCCCGCTGCCCCCGCACGCAGGACAGGGCACCGGCTCGGAGAGTTGGACCCGTCGGGTCACGCCCGTGAGCACTTCCCGCAGCGTCAGCCGGGCGGTGGTTTCGAGGTCCTCTCCTTGGATCGCAAATCCTTCGAACGGCGACGAGCCTGCGCGCGCCCGGCCGCCTCGCCGGAAGAGATTTTCGAAGAAATCCCCGAAGTCCTGGCTCTCGCCGCCGGCAAATCCTTCCCGCCAGTCGAAGCCTCCCGTGCCGAATCCGGTTCGGGCGCCGGTCGCCCCCGCCTGCTCGCGCGCCCGCTCATAGGCCTCCGCTTCCTGCCAGCGGTGACCGTAGCGGTCATACTTCTTCCGCTTCTCCGGATCGCCCAGGACCTCGTGGGCTTCGTTCAGTTCCTTGAACTTTTTCTCCATCTCGGCTTTCTTCGGCCCGCCGTGCAGGTCCGGATGGTACTGCCGAGCCAACCGCCGGTAGGCCTTCTTGATGTCCTCCTGCGTGGCGGTCCGTGAAAGTCCGAGCACTGCGTAGTAGTCGCGTTCGGTCGTCGGCATCGAACTCCCTGAATCAAAAAAGTCTACGTAAAGCTTACGGGCTCGTCCTCGTCATTGCAACTGGGCCGAGCGCGAGTGGTCAGCGGCGGGGTTCGGTTTTGGCGCGCGCGATCAATTTGCAGTAGGAGCAGACATCGGCGGTGGTCGGCTGGCCGCACGTCGCGCACGGATGGAGGGCCGCGCGGTCCTTGTCGATCATGGCGTCCGCACCGGCGTCGAGCGCGGTTTGCCGGTCCAGGAAGCCCCAGTAAAAGCGTTGCTTGGTGCCCGGCGATTCGGTCTCGAGACGATTGAGCACGTCCTTGTACAGCAGCATCTTCGAGCCCTTCGCCATCGGGCATTCTTCGACGATGTAGTCGATGCGGTTCAAGACCGCGTACGCGGCGATTTCGCGTTCGGACAAGCGGTAGAGCGGTTTCACCTTCTTCGCGAAGCCGTCCACGGAAGCCGGCAGGGTCGGTCCCTGTTTGTCCAGGTACTCGGTTTGCCAGTGGAGGACGTTGCCGAGGAGCCGCGCGGCCTCATCATCGAGGTTATGCCCCGTGGCCATTACGTCGTAGTCGCGCTCCACCGCCGCGCGATTGAACTGATAGCGTTTGATCGTGCCGCACGTCGAGCAGGTCGGACGATGGACGAGCATGGAAAGCTCGCGGATGCCGGCGCCCTCCTCCTCGGCGACGGTATGGATCAGCAGGGCCGCGTCGTAGCCCTTGGCGAACGTCTCCGCGAACCGCTGGACCTTCTCGCGTGAGGTCGCCGAATAGCCGGGAATCCCGAGGTCCACGTACAAGGCGTCGGCGCGATACCCGAGCGAGAGCAGGATGTGCCAGAGCGCGAGACTGTCCTTGCCTCCCGACACCGCGACCAACATCCGGTCGTCGCGGCCGAACATCCGTTCCGACTTGATCGCCCGGGCGACCTGCTCGTGCACGAAACCGGTGAAGCACGGTTTGCAAAAGGCCGCATTGTGCCGGGGAAGGCCGATCACCGCCTTGGTCTTACATTTCGTACAATTCATACTCAAAAAGGTTCAGGTTGAGGTTGAGGCTAAGTTCAGGCGAGCCCGCCCGTTCCTAATCCGCCCTCAACCTTAACCTCAACCTCAACCTTCTTCACTCCCCTCCCGAGATCACCGGTCGGACCTCCACGACGTCGTCGTCCTTCAGCAGCTCGTCTTCGGTCACGAGATCGTCGCCGCGGATCACCAGATGCGCCTCCTGCACGAGGTTGAGCTCACGCAAGAGGTCCTTGACGCGCTTGGGGCCTTTCACCTCGATCTGGCGCTCGGGATGGCTGAGCTGCACCTTCATGAGCCGATGATAAAGCGCGCTGTGTCGGGAATGCAATCAACCGCGGCCAGGAACGATAACGATGCCGACTAGAGCTCGACCTCTCGTAAGAATTGCGCGGCCTCCTCGGGCATGACCGGGTTGATGTAAAACCCCGTCCCCCACTCGAAGCCGGCCACTTGGGTCAGCTTGGGGATGATCTCGAGGTGCCAGTGGTAGTATTCGCTGCTTTTCTCGTGAAAGGGCGAGCTGTGGAGCATGAAGTTGTAGGCGGGTCTCGCCAGTGCGCGGTCCATGCGCCGGAGCGCGTCGGACACGATGCGGGCGAGCAGCTCGAACTGGGTCTTTTGGCTCTCTTCGAAGTAGGCCGCGTGCCGCTTCGGGAGGACCCACATTTCAAAAGGGAAACGCGGCGCGAAGGGCGTGACGACGATGAATTCCGGGTTGTCGGTGACGATGCGGACCCGGTCCTGCGTCTCCTGCCGGATGATGTCGCAATAGATGCAGCGCTCCTTCTGTTGGTAGTGGGCCCGGCACCCCTCGATCTCGGCGGTGACGCTGGTCGGGATGATGGGGAGCGCGATGAGCTGGGAATGGGTGTGCTCCAGCGTGGCGCCGGCCGCCGCGCCGTGGTTCTTGAAAACCAGGATGTAGCGCAAGCGGATGTCCCGCTTCAGGTCGACCATGCGATCCCGATACGCCCAGAAGACGTCTTCGAGGTGCTTGGGCGGAAGATCGGCCAGGGCCGACTTGTGGTCCGGTGTTTCGATGATCACCTCATGGGCGCCGATCCCGTTCATCCGATCGTAGAGGCCGACCCCTTCCCGGCCCATCTCCCCCTCGACCTGCAACGCCGGGAACTTGTTCGGCACCACCCGCACCGTCCAGCCCGGTCCGTTGGGCTGCCCGTTGCCCGGCCGATAGGCCAGGACCTCGGGCGGTGTCAGGGATTCCTGGCCCGGACAGAACGGGCACAGCGGGGTCTGCGGCTGCACGGCGTGGCAATTCTCGAGGAAGTCGCGCGGCCGCCCCGCACGTTCCGTCGAAATGATCACCCACCGGCCGACAACGGGATCCCGTCGAAGCTCAGGCATATCTTCACCAGTGATGAATGCAGAATGATGAATGATGAACGGTCAGAGGTGCCTTAAAACGAGTGATGAATGCAGAATGATGATCGATGAATGGGCAGAGGTGCCTTAAATGCTTTCCCCGATTCATCGCTCATCACTCGTCGCTCATCACTTCCCATCAGACTCTCCACATCCGCGCGTCGAAGGTCTCGTCCGGAACGGTGACCGCCACGGCGTGATGCCGGGGATACCGTTCCAGCTCGAGGCCGTCCTGCAGCATGACGAGACTCAGCTGCAGCGCTTCTCCGGACTGGAGCTGCAGGTCTTTGTACGGAACGGCCAGCTCGACGATTTTTCGTCGCGCGATATCTCGAGACGTCTTGATCTCGGCCCACCCCTGCTCCGTCCGGCGCGAGAGCGTGAAATGATCCGGCCCGGGCGGCGCCAGGCTCACCGTCACTTTGTAGCGATCGCGAGGCGTCGTCAACAGGAACTCGGCGGTCAAGCCCGGTCGAATCGCGCGATCCAGCAGATCCAGACGAAGGAACAAGGACTCCACGCTCGAGCCGAACCGGATGCCCGTGAAGAGATCGCTGGCCTTCCACATCGCTCCAAGGGGAGGGGAGGGATCGATGATGCCGCACCCCCGCCACTCGAAAAAGCTGGTGACGAGACCGTCGATCGTCGGGGACAGGAGGCGCACGGGTTGGCGGACGGGCTGGACGTCCAGAATGCCCTGAAGGTCGAGGACGGGTTGATGCAGGTAGTCGGGGACCGGTTTGCCGGCCTGCAGGAAGACGTTGCGCAGATGGGTGCGGAACAGCCGGTCGAACTCCACCTTGTACTCGGTCTGGAAGTCGTCGCCGTACCACCAGAACCAATCGCTGCCTTCCGCCGCGTACAGCTCATCCCACGCGCGGTGAGCCTGCTCGGGCGCAAGGTCGCGTTCCATCTCGATGAGCCGGACGCGGGTCTCGCGCAGCATCTCCCAGCCGCGGTTGTCCTCCGGGTGGCCGATCCAGATCTTGAAATCGGCATTGATCCACGAACCGGAGTGCAGATGGTTGAGCCGCTTTCGCGGCGGATGCCGGGCGGCGACGCTGCCGAGCGTCGCCGTTCCCACCTGCCGGCCGGCCGTGTTGAGCGAGCCTCGAGCCAGTCGCGCGTACAGACCGCTCAAGAGACGTTCGCCGCCGTCGTGATAGTGCTCCCAGGGATTCTCCCCGTCGAGGATGATCGGGATCACCACCTGGTCCCCGGCTGCGTGCTCCACGATCGCCGTGAGCCGGTGGAGCACATCGTCCACCGCCGCGTCCGGCGTCCACTTGGCATAGACGAAGCCGAAGCCATCGGAGAGCTCCCGATCCCGGAAGAAGACGGCGACGTCTTCCCCGCCGTGCTCGGCCCGGTAGGGATGGTACAGATCCTGAGGACGATGCCAGTGGCCGAGCGAGCGCGCGAGGACGCCTTCGTCCGTGGCCATCCAGCGTAAGCCGGCTCGACGGACGAGCGGGATCATCTCCGGACACACCGAGCCTTCCGAGGGCCAGAGCCCGACCGGCGGCCGGCCGAACAGCTTCGTGTGGAGGGCGACGGCTCGCTGGAGCTGCGCTTCCGCGTCGGCGGGGGCCTGAAAGCGCGACGGCATCGGCAGGTCGGGGCGTGCGCGGCGGGCGAGATCGGTATCGATCACGAGCGGAAGAATCGGATGATAGAAGGGCGTGGTCGTCAGCTCGATCCGGCCGCTCTCCGCCAGGCGCCGGTAGGCCGGGATGACCTCCCGGATCACCGCCTGTTGGATGTCGAGGAGATCCCGTTTATGGCCTTCGGTGAAGCCCCGGTCTTTGATGCGAAACGCCCCGAGCTGCGGATGGCGCGCGACGGCCCCATAGCCGAACCAGGCGAGCGTGTGCCACACCTGAAGGTCCAGCCATTCCTGGGTGGTGAAGTCGCGGGCCTTACGTTCCAGATCCTGACCAAGGACGTCCAGCCCGCGTTTGACGAGCAGCTCGTGGTACCGCGGGTATGGGCGCACCATGGTCGCCCAGTTGGCGGCGAAGAAGTGCCGCAGCAGGAAGGCCTGCTCGCTGAGCGAGAGATCGGCGGCCGGCCGTTTCGTGTATTCCAAGAACAGATCGACGACGGACCCGGACGCGAGGTCGTCGAGTTGGAGCAAGAGCGAGGGGGTGAAATTGACGGTCACGTGCGCCCCGGGGACCCGATCGAGGACGTACGCCATATCGAAGTACGCTTTGATCGCATGCAGGCGGACCCACGGCATACTGGCCGTGCGCGTGATCCGGTCCACGTAGTACGGCTGATGCATATGCCAGAGGAAGCAGACGTGCGCGGTTTTCATTGGCCTGCAGTCGATCGCCCGGGCCGGCAGATCACGCTTGCGCCCCCGGCGTGCCCTGATAGAATGCCCCTGCCAGGCGGTATTGTCGCTCAACGTCGAGCCGGATGCCAATGGCAGGCGCCGGCACGAGGGATGCGTCATGGCGGCGAGACGAGTCGGAACGGAGCGACGAGGCCGAATCGTTCGGTACTGGGTGCCGGTCGGCCTGTACGCGGCCCTGATCTTCGTCCTCTCGTCCCTCAGCGTGGTTCCCGGCGTGCTGGAGGGCGCGAACGACAAGGTCCTTCATACGCTCGAGTATAGCGTGCTGGGGGCCCTGTCCTATCGGGCGTTCCGCTTCGGGGCGGGAAGCGCGCCGGCCGCGGCGTTCGTCTGGGCCGTGCTGTTCTCGACCGCCTACGGTCTGACCGATGAAATCCACCAGGCCTTCGTGCCGTCGCGCCAGCCGGATCCGTGGGATTGGCTCGTCGACGTGATGGGATCGGCCCTCGGGGCGGCGACCTGGCACGCCGGCATGGAGGCGAGACGGCCGGCGGCCCGGCGGTAGCGGGTCGCGCCGCCTCACCAGGCAAAGGCTTCGGGGGCGGAGCCGCCCGGGCCCGGGAACAGCTCGTCGAGGCGCCGCCGCGTCTCCCGGCTGAACGTGATCTCAAGCGCGCGAAGCGACCCGTCGAGCTGCTCCACCGTCCGCGGGCCGATGATAGGCGCCGTGACCGCCTGGTGCTGCAACACCCAGGCCAGGGCGACGTCAGCCGGTCGTTCGCCCCACTCGCTGCAGAGCTTCTCGTAGCCCTCGATCTGGACGCGGCGCTCGACGAGCTCTTTCTGCACCTCCTCGGAGGCGCGTCGCCTCCCCGTCGCTTGTCCCAGCATACCGCCGAGCAGTCCACCGGCCAGCGGGCTGTACGGGATCACGCCGATCCCATACGCCTCACAGGCGGGGAGCACTTCCAGTTCGACGGTGCGGGCGGTGAGGTTGTACAGGCACTGCTCCGAGACCAGTCCCATGAAATGGCGGGCCTTGGCCGCCTCCTGTGCCTGGGCGATGTGCCAGCCCGCGAAGTTACTGCTGCCGGCATAGACGATTTTGCCCTCCCGATGGAGCTGCTCCATGGCCTGCCAGATCTCCTCCCACGGGGTTTCGCGGTCGATGTGGTGCATCTGATACAGATCGATGAAGTCGGTCTTCAAGCGCCGTAAGCTGTCCTCACAGGCCCGTCGGATATGGACGGCCGATAGTCGCGACTGGTTCGGCCAGTCGCCCATGCGGCCGTAGACTTTCGTGGCCAGCACGACCTTCTCGCGCCGGCCGCCCGCCTGCATGAACCACCGGCCCATGATCTGCTCGGTGACTCCTTCACCGACCTTCCACCCGTACACGTTCGCGGTATCGAAGAAGTTGATGCCGTGCTCCAAGGCCCGATCCATGATCCGAAAGCTTTCCGCCTCGGAGGCTTCCGGACCGAAGTTCATACAGCCGAGACACAGACGGCTGACCTTGAGGCCCGAGCGGCCGAGATGGACGTACTGCATAGTGCCTCCCGGGGATAATCGAGTCCGCTCTGATCGACCGCGTTCTCCACGGCATGGTCGATGCCGAGCGCTTCCGAGCACTATAGTGAACGGTGCAAAGGCGTGCAAGACGACCGCCACCACAGGCCAGAGGAGAGAGATCGGGAAGTTTACCTACATCACTGACACGACCGCGTCGTGCGTCTCCGATATCCCGCGCACGCAGATCCAGGTAGAGTCAGGAATCGCCGCACCAAACGGGTGATGGTCGTTCTTCTTAAGGACGATTGTCAGGACGAAGTCAGTGGAGTAGGGGAAGTATACTCGATCATGCAGGTAACTTCGATCACCAACCAAGGAGGTGCCCCGCTCACATCGTTCGTTTTGCGGTAGTGCTGGCGCCCTTCGACCGACGACCGTTCGGACTTCAGGGGGTGAGTAGATGCAGCGCTATTGGACTCAGCATGACCTTCAGGATGTCCCGACGACCTGCGCGTATCCCGATTGCACGGTCCCCGAGCTGCTGGCCCGCTCGGCCGCGCGGTTCCCCGACTCGACGGCCCTGCTCTTCTACGGAACCCGCCTCACCTTCGCCGAGTTTCATCACCTCGCCCGCCGATTTGCCGTGTCCTTGCGACGTCTTGGCTGCCGTCCCGGTGATCGTGTCGCCATCATGCTGCCCAATATTCCTCAGGCCGTCATCGGCTATTACGGCGCGCTTGCGGCCGGGGCCGTCGTCGTGCAGGTCAACCCGCTCTACCTCGAACGGGAGATCGAAACCCAACTGCGTGATTCCGGCGCCGAGACCCTCCTGGCCCTGGATCTGTTCGTTCCGCGCATTCGGGCCGTCCAACAATGTACGGGGCTGAAACGCCTCATCGTGACCAGCGTTCGGGATTTCCTCCCGCCGGTCAAGCGGCTGCTCTACCCGCTCAAGGCCAGGATCAACGGCAGATGGGTCCATGTCCCGAGACATCCGCCCGTCTACGATTTCGTCGGCCTGCTCGAGGGGATGGAGGGGCAAGCCGAAGCCCCACCCCTCCCTGACGGCCCCAAGCCGGATGACCTCGCGTTGCTCCAATACACGGGGGGAACGACCGGCGTGCCGAAGGGCGTCATGCTGAGCCACCGCAACGTCGTGGCGAATGCCGTCCAATGCCGGACCTGGATGACCGGCTGCCGGGAAGGCGAGGAGGTCTTCCTGGGGGTCATCCCCTTCTTCCATGTCTACGGACTCAGCACCTGCCAGCATCTGGCGATCATGGCAGGCGCCTCCCTCGTCCTGCTCCCGCGGTTCGATGTGGTGGAGGTGCTGGACGCCATCCACAAGCATCGCGTGACCGTCTTCTCCGCCATTCCGATGATGTTCCTGAAGATCAGTGAGTATGCCAAGGTCCATCGGTACGATCTGCGCTCGCTTCGCGTCTGCCTGAGCGGGGCGAGCCCGCTCCATGCCGAGGTCCAGGACCGATTCGAACGGTTGACGGGGGTCAGAATTACCGAGGGCTATGGTCTGACGGAGGCGGGGCCGGTCACGCACTGTAATCCCGTCCACGGCAAGGGGCCGCGGGGCTCCATCGGCGTGCTGTTCCCGGATACGGAGGCGCGCATCGTCGATGCGGAAACCGGCGAGCGTGTGGTCCCGATCGGGGAGGTGGGGGAGCTGACCGTCCGAGGCCCACAGATCATGCAAGGCTATTGGAACAACGAGGCCGAGACACGGTCGGTGATCCGCAACGGATGGTTGTATACGGGCGACCTCGTCCGGCAAGACGAGACGGGGTTCTTCTACCTGGTCGACCGGAAGAAAGACATGATCAAGACCCGCGGGGAAAACGTCTACCCCAGGGAGGTCGAAGAGGTCCTGTTCCGGCATCCGGCGGTCAAGGATGCCGTCGTGGTGGGCGTTCCGGACCGTCACCTCGGCGAGGCCGTGAAGGCGTATGTGGTGCTCCATGAAGGGCGAACCGCCACCGAGCCGGAGCTCATTGCCCATTGCCGGGTGTCGCTCGCTCGGTTCAAGGTGCCGTCGAGCATCGCCTTTCGTCGGGAACTGCCGCGGACGTTGGTCGGAAAAGTGCTGCGGAGGGCCTTGCAAGAGGAAGAGGCGATGATGCGGCCGGCGGAGGAGGGACAGACGCGAAAGGCCGGATGAGCTGACCGGCCGGGGAGGAGCCATGAAAGACGTCGTGATCGTGGCGGGCGTACGGACGCCGATCGGAAATTTCGGAGGCGCGCTCAAAGAGATCCCGGCGCAGAAATTGGGCGAGTTGGTCGTCCGGGAGCTGCTGGCCAGGACCGGCTTGGCCCCGGAGCTGGTCGAGGAGGTGATCATCGGCTGCGTCGGGCAGTTCACCGATGCGGCGAACATCGCGCGGGTCATCGCATTGATGGCCGGCCTCCCCATTCGAACCCCCGCCTACTCGGTCCAACGGAACTGCTCATCCGGCCTGCAGCCGTTCGTCAACGCCTTTCAGAACATCCAGAGCGAGGACGCCGACGTGCAGATCGTCGGCGGGGTGGAGAACATGAGCCGCGCCCCGTACGTGGTCCGGGATATGCGCTGGGGCAAGCGGCTGCGCCATACCGAATTCCTCGACAGCTTGTGGGAGGGTCTCACCGATCCGGTCTGCGGCCAGCTCATGGGGAGAACCGCGGAGAACTTGGCGGAGGAGTTCGGGATTACCCGGGAGGAGCAGGACCGGTACGCGGTCGAGAGCCATCGGAAGGCGTTCCGAGCACTGCGGGAGGGGCGGTTCAAGGACGAGACGATGTCGCTCACGATCCCCAAGTCCGTGGCGGGCCGGGACGTCGCGCCGGCGGTCCTGACGCAGGACGAAGGGCCCAACGTCGGGCTGACCGAGCAGCAGCTCGCGCTCTATCCCCCGCTGTTCAAGGAAGGGGGGACGGTGACCGCGGGCAACAGTTGTCCCCTCAACGACGGCGCCGCCGCCGCGCTGGTCATGTCCGCCGATCGGGCCCGTGAATTGGGCTTTCGCCCCATGGGGCGGATCCGCGGGTACGCCTTCGTCGGCGTGGACCCGACCCGAATGGGCATTGGGCCGGCGGAAGCGCTGCCGCTCGCGCTCAAGCGGGCCGGAGTGGGCCTGACGGATCTCGAGGCGCTCGAGGTCAACGAGGCGTTCGCCGCGCAGTATCTGGCCGTGGAGCGGCTGCTGGGTCTCGAGCGGGAGCGGGTGAACGTGAACGGAGGCGCGATCGCGCTCGGCCACCCCGTCGGCATGACGGGCACCCGGTTGGTCGTCACGCTGCTGCATGAATTGCGACGCCGCGATGCCGCGCTGGGGGCGGTGACGATGTGCGTGGGCGGCGGGCAAGGCGCCGCATTGGTGCTGGAACGCGTGTAACCCCGAGCGGAAAGAGGTGCACCATGTACGTGTACAAGGTTGCCATCGTCGGGGCGGGAACGATGGGGGCGCAGATCGCGCAGGTCATCAGTTTCGCCGGGCTCCCCGTCGTCCTGACCGATATGACGCCGGCCCTGGCACAGCGCGGAGTCGAAATGGTCCGGCGGCTGTACCAGGCCCGGGTGGAGAAAGGAAAGATGACCCCCGAGCAGCTCGAGGAGAAAATGCTGCTGGTCTCCGCGACGGTCGGCGCCGAGGCGTTCAAAGACGTCGATCTCGTGATCGAGGCCGTACCGGAGCAGCTGGAGCTGAAGCGGCAGGTCCTGCGTGACCTGGACGCCGCCTGCTCTCCCGGGGCCGTGCTCGCCAGCAACACCTCCGCCCTGTCGATCTCGGCCCTCGGTGCCGTGACACGGCGTCCAGGCAAGGTGCTCGGCCTGCATTTCTTCAATCCCGCCTATGCCATGCCGCTCGTCGAGGTCATCCCCGGTTTAGCCACCGAGGCGGACACGGTCGGCGACATCGTGAGCTTCGTCGAGAGCATTCGAAAAGTTCCGATCGTCGTGAAGGAATGTGCGGGATTTCTCGTGAACCGGCTCTTGATGGCGTATTTGAACGAGGCGGTCCTCTGCCTTCAAGAAGGGGCCGCGTCGATGAAGGACATCGAGCAGGAGATGACCGCGTTCGGAATGCCCGTGGGGCCCTTCACGCTGCTCGACAGCGTCGGGCTCGACGTCGCGTACGACGTCGCCCGGATCCTGCACGAGAGTTACGGGCCCCGGATGGCGCCGGCGCCGCTCTTGGCCGCCTTGGTGCAGGCGGGGCGCTTGGGTCTGAAGAGCGGGCGGGGATTCTACGAGTACGGCGGCCCGGAGACCGGGGACGTCGAGCGGCTCATCGAGCAGGTCCGCCGCGAGACCGGGAGCGCCCGGACGACGTGGAAGTCGAGCCGCCTCCTCTTGGCCATGGTGAACGAGGCGGCTCTTGCGCTTCAGGAAGGAATCGCGGCGGCGCGGGAGATCGATCTGGCCATGGTGGCCGGCACCGGCTTCCCCACGGACAAGGAAGGTCCCCTGCACTATGCCGATCGCCTGGGCATCGAGCACGTGCTCCATGAGTTGGAGGACCATACCCGTGCGCTCGGACCCCGGTTTTGGCCTGCGCCGATCCTGAGGCGGATGGTGGCGGCCAATTTCACGGGCCGTCAGGCCGGGCGAGGGTTCTTCACCTATTGATTGATCCAGTGACCCGATCGCCTGGACCAGGCGTGTCGGACTTCGCGGGAGGATGCCATGACCGTCGTTGCCAATCCCCTTTCCTGCCTGATCGAGAGCGGGGTCGCCACCGTGGCGCTCAATCATCCGCCGGTCAACGCGCTCACGGTCGACATCCTGACGCAATTGGATGGAGTGTTCGAGAGCCTGGGGCAGGACACCGCGGTTAAGGCCGTCGTGATCACCGGGACGGGCCGCTTCTTCGTAGCCGGCGCCGACATCCGGGCGATTGCCGCCATCGGCTCGGCTCAGGAGGGCATGGAGTTGGCGCGGCGGGGACAGGCGATCTTGAACAAGATCGAGTCGCTTGACAAGCCGGTGATCGCCGCGATCAACGGGGTGTGTCTCGGAGGCGGTCTGGAACTGGCGCTCGCGTGCCACATCCGTCTGGCGGCCGACACCGCCCGGCTCGGGCAACCCGAGATCAATTTGGGGATCATTCCGGGATTCGGCGGGACGCAGCGCCTCCCGCGTCTGGTGGGGCCCTCCAAAGCGCTCGAGCTGATCCTCACCGGCGATCCGATCTCGGCCACGGAGGGGAAAGCCGTTGGGTTGATCTCGCAGGTCGTATCGGCCGACGACCTGGTGCGGCACGCGCAGGGGCTCGCCCGCCGGATTGCCGCGAAAGGTCCATTGGCCGTGCGCGCCGTCCTTCGCGCCGTGCGACAAGGCGCGAAGGACGGCCTCGAGGAGGGACTGGCCAACGAGGCGCGACTCTTCGGCGATCTGTGCGAGACGGAAGACAAGCGGGAAGGCGTGGGGGCGTTCCTGGACAAACGGCAGCCGCAGTTCAAAGGCCGGTAGGCGGAGGAAGGAGGGCCCAGATGGAGCGACGATCTAGGCTCGCGCTCTCGCTGTCGGGGGGAGGCTTCACCGGGTATCTGTTCGAAATCGGCGCCTTGACGGCGCTCGACGACCTGTTCGACGACGGGTTCAGCGTCAATGACTTCGACTTCTACGTCGGCGTCAGCGCGGGATCGGCGGCGGCCGCGCTCATGGCGAACGGGGTCAGGCCGGCCGAGATCCTGGTCGCGAACCTCACCAATGAACGCCCCTACTACTTCGAGCGGCGCGACATCTTCGTCCCGGCGGTCGGCGAGGGCTTCAAGAGCATGGCGCGAGCCGTTCAGCAATTGAGCCCGGTGTTCAAGCTGTATCTTCGTCATCGCCGGGAGATGGGCCTCATGGACCTCCTCGAGCGCGCGCAGGAGTCGCTGCCCGCCGGCATCTACACGCTCGATCCGTTTGCACGGTATTTGGAAGCCACCTTCGCGGCGAAGGGGCTCAGCGATCAGTTCGAGGCCCTCCCGCGTCCCCTGTACATCCCGGCGATCGATCTGGACAGCGGCGAGAGCGTCCTCTTCGGCGACGACGGATACCGGGATGTGCGGATCTCCAAGGCGATCACCGCGTCCTCGGCCGCCCCGATCTATTTTTGCCCGGTGCGCATCGGCACCCGTCAATACATCGACGCCGGCATCGGCCGGTTCGCCTGCTTCGAGCTGACGATTGCAAAGGCCGTGGATTTCATGCTGATCATTCATCCGAGCTCCCACGTGGGCGGGGCGACGACTCGAAGAGAGCTGCCGAGCCCGGCGGCCCAGGCCGAGCACCGGGGGTTCTTATGGATCGCCGAGCACGCCTCCCGCATCAACTTGGAGGCCCGCCTGTCCTTGGCCTTGGAGGTCTATCGGCGGGAATATCCCGATCGGTTCTTCACCATCTCGCCGAGCGCGTCGGAGAAATTGATCTTCGACCGGAGCTTCTTGAGCTTTCGCGACCGCGTTCATCTTCTCCGGTGCGGATATCTCGCCGTCGTCCAGTCCGTGCAGGAGGAGGCGGGGATCCTGTCGGTACTGGCGCGACACGGCGTGTCGGTGTCGCTGCCGCGGTTCGAAGAGCGCTTGCGAGCCCGCATGCAACGGTTCTCCGCCGTGTCCGCGGACAATGCCGAGTCCCTCGCCGGTGCGCCGAGCCGCGCCCGATGGTCGTCGGCCTATTAGGAAATAGATAAAGGAGGCGCCATGGCGGCGACACAGGCAGGCCGGAGCTTGTTCCAGGGCTCGCTCGGCGCGGCCGAGCGCGCCCGCGATACGAAGGCCTACACGGGGTTCCTGTCCGGCCTGTTCGAAGGGGTCGTGCGGCGCCACCTCTTTCAGGCCTGTTCGCCCGCTCCCTTGGGAGCGCCGGCTCTCGCCTTCCTGGACCGGCTCCGTACCCTGTTGCTCGAGAAGGTCGATCCGGAGACGATCGATCGAGACGGAGAGATTCCCGAGGACGTGCTGGCCGGCCTCAAGCAGATCGGCGCATTCGGGTTGAAAATCTCTCGCGGCTACGGCGGGCTGGGGCTCACCCAGTCGGAATATCACGCGGTCGCGACGCTGCTCGGCGGGCATGACGCCTCCACGACCGTGCTCATTTCCGCGCACAATTCGATCGGGGTGGCGGAGCCGCTGAAGCTGGTCGGGACGCCCGAGCAGAAGGAACGCTTCCTGCCGCGTTTGGCGAGGGGTGAGATCTCGGGGTTCGCGCTCACTGAACCGAACGCGGGCTGCGACATCTGGGATCTCAGATCATACGCGGTGCCGGTCGTCGAGCAGGGGAGGCTCGTCGGCTATCGGCTCACCGCGGAGAAGCTCTACACGACCAACGCGCCGTCTCGCGACGGCCGGTTTTTGGCCTCCCTGCTGATCGTGATCGCACAGATCGTGAAGACCCCGGAGGAGGTGCAGCGGCCGAAGGAGCAGCGGCGGTTCGGTGCATTCATCGTCGAGACCGGTACGCCCGGCTGCCGCTGCACGCGGCTGCGTTTTACCGGTGTACGGGGCATCTACAACGGGCAGGTCCAGCTTCGGGACGTGTTCGTTCCGGTGGACGATCGGCTCGGCGAGGAAGGCTCGGGACTTCGCCGTGCGCTGGAAAGTCTCACGGTGGGCCGCCTGACGCTCCCCGCGGCCTGTTTGGGCGTCTTGAAGAAGTGTCTCTGGTACGCGCGCCTCCGCGCCCAGGCCCGGGTGCAATATGATCGTCCGATCGGCGAGCACACGGACGTCGGCGGCAAGCTCGTGATGATGGCCTCGCGGGTCCTGGCGCTCGAGGCCATCGTGCAGATCACGGGGATCTGGGCGGACGCCAAGCAGGACGTCCGCTTGGAGTCCGCCGCCGCCAAGATTCTCGCGACCGAATGGCTGCTGGAGTCGCTGGTCGACCTGTTCCGGCTCTACGGGGGGCGAGGGTTCGAGACGCCCGATTCGCTCCGCTCCCGAGGGGAGCTGCCGGTGCCGGTGGAGCGCATGGTGCGCGACGCGCTGATCAACGTGATTTGGGAAGGGACGAACGGCATTCTGACGCTCTGGATCGGGCGTGAGGGGCTGGATGAGTACGTGAAGCAGGGGCAGACCTTCCTGGACGGCCGGATCAAGGAGATGGTGCACGCGGCGCCGTTCTTCGCGAAGGTCCTGTCTCGTGCCTTCGTGGCCCCCTCGCACGACGGGCACAACGGGGCGGGGCGGAACGGCTTTCGAACCTGGGAGCGGTTCGTCGACCATGCCGCCCGGGATCTGGCCCGAGCCGTCCTCCTGGTTACGGCGCGGGAGCGCCAGCGGCTCGCGCGGAAGCAGCTCCTGACGAGACGCCTCGTCAAGGCCGCCATGGACCTCTTCGCTCTCGAAGCGACGCTCTGGTACGCCTCACAAGCCACGATCAGGGAGAAGCCGCTCGTGCCGACGCTCGTGAGCTATTTGGGGTCGCGTATCCGCGAGGATTTCCACCCCAGCCCGTTGCTGTCGGTCGGGAGGTCGGTCTCGGATCAGGACACGATCGTGTACGGCCTCGCGAAGGAGATTCTCGCCGGCAAGGCCGAATGGCTGGAAGACGGGATCCTCAAGGTTCTACCGCCATGAGGTAGGAGCACCGGCGGGTGCGGTTGCGGCGCCTAGCGCACTCCCTGCTCGTGCAGGCGATCGACGATCGCGTCGCCGATCGGGATCGAGGCGGTCGCCGCCGGGGACGGGGCGTTACAGACATGAATCGAGCGCGGTCCGTGGAGGATCACGAAATCGTCCGTGATGCGGCCGTCGCCCCGTATGGCTTGGGCCCGGATGCCAATGTGGCGGGCGATGAGATCGCCCGCGCGGAGCTCCGGCACGAGCTTCTGAAGGCGACGGACGAGGAGCCTTTTGCTCAAGGAGCGCATCCATTCTTTCCCGCCCTGCCGCCAATTGGCCGCCACGAATCGCCAGAAAGCGGATGAGGCGCACAGCTCGCCGGCATCCCGCCAGTCGAGCCCCACTCCGTCGTACCCTTCCCGTCTGAGCGTCAGCACGGCACTCGGCCCGACCCGGATGCGTCCGTCGAGCTGGCGGGTGAAATGGGCGCCGAGAAACGGATAGCGCCGATTGGGCAGCGGATAGATGAGGGTTCTGACGAGATGGCGCTTTTCGTCGACCACCCGATAATACTCCCCCCGGATCGGGACGATGAGCATGCCGGTCCGCAGGCCCATCAGTTTGGCGATCCGGTCCGACTGGAGACCCGCGCAGTTGATGAGGAACCGGGTGTCGTACGCGCCGGTCGAGGTCTCGACGCGAAGGTGGGCGTGTTCGGGCACGATGACCTGGACTTCCGAGTTCCGCTTTAACGCCCCTCCGCTTTTCTGAATCAGCTCGGCAAACATGGCGGCGACCTGCTGATAATCGACGATCCCCGTGCTGGGCACATGGAGGGCAGCGAGGCCGCCGCAATGCGGCTCGATCTCGCGGAGCGCCTCCCGGTTCAGTCTTTGGACGGGAACGCCGTTCTCCACGGCACGCTCCTGGAGCCAATCCAGCTCGGACAGCTCGCTGTCCTCGGTCGCGACGATGACTTTGCCGCAGCGTTCGTGAGGGATGCCGTAGTCCCGGCAGAACTCGAACATGCGGCGGTTGCCTTCGCGGCACAGACGCGCCTTCAGGCTGCCCGGCTGGTAATAGAGGCCCGAGTGGATTTCCCCGCTGTTGTGCCCGGTCTGGTGGTATCCCCACCGACCTTCCTTCTCCAAGACGAGCAGCGTGAGCCCGGGAGATCGCCGCGTGATCGCCCATCCCACCGAGAGCCCGATGATGCCGCCGCCCACGATCGTCACGTCGTACATACGGATGCCACCTTGAAGAACCGTACTCGTTGAGTCCGGACGACTCCCGAGGCCTACTATAGCAGCCAACGCCGAAGGCCTCCATCTCACCCGCGGCCCGCGGACTTCGTCCCTCTAGCATTGTCGACCGAAATAGGGGAGGATGGAGCCGAGCCCCCTCGGCCTGTCAGTGCCGCAACCGGGTTTGACCCGACAGGCTGACGGTGGGGCCGCAAGCTTGATCATGGGCCGGCAAAGGAGGAATGCGATGACGATCAAAGGGCTGGGGCTGATCTTCGGGACGATCGGACTGCTTCTGAGTACCGCCGGGTGTCAGAGCGACGGGATCACGGACGCCGAGGCCGTCCCCGCCTATGGCTCCCGCGACCCGTTCGGCCCCGGCATCTACCGCCGTGCGCCAGGACCCTGGGACCTCCAGCAGAACCAACGCCAAATCGGTCCTTCGACATGGTACGGCTGCCCGCAGCAAGCCAGCCGCTGCTATCCCGAGTAACGCGCGCGGGCTCGGCGCCGGTGTTGTCGCCCTAGTCGAGGCTGTCGCTGTCAGTGACAACGGAGGCAGGCGTGGGTATAATTCGCTTTCGATGACGTCTGCCGTTCCTGCTCCACCCGATCACGCGCTCCTCGCCGAGACGGTCCGTAGCAAGCTTCCTTTCTCCGCCGCGCTCACCGCGGTAACCCCGCTCGCCGGTGACGCCTCCAACCGCCGGTACTTCCGCTTGGACCTGGCCCACGGCACGACGAAGTCGGTCATCCTCATGCAGCTCGCCTCTCCTGAAGGCTTCAAACAGTCCGAAGAGGCGGTGAGCGGGGCGAAGGTCGAGATCACGGAGCTTCCGTTCATCAACATCTTGAACCATCTGGCCAAGGCCCAGGTGCCGGTGCCCGCCTTGTACTACTACGATCAGGCGGCCGGGTTGCTGTATCTGGAAGACTTCGGGGACCTGACCTTGGCCGAGGCCTGCCGCCATGCCCGGGCTCGGGACGTCGAAACTTTGTACCGCCATGCGATCACGATCCTCGCTCGCCTCCATACAACCGCGACCCAGCCCCCCAATCCCGCCTGTCTCGCCTTCACCCGGGCGTTCGAGGTGCCGCTCCTGATGTGGGAGTTCGATCACTTCATTGAGTATGGGATCATCGCGCGACAGGGCCGGCCGATGTGCGCCGACGACTGGCAGCCGATCCAAGCGGAGTTCAGGAAGATCGCCGAGATCCTGGCTCGGCAGCCGCGCGTCTTCACCCACCGTGATTACCATTCCCGAAACCTCATGGTGGACGGCCGTCGCCTGGGCGTCCTCGACTTTCAGGATGCCTTGCTCGGTCCGGCCGCCTACGACCTGGCCTCGCTCCTCCGCGACGCCTACATCGCACTGGAGGAGCCCCTGGTGGACGACCTCATCGAGTACTATTTGGACCGCATGGCGGGGCAGAAGACGATCGCCGCGGACCGCGCCGGTTTCCGCCGGATCTTCGACTTCATGAGCATCCAGCGCAACCTGAAGGCCGCCGGCCGGTTCGTCTATATCGATCGGGTCAAGCACAACCCCAAGTTCCTCGCCGACATCCCCCGCGTCTTGGGCTACGTGACGCGCAATCTCGCGAAATACCCCGAGCTCGCCACCCTGAGGAAGCACCTCACGCCCTATGTGCCGGAGCTGCAGGGGTAAGGGGTAAAGGGGTAGAGGGGTAGGGGGCACAGCATGATAATGGGCATAGAATGGTAAACGCTTACACAGACGATCTGCCTTTCGGATCTTGCACATACCCCTTTACCCCCGTACCTCATATCCCCATCGCATTCCTATGCGCGCGATGATTCTCGCGGCGGGGCTGGGCACCCGCCTCCGGCCGCTGACCCTCACGACCCCGAAGCCCTTGCTGCCCGTGGCCGGGACGCCCTTGATCGTGTGGAACCTCCTGCTGCTGCGGCGGCACGGCATTCGACAGGTCATGATCAATCTTCACCACCTCGGGCACCTGATCGAAAAAGAGCTGGGCGACGGCTCGCGCCTCGGGATGGCGCTGACCTACTCGCCCGAGCCCGTCCTGCTGGGGACCGGCGGCGGCCTCAAGCAGGCCGAGTGGTTCTTCGAAGGTGAGCCCTTCCTGGTCCTGAACGGCGACACCTTGCTCGAGCTTGATCTGACCCACCTGCTCCGACGGCATGCCGAGCACGATCCGATCGCCACCATGGTGGTCCGCGAGGACCCCGAGGTCGAGCGGTGGGGCGTGCTGGAGATCGACGAGACGGATCGGGTCCTGCGGATCAACGGCCGCGGGCGGCAGGGGCCCGGCGCCCTGCGTCGTCGCATGTTCGCCGGCGTGCACGTCGTGCACCCCCGCCTGTTGCACGGGATTCCCTCGGGCGTCGAGTCGTCGGTCATCGACGCCTACGTCCGTGCCCTCGCGGCCGGCGAGACGGTGCTGAGCTATCAGATGACCGGATATTGGAATGATGTGGGGACGCCGGACCGGTATGCCGAGGTGCAGCGTGACGCGGAGGCGGGTCGGATCAGCCTCGCGGCCCGGCAAGTGCTCTGTTAGACTTTCCCCATGGTCACGCGACCACGGGGGCGGCTGTTCATCGGGACGTCGGGCTGGACCTATCGAAGCTGGAAGGGGCCGTTTTATCCCGACGATCTGCCCAGCCGGGACTACCTCGCATTCTACGCCCGCGAATTTTCGACCACGGAAATCAACTACTCCTTCTATCATCTCCCCCGCCCCGAGACGTTCGCCAAGTGGGCGACGCAGGTCCCTGAGGCGTTCGTCTTTGCGGTGAAGGCCAGCCGCTTCATCAGCCATATCAAACGCCTTCTCGACGTCGGTGAGCCCTGGCGGACGTTCGTCGGGAACGCGCTCGCGCTGCACGGACACCTCGGACCGATCCTCCTTCAATTCCCGCCGAGCTTCCGAAAGGACACGACCCGGCTCGCGACGTTTTTGGAGACCGCCCAGGGTGCGGCCCGGGAGCGCGGCTCGCTTCGGCTGGTGGTGGAGTTTCGGCACGACTCCTGGTTCACCGAGGAGATCTATCGGCTGTTGAGCCGGCACAAGGTCGCGCTCTGCATCGCGGACGGCGCGAAATATTCCCGCCGGGACGTGCTGACCACCGACTTCGTGTACCTCCGCTACCACGGTCGGAACAAGATGTTTGCCTCGGACTATTCCGACGCCGAGCTCCGCGAGGAGGCGCGGGCGATCAAGCGGTACCTGCGGGACCGCCTCGACGTTTATGCCTACTTCAACAACGACGCGATGGGATACGCGGTGAAGAACGCGCGCACCCTGCGACGGTTCCTGAACGGGTGATGATGGTCCCTGGAGCTGATCCGGCCTGGTGGCGTCACGCCGTCGTCTATCAGATCTATCCTTGGAGCTTTCAGGATTCCAACGGGGACGGCATCGGGGATCTGCCGGGCATCCTCAGCCGGCTGGATTACTTGAACGATGGGACCGACCGATCGCTCGGCGTGGACGCGATCTGGCTGTCGCCGATCTACCCGTCGCCGATGAAGGACTTCGGCTATGACGTGGCCGACTATTGCGACGTAGATCCGCGATTCGGGACGCTGGCGGATTTCGACCGCCTGCTGGCCGAAGCGCACCGCCGAGGCATCCGTGTCTTGATGGATCTGGTGCTCAATCATACGTCCGACCAGCACGCCTGGTTCCTGGAATCGCGCTCCTCTCGGCAGTCGTCCAAACGTGACTGGTATCTGTGGGCCGATGCGGGGCCGTACGGCCGGCCGCCGAGCAACTGGGTGGCCGTGTTCGGGGGCTCGGCCTGGGAATGGGATCGGCGGACCAACCAGTACTATCTGCATTCGTTTTTGAAAGAGCAGCCGGATCTGAACTGGAGCCATCCGGGCGTGCAGCAGGCCATGCACGACGTCATGCGCTTCTGGTTGGATCGCGGGGTGGACGGCTTTCGCTTGGACGCGATCAACTGGATTGGCAAGGACGACCGCTGGCCCAACAACCCGCGCCGGTTCTTCGCGGTCCGCTCCTACCTGCGCCGGATCCAACGGTACAACCGAGACCAACCGTTGACCCACGACGTGCTCAAACTGTTGCGGAGGTGGACGGACGCCTACCCGGGGGCGGTGATGGTGGGTGAGGCCTCCTCCGACACGCCGGGGGGACCCGCCGCCTTTTACGGAACCGGCGTCGACCAGTTGCACCTCGTCTTCAACTTTCGGCTGCTCAAGTCCGCGTGGGATCCGGTCGTGTTCCGCCGCCTCATCCGAGAGTGGGACGAGGCGGTTCCGGCGGGAGGGTGGCCGACGCAGGTCCTGAGCAATCACGACCAGAGCCGCCACGCGACCCGATACGGGCGCGGGGTCGATCCGGAGACCGCCGATCGCCGGGCGAGGGCGGCCGCGGTCCTGCTGCTCACCCTGCGCGGGACGCCGTTTCTCTATTACGGGGAAGAGCTCGGCATGCGTGACGGACGGCTTCGGTACCGAGACGTCCGGGATCCGTACACGCGCCGCTACTGGCTGTTCCAACACGGGCGCGATCCGGCCCGGACGCCCATGCAATGGGACGCCTCGCCTCACGCGGGCTTCACGACCGGCCGGCCCTGGCTGCCCGTTTCGCCTGACTACGTCACGGTCAACGCCGCCGCCGCCGCCGACGATCCGGCCTCGGTGTTCTCGCTGTACCGCCGGTTGATTCGAATCCGGCGGTCCTCCGTGGCCTTGACCTCTGGCAGGTACCGCGAGGTGACGGGCGGTCCGCTCGCATGCCTGATCTACGTGCGCGAGGTGTCCGGCCCCCCGGCGGAATCCGTCCTGATCGCCGTCAATTTTTCTTCCCGACCGCAAACGCTCACGTCGGCCGAGGTCAAAGGGCGGGGGGAAGTCCTGCTCTCGACCGGCACCCGTGCTGCCGGCGCCCGGTTCGACCCGACCAGCGAGGTCCTGGGCCCCGACGAAGCGATCATTGTTCGCCTGGAGCCCTCCTGAAGCCCACGTCCGGCTCTTCTTCTTCCGACATGCGCATCAGTCATGCGCGGACCATCGGCTGCGAGGTCGTCTGCCTGCATCCGATCGGTCGGAAGAATAGGAGTAAAAGATCGAGGTCGACGAGCCCTTGGCCAGGAAAGGAGGGCGCGATGACGATACGGAACTTTGCGATGGCGGCGGGACTGATCTACCTGCTCGTCGGCGCGCTGGGGTTCATCCCCGGGTTGCTGACGGCGCCGCCTCCCGAGGCGCCGACCGTGTCCGTCGAAACGGGCTATGGCTATCTGATGGGCCTGTTCCCGGTCAACATCCTGCACAACCTCGTGCACCTGGGGATCGGAATCTGGGGCCTGGCCGGAGCACGGAGCTTGTCGGGGGCGGTGGGGTTCGCCAGAGGGCTTGCCGTCTTCTACGGCGTGCTGGCGGTGATGGGGTTGATTCCCGTCCTGAACACGACCTTCGGGCTGATCCCGATTTTCAGTCACGATATTTGGCTCCACGCCCTGACGGCCGCCGTCGCGGCCTACTTCGGCTACGGGGCGGCGGCGGAGGCGACGCCGATGGAGCGCGCGACTCGGCGGGCGTCCTAAAAGGTCGAGCGGCCGGGCTGCCCGGCCGCTCGTTCCAAGGTGTGACGCTATTCTCCGAACAGCCGCTTGAGTCCCTTGTCCAGGTCGATCTTCTTCCCCTTCAACACATCGTCGAGCGTCTCCTTGACCTGCTCCTTCACCCGCTGCTCCACCTTCCCGGCGACCGCCTTGCCGTCCAATCCGAACGCCGGCGCCTGAGCGGTTCCGGTGACGACCATCGGCACGGTCAGCCGGCCTCCGGTCATGGCGAGACGGACCGCCGGGGCGCCCGCGGCCATCTGCTTGCTCAGCCCTTCCGAGAGCGTGAGGGCGGCCTTCAGGTTCAGACGTTGATCGAAGCCGATGGTGCCCGTCGCGGTGCCGTGGAAGTCGTGGCTGTCCACGATGAGGCGGGTGATCCGGATCTGTCCGTCCTTGATGGAAACCTCGCCATCGATCGTATTGAAGACCGTGGCCTTCGCCGGATCAAGTGTGACCCCGACCGCTTTCAGCAGTGCGGCCGCTTCCTGGAGCACGTTGACGCCTTCGATCTTGCCGTCCTTGACGGTGAACAAGCCGCTGCCGTGAAGGGCCGCGGTGAGATCCGCCGTCGAAAAACCTCGCCCGTCGACCTGGACCCGTGCGCCCGCCGTGCCGCTGACGGCCAGGTTGTCGTTGACGGCGGCCAGGGCCGGTCCTAGCTGGACCCCCTGCAGGTGGACGTCGGCCTCGAAGGGGTGGCGGCGAGGTTCGATCGTGACACCCGTGCGCGCAGTCACCTGGCCGCCGAACAGCCTGAACGACAGTGTCTCGACGGTCGCGCGCTCGCCCTTCAATCGGGCCTGGAGCGTTACGTCTGTGACGTCGATCGGCTTCTTCAGGGGAAGCTGAATCGGAACATCCGTCGTATTGACCACCGGGGCGGTCGCGGTCATCGTCGCCTCACCCCCGACCAGGCTGCCGGTGATGGTCACGACGGAGCGGCCGGCGACGGCGGCAAACTTCATCGTCTTGATCGTCGCCGTCTCGAGCGGAGGCTTGTTCGATCGGTAGTCCGCTTCGGCGTCGAGCAGGAGGTCCTTGATCTGAACGGGCCGGGTCAACGGCAGCGAAACCGGGAGATCGGCCGTGTCGATGAGCGGGGCGGTGACGGTGAATGCGGCGCGGCCGCCGACTGCACGTCCCTTGACGGCGACCACCACTTTGCCGGCCCCTACCATGAGGTCGATCGCCTTCAGGTCGAGTGATTCCACGAGCGGGCCGACGGTGCCGTCGAGCGCCACGGGCACATTAGAGGGCTGGACCAGCGCGTCGAGATGTATCCGAGCCCTTTCGCCGAGTCGAACGGATTCGAGACGGACGTTGAGCTGTTCGACTCGATACTCTACCGGCGGCGCAGGGACGCGATCCTGGTAGGTCAGCCGGCCGTCCGTGAGCAGCACCTGATCAACGGCCAGTAAGGCCAGCGCCCGCAACGGGCCTTCTCCCTCCGGCGGCGTACGCTTCTCTTCCGCGGCCGCCGGTCCACCGGCCCCGAGCGTCGAGACATTCAGCACCCCCTGGGCATTCTTGATGACCGTGATCCTCGGCTCCTTTAAGACGATCTCTTCCACGTCCACTCGCCCGGTGAGCAACGGCATCAGCTTGATGCCGATGTCCAGCGAGGCGAGCGATGCAAAGGCCCCGGAGCTGAAGGCGGGGTCGTCGAGAACGGTAAAGCCGGAGATGCGGGCGCCCAGACGCGGGACGATCGTGAGCCGGATGGAGTCGAACTTCACGTTGCGGTTCAGCGCCTTCTCGATGAGGGGGCGATACCGGTCTTGATAGGCGTTGAGGTCGATGAGGAAGGGGACGGCGAGGAGGACGGCGATCACCACGACGACGAACAGGGCGAGTCCGATGAGGACCTTCTTCATGACGCCTCCCTTCGGCGAGTTGACCCGAATCCGAAAATAAATCGTGTCTCGTTGGTGTATTGCGCGGGTCCTGTCGCGGCGAACAGCCCCATCGTGCTCACTCCACCCATCCCGCAGTGGGGCCCTTCCGTTGCGCGCGGTCGGGCGCCCGTTCGCCGCGCCACCCGCGGGTATTTTGCCTCAGTACTTCGAAAGTATTTTCGGATGAGGGTGAACTGCCGGAGTCTAACGACGAGGCGGCGTGAAGACAAGACCATTGACAGATGGGGTAGGGAATATGGGGTATGGGGTATGTGAGATGGGGGCAGTGGTAGGGGATGGGTGATAGGGATATGTGATATGGGGTATGGGATAGAGGGGACGGGAGAAAGAATAGGGTGACGACCGGAAGGAGGGATGGACCGCGAGATCAGGGAGCGAGGGGTCAGCGTCGGTCGTGCTCCGGCATCCGGGCGAGCGGAGGTTGGAAGCGGCGCAGGCGGAGGGCATTCCCGACGACGCTCACGGAGGAGAGAGCCATGGCGGCGGCCGCCCAGATCGGCGTCAAGAGGCCGATCGCCGCGGCCGGGATCAACAGCACGTTGTACACGAATGCGGCGAAGAGATTCTGCTTGATGTTGCGGGTCGTCGCCCGGGAGAGGGCGATCGCCGTGGTCACCGCGCGCAGGTCCCCCCCGATCAGCGTGATGTCGGCCGCTTCCATCGCCACGTCCGTCCCCGTGCCGATCGCGATCCCGATGTCGGCCTGGGCGAGCGCCGGCGCGTCGTTGATGCCGTCTCCGACCATCGCCACCACCTGGCCCTGCTCCTGAAGCTTCTTGACCTCCCGCGCCTTCTGTTCCGGCAGCACTTCCGCCAGCACCCGGTCGATCCCTGCCTGCCGCGCGATCGCGTCGGCGGTCCGCCGGTGATCGCCCGTGAGCATGACGACCCCGAGACCGAGGGCCTTCAACGCCTGGACCGCCTCACGGGCGTGCGCTTTGATCGTATCGCTGACCGCGACCAAGCCCACGACCCTGGGCCCGGCCGTCTCCTGCTCCTCCCGTACGGCGACGTAGAGGATCGTCATGCCGTTGTCAGCCAGCCGGCTCACCTCGTGCTGGGCCTCTTGGAGGTCCACGCCTTCGATCTCCATCAGCCGGGTGTTGCCGATGAAGACCCGTCGCGCACCCAGTCGGGCTCGGATTCCGTGTCCCGGGACCGCGACGAACTCGCTCGCCTCCTCCAAGGGCAGGCCGCGTTGCTCGGCCCGGCGCACGACCGCCCGCCCCACCGGGTGTTCGGAACCGCGCTCCACCGCCGCTGCGACGGCCAGGACCTGCTCCTCGGACCAGTCTTTTGCGAGCGAGACCACCTCGCCCACGGCGACCTTGCCCTCCGTCACGGTGCCGGTCTTGTCGAGCACGACGGTCGTGAGCTCGTGCGCACGCTCGAGCGCGATGCCGCGCCGAATGAGAATGCCGTGCTCAGCGCCCTTGCCGATGCCGACCATGATCGAGGTGGGCGTGGCGAGCCCCAAGGCGCACGGGCACGCGATGATCAGCACGGCGACGAAATTGAGCAGCGCCTTGGTGAAGGCCGGAGCCGGGCCGAACAGCAGCCACAAGAGAAACGTGAGCGCCGCTATGCCGATGACCGACGGGACGAACACGGACGCGACGCGATCGGCGAGCTTGGCAAGCGGCGGCTTGGCCGCTTGGGCTTCCTCCACCACCCGGATAATGCGGGCCAGGGCCGTCTCCCGGCCGACGTTGGTGGCCTGGATCTTCAAGCTCCCGACCTGGTTGATCGTGCCGCCGATGGCGGGATCCCCCGGTTTCTTGTCGACCGGCAGACTCTCGCCCGTCAGCATCGATTCATCGACGGCGGAGGTGCCGCTCTGCACCACGCCGTCCACGGGGATCTTCTCCCCCGGCCGCACGACGACGAGGTCGCCGACGGCCACCTCCTCGAGCGGCACGTCGAACTCGCGTCCGCCTCGGATCACGTGTGCCTCTTTCGCTTGCAGCCCCGCGAGCCGTCGAATCGCTTCGGACGCCCGGCCCTTGGCACGGCTCTCGAGGACCCGTCCGAAGAGGATCAGCGTGATGATCGCGGTGGACGTATCGAAGTACACCGCCGGGGCGACGCCTCCGGCCGCGAACCACTGCGGGGCGAGCATGGCCGCGACGCTGTAGCCATAGGCCGCCGACGTGCCGACGGCGATCAACGTGTTCATGTCGGTTCCACCGTGCCGGGCGACCGCAATGGCTCCCTGATAGAAACGCCATCCGGCCCAGAACTGAACGGGGGTCGCCAGGGCGAACTGGAGCCAGAAGGAGGTCTGTTGTGAAATCGGAAGCCCGAAATGCTCGGACATGCCGAGGACCATGACGGGAAGCGTCAGCAGCGCGGCGATCCAGAACCGGCGGACGAGCCCGCGATCCGGCGCTTCGTGCGGGACCGGACCCATTTCGTGTGCCGTGGGCGCCAGCACCGGGGTGTAGCCGAGCGAGCCGATCCGCTCGGCGATCGCACGCGGGTCGGTCGTCCCGGGAAGATAGTCGACGGTGGCTTTCTCGGTGGCGAGGTTGACGGAGGCGGCGGCCACACCCGGGAACGTCCGGAGCCCGTCCTCGATCCGGGCGACGCAGGACGCGCACGACATGCCTTCGATCGGGATTGTCACGGTGGCAAGTCCCTGCCGAGAAGCCTGCGGGGCGACGGCAGCACGATGACCCGTGGACGGCGGGGGAGCAGGGGCCTCGCGCCTCGCAGCCCCGCCCGTCTCCGCACGGCCTGCGGCCGGGGTGCCCTGCTCACCTGTCCGCGTAGGGCTCACGGGCGCCGACGCCGGTGAAGTCGCGCGCGGGGCTGCCGACGACGAGGAGCGGCGCGGGGTCAGCGTCACCATCTGGACGGGTGGGGGCGGCATCCCTTTCGGCCCCTCGCGCAAGACCTTGGCGGGATCCGCTTCAAAGGCCCGCTTGCAGCCCGGGGCACAGAAGTAGTAGGTGCGGCCTTGATATTCGGCCGTCGCCGGGGCGCGCGCTTCATCGACGGTCATGCCGCAGACAGGATCGATCGCCACGATGGCCTCCGTCGTCAGCTTATCCTACCAGCTTCGAGAGGGATGAGACAGGGTTCGAACGGCTCACAGGAGCGTGAGGAGTCCGCCCGGGTCATCCTTCCGCGTGCGAGAATGCCCGGACGGGGCTAGTCCAACGTGATGTTCTTTTGACGGATCAGGCGGGCGAGGTAGGTCCGCTGGAGCTTCAAGATGTCGGCCGCCTTGGTTTGGCTGCCGTTTGCGAGGCGGAGCGCGCGAAGAATGATCGCGCGGCTGTGCCCCTCCATCGAATCGTGATAGGGGAGATGGTCGTACGCGTGGCTCGACTCCCTGTCCGACCCGGTGTCTTGACCGTACAGGGGCAACTGCTCGGCCTCGATCTCGTCCTTCGGGCTGAGAATGACGGCTCGGGCGATGATGTTGTCCAGCTCGCGGATGTTGCCCGGCCAGTGGTAGCGCGTGAGCGCCGCCATCGCGTCCGCGGTGAGCTTCATGTTCGGCCGCTTCTGCTCGGCCGCGTGCCGTTTGAGGAAAAACTCCGCGAGCTGGGCGATGTCCTCGGGGCGTTCGCGGAGCGGGGGCAGCGTCAAGTTCACGACGTTCAGGCGGAAGAAGAGATCTTCTCGGAAGGCGCCGGCTTTGACCGCCTGCTTGAGGTCCTTGTTGGTGGCGGCGATGACCCGGATGTTGACCCGCACGAGCCGTGTGCCGCCGACCCTGGTGAACTCGTGATCCTGGAGAACGCGGAGGAGCTTGGCCTGCAGCGCGAGCGGCATGTCGCCGATCTCGTCCAGGAAGACGGTGCCCCCGTCCGCCATTTCGAGCTTTCCCTTCTCGAGACGGTCGGCTCCGGTGAACGCGCCTTTCTCGTGACCGAACAGCTCGTTTTCGAGCAGCGTCTCGGTCAGGGCCACGCAATTGATGACCACGAAGGGGGCCGTACGGCGAGGGCTCCACTGATGAATCGAGCGTGCGAACAGCTCCTTCCCCGTCCCGCTTTCCCCCAGGAGGAGGACGCTGGCGTCGGAGTTCGCCGCCCGTTGGGCCAATTCGATCATGGACTGGGTACGCGCGCTGGTTCCGACGATCCGGGCGTACTTGGTCGCGACCTCCGTCCGAAGGACTTCGACCTGGCGTTTGAGCGACTCGCGTTCGAGCGCCTTTCGGATGGTGATGATCAGGTGGTCGACGACGATCGGTTTGGTGAGGAAGTCGTGGGCCCCTTCCTTCATCGCGTCGACGGCCTTTTGGATCGTTCCGTGCGCCGTCATCACGATGACCGGGAGATCGAACCCGTCCCGACCACGCTGGCGCCCTTGCGACAGGCGCTGGAGGACTTCCAGGCCGCTCAGCTTCGGCATCTCGAGGTCCAGCAACATCAGGTTCGGCGTTTCGCGCTCGATCACTTCCAGCGCCTGGTCGCCGTCGCCGGCCGTCAGCGTCTCGTACTGGAGCGACACGAGCCGGTCCTTGAGCACCGTCAGGATGTCCGCGTCGTCATCGACGACCAAGATCTTCGCCTTCATACGACCCTCGACAATACGCCGTCCGTCCCGTCCGTTATTTCCGTGAGGTCCGTTATGTCCGTTAGGTCCGTTGACCGACCAACCGACTCACCCGACCCAACGGACCTAACCGACCAAACGCGGACCACGATCACTCCTCCATCACATTGAGAACCAGCCCCGTTAAGGGCTTCGGGAAGAAATAGGTCGACTTGTGGGGCATCCGGCCCCCGGAGGCCGCGACGGCTCGGACCTCGCTCACTTTGGTGGCGTTGAGCAGCAGGGCTCCCGACGCTTTGCCCTGGCGCACGAGATCGATCGCCTCGTCGTCGTCCTTCGTATAGACGATCGCTTCCTGCTCCGCTTGGGTCGGACAGAGCTTCGCCACGACCTGCTGCTGGAGAATCGACACGTCGAGCTTGTCCCGCTCGGAGGCGCCGGAACCCGGCCGATGCTCGGGGTTCAAGTCCAATACGTGATAGGCGGGGGCGTCACGAAGGACGAGCCCGAAGGCGGTCCCCGTTCGCCCCTGGTCCCGCAATCGCCCGAGGAACTCCCGCCTGGCCTCCGGCTCGCTGCGTCCTGCGAGCGGGATCGCCTGGATCGCGAAGGTCTGGTGGAGCAGGGATTCGACGGATGTCAGGTCGGGGAGCGGGTTGGTCAGGACGCGGTGCGTGGGGAGGACCGTGAGGCCGGGGTCTTCGAGCGCGGCGCACAGCATCAAGACCGCGTCGTATGGCTGGACCGACGTCGGGGCCTTCCCGCCGAGCTGCTCCCGGCGACGCTGTCGATACCGGAGCGAGGTCTCGTACCGGTGGTGCCCGTCGGCGATGAACAACGGCTTCGGCCTCATCAGGTTCGCGGCGGAGCCCAGCACGGTCGGGTCGGTAACGCTCCAGAGGCGTTGCCGAAACCCCGAGTCGTCACGAAAATCCACACGGGGACGGCTGAGGTCGACGGCACGCTCGAGGAGGCCGAGCACCTCCCCTCGAGGGTCCGAGTAGAGCGAGAAAATCGGACTGAAGTTGGCGCGGCAGGCTTCGAGCAGGTGGAGACGGTCGGCCTTCGCCGCGGACCGCGTGTTCTCATGGGGAAAAATCTTTCCGCTCCCGAATTCCTCCAACTCGATGGTCGACAGGAAGCCCTTCAACACCCGATGCGCGCCCGGAGCGCCGGGCACCTCGTAGTCGATCATGTACAGGTAGACGGCGGGGGCGGCGTCGCGCCGGAGCACGCCCGAGGCCAACCATTCGGCCAGCCACGCGGCCGCCCGGGTGTAGCGGTTGACCGAGGGTGAGTCGGTCGGCTCGTCCAAGCCCAACTCCAGCCGGATGACGTTGTTGGGATGCCGGCTGTGCAGCGCCCGTTGGTAGTCGGCGTCGATGACGTCGTACGGTGGGGCCACGACCTTGGCCACGTCTTTGATGACCGCCGGGTCGTACAAGACCCCTTTGAATGGTATCAGGTTCGCCATGTCGCTCCTGCTTGCCTCGAAAATGTCATCAAGGACCCTACAACTGCTCAAAGAGGCGTCCAGCAAGGCCGTACGAGCGCGGCGACTGGGGCGTACGCAGGGCGACGTCGCAGAAAGTCGCGCGATTGAAAACGCTGCTGGAGGGCTTTTTCAGCAACCTGTCAGCGATCGCGGTGGACCATGAAGTCAGCCACGATCGACAGGGCTCGTCTGGGGGAGGACTCCTCGAATAAGGCTAAATCGAGATTTGCCGCCATCACGAATCTCTTCGCTCGCTCGAGCGCGTAGGCGATCGAGCCGTACTGCTGCATCAACCCGATGATCCGATGGAGATCGGCCTCGCTCAGCGTCCGGGTTTCCATCCGATCCTTGATCATCTGGCGATCCTGGTCGGAGCAGTGCTGCAGCAGATGAAGCAGCGGCAGCGTCGTCTTGCCCTGGCGCAGGTCCTGTCCGAGCGTCTTGCCCAGGCGGTCCCCGTTGGCGGCGTAGTCCAACGTGTCATCGGCGACTTGAAACGCGATCCCGATCCGTTGGCCGAATCGAAAGAGCGCGGCCTGCTTCTCCACCGGCACGTTCCCGGCAATGGCGCCGATGGCGCAGGACGCCGCGATGAGGCCGGCGGTCTTGTATTCGACGATACGGAGGTATTCGGATTCGGTGATGAGCGGGTTGCCGTTGTAATAGAGCTGGAGCACCTCGCCTTCGGCCATTTTCCGGCAGGCCTCGGAGAGGACTTCGTTGATGCCCTGGCTCCGGAACCCGACGATCTGACAAATGGCCTTGGAATAGAGGTAGTCGCCGACGAGGATGCTGATCTGGTTGCCCCAGACCTTTCGCGCGGTCTGGCGGCCCCGCCGCAGGTCTGCGTCATCCACGACGTCGTCGTGCAGGAGCGTCGCCGTATGAATGAACTCGACCAGGCTCGCGAGGATGAACACGTCTTTGCCGGTGTAGCCGCACAAGCGGGCGGAGAGCACGAGAAGGAGGGGGCGGATGCGTTTGCCGCCGCTGCTGAGAATGTGAGCGGCTACGGTGTTGACGAGGGCCACCGACGAATCGAGGTTCTTGTGGATCTGATCTTCGACTCCTTCGAGCTCGCTCCGATAGGCGTCCCACACGTCCGCCATCGTGTTCATCGAAGAGGTCAGCGGCCCTTCATTCATGCGGCGATACTAGGTCAGCGCGAAGTTTAAAGTCAAGCAGACCCGGGTCGGTTGGCCGCGCCCGTGATTCTTGACACACCAATGAGTGATCCAGTATCGTGACGGTTCAATTCACCAGGAGTTTCGCGGTCGAGTCGTGCCCGCGTCTGGAACGGTCCCCTCTCCGCATTCGGTTCAGCCGAGCTTCGATCCACGCCAGCGACAGGATTGGACATGACGTACCCCGGGTTTCCTGAGAAGCAAGGACTCTACGACCCTCGATTCGAAAAGGACGGCTGCGGCATCGGCTTCGTTGCCGACATCAAGGGCCGCATCTCGCATACCATCATCGAGCAGGGCCTGGAGGTCCTGAAGAACCTCGCGCATCGGGGGGCGCAAGGGTGTGACCCCCGGACCGGCGACGGCGCCGGTATCCTCTTCCAAATCCCCCATGACTTCATGTCGGCGGCGGCCCAGGACACGGGGATCGCGCTTCCGGCCAAGGGGGCCTACGGGGTCGGCATGGTGTTCCTGCCCCGGGCCGACGAGGCGCGTGCCCAGTGCGAGGCCTTGTTCGAACGGGTCGTCCGCGAGGAGGGCCAGCGCGTCTTGGGCTGGCGTACCGTCCCCGTGGACAGCGAGGCGATCGGCGAGCTTGGCAGGCGGACGGAGCCGGTCATTCGCCAGATCTTCATCGGACGGGAGCGGCTCGACGAGGCGCAGTTCGAGCGCAAGCTCTACGTGATTCGGAAACGGGTGGAACGAGCGGTCCGGGACAGCACGATTCAGGGACGCGACTACTTCTACATTCCCAGCCTGTCCGCCAAGACGATCGTCTACAAGGGCCTGTTGCTTCCGCACCAGATGGCCGCCTACTATCGCGACTTGGCCGACCCGAGCCTGGCCAGCGCGCTGGCCTTGGTCCATTCCCGTTTCAGCACGAACACCTTTCCGACGTGGCCCCTGGCCCATCCGTACCGGTACATCTGCCACAACGGCGAAATCAACACCCTGAAGGGCAACGTCAACTGGATGCGTGCGCGGCAGGGGCGGCTGAAGTCCGATCTGTTCGGCCACGATCTGGAGAAACTCTTTCCGATCGTCTACGAGCATCAGAGCGATTCGGCCTGCCTGGACAACGCGCTCGAGTTCCTGGTCATGGGCGGGCGGTCGCTGCCGCATGCGATGATGATGCTGATCCCCGAGCCCTGGGTCGGCAACCCTCAGATGGATCTCGATCGGCGAGGCTTCTACGAATACCACGCCGCGATGATGGAGCCGTGGGACGGACCGGCCGCCGTGTGCTTCACCGACGGGACGATGATCGGGGCGACGCTCGACCGGAACGGCCTGCGGCCCTGCCGCTACCAGGTGACGAGCGATGACCTCGTCGTGCTGGCGTCGGAGGCCGGCGTGCTCCCGACCGACGTCAAGAAGATCCGGCAGAAGGGACGGCTGCAGCCGGGCCGCATGTTCCTGGTCGACACCGGCCAGGGCCGGATCATCGACGACGAAGAGATCAAAGCCGATATCGTGGGCCGGAAGCCGTATCGGGCATGGGTCACCCAGTACAAGATCTCGCTCGACGAGCTGCCGGAGCCGCTGAACGTCCAGCAGCCCGACCACCCGACGATCCGCCAGCGCCAGCAGGCCTTCGGCTATACCGTCGAGGAGCTCAAGATGGTGATCACCCCGATGGTCGTGACCGGGGAAGAGCCGGTCTCGTCCATGGGGACGGACACGCCGTTGGCGGTGCTCTCCGAGCGCCCGCAGCTGCTCTTCAAGTACTTCAAGCAGCTCTTCGCCCAGGTGACGAATCCGCCGATCGATCCGATCCGCGAAGAGCTCGTCATGTCGCTCGTCACCAATATCGGCCCGAAGCCCAACGTGATGGAGGAGGCGCCGGAGTCGGCGCGTCGCATCCGGGTCAAGCAACCGATCCTGACGAACGCAGACCTCGAGAAGATCCGGGAAATCGCCGATCCGCATTTCAAGAGCAAGACTCTTCGCATGCTCTTCAGGGTGGCCGACGGACCGGACGGGCTCGAGGCCGCCGTCAACGAGCTGTGCCGGCAGGCCTCGCAGGCCATCCGCGAGGGCTACAAGTTCCTGATCTTGAGCGATCGTGGGGTGAACGAGGAATGGGCGCCGATCCCGAGCCTGCTCGGGATCTCGGCCGTCCACCACCATCTCGTCCGGGAATGCACGCGGACCGAGGTGGGGCTCATCGTCGAGACGGGCGAACCGCGCGACGTGCACCATTTCGCGTGCCTGATCGGATACGGCGCCGGGACCGTCAATCCCTACCTCGTCTTCGAGACCCTCGTCGACATGGAGCGCGACGGCTACCTGCCGGAAGGCGTCGATGCGGCGACCGCCGAAGTGAAGTTCATCAAGGCGATCAACAAGGGGCTGCTCAAGATCTTCTCGAAGATGGGCATCTCGACCGTCCAGTCCTATTGCGGCGCGCAGATCTTCGAGGCCATCGGGCTCAACCGGCCGCTGATCGATACCTACTTCACCGGGACGCCGTCGCGGATCGAGGGCATCGGGATCCGCGAGATCGGCGAGGAGACCTTGCGGCGGCATGCCTTGGCATACGAACCCGCGCCCATCCGGCAGCTCGACTTCGGCGGCGAGGTCCACTATCGGGTGCAGGGCGAGCACCACAATTGGAATCCGGAGACCATTTACAAGCTGCAGCACGCGACGCGGACCAACGATCCCAAGACGTTCAAGGAGTTCTCGGCCTTGGTGAACGACGAGAGCCGGCGCCGCTCCAACTTGCGCGGGCTGTTGGAGTTCCACCTGGCCGAAGCGCCGATCCCCCTCGAGGAGGTCGAGCCGGCCAAGGAAATCGTCAAGCGGTTCACCACCGGAGCGATGTCGTTCGGGGCGATCAGCAAGGAAGCGCACGAGACGCTGGCGATCGCAATGAACCGGATCGGCGCCAAGAGCAATACGGGTGAAGGCGGGGAAGATCCCGAGCGGTTCGTGCCGCTGCCCAACGGGGACTCCAAGAACTCCTATATCAAGCAGGTGGCCTCGGCGCGGTTCGGCGTGACCGCGCACTATCTCGTCAACGCCAAGGAGCTCCAGATCAAGATGGCGCAGGGGGCCAAACCCGGCGAAGGCGGCCAGCTCCCGGGCCACAAGGTCGACGAGGTGATCGCGCGGCTCCGCTACGCGACCCCGGGCGTCCAATTGATCTCGCCGCCGCCGCACCACGACATCTACTCGATCGAAGACCTGAAGCAGCTCATCTTCGACCTCAAGAACGCCAACCCGGACGCCGACGTGTCGGTCAAGCTGGTCTCCGAGGTCGGGGTGGGAACGGTCGCGGCCGGCGTGGCCAAAGCGCATGCGGACAAGGTCCTGATCAGCGGCGACTCCGGCGGAACGGGCGCCTCCCCGCTCTCCTCCATCAAATATGCCGGGATCCCCTGGGAGCTCGGCCTGGCGGAGACGCACCAAACGCTCGTGCTCAACGATCTGCGCGGACGGATCAAGGTCGAGACCGACGGTCAGTTGAAGACCGGGAGAGACGTCGTCGTCGCGGCCCTGCTCGGCGCCGAGGAGTTCGGCTTCTCGACGGCCCCGCTGATCGTCGAGGGCTGCATCATGATGCGCAAATGTCACCTCAATACCTGCCCGGTGGGCGTGGCGACTCAAGACCCGGTCCTGCGCAAGAAATTCACCGGCCAGCCGGAGCACGTCGTCAACTACTTCTTCTTCGTCGCCGAGGAAGTGCGCGAGCTGATGGCGAAGCTCGGCTTCCGGACCATGGATGAGATGATCGGCCGCGTGGACAAGCTCAAAGTTCAAAAGGCCGTGGAGCACTGGAAGGCCAAGGGCCTGGATCTGACCCCGTTGCTGCACGTGCCGCCGGTCGGCTCCTCGGTCGCCACCCATTGCGTGCAGAAGCAGGACCACGGACTGTCCGACGTCCTCGACCTTCGGCTGATCGAGCTGTGCCGGCCGGCCATCGAGCGCGGCGAGAAGGTGTCCCTGGAGCTGCCGATCAGGAACACCGACCGGACGGTCGGCACCATGCTGTCGAGCCGGATCGCGAAACAGTATGGGCCGGACGGGCTGCCCGAGGACACGATCACGATCACGTTCACCGGCTCCGCGGGGCAATCGTTCGGCGCGTTCCTGTCCAAGGGGATGACGCTGGTGCTCGAGGGGGAGTCGAACGATTACCTCGGCAAGGGACTGTCCGGCGGGAAGATCATCGTGGTGCCGCCGAAGGAGGCGGTGTTCAACCCCGAGGAGACGATCCTGATCGGCAACACCTCGCTCTACGGGGCGACGTCCGGGGAATGCTACTTCTACGGCACCGCCGGCGAGCGGTTCGCCGTCCGCAACAGCGGCGTGCGGGCCGTCATCGAAGGCACCGGCGATCACGGATGCGAGTACATGACCGGCGGGGTCGTCGTCGTCTTGGGACGGACCGGGCGAAACTTCGCGGCGGGGATGTCGGGCGGGATCGCCTACATCCTGAACGAGGACGGCAAATTCGAGCAGCGCTGCAACATGGGGATGGTCGAGTTGGAAAAGGTGTACACGGCGGAGGACCAGCAGACGCTGCGGGCCATGATCGAGGCGCACCTGCGGTACACGGGCAGCCGGAAGGCCAAGGCTGTGCTGGACCACTGGACGGCCATGTTGCCTCGATTCGTCAAGATCATGCCGATCGACTACAAGCGGGTCCTGGCGGAGCGGAAGGCGGCGGCGCTCAAGGAGCAAGCGCACAAGGACATGGTGGCCCATGGCTGACCCCAAAGGGTTCCTGAAATATCCTCGCGAGGGACCCAAGCGCCGTCCCGTCGAGCTGCGGGTGCTCGATTGGAAGGAGTTCTACGAGCCGTTCCCCGAGGACAAGCTGAAGACCCAGGGGGCGCGCTGCATGGACTGCGGCGTGCCGTTCTGCCAGAGCGCGACCGGCTGTCCGGTGGTCAATCTCATTCCCGAATGGAACGATCTCGTCCATCGCGGGCGCTGGCAGGATGCGCTCAAGGCGCTGCACAGCACGAACAATTTTCCGGAATTCACCGGGCGGCTCTGTCCGGCGCCATGCGAATCCGCGTGCGTGCTGGGCATCAACAGCGATCCCGTTTCGATCCGGGTCATCGAGTGGAACATCATCGACCGCGGCTTCGACGAAGGCTGGGTCCAGCCGGTGCTCCCGGTCCAGCGGACGGGGAAGACGGTCGTGGTGGTCGGGTCGGGCCCCGCCGGGCTGGCCTGCGCGCAGCAGCTCGCACGGGCGGGGCATACGGTGACGGTCTACGAGAAGGCCGATCGGATCGGCGGCCTGCTGCGGTACGGCATCCCGGATTTCAAGATGGAGAAATGGGTCCTGGACCGACGCTTGGACCAGATGCGTGCCGAGGGCGTCGAGTTCAAGACCGGCGTCCACATCGGGGTGGACATCGATGCGACGACGCTCCGCCGGCAGTACGACGTCGTCTGTCTTGCGATGGGCGCCGAGCAGGCCAGGGAGCTCAACGTGCCGGGGCGCGAGCTCAAGGGCGTGCATCTCGCGATGGAGTACCTGACCCAGCAGAACAAGCGGAATGCGGGAGACACGATCACGGATGAACCGATTACGGCGAAAGGCAAGCGGGTCGTGATCATCGGCGGCGGCGACACCGGATCCGACTGCCTGGGCACGGCGCATCGTCAAGGCTGCAGCGAAGTCCACCAATTCGAGCTCCTCCCCGAGCCGCCTCCCGAGCGGGCTCCGTCGACCCCTTGGCCGCTGTGGCCCATGCAACTGCGCACCTCGCATGCCCATGAGGAAGGCTGTGATCGTCAATGGAGCGTCTCGACCACGGCCTTCAGCGGCCGCAACGGACACGTCACCAAACTCCATGCCCAACGCGTCACCTTCAAAGACGGCAAGTTCGTCCCGATCCCGAACAGCGAGTTCGAGCTGGATGTCGATCTCGTCCTGCTCGCGATGGGGTTCACGGGGCCGGTCAAGAACGGTCTCTTGGACAGGCTGGGCGTGGCTTACGATGCGCGCGGCAACGTGGCCGTCGACGAGCACTTCATGACCAGCGTGGAGGGCGTCTTCGCCGGCGGGGACGTCAAACGCGGGGCGTCGTTGATCGTCTGGGCGATCGCCGAAGGGCGAAAGATGGCCGCAGGTGTGGACCGTTACCTGCGGAGTCGCTTCGCTCGAGTCGGCGTCTGAGCGGAGGGCGTTCCAACGCCCACCGAGTCCGTTCGGTTGGCTGACTGACTGCCGGCTATGGCGGTTCGCCTGCTGCTCCTCTTCGTTCTCCTGGTCGCGCTTCCCTTGCTGGGTCTCGCCGCCGCCGGGAGACCGATTGCTCCCTATCTCGACTTCCCCCCGCTGACGCGCGACGTCGAGCATCCCGGCTTCTCATGGCCGGTGTTTCTTGGTCTGGCCGTCTTTCTGCTGGCGACGATCGGGCCGCTCGCCGCGCAGCTGTTCAAGGCCGGACGTGCCGGCACCGCGCGTCTCGACACTGCACGCCCGTTCCCCTGGTGGGGATGGCTCGGCCTGCTGTGGCTGGCCGCCGCCTGGCTCCTGGCCTGGACTCGCGTGCCCTGGTTCACGGAGCTGCAGCCATTCACCTTCACGCCGCTGTGGCTCGGGTATATCGTCCTCATCAATGCGCTGACGTTCCGCCGGGTCGGCTCGTGCCTGCTGACCGATCGGCCCGGCTCTCTGCTTCGGCTGTTCCCGGTCAGCGCCTTGTTTTGGTGGTTCTTTGAATATCTGAATCGTTTTGCCCAGAACTGGTACTACGTGGGGGTGGAGACCTTCACGGCCGGCGAATACGTGTTCCATGCAACGATCGCCTTTTCCACCGTTCTTCCCGCCGTGCTGAGCACCGACGAGTGGCTCCGCACCTTCCCGAGCCTCAAGGCCGCCTGCGTGGACCTCCCGGGGGTCCGGGTGCCGTCGCCGCGTGCGCTCGGATTCACCGTCCTGCTGCTTTCCGGCGCCGGCCTGATGGGGCTGGGGATCTGGCCGCAGTACCTCTTTCCACTCCTGTGGGTCTCGCCCTTGCTCGTCATCACCGGGGCCCAAGCGGTCGCCGGCCGGCCGACGATCTTTTCCCCGCTCCGACGCGGCGACTGGAGTGCGGTCCTGATTCCCGCGCTGGCCGGGCTGCAATGCGGGTTCTTCTGGGAGCTCTGGAATTCCCAGAGCCTCGCGCATTGGGAGTACCGGGTGCCCTTCGTGTATGGATTCCTCGTCTTCGAAATGCCCTTGCTCGGCTACGCGGGGTACCTCCCGTTCGGGCTGGAGTGCAAGGTCATCGCGGACCTCGTTGAGGCTCCTCAGGAGAAGACCATCGGAGCTGAAGGGACAGGTTGTCCCTGAGCGTCGGCACTGTGGTCCCGAGACCTCCTCCGAGCAGCTCGCCATCGCTCTGCGCCGTAGACCATCCTCGTCGGATTCCCCAGACGGACCCGACAACGAGCAACTCAAGCGGGCAGACCCCGCGTCCGGTGCCGGGCCTGCTCCTTGCTTAGCTTCTTCTTCTGACTGGGCCAACGCCAGAGGAAAGGAGCACACGATGATCCAGATCGGCAGGCACGTGAGCGGAGGCAAGTATCAGGCGTATCACCGTGATCAGATCAGGGAGATCGATCTGACCGGGTATCGAGGCACATGGGTCGTCCTCATCTTTTACCCGGGCGACTTCACCTTCATCTGTCCCACCGAGCTTGCGGAAGCGGGGCGGCTCTATCCGGAATTTCAGAAGCTGGGGGCGGAAGTGTTTGGAGTCAGCACCGACTCGGTCTACGTCCACAAGGCCTGGCACGACGCGTCACCGGCGGTGAAGACGGTGGATTTCCCGCTGATCGCGGACCCGACAGGACGGCTGTCACGGGAATTCGGGACGTATCTGGAGGAAGAAGGCGTCTCCTTACGCGGCAGCTTCATCATCGACCCCGACGGGGTGCTGAAGGCCGGTGAGGTCCACGACAACAGCATTGGACGGAGCGCGCAGGAATTGTTGCGGAAGCTGCAAGCCGCCGTGCAGGTGCGGGACGGCGGCGGAGAAGTATGCCCGGCGAGTTGGCGGCCTGGCGCCAAGACGCTGAAGCCGGGGCTCGACTTGGTGGGAAAGATCTAGAGCTCAGAAGCTGGAGTCATTGGTCAGTGAGCAAGTGAGTCATTGTTCAAGAATGACCAGTTACTCAGTTTCTCAATCACTCCTATTTCATTTGGGTGAGATCAGGACTTCGAGGTGGCGGTCGTTGAAGCTCAGCGTCAATTCTGCTTCCAGCACCTTGGGGTTCCCGATGCGACCCTCCGGATCGTAAATGAAGCAGAAGAGGGTCTTGCAGTCCGGATGGTCCTTGTATCGCTCGAAGTCGACGCTGACCTGCTGTGTCAACGCCTTGGCGCTGAGGCCGGGCCTGGTCTTCTTCGCCAGGACGACGATCCCATCGTCCTTGAGGCACAGGTCGGCGCGGCTCGATCCCTCGGCATAAGGCGGCGACCATTCTTCCACCTGAATCTCGTCCACCTCCACGCTCAACAGCGCGTGCAGGACGTCGGTGACGTCGCGCTCGTCTTCGACGTCGAGGGTCGGCCGTTCGTCCCGTCGTTGGCGAAGTCGGCGGGCGATTCGGTGGAACCGCTCGCAGATCTTCCGCAGCAGCGCGAGCGTGTCGGCAGGCCGGGCCGTCTCGGACTCCTGCGTCGGCCGGGTCCTGTTCGGGAGGCGGGAGCGTTCGGGTGGTTCGCCCTGGGGGGACTGAACCGGGCTCATGGCATCGACGAGATGTGGCGACATGCCGGTCTCCGATGGTTGAGGGTGAGGGGCAATCGACGCGGGAGGCGGCGCCGCCGGAGCGGGCGATACCGAGATGGTGCTGTCGTTCACGAGGATTGGGACCTCGGCCGAGAGCTTGAGCCGCATCGGTCCCGTCGCCGCCGGCGGTACCGGCGGCGGTGTCGGATCCATTGGGGCCGGCGGGCGGGCCGTCTCGGCCTGGGCCGAAACCGCTGGAACCGGCATGGGTGCGGGTATGGGCTCGGCCGGCGGGGTCGGCGGTGTGCTCGGGACCGGCGGCGCGGTGGGCTCGGCTTCGGTGGCGGGGAGGGCGGTTGCCCGGGGAACGGCGCGCAGCCCGAGGACTTCCAGGCGCTTCTCTTCCAAGCTTACGATCAGATGCTGGAGGAGCGAAATCGTTTCATTGATGCCATTCTTCGCGTTGACTTTGATTTTCAGGTGCTGATGCTCCAGGAACTGCGGGGATTCCTCTCCGAAGATCTCGCGGATCGTGTCGCGGAGCTGGTACTCGGCGGTGACCTTCAGCGCATCCCGGTACGGCAAGCCGTCCTTCTTCAGCTCCTCGACTTGATGGATACGCGCCCGTAATTTGGCGATGGCCTGGCTGATTTCATCGGCCGACGAAAACACCTTCTCTTTCGACACGTGCGGCTCCGCTGCCTTGTTTTTCGCCATCCGCTGCTCCTAACGTCAGGTACACAAACGAATTTTCGAAGTAAGTATAGCCGAAGCGCGTGATTTCGCCGTCCGAAGGGCTCGCAGACCAGGCGGTTGCCTTCTTGGAAAAAACAGCGCAGTTGCAAGACGTTAGGCGGCGGGTGGCCCGAGCAAGGCTCAGGCCTTCGTGGTGGGGAGCGACCTTCCGATTTCCGTGATCAGCCGGCGCTCGATCTCCGCCGTCTCGTCCCGTCCGGCCGGGAGGATCTTGTTGCCTTGCGTGATGCGCTCGAATTCCGCCTTCACGGTCACGCGGGTGCGGTTCGGCGCGAGCGCCTGCAAGGACACGAGGTATTCATTGCGGAAACCGGGCACTTCGAGCGAGGCCGGCGGGGAGACCTTGCGCTCGGTCACGACCGCAGCCTTCTGGTCGGTTCTCACGCTCACCCGTTGGGAGTAGCCGTGCTTGGCCAAGGCGTCGTCGACGGCCTTGGCGACGATCGGCAACGGCTGCGCCATCTCATCCGTCACACCGCCTTTGTCCTCGATACGGACCGCCTGCGCGAGTTGGGCGGCTTTCTCCGCCACGCGTTGCGCCTCGGCGGCGAGCTTTCGCGTCTTGCCTTCCTGCGTGTCGAGTTGCGCCGTCAGCGTCGTCCGCTCCGCCATCACCCGCTCGACCTGCTCCTTCGCTTCGCGCAGCTCCCGGTTCAGCAGGTCGATTTGCTGCTGCATCACCTTGTTGCCTTGCTCCAACGACAGGATCACGGATTCCTGTTTCTCGAGCTGCTTCCTGAGTCCCTCGTTTTCGATCTTCAAGGGCGATTCGTCGGGCTGGCACGCGGATGCCACGGCCATGAGCGCAAAGAGGAGGACGCCCGTGATGAATCGGAGAGGGGAGAAGACGGGGTGTAGACAGATCCTCGGCATCGATGTCGGGTGGCCCGTCGTTGGGCGCCCGGATTCTAGGGCCAAACGCGGCCGAAAGCAAATCGATTTGGTTGACCGAGTCGGGCCCGGGCGTTATGCTCGGGCCGTGGGCGCGCCATCTACGATCGCTCGTCGGTTCCTGCTCCTGTCGATCCTCGGCGCCCTCTCCTGCGTGCCTCTCGCTCGGGCCGGTCCATCCGGCGACACCGAGAGGGCTCGTCCCGTTGCGCTCGAGGCCTATGCGGTGTACGACCGGGTGGTCCAAGCCAAATTTCTCACCTCCGAGACCTCGCTGGTGCTGATCCGGCGTCTGACCGCCACTCAGGTCGGGCCGAGCGACGTCCCCTTCGCCCGTTCGTTCTTCGAGGAGAACCGGTTCTTCGACGGTCGCTTGCCCGGCCCGCTCCTCGGCGATTTTCTCGAGCAGTCCCGCCGCCCCGCGGCGCTGGAGCCCCGGTTCCAGTTCGGCGTCCGCTACCGCTTGGTGTCGTCGTTCGATCAGGGCGGACCGGAGGAAGCCCGCGGGAAGGCTCTGGTCCCGGCTCGTCTCGGCCACGCGTTCGGGCCGACGCTCATGCTCGAGTTCTCGCCGGTCGCGTTCTCGCCCCGGCGGGATCAGGCCCTCGTCTATGCCGGCCAGTACCGTGCGGACGGGACAGGCGCGGGGTTGCTCGTTTGGCTCGTCCGGGACACACAGAAGTGGGAGATCGCGGACACCGAGGTGGTCTGGACCGTCCGTGAGGACGGCCGGCCGTGAGGCTTGCACGAGGCCCGGGCGGGGCTATAGCATGACGACAAGGCCCGACGACAAGGATGGTCCCCCGATGGCTCCTCTGATGCGGAGAACGTTTCCGGTCCCCCCGCTCGGATGCAACTGCTCAATCCTCGGCGACCCGGTGACCAAACAGGCGATCGTCGTGGATCCCGGCGGCGCGCCGGACATGATTCTCAAGCACGTGGAGGAGATGGGGCTGCGCGTCGTCTCCATCCTGCACACGCACGCACATTTCGATCACTTCCTGGCGTCCGGCGCGATGAAGCAGGCGACCGGGGCCGTCCTGTGCCTCCATCCGGCGGACCGGCCGCTCTGGGATCTGCTGGAAGTCCAGTGCCGGATGTTCGGCGTCCCCTACACCCCGGCGCCGGCGCCGGAGTATTGGCTGGCCGACGAGGAAAAGATCGTGGTCGGCGGGCTTCAGGGACAGGCGCTCCACACGCCGGGACACACCCCCGGCTCCATGTCGTTTTGGTTCGGCGACGAGAATCTGCTGCTCGCCGGTGACACGCTCTTTCGCGGCGGCATCGGCCGAACCGACCTGTGGGGAGGGGACTTCGCGGCGATCGAACGGTCGATTCGAGAGCGTCTGTACACCTTGGACGAGACGACGCGGGTGATTACCGGGCACGGGCCCGAGACGCAGATTGGGTTCGAGCGGGCATACAACCCGTTCGTGCGAGGCTAAGCGCCGTCCGAGCCGTCCTGGCGGCCAGGAGGTGCGGGCGGAGGCGAGGTCGCGGGAGGGTGGCATGACTGGGACAGACTCCTAACGGCTTTGGCGCGCGGCTCAGATTCGGCGCGCCGGAGGAGGGCATCATGCGCAGACTCCGACAGCTTGTCATCGGGATCGGTATCGCGAGTCTCTGTCTGACGGTCGGTGAAGCGCCTGGGCAAAGCGAAGGGCTTCAGGTCCAGGTTCGAGACGTCGAAGTCCGATTGTCGGACCACGGCCCCGTCGTCCTGCTGAAGGCGGAGAACAAGGTCATCCCCATCTTCGTCGATGCGACCGTGGCGGGCTCTATTCAGGCGGCCTTGACCGGCCAGAAGCTGAGCCGTCCGCTGTCACATGACCTGATGCGGACGATCCTCGATTCGTTCGGCGGCAAGGTCACGCAAGTCATCATCACGTTGAAGGAAGGTATCTTCCGGGGAGCCTTGACCGTGGTGATGAACGACAAGACGCGCGTCTTCGACAGCCGCTCCTCGGACGCCATTGCGCTCGCCGTGCACTTCAAGGCGCCGATCGTCATCGGCCGGGACCTTCTCGATTCCGCCGGCAAGGTGATGCAGGATTCGAAGACGCTGACCCTGTGAGGAGGTTATTTGTTACTCGTTATTGGTTATTCGTTCCATTGAGAATCCGAATAACGAATCACGATTCACCAGGAACGAAATCACCGAGCGCCCATCCGTTCGCGAAGCAACCGCAGGCGCTTCTCGCCCGAGGCTTTGATGAAGGCGAAGTTTTGGCTCAGATGTTGCTCGGCGGTGATCGTGCCGGCTTCGCGCCGTTTCAACTGCCGCAACCCGAACTCGGCCATCTCTGCTTCCGCCTCCCGATTGATTTGCTTCCAGAGCCGCTCGCACCGTGAACGGTCCGCCGCCGGATAGTCGTCGCAGGGCTTGTCGGCGATCCCGTTGGAAGGGAGCGCCAACGCCGCGACCACGCCAAGCAGAACGAAGCAGCCGGAATCCTTCCGCACAGTTCCCCCGCGCGGCCCGATGGTAGCACACTTCCCCTTGTTTGCCCCGTCCTTTCTCGCCTCGCTGCTCGAGGAGCTGCGGACGTCCATGTGGGGCCTGCTCGCCGACCTGTGCGACGAGCTCGAGGGGCCGTATCGCGAGGCGGCGGCACGCTTCCGCGTGCCGGCCGGCCTCCTCCGTTCCGTGGGAAGCGCACTCCGCCATGAGGACTACTCTCACTGGAGGGTGGTGGGCTGGATCGAGGAGCTGAACGATCTCGTCTATTTCGTCGATGCCCTGGCGCAATTGGCCGCCGAGCCGGATCGCCGAGGGTTCGCCGAGGCGTTTCTCGGGGCCTGCCAGGAGCAGTTCTACGAGCACGCGTACGTCGACGAGCTCTTTCCGCTGGGGCGGCCGGATGCGTCGGGCCTCCTTGCCCGATTGCGCGGCTTGTGCGCCCGCTTGGCCGGTCGCGTCGTCCAGGAGACGGTCCTGCTGTGTCCGGCGGCGGCCTGCAAGTGGGTGGGACAATCAGGCCGACGCACGATCGCGATTCCGTGGGCGGGCGGGCCCGATTTCGAGCTCGCCTGGCCCGCTGGGGGCCTCGCCCTTGGCGTGGACGGAAGCGTACTCATACCTCCAGCGTCTGTACGGCGACGACTGGCCCATGATGCGAGCGGCCGGCTCCTGATCACCGCGCGGGCTCTGTGCCTCTGTGCGGAGTCGGAGCGGTGGACGGCGCCGGCGCCCGGCGAACCGATCCCCAGGCGGTGGCGGATGCATCATGACACGGACATCCGGGCCGGCACCGGGGCGCGCCTCAGTCTCGGCCCGACGCTCGTCTATGACGCGCACCGGGTACCGGCTCGCGTCGTGTCGTCCTCTCCTGCGCTGATTCCCCGGTTCGAAGCTGCGCTGTCGGTGATCCGATCGGCATGGCCGGCTGGAGCGGACAACCTGCTCGCCCTGACCTCTCGCATCGTTCCGCTCAAGGCGCGCGGGGTGGTCAGCTTCAGCTACCGCCACCGGCCCGGGCTGTCGTTCATCAACTGCTTCGATCGTGATTTCTTGGATCTGATCGACGATCTGGTACACGAGAACAGCCATCATCATCTCAACCTGTTCCTGCGGAAGGCGGTGCTGACCCAGGGGGACGGAAATCAGGAGATCTTCTATTCTCCGTGGCGGCGCAGTCTACGCCCGTTGCGCGGCATCTTGCACGCGACCTTTACGTTCACCATGGGAGCGATCCTCTTCGAGCGGCTTTCGTCACGCGCCCCTCGGCCGGCACACGCGCTGACGGAAGCCGAGGTGCTGCGGGCACGGGCGCGGTGCTTCGAAGAGATCGCGTCGGTGCGGTATGCTCTGGACGACCTCGATCGAGCGGCCAAGCGGAGATGGCTCACCGCCGCCGGCATCGGCCTCGTGGAGGAGCTGAAGCGGGAGGTCCGGCGAACCGCCAGGCGCATCGCGCCATATAAGACGCAGGTGTACCGCTCCCGCTACGGTAGAGAGCTGCGGCGGCATCAGGACGAGCTGGCCCGCGCGGCTGAGCTGTATCGGCAACCTCCCAAAATAAAATAAAGAGAAGTGGTGGCGGGCGGGATGGCGAGCGTCTCTCCGCTCGCAGCCCCAGAGCGCCGGCGGCTCGCCGGACCTCCGCTTGGCGGATCAACTTGCGGCGTCCGAGGCTGCGCCTGACCGCCGCTTCGAACAGTATCCGCCACCGCCTGCCGCTGCCGCTCCGGGTCTCAGTCACGTGAGGCCGTCGACGCTCTGATTCCGCTTCGAGACGCTCCCCATCCCGCCCGCTGATTGATTCTGGAAGGTTAGCAAAGGCGGCGGGTGGGACGGGGAGGTCTCTCCGCTCGCAGCCCCCGGCGCGCTGGGCTTCGAAGCGGAGAGAAGCTCCCTACCCCGCGGGCCTCCCCTCAAAAGAGCCGTTATCTTCGCTCGTAGCCTGAAGCCTTGGCGATGCGCGTCGGGTCTGGGACCGCCCGCTCTGTCGGGAGCCGGCGTTTGCTCTCGGTGACGACGATGCTGTTCGTAAACAGGACCGAGTTCGGAATCAACAATCGCTGATCGTCCCGCTCCAGCGTGGTATAGCGCAAGTCGATCTCCGTCACGATCCCCTCCTGACCCCCGACCGTGATGTAGTCGTTCACCGTGAACGGCCGGTACAAGAGGATCAGCACGCCCGCGATAGAGTTCGACACCACGTCCTTCAACGCGAAGCCGAGGGCAAAGCCCGTCAGCCCCAACCCCGCCACCAGTGCCGACACATTGATGCCCATCGTCCCCAGCGCGGTGACGGTGCCGAAGATGAGGACGGCGATGGACGCCGTCCGCCCGGCGAGCTTGAGCACCAGGGCGGTATTGAAATCGGCTGGCCGGCTGAGACGCAGAAAGAGTTGTCGGACGGCGAGGCTGGCGAGCCAGAACAACACAAACAGCAGCACCCCCATCCCGACCTGGGGAGCCAGGACGGTGGCCTGCCGGAGGAGCTCATTGATCAGGCGCTCCATCACGAATGGCGGCAGAAGCGACGGCGAGCGGCGGAGCACCCGCCGCGGGCCTCAGGCGTTCGGAGATCGATCGCCGTTTCCGCGGTGGGAGCGGCCGGTGGTCCCACCACCCGGGGTCAACCCGAGACTGTGTCCGATGGCCGGGAGCGCTTGCTGGAAGAATTCGTGGATGAAGGCACGGCCGGCTTCGACCAACGCCTGCTTGGCGTGGTCGATCTCGGCCGACAACTCGCGGCTGATACCCTCCCACACGTTCGAAACCGGTGAAGGGCCTCCTTGGGACATGACCGGGGCCCCTTCGGTCCGATCCGGCGGGTAGTAGGGGTACACGCCCGGTTCGCGGGCCTGAGAGACCGCCCGCGCCTCGAGGAGTCCCAGGACGTACCCGGCCACGATCGCGCCACCCACCATCATCCAGGGATGCTGCTGCACCTGGTAACTGGGATCGAAGCGCTGCTTGGTTTTGTCCAGCAGGTCGTCGGCGGCGTCTTTGACCCGATCGATCACTTCTTCGACGCTGAGCTTCGCGCCTTCGACGGTGTCCTGGACCCGCCGTTCCAACAGCTCGAGCTTTTCGCCGATCGCGTTCCGGGTCTCCATCACGGCTCTCACATCCTGGGCGATGTCACCTCTTCTTTGATCCATGAGACATTCTCCTTCATCGTTTGCATGGTCCGCACCGGCACCACGTGGATGTCTTCCGCGCGGCTCTTGGCGCGGACGATGAGCACGACTCCGAGCCCGGCCGAGAGGCCGCCGACGAGGCCGTAGCAGGCCCAGAGCGGCAGGCCGGTGACGGCCAGCAGATGGACGAGCATCACGATCAAGAGGAGGCCGCCGATCGCAGCCATGGCGAGGCCGACGGCCAGGGACACCGCCGCGGTCCTGGCCTTCCCGAGCTCCTCCCGCACCTCATCTTTGGCCAGTTGCAGCTCCTGCATCAGCAGCATCTTGAAGTCGTGCAGGAGGCCGGTGACCAACTGCGACACACTCGGCTGTGCGCGTTCAGTGGAATTGATCATGACGACCTCGTTCGCAGGCGTGACAGCGCATAGCCGACCCCGAGTCCGATCAGCAGCGCTTGCACGGGATATCGGCGGATCATCGCTTCCACCTCGGCGATGAGGCCCGACAGTCCCTCCTCCTGCAGATAGTATCCTGCGCGTTGGACGCGGTCGCTCACGGCGCCGGCGACCTCGCCCATCCGGCCCTCCTGCGGCAGCCGCTCGCGCAGCGTTTCGGCCGTGGCCTCCAAGCGCTCCCCGACGGCCGCCGCCGCGTCATCGGCTTTGGCGGTCACCCCGCCTGTCGGCCCAGCGAGTCCCGGCATCCCCTCGATCCGTCGCCCCTGCTGTTCCATGGTGCTTCCTCCATATGGTCCTCAGCGCTCGGCGGCACGACCGCACGCGTTGGGCTCCGCCGCGTGGGCCCCGACGGACAAGAGCTCGAGTGGGAACAAGCGCGCGGCGTCCCTCTTTGGCGCCTGGCTCACCTCCTGGGAAGCCAGCAGCGCCACGATCCCGGCCAGCACGATCAGGGCGGCCAGGCGCGCCGCCACGGTAGGTCTGGCGACACGCAGCCACAAGAGCTTCCATCCTCGGCGTCGCACGTCCATCGTCCTCACGTCCTCATTGCGCCGTCCTCATTGCGCCCATGTTCGCTCCGACCGAGGTCCGCATCGGTGATGCCCGGCGGGCCGTTCCCGGCTGGGATCCAGGCCCACCTCTCTGTCTCCCCGGGTCACGTGAGGTCGTACCGCGTCCCTCGCCGGGCTGAATGGCGATCACCCTGATCAGCGCCTCAGTGGGCGGCCCCGGTCGTGAAGTTCTCGATCAGCTCCTGTTTGCGCTTCTGCATGTCCGCGCCCAGTTCCTCGAGTCGCTCGCCCAGCGCCTCTTCCGCCATGGGGAGCATCTCTCCCTCCTCCTCTCCCACGTGATGCTCAACGTCCTGCATCATGTCGTGGAAGCGCCCTTCGAAGGCCTCGTCGTCGGGATCCATCTCCCGCAACTCCCGTATGGCGGCCTTGACGGCCTTGTGTTCCTCCAGCGCTTCGGCCACCAGATCGCGCCCCTCCTTCTGAGTCTTTTCACGAAAGGCCGGGTAGAAGATCTCCTCCTCGATCGCCGCATGCACCTCCAGCTCGCGCATGATCTTCTCGGCGATGTTCTGTTTGTCTTGACCGCCGGCCGTCTCATAGTCCTCGTAGAGGCTGTGCACCCGCGCATGGTCGGCCTTCAACAATTCGACCGCGTGATCCTTGCCGACTCGGGCCGTCTGGTCTCCGTTCTCCGAGGCCGGCAGACCGGTCGCCTGCTCGGCCACCTCCTTCTGAGGCATCGGCTCTTGAGCCGCCGCCTCTTGTTTCTTGGCCGCCCGTTTCACGCGGGACTGCTGGCCGCCCTTGCGACCGATCGCGGCCATGTGCGCACGGTTCTTACTGACTGTCTGACCGCCCTTGCGGCCCGCTCGTTGTTTCTTGGGGTCCGGCATAGCTCCTCCTCAATCACCAGGGTGATAGTCAAAGGACGTCGCCGACTCTCTCCCTGCAAGCCCTGGGCCTTTGAGCGCTTGACCGGCCAGCCGGTGGCCGGCCCGGCCCGGAGCCCGGGCGGCCGGAGAGTCCTCACGACGGCGCGGACTTACGAGCGCGAACTGCCTGACGCAGGATCATCGGTCGCCTGAAAAGAGCGCCCGGCAGGCGGGCGATGTTTTCGAGCTCGAACAGCTTGTCCGGTGGTGGAACAGCCCGTCCGATCACCGAGGTCCGCTGCCCGGCCCCATCTTGCCGGAGCCGGTTCCGGAGCTCGTTCCCGTCCCCGCTCCCGCATGTTGCGAGGCCAGGCAGTCTTGTTCCGCCGCCGCTTCGGACCGCTTGTCGGCCGTCCCCGCTTTGATCGACTCGCAGTCGTCGGGCCGCGTGATCTTGCCCTGACCGGCGGCCTTGCTCTCGGACTGCCGGGAGTGCTTGGCATCCTGAGGAGCCGACTGTCGCGACTCGTCGGACCAGACCGGCGCGGCCAGCAGCATCGGAAGGGCACAGGTCGCCGTCATCATCATGAGTGTCAGTGTGCGCGTCGTTCTCATGCTCCGCCTCCTTTGGTTGATCCTGCATCGTAGGGCACCAGGGCGTCGCGGCCCATCGGCCCGGCCGACGTGATGGTGTCGAATTTCGCCGCACGACGTCGACGGTCCACTACGTACGAGACTGTGATGGCTTGTCGGACGGAGTGTCCGCAGGGGGACAATCTGTCGGATCGATGATTGAAAAAGTTCAGTCCGCGCCCGTTGAGCCGCCGCGCGTACGCGGGCGTCCCCGCCCGCCCGCGAGCAAGCGCTTCTGTTGATCTGTGGCGGCGTTGGCGCTCTCCGGGCGTGTGCGGTCCGAGCGTCACACCCACGACGGCCCGACGATTGCTAACGACTCGCCACGTGTTGGGGAACGGTTCGAGGACCACAGGAGGTGTGAGATGCCGGGACAGATCGACGCAGCAGCGAGACAGCCGGGAGATGTCACGGGCGTGAGTGCCTTGGATCAAGGGCGTTGCCTTCGGTGCGGCGGCTTCATGGTCGCCGAACGCTACATCGACCTTCTCGATGATACCGGTCAGTTGGAGTTCACGGCTCATCGGTGCGTCCAGTGCGGGGAAGTGGTGGACGCGACGATTCTCAACAACCGTGTGGCGAGCCTGGCCAGGCAGCAGACACCTCGGCTGGCCAAGGTCGCCTGATCCGGTTCTGTGCGGCGCCGTTGCGCCGCGTCGGCTTCATCCCGTCGCATCCGCGCACGACGGAGTTCGGACGCGCGAAGGGTCAGCGCCCGGCATGGGGAGGAAGGTGGCTTCCTCCCCGGCGCTGGCATGACGGCGGCAGGCGGGCCGCCTGCACGGCCGTCACTGCGAGTCATGCGAAGAGCGCTGTGGTGGATCGGAGGTCTCGTCGCCGGCCTCATCATTGTGGTCGCGCTGGCATTCGCCGTCGCCGATGAGCCGCTTCGCGCCTATCTCGAACGCCAGCTCAACCATCGCGTCCAGGGCTATAGCTTTCGGATCGGAAAATTGGATCTCCGGCCGCTCGATCTCGGCATAGAGCTCGAGGACCTGGCGCTCGTGCAGGACCGGCACCCCGACCCTCCGGTCGCGCACATTGCCAAATGGAGCGCCGGCCTTTATTGGCGACAACTCCTGACCGGCCAGCTCGTGAGCGACCATCGCATCGAACGCCCCGTCCTTCACCTGACCCGTCCCCAAACCAAAGCCGAGCTCGAGGATGAGGCTCCCGCGGAGCAGAAGGGGTGGCAGGAGGCCGTGCTCGCCGTGTACCCGATCCAGATCAACAAGCTGACGATCAGCGACGGGGAGTTCTTCTACCGGGATCATCCCGACGTCCAGCCGCTGCGCGCGACTCAGGTGAACCTCGAGGCGACGAACATCCGCAACGTCCGATCACCGACGGGCGAGTATCCCTCGGAGCTGCACGTGGACGGCCTCCTCTTCGACGAGGGGCGTGTGCGGGTCGACGGTCGGGCCGACTTTCTCGCCCAGCCCCACCCGGCGGTCGCGCTCGACGTCTCGCTCGAACGCGTGCCGCTGAAGGATTTGGTGGCGCTGCTGGGTCGCTACCACCTCCAGCTCCGGGACGGCACCGCGACGATCGCCGGCCGCGTGGACTATGCGCCATCGAAGACTGCCGTCGAGTTGACGCAGGCCCATCTGACCGGCGTCAGACTCGACTACGTCTACAGCGCCGACGGCCGGAACCAGCAACAGCGGCGAGCCGGAAAAGCGGCTGCACGCGCGCAGCAATCGGCCAATCGTCCCGATCTGCTGCTCAAGATCCACCAGGCGACGATCGAGAACAGTGAGTTCGGGTTCGTGAACACTGCGACCAGCCCGGAGTATCGTGTGTTCCTGAACGGCACGGACGTCTACCTCGAGAACGTCAGCAACCATCTCTCGGAAGGTCCGGCCGTCATCCGGTTGCGCGGGATGCTCATGGGCAACGGGCCGACGACCGCGCGGGCGACTCTCAGGCCGGAGGTGCGCTCCCCGGATTTCGATCTGTTCATCCAAATTACGAACACCCGGATGGAATCGCTCAACAAGCTCTTTCGGGCCTACGGGCAATTCGACGTCGCCGACGGCGCCTTTTCCTTCTTCAGCGAATTGAAGGTCAAAGACGGCCGGGTGGACGGCTACCTCAAACCTTTGTTCAAAGACGTCGACGTGTACGACCCCCAGCAGGATCGCGACAAGGGCCTGATCCGGAAAGCCTACGAAGGCGTCGTCGGAGGCCTCGCCAACCTGCTCTCCAACGAGCCTCGGGACGAGGTGGCGACGAAGGCCGAGGTCTCCGGGCCCGTCCAGGACCCTCGAGCCAGTACGTGGGAAGTACTCGTCAACCTGCTCCGGAACGCCTTCTTCCGAGCGATCCTTCCCGGTCTCGAGCGGGCGGCGCCGGGGTGAGGCCGTGGACCCCGCTTGCGTCACCACGAAGGCACGACGGTTGCGAAAGGGACTGTTGCGAAAGGATGGACCGTGACTGGACCACCGGCCGACAGTCCGTGGCGGCTCGGCGGACTCACCTGGAAAGCGCTTGCCGTACGGGTGTGGCGGGAGAGCCAGGATGACGAGATCCTGGGCCGTGCGGCGCAACTGGCGTTCTATTTTCTGCTGACGCTCTTCCCGGCCCTGCTGTTTCTCACGGCCCTCCTCGGATTGTTTCCCGCCGAGCGCGTCGTCCCGGAGTTGATGTCCTATCTCCATACCGTCCTTCCCGAAGAGGCGCTGTCGCTCGTGGAGAGGTATCTCGAGCAAGTGGTCGCAGGGAGCGGAAAGGACATCCTCTCGTTGGGGCTGTTGGGTGCGTTGTGGGCGTCGTCGAGCGGGATGACGGCGATCATGGAAGGCTTGAATGCGGTCTACGATGCTCCGGAGACGCGGCCGTTCTGGAAAGTGCGCGTGATCGCGATCGTGATGACGATCGGCCTGGCCGGGCTGATCATCGTGTCGATCACCCTCGTCTTGTACGGTGAGCACATCGGCGAGTGGATCGCCGAGTTGGTGGGGCTCGGGTGGCTCTTCAAGCTGACGTGGGTCGTGCTCCAATGGCCGGTCGTCATCGTGCTCATGCTGTTCGCCATGGCGGTCGTCTATTATGTGTCGCCGAACGTCGAGCAGCGGTGGCGATGGGTCACTCCCGGCTCGCTCTCCGCCGTGCTGCTCTGGCTGCTCGTCTCGCTCGGTTTCAAGCTCTATGTGGAGAACTTTGGAAACTACAACAAAGCCTACGGATCGATTGCGGGCGTCATCGTGCTGATGCTGTGGCTCTACTTGAGCGGGATCGTCCTGTTGCTGGGCGGGGAGATCAATGCGGAGATCGAACACGCGGCGGCTGAAGCCAGGCGGTCCGATTCCACCGAGGTGCGCAAGAAAGCAAGGGCTTAGCCCGGGCCATGGGGCGCGAAACTGCGTAATCCCGATCTGGACAACACGTATCGGGGTTCGCTGATAGGTTAAATCTCCGAGGCGGGCTAAAAGAACACACCACGGTGCATCCCGCACCGTCCTGCTCAAGGAGAAGAGGTATGGTGACGCCAACAGCCGATCGGACTCGCACGACATCTGAAGACCTGTCCACCCTTCAAGGCCTCCCGTCGCTCGATGAGTGGGTGATCGGTGTGTTGCGACAACAGGGCACTCAGACCTTGGACCAACTGGGGAAGTTGCTCCCTGAAGCCAATTGGGCCCAGCTCTTCCTCGCGATCGATCGTCTCAGTCGCTCGGGCTCCATCACGCTGTGGTCACCCGGATTCGGTGATTATCTGATCAGTGTGAACGACGGTCAGAATTAGCCTCTGACGTTCACGCTTCCGCGGGGCGCGTCCCCGCGGAGGCGATCTTCCGTGCCCCACCATTTTTTCTCCGTGCCTGTGTTCCGAACCAAGGCTTGTGCTAGGATCAGGACCTTTGCGTAGCGTCCGGTCTGCTCGAGAATGGTTCGGGTCATCTCGCTCCTGTTGCTGCTGTCGTCTGTTGTCCTGAGCGCGTCGCCACGGCCCGTCCGGGCGGAGACGCCGGCTCCCGGCATCCATTGGGGAGCGATGGGCTACCCCGATCAGACTCCGCTTCTCGACGCCGGCTACACCCTGAACCGCTTCACCGAGTTCAACGCCGCCCGCCATCGGTACAACGAGATTCGCGAAACAGCCGGCTTCAACTTCGCCACGCTGAGCTGGACGCATTTCCCGTCCCGATTCGATGGATGGAGCACCAATCTCACGGTGGGGGCCGGACCCACCCGCGATCAGCCGAGTCGCGCCATCCAAAACGAGGGCGTGCATCGCTGGCTGGGGTTCGAGAGAGTCCCGGTGGGGACCCTTCGGGACGCGACGGACTTCATGCTCGATGGGTCCGTCACCCGGTGGGCCGCGGTGCTCGGTCGTCCACGAACGGCGTTCGCGGGCGCGGGGCTTTCCGCCGGGTCGCTGTACCAGGAAGTGTTTGCGCGGATCGGTGTCCGCCGGCTCGCGCTCGCCGATCTCGTGGGCGTGGATCCGGCCGAGACGAGCCCGCTCGCGATCGTCCTTCGGTCGGTGCGTTTCTCTGCGCTCGGTCGCTACAGTCGGCTCTGGTCGGGGGCGGCGTATCGCGAGGTGGCGCCGGAATCGTTTCTCGTCCAGGCCTCGATGAGCATCGGGGACTATCGCGGCGACCCGTCGCGGCCGTTGTGGGAAATCGAGTTCACCTACACCGTGGACTCGGGTCTGTTCGTTGCGTCCAACGGGAGCACGATCGAGGAGCAGTTCGCGTCCGTCGCCCTCCGTGTCGGATTCTTCACATTCGAAACCTGGAACGACAGCATCAACGGGCAAGACAAAGGTCCCACCTACGGTGGGAAGGTCATGATCGATCTGTTCCGCCTGTTCGGCCGCTGAGATAGCCCACCCGGCTCCGTCACGCCCTCCGTGCCGGTCGCGGTGTATCGACGACGCTACAGGACCAGGCGAGCCGGTTCCTGCCTTTTTCCGAACCCACTCCAGTTCTAATCAGTGTTACCGGTCTGCTACAGGCTGGCCCCACAGTGCGGCCCCCGCCAGGCGAAACTGAACGGCTCAGTGGGTTCGGCGCGCAGGCGAATATCTTTTTGAGCGGGCGAAGGCGCTGTTGCCGCAGGTGATTTGCCCCGGTCGTTCCGTGGCGCATAGGTCCCTATGCCATTCGGTACCGTCCAAGGTCCGTCTTGCGCCGGAACCCGCTACGAGGAGGTGGAAATAAGCTGATACATCGACGGCTTACGTACCGAGCGGTGGGACGTCGTCGAAACCGGTGATTGGCCTCTCTCTTGCGTGCGTTTGTGCCGTTTGCCCGTCGCCCAGCGTGAACGCACGGAAGGAGTCGTCATGAAGGTGAACGCGAGAACATTTGATCCCGCCCGATTTTCCTTTACCGATGATCCGGTGCTCGTGATCGAGGATTTTTGGAGCGCGGAGGAGCGCAGGCGATTTCAAGGCGCCATGGCGGCGGCCCGATGGAAGTCGCTCGACGACCTGCCGGTGGTCCGAGCGTCCTTCCCCAATTGCGGCAATTGGATCAAGGCGGACATCGGGGCCGCCGAGGCGGCATGGTTCTGCCGGCGGATCAGCTTGGCCTGCGTCGGTACGTACATCGAAACGTTTCCGAACATCTCACGCCGGCACATGAGCTTCAGCTATTACTCCTATGCAGCCGGCGATTGTCTCTTGACGCACGACGATACCATTCAGCCGCACGAGTACGGGATGAAGAAGCCGCCGCTCCGGCGGTTGGCGCTCGTCAGTTATGTCCACGATCGATGGGAACCGGATTGGGGCGGGGAATTGATCATCTATTCGGCGAAGCGCGGCGCCAACGGCCGCGGACGGCCCGAATTGTCGGTCTCGCATTGCATCGCCCCGCAGCCCGGCTCGTTGGTGCTGTTCACCGTCCCGCGATACCATCGGGTCTGCCGCGTCGATCCCATCAGCGGGGCGGCCCGCCGCCTCTCGATCGCCGGATGGCTCATGACGGAGCACGCGGATTTCCCTCAGGAGGACCACGAAGCTCCTCGCGCGGTCGCGTCCCACGGTGTCGTGTCGGCGGCGATGACCGTGACGGATCCTGCCTGATTCACCCCGAGCAGAGCATCCCGATGCCTCCCCGTGCCCGCACGAGCGGCCTCGGGCCGAAGAAAGACGAGCTACGGTTCCACCGTGACGTCCACGTAGGCGGGCAAGCTTTCGGCGCCCTTGCGATCACTGACCCGTAATCGAAAACGGTACAGGCGTTTCTCGGACACGAAGGGGGCGACGAAGGAGGCCTTCGGCATATTGGGGTCGAGAAGGGCGACCTTATTGCCTCGTACCTGGCTCCAGGAATAGAACAGCGCCTCCCCTTCGGGGTCGCGGCTCTTCAACCCGTTCAACTCGACACGCGCCCCGGCCTTCACCGTTCGGTTCGGACCGGCATCGGCGATGGGCGGCTCGTTCGGCTCGTCGTTGACCTCGACGATGATCTCGAGGTCCGCCGATTTGTCGCGATTGGTCGCGGTCACCGTCGTCTTCCCGTTGCCGACGATCTGGAGCAGACCCTGGGGATGGATCGTGATGACGTTCGGATCGGATGAGCGATAGGCCGTGCCCGTGGCGGGTGAGCGGATCGTCCGGACGATCCCGTCCGAAAACACGCCGACCACGGGCAACTCGAAGATCTTGCCCAGGACATCGACATGGCCGTAGTCCGCGCTTTGCCCGCTGCGCCCCAGCCGGAGGGGCTTTTCCGTTTCGAACTCGATCGCGGTGAGCTCGGCCTTCGGCTCGACGTGGACGATGATCTCGTCGAACACCGATCGGCCGCCCAAGCGCCCCCGGGAGATCTCGCCGACCGCAAGCAATCGCATCGGCCCGATCGCCTCCGGCGGCACCTGGACCTGTCCCCCGTAGGGCGGGTCGCTGTCCGCCGCGGCGGTGAGGGACGCCTTGGCGACGATGGACCCGACCGAGGTCGCCTCTTCTTTCTCGACCAGCGTCTCGTCCAGGTCTCCGTACCAATAGTAGCGGACCTCGACGACGCCGGTATCGCGGCCGAGGTCCACCTTGACGGGAATCCGCTCCCCGGACGTCAGCTGCGCTCCCTCCTTCGGCGTGACCAGGTTGAAGGCGGCTGCCGGGACGGCGGGGAGCACCAGGGTCCACGCGAGCACACCGACGATTGACGCAGCGGGTCGCCAGGGTCTGACCATGTCATCGCTCCAAATGGAAGGGGACATCGGTGAGGATCACGCGCTCCTTGAAGAGCAGCGCGGCCTTGAGCATCAACGCCCGTTGGTTGTGCAGGATGTTTTGCCACCAGCGGGCGGGCAGGATTTCGGGGATCACGACCGTCACCCAGCCTTCGGGATCCTTTTGCAGCAATTCTTCGATGTAGTCGAGCAGGGCGCCGAGGACCGAGCGATAGGGAGACGGGAGGACGACGAGGTGGACCCCGCACCCCCACTGCGCCCATTTGATCTCCGTCAGCGCCGTGTCCTCCTTGTCCACGTCCACCAACACCGCCCGGATGTCGGAGGCATGGCTGCGCGCGTAATCGAGGGCGCGCAGCACCGCCCGGTTCACCCCGCTGATCGGGATGATCACGGTGTTGCGCCGCGGCCGCGGAGGACGATGGTCCCGGGTCAGCCCGATCTGCTGTTCGACCGCGACGTAGTGGGCATGGACGGCCCGAAACCAGGCAATGAGCAAGGGCAGCAGACCGATGACGATCCAGGCGCCGTGGATGAACTTCGTGCCGGCAATGACCAGGGTGGCGATGCCCGTCACGAACGCTCCGATTCCGTTGATGAGGAGCTTCTTGCCCGAATGCGCGTCGCCCTTGGTCTTCCAGTATCGCACCATCCCGGCTTGCGCGAGCGTGAACGACATGAAGACCCCGACGGCGTACAGGGGAATGAGGGCGTGGGTTTCGCCGTGGAACAGCACGATCAAGAGCCCCGCCAGCACCCCCAGGATGACGATGCCGTTGGAAAAGACGAGCCGATCCCCGCGGTTCTTCATCTGGGCCGGCATGTATCCATCGTGGGCCAGAATCGAGGCGAGGTGTGGAAACCCCGCGAAGCTGCTGTTGGCCGCCAAGATCAACAGCAGCATGGTCGAGCCTTGCACCAGGTAGTACAGCAGCCCGCCGCCGAACGTGAGCCGGGCGATCTGCGACACAACCGTTTCGTCGTCCCGCGGGACGATGCCGTATTGGTAGGCGAGAAAGCTGATGCCCATGAACAGGGTTCCGAGGATCAGCGACATGCCCACCATGGTGAGCGCGGCGTTCTTTGACTCGGGGCGCCGGAAGGCTGCGACGCCGTTGGAAATGACTTCCATACCGGTGACGGCGGTGCAGCCCGAGGCGAAGGCGCGGAGGAGCAAGAAGAAGGTCACCGCTTCCATGGTCTGGGTGGAGCTGGGCACGGCTGCCGCGGCGGTGGGCGCCGTGCCCAGCAGCATGTGTATCAAGCCCACGATGATCATGAGCCCGAGCGCCCCGATGGCCAGATAGGTCGGGAATGCGAAGATCCGGCCGGATTCCCGCGCGCCGCGGAGGTTGATGATGACCAGGAGGATCACGGCGGTCAGGCCCAGGGACTCGCGATAGGGGAACAGGACGGGCATCGCGGACGTGATCGCTGCGACGCCGGCCGCCACGCTGACGGCGACCGTCAAGACATAGTCGATCATCAGAGCCGCCGCCGCCAGGAGCGCCGGCCACTCGCCGAGGTTCGATCGAGAGACGGTATAGGCGCCGCCTCCCTGCGGGTACTCGTAAATGATCTGCCGGTAGGAGATCGTCAGGATGGCGACCAAGAAGACGATCGCCAGGCTGACCGGGATGGACCAGCCGAGCGCGACTGGTCCGGCCAGCACCAGGACGATGAGAATTTCCTCTGTCGCGTAGGCAATGGAGGAGAGCGCGTTGGAGGAAAAGACGGCGAGCGCGAGGCGCTTGGACAAGCGCTCGTGAGCGGCCTGTGCGGTCTTCAGGGCCGGCCCAACCAACCAGCGCTTCAGGACCATGGCGGCATTATCGCACAGGAGCGGCGGTGACTGTAAAGATTCGATGAAGGGGCGAAATTGGCGCTCCAGGGTGGCGGCATGGGTTCGCTCGCCGGTGTCCGGCTGAGGCGCCTGCGTCGAGGGTCGTGCTTGACTCCAGTCCGAGGGTCCGGCATGCTGACAGCGACTCTCTTACGCGGAGGGGAGGATGCACGGCATCGCGCAATGGTGGTCGGCCCGCCGCTTGTCTGAGAAGGTCTGGTCGATCCTGCTGATCGTCCTCCTGCCCGTCATCGCGGCTCTTGGCGTTCGACTCAGCGCCGCCAATCACCTCCTCGCCCTGCAGGACCGGCATCATCACATCCTCCTGGCCCGCGAGCAGACCCATGTCCTCCGTCGACTGGCCGTGGATGCCGAGGACGCGTTCCGCGGGTACCTGCTCACCCAGGACGAAACCTTTCTTGCGCCGCTCGACCAAGCGGAGGCGCGGATTCCCGAGATCACGGCCCGGATCATTCGCTATTCGGACGCCGTCCCCGGGATCGACAAGGAGCTCCGGGATGCCAGTGAGCGGCTCAAGGGGTTGGTGGAGTCGAAGCGGCTCCTGCTCGCCCAGGTGAAGCAGGGACGCCTGTCCGAAGTGCTCGCGTACGTGAAGTCCGGCCAGGGGCTTCAGTTGTCCGACGCCGTCCTCGCGGAGTTTCGCGAGATCGAGGATCGATTCGACGCCGAGTTGGAGCGGTTCGACCTCGACGAAGCGCACTCGGCCAAGACGACGTTTTGGGGATTACTGGCGCTGGTGATCGGCAGTGCACTGCTGGGGGGCCTCGGCGTCCGGTTGTTCTCGCGCTCGATCACGGCGCCCTTGGTCGGGCTCAGGGGCGCGTTGATTCGATTCGGGGTCACGGGAGGCAAGGAGGCGGAGTTGCTGGCGGCCAGGATCACTTCGAAAGACGAAATCGGCGATCTCTGGCAGGCCTTCCAGGACATGGCCCGCCGGATCCTCCGTCAGATTCAGGAGCTCCAAGCCATCGTCTCGATCGGACATGAAATCAATCGTATCGGTCCGGACGGCCTCGACGGCGTGCTGCGCCGGATCACCGACTCGGCGGCCCAGCTTCTGCGCGTGGACCTGTGCCTCGTCCTCTCGCGACACGAGAAGATGGGGTGCTGGGTCGTCGAGGCGGCGTCCAAGGACTGGCATGACCAGCTCTCCAAATCGGTGCTTCTGTGGGAAGAGCTCCCGGTTTCCGTGCGCGCGTTCGAAACCCGGGAGCCGACCATCGGTGAGTCTCTCCGTGAGGATGCGCGGCCCGAGGTGCAGCGGCGCAATCGGTTCGGCGAGAGCATGCTGTCCGTTCCCCTGTTGTCCCAAGGCGAATCCTTCGGGGTTCTCGTCCTGATGATGGAGCGGGCGGTGCCGCGGGAGGCTTGGAACGTGGAGCTGAGCAAAGCTTTCGCCGATCAAGCCGCCAGCGCGATCTCCAACGCCCGGCTGTTGGAGCGGGCCCAACAGGAGGGCAAAGGTCTGCGGCTTCGGCTGCGGCAATTGGAGCACTTGGCCGAAACGCTTGCGCACGATCTGAAGGGCCCCGGAGAACGGATGGAGGGTTTGGCCGGGATGCTGATGACCGAGTACGGCGGGCGACTCGATGAACGAGGGGCGCGGTGGTTGGCCCTGATCGAAGAAAACGGGAAGGACTTGACCGGGCGCGTCCAAGCCATCCTCGACCTTGCACGGGTCGGGTCCGGCGACGACCCGGTGGAAGCCGTTGACCCGGCCGGTGTCATCGCCGACGTGCTCAAGCAGCATACCGGGGCTCTGGCCTCGAATCGGGCCCGCGTGGACGTGGCCCCGGCCTTGCCGATCGTGGCCTGTCATCGATCATACGTGCGGCAGATCTTCGACAACTTGATTTCCAACGCCATCAAGTTCACCGCGCAGCAGGAGAGGCCGATGCTCCGCATCGGGGCGGAACGGGTCCGGGATCGCGTCTGCTTCTTCGTCTCGGACAACGGCCCCGGGGTGCCCGAGGCCCAGCGGGAACGGGTGTTCCTGCCGTTCACGCGGCTGAACCCGAGCGGTCCGAAGGGGAGCGGCATCGGATTGGCGATCGTGCGCCGCATCGTCGAGCTGTATGACGGGCGGGTGTGGATCGAGCCCGGGGACGGCGGCGGGTGCGTCGTCAAGTTCACGCTGCCCGCACTCGGTGCGCTGTGCAGCGACGATCCGACCGCCGAGCCGATGGGCGAAGCTAACGGCCGCGCCCGTTCACCGTCGTCGCGGGAACCCGGATCCGCGTCGGTCACCTCCAATGCCGCCGTCGCCGCCGACGAACGACCGCGATCCATGCACGATGCCAGGAGACCTGCGTGATGGCAGAGCCGGCCCTCGACACCCACTATCGTTCGGTCGCGATGACGCCCTTCACCATTCTCCTGGTCGAAGACAACGCCTCCGATACGGAGATCCTGCTGCATGCGATCGAACAGGCGGATCTGCGGGCGATCGAAGGAGAGGTGCGGCTCGAAATCCGCGCGACGGCCGAAGGCGCGCTGGCGTGCATCAACGAGCAGCCGGTGGATCTCGTCATCACCGACATGGTGTTGCCCGGGATGAGCGGGTTGGACCTGGTGAGCCATATCCAGGAGATCGATCGGAACCTGCCGGTTCTGGTGGTCACCCGGATGAGCGGCGTCCACACGGCCGTCGATGCCATGCGCCGGGGCGCGTACGATTACATTCTCAAACCTGTCAACCCGGTCGATCTTGGGATGCGGCTGCACCGCGCCATCCGGCTCTCGGAGATCGTCCGTCGGCACGCGGCCTTCGAGCGCATCGTCCAGCAGGATATGCCGGCCGGGACGCTCGTCGGTGCGAGCTCGGCGTTTCAGGACATTCTGCGGCGGATCCGAGAGGCGGCTCAGGGGCGTGCCACCGTGCTGATCATGGGTGAAACGGGAACGGGCAAGGGATTGATCGCCCGAGCCATCCATGAGCAGAGCCGGGAGCATGACAAGCCGTTTCAAGTGATCGACTGCACCACGGTGCCCGAAGGAATGGTGGAGAGCGAGCTGTTCGGGCATGTACGCGGGGCGTTCACCGGCGCGGTGTCCGACAAGCCGGGCCTGTTCGAGCTGGCCAACGGCGGTACGGCGTTTCTGGATGAGATCGGGGAGCTGCCGCTGGCCATGCAGGCGAAGCTGCTGCGCGTCCTCGAAGAAAACGAGGTCCGGCCGGTCGGCGGGACGCGGGTCAAGCGGGTGGAGATGCGCTTCATCGCCGCGACCAATCAGGACCTCGAAGAGAAAGTCCGCCGAGGGGAATTCAGGAAAGACCTCTTCTATCGGCTGGCCGCCCTGGTGGTCCGTGTGCCGCCGTTACGAAGCCGCCGCGACGACATCCCGGTGATCGCCCGTCACCTCCTCGGCCGCTTTACCCGCGAGATGGGCAAACCGAACCGGTACCTCGAGGCGTCCGCCATGACCGAGCTCAGTTCGTATGGGTGGCCCGGCAACGTGCGGGAGCTCCGGAACGTGATCGAGCGGGCCGTCATGTTGTCGTCGAGGGACGCGATCGGGTTGGATGAGATTCGAGAACTGCTGCCGTCGAGCCGGAAATCGGGGGCTGCCGACCAGGCGTACGCGTCGGAGCCTTACATGAAGGCGAAGCGCAAGGCGGTGGCGGATTTTACGGCGGCCTATCTCAAGGCCAAGCTCGCGATGCACGGCGGCCACATCTCGAAGGCCGCCGAAGAGGCCGGGATTCCGCGCCAGCACTTCTCTCTGTTGATGAAGCGGTACCTCGGGCCGGATTTCGAAAAGAGCTAGGCGTATCTCCGCCGTTACAGGCGCGCCTGGCTCGGGCGACTCTCCGCGACGCGCGTTCCCCAAGCTGTTACCTTCTCCGGACACTGAGCAGCCTTCCATCCTGATTCGGGCGGAGTTCCGTCCTGACAATCGTCCATTCTGTCGGTCTTCCCTCCTCGCATAATTTTGTATGCCCGTCCTAACCTGTTTGAAAATGCCCGGTTTTCTTTCCGCGAATTCTGCTCGCATATTTCGGTGTGCTTCGGTCTAGTTTTCCCGGCCGGCTCGCACCGTTTTCGCTTCGGCCTTGTTCCTCTTTTTCCTGAATTATCAAGTTGTTTCACATCGCGAGGATTTTGGTCACCACCCCTGCCCGTGGTCCTGGTTTTGCTCAAGCTCCTTCCGCCCGACCGGTAGCGTCGGATCCGTTGGTCGGCGGAAGGGGGTGGTCGAACGTTGAAGGATCGATGTGAGTCGGCAGTCAGAGCTTAACCGCAAGGAGGTTTTCGCAATGTTTCTTTCACGTCGTCAATTTCTAAAAGTCACGGCCGGGACTGTCGCGGCGGCCGCCATTGCCGACAAGGCGCTGGCGCTGACGGCCTTGCAGCCGGTCATCGAGGTGGGCAATCCCCTCGGGGACTATCCGGACCGCTCCTGGGAGCGGGTCTATCACGATCAATATCGGTACGACTCCTCGTTCACCTGGTGCTGCTCGCCGAACGACACGCACGGCTGCCGGATTCGTGCCTTCGTGCGCAACGGCGTCGTCATGCGGGTGGAGCAGAACTACGATCACCAGACGTACGAGGACCTGTACGGCAACCGCGGGACGTTCGCGCACAACCCGCGGATGTGCTTGAAGGGGTACACGTTCCATCGCCGGGTGTACGGGCCGTATCGGTTGAAGGGCCCGTTGATGCGCCGGGGGTGGAAGGAGTGGATGGACGCGGGCTCACCGGAGCTGACTCCGGAGACGAAGCGCAAATACAAATTCGACAGCCGGTATCTGGATGACATGCTCCGGGTGTCGTGGGACACCGCCTTCACCTATGTGGCGAAAGCCGTCATTCTGATCGCCACGCGGTACAGCGGCGAGGCGGGCGCGCGGCGGTTGCGCGAGCAGGGGTATCCGCCGGAGATGATCGAGATGATGAAGGGCGCGGGGACGCGCTGCTTCAAGCATCGCGCGGGCATGCCGGTGCTCGGCATCGTCGGCAAGATGTTCAATACCCGGTTCAACGGCGGTGTGTTGCCGCTGGTCGACACGTTCATTCGAAAGGTCGGCCCCGATCAAGCGCAGGGCGGCCGGTACTGGACGAATTACACGTGGCACGGCGACCAGGACCCCGCACAGCCGTGGTGGAACGGCACCCAGAACTGCGACATCGACCTCTCCGACATGCGCTTCAGCAAGCTGAACACGAGCTGGGGCAAGAACTTCGTCGAGAACAAGATGCCGGAGGCCCACTGGAAGCTCGAATCGATCGAGCGAGGGGCGCGGTGCGTGGTCATCACGCCCGAATACAACCCGACCGCGACGCGGGCCGACTACTGGATCCCGCTCCGGCCGCAATCCGACGCCACGATCTTCTTGGCCGCCTCGAAGATCATCCTCGACGAAAATCTGCAGGACATCGATTTCATCAAGAGCCAGACCGATATGCCGCTCTTGGTGCGGACCGACACGCTGCAGTACCTCGATCCGCGGGATGTCGTGAAGGACTATCAGTTCCCCGACTTCTCGAACAGCTACTCGGGACGAATTCAGTCTCTCAAGCCCGAGCAGATCCAGCGGCTGGGCGGCATGATGGTCTGGGACCTCGCGAAGGGGCAGGCGGTTCCGCTCCATCGGGAGCAGGTGGGCTGGCACTACTTCAACAGCGGCATCGACGCGGCGTTGACCGGCACGTATCGGGTCAAGCTGCTGAACGGCCGGGAAGTCGACGTGATGCCGATCTACCAGATGTATCTCGTGCACCTGCAAGATTATGACCTGGACACCGCGCATCAGATCACCCGGTCGCCCAAGGATCTGTTGGTGCGGTGGGCACGTGATAGTGGGACGATCAAGCCGGCGGCGATCCACAACGGCGAAGGCGTCTGCCACTACTTCCACATGACCGAGAACGGTCGCGCTGCCGCCTTCGTACTGATCCTGACCGGGAACATCGGGAAGTTCGGGACGGGCTGCCACACCTGGGCCGGCAACTACAAGGCGGGCGCGTGGACGGCCACGCCGTGGTCGGGCGCGGGCCTGGCGGTGCACACCGGCGAGGATCCGTTCAACCTGACCCTGGATCCCAACGCCCACGGCAAGGAGATCAAGACCAAGTCGTACTACTACGGCGAGGACGTGGGCTTCTGGAACCACGGCGACACGGCGTTGATCGTGAACACGCCCAAGTACGGGCGCAAGGTGTTCACGGGCAAGACGCACATGCCGACCCCGAGCAAGTTCCGCTGGGTGACCAACGTGAACGTGCTCAACAACGCCAAGCACCACTACGACATGGTGAAGAACGTCGATCCCAATATCGAGTGCATCATCACGCAGGATATTGAGATGACGTCCGACGTGAACCATGCGGACGTGGCGTTTGCGTGCAACAGCTGGATGGAGTTCACCTATCCGGAGATGACGATCACGGTCTCCAATCCGTGGGTGCAGATCTGGAAGGGGGGCATCCGGCCGCTGTACGACACGCGCAACGACGGCGACACGTTCGCCGGCGTCGCGGCCAAGCTGACCGAGATGACGGGTGATGCTCGGATGAAGGGGGTCTTCCACTTCGTCTATGCCAACCGTGTCGACGTCTACGTGCAGCGGATGCTGGACGCCAGCAGCACGTTCTACGGCTACAACGCGGACACGATGCTGAAGTCGGAGAAGGGCTGGATGGTCATGACGCGGACCTATCCGCGGCATCCGCTGTGGGAGGAGGTCAACGAGAGCAAGCCGCAGTGGACGCGATGTGGCCGGCTGGAGACCTATCGGATCGAGCCGGAGGCCATCGAGTACGGCGAGAACTTCATCGTGCACCGCGAAGGGCCGGAAGCCACGCCGTACCTGCCGAACGCGATCTTCTCGACGAACCCGTACATCCGGCCGGACGACTACGGGATTCCGATCACGGCGCAGCACCACGACGACAAGCACGTGCGGAACCTGAAGCTGCCGTGGCAGGAGATCAAGCGGCAGAGCAACCCGTTGTGGGAGAAGGGGTATCAGTTCTACTGCGTGACCCCGAAGACCCGGCACCGGGTGCACAGCCAGTGGTCGGTGAACGACTGGGTGCAGATCTATGAGAGCAACTTCGGCGATCCGTACCGGATGGACAAGCGGACGCCGGGGGTGGGCGAGCACCAGTTGCACATCAACCCGCAGGCGGCGAAGGACCGGGGCATCAACGACGGCGACTACGTGTTCGTGGACGGCAACCCGGTGGACCGGCCGTACCGCGGCTGGAAGCCCTCGGATCCGTACTACAAGGTGGCACGGTTGATGATCCGGGCGAAGTACAACCCGGCGTATCCGTACCACGTGACGATGGCGAAGCACGCGCCGTACGTCTCCACGGCGAAGTCGGTGAAGGGGCACGAGACGCGGCCGGACGGGCGCGCGATCGCGGTCGATACCGGGTATCAGAGCAACTTCCGGTACGGAGCGCAGCAGTCGTTCACGCGCTCCTGGCTGATGCCGATGCACATGACTGACAGCTTGCCGGGCAAGCACGCGGTGGCGTGGAAGTTCAAGTGGGGCTTCCAGATCGACCACCACGGGGTCAACACGGTGCCGAAGGAGTGTCTGATCCGCATCACGAAGGCGGAGGACGGCGGCATCGGCGCCCGCGGCCCCTGGGAGCCGGTCCGGACCGGGTTCACCCCGGGCCAGGAGAACGAGTTCATGCTCAAGTGGCTCAAGGGGGAGCACATTAAGATCAAGGTGTAGCACTCAGTGCTGAGTGCTGGGTGCTGAGTCCTGAGTCCAGACACTCGGGACTCGGCACACCGGCACGGAGACTCAGCACTCAGGACTCGGAACTCAGCACTGAAGCGACTGAAAGGAGCGAACCATGCCGGAAGTCTATAACTGGCAACTGGGGCGGAAGATGCTCTATCCCTACGAGGAGCGGCATCCGAAGTGGCAGTTTGCCTTCGTGTTCAACATCAATCGGTGTCTGGCGTGCCAGACCTGCTCGATGGCGGACAAGTCGACGTGGCTGTTCAGCAAAGGGCAAGAGTACATGTGGTGGAACAACGTGGAGACCAAGCCGTACGGCGGGTACCCGCAGTTCTACGACGTGAAGATCACGCAGTTGATCGAGCAGGTGAACCCCGGGGGGCAGGTGTGGAACGTGCGCGTCGGGCGCAAGCACCATGCGCCGTACGGGGTGTTCGAAGGGATGACGATCTTCGACGCGGGGGCCAAGATCGGCCAGGCGGCGATCGGCTACATCCCGACGGACCAGGAGTGGCGGTTCGTGAACATCTACGAGGACACGGCGACGTCGATGCGCGCGATCGTCGAAGGCATCGACAAGACCGGGTTCAGCCGGGATGAGCCGTGGCGGCTGCAGGGCAGCAGCCTGCCGGAGCACGAGACGTTCTTCTTCTACCTGCAGCGGATCTGCAACCACTGCACGTACCCGGGGTGTCTGGCGGCCTGTCCGCGCAAGGCCATCTACAAGCGGCCGGAGGACGGGATCGTACTGATCGACCAGAACCGGTGCCGGGGGTACAAGAAGTGCGTGGAGCAGTGCCCGTACAAGAAGCCGATGTACCGGGGCACGACGCGGGTGAGCGAGAAGTGCATCGCGTGCTATCCGCGGATCGAGGGGAAGGACCCGCTGACGGGCGGCGAGCCGATGGAGACGCGCTGTATGGCGGCGTGCGTGGGGAAGATCCGCATGCAGAGCCTGGTGCGCATCGGCGAGGACGGCCTGTGGGCGGAGGATCGCTGGCACCCGCTCTACTTCACGATCCGGGTGGAGCAGGTGGCGCTGCCCCTGTACCCGCAGTGGGGGACGGAGCCCAACGGCTACTACATCCCGCCGCGGTGGAGCCCGCGGGGCTACGCCCGGCAGATGTTCGGGCCGGGGGTGGACAACGCGATCGAGAAGTACCTGGTGCCGAGCCGGGAGCTGTTGGCGGTGCTGCAGCTGTGGCGCGCGAGCCAGCAGATCGTCTTCCGGTACGACGTCATTCCGGGCCCGAAGGTGTTCGAGACCCAGATCCACGGGAAGCGCTTTGAGATGTACAACGACACCGTGCTGGGATTCAACAAGTCGGGCAAGGAGGTGGCGCGCATCCAGGTGGAAGAGCCGATCTACATCAGACCGGCGGAACGGGTCAATTGGCTCTGATCGGTTGCCATGGTTGGGAGGGGCAGGGCCCCTCCCAACGTCACCGGAGGCGTTCTCTTGGCGCGCACATCATCAGCGCGCCAGGCGAGCCGGGTTGGATGACTACGTGTGTGAAGTGGCTGTCACCAGCCGCCCAGAAGCCGGGCAGGAGGTCTACGACCTCCTGCCCGTGCGTCCCCGTATGAATGAGGCGCTTGCCATGACACGACGGCCGTGCGCGGTCTGCCGCTCCACCTTTCTGCCCCCTGTCGGCCCTTGAGACGCCTGCCGCTCCGCGTCAGCGCGTGGCAGCTCGTCATCAGCCTGCTGATCGCCGCCTTGGGGCTCGCGGCCGCCCGCACCCTGAGCCAAGTCGATGCCGATCTGCAAATCATCTATCAGGAATACACGCTCGCCGCGGTCGACCTCGCCCATATCTCCGCCGATGTGATCCGGTACCGCAATACGATCATCCGCGCGCTCGAGAGCCCGACCAAGGCGGAGTTCGAGCAGCTCACGGCCTCGTTGGCCGAGCAACGCTCCCGGATTCAGCACGCGGTGGACCGCTATGCGGCGGCGAGCCTGCGCGTCGCCCGCAGCGGCCGGAGCGAGCCCCAGGATCTGCACGCCGTGCGGGCGAGCTTGGATGCGTACTTTGCGTCGGCGAGCCGGACCCTGACGCTCTTGATCGAGCTCTGGAACGCCCCGACCGCGGCCGCCGCGGCCCAGTTGCGGCACGAAGCCGAAGTGCACGCGGCCGACAACGCCGGCCCCAAGCTCATTCAGGTCTCCCTGGCCCTGGACCGGCTGCTCCAGACGGTCACGGACGTGGCCAAGGACCTTCGCGACGAAGGCACACGCAGCTTGCACGAAACGACCCTGATCCTGAGCCTCGGAGCCATCGTTATCGCCATTCTCAATCTTCTCCCGCGACGCGTGGGATCATTTGAGACGACCGAGCGTCTCGACTCGCTCGATGGCCGGTTGGCCCAAGCCGCCCACGAGTCGAGCGCGTCGCGTCTGGAGGACCAGTCCTCCGACCTCGTCAAGACGGGGCCTGGATCCTCCGGCTTCCTGCCTCCTGCCCGCTAGTGCCTTGCGTCCCGCTCTCCGCATCGCCTTGTCTCCGTTGATTCCGACCGTCCTACATCGGAGAGAGACGCGCTGAGCAACAATCATTCCGGGGTTGACACCGCGAAACGAGTTGAGTATCGTTGTGCCTCCTCTGGTTCCACTTCAGAGTGTGTCCGCAGACCAGTGGGAGGAAGTCCGTCACCTGCCAGGGTAAACAGCGCCGGTAGTTCATCAGTTCCTATTCCATACATAGTCAAGGAGGCCGGTCCATGTATCACCTTCATTCCTTTTCTCGTTGTCTCGGTCGAGTCCTCGGCCTGGCGGCGATGGGAGCGCTTTGTTGGCTTCCGCTGTCCGCGTCCGCGGAGTCGCCAGGCGCTCATCCTCAGCACGTCGGGATGGCACACACGACTCCCGCGTGGGCGGAGCAGCTCAAAGGCCAGACGGTGGTGGAGGATACCCTCGAAGGGCGTCCTGATCGTGCGGCCATGGTGGAGCAGCAACACGAGCGGATCATGCATCAGATCCTGAACGATCCGCAGCTCCAGCAGGTGAGCACCGGCATGTACAACTCCATGTCGATGCTGCACCAGTACGGAGCCGGTGGGCAGGACATGCTGCTCATGTCCGATCCCCGGACCGAACCGGTGTCACAGGGGGGGCGTTGCCCCGCCAATGCCCCGGTGAAGGCTTATGACATCTCGGCGATCAACGTCGAGATCTCCCTGAACCAGTGGCTCGATTTCTACCCCGGCTACATGTACGTCCTGACGGAGAACGTCGAGAAGGTCCGGGAGGAAGAGGCCAAGAACAAGGCCGCCCGGGAGAAGGAGGGGCATGATCCGGGGGCGGTTACGAACGGCCTACAGAACCAATGGATCCAGCCACTCGTCATCCGCGCCAATCAAGGCGACTGCGTCAAGATCAAGCTTCAGAACAAGCTCGAGGGCGGAGAAGAGGTGAGTCTTCACATCCACGGTTCGAGCATGGTCGTGGCGCCGACCGGGAAGCCGGCGACGACGACGAATCCCGAATCGATCGTCGAAATGGGCAAGAGCCAGGACTTCGAATGGTACATCCACCCAAGCACGCAAGAAGGCGGCCGTCAGTTCCATAGCTACAGCAACGACCGCGAATTGACCGTCATGGGGCTCTTCGGCACCTTCGTCGTCGAGCCCAAGGGATCCGAGTATCTCGATCCTCTCGGGACGGGCGACGCCACCCCGATGAAGAGTGGGTGGCAAGCGATCATCAAGAACGGCACCGGGCCGGACTTCAGGGAGTTCGTCCTGATCTACCATGAGGTCGGCGACGAAGCGTTCCGACCGGTCAACAAAAAGGGCGAGTTCCTCCCGCAGCGCGATCCGCTGACCGACGCGTATCGTCCGGGCGGCCGGGCGCTCAACTACCGGAGCGAGCCGTTCGGCATCAATAACATGCACGTGCAGCACGAGTACTTTGGGTTCGAGGACGAGTCGATGGGCTACAGCTCCTACACCTTCGGCGACGCCCCGACCACGATCCCGCGTTCGTACATCGGTGACCCCGCCAAGTTCCGCCTCGTCCACGGCGGCTCCGAAGTGTTCCATTCGCACCATCCCCATGGCGGCTCGATTCGGTGGCCGCGCAGCCCGCGGTCGATCGACGAGATGCCGATGTGGCACGCGGCCAAGAACGGGCCGGTGAAGTACCCGGTCATTCGCGCCAAGACCGACCGGGTGGACGTCGAGGTGATCGGTCCATCCGAGGCGTTGGACCTGGAGACGGAGTGCGGCTCAGGCCTGTGCCAGCAATTGGCCGGTGACTTCCTCTTCCACTGCCACGTCGCGCACCACTACGTGGCGGGGATGTGGGGATACTGGCGCGTGTACAACACGTTGCAGGTGGGAGACAACCACAACGACGTCATGCCGGACCTCCGGGAGTTGCCGGATCGCAAGGGTCGGATGAAGGTCGGGGTGACCTCCGACAAGTTGATCGGGACGACGGTCGATTGGTTCGGCAAGCAGTTCAAGATCGTCGACAAGGGGAAGAGCAACTGGAAGAGCAATCCGGCCGTGGTCAACATCAAGGACTGGGTGGAAATGCAGTTGCCGACCCAGGGCAAGCCCGGCCACAAGGACGACGAGAAGGGCCAGATCGTCTCGTACGATGCGACCGTGCTCGACTGGGTCTGGGACGGCAATCGTGCGATGACCGAGAAAGAAAGCACGATCGACAATCCCAAGTACAAGTCCGCGACACCCGGGAAGCGGCAGCCGATCACCTTCGAGCCGACGACCGGCAAAGTGGCCTTTCCGCACCTGCGCCCGCATTTCGGGAAGCGGGTGATGTTCTCACCGGGCCATGTGGGCGCACCCTGGCTCGAACCGATCCACGTCGATGAGAACGGTGAACGGACGGCCGAGCAGGCCATGCCCGGCGAAAACGGCCGTTGGAGCCTGTGCCCGGAAAATGCCGGCCGCAAGTACTACAACATCCATTTCATCAAGCTTCCCATCACGATGGCGAAGAAGCAGGGCAAGGAACCGCCGGTGGTCGATCCCACCGGGTTGATCTTCGTCCTGCACGAGGAGGAAGCGGCGATTCGCGCGAACGACGACCTGAAGTATCCGCTGGTCTACCGTGCGAACATCTACGATTGCGTAGACTGGATGCTGACGAGCGAGTGGGAGGACGACGACTACACGAACTTCCAGTCCTCGAAGATCAACATCCATCCGCACTTCTTGCAGTTCGACAACCAGGCGTCCGACGGCGTCATCACCGGCTTCTCCTATGAGCAGTCGGTTCGTCCGTTCACGATGCTGGAGAAGAAGAACAAGAAAGGGCTGCCCGCGCCGATGAACACGGTCGTGACCGCGGACGTGAAGAAGGGGGCCCGGACGATCCAGGTGAAGAACGCGGCGCAGTATCACGTGAACACCGAAATCCTCATCGGTGCGGATAACGTGAAGGGGAACGAAATCCAGCGCATCAAGGAGATCAAGGGCAACACGATCACCTTGCAGAAGCCGCTGCGGTTCGATCACCCGAAGAACGACATCGTGACGGTCGAGTTCGTGCGCCAGCGTCTCTGGGCGGACTCGGACGTCGGCACCGTGTTCTGGCATGACCATGCGTTCGGAGCCACCACCTGGCCGCACGGCGGCTTCGGCACGCTGATCGTGGAGCCGGTGGGGTCCACGTATCACGATCCCAAGACCGGGAAGGAAATCCGGAGCGGGCCCATCGCCGACATCCGGACGGCCGAACCGGTCGGCTACGGCGTGAACGGCAGCTTCCGCGAGTTGATGGTGCAGGTCCACGACACCGTGCCGCACACCGTCAACATCGTGACCGCGGGCAATCCCCCGGGCCAACCCATCGAGGTCGCACTCGAAGCCGGAAAGACTGTGTCGTTCATGATGCCCGAGAAGCTGTACATGTCCCCGATGCCGTTCTTGAACGGCGGGACGCATACCACCGGCAGCGGATTGAACTTCCGGGCCGAGCCGATCGCTCAGCGGTTGGCGAGCAACCCGGATGCCTCGCAGATCTTCAACAGCGCCGTCCATGGCGACCCGGATACGCCGCTGCTGCGCGCGTACCTCGGCGACACCATGGTCTTCCGGCTCTTGCACACCCTCATGAACGAGACGATGACCTGGACGCTGTCCGGCCATACGTTCCTCTCGGAGCGGTATGCGGGAGACGCGAACCGGAAGAATTCGATCCACATCGGGATCGCCGAGCGGTATGACTTGGTCGTGCCGCAGGCCGGCGGACCGCGGCTGCAACCCGGCGACTACATTCACTTCAACGGCCGATCGTCCAAGTTCTCGGAAGGCGGCTGGGGAATCGTCCGGGTGTACGACAAGGAGCAGCCGGATCTTCAAAAGCTTCCGGCCGGCTATTCGGCGCGCAACGAGATTCCGGCGCCGAAGCCGGTATGTCCTGAAGAGGCGCCGGTGAAGAACTTCAACGTCGTGGCCCTCGATTATCCGAGCATGACCTTCAATCCGAAGGCGCCGGAGGCCATCGAAGTCGACTTCGAACGGAAGATCCAGATCAGCAACCCGGATGCGAAGATCTACGCCCTCGAGGAGGACGTGACGAAGGTGGCGGAAGGCGTACAGCCGATGCCGCTCACGTTGCGTGCGAACGTCGGGGACTGCATCAAGGTAAAGCTGACGAACAAGATGAAGAACAGCCGAGCCTCCTTCTCGGCGATTTCCCTCGCCTTCGATCCCAAGGACTCGTTGGGGGCGAACGTCGGTCACAACCCGGGCGAACAGACCGTGGCGTCCGGGGAGAGCCGCACGTACACCTACTATGCGGATCCGTTCATCGGGGAAATTTCTTCCCTGGTGTGGGATTGGGGCAACGTGATGGTGAATCCGCGCAACGGCCTCTTCGGGGCCGTGATCATCGGACCGAAGGGTTCGAAGTATCGTGACCCGAAGACCGGCGCGGACGTGTCGCTGAAGAACAGCTGGCAGGCCGACGTCATCATCGATCGGTCCATTCCTGGTAATGAGATGCGGGCGAACTATCGTGACGTCGCGCTCTTCTTCCAGGACGAGGACAACATCATCGGCACCAGCTTCATGCCATACGTGCAGAACGTGGCGGGTCTCACCGGGGTCAACTACCGGTCGGAGCCGTACAAGTACCGGGAAGAGACGGGCTGCTCGCTCGGCAAGATGTTCCAGCCGTGCACCGCGGACAAGCCCGAGGATCCGGTGACGCCGATCATCGAGGCGCACGCCGGTGATCCGGTCCGCATTCACGTGTTCGGTGCGAACAACGAGCAGAACCAGATGTTCAGCGTCGAAAAGCATGAATGGCCGATCGAGCCGTTCGTCCGCGGCGCCGATGCGATCAGCGTCGTGGAGTTTTCGGGGTCCGAGGCCATCGATGCGTTCCTGCCGTCCGCAGGCGGGCCGTACCGCTTGCCCGGCGATTACGTCTGGAGCAATCAGCGCCTGCCATATTCGCAATCCGGTCAGTGGGGATACTTACGCGTGCTGCCGGCCGGCGATCAGCGCCTGCTGCCGTTGAGCGGCGCGGTGGCCGGAGCGAAGAAGGCCGATGCGGGAGAGCCGGAGCGGCGCGCCATCCCGGTGGCCTCGCAGTAAGACCTGCCGTTCGAGGTCTTAAAATTGTGGGGAGCCTTCGGGCTCCCCCTTTTTTTTCTCGCCAGGCTCTGAGTAAGATGGGAACCGAGCGGAATGCGGTGTGATGGGAGGAGCCGATGCAGATCATCTTGACAGTGGTGTGGACCGTCCTGCTGGCGATCGGATCGCCGGCATGGGCTTATGAAGCAGTTGCCGTGACCGACGGGGGGACGATCACCGGCAAGGTGACGTTGAGCGGAGGGAAGCCGACGCCCAAGGCGTTCAACCTCGTGACGTTTCCCGATCCGGTGTACTGTGGGCGGATTTCGACCGGAACGGGTTGGCGGTTGCTCGAGGAGTTCAACGTCTCGCCGGACGGTGGACTCAAGGACGTGGTCGTGTGGCTGGCCGAAGTGCCCGAGGGAAAACCGTTCAATTTTACCCCGCCGACGATCGAAGCCAGAGACTGCCGCTTCCTTCCATTTGTCACGACGGTCCGGAACCAGAGCGAAGTGGTCGTCGTCAACATGGACCCCGTGATGCACGATATTCAGGCGTACGAGACCTCTCATCTGGGGCCTCGCGTCCTGTTCAATACTCCGCTTCCGATGAATCCCCACCATCGCCGGGAAGTCGGCGCCAACACGCACGAGCATTTGCCCGGTGAACCGATGACGGAGCGTGTCAACTTGACCAAAGGCCGGCGGATCTTCGTCATGCAGTGCGGATTCCATGCCTACATGCTGAGCTGGGGCATCGCGGTCGAGAATCCGTATTACGCGATCACCGACGCAAACGGATCCTTCATGATCCCGGACGTGCCGCCCGGGCAGTACACGCTGGTGGCCTGGCATCCGGAGACCGGCCCGATGCTCGAACAACCCGTCACCGTCCCGGCGAAGGGGACCGTGACGGCGAGCTTCGAGTTCAAAGCCCCGACCGGCCGGCGGAGCGCCCATGAGATGGTCGAGAACCCGCATTTCGGCATCGAGGCACTCGGCCGACCCGTTGAAATCATTCCGACACTGAAACGCCAAATCCCGTAGTGGAGGGACCGTGAAACAATCAGTACGCTGGCATATCGCGGTGAGCCTGGCCGCTTCGCTCTGGCTCTCGGTCTTCGGTGTTCGTGTCCATGCCTACGACGTGGTCGATGTGCCGAACGGCGGAACGATCGCCGGCATCGTCACCCTCAAGGGCCAAACGCCCGCCCCCAAAGCGTTCAATCTGGTCACTTTCCCGGATCCCGAATACTGCGGCCGGATTTCTAATGGCCAAGGCTGGCGCCTGCTCCGGGACTTCCGCGTCGACGAAGAGAGCGGCCTCTATGGACTTCAGGACGTCGTCGTTCTCCTGGAAGGAATCGACGCCGGGAAGCCGTTTGATCTGTCGGTGCCGCGCATCGAGGCGCGCGACTGCCAATTCACGCCGTTCGTGACGATTGTGCGGGACGAGCACGCCGTGGAGGTGGTCAACATGGACCCCGTGATGCATGATATCCAAGCGTACGAAACCTCGCGCGAGCTCGGCACTCGGGTCCTCTTCAACTCTCCGCTGCCGATGAATTCCGATCACAAGCGCGGGGATCTGCATGCCACCCATAGCCACAAGCCCGGGAAGTCGATGTTGGAAAAGATCCGTCTGAGCAAAGGGCGGAGATTCTTCGTCATGCAGTGCGGGTTCCATGCCTATATGGAGAGCTGGGCGGTTGCCGTCCGCAATCCCTATTACGACATCACCGATCGGACGGGGGCCTTTGCGATTGAAAACGTGCCCCCCGGCACCTATCGGCTCGTCGCGTGGCACCCCTATGTCGGTTCTCTGGAAGAGCGCGTCGTGACCGTTGAACCGAAGAAAGTCACGCCGATGAACCTGGCGATGCAGGCGCCGGTGGGCCGGAGAACCGCCTATGAAATCATGGAACCGGCTCGGTTCGGACCCGCGGCACTGGGTCGCCCAGTCACGATCGATCCCATCGTCGAGCGCCAGCAGTAAGGCGTGAGGTCGTCGTTGCGTCTTTTTGCGGGACCTCCAGGAGCGCAGGCAGCGGCGCCGTCTTTGCACCGGCGCCCGCTGAGATCCGGTCTCCTCCTGCCGCTGCTCATCTTGGTCGTGATGCCCGCGCCCGCCTTGAGCGCCAGAAGCGGGAACGTGGATCTGGCGCAGCAGGCCCTGGTGGGCAAGCAGTACGAGCGCGTCTTGCAATTGGTCGATCCGCTCCTCAAGGCCCAGGATGCTCCTGTCGAGGCGCGTCGGTTGCGAATCAAAGCGCTCCTCGGCCTCCAAAAGCCGGCGGACGCGCTGACTGAGTACGATCGCCTGAGCGAGCAGGTCGGACACGACGACGGTCCATTGCTGCGGGAGGTGGCCATCGGGTTCATCACCCCCTTGCTCAAGGACATGCGGGAGCAGATGCGGGGGGCGGCGTATACGGCGCTGAAGGAGCTCGATTCCGAGGAGGCGGTGCCGTACCTGGAAGACGGCGTCAACGACGGATCGGGGTTGGTCCGCGCATTGGCCGTCGAAGGGCTCGGGCGATTGCCCGCAGGGCGGCGGTCTACTCGGATGCAGCAGGCGTTGGAGGACCAGGCGGCGGTCGTCCGGGCGGCCGCCGTCAAGGCGCTCGGGCGCTCCGATGATCCCCGGGTCGCCGGGCGGATTCAAAAAGCGCTGGACGACGATCAGTCCCTCGTCCGGGTGACGGCGGCCGGCATGTTGGCTCGGTTGAAACGGTCGGATGGTTGGGACCGCGTCCGTGCCTCCGCGCACGCGGCCAATCCCGACGAGCGTGCCACCGCGCTACGCATGCTGGGCGAGAGCAGAGACGTCAACGCCCTTCCGATTCTTCAGGCGGCGCTCGACGATCCGCAGCCTTCGGTCCGTGGTGCGGCCGCGGCGGCTCTTGGAGATCTCGGGATGGAGAGCGCAAGCACGGGCGTCATTGGCCTCTTGAAGGATCCGATCCCGGCCGTCCGCGCGACCGCGACCGTCTCCTTAGGGGCCATGCGCGCTTCCAATGCCGCTCAGAGCGTCGAGGCGATGCTGGAGGACTCGAACTTGGCCGTCCGGGCCGCGGCGGTTGCCACCTTGCTTGAGCTCGGCCTGCCGTACGAACGGGTTGCGGATACGGTTCGTGCACTGGCCCGGAACACCGATCCGGGTGTGCGGTCGTCGGTCGCCAAAGCGCTGGCGAAGGCGAAGGCCGACGAGGCTGTCTCCGTGCTCGAAGAGCTGCTCGGCGATTCGCTGCCGCGTCCGAGGATCGCCGCGGCGCGCTCGCTGGGTCATATCGGCGGCAACCGCATCGTTCTCATCCTGAAGCGGGCGTTGCGGGATCAGGATGAAGCGGTCCGTGCGACGGCCGGAGGAGCGCTCGGGCGGATCTTGAAGGTCTCGTCAGGGACTCGGCACGGCTGAGGACGGGAGCGGGCATGATCAGCTTCTTGACACAAATCATGGAGTTGGAGTATAGAAACGGCCCTCGTACTCTCAAGCCCGCTAGGACGGCCCACCAGCACGGTCGAACCAATGGGTGCCAGCAAGGGTAGATGAGGCTCTCTTTCATGAGGGAGGAGAGCGGGTGCTCGGAGTAGTCATGCGCGATGACGGAGGCGGGTCAATTTGTCGTGTTCTATCACAAGGAGGCAGTCTCATGAGAAAAAGTAGCATCATGATAGTGTTCGGACTCATCGTAGGCGCGTTTCTCGTGGCGCCCCTCTCCTCGTTTGCGGGAGGCACGATCACGGGGAAGGTGACCTACAGCGGAAAGCCCGAGGAGAAGGAATTTCTCTTCTCGAAGTTTCCCAATCCCAAGTTCTGTCCGAAGATCGCCGAGAAGAAGGCGGACTTGGCCAAGGGCGATAAGCGGATTCTGAAGACGATCGAGGTCGGGAAGGACGGGGGGCTGAAGGCGGCGGTCGTGGCGGTGACGGATATCGAGGACAAGGCCTTCACCGATGGCTACAAGGGCACCGATGTGGTGGCCGAGTTCTGCGAGTTTCAGCCGTACACCGGCGTCGTGGTGAAGCAGAAGATCTTCCGGGTGGAGAACCATGACGCCGACCCCGAGGACCCGAAGTCGGCGAAGGGCGTGCTCCACAACCCGCACTCCTTCGAGGTGCTTGGTCCGACGTCTTCCACGGTGTTCAACATCGGGCTTGCCGAGAAGGGATCGAAGCTCGAAAAGCCGGTCGTGCTCCGCAAGGACAAGCAGGGCTCGATGTTCCGGCTGCAGTGCGACCAGCATGAGTTCATGCAGTCCTTCTTCCTACCGGTGTCGAACGGTCACTTTGCCGTCGCCAAGGACGATGGCACGTTCGAGATCAAGGATGTGCCGGCCGGGAAGCACAAGCTGGTGGCGTGGCATCCGTTTGCGGGGAAGGTTGAGGCCGAAGTCGATGTCCCGGAGGGGGGCACGGCTCAGGCGAAGTTCGAGATTAAGAAGTAACGTCGGGTACTTCTTCGTCGCCGAAGGGCGACGGCCGGTTCATCCGGCCGTCGCCCTTTTCGTTTCGGTGCCCATGACCCAGGCGATCGTGCTCTCCGGCTTGAGTACACGAGCTTCGGCGGTCGGGCACTCCCGATGACACGCGTTCACCCACCGCCGTGCAAGCACGCGGCGCCGGATGGCAAGGACTTCCGTCTTCGTCTTGCCTTTGTCGAGCCGAACTGAGTAAGATGCGGAAATTTCAGGGAACGTGATGCATCGAGGAACGGAGTGGCACGAGAACTCTCGCTCGCCGAAATTTTCCAGCTCGGATACTACTGGGAAACCAAGATCCTCCTCACTGCAGTCAAGCTGGATCTGTTCAGCTTCCTCGACGGTAAAGAACTAACTGCCCATGAGCTCGCCGGGCGTCTTCAAGCCGACGGCGAACGGCTGGAAATTCTCATGAACGCCCTCGTCGCGATGCGGCTGCTCTCGAAAGAGCAAGGACGTTTCAGCAATACGAGGACGGCCTCGACCCATCTGGTCCGCTCCTCCTCTCAATACATCGGCCATCTCTTGTTGCTCCATGACGCGGAATGGGAGAATTGGGGCAAGCTGGAACAGACCATACGGACCGGCCGTTCCCCGGTGACGCGACACGTGTTCGAGACCGATCCGGAGCTCGGCGGGAACGTGCTGTCGGTGCTCGACCGTATCGGACGGCAGAGCAGTCCCGAGCTTGCCAAGCGGCTGAAACTCGACGGGGCAAGGACGCTCTTGGACCTCGGCGGAGGGGCGGCGACCAATGCGATCGCATTTTGCCGGTGCTATCCCCAGCTCCATGCCACCGTCTTTGATCTTCCGGCCACGTTGAAGACGGCGGAGCGCATGGTGAAAGAGGCCGGTCTCGAGTCTCGGATCGCGCTCATGCCGGGCGATTTCAATCGGGACCCCTGGGGCGGGCCCTATGATGTCGTGTTGATGTCGGACATCCTGCATTACCAGGAAGGTGCGGCCAATCAGACCCTCGTCCACAAGGCCTGGACGCATTTGACGGAGGGAGGGCGTCTTCTCATCAAAGATCGATTTCTCGATGAAACGGGGACAAGTCCCGCGTGGGCGACGGCCTTCGCCGTGCACATCCTCGTGAACACGGAGCGGGGGCGCTGCTACAAGGTCAGCGATGCCCTGCGCTGGATGGAATCGGCGGGGTTCAGCGGCGTCACCGAAGTGGAGCCGACCGCGGTCGTCCACGGCGTGAAGGCGAGTGGTCATCGCGTGGGGCGTTCACAGCATGTATGAATGGCTGAAACAGCCGGGGTTCTTCGGGACGCATGCGACGGTCGGGGCGGATGTGAGCCAGCTCATGGCGGCCCTGTTCACCGGTCTTTTCATCGTCGGCTGGGTACAAGCGAAGCGGCGCCAGGGGGGAGCGCACCATTGGCTCATGCTGGGCGGGATGATCGCCATGCTCGCGTTCTTTACGAGCTACTACCTGTTCCGCCAACTCGGCGTGCTCGCGTTCGAAGGGAAGGAAGGTTTCGGCGGGTCCCAGGAGCTCTACGACAACGTCTTCATTCCGTTGCTGACGTTTCACATCGTCCTGGTGGTCATCGGTCTCGTAATGGCGGTCTACATGATCGTGCTCGGTTTTCGCACCCAAATCGTTCGCGGCGGGCAACGGCTGTTGCGGAACGATCTGCTCGTCACGCCGTGGCGCAGGATCGTCGCGATCTTCGGCGGGATTTCCGGCGTCGTGCTGCTGCTCTTCTTCTCCCGGGCGGTAAGCGCTGGGTTTTCGACGCGCAAGCTGTCGGTATACCTGGGGCTCCTCATCCTGATCGCGATCGTGTTCGCGGTCGAAGTCCTCATTCAGCGCATTTGGCCGAACGGCGAGCGGCGGCACCGGATCCTGGGCACGTTCACGATGGTCATCTACTGCGTCCTGTTCGTGACCGGCAGCGTGACCTACGTGATGCTGTACATTCTGTATCCCGGGAAAATCGGGTGACCATGCTCGTCTGCGACTGCGGGAACTGGATGCATACGGAAGGGGTGGACGAAGTCTGGCAGGAGTCCTCCCCGCCCCTCTGGCTCGTCCGCTGTGAGTGCCGCCGGTGCCAGCGCCATGTCGGCGGGCTCGGGGCGCCCGATGAGACGGTGAGGTTGGTGGATCGTCTCATGTGGTCGGATGATGCCCGCCACACCCTCGAGCGGCTCCCGCCGTATCTGCAGCCTCTCGTCGAAGAAGAGGCGGAATCGTTCGCACGGTCGCACGGTGAGCGCGTCATCACGTCCGCGGTGTTGTCCCGGGCGCGAAACGGCGGGGTCGTGACGTGGGACCCAGACGCAGAACAGCGCTTGGACAAAGTCCCGGCCGCCGTGCGTGCGATGGCCAGGCAGGAGTTGGAGCGCACGGCCCTGGACCTGGACGAAGGGCGGGTGACGGTGGCGCTCATGGAACGGGTCAAAGCGCGATACTTCGGGATGTTCTCGAAAAGCAACGACGAGTGATGAATGTTGAATGATGAATTCTGAAATGATGAATTCTGAATAGCGGCCGCAACTCATCATTCATCCCTCATCACTCTACACGGGTTGTTATGCTGCATCGCCTTGCCTTGCGCGTGCTTCCGAGCCTCACGTTGGCGGTGACCGACGTACAGGTCCGGAGACGAAAACGATGGGTCATGTTCGTCCCGGGCCTGGTGGCGTTCGTGATCTATCGGGGCGCCAAGCACGTCGTGCCGTTGTCGGACCCCTTGGTGCTGCTCGGCATCAGCGGCGTGGTTTCGGCTCTCACCGCGCTCTGGGCGTATCGCATGGGACGCGGGGTCCCGTTCAGGGTCTCATGGCGCGAAGACGGAGCGGCGCGAGCGGCCTGGGTGGCCGGGTGGATCGGGTGGGTGTACGGAGTTCAACTGTCCTTGCTCGTGCTTGCGTTGCTGAAGCTAGTCGTCCAGTACGACTTCCTCGAGCATCCCGAGGGGCCCGCGATGATGGCGATCATCATCGCCTGTACGTCGGTGGCGCGTGATGCCTTCGAGATCGGTCACGTTCAGCGGACTGCACGAGAGGGGGGCCGGGTGCCGACCTTCCCGGACGGCGCGGGCCTGCGGGCGCTGCTCACAGCTCATCCCCGCCAGGCCTTCGCCTGGGTGTCCGCTGGCGCCGGCTTGGCCGGCCTCGTCGGTCTCGTCGCGCTCACTTTCGGGGCGAGTGGAGCTCATGTACTGGTCCAGTTGGGCTTGGCGTCGGTCGTTTCGGCGACCGTCGCGCTGGCGGCTTACTTCTCGGGCGAGCAACGGCCGGAGCCATGGCGGGTGCGGGTCGCTTCGACCGGCTGGCTGCAGTTGTTTCGCTTCTGGTGGTGGCCGGGCTTGGCTTTCGGGGCCACCTATTATCTCGCGTTGGCCGGCCTGGTCATATTCGTCTTCTCGCGCGACGTGTCGCGACCGGTTCTGGTCCAGCCGCTGATGGCGGCGGTCGTTGCGGCGCTCATGGGCCTGTACGGCTACTATCTCGGTGTCCGCCGTCATGAAGAAGACCGGGTCCAGCGCCTGATTCCGCCCTCGTTGCTCCGTTGCCCGTTCGTGATGAGTCTGCTCTCGAAGCCGGAGGCCGCGTCCGGTCGGATGACCGCGCCCGATCATGTCTTCACCGAGCCTGCACAACGGAGTTGAACGGATGCTGACAGTCGAACGCAGGGTGCCCTGTAGGAGCCTGAGCCTTCTCGCCGTATGGGTCCTCCTTGCACTCTTCCCGCCGCTCCTCACGTTGACGCTGCCCGACCCGACTTCTGCCCAGTCGAAGGACGTGTATTTCGGAACGGAGGGGGTGCCGAGCGGCCCGCCGGCTCCGGGTGCGGATGCGATCGTCTATCCGCGCCTGGGCTCGTTCGACAGCCGGCTCGTCGTGTGGTTCGTCACCCAACAGCATACGTACTTCGGCGGCTTCGTCCTCGCCTTGCCGATCTTCGTCGTGATCATGGAGGTCGTGGGGCTGCTTGCCCGTGACAAACTCTGGGCGGCCCGCTATGACCGGATGGCGCGTGATTTCCTGAAGGTCGGGCTCCTGGCGCTTTCGATCACCGCGTTGGTCGGGAGCGTGATGCTCGGCCTCTTCATCGGCCTGTATCCCAGTTTCATGAGCTACATGGGCGGCACGTTCAAGAGCATGATGCCGATCTATGCCTTGGTCTTCCTGGGGGAGGCCGTGCTCCTGGTCGTGTACTACTACAGCTGGGACCGAATGAAGGGCCCGGTGAGCAAGTGGCTCCATGCCACGCTCGGGGTGCTCGCGAACGTCATGGGGGCGGTCCTGTTGCTGCTGGCCAACGCGTGGATTTCGTTCATGATGTCACCGGCCGGTGTCAACGAGCAGGGGCAGTACCTCGGCAACGTGTGGCATCTCTTGCACTCGGCGCTCTGGAATCCGTTGAACGTCCACCGCTTCCTGGCCGATATCATGTCGGGCGGCGCCGTGGTCATGGCATATGCGGCTTATCGGTTCCTTACGAGCAAGTCCGACGAGGAACGCGCGTATTACGATTGGGTGGGTTATCTCTTCTTGTTCGTCACCGTGTGCGCCCTCTTGCCCATGCCCATCGCCGGGTATTGGCTGATGCGGTCGGTCTATGCGTTCCGGCAAAGCATGGGCGTGACGATGATGGGCGGGCTGTTGACGTGGCTGTTCGTCGTTCAGGCCCTGCTGATCGGCGTCCTCTTCCTCGGGATCAACTACTACTTGTGGCAAAGCATGGGGCGGATTCGCGGCGGCGAGCGTTACCAGAACTACCTCAAGTACCTGGTGTATGGGCTTATGGCGTGCCTGATGGTGTGGCTGACGCCCCATACGATCATCATGTCGCCGAGCGAGGTCAAGGCGATGGGCGGCGCACAACACCCGGTGATCGGCAACTATGGCGTCATGTCGGCGAAAAACGGCGCGATCAACGTCATGATCTGCTTGACCGCGCTCAGTTATATTCTCTACCGTCGCGCCAACCGTACGATCACGGTGAAATGGGCGAGGACCGGGAACGCCGTCCTGGCTGTGGTCTTCACGCTCGGGATCGTCCACATCATCTGGCTCTCGGTCTATGGGTTCTACCTGCCGGCGGCGATCCGCGTCGCCTTGTCCTCGCCCCAAGCCGCAACCACCTTCACGGTCCTGCTGGTCGCCGTGGTGCTGAACCGAGCCATGACGCGCGGCGCGATCCAGCACGGGCCGATCCAATGGGGCAAGATCTCCGTGCGAGGGATGGTGGTGCTGTTCGGGTTGGCCGCCGCCTTCACCTGGGTGATGGGTCTGATGGGCTATATTCGATCGACCGGGCGGCTGTCCTGGCATGTGAGCGAGATCATGCCGGACCTCTCGCCATGGGCCTTCACGCCGTCGCTCGGGTTTGCCGCAAAGATGGTGACCCTGAACATGGTGGTGTTTTGGCTCACGGTATTGTTCTTGTTCTGGCTGAGCCGTCGCGATGAAGAGCGTGCGGCGCTCATGGAACGGGCGTCTACCGGGCGGGAAGGGCTCGTAGGTGCTCCATCGGGAGAGGCGCAAGTATCATGAAGACACGACTCGTGGTGATGATCCTCGCGGTCGTTGCGGCGACCGCCGGGCTGCCGTCCGGGCCATGTGCCGCCGGACAATCGAACGGCATGACCGTGTTGGAAGATTTCCAGACGGCGACGGATGGGTGGCCCTCGGGATGGCGGGCGCAGCGGAACGAAGCGCGTGCCAAAGAGACCTATCGCGTCGTGAAGGAGGAAGGCCACGTCGCCTTCCTTGCGGCAAAGGGTGCGGATCAGCGGGTCTACAAAAAGTTGGGCTGGGATCCGAAGGCGCTCCCGGTCGTGACCTGGCGGTGGCGGTTGAAGTCCGCGCCGCCGGCTTCGGACGACAAGCACGATTTGATCGCCGCGGTTTTCATCTCGCTGGACACGGACTTGATGTTCATTCCGGTCACGACCAAGTATGTGTGGAGCCGGGCGAAACCCGTCGGCAGCATCACCGAGGGCGGATTTTCGTCCGCCTCGGAAATCATCATCCGAACGGGGACTGCTCCCGTGGGGGAATGGATTGAAGAACGCGTGAACGCGTACCTAGATTTCAAGCGCATCCATAATCACGAGCCGGCTGACAAGGCGTGGGGAATTTCGCTGTTGGCGGGTCCCGACGTCGAGATCGATTTTGGTCCCATCGCCGTCACCGCGACGACTCCTTGACCATGCGCCACTCGACCGCCGGTGGAGTTGGATCACGCCGCCGGGTCGCCGATATGATTCTCGGGGCCGCGGTGATGGGTACCGTCGGGGCGTTGCTCGGCGTCCTCATGGGCGAGCAAATGATGCCCCTGGGGGTCGGGATCGGGGTGGTGATGGGCACGGTGATCGGCGCCTTTGGCGGGCGGCGGTTTCTCGTCAGCATCCTCATCGGTACGCTGCTCGGCGGCCTACTGGCCTGGCTGCTTGCGGGCGAGGACAAGATTTCATTCGGGGCCGGGGCCGGGGCGGCGATGGGCGGTTTTCTCGGTGTACAGTCGTCCATGCTGCTGGATCTGTGGGCTGAGCACAAGCGGAATCAGCAAAGCGAGGGGCAGGGACATTGACGCCGGTGGGCGGATGTCACGGGGGCATATGGAAAATCGAGGGGTACTGATCGGGTCGATCGTCTTTGTCTTCGCCTCGTTCATTCTCATGATCGTCGGCCTGGTCTACGAGTCGTACAAGTCGAAGCAGATGCGCGAACTGGCCGCCACGATCAAGACCGAGCATCGAGCGGCGCCGGTCGCGGCCCCGCGCGATTTCTCGGCCTACAAGACCATCGTCGGCGACGAAGGGCGGGAAATGATCCAGATCCCTGCAGGCCCCTTTACGATGGGGAGCAACGACGGTGATCCCGACGAAGCTCCGGAGCATTCCGTCTTCCTCTCGACCTACTACATCGACAAGAAGGAGGTCACCCAGGCGGAGTATGATCGGTTCGTGAAAGCGACCAAACGCGGCAAACCCTTCATCCCCGTTTTCGAAGACGATCAATCGAAGATTCTTCGGCCCGAGTTGCCGGCCATCGGCATGTCGTGGGCCGACGCCGAAGCCTACTGTCGATGGGCCGGGAAGCGACTACCGACCGAGGCGGAATGGGAAAAGGCGGGACGAGGCGAGGGGAAGCGAAAGTATCCGTGGGGCGATGAATTTGCAACCGGGTATGCCAACGTGGACGGCGAGGAAGACGGATTCAAGTACCTTGCGCCCCCGGGGTCGTTTGAATCCGGACGGAGCCCCTACGGGGTGTATGACATGACCGGGAACGTGGCCGAGTGGGTCGCGGATACGTACAGTGAGGACTATTACCGCAAGGCGCCCTTTCGCGATCCCAAAGGTCCGGAGGAGGGCCAGCACAAGGTGATCCGCGGTGGATCATGGCGGGAGACGCAGCACAATGCCCGGCTGTCAAAGCGCTTCCAGGCGAAGATGTGGCGGACTGACAGCACGATCGGGATTCGCTGTGCCAAGAGCGAGGATGAGTCGGCCAAGACAACAGCGACCAGTGACGGCGGGCCACCCGTGCGATCATCCGGGCAGGCGGAGGCCCAACGGTGAGTTATGCTCGAAACGCGATTCAAGGTTGCCATGTGGGTGACGGTCCTCTTGATGACCAGTCTTCCGGTGATGGGGATCTTGCGAGGGACCAAGCTCACGCCCTACGAGGATACCGGCGCCCCGCCCGAGGAGGGGGGGCTGCCGGCCGACTCTGTCGGATCCGCCTCCAGCGAGCCCCTCATCCCCGATGACATGGTGCTCATTCCTGCAGGACCGTTCGTCCGCGGAACTGATGCCGGCGGGTTTGACGAGCGACCGCCTCGCTCTATTTACCTCGATGCGTATTGGATCGACCGCTACGAGGTGACCAACGGGCATTACATGGCCTTTGTCTCGGCCACCAATCACCGTTATCCCGGCCCTCCTTCACGCTATGCCAAGAATATGGTGAAGATGAGGGGCGTGAACCAACCCGTCGTGTACGTGTCGTGGGATGACGGCGACGCCTACTGTCGCTGGAAGGGAAAGCGACTTCCGACGGAAGCGGAATGGGAAAAAGCGATGCGGGGCACCGATGCCCGCCTATGGCCGTGGGGCAACGATCCCGACCCGATGGGGGCCAACTGGGCTCGGGTCAACGATGGATACGATGTGGCGGCACCAGTTGGCACGTTCCCACGCGATATCAGTCCCTTCGGCGTCGCGGACGGTGCCGGCAACGTCATGGAGTGGGTGGCTGACTGGTACGGAGAGGACTACTATCGGCAGCCGGTCGAACGGAACCCGACCGGCCCAGAGTATGGCCTCTATAAGGTGCTGCGGGGAGGGGTCTATACGAACACCGGAAGCGATGTCCGCCTGACGAGCCGCAGTAAGATGGTCCCCGATTTTCGCGACGAGACGATCGGGTTTCGTTGTGCAAGATCGGGTGCTGTAGGGGTAGAAGGAAAGGGGCAGTCGGATGCTGAGAAGTTATAGAAAATCGAAGTAGTAGAGGATCAGAAACACGGCCAAAATTATATTGACAACCATTCCAGCCAAAACTATAATGTCGAACACTTTTGAGTTTTTCTTCATTATTTCGCCCCTCTTCGAGAGCAATCGCTGCGTGAGGAAGGATTAACACACGGTCCAAAAACCTGTCAAGAATACTGACTGACTTTCGTTGCTCATCACAGCTTAATCGGAAAGGAGATCAGGGAGAAGGAGTATGGAAGCGACGGCCCACAGCGATATCCAGACCAAAATTGGCAAGATGATTTTCTACATCACGTGTGCAGTCAGTCTCTGGTTCTTCTATTGGTTTGCGGGTATTCAATGTCCGTGCTGACTCCCGCGCCCTACCCGTGGAGAAAGCTTTCTACTTCTTTCTTGATCGAGGAGCATTGCAATGTTCACTAATCCCGTCTTCTGGTTTGCGTTGCTGGTGATCGGGGCCGTCCTGCTGTTCGTCGGGAAGAAGGCCAATCTGCTGAACAACACAGCCTATGCCGTGATTGTCTCGATCTTGATCGTGGTGGCTTACTTTCACTTGGTCGATCACTACTTGATGGATATGCAAGGCCTCGACTACTGGTACTTGTTCCGCAAATAACGAGGCCCAGGGGCTATGAGCGCCAAGTCTCCGAGTGGTTCTCAGGCTCGCGGAAAATCTCGGAACCATTTCGTGACTGCTTAAGGAGGTTGTCATGGGTAGTGTAACCCGAAAGAAGACGCTGTCAATTCTAGCGTTGAGCGCGATGGTCGGTCTTCTTTTGCTGCCAATCCTGGTGTCCGTTCCCGTGCTTGCCAGCGGCGGCGGAGAGGCGCCCCCAGGCCCACCAGCCGACGCTGTCAAGAAGGAGGGCGGCGAGCCTGAGAAGAAAGTCGAGAAGGCCCGGGACGTCTACTACAAGACCGAGGGGATCGTGGTTGGTGCGCCGGCCCCGAAGACGACCGATAGCCCCAAGGATTATCCCCGGTACAACTTCGAGAGTCGGGTGCTGTTGTGGTTCGCCAATCAGCAGCACCTCTACTATGGGAGCTTCGTGCTGGCCGTCCCGATCTTCTGTATGGTGATCGAGTTCATTGGGGTGGTCACGAAGGATAAGGCCATGGCCAAGAAGTACGACCAATTGGCCTACGACTTTATCAAGATCAGCCTGACGGCCTACTCCTTGACCGCCATCCTGGGCGGCATTCTGATTTTCACCTTCCTGACTCTCTATCCGGCTTTCTTCAGCTATCTGTCCAGCATCTTCCGCCCCGTCATGCACATCTACGCCTTGATGTTCGTGGCGGAGAGCGGAACGCTCTACATCTACTACTACGGCTGGGACAAGATGAAGGAAGGGCTGTTGAAGTGGATTCACCTCAGCATGTCCGTGATCCTGAACGTCATCGGTACCGTCCTCATGTTCCTCGCCAACTCGTGGATCGGGTTCATGATGTCCCCGGCGGGTGTCGATGAGCAGGGCCGCTATCTCGGGAACATCTGGCACGTGCTCCATACCGCGCTCTGGAACCCCCTGAACGTTCACCGGATTCTCGGTAATATGGCATTCGGGGGCGGCGTGGTCGCCGCCTATGCGGCGTACCGCTTCTTGTCAGCCAAGAACGACGAGGAGCGGGCACATTACGACTGGATGGGGTATATCGCGATGTCCTTGGGCGTCGCCTTCCTCATCCCGCTGCCCTTTGCCGGTTACTGGCTCATGCGGGAGGTGTATGCCTACCGGCAGCAGATGGGCATCACTCTGATGGGCGGCCTACTTGCATGGCTGTTCATCATTCAGGCGACGATGATCGGCATTCTCTTCCTCAGCACGAACTACTATCTATGGCAAGCGCTTGGTCGCATGACGGGTGCTGAGCGGTTCCAGCGGTACATCAAGTACTTCGTGTTCATCTTGGTCGTTGGGTTCTTGGTCTTCATCACCCCGCACACTATGGTGATGACTCCGGCCGAGTTGAAGGCGATGGGCGGTCAGCAGCACCCGGTTCTGGGGAACTACGGTGTGATGTCCGCAAAGAACGGCGGGATCAACGTGATCATCACCACGACGGTGCTGAGCTTCATCTGGTACCAGCGCGGGAACAAGATCCCAGCCGTCTCCTGGTCCAAGTTCGGCAATATCTTCATGGGCGTGTTCTTCTTCTTTGCCTACGTGAACATCGTCTGGCTCGCCATCTATGGGTACTACATTCCGGCCAACGTGCGCGTCGGTCTCTCGGTACCGCAGGTGGCGACGACTCTCTCCTGTCTGTTCTTCATGACCGCTCTGAATCTCTCGATGTTGAAGGGAGCCAAAGAGTTGGGGCCAATCCAGTGGGGTCGGATCTCCGCGCGGTCGCAGTACGCATTGATCATGCTTGCGACGGCATTCACCTGGATGATGGGCCTCATGGGGTACATCCGCTCTTCGGTTCGGTTGTTCTGGCACGTCAATGAGATCATGCGGGATAACTCACCCTGGGCGTACACGCACACAGTCGGATTTGCTGCGAACATGATTTCGTTCAACGTCCTGTTCTTCTGGATCAGCATCATGTTCGTCTTCTGGCTCGGAACGCTTGGAGCCAAGAAGGCTCCGGTGGCGGCGAAGGTCCCGGTTCCCGGAGGAGCGCCAGAGCCAGCAGTCGGCCATTAGTGATTCGGTAAGTTTTGAATTTCTGACATAAGGGCCGTACCGGTGTGAGGACCGGTGCGGCCCAGGAGGGTCTTCACGTGGCGGAATTACTAGGTGCAGCGTTTGAGTTGGGGTGGCCGGTGCTCGCCCTGCTCGGAGGGTTGCTGATCTACTTCCAGGTCAGCACCCCGGACCCAGTGCAGAAGCGCCAACGGGTCTTCAAGACATTCATCGGTATGATCGCGTCGGTGATGCTCTTTATCGCGATCGCAAATTATCAGATTAATTTCAACGGCAACTCCCGCCTCCTTCCCGTCTCCCTCGCCATGATCACCGCCCTTTCCTTCATGATGGCCTTGTACTTCGCGAACATCAGTGCCCTCTTCAAGATCGGCGGATTCATGTTCCTGGTCGCGGCGGCGCTTTCCGGGTACGGCAACTGGCTCCCTCAAGTGGAAGGCGGGTTTCCTCCCCCTGAAGTGAAGCTTGACTTTGCGTCGATGACGCCCCAGCAGCTTGCGGATGAAGGCGAAAAAATCATCTTCGGCGGCCTCGGGCAGAGCAAGGTTCAAGGTGCCATTGGAAAGGGACAGTGTCCGCTCTGTCATGGCTTTAACGAAGGATTTTTGAGTGAGCGGGCTCCAAACCTGTTCGGTGTTCCGGATCGAGCCAAGCAGCGCCTTGAAGATCCTCGGTATCACAAGGGGAAGCCAGGCGATCGGGATACGGAACAGAAAGAGGCCTTCCCCGGAGCGGGAACAGCGGAGACAGGACAGGAGTACATAGCCGAGTCGCATGCTTGTCCGAGTTGCTACGTCGTCGCGGGGTTCGGCGTCAAAGGGACCAACGACAAGCAAAGCCCGATGCCGGCGATTCATAAGCCGCCCATCTCCCTCTCCATCGGAGAGTTGGCTGCCGTCGACACCTGGATGTACGTCCGAGAAGGGAAGGACGCGCCAAGCTACGAAGAGATCGTCAAGAGTTACGAAAAATTCATCCCGGAGGCAGACCGGCCGAAGCAGGCGTCGCCTGAGGACGAGAAGAAAGCGCAAGCCGGAGGTGGACTGCTGGCTGATGGATCGGAGCCGGTTGATCAGATCTTCTCGAAAGCTCAGTGCGTGGCCTGCCATACGATTCCAGGCATCGCAGGCGCCGTCGGAACGATTGGTCCGAAGCTGGTGGAAAAGACCAACGCCCCCAGCCGGTTAAAAGATCCGGCTTACAAGGGAACGGCCAAGTCCGTCCGGGAATACATCACGGAATCGGTGATCAATCCAAGCGCCTACGTCGTGAAGGGATTTCCTGATAACACGATGCCGAAGATCTTCGGACAGAAATTGAGCGCCGGGGCGCTGAACAAGATCGTCGACTACCTCTCCCAACTGGAAGAGGGAAAAGCGCCGCCAAAGATCTAAGAACTCTGAGCTCATGCTTTGTGGCGACCGTGTGCTCGCCCTGACCTAACAAGGAGTGTTGTGTCATGACATCGCTGAAGTTGATCGAAGGCTTCATGCCGATGCAGATGATCTTCGAGCTGGCCTTCTGCGTGGCCGTCTTCGCGGGCATCAGCTATCTGCTGGACCGGAGTGGAATGGGAATTCCCAGATTTTGGCAGGGCATTCTCTTCTGGGTATTCATTATGTTGTACTTGAAGTATCGCATCTATCCGCCGATCCCGTTCAGCGTACGGGCCATGTACGGCACGGTTTCGTTAATCGCCATCTTCATGTGGATGTCGAGCAACGAAGAAGATTGGCGGAAGTTCAAACAACCAATCATGAACGTCTTGGATGCGGTGACCCCTTTTCACAGGGTCCTGCGAACGGTGTATCTGATCGCTCTTCCCATCATTCTTTGGGGGTTCTCGTATAACTCGTTCCTGCCGAACCTAGAAGAGCCGATCGAGCTTCGGACCGTGCATCCTGCGCCGCCTGCCAGCACCAAGGTGCACGGGAAAACTTTTGTCCTCCAAACGTCTTACAATCCCTATCGGGTGAATCTCGAGGGGAAGTTCGACGAGGAATTCGCCCGAAAGCTCATTACCGAGCAGAGCATGGGGCGTCTGATGCAAGGGCGTCCGGATGCCAATCCCTGGGACCCGAATGCCCAAGGGTATATCAAGTACGTCCGCGAGGGTGGAGAGATCTTCTTCCAAAATTGTCACTTCTGCCATGGCGACAATCTGAATGGCCGTGGCCTTCACGCCTTTGCCTTCAATCCGATTCCGGCAAACTTTACAGACCCGGGGACTTTAGCCCAGCTCCAGGAGACCTTCGTGTTCTGGCGTGTGTCGAAGGGCGGGATTGGGCTACCCAGGGAAGGATTCCCTTGGGCGTCGGTGATGCCCCCATGGGAGCAGCATCTCACGACGGACGAAATTTGGAAGGTCATTCTCTTCGAGTATTGGCATACCGGCTATTATCCAAGGACTTGGGATTAATCCCACACTATCCGGTGAAGGGGTACATCTATGAGGCGTCTTCGGTTTAATGGGAAGTTGATGCTGCTGCCGGCGGTAGCGCTTGGCGCGGTCTTGGCATCGGGAAGCAGCGCCGTCTCGACCTTCGCGCAAGAGGGTCTGCCGGAAGGATTCAAGAAAGCGGAGTTGGCCCCCTTGCCTTCTGCCGAAATGATCGAGGCCGGCAAGCGCGTGTACTTTACGAAGTGCGTCTGGTGTCACGGGGTCGATGGAGCAGGGGATGGCCCGGCCGCGGACCGACTCTGGCCGCGCCCTCGGAATTTCAACCAAGGAACGTTCAAGATTCGGCATACGGCGAGCGGGGAATTGCCACTTTTCGACTCGCGGAAGCCGGTACCCGGGCAGAACGATCTGTTTGAAACGGTGACTCATGGTTTGCCGGGGTCGGCGATGCCGCCATGGGATGGTATTCTCAGCGAAGAGCAGCGGTTGCAAGTCCTCTCCTTTGTCACAACCCAGCTGGTGAAGGACCGCAAGTTCGACGACAAGGAGACCGAAACGCAAACGGTGCTGCAGTTGGGCGATATCAAGCCTATCCCCGTCAGCAAGGAGAGCTTGGAAAAAGGTAAACAGCTGATCGTCGACAAAAAATGCGTGGAGTGCCATGGTGCCGAGGGTCGTGGGGACGGCAACGCCTTCAATCTCAAGGATGACTGGGGCTTTCCGATCCAGCCGGCCAACTGGCACAAGTGTTGGAACTTCCGGGGGAGCCGACGCGATCCCTATAACGTGAAGAACATTTTCCGAACGTTCTCGACGGGGGTCAGTGGAACCCCGATGCCCTCCTTCGCGGACAACACGACCGTCGAAGAGCGATGGCACATCGCGAACTTTGTCAACTCGCTCTGCGAACGAGATGTCAACGGAAATCCTCTTGAAATCGATCCTCTGACCGACAAGCCGAAGATCAATTTTGTGCTGCGTTCGGGACCGGTCGAAGGAGAGATTTCGGACGATCCGGAAAACGAAATGTGGCAGAAGCGCGAACGGCGGTTGATCGCGCTCGGCGGTCAGATCACCCACAAGCCGCGGAACTTCGTAACCCGTATCGATGACATCTGGGTCAAGTCGCTTTACAACGAGAAGGACATCGTCTTCCTCTTCCAGTGGGATGATCGCTCAAAGAGCGTGGCTGCAGAGAAGCCGCCGTTTGAGCCGACCGAGGTCAACCTTGAAGCGTATGGTGTGAAAGAGCAGCCGCCTAAGACAGGCGAAGAAGGCTCCATTGCCGCTCAGCAGGTAAAGTACACGGTCTATAACGATGCTCTCGCCTTCCAGTTCCCGGTGAAGTGGCAGGAGATCCCGCCACCCGAGAAGCCGCGGTATTTCTGGGGGGATGAAAAGTATCCGGTTGATATCGTCAAGTGGGAGGCCGATGGCTCGGTCCGGGCCTTTACAGGGACGGGTTGGGACCAGGACTTCGAAGAACGTGACGATATGACCGAGAAGCTGAAGGTCATGAAGTCGGAGTGGAAGGATGGGCGGTGGTCGGTGATGATCAGCCGTCCTCGAAAGGGCGACTACGACGAAGACACGTACTTCGAGATGGGGAAGTATATCCCGACCGTGTTCTTCGTGTGGGATGGGCACAACGGGGATGCAGGACGGAAGATGTCCGTTTCGGCGTTCTACTACACGATCCTCGAGCCGCCGATTCCAAAAGAGACGTATATCTACCCAACTTTGATCGCCGTCGGTATCGTGATCCTTGAAGGCTGGGTGCTGACCCGACGGAAGAACAAGAGACAGGGTAAGATTTAGAGCTCTTGGTTGTGTGGTAAGGGGGAGTGGGCTATCCCACTCCCCCTTTTTATTTGCGAGAAGGTCCTGCCGATGGCGACACTGAAGGGGGTCAGCGGCGTCTTACTGGCCGGCGGGAAGAGTCGCCGCATGGGACAAGACAAGCGCTTCCTGGACCTCGGTGGACGAACGCTGCTGCAACGGACGTTAGCCGTCTATGAGCAGCTTTTCGAGGAAATCATTCTGGTGACAGCGCAGGAGGACCGCGCGTTGGCCGACGTGAAACACGCGGTTGTGACGGACATCATTCCTGATGGCGGTAGCATGGGCGGGCTCTATACCGGCCTCTTCCGTGCCACACGCGAGCGGATTTTTGTGGCGGCCTGTGACATGCCTTTTCTCAATATGGCCTTGATCGAGTATTTGGCCGGATTCCCAGCCGAGAGCGACATCGTCATCGTGCGTCTGTTGACCGGACTTCAGCCTATGCATGCCGTCTACGGGAAAGCCTGTCTTCCTCACTTTGAAGAGATGCTCCAGCGCCGGTCCCTCGCCATCCACGGCGTGCTCAGCCGGCCGGGTCTTCGTGTCAGTGAAGTCCCGGAGACGACTGTACGAATGTATGACCCGCAACTCCTCTCGTTTCTCAACATCAACTCACCCGCGGATCTCGAATTCGGCCGGAAGCTCGTGAAGATGCAGGATGGACGCGAGTAACGCCGAAAAAACCGTTCTGCTCATCCATCCCGGGTCCTTAGGCGACATCCTTCTCGCGCTGCCCGCGGTGAGGGCCGTCCGGGAGAAGTTTCCGCGCCATGTCCTTACCCTTCTTGCCGCTGCCGAGCCCGCACGGTTGCTCCAGGCCTGCGGAGAAGTTGATGCGGTGTATCCATTGGAAGGGCCGCTCTTGGCTGGCCTTCTGGAGGATACCGGCGAGGTGGCGCCTGTCCTGGCTGACCGCTTGCGTCGATGTGAGTTGGCGGTCTGCTGGTTGGAGGGGCGGGACGGCGCCTTGCAGCGGGGGCTCAAACGAGTCGGTGTGAAACAGGCTTGCGTGGGCTCCCCGCACGGTAGTGGATGCCGCGCCGTACACCAGTCTGACCGGTTCTTGGAGCTGCTCCCGTTCAAGAGTGACTCGGGTCCCGTCGGTCGGCCGTTACGGCTCCCTGTATTGGTGCGGCAAGCCGGACGGCAAGAGCTCGAGCGAAGGGGAGCATCGTCTCGCCCCGTTGTCATGCTGCATCCCGGCAGCGGCAGCAGGCACAAGTGTGCGCCGCCTGACATCTTCGCTTCACTCGTGCGCGGGGCCAACACCGCCGGCGCCACGCCCCTGCTCATCGGTGGCCCGGCCGACGATGAGGCGGTGGCACGGGTCAGCGAGGCCCTTCACGAGGGGGTGAACGTTGTACAGGGGCTTCCCTTGATGACGATGGCGGGCCTCCTCGCCGCCGCAGACCTCTATGTGGGGAACGACTCCGGACTCACGCACTTGGCAGCCGCATTTGCGGTGCCCACCATTGCACTCTTTGGACCGACGAAGGTGGACCGGTGGGCTCCGCGAGGACCGAAGGTCACGGTTCTATCGGGCGCAGCGTGCCGTTGCGAGAGCTGGGAACGTGTCCGCGCATGCTCAGAGAAAGTGTGCTTTCAGATCGAGGCCAAAGAGGTGATGAACGAAATGAGCCGGATGCTTGGGCCGTGTGGTCGATAACAGTTTGCCCAGGTCGATCTGCTGTAATCCCAAAGGTGATTGCTAAATCTTGGGCCAAGGCCTCTTTTTCCTTAGGTGGAATAGCCAATCGGATACTCGAACAAGACCTTCAACAAGTGAGTCCCAAGCAACTCGAACAGATCATCCCGGCGATGATTGAACCGAAATTCCATTTCCTTCAGATAGAGCGGGAAGTGCAAGCGGCTGACGCCATGATACTTGCGCAAGCGTTCCTTGGCGTAGCTCCAGAACCCTTCAATGCCGTTGATGTGGCGAAGGTAATGACGCCCCCGCTGCACATAGGTCTGCCCATGGTCGACCGGCAGGTGTTTGCCGTAGCGCCGCAGGGATTTATAGCTGCTAAAGCGATCCGTGTAGAAGACGGCACCTTTGAGCGCTCGACGTTCGATTTCCCGCATCAGCGTCGCTGCATCGGCCTGGGGGACGACGACGGTGCTGACCCGGCCCTGCCGTTCCAAGATGCCGAAGACAATGACTTTTTGGCCACGGGCGCGCCCCCGCCGCCCTCCGCGGCGACGGCCGCCGAAATAGCTCTCATCGCATTCCAGTTCCCCGGTCAGCGGCCGGGCTTCCGTCTCGGCCATCGTGGCCATCCAGCGGCGGTAGGCCATAAAGCGCTGCCAGATCGGCAAGGGACTCATGCGCAGTTCTCGCGCCGTCCGCAGCGCCGAGATCTCCAAGCAGAAGAGCTGCAAGATCTGCAGCTCACGGGCGACCCGATCGGGTCGATACCGCCACCGGCAAGCGAGGCAGCGGGTGCGCGCCCCCGGACGATACTGCCGATGCGGTGTCCCGCACCGCACACACTGATGTCGTCTCAATCGTTCGTCGACGAGCCGAACCGACAGCGCCGTCTGTGTCATGGGCCAAGGCCTCCATTTTAGGCCTGGCCCAGAAATTAGTAATCACCATCCCAAAATGATTATGTCCGCTCTCGCCAAACTAGAAATGTCCTCTTCGATAGACTGCCTGCCCCGATGAAGGAGGGCAGGATGGTCAGAGAGGACACGGTCTGTATCCGGCTAGCTATGGAGAAGCAGGTTCGACAGCGCGAGGCGGCTGAGAGGTTGGGGGTGACGGTCCGGCAAGTGCGGCGACTCATCAAGCGGCTGCGGGCCGAGGGCGAAGCAGGGTTAGTTCATCGCTTGCGTGGGCAGCCGTCGACCCGGCGCACGTCAGCGGCGCTGAAGACGCAAGTGCTGGCGTTGTATGCGCAGCACTAGGGGGACTTTGGGCCGACCTTGGCGGTCGAGAAGCTGGCCGAGCGGCATGGGATCGGGCTCAGTGCCGAGACGCTTCGGCTCTGGTTACGGGCTGCTGGCGTTGACCATTTTGCACGGCATCCGCGCCGGCATCGCGCCTGGCGCGAACGCAAAGCGCATTGCGGGGAACTGGTCCAGCTGGACGGCTCCCACCATGATTGGTTGGAGGGTCGCGGCCCTCGCTGCGTGCTGATTGCCTACATCATGATGCCACGAGTCGCGTCTGGGCGAGATTCTATCCGTATGAAGGCCGATACCGGCACTTTGCCGTCCGGCCAGCCAAGGCGCCGGATCTGCATCGCCCGCTGCCCGCGGGCCCCACGTGGAGCGGGTGTTGTGTGTGAAGACGCAGCGCGTCTTGCGGCGCGATGGGATGGTCCCGCACGACGGGCAACTCTACCAAGTCGACACGGCGGTCCCGGCCCCCCACATCCTTATCGAAGATCGGCTCGATGGTACGCGGCACCTCGCGCATCACGGCCGCTCGCTCCGGTACCATGCCATCACCGCGCGGCCCGTGAAACGTGAGGCGGCGGCTCCGTGGCTGCCGCGGGTGCGCGGACCGTCACAATCAAGCCAGGGCCCACTCATCCCTGGATTCGGGACAAGGCGAGGGCGGCGCACGCGGCGCGCACAACCTGACAAGAGGACATTTCTATTTTGGCTTGACACCCCCAGGTCGATCTGCTTGTTCTGCCGAAGGAGTTGTGCTACAGTCCCCTGCTGTTTTTTTGACGGGATCATAAGGAGTTAGGAGTCATTGGTGGCCCAGGATCCAGTTCGTGACAAGGTCATCGGGGCACTGTCCGATGCACTGCACGAAGCCAAACAACAGGGCGAACTCAAGCTTGAGGTCTTCCCTGCCTTGTCGCTCGATCTCCCCAAGCGTCCCGAATGGGGCGATCTCGCATCCACCGTGGCCATGGCGGTTGCCTCGTCGGAGAAGCGGGCTCCGCAAGAGGTGGCCCAGATTATTGCCAACCATCTCCAGCGCCACACCGGCGTCTTCGATCGTATCGACATCGCGAGGCCCGGGTTCCTGAACCTGACCGTGAAGCGCGATCTCTGGTTCGAGGTGCTCGCTGAAATCGAGCAACAGGGCGGGGCCTACGGCCGGAGCGATCTCGGCCGCGGGCGGCGTGTGCTGATCGAATACGTGAGCGCGAACCCGACCGGGCCCTTGCATGTGGGCCATGGGCGGGGTGCGGCGGTCGGCCAAGCGCTTGCGAACCTCCTGAAAGCGGCCGGCTATCATGTCGTGTCCGAGTACTACATCAACGATGCCGGGCGGCAGATGAAACTGCTCGGAGAATCGGTCTATGCCAAATACTTGGAGCGTCACCAGCGACCCGCCTCATTTCCTGAGGAAGGCTACCGGGGCGCCTATATCGAGGAAGCTGCGGCCCGTATTCAAGAGCGAGTGGGCTCCGCGCTCCTACGCTTACCCGCAGACGAAGCCCAAGAGCGTTGTCGGGAAATGGCCGGTCACGACATGCTTGAACAGATCCGGGGAGATCTGGAACGTTTCGGGGTGACGTTTGATTCCTGGTTCAGCGAGGCCAGCCTGGTGCAGTCAGGTGCCGTTGAGCGCGTTCTCGCCGATCTTCGTACCCGGGGCCTGTTGTTCGAGCAAGAGGGCGCATGGTGGTTCCGCTCCTCCGCCTATGGCGATGACAAGGACCGCGTTGTCCGGAAGCAAGAAGGCGAGTTGACGTATTTGGCGTCGGACATCGCGTATCACCGGGACAAGTTGATGCGAGGGTATGATCTGCTGGTCGACGTGTGGGGGGCTGATCACCACGGCTACATCGGGCGGATGGAAGCCGCCGTCCAGGCCTATGGCCATCCCAAGGACCGCCTGCGCGTCGTCTTGGTCCAGATGGTGCATTTGCTCCGCAGCGGGAAGAAAGTGGAAATGTCGAAGCGCAGCGGAGAGTTCGTGACGCTGCGGGACGTCCTGGACGAAGTCGGTCCGGATGCGGCCAAGTTTTTCTTTCTCATGCGGCGGTCGGACAGCCATCTCGATTTTGATTTGGAATTGGCGAAGCAGCAGTCGGCGGAAAATCCGGTCTACTATGTTCAATACGCTCATGCGCGCTTGTCCAGTCTCTTCCGGGTGGCCGAAGAGCGAGGGATCACGGTGCCGTCGGTCCGTGATGCCAACTTAGCCGTCCTGTCGGACCCGGACGATTTCGCGCTCATTCGGAAACTCTCCGCCTATCCGTTGCTGATTGAAGCCAGCGCCGCCGCGCTCGAACCGCACCGAGTGACCTTCTACCTCCAGGAGCTCGCCGGACTGCTCCACACCTTCTATTACAAGCACCGCATCATGCCTGCGAGCGCCGAACCGGAGCCGGCCGATGGTCGATTCGTGTCGGCGGATCAGTCGTCGGGTCGCTCGAAAGAAGTGCCGACGCCCGAGGTCACGGCCGCGAGGCTGGCCGTCATGCGTCAGGTTCAGCATGTCATCAAGAACGGCCTCGACCTGCTCGGGATCTCGGCGCCTGAGCGGATGTGAGAGGAGCCGCAGCGACCGCGCCCACGAAAAGACGCTTCTACTGATCGATGATCCGATTCACGGTTCGGCACACAGACTGGCGCGGCGCGGCGAGGTTGGGAAGCTTGTGGACCCCGCACGCCGAGATCGAGACACCGGCGTTCATGCCGGTGGGGTCGTTGGGGGCCGTCAAAGGCATCGACCCCGACGACCTTCAGCGAATGGGCTATGGCTTGATTCTCAACAATGCCTACCATCTGTCTTTACGTCCTGGTCATGATGTCGTCGCCGCGCACGGTGGCCTGCATCGCTTCACCGGGTGGTCGGGTGGGATTCTGACCGACAGCGGAGGGTTTCAGGTCTTCAGTCTTGCCAAGCTGTGCCTGGTGACGGAGGACGGCGTCACATTTCAGTCCCATGTGGACGGCTCCTCGCATGTGATGACGCCCGAGCGGGCGATCCAGATCCAAGAAGCGCTGGGCGGCGACATCATCATGGCGTTCGACGAGTGCGTCGCGTTGCCGGCGGCACGTGAGCGGCTCGAGGCGGCGTTGGCCCGGACCAACCGGTGGGCGGCTCGCTGCCTCGCCGCCAAGCGCCGCGCCGATCAGGCGCTGTTCGGCATCGTGCAGGGTGGGCATGATCCCGAATTGCGTGCGGCAGGTGCTCGCGAGCTGGTACGGATGGGATTCGATGGGTATGCCATCGGCGGGCTCTCGGTCGGGGAAGCCAAGCCGGTCATGTACGCCATGGTCTCCGCAACGGTGCCGCATTTGCCTCCGGACCGGCCGCGTTACCTGATGGGCGTCGGGATGCCGGAAGACCTCGTGGAGGGGGCCGCGCGCGGAGTCGATCTGTTCGACTGCGTCGTGCCGAGCCGCCACGGCCGGACGGGTTGGCTCTTCACCTCCACCGGCCGGGTCGTCATCAAACAGGCGCAGTATGCCCGGGACGACGCTCCGATCGATCCTTCCTGCGGCTGCCCGGTCTGTCGGCGCTATTCACGCGCCTATCTCCATCACTTGTTCAACGTCAAGGAGATGCTCGGTGTCCGACTGAATACGCTGCATAACCTGTACTACTTTGCGGAGTTGATGCGTGGGATCCGATCGTCGCTCGCCGCGGGAACGTTTGACGCGTTCCGGACGGCCTTCCATCAACGCCGTGCGGCGCTCGGGAACGATCGGGATCTCCACGTCACGTCGGCATGCGAGGAGGTGGAACGGTGACGGTGCTGGCATCGGTGGCCTGGGCGCAGGGCGCCGGGACGGGAACTGGAACGGGGAGTGCCTGGCTTTCTTTCCTCCCCTTCATCCTGATCTTCGTGATCTTCTATTTTTTGCTCATTCTGCCGCAACAGAAGCGCCAGAAGAAGCTGAAGGAGATGCTCGACGCGTTGAAAAAGGGTGACAAGGTCGTGACCTCCTCCGGGATCTGGGGTACCGTGACGAACCTGGGGAAGGATACCGTCACGCTTCAAATCGCGGACAACACCAAGGTCAAGATTCAGCGGGACCACATTGCCCGCGTCCGAACCGATGAAGAGGAATGAGATCGGGTGGTCCCTTTGGAGGGCGGGACGTCTCGTCAGCCTGCCTGGAGGCCATCCGAGCCCTGTGAGGCTCGTGGAGAAAGGTTGAACAACGGATGAAAAAGGTCGGCGGTCGTTTTCTGCTCCTTGGGCTCGTTGTCGTGCTCTCGATCGTGTTTTTTGTGCCGTCGTTGCCCTCGGTCTATCAGTCCTTGCCCGACTGGGTGAAAACGATCATGCCCAACAAGGGGATCACGCTGGGGCTCGACCTCCAAGGCGGCATTCACCTGGTGCTGGAAGTGGAGGAGGAGCGGGCCGTCGAGATCGCCGTCGACCGCTCGGTCACCGCCATTCAGGACCTCCTGGCCGACAAGAAAATTCCGGTTGAATCGGTGAAGCGAACCGGGCGCGACCAAGTGACGTTGAGCTATCAAAACGGCGAGCTGAAGGAGTCGATCCAAAAGGTGATGGAGGAGTTCCCTTCGTTCGTCGAGGCGGAGGGCCAGGGGGCGAACACCCTCGTCTACCAACTCAGGGATGCGGAGGTCAAACGGATCAAGGATTCGGCGATCAATCAGGCACTGGAGACGATTCGCAACCGCATTGACCAGTTCGGTGTCGCGGAGCCGCTCATCCAGCGGCAGGGTTTGAAGCAAATCGTCGTCCAACTTCCGGGGATCAAGGAGCCGAAGCGCGCCAAGGACCTGATCAAGGAAACCGCTCTCCTCGAGTTCAAGATGCTGGACGAGTCGAGCAACCTGGCCATGGAATTGCCGACGCGTGTTCCCAAGGGGAAAGAAGAGGAGCTGCTCAAGCAGTTCGAAGGCAAGATCCCCGAGGGCGATCAGATCCTGTTCGAGAAGGTCGTGGAGAAGGACACCGGCCGGGAGTTCCGCGTGCCGTATCTCGTGAAGAAGCGCGTGATGCTTGCCGGCGACGTGCTGAGTGATGCGCGGGTCGCGATCGGACAATTCAACGAGCCGTACGTCGCCGTCACATTCGACGCCAAGGGGGCCAAAGAGTTCGACCGGATTACCGCGGAGAACGTCAAGAAGCGGATGGCCATCGTTCTCGACAACACGATCTATTCGGCGCCCGTGATCCAAGAGCGGATCAGTGGGGGCCGCGCGCAAATCACCGGCACGTTTACCACCCAGGAAGCCAACGATCTCGCCATCGTCCTGCGGGCCGGCGCCCTTCCGGCGCCACTGAAAATCATCCAAGATCTCACCGTCGGCCCGTCGCTTGGTCGGGATTCGATCGAGAAAGGCATCCGGGCGACGTTGGTCGCGGGAGCCATGGTCATCCTGTTCATGGTCTTCTATTACCGGCTGTCGGGCGTCATTGCCGATTTCGCCCTTGTCCTGAACCTGATCTGCCTGGTCGGCGCGTTGGCCGGTCTCAATGCCACCTTGACCCTGCCGGGGATCGCCGGAATCATTCTCACGATCGGCATGGGCGTCGATTCCAACGTGTTGATTTTCGAGCGGATCCGGGAAGAGCTCAGACAGGGGAAACCGGTCCGTCTCGCCGTCGATGGCGGCTATGACAAGGCCCTGTTGACCATCATCGATTCGCACGTCACGACCTTGATCACCGGGCTCGTCCTGTTTCTCTTCGGGACCGGCCCGATCAAGGGATTCGCCGTGACCCTGTGTTTGGGCATCGCCATCAACCTGTTCACCGCGCTGGTCGGCACCAAGGTCGTCTTCGACTGGATCAATCAGCGCCGGAAGTTGTCGCAGTTGAGCATCTAGCAGACCCGGGGAGGATCATGCTCGAGATTCTCGGCAAGACCAATATCGACTTCATGGGAAAGCGCTACTATGCCTTCCTTTTCTCCGGCATCATGGTGCTGCTTGGGGTCATTGCGCTCGTCCAGATCGCCCGGGGACAGGCCAACCTGGGCATCGACTTCTCCGGCGGCACCGCCGTTCAGCTGAAATTCGAGAAGCCCATCCGGATCGATGAGGCGAGAAAGGCCTTGGAGTCGCAGGGCTTGCCGAATGCCGACCTGCAGGAGTTCGTTCAAGAGAACAAGCTCCTGGTCCGAGTGAAGGCGGGCACGACGATCGAAGAAAAAATAGCCGATCGCATCGTGGCGGTCTTTCACAAGGAGTTCCCCGACAACTCGTTCACGGTGGAGTCGTCGACCGAGATCGGACCGACGATCGGAAAAAAGCTGCAGCAGGACGCGCTGATTGCAATCGCCATTTCTCTCGCCGGGATCGTCATCTACATCGCCGCCCGATTCGAATTCCGCTTCGGGGTCGCGGCCGCCATCGCCACGTTCCACGACGTCCTTGCCGTTCTGGGCGGCTTCTACATCCTGGACAAAGAGATCACCCTGCTCGTCGTCACCGCGCTCCTGACCCTTGCCGGGTATTCGCTCACCGACACGGTCGTCGTGTTCGACCGGATCCGGGAGAATTTGAAGGTGCGCCGGCGGGATCAGATTGAAACCGTCATCAATAACGGGATCAATCAAGTTCTGAGCCGAACGATCGTAACCAGTCTCACCGTGGTCCTGGTTTTGATCCCGTTGACCCTCGCCGGAGGAGAAGTCCTCCATGATTTCTCGTTGGCCCTTCTCACCGGCGTCATCTTCGGCACCTATTCCTCGGTCTTCGTGGCGAGCCCCTTGGTCCTGCTCTGGCCGGGCGGGCAGGGCCGCCTCCTGAAGCGGGGATAGCATGTTACCATTTCTTGACATCAGGAAGGAGCGTCAATGACAATAAGATCCTGACGTTACGCGCGGACGTTACCGGAATGAAACCCTTCGGCCCGCAAAGCCTGCAGCGGAAGGTCATCACGGCCATCGTGATGGTCGGCCTCCTTCCCCTCACCATTTCTCTCATCCTCACCTACCTCGAGGAGCGCCGCGCGCTCAGAGAGACCACCGGCGCCAACTTCAAGGAAATCGCCGTCGAAGCGGCACGGCGCATCGAGATGCAGGTGACCAGGGGCATCAATGAGGCCCAGCAGCTTGCGACGACCCCATTCTTGAAAACAGCGGTCAGCGAAGCCAATCGCAGCTATGTCGGAAAGGACGACAAAGAAGTCCAAGCCATGATCAACGACTGGCAGCGACGCTGGCGCGGGCGTGAGCGCAAGAACGATTTTCCCCTGTTCATCAACCGCATCGTCACGAATTATCTCATCCGCTGGCACGACATCAGACGCTCCGACTACATCGCGATTCTCGTTACCGACAATCGTGGCGCTCTCGTGGTCAGCTCGATCCCGCACGTCGAGTATTACTATGGCAAGACCGCATGGTGGCAGGCGGCCTTCAACGGAGGACAAGGGCAGGTGTACGTGAGCGAGATGTATTTCGATCCCTCGTTCGGCACCCACGCGCTCAATGTCTCCGTGCCGATCTTCGACGACGAACAGGGGCGGTTGATCGGAACCGTCAGCCTGATTCTCCGGCGGGACGCGCTCTTCCATTCGATCTCCGATGTCGTCATCGGGGACACCGGGCATGCCATGCTGATGACGATGGACGGTGCGGCGTTGATTTGTCCGGTTCTGGCCCCCGAGGAGCATACGGTTTCCACGGATTTGCTCAAGGCGATGAGCGAGATGCGGGCAGGGTGGATTGTGGCGGCCGACGACACGCACGGTGGCCGTAACGCGATCGTCGGCTTTGCCCCGGTGCGGCTCACCCATCAATTGTCGCCGGCGAGCTTCGGCGGAAAACGGTGGGTGGCGTTCGTGCGGCAAAACCCCGACGAGACGTATGCGCCCCTCCGCCAGCTCGTGTGGCAGGTCCTTGCGTATGGCGTCGTCGTCTTCGCCGTGCTGTGGGGGACGGGCGCGATCGTCGCCAAGCGCCTCGTGAAACCGATCCGCTTGCTCCACGACGGCGCTCAACGGATCGGTACAGGAGCCCTCGACCATCGGCTGGACATCAAGACCGGCGATGAAATCGAGCACTTGGCGGACGCGTTCAACCGCATGGCCGCCAATCTGAAGCAGTCCTTCACGCAGCTCGAGCAGCGTATGGGGGAGATCCGGCGTCTGGAGGAGAAGTACCGCGACCTGATCGAGAATTCGCCCGAGATGATCCACCAGCTCGACAAGGCGGGCCGGTTCGTTCACGTCAACAAAACCGAGTTGGAGAAGCTGGGCTATACGCACGAGGAGATGCTGGCGATGCATCTCTGGGACATCGTCCCGCGCGGGAGGGAATCCGAGGTGCTCGCGTATTTGGAGCGCCTCATGGGGCAAGGGCGCGGGACGATGGAAACCGTGTTTCTGACGAAGCAGGGCAAGGCGATCGACGTCGAAATCCATTCCACCGCCCTGTTCGACCCCGAGGGGGGCGGGCTGTTGTATTCGCGCGCGTTCGTGCGCGACATCACCCAGCGCAAGTTGCTGGAGCAGGAGGTGCACCGGCACACCACGCAGCTCGAGCAGGAGGTGGCGGAGCGGACGCAGCAGTTGTCCGAATCGCAGCGCCGGTACAAGGCCTTGTTCGATCTGGCCGCCGATTCGATTTTCGTCGTCAATGCGGACGGCAGCGTCATCGGGGTGAACAAGCGGGAGGAGCAGCTGTTGGGGTACGCGGAGGCTCAGGTGGTCGGGCGGCCGTTTCTGGATATCGTCGCACCCCGCGATCATGGGACCACCCAGGCGCTGTTGAACAAAATCGTGAGCGGAGAGAGTCAGGTGCCGGCCCACGAGATCGCCGTGTTCAGCAGCGCCGGCACGCTCATACCGGTGGAGATGGATCTGATCCGGATCGTCGATGGAACGAAGCCGGCGGTGATGGTACAGCTACACGACATCACCGAGCGCAAGCGGCTCGAAGAGCATCTCCAACAGTACAATGAGGAGCTGGAAATCAAGGTCAGGGAGCGGACGCGAGAAATCGAGGAAACGAAGCAGTACCTCGAAAACCTCCTCGAAAACGCCAACGATGTCATTTACACGTTGGACGCGGAGCAGCGGTTCACCTACGTCAACAGCAAGATCGATGTGTGGGGCTACAAGAAGGAGGATCTGCTGGGCCGCCCCTACCTCGCCTTACTGTCGAAACGCCACCGCGGCCGGCGGCTCAAGAGCACCCTCGACATCGGAGTCAAGCAGGTCTATGAAGTCGAAGTGGTGACGAAGTACGGCGACGTCCGGACGGCCACCGTCAGCGTGTCCCCGCTGACGGACCGAGACGGCCGGATCCTCGGTGTGCTGGGGATCGCCCGCGATATCACCGCGACCAAGAAACTGGAGCAACAGATTCTGAGCTCCGAGAAGCTCGCGTCGATCGGCAAGCTGGCGGCCGGGGTCGCCCACGAGATCAACAACCCGCTGGGCGGGATCCTGAATTGTCTGTACAACATCCGGAAGGGGACGCTGTCGCCGGAGCGCCAGGCCGAATACGTCTTCTCGATGGAGGACGGCCTGCGGCGGGTTCAAAAAATCGTGCGGCAGTTGTTGGAGTTCTCACAACAACATGAGCCGGAGCTGTCATTGACGAGCTTGAACGAGGTCATCGAACGGGTCCTGGTCCTCACGGACCACGCGTTTATCGCACATCGCATTCGACTGGAAAAAGAGCTCAGTGACGCGCTTCCGCCGCTCATGGTCGATCGGCACATGCTCGAGCAGGTGCTCATGAACTTGATCTTGAACGCCGTCCAGGCGATGCGCAGCGGAGGCGTCATCACGATCCGGACGAAAGAGGCGCAGGAACGCTGCGCGATTCAAATCGAGGACACCGGATGCGGCATCCCCGCCAGTGTGCTCCCGAAGATCTTCGATCCTTTCTTTACGACGAAGGGGACGGGCGAGGGGACCGGTTTGGGCTTGTCCGTCAGCCTGGGGATCGTGGAGCGTCACGGGGGGACGATCCAGGTCGAGAGTGAAGTAGGGAAGGGATCGGTGTTCACGGTCTGGCTGCCGATCAACCGGGACCGGGCGCCGGTCGGGAAAGGGATATGAAAGCACCCACCGTCTTGATCATCGACGACGAGCCGCTGATCCGCCTGTCGATGACCGATGCCTTGAAGGCCGTCGGGTACGAGGTCCGTGCGGCCGCAACCGGCCAGGAAGGGCTGGATCTCCTCAACTCGAACGTCTTCGACATCGTCATCTCCGATCTCCGGCTGCCCGGGACCGATGGACTCGAACTGCTGCAGGTCTGCAAGCAGCGGTCGCCCCGCACCGAAGTCATCATGATCACCGCGCATGGGTCCGTGGAGGCGGCCGTCGAGGCGATGAAGCACGGCGCCTACGACTTCATCACGAAGCCGTTCTCCATGGACGAGCTCTTGTTGATCGTCGATCGGGTGAGCAAGGTGCTCGCCTTGCGTGAGGAGAATCTGCACCTGCGCGAGGAGCTCGAAGGCAAGTTCAACTTCGAGGGCATTCTCGGCAAGAGTCCTCGGATGAGGGACGTCCTCGAGACGGTCAAGATGGTCGCCGCGACCGACTCGACCGTCCTGATCGTGGGGGAAAGCGGAACCGGCAAGGAGCTGATCGCCAACGCCATTCACCGCAACAGCCCGCGTAAAGATCAGGCGCTTGTGAAGATCAGTTGCGCCGCGCTCCCTGAAACGCTGCTCGAAGCTGAATTGTTCGGCCATGAGAAGGGTGCCTTTACCGGGGCCGTGCGTCAGCGGCGCGGTCGATTCGAAATGGCGCACAAAGGCACCCTCTTCCTCGATGAGATCGGCGAGATTTCTCCGGTGGTGCAGGTCAAGCTCCTGCGCGTTCTCCAGGAACGGCAGTTCGAGCGGGTTGGCGGGAACGAGACGATCGAGGTCGATGTCCGCCTGGTGTGCGCGACCCAGAAGGACTTGAAGAAAGAGGTCCAGCAGGGGCGCTTCCGTGAGGACCTCTATTATCGGCTCAACGTCGTGCCGCTGGCCATTCCCCCCCTGCGTGAGAGGCGGGAAGATCTGATGCTGATTGCCGAGCATATGCTCCGGACGCGCTCCGAGCGCCTCAACAAGCCGCTGAAGGGATTCTCGCAGAGCGCCCAGGAGCTCCTCCTCCGGTATTCATTCCCGGGCAATATCCGCGAGCTGGAGAATCTGATCGAGCGCGCGGTGGCCCTCGGCCGTCCCAACGAAGAGATCCAGGCATGGACGTTATGCGGCCAGCCGTCGTGTCCGTACATCGGCGGGCCACCTCAGCCGACCTGTGGGTTCTGCAGCGAAGGCTTGAGCGGAGGCGGGAAGGAGGCCGTCGCGCTCGAAGCGCTCGCGTCGGCGCGTGAGCGCTTCGAGCGGGACTACATTGTGTCGGTCTTGGAGCGGGTGGAGGGCAGCCGGACCGTGGCGTCTCGAATCTTGGGCCTCAGCCGAAAGGCCCTGTGGGAGAAGTGTAAGCGCTACGGTATCCCGTCCGAACGAAACGGCTCCGATCAGGAGGACGACGAGTAGCTATCCTTCTTGCTCGTTCCCGCCCTCCCACAGCTTGACCAGCCGATCCCATCCGCCGGTAGCGAGTCGCAAACCGTCGGGTGAAAAGGTGACACAACGGACGGGGCCCGCATGAGCCTTCAGGGTGCGGAAGTGCCGGCCCGATTGAATGTCCCAGAACTTCACCGTCTGGTCGTCGCTTGCGCTCACCAACACCTTGCCGTCCGGCGAGACGGCGAGGGATCGCACCCAACCGGAGTGGCCCTTGAGCGTACGGATCTCCGCCAGATGCGGCATTTCGAAGAGCTTGATCGTCGCGTCCCGACTGCCAGTGATCAGGATACGACCATCCGGTGTGTAGGCCAGCGCGCCGATCCAGTAGTCCATCGGCTTTTGGAACCCGCCGTCGTCTTCGACGAAGAACCCGCGGGCTTCCGTCGTCTCGTCGTCTTCGGTTTCCCGCCAATGGCCGTTGTGAAGCAGCTTCTCCTCGCCACTCGGGAGGACCTCCCAAATCTTCAGCTTGCCGATGTCGTTGCCGCTGGCGAGGTGGATGCCGTCCGGCGAGAAAGCCACGCAGACCGACCAATGATGGTCGTACTGATCCTTTCCCAGCAGCGTCATCAGTTCCGTCCCCGTGGTCACCTCCCAGATCTTGATGTCCTTGTTGTGGGCGCCGCGGGCCAACATGAGCCCGTCGGGAGATAAGGAAAGGCTGCAGACGTTGTGGTCATAGCGCGTGAACAACAGCTTCGTCGGCTCTCCTGTTTTGGGGTTCCATATCCGAATCGTCCGATCATCGCTGCCTGTAATGAGGGTCTGACCATCCGGTGTGAAGAGGACCACACGGATGTCCTGCGTGTGCCCCCTGAGCGATCGGAGGAGTCGGCCGGTTTCGACATCCCAGATTCTCACGAGACGATCCACGCCGGCGCTCGCCAGCGTCTGTTGGTCGGGTGCGATCGCGACGGACCAGACGCCCTGAGTATGACCACGATAGGTTCTGATTTCTCTGAGATCGGCTTTCCAATACTCCAACAGATCAACCGGACGGCGAGCAACGGCTTCGGCAACGCCTCCAGTCTGCGGACTCGCGAGCGGCTCCATAAGATTCCTCTCTCTGCATAGCCTGGTGTTTGCAAATGCCCGTGAGCGGTGGCTATAATCTACTGCCCATCGGACCGACCCCATCTTATGAAATGCTCGTAAACCAAGTCAAGGCAATCACTTTGGCGTAAAAGGACGTGCCCTATGACCACCCGAGAACGGACGTTGGATATCCGCTTTCAGCCGGCGTTGCTTCAGGAAGTCATCGACTCGTTCATCGAGAAGACGGAGCGTGAGGGTGATCCGAGCTATTACAAGGAATTCCACGAGCTTGCCGACCCGATCTATGAGCGTTTTTCACTCGACGACCGAGAAGCGGAGTTCAAGAAGCTCTACCAATACCTCTTCGGTATCTGGGGTTTTTCAGACATCATTCGTGATGCCTTTGACGAGTTCCCAGATCTCAAGGAGAAGATCGGGATCGTGCTCGTCAAGGGGGTCTTGAAAGAGGATCAAGAGGGCGTCGATATTCTCCGAAAGTGGGGGTCAGTCGAGCAGGAGCTGGCCCGACAATTCGAGGAGCAAGGGCTCAAAGGCGTCGGCATTAAATTGATCCCGCGTCGGTTCTATGATCCGGCTCTCAGCCGGTACTGCCGCCATGAGCTGACCCACATCGCCGATATGCTGAGCCAGGAGTTTCAGTATGATCCGGACACGAAGGTCGGCCAGAACCCCGGCGAAGAGACCCTGATCCTGCACCGCTATCGGGTGCTCTGGTGCATGAACATCGACAGTCGCCTGACTCGCGCCGGGAAAGACCCCATGCTGAGTCGGGAAGATCGCTTCAAAGAATTCCGCTCGTGGTACCGCAAGATCCCACCGGCACAGTTGAAGTCGGTGTTCGAAGGGCTGTGGCAAGCCGATTTATTTACCCATTCAGAACTGGTCGAGATGGCGACCGACACGTTGCGCGTCATGGACCGCGCGGTCGAAGTGGAAGGCGGGGAAGTTCCGGACACCGTCAACAAAGTGATGCTCATGCCCGGGTTCCCCTGTCCCCTCTGCCGCTTTCCGACCTATTCGTGGGTGGAAGACCTGGGAACCAAGGTCGAAAAACACGTGCTCGACTACATTCGCGAAAACCATCCCGGCTGGGATGTCGAATACGGCGCGTGCGATCGCTGCGTGGAAGTCTACAAGCTGCGCGCCGACGGCGTGATGTAGTCGCCGTATCCCTATGGCATCCGAACCGAGTTACGGACGGCGCCATTTTCTGAAAGACTCGCTGGTCTCGATCGCCAAGACCGCGCAGGAGTATGTCAAGCATCGAGACGCTCCGGCCGAGCCCGCGGCGATCGTGCCGCGGCACGACTGGCTGCGGCCGCCTGGCGCCGCGCCCGAGACGTTGTTTCTCGCGCGGTGCACCAAGTGCGGCGATTGCCTCAAGGCGTGTCCGCACGAGGCCATCCAACTCGATCCCCGCGACGGGTCCCCGGTCCTCTTTCCAGACGTGGCACCCTGCCATCTCTGCGACGACTTTCCATGCGTCTCGGCCTGTGCGACGGACGCACTGCGACCAATCGACGGTCTCACTGATGTCCGGATGGGTCTCGCGGTGGTGGCAACTCAGACCTGTACCGCCGATCAGGGATGCAACGCTTGTGTGTCGAAATGCCCGACCGGGGCCATCTCGATGGATTTCGAGACCATGCGAGTGTCAGTGTCGAGCAGTAACTGTGTCGGATGTGGTTTGTGTGAATACACGTGCAAGAGCGTCAATGACCGGACGGCCATCACCGTCCGTCCCGCACGACTGTTGCGGATCGGTGACGCGCCGCTTTTCTAAGCGTTGAAGGGAACGAAAGAATTCGCCGACAAGCAGAGATGGTCAGGCGCGGCGGAACCGGAAATCATTGAGCTTGAGGGCAGTGAGTTGATGCTTGACATCATTTTGCCCTTTGCCTATGATACCCGAACCGTTGCCCTGGCAGGTCGATGTTTGAAAGCCGAGTCTCTTTGTTCGTAGTCGGATTTCGAACTCGCACTTGAAGGAGAAGAGGCATGGGTACCATGGAAAGTCAACGAAGCCCCTCCGGTTCCGCAGGAGTCGTTCCCGCCCAGACAGCTCTGAAAGATTCACCCGCTGTAGAGCGCGCACTGAGCCGAAGCAAGCTCTATCTGCTCATTTCCTGGAGCATGCTGTATCCCGAAGACGACGAATTCTTGGATTATCTTCAGAGCGGAGAATTTGTCGAGGACGGTCGGTCCGCGATTGAGAACTTGAGCCAATCGCTTGAAGGGATTGGCGGTGAACGGGCCAGAAAGAAACTGACCTCCATTCTCAAAGGGTTCGAGCAGATCGAAGCCTGGGTTGCATCGGAATGTGCCAACTGGCAGTTGGCTGATCTTCAGTCCGAGCACCGCCGAGTGTTCAGCAACGTCATTACGCTCGATTGCCCTCCGTACGAAACCCTGTTCGGCAATGACCACGTGTTCGGTCAGGCGCATGTCATGGGTGACATCGCCGGCTTCTACAAAGCCTTTGGCGTCGAGCTCTCACGGGACATTCATGAACGGATGGATCACCTGAGCGTCGAGCTCGAGTTCATGCATTTTTTGGCCTACAAGGAATCCTACGCGCGCTGCCACGATGGATCCGACAAGACCCAGATCGTGGTGGACGCGCAAAAGAAGTTCGTGAAGGAACACATTGGTCGGTGGGTACCGTTGTTTAGCAGGATGCTGGCCAAGAAGGCGGACTCCGGCTTTTTCCGCTACATCGCCGATTTTACATCCGATTGGATGGAGTTCGACGCGGCTTACCTGGGGGTGAACCCGCAGCCCTATTCGGAAGCCGACTACCGCCCTGCCACGTTCAATGCCCCTGAAGGGCAAACCTACGAGTGCGGTGCGCAGGATCAGGGTAATGAATTGAATATCCTGCTGAACGAGGTGGGTGCGCAATCGTTCATGGATCATAAGGAGAAGGACGAACAATCCGGGCCTGTGGGAACGGCCTAAGCTGCGGGTGCGAGTCGTTGCGGGGTTATTTTGCCGAGCAGTTTTCTTAAATCTTTAATCGGGAGGGCATAATTTTATGAGAGTGGTGCAGACACGCAATAAAAAACTAGTGTTTGGCATTCTCCTCTCTGCCCTGATCGTCGGGGTCATGCTGACGATTGGGCAGGTGCCTCTTGCGGTCAGCCAACCGGTGACGATTCCGGTGAAGGCGATCAAGGGGCCAATCCCAATGGATGGGGCCAATCCTATTTGGGAAGGCGTTCCAGGTGTCGTGGTTCCACTGAGCGGCCAGACGATTACCACGCCGATGCATCCCAATATTGCGGTGAAGTCGGTGTTCGTCAAAGCGGTAACCAACGGGAAGGAATTGGGCTTCCGTCTGGACTGGTCGGATCAGACGAAGAATGACACCACCATCGGTCCACAGGACTTCCGTGATCAAGCCGCCATTCAGTTCCCGGTGAATACATCAGGGGCGCCGCCCTTCCAGTGCATGGGCCAATCGGGTGGAACGGTGAACATCTGGCGTTGGAACGCGGAGTGGCAAAAGGATATCGGCAAAGACAGCGCGGGTCTGTGGGACGTGGATGACCAGTATCCCGGTATCTTCTGGGACTACTATTTCGAGGAGCCGGCTGGAGGGGTGACCTATCCCGATCGCATCGGTCGGAGCCTTGGTCCTTTCAATCCTGGGATTTGGTCGGGCAACATCATGTCCGATCCGACTCTGCGCATCAGCTCCGTTGAAGACCTCAATGCGAACGGGTTCAGCACGTTGACGACACAGGCTCACCAGGATGTGATCGGGAACGGTCTCTGGGAGCCTGCCGGTTCCATCAAGGGTGGATGCTGTGTGGGGCCGACCTGGCGCATCGTGGTGAAGCGCGCGCTCACGACCAACGATCCTAACGATGTGCAGTTCAAGGCGGGCATGTCGGTTCCGGTTGCCTTTGCTGTCTGGGATGGGAGCAACGTCGAACGGAACGGCATGAAGGGCATTTCAACCTGGTACACCTTGAAGCTGCCCTGATTCGCCGCTAAAGGCAGTCAACAGAGCCCCGAGTCGCTGTCGCGAGGCAGATGACTCGGGGCTTTGACTTTCTAGAAGCATGCTCCGGGGCGATGTCACACGCGGATCACGCGGTTGCATTGGAAAGTTCAGAGGGTGTATAAAATACCGTCGCTCCGTGACCATCGGCACGGCGCGAGCCTCCGCGGAAGGATCAACGTGAAAATCTCGCTGCTGTTTCCACCCAGTTGGCATCCGTCTCAGCCGTACTTGAGCCTGCCGTCACTGACCGGCTTTCTCAAGCAAGCCGGCATTCATAACGTGACTCAGCGGGACTTGAACATCGAAGTCTTGGATATGGCCTTGTCGCCCTCCTATGGCGAGGAGATGTACGGGCGGTTGCGCGACAAGGTGAAAGCGCTCGAAGGTCGTGCGCTTCCTGATATTGGACCTAACAGCAAGGAACATCACGCACGGGCGGTCGAGGCGCTTGAGCGGTTTCCGTATCTGTTCGAACGAATCGATCTGGCGAAAGAGACATTGCGCGGAGAAGACTTCTACGATCTCGAACTGTATAGGGACAGTTTGTTCCTCGTGGACAAGTGGCTCGAGTTCCTGTCGACGCTGTACTTTCCCACCCGCTTAACGGTTGTCGACAACCAGTTTGGCCAGTATTCGATCTACTCGTCACGCGATTTGATCAAAGCCATTCGGGATGAGGAACAGAACCCTTACGTGGGCCTGTTCCGGGACAGGTTTCTCGCTTCCATTCTTGCCGAACAGCCGGATCTGATCGGCGTGTCGATCACGGCTACCTCGCAGATCATTCCTGGGCTCACCCTGTGTCGGCTGATCAAGGAGGCGAATCCAGACGTTCATCTGACGGTCGGCGGAAGCATTTTCACGCGCCTGGTCGATAATCTCCGGCGTTGCCCGGAGCTCTTCAACATCACGGACGACTTTATCGTCTTCGAGGGCGAGACGGCGCTGCTGGAACTGGTGAATCAGCTGGCTGGAAAGCGGGATCTCAGCAAGGTGCCGAATCTCATCTACCGGCAGAACGGCCGCATTACCGTCAATCAGCCCTTCTACTCCGAAAACATCAACGACCTCCCCGCACCCGACTATGACGGCTTTCCGCTCGGGAAGTACCTGGCCCCTGAAACGGTGCTCCCGGTCCAGTTCTCTCGGGGTTGTTATTACAAAGACTGCGCGTTCTGCGCGCTGACCCTCGACCATCAGAATTTCCGCCAGAAGGACCCCGGGAAGACGGTCGATGAACTGCAGATGCTCTCCGAGAAGTACGACACTCCCTTCTTCTTTTTCACCGATGAATGTCTAGCGCTCTCGCCGACGAAGCGCCTCTGCCAACAGCTCATCGAGCGTGGTCTGAACCTGCAGTGGACCTGCGAGATGCGGTTCGAAAAAAACCTGTCTCGGGAGCTGCTGACCGCCATGCGGGATGCCGGCTGCTTGAAGATCGTCTTCGGTCTGGAGTCGTTCAATCAGCGCGTCATGGACTTCATGAAGAAGGGGATCAAGCAGGAGAGCGTCCGCCGGATCACCGAGGACTGCCTGGATCTCGGTGTTGCGATTCACTGTTACATCATCGTCGGCTTCCCGACTGAGACGGAGGAGGAAGCGTTGGAGACGATGAATTTCGTTGTGCAGAACACGCGGTTGCATTCCTCGTTCGGCTTCTCGTGCCAACCCTGTCTCTTCGATCTCGAAAAGGAAGCGCCGATCATGAGCGATCCCGGCGGCTATGGGATTCGGCGGATCATGCGTCCGTCCTCCGAAGACTTGAGCCTCGGGTTCTTCTACGAAGTGCAGAGCGGAATGACGCCCGAGCAGGCGGAACATCTCTATCAGTACGTGTACGAGAAGATCAGCGCCGTCGTGTGCGAGTTGCCGTTCAATTACTCCATGGCGGACGGGCTTCTCTACATCGCCCGGGCCAAGGCCCAGGCGCGAGCGGTCCCGCAGCCGACGGGCTCATGAATCGGTGAAGGACGATGCACGCGAGCGAAGATGTCGTGGTGCTGGAGAAGGGCGTGGGCCGCATCGATGAGCACGGACTGCTCCTCGAGTACGCGCTCAAGTTTCTGTTCCTGGCCGCGTTCTTCGAGCTCGTCCTCTACCGCCTCGTCTCCCGGCTCGGCATGCATCTCAGCAAGCTGGCCGCACAGTACGACTGGATCCGGGTGCTGTTCAAGGCTCTGTCGTCGATCGGCTTCACGCTGCTGAACGTCGTCTCGCTGCTCGCGTTCCTCTGCTTGTCCCTCATCATCCTCATGAAGCTGAGAGAGCTCGGCCGCCGGATATCCGACAGGCTCATCGTTGGTGCAGTGGCCTTGTTACTCGTGCTGACGGTCGCCTTCCTCATTCTCCCGCCCGTCATGCTGGGGGCGATCATATACAACATCGTGACATGGATCGTGCTCGGTCTGTTGGGGGTCGAATACCTGAAGACGCATCGACACGTCGGGCAGCGCGCCATGGTCGTCACCTTTCTGCTGGGTGTGTCCGGCTGGCTCTATTACCAGACCATTTCCACGGTCTACGGCTTCTGGGAGATTCTAGCGGTACCGCCCTGGGCCCATGAAATCAACCGCCTTGGCGAGGCCATGATGGTGCTCTCGAGCGTCCTGGCCTTTTGGGCGTACGGCGGCATCTCCGTTCGTACCTCCAACCGCCGACAACGGAAGCGCGTGCTCTGGACCATCGGCAGCGGGGTGGCGGTGTTTCTGGCCCTGTTTTTCCTGGATTACGTGCTCGTGCGGTACGATCCTGCGACGGCCGAGTCGGTGCGCAAAGCGGGCGAAGGCATTGGCTGGATTTTTCAGATGGGCATGGGGTACACGTTTTACCTGCCGTTCGCGTGCTATGTCGCTGGGCTGTTTTGCTGGAGCTATGCCGTGCTGAAACAAGTCACGATGGGGCGACTGGCCGGGTACGGCCTCGGGTTGATGTTCATGGCGGGGTACGCGTTGCAACTTTCCCATTTGACCTTGATGGTCGTACTGGGGCTGCTCCTGCTGACGATGGAGCGCCAACGCGTGGCGATGAAAGCCGCCGAGCCGCTGGAGGGCCGTCCGGAGGGCGCGGCGATGGTGGGTGCGGCGGGCACGATGGTCGGCGAGCGCATCTAATCACTTCACTTCGAAACCACGGACTGATTCGATCAGTCGAGGATTACCATGGAAGACCAGAACGTGACGGGACAAAGCGAGGCAGGGACGGTGGCGGAGCAGGAACGGCCGCTCACCCCGGATGAAGAAATCGCCGAGCTCGAGAAGCTGCTGGCGACGGATGGTGAAGATTTTCAGGCTCGTTGTCGATTGGGTGAGCTGTATTTCAGCAAGGGGCGGCTGGACGATGCGCTAACCGAGGTCAAAAAGTCGATCGAGATGGCCGAAGCCCTGCGGATGGAGATGAATCGCTCTCTGGCCATGTACTATTCGAACCTCGGGACGATTTACGGCACCAAAGGGATGATCGATGAGGCTGAAGCACAGTTCCGAAAGGCATTGGAAGTCTTCCCCGATGACGTGCTCGCGCTGTTCAATCTCGGCCGGGTCTACTCGGATAAGCGCCAATTCATGGATGCCCGGAAATATTACGAGCGGCTCGTCGAGGTGACCCCGGAGGATCCCATCGCTTGGTATAACCTGGCTGGCGTCTACGTCGAGCTCGATAACCCCTCGGTTTCCGACTACAACACGATCGATATGGCCATGCAGTGCTATCTCAAGACGTTGGAACTGGATCCCAAGCATCTCGAGGCCAGCTTCAAGCTCATGGAGATCGCACTCAATCACAAGAAGACGGATCTCGCCATCAAAGTCATGGAAGACGCCGTGGATCACAATCCGGACGAGCCCCTGGCCTACTACAACTTGATCAGCACCTATGATAAGTGCAAGATGTTCGAGCAGGCCGAGCAGACGCGCCAGAAGTTGAAAGAACGGTTCGCCAAGCGCGCACGGGAATCAGGCCGTGCGTCACCTCAATAAAAGGAGACCTGGTATGTTTGGAAGCATCGGATTCACCGAGCTGATTCTGATCCTGTTCATCGTGCTGATCATCTTCGGAGCCGGGAAGCTGCCGCAGCTCGGCGAGGGCCTCGGCAAGGCGATCAAGGGCTTCAAGAAATCCGTCCATGAAGCGGAGGCGATCGACGCCGAGTCCCAGCCGCAGGTGCAGGCTGAGATGCCCAATCAAGTGACAGCCCAGCCGGCGCCTGCTGCTCCCGCCGTCCAGATGGCGATGCCCGAGCCCCAAACCGCGGCGCCCTCCACCAAAGGCTGACGTCATGGCTGATTGTCGTCGGCGATCGTAGGAGAAGGGCGGACCATGGGTACGAGTGTCGAACTTGCGATCGGCTATATCGAAACCTTCGCCGGTAATGGAAAGGCGAGGAGCACGGGGGATGGCAAGCCGGCGGTCAAGGCCGGCATTCCTCTTCCACACCATGTAGCGCTCGACAAAGAGCAGCGCTATCTCTACATCGCGGAGTCCGGATCGGACCGCGTTCGGCGTATCGACCTGAAGGAAGGTACGATTCACAATTTTGCGGGCATCGGCGAAACCTGCTACAGCGGCGACGGGGGGCCGTGCAGCGAAGCCGGTCTCTACCTGCCGCTCGATCTCGCGTTCGACTCGCAGAACAATCTCTATATCTGCGACTCCGGCAGCAATCGTATCCGCAGGGTGGACCACGAAACCGGCACGATCACGACCGTCGTCGGAAGCGGCCAACACGGCTATAACGGCGATGGGCCGGCGCTCGAGATCAACCTGACGTGGCCTGCGGCCATTGCATTCGATGCTGACGACGTGCTGTACATCGCCGATACCCAGGCTCACCGCGTCCGCCGGTACGATCCTCAAACCGGCCTCGTCACGACGATCGCCGGGACATGGTCGGAGGAGGATGACGCGCGCGAGCAGCCGCTCGTCGCACGAAATCTCGTCGTGCTCTCCGGCGATGCAATCGGGATCGACTTCAGCGACGACAATGGATGGCTCATGCCGGTGTGCTCGGATGGGTTGGATCTCTCCCTCTATCTGGACGACGGTCGGCCGGCTCGAGAGGCGCGGTTGTACGATCTCGTCGGGATCGCCGTCGACAGCCGCGGGCACGTGTACGTGGTCGACAAGGGCAGCAATCGAGTCCGGAAGATCGACAAAGACACCGGGGTCATCTCGACGCTGGCCGGTGTCTGCCGTTACGGCTGGGATGGTGACGGGAAAGCCGCAGTACGATCGATGCTGCACGCTCCCGAGGCGGTAATCTTCGATGCGCAGGACAATGCCTACGTCTCGGATACCATGAACCACCGCGTCCGGCGCGTGGAGGCGGGCACAGGGATCATCACCACAATCGCGGGAAACGGCGACAGCGGGTACGAAGACAAGCACATGGGCGGATGCGGGGCGGCACGGTTTGTCGCGAAAGAAGCGGCGGGACAGTTGAAACACGGCGACGGGCTTCTCGCCACCGACGCCGTTGTCAATTCTCCCGTAGGTCTTGCCCTCGATGCACAGGGGTTCCTTTACATTTGCGAGCGGGGGGAGAATAAGATCCGCCGCACCAAATTGTGGTAAGCTGCGGCTCGGGTGCCTGTCATTCGCCGAGCCCGACCGGCGGCATGGCCGGCAGGTTCGTACGAGGTTGCGATGGGTCGATGGCAGCGGGTGGGTGAGCAGCCGCGGTTGCTCGTGCCAGTGTTCTCGGCGTTGTTTGCGGTTGCGCTCGTGCTCGGTGCCTTCGGTATTCCGATCGTCAGCTCTCAAGGGCTCTACATCCGCTCTCACTTCATTTCCGGCACGATTCCCACCACGCCGGAGGATCCCACCTGGGATAAAGTTCCCCCGTTGACGCTGCCGCTCAGCGGGCAAGTCATCACGCGTCCTGTCTGGCCGGAGCCTGCTGCGCGCGCGCTGACCGTGCGGTCGGTGCACAATGGAACGGATATCGCGTTTTGGCTCGAATGGCAAGACAACACGAAGAACGATCGCCTCACGCCCGGGACGTTCCGCGATGGTGTCGCGATCGGCCTCCCGCTTGGGGAGGCTCCGGCCTTTTTCTGCATGGGACAGCTCGATCACTACATCAATATTTGGCATTGGAAGGCCGACTGGCAGAGCGATGTGGACCGGCGTGCCGCGCGCTCGACCGAGCGGAAGGCTGAAGGCGAAGTCCGGCGGTTCGAGGTGATTCCACGGCGAGCATCATCGGTCGAGGACCTGATTGGCGGCGGGTTCAGCACGTTGACCAGCAAGCAGTCCCAGGGGCGCGTCCAAGGAAAGGCCACGTGGAAGGACGGCGTCTGGCGTGTTGTGATCAGAAGACCGTTGGCCAGCACTGATTTCGAGAATGAAGCGACCCTCCAGCCTGGTCGCTTGCAGGCGATCGCCTTTGCGGTGTGGAACGGGGAAAACAAAGAGCGCAATGGCCAGAAGGCGGTGGCTCCCTGGTTTCAATTGTCGATGGACCCCGTCAGCCAATTGTAACCGTGTTCCAGACCAGGGGATGCCGTCACCGGACGCCGCGCGCGTGAAGGGTCTCCGGCCGTCGTTCGGAGGAGATTCGCGGATGCGAGTGTTGTGGCGGGCCCTCCCACTCGCGGTGGGTAGGGCTCTTTTCATGTGGATTCTTTTGGTCGCTTCCGTTGGTCTGCCGGCCGGGTGGGCGGCGAGTGCGAACGGGGAGATGACCGAAGAAGACGCGATGCTCCTCGGGGAGCAATTCGGCATCGTGGTCGGACCGGTCGATGAAGAGATCCGGAAGGAACTCAAGCTGCAGAAGCCGGAAGGCGTCGTGGTCTTCGAGGTGATTGGCGGGACTCCGGCGGATCTCGCCGGGATCAAGGTGCGCGCCGTCATCAAGGAGATCGACAAGGAAGAGGTTAGAAACCTGAAGGACTTCGGGCGTGCGCTCAAGCGGGCCATGCCCACGTGTAATTTCACGGTGGGGACCTACGAGCCGGCCGATCCGGAAACCCAAGGGGTCGGCGGCGTGCTCAATTTTCATTTCGTCGGCTGCAAACGGGACTAATCGGGGAAGCGATGGGGAGGGGACAGCTCATCGTCGGTGCGGGGATCGCCGGGCTTATCGTTGCGGCCGTGCTGTACCAGGGCCAGGCTGACGCGCAAAAGGACAGCCAGGCGCCGGAGGCCTGGATCTCCGAGATCGAGAAGGTCTTCATTCGATCCGAGGATTGCAAACAGTGCCATGATCGCCATTACGAAGAGTGGAAGGGCATGCGGGAGCAGACGCCTGACCTCAAGACCTTCGGGCGGGTGGACGCGGCGCTTCTGCACGGCACGGCACTCGAGTCCCCCGTGTTCAAAACCGTTCTGGGTTTGTGGCTCCAGACGAAGCCAACCGCCGACCAGCGGGCGAAATGTCTCTCATGTCACGTGCCGGCCGCTACCGTCTTTCCTCAACACGTCGAGAAGATCAACCAGCAGATCCTGACCGGTAAGGTCGAGATCGAAGGGATCGGGTGTGCCTCCTGTCATCTCATCAGCGGTGTGGCCGACACTCCGGGGCCTCCGCCCACGTTCAAATTGACGCCGGGTGAAACGCTGTACGGCCCGTATCCCGATGCCGAGGAAAACCTCGTCCACCCATCGCAGCAATCGGATCTGTTTCGCGGGGCCAACTATTGCACCTCCTGTCACTTCGACAAGGTCAAGGATGTGACTCGTCGGGACCTGCCCGGTGAAATTCTTCAAGGAACCGTCTGCCAGGACTGTCACATGGAGCCGTCGACGGGCAGCTCCACTTCCAAGCGCGGGGCCATGACGCGCGCCATCGGCCGACATTGGTTTCGCGGCGTCGTCATCCCGGGCATCATGCTGAGGAACCGCAACCTGCAGGCCGAATGGATGCCGCGGTTGGATCTGGAAGTCTCGAAGGGGTCATCGGCCTTGGAGGGGACCGTCTTGGTCAGGATCGGCAGTTTGCCACATAGCTTTCCGGACGGCGACCCGGTACTGAAGCAGTTTTTCGTCACCGTGACGGCGAAGGACGCCAAGGGCGAGGTGGTGGCGACCGAAGTCAAGCGCTTCGGTCTCCCGTTCCAGGAGATTCTCCGTGGTCCGATTCCCGAGCCGTTCATCAAGGGCGGAACGACCCGTCGCGTCCCGTTTCGCCTAGAGATCGGCAGCGGAAAGACCCCGGTGACCGTGGAGGCGCTGTTGACCTATGCGTTGATTCCCCAGCCCGATTCCCAACTGCAGGCGGCCTATCTTGCCACGCTGCCGAGCGACAAGGAGCGCGAGGCGGCGATCAAGCTCATCGAAGAATACACGCAACCGCGTGTGTTGACCTTCAGGACGAAGCAGCTTTGAGCTACGCGGAAAGGGGTCTCGGATCGTGACCAACCGGATACGCGCGGCGATGATCATCGTCGCTCTGGTGCTGGGTGTGTCGGGTGCCGTTCACCTCGTTGTGGCCCAGGACGCGAAGAGCAAGGCGGTGGTGGAGAAGGCGTTCCCACATTCCAACAAGTGCAAACGGTGCCATGAGCGCGTTTTCGAGGAATGGGAAACATCGCCGCTGTCCCGTTCGATCCATTCGCCGGTCTTTCGTGCCGCGCTCGATGAATATCTCGCGTTTACGGGCGGCAAGGATAAAGCGCTGTGCTTCAAATGCCACGCGCCGCACATCAACGAATTCTTGGATCACGCTCCCTTATTCGTGTCCCAAGTGCAGTCGGGGGACCCCAACCTGGATGGAGTGGGCTGTGCGCAGTGCCACTTGATCAAGCAGATCGACCGGAACAGCCAACCACCGGCTCCCAAATACGAGCCCGGCAAAACGCTCTTCGGTCCCTACAAGGATGCGGTTCCAAACCTTGCGCACCAGTCGATGGAGCTCGATCTCTTCCGCAAATCGGAACTCTGCTTGAACTGCCATCTGGCCGTCCCCGCGGCGGCGAATCTGGGCAAGAGCAACGATCTGTTGGGGAACTGGGAAACGAGCAAGGCCGTCAAGTCGGGAAAAGAGTGCCAGACGTGCCATATGCCGGAACAGGTCGGGGAATCGGCCAACGGCGAGAACAAGCGGAAAGTGGCAAATCACACCTTCCCCGGGCGTGTCGGGAAATTGCGGCAAGAAGCGGCCAGACTGGACATTGCAACCGAGGTCAAAGGCGATCAAACGAAAGTGACGGTCACGGTCCAAAGTCTCGTTCCGCACAATTTGCCGACCACGCATCCGGGCTGGGCACGGGTGGTCTTGGACCTGACGGTGCTGGGGAAGAATCTCAAGACCGTCTATAGCGATCAACGCGTGTACGGCCGGACCTATGCGGATGCGAAGGGTCAGAAGACGGTGTTCGACTTTCAGGCGACCAAAGTGGTGGAGGATACCGTCCTAAAGCCCGAAGAAACCCGGGTCGAGACATTTACGTTTCCGACCCCCAAGGATACGCGGACGTTCGACGTGGAAGCGGTGCTGAGCTATGCGCCTGTGACTGGTCCGCCAACCTTTCTGCAGCGGATCGAGGCCGAATCGTCCAAAGGGAGTCAGGATCCCGCTTTCCAATCCATTCCGATCGTCAAGAAAAGCGTGAACGTCCCAGTGCGGTAAGAGGGCGCCGCAGGGATTCCCTCCCGCGTGTTCAGAGCGACCTGATGACAGGTTGCGGGATGGAGTCCGCGGACGCCTCACCATCTTGCCGGCTCGCACGAAGCGGCGTGAGTTCTCCACCGCGCAGCGTCTTTGGGTCGGTCCAAGCCTTTCTTCCCAGCCCAACCGTATGCCACGTTCTTGCTCCCTGGGTGATGCTTGTTCCAGCCCTCTGCCGCATCTGTGCCCCGCAGTCCACAAAGAGGTGAACAATTAAAGCCAGCGGGGATCAGGGGAAAAATGCAACCAATTCGTTGGGCTCATGAATTGACCCGACCGCGACAAGAGCCTACACTCAGGGACCCCGGGTCCGCCGCGCCTACGCGATGAACTTCATGGCCCTCTACAACCAATACCGGCGTTTCCGTCAGATGCAGTCCAAGACACAGCGCTGGAAAGGTCTCGAAGAGGGCGACAGGTGGCAGAAGGGCCACCTCAGGCCCGGTGCAGGGCGCTACGGGAGATCAATTTCTGAGCGGGCGGGTAGACGTTTCTTGTGATGACATTCAAAGAGAAAGTGGAGACGCTCCAAGCGCTGGTGACGATCACAGCGGTCGTTATCGGAGGCGTCTGGACGTACAACCTGTTCGTCAAAGAAAGGCAGCACTATCCGCATGCGACCATCGAGCAGAAACTCTCCCATGTCGCGCTGTCAGAGCAGACAAATCTCTTACGCGTCGGGATAGATGTGACCAATACGGGAAGCTCGAGGCTGATCTTAGGGAAGTCGATCATCCGGATTCAACGAATCCTGCCGCTTCTATCCTGTCCGAAGGAGGGCCCATGCGCTGCAAAGGAAGTGAATGACGCACTTCAAGGCATTGAGCGAAACGCGGACCGTTTCAGTTGGCCGTTGATCGCGGAAAGAGACACGAAGTTCACGCAGCCGTTGGACATTGAACCCGGAGAAAAGGATTTCATCGAATTTGAGTTTGCCGTACCCAGCGAAGTCGCCGTTGTTCGGGTCTATAGCTATTTCCGGAACGATCAAAAGTCCGATAGCACCAATGAGGTGGGCTGGTCACTGTCCAGTCAGTATGACTTCAGGACCTCCAAAGAGGAGAGGGCGCAATGAAGGTCCAGAGCTGCGTGTCTCTTAGCCTTAGTTGTCTGCTCCTTCTTGTGTCACTTCAAGCAGGGGCGCAACAAGGCCCTCCCGAGAAAAGACCACCGCTAGGAGCAAGTGGACAACAGCCTCCTGAGCCAAAGCCTCCCGAGGCAAAACCTCCCGTTAGGGATCAGCAACCTCCTGAGCCCAAACCTCCAAAGCCAAGGCCTCCGGTTGAGAAACAGCAGCCCCCGGAGGCAAAGCCTCCGAGTAGGTGACGGTCCCCGGTGCTCGGGGTGAGCCCCGCGCGTACTCATGCGCGGCCAAGGCGTGGGTAGGATGCAACGGCCCACCGCGCTGTAAAAACAGAAAGCAACCCGAGCTAACGCCGGAGTATAACTGTGAATTAGGAAGACGCCGTGCCCGAACTGCCGGATCTGGCCGTGTACGCAGAAAATCTAATGGCTCGTCTCGGAGGAAAGACGGTGCAATCCGTTGATCACCATGGTGGCTCACGGCTGAACACGAGTCATGAAGAGCTGCGGAATTCACTCTGCAATACTTCTCTTGTATCAGTCGAACGATCCGGAAAAGAAATCGTGTTTGCCTTTTCGAACAAGGCCGCGCTTTCTGTACATTTGATGGTAACTGGGGGATTTGCCATTGCGGCTGATCCGAGTTCGGCGAGATTCCGGGTGCTGACGATGGGGTTTGCGGATGGTTTCTCTCTTGTTGTCAGTGATCCCAGAAGCTTGGTGACAGTCAACCTGAATCCTCTCCCAAGCATCGCCCCCGATGCACTTGAAGTAGACGGCACGTACCTTAGAAGGAAAATATCAGAAAGACCAAGGGTGGGGGGTCAAGGCCTTTTTAATGGACCAAGCGATTATCCGTGGCATTGGGAACGCCTATGCCGACGAAATCCTTTGGCATGCCAGGATTTCTCCAAAATCCGCCGTCGGCAGGATCCCTGACCGCCTCGTTGAGGAGTTATTGCGTTCCATAAGACGTGTGTTGACCGAGGCTATAGAGGAAATCAAAAGGAAGAGCCCGGACAGCATTTCCGGAGAAGTCCGGGGATTTTTGCGCGTCCATAATCCTCGCCGTTCGGTAAGCCCGACAGGCTACCAAATCATGAAGGAGAACATGGGATCACGGATCACGTACTTCACAGAAGAACAAGTCTTGTACGTCTGATGTCCCCCTAACAAAGACGCTTTCAAGCGGTCAGTCCCGCTACTCCGCGATGATGTTCGAGCCCGGGGACTTCATCTTGAAGATCTGGATTGCGGAGTAGATGTTCTTGGCAGGTTGATTGAGGATGAGTTCCGAGTTCGTGATGTGAGTATCGATGAGTTCAAAAGGGCCTCCACTGTAGTAGAGGCGGCAGCGGTCCATCGAGCAGTTCTTGTACACGTGATTGTCCAGCGGTAGGTCTTCCTTCTCGAACGTCTTTCCATCGACGACGATATACGACGGTCCCACGGCTGATCTCCTTCTCTGCCGGCACTATACCAGAAGGTTTCGCCCCCCGCAAACGATCCGCGGCCGCCGATCTCCAGGAACCTTCGGCCTTTCGCTGTGTTTCGTCTTGATCGCGGAGGCGCGGGTGTATACAATGGGCCCGCTTTTCAGCCGCTCTAACGCAAAGAATATTCCAGGGTCCGCTGCTTCTGCTACAAAGAGTGCCCCTGCCTGAAGCGTCAGGGCCTTGACCAGGAGGGATTTCAGTGGATGTGTCAACGGGTGTGATTCTGTTCGCCAGTGTCGCGGCTGCAGCCGGCATCGCCTATGGAGTCTATTTAGCCCTCTGGGTCTTCAAGCTCGACCCGGGGAACAAGGACATGCAGGAAATCGCCCAGGCGATCCAAGAGGGCGCGGCGGCCTATCTCAATCGGCAATACAGAACGGTCGGCCTCGTAGCCGCCGGCCTCTTCGTCATTTTATGGCTGGGTGGACTCTGGTCCGACAAGTTCGGCTTGACGACGGCGGTCGGGTTCCTCGTCGGCGCGGTCGCCTCGGCGACCGCCGGCTACGTCGGGATGAACATCGCCGTGCGGGCTAACGTCCGGACTGCCCAAGCGGCTCACAATGGCCTCAATGCCGCCTTGACAGTCGCCTTCCGCGGCGGAGCCGTGACCGGGCTCCTGCTGATCGGTCTCGGGCTGCTGGCGGTGACAGGATTTTACTCCATCGCCTCCATGATCGCCGGCTCGGAGAAGGCTATCCATGCTTTGCTGAGTCTTGGGTTCGGCGGCAGCTTGATCTCCGTCTTCGCCCGCGTGGGCGGCGGCATCTACACGAAGGCGGCGGACGTCGGAGCCGATCTAGTGGGCAAAGTCGAAGCGGGGATCCCCGAAGACGACCCCCGGAACCCCGCGGTGATCGCCGACAACGTCGGGGACAACGTCGGGGATTGCGCTGGCATGGCCGCGGATCTGTTTGAAACCTACGCCGTCACCACCGTCGCCGCGATGGTGCTCGCGTTCACCATGTTCAACGGGGCCGTAGAGCCCATCCTGTACCCGCTGGCGCTCGGCGGGATGACGATCCTCGCGACCATCATCGGCATTCTGTTCGTGAAAGTCGGACCGGGCGGGGGCATTATGTCCGCGCTGTACAAGGGGCTGTTCGTGGCCGGCGGTCTGGCCGCGGTCGCCTTCTACCCAATCACGATGAAGATGATGGACGGTGCCGGCGGCGTCTCGGGCGGTAACTACTATCTGGCCGCTCTCTTGGGCCTCGTCGTGACGCTTGCGATGGTCTTCATCACCGATTACTACACGTCGAAAAGTTTCTCGCCCGTCCGTGAAATTGCCAAGGCCAGCGAAACCGGTCATGCGACCAATATCATTGCGGGGCTCGCCGTCGGGATGCAGGCGACGGCTTGGCCGGTGGTGGTGATCGCCGGCGCTATTCTCGTGAGCTTTTGGGCCGGTGGGCTCTATGGAGTCGCCGTCGCCGCCGTGTCGATGTTGTCGATGGCCGGCATCGTCGTGGCCATCGATGCTTTCGGACCGATTACCGACAATGCCGGCGGGATCGCGGAGATGGCGCATCTGGGTAAGGACGTCCGGAACATCACCGATCCCTTGGACGCGGTGGGAAATACGACGAAGGCGGTCACCAAAGGATATGCAATCGGATCCGCAGGCTTGGCCGCGGTCGTCTTATTTGCCGAGTATGCCCGGTCGGCGGCCGGGCCCAACCCGCTCGGCGGCGGATTCGACCTGTCGAATCCATCGGTTCTGGTGGGGCTCTTCCTCGGCGGGATGCTGCCGTTTCTCTTCGGTGCGCTGTATGAAGGCGGTGGGGCAAGCCGGGGGTTGGTGAATCGAGAGGTGCGGCGGCAATTCCGGACGATCAAGGGAATCATGGAAGGGACAGCCAAGCCCGAGTATGGTACGTGCGTCGATATCGTCACGCAAGCCGCGATTCGAAAGATGATGGTGCCTGGGCTCATCCCGGTGTTGTCGCCGATCGTCGTGGGAGTGGTGTTGGGTCCGCAAGCACTGGGCGGCGTGTTGGTGGGCAGCATCGTGACCGGTCTGTTTGTCGCGATTTCGATGACGAGCGGCGGCGGCGCGTGGGACAACGCCAAGAAATACATTGAGGAGCAAGGCAAGAAAGGCAGCGAGACCCACAAGGCGGCGGTCACCGGTGACACGGTCGGCGACCCTTACAAGGACACCGCCGGACCGGCGATCAACCCGATGATCAAGGTCATCAATATCGTGGCCTTGCTCATCATTCCGTTGATCGTGTAATTCATCGTCGGCCTGAGCCTGCTTGACGGCACTGGATCGCTGGAGTATGTTACGAGCATCGGTCGTTGCCTGTTAAGGAGGCTCCCATGGAGAAACAAGAGCGGAAGCCGGAATCACGAAAAGAGACGCAGGCAAAAGAGGACGTCAAACCCAATCCCAAGGTTGTCGAGAGCGGAAAGAAGCTCAAAGAGGATATCGATAAGCTGGTCGACGAAATCGACGACGTCCTTGAAGAAAACGCCGAAGAGTTCGTGAAGAACTACGTCCAGAAAGGTGGGGAGTAGCCCCACCTCTCTTCTTTTTCCCTCCTCGTTCCCTGTCCTGCCGCCTTCCTCGTTCTAGCTGTCGCCTTACGGCGTCTGGTTTGACAAAGCCCCGCATGCCCACTAGTATGCCTCAGGTTTTTCTGAGGCGTCATTTCTGCAGCGTCCGACGGATGCACCTCTCCAGGCGTTGGGTGTTTCGCCAAGTCGATCCGAGGGAACAGCAGGCCCTCGCCTCGCAATTGTCCATATCCGTGCTCACCGCTTCTCTTCTGCTTGGACGGGGTGTCTCTTCACCAGAACAGGCCGACGCATGGCTGACAACGGGCCGTGCCCCTCGGCACGACCCCTTTCTGATCCCGGACCTCGAGAAGGCGATCGATCGCCTGGCGCGGGCCGTTCGTGACGCAGAGCCGATCTGCTTCTACGGGGACTACGATGTCGATGGCATCGCGGCAACCAGCTTGTACCTGCTGTGGTTCCGTGCGGCCGGCGCCAAGGTCTCTTGGTACATCCCGGATCGGTTGCGAGAGGGGTACGGGCTTAACGCCGGTGCGATCCGGCACTTGGCACAGCAGGGTGTGCGGGTGATCGTCACGTCCGATTGCGGGACGACCGCGCATCGAGAGTTGACGCTGGCGCAGGCGTTGGGGATCGACGTCATTGTGACCGACCACCACCAGGGCGGTGGCGACCTCCCGCCGGCCGTCGCGGTCATGAATCCTCACCGGGGCGATTCACAGTACCCCTTCCCTGGTCTGTGCTCAGCGGGATTGGCCTTCAAGGTGGCTCAGGGCTACCGGGAAAAGTACGGCGACCCGGGCTGCCCGCTCGAGGATCTGCTGGACCTCGTGGCATTGGCGACGATCGCGGACGTCGTGCCGCTGCTGGATGAGAACCGGTGCAGCGTGCGGGAGGGGCTCGACCTGCTGTCCCGTGGCCGTCGCTGCGGGATTCGTGCACTCAAACGGACGGCCGGGGTCGATGGTGCGTGCGATGCCGGCACGGTGGCCTTCCGCCTGGCCCCTCGGATCAATGCTGCGGGACGCCTGGCGCATGCAGACCTCGGGGTGCGGCTGTTGACGACGGATTCGGAGGCGGAGGCCGAGGCGCTGGCGGCCCAGCTGGAAGCGCTGAACCGAGAACGGCAGCAGGTTGAAGAGGCCATCATGCAGGAGGCCTCGGCGGCGGTCGGTGACGGGGGAGCTCGACCGGCTATCGTGGTGGCGTCGCGAGCGTGGCATCTGGGGGTCGTCGGGATCGTCGCGGCTCGGCTGGTCGAACGCTTTCATCGGCCGGCCGTAGCGCTGTCCATCAACGAAGCCGGGCTCGCGAAAGGTTCGGCCCGGAGCATTCCCGGGTTCGATCTGTATCAGGCGCTCTCCGTCTGCGGCGACCTGCTCGAGGGGTACGGCGGCCACCCGAGCGCCGCCGGCTTGACGATCCAGGAAACAAAGATCCCCGAATTTACGAGCCGTTTTGAAGCCTTGGCCGGTCACGCCCTCCCCGCGTTGGGTCTGGATCCCTTGCTTCACATCGATGCCGAGGTTACTCTGATGAGCATGGGGCTCCAGGTCGTCCGGGAACTCGAGTTGCTCCACCCGTTTGGGGCCGGCAATCCCGAACCGGTCCTCGCGGTTCGGCGCTTGACGATTCTCGATGCCCGGACGGTTGGAGAGGGCCATCTCAAACTCGTTGTCCGACAAGGCCGTTCTTTCCCCTTTGAGGGGATCGGGTTCAGGATGGGGTCCCTCGCCGACCGCCGACTTTCGGTCCAGCAGCCGATTGATCTCGCGTTCATGCCCGAGATCAGCCGCTGGAACGGATTGGATCGGCTGCAGTTGAAGATCCGCGATATTCGCCCCAGTCTGCCGAGTTGACATGCCGTACGAAACCGTCACGAATCTTGATCAATTGATCACTCGCCTCCACTCGTACAGTCCGGAGGCGGAGGCCGAGATGGTGCGCCGAGCGTACGAGTTCTCGGCGAAGGCGCATGCCGGCCAGATGCGCCAATCGGGAGAACCATACCTCCAGCATCCGCTCGCCGTCGCCGGCGTGCTGACGGCCCTGCGTTCCGATGTCACGGCCGTGGTGGCCGGACTGCTCCACGATACGCTCGAGGACACCTTGGCCACGCCCGACGAGCTCGAACAGCTATTCGGCAAAGAGGTCGTTCGACTCGTGGACGGCGTGACGAAGATCGGCAAGATCCCGTTCCGCAACTATGAAGAAAAGCAGGCCGAAAACTTCCGGAAAATGGTCCTGTCGATGGCCGACGACATCCGCGTCGTCCTGATCAAGCTGGCCGATCGACTGCACAACATGCGGACGCTCGAGCACTTGCACGAAGCCAAGCGGCAGCAGATCGCCCAGGAAACGCTGGAAATCTACGCGCCGCTCGCCAATCGGCTCGGCATCGGGTGGATCAAGAACGAGCTGGAGGACCTCTGCCTGAAATACCTCAAGCCCGACGTCTACGCGACGCTGAAAATGCGTGTCGCGAAACGGGACGAAGAACGGCAGGCGTATATCGAAGACGTCATCCGCCACGTCAAGGCGGCCATGAGCGAATCCGGCCTGAAAGCCGAAGTGCACGGGCGCCCGAAGCATCTGTACAGTATCTACCAAAAGATGGAGCGGCAATCGATCTCCTTCGAGGAGGTCTATGATCTGACGGCGCTGCGCGTGATCACCGACGTCAAGATGAACTGCTACGCCATCCTCGGGCTGATCCATTCCCTCTGGCGCCCGGTCCCCGGGCGGTTCAAGGACTACATCGCGATTCCCAAGTCGAATGGGTACCAATCGCTCCATACGACCGTCGTCGGTCCGAAAGGCGAGCACGTCGAATTTCAGATCCGCACTGAAGAGATGCATCGGATCGCCGAGCACGGCATTGCGGCTCATTGGAAATACAAGGAGCGCGGCCAAGTCGACGACAAGGACGGCAAGGTGTTCAGTTGGCTGCGGCAGTTCGTGGAGTGGCACCAGGACCTGACCGATAATCGGCAATTCATGGATACGGTCAAGCTGGATCTCTTCCACGACGTCGTGTACGTCTTCACCCCGAAAGGCCTGGTCAAGGAGATGCCGAAGGGCTCCACCCCCGTCGATTTCGCCTATGCGATTCACACCGAGATCGGGGATCATTGCGTCGGAGCGAAGGTGAACGGGAAGATCGTCCCGCTGAAGCATCAACTGGGGAGCGGGGATACCGTCGAAATCCTGACCGCCCCCACGCAGGTGCCCCACAAGGATTGGCTGAAGTTCGTCCGCACGTCGAGGGCCAAGACCAAGATCAAACACTGGCTGAAGATCGAGGAGCAGAAGCGGAGCATCGAGATCGGCCGCCGGCTCCTGGAACGCGAGTTCCGTCGCCATGACCTGCCTCACGCTCAAACGTTGAAGTCCGACCAATTGCTCCAGGTCGCCCGCGAGTTGGGCCACGAGTCGGTGGACGAATTGGCGGCGGCGATCGGCTACGGCCGCCTCTCGACGGCACAAGTCGTCGGACGATTGCTGCCGCGTCCCGAAGGCGAGCGGTCGGCGGCGGTCGAAGAGGTGCCCGAGGTCAAGCCGCATCCGGCCAAGCCGGCGGAAAAAGGCGTCAAGGTCAAGGGAGGGCGGGATCTCCTCATGCAGTTGTCCCGATGCTGCAACCCGGTTCCCGGCGACCGCATCATGGGGTACATCACCCGGGGCCGCGGCCTGACCATTCATTCCGTGGGCTGTCCGAATCTCGAGGCGTTGGATTATGACAAGGAGCGTCTCGTGGAGGTCGATTGGGACACCTCGGCGCCGAGCATTCACAACGTCAAAGTCTCGGTGCTGGCGGTGGACAAGCCGGGTGTGCTGGCGAACGTTTCCTCCTCGATTTCAGGCAGCGAGGCGAACATCAGCCGCGCGGAGATCACCACCCGAGAAGATCAGAAGGCCCAGCTGGATTTTGTCATCGAGGTGACGGATACTTCCCATCTCGCGAGGGTCTTGAAAGGGATCGAGCGGGTTGATGGAGTGATCACGGCCCGTCGGGTCCGCACGTGGCAGGATCGTTAGGGCACGGCGGGCGCGCCTCAATGGCCCGGGACCTGGAACGTCAGCGTCGCCCCTCGCCGCAATTTCAGGCTTTCGGCCATGCCGCCGGCCAATTCCAGGACGTACATGGCCTTCTCGTTCGGCTGGTACTGCGGGCATCCGTCATCCGTCCGGCTGCAGGTGGGGACGTTCGGCTCGATGTGGACGATTCGCTTGTTTCCATCGAGCCAGATGATGTCCAAGGGCATGCGCGTGTTTTTCATCCAGAACGACCAGGGCTGAGCTTCGGCGAAGGTGAAGAGCATGGCCCGATCCTTCGGGAGGTTCTCGCGAAACATCAGGCCACGAGCACGCTTCTCCGCAGTATCGGCCAGTTCGGCGTAGAGGGTCCCGCCGCCCGGCAGGGTGATAGTGACCAGTCCGTCCTGGGGCCCGGCCGAACTTGGATATCCAGGGACCGCGCTCAGGACGACGAGACAAGCGAGAACGACGAAGAGAGAGGCCACCAGCTGATCGTAATGGTCGCGCGTGCGATCGTCAAGCATTGACCATGTCCGCGCCCTGGCTCGCACAGTATGATCCGGATGTCCCTGCCACCCTCTCCTATCCAGACTGCACCCTTCCGGATCTGTTGCGCCAGGCCGTCGAACGGTATCCCGATCGTCCCGCTACCGGATATTACGGCGCCACCCTCACCTACCGGCAGCTCGACCACCTGACCGACCGGTTTGCGGCAGCCCTGCTCACCTTGCGAGGGACCCCGGGTGGCGTAGTGGGCCTCATGCTCCCGAATCTTCCGCAGACGGTCATTGCCTATTTCGGAGGATTGAAAGCGGGTGCCGCCGTGACCGCGCTCAATCCCCTCTATGTGGAGCAGGAGATTCAACGGCAGGTCTCCGATGCGGGATGTGACACGCTCGTCGCGCTCGCACAATTCTACCCGCGGATCGAGCCTGTGCTCCGCCGCGGGGCCCTCAAGCACGTCATCCTCACCGGGCCCGAGGACTATCTGCCGTGGCTGAAACGGTTGCTCTATCCTTGGGTGCGGAGGGAGGGGAAGGCGATCGCCCGCCCGGTTCGGTCGGAGGTGCATGCGTTCCGTCGACTGTTGGAGCAGAGCGACGGCGTGGCGCCGCGGCTCCAGGTCTCGCCCGATGAGACCGCGCTCCTCCAGTACACGGGCGGCACGACCGGTATCCCCAAGGGCGTCGTCCTCACCCATCGCAATCTCATCGCCAATGCATGGCAATGTCGGCGGTGGATGCCATCCTTACAAGAGGGGCAGGAGAAGTTCCTTGCTGTGCTGCCGTTTTTCCATGTGTACGGACTCAGCGCCTGCCAGAACCTGGCTGTCTGTGTGGCCGGATCGCTGTCGCTCCTCCCACGGTTTCAGGTCGGTGAGGTTCTGAAGACGATCGAGAAAGACGGCATTACGGTATTCCCGGGGGTCCCGGCGATGTATGCGGCGATCAACAACCACCAACACTTGGAACAGCACAATCTACGGTCGATTCGGCTCTGTATCAGCGGCGCCGGTCCTCTGCATCCCGAGGTTCAGGACCGCTTCGAGGCCCTGACCGGAGCGCGGCTGGTGGAGGGGTATGGGCTGAGCGAAGCCTCGCCGGTGACCCATGTGAATCCTGTCGGCTCCAAAGGCCGTCGGCGTAGCATTGGACTGCCGCTTCCGGACACGGATGCGAAGATCGTGGATGCCCAGCAGGCGGGGCGGGTTCTGCCGATCGGGGAAATCGGTGAGCTGGTCATTAAAGGGCCGCAGGTGATGCGCGGCTATTGGAACCGACCGGAGGAGACCGAGCAGGTCCTAAAGGACGGCTGGTTGTACACCGGCGACTTGGCTCGCATGGACGCCGACGGGTTTTTTTACCTGGAAGACCGCAAGAAGGACATGATCAAGTCCGGGGGGGAGAACGTCTACCCCCGGGAGGTCGAAGAAGTGCTATGCCGACATCCCAAGGTCAAGGAAGCGGTCGTGGTCGGGCTTCCTCAAGACCTCCGCGGCGAATTGATCAAGGCCTATGTGGTTCTCGAGGACGGCCAGCGGGCGACCAACGCGGAACTCCTGGACCATTGCCGGCGGGAGTTGGCGAAGTTCAAGGTCCCGCGAAAGATCGAATTTCGGTCGGCGCTCCCCAAAACGATCGTCGGGAAGGTGCTCCGTCGGGTCCTGATCGAAGAGGAGCTGAAGCGGCGGGAAGCGCGCGCTCCCGAGCGGCCGGCTTGAAATTGGTCGTCCGCTGTGCGATGCTCTCGTGGTCCGCGGCTTTCGGAGGTTTATATGAAAGAAAAGCGCCGGGTCTTGTACAAAAAGGGTGTATTCGTCTGTCCGAAGTGCCGCCAGTCCTACGTACAGGAAAAGTGGATGGAGGAGTGGCGTATTCGCTGCCACAAGTGCGACTATCGAGGGACGTTGACGGAAGTGTCGGTCGAAGAGCACATGGACGAAGAAACGATTCGGTACTGAGCTTCCCTACGTCTCACGATCCCCGGACTTTTCTCACCTAGCTTGCCCCTAGACTGATCGCATAAGGAGACCGCCAAGATGGCCAAGCGGATGTGGTGCGTCTTCGCTCTAGTCATCCTCGGCGCAGCCGCGCCACTGTCCGCGGAGGAAACCGGCGTCCGGGTGTTGATCGCGTACCATTCGTTGACCGGCCATACGGAGAAGATGGCACAGGCGGTTGCTGAAGGCGCCGCGTCCGTAGAGGGCACCAATGTGTGGCTCAAGCGAGTCGGTCAGGTGACGGCGGAGGAGCTCTTCTCGGCGGACGCCATCGTCGTCGGCTCTCCGGTCTATTGGTCCAACATGGCCGGGGAGGTGAAGACCTTTTTCGATGACTGGCAGTTCAAGTTCGGGGTCTTCCCGGAGTTCAAGCTGCGGAACAAAGTGGGGGCCGCATTCACGACCGGCGGACAGATATCGAGCGGCAAGGAGTTGACCCTGTTGACGATCTTGGCCGCCATGTTGGGCAACCAAATGATCGTCGTGGGCGGCGGAGGGGCATTCGGTGCGTCGGCGACAACCGAAGGTGACAGCCCGGGCATTGACGAGAAGGAACTGGCGGGGGCGAAGCAATTGGGCCAACGGGTCGCCGCCATCGCTCGAATGGTCAAAGCCGGTGCTCGTCCCTGAGATTCAGCTCTCCTTCTTGATCTGCTCGCTGAGGTAGTTTTCCAGACCCACCTGTTTGATCGTTTCCAACTGCGTCTCCAGCCAGTCGATGTGCTCTTCCTCGTCCTTGACCATGTCTTCAAGGATGTGGCGCGTCGTGTAATCACCGACCTTGGCGCAATGCGTGATGGCCTCGGTGAACAGGCTGACCGCGTCCTTTTCCTGTTGGAGGTCGAGCTGCAATTGTTCCAGGACGGTTTCACCGACGCGGACCGTTCCCAGTCGCTGCATGTTCGGCACCCCTTCCAGATACAGAAGGTGCTCGATTGTTTTTTCAGCGTCCTTCATCTCGTCGAAACTGAACTCGCGGATCTTGTGGTGCCGCCGCTCGTATCCCCAGTTCTCGGACATCTTCGCGTGGATGAAGTACTGGTTGATAGCGGTCAATTCGTTCGTCAAGATGCGATTCAACAGGTCGATCACACCCTCTTTGGCTTTCATTCGGGTCCCCTCTTCTTAGACATGAGACGCAACTCAACGGCCTGCGACCACGCGCATCTGGCCTCCGCTCGACGTAAAAATAGCGCTTTAGCGGTGGAACGTTGGCAGGATGGCAAACCAATTATCAGGTGGTCCCGAGAGAGGTGTCAATACGGAAGAGCAGGCTGTGGCAGGACGGTCAATGCAGACGTCAGCGGCAGGTCATGGCCCCGCTGGCAATCGCGATCAATTCCTGGATGTTCTTGGCACAACGACCGCAACAATCGTCATCTTCCAGGCCGAGGCAGGTCTTCAGTGTTTCCGGGCATACCCTCCCATCTTGAGCCACCTGTCGGACATCGCTTTCCGTTAGGCCTTTGCAGAGGCAGACGTACATGGGAATCTCCCTCGGTCAGATGGTTGAGACATTCAATGATGGGCGGCTCACGACCTATATAACGATTATGATAATTGTTATCAATGCCTGAGGCAGAATATAGCGATCCAAAGGCGGCTTGTCAAGAGAAATGTCGGGGAGCGGGGTGAGGCGTAGGGCTAGGACTGCGTGCGTTCGAGATCTTCCACCATCGCGCGAATCGTATCGAAGCCCGATTGCCAGAAGGTTTCAGAGCGCATGTCTACATCGACGCTCTGGAGTATGTCCGCAGGGCTCTTCGAGCCCCCCGCGGCCAGGAGGTCCAAATATTTGGGCACAAATTCACGTCCTTGCTGTTTATAGCGGTGATACAAGGCTAAGACCAGGAGGTTACCAAAACTGTACGCATAGCAATAGAAAGGACTGGCAAAGAGATGTGGAATGGTGAGCCACTCCCATCGGAATTCATCAGGAATCGACACGGCTTTGCCGAACTGCTCTTTGAGATTCGCTAGATAGGCGTTGGAGAGATCCTTGACCGTCGCTCCCTCGGCGATCGACCGATGGGCGGTTTGCTCAAAGAGGATGAAGTAGGCCTGACGCACGACCGTGGCATAGATGTCGTCGAGTTGGGCGAGCAGCAGCCCTTGCTTCACGGCCTTGCTGGTTTCCTGAGCCATCAGGGCCTCCGACAACAGGCGTTCGCCGAACACCGAGGCCGTTTCGGCCAGCGGCAGGGTCGAGTGAAACGTAAAGATGCTGTGCGTGGAGGCTATCATCGCGTGGACGGCATGGCCCAACTCATGGGCCAAGGTCGCCACGTCTCGGGCTTCCCCCGTGTAGTTCAACAGCACGTAGGGAGTCATACCGGGAACGACGCTGTAGCAGTAGGCGCCACTCAGTTTTCCGGGGATCGTCCGTGCGTCGACGTGCCGGTCCCGGAAGACTTGCTCGGCGAGATCGCCGAGCTGAGGAGAGAAGGCGCGATACGCCTCCAAGACCATGCGGACCGCTTGCGGGTAGTGATAGCGCTTGCGCTCGGCTCGATGCGGTGCATAGATGTGATAGCGGGTCATCGGACGGATCCGACAAATCCGCGCCTTGAGCTTGAAGTACTCCTGGAACACTGCGGCGTTCTTCTGGCAAACGGTCAGCAACGCTTCGACAGCCTCGTCCGGAATGTCGTTCGCGAGATTACGGGCGGCGATCGGTGAGGGAAAGCGCCTCAACTCCACCTGCTCGCTCCGCCAATCGTTGACGAGCGCCGAATAGATTTCACCGAGGACATCCTGATGGCTCGCAAAGACCCGGTACATCTCACGGTAGGCCGCTTCGCGGAGCTTGGGCTCGGGGCTTCGAACGTAGACGTTCAGCTCCTCCCGGCTGAGCGTCCTGCGCTTGCCCTTGATGGTGAGCGTGAAGGTGAGGCCGTTGGTCAGGACGTCGTAGAGCGTGTGGATCGCGCTGCGGCCCGTGGTGTTCTTGAGGTTGATGATCTTTTCTTCCGGTTCCGACAGCGTATGCTTTTTGTACCGCCGAATCGATTCCAAATGGTAGCGATAGTCGCCCGAGACGGCCAACAACCGTGGGGCGTTGACCTCGTCGACCGACTGCCACCAGAGGTCGAAGAAGAGGATTCGGTTCTGGAGCGCAGTCAAGCGTTCTTCGACCTTCGCTTTGAAGGCTCGCGCTTCGAGGTTCTTGGTGTTCTCCGAGAACCAGAGATAGGCATAGGCGCCAAGCCTGGCCGAGTCGCGCGCAATGTGCTCCTCCTGTCGCAGGGCATCGAGGAAGGCTTGGGCCGGCATCTCGGGGGTGAGCCGAGTCCTGAAGGACTCGAAGTCGGCGATCCGGGCCTCCAAGTCTTTGATGATGGCCTCCACGTCCCGCTGAGGCGCCGGACAGAGGTCGGACAGATCCCAATGGTCCGGGACTCCTCTCGGAGGTACCCGGAGAGTAGTTTGCTTCGCCGCACTGTGGCGTTTGAGAAGGGTGCGTTTCATCCGGTGCTTCATGATACCATCACGCTTCTACAGGATTAGGAGCAAATTTGATTCGTATTATCAATAAGTTCTGTTGCGCCATCTCGTGGAGAGGGTCTGTTCGCCTCACCGACGGGCCTGAGTGCCAAGCGGTTTGACACGGGCCTGACGCTATGAGAATTTGACGCGCGCAACCATGACGGAACAGGAAATCAACCGCGCCGTCCAGTACGTAACGGCAAGCACCTCGTACAGTCGCGACATGGTCGCCGATATCATTCGAACGGGGTTCGGGGAGCTGACGGCATTGGCGATGAGCTCGTCCCGCTCCTTCGACCGGACCTCACTGCTCGAGTACATCTCCCGCTGGACCATCACCCGGACCGGCCAGCCTGAGCCGGTGGTTCGGGAGGTGCTCGGCTGTGCCGGGCGGTGGCTCGATGAGCTCTATGCCTCCTTGGCGCGCGAGCATCCTGAATTGCTGGGAGAGCCGGACCGATAGATCGAGCGGAGGGATGAGTGTTCGAGGCGCACCGATGAACAGAAGCGGTCGACGGGGCCGGTCGCGGCGCCGTGCCGGTCCGCGCGGGCGCCTGCTGCGCACGTTGCGCCGCTCGCATCTTCTCGGTCGCGAGAAGGCGACATGGCATCGAGAGATCGAGACACGGTGCCGAGCGTTGTCCGTCTTATGCACCGATCATGACAGTCAACTGCGGCTTGCGCGCTTACAGGTGCGCCTGTCGAACACTGATCGGGGAGTCGTCGAGTCAGCCCTGGCCGAGTTGGAGCTGGCGACCATGTTGACGCACGCGGGGTTCCAGGTGGCGTTGTTACCCGAGTCGCAGGCGAGGACCGCCGATTTCGAGTGCCTCGGGACGGATCGGCGTTTCTATGTCGAAGTGACGGCCATGCTCGGGAAGATCGACCCACGAACGGACCAGGGAGAGCCGATGGAGCCGGAGGATGACGGTGAGCACTTCCACCCCCTCGCGACACGGATTCTGGCTCGGATCAGGCAGAAGGCCAAGCAGTTGGTGGACTACTGCGCGCCGGTCTTGCTTGCGATTACGCTTCCGCCGGCTGATCTCACTGCGCCAACCCAACGCATGAATCGCCGCGATGTGGAGGCGCTGGATTTGAAGCGTCTCGCGGGGGCTGCCAGCGTCACATTAGCCGGTCTCAGACACATCAGCGCCGTCTTGCTGTCCCTCTGGCAAGTCGAGCCGAGTCAGGATCGTTCGGGTGCTCGCCTGGCGAACGTGCAAATCGTCGAGCGGCCCCGGGATCGCAGGCATCCGCGTATCCGTCTTCTCGTGTTCAATCCCGCGGCGCGGTTTCCCTTGGGGCTGTCCGATGTGGAGACGCTCAAGCGGTTGCTCTAGGTCAACCGAGTTGTTGCTTCAGCACCTCGAGGTTCTTCGTCACCATCGCGTCACCGTTCATTCGGGAGACTTCGATTCCCCGGTCGCACACCTCTCGGCACCGCTCGGTTCGGCCTAATCGTTGCAGCGCCTGGGCGAGCGCAAAATACGCGGCCGAGTAGGTGGGCTTGACCTTCACGCAATTCTCGAGCGCCGCAGCGGCCTCCTCATCGTTGCCATCCTCCAAGTAGGCTTTGCCCAACCCAAACCACGCCACCTCATCGTTGGGATCCAGCGCCAACAATTTCTTCAGCGGCTCAATGCGGGAATGCGCCATGCGGCCCTCCGGCGGCGAGAATGAGACAGGTGGACCGTAGCACGGCCCTTGGAGAATTGTCTATTCCAAATGGCGCGTGCTACGATCGGCCATGGGTCGCACGGGGTTCATGTACCATCCGGCGTTTCTCGAGCATGACATGGGAGTGGGACATCCGGAGTCGCCTGCCCGCCTGCGCGCGATCGTGTCACGACTTCAAGATAACGGGCTCGTGGAACGGCTGGTCCCGATCCAGGCCGTCCCCGTCGCCGATGAATGGATCCTGCGCGTCCATGCACCTTCGTACCTCGAGATGCTCAAACGACGGGCGCCGACGATCGGACGTGTCTCGCTGGACCCCGATACATCGCTGTCACCCGGATCCTTACCCGCCGCCTATCTGGCGGCGGGCGGCGCGTTGGCCGCCGCCGACGCAATCATGGCGGGCGGCGTTCAGCACGCCTTTTGTGCCGTCCGCCCCCCGGGCCATCATGCCGAGCACAACCGCGCGATGGGCTTTTGCCTCTTCAACAACGTGGCCATCACTGCTCGGTATCTTCAGCACCGATACCGTCTCAGCCGCATCTTGGTCGTCGATTGGGATGTTCACCACGGTAACGGCACTCAACACACCTTTTACGATGATCCCTCGGTGTTGTTCTTCAGTACCCATCAGTACCCTCACTACCCCGGGACCGGACTCGCGTCCGAAACCGGGGAAGGGCGGGCCAAGGGCTTCACCATCAACGTCCCCATGCGTGCGGGTGCGGGAGACGACGCCTACCTCGAGGTGTTTCGGACCGTCCTGCAGCCGGCCGCCGCCCGCTTCCGACCTGAGTTTGTCATCGTGTCGGCGGGCTTCGACGCCCACCGGGATGACCCGCTGGCCGGGATGGCGCTGACTGAGGATGGGTACGGAGAATTGACTCGGCTCGTCGCCGACCTAGCCAAGCGTCATTGCGGGGGACGGCTCGTGTCCTGTCTCGAGGGCGGCTATCATTTGCCTGCGCTCGCGACATCCGTCGAGCGCCACCTGCTCGCGCTGCTCGACTCGTGAGCCGCTACGCCATGCGGACCTGGTGGGGCATTCCTCTCGTCGTCGTGCTGCTCGGTGCAGGCGTCTATGTCTACTACACCGAGGTCAAACCGGTCGTCATCTTCGGTCTCCGATCGGATTACGCGAGAGCGATCCCCTTCCAGCCCGTGCCCGCGGGTCTCGAGAGCCTGCGTGCGGAATCATGCGGCCGCTGCCACCGGGACATCTATGAGGAGTGGAAAGGCAGCATTCACGCCCACGCCTATGAGGATCCGTTTTTTCAGGCGTACTGGAAGAAAGATCGCAATATCTGGGTGTGCTTGAACTGCCATACGCCGCTCGAGAACCAACAGCCGACCGTGATCCAGGACATCCCCCGCGGACGCGTGGAGAAGGCCGAAGAAGCTCCGAATCCGCGCTACGACGCCGAGTATCAAAAGGAGGCCGTCACCTGTGCCGCCTGCCACGTCCGTGACGGTGTGGTGCTGGGGCCCTTCGACGACTCGGCGGCTCCGCATCCGACGCGGTTCGATCCGAGCTTCCGCACGGCCCAGGTCTGTTATCGCTGCCATAACGTCGTCTCGGGGCCGGCTCAGTTTTACAACGTCGGTCCGTGCGGAACCTACGCCGAGTATGAAGGCAAGTTCTTCATGAAGGAAAAGGGGATGATCTGCCAGAGTTGCCACATGCCGGAGGTCGATCGTCCGGCAGCGGACGGCGGACCCATCCGGCACGGCCGCCGCCATCTCTGGCGCGGGGGCCATGATCCCGACATGATCCGGCGGGCCGTCGCGGTCGATCTTCATGCCGATCCTCCCGCCCCCAAACCGGGCGATCTGGTCACCTTTACGGTCACGCTCATCAATGCGGGCGCCGGCCACAAGATTCCAACCGGCGATCCCGATCGGCACTTCACCGTCGAATTCATGGTGCTCGACGAGCACGGACAGGTGGTGGAGGAACGCCACGAAACGATGGGCCGCTGGATCTTGTGGCAGCCGGTCATCCTCGAGGTCTACGACAATCGGCTCTTGCCGTTGGCGAGCCGCGACTACACCTTTCGCTATCGGCTGCCCGAGGCGGCGAAAGGGATGATTTTGAAAGCACGAGTGCGCTACCATATTTTGACCGACTCGCAACACGAGATGCTGGAGCGGAGATATGGCCTAACCGGCAGCGACCCGTACCGCTTTGTGATTTACGAGCGTGAGTTCCCGTTGTCCGATCAGCTCGGGCCGACCGTGTCCGCGGAGGCGGCGGATGCGCGTCTGGGGTGCCGGGGGCCGAAGGTGGCCGGCTAGGGAAGAAGAAAAGGAGTATCATGCGGTCTCCATGGTTGATTGACACCGAAACGTTGGAACAAAACCTTGGGCGACCGGGTCTCGTCGTCGTCGACGTACGCGGCAAGGCCGCCTATGCCTTCGGCGGCCACATCCCCGGTGCCGTCCATGCGACCTGGCACGACTTCAGCGATTCCAACGCCGTCGCCAAGGGGCTGCTCGATCCCGATATCTCGCGACTGGAGCAGAAGATCCGTGCGCTGGGAATCAGCAACGATACCGATGTGGTCATCTATTCCAACCCGTTCGACAACTGGGGGGACGAAGGCCGGATGTTCTGGATGCTTGAATACCTGGGCTTGGACAACCTCCGGATCTTGGACGGGGGATGGGTCAAATGGATTGCGGAGAAGCGCCGGTACGAGCACGGTGTGACGTCCGTGACGCCGGGCAACTTCACCGCGTCGCCTCGTCCCGAGCTCATTGCCGTGAAGGACGAGCTGAAACGACTCGTGAAACGCCCTCATCCGGATACCGTGCTGGTCGACGCGCGCAGCGTGGAGGAATACGTCGGCAAGGAGATCCCCGGCATCCCGCGCCCGGGTCATATTCCTTCCGCCATCAACGTGCCGTGGAACGGGTTTTTGAATCCCGATGCCACGGTGAAAGACTTCCAGGCGATTCGGGCGGCTCTCGAAGACCGGGGGCTGCACGAAAGTCACGAGGTCGTGTGCTACTGCACGGGAGGCGTCCGCTCCGCATGGCTCTACTTTGTGCTCAAGCTCGTCGGGTATCGGAAGGTCCGGAACTACCCCGGGTCATGGTGGGAGTGGAGCCGAGATTTTGCGGCGCCCACGGAGACGGATACCAAGGTACTCCACAAAATTCTCAACCCCGACGCGCAACGGCCGTCCTGAGGTTCCCTTGACACTCCGAAAAATCACGTGTTATCGTCTGGCAGTCCCCACGCGTAAGCATTCCCACAACCATTTCGACGGTCAGAGGAGGTGTGGCATGAGGAAACGATTGCTTCTTGGCGCATTGGTCCTGAGTATCATCACCGGATTTTTCAGCGTCACGTTCTTGGCAGCGGTAGCGCTGGCGGCCGGAAACAAGCACGTCTCGGAGGCGGTGGAGCATGCAAAGGAGGCCGTGGAGCACGGTAAACAGGGCCACGCCGACGTTCTGGTGAAACATGCGGAGGGTGCCCTGAAGCACGCTGAAGCGGCTCAGAAGGACATGAAGAACCCACACCTCACCGAAGGCATCAAGGGCTTGAAGGATGCCATCGAACATGGGAAAGCCGGGCACGCGGACGTGGCGACCAAATCCGCCGAAGGCGCCGTCACCCATCTCTCGGAAGTGAAGTAGTCGCTCAGCACGATCGAGCACAGGCGACCGGACGGGCAGGGGGCGACCCTGCCCGTTTTGTTTTGAGTCATGAGAGTCGGCTTTTTTCAGTTCAGTCCCCTCTTCGGTGAGATCAAGCGAAATCTCGACACCGTGACGGCCCGGCTGTCCGGCCTCGACTGCGACCTGCTCGTTCTGCCGGAGCTGTTCGCCTCGGGCTATCAATTCGTCTCGAAGTCCGAAGTCGAGGCGCTGGCCGAACCGGTTCCCGGCGGCCTCACCACCGAGCGATTGCTCGAGCTCGCCCGCGACCGGAACATGCATCTCGTGGCCGGCTTGCCCGAGCGCGATGGGGACCGTTGCTATAATTCCGCCGTCTTGGTCGGACCCTCCGGGTTGATCGGCCGCTATCGGAAGACGCATCTTTTTTACGAAGAGACGCTCTTCTTTGCGCCAGGTGACACCGGATTTCGTGTCTGGGACATCGGGACCGCGCGGATCGGCGTGATGATCTGCTTCGATTGGTTCTATCCGGAATCCGCACGGACGTTGGCGCTCAACGGAGCCGATATCCTCTGCCATCCCTCCAATCTCGTGCTCCCGTATTGTCCGGCTGCCATGGTCACGCGCTGTCTGGAAAATCGCGTCTTCGCGATCACGGCCAACCGAACCGGGTGGGAGGAGCGGGGAGGCAAGAAACGACTGACGTATATCGGGCAGAGCGAGGTCGTCACCCCGCGTGGACGAATCGTGCACCGGGCATCCGGTGATCAAGAGGAGCTGTGGGTGGGCGAGGTCGACCCGCTCGAAGCCCGGGACAAGTCTTTGAATCCGATGAACGACCTCTTTCGCGACCGACGGCCCGAGCACTATCGCGTCTAACGGACGGCGCGGTTGACCGCCAGGGTGTATGAGCTCTTGCACGGTCGGCTTGCCTTCTCACCGCTCGGTGTTATGTAACCCTCGCAAGGACAGGGCATGAAACAGGTCGAGCTCGGCAAAGGCATTTTTCTCGTCGCCTCTCCATCGTTGCGCGATCCTAATTTTCGGCAAAGCGTCGTCTTGCTCTGCGAACACGGCCCGGACGGCGCGTTGGGCATTGTCGTCAATCGACCGACGGGAATGTTGATCACCGAGGCGCTTCCGCAGATTCCCGTGCTCGAAGGGCAACGTCACGTCTTGTTTTCCGGGGGGCCGGTTCAGCCGAATCAGGTCCTGATCCTCTACCGGCTTTCCGAGGAACTGGACGAGACGCACCATGTGTTCAACGGAGTCTATCTGGGCGGAGATATGGCTGCGCTCGAGCGGGTGCTGCGGTCGTCCAGCGAAACCGAGATGTTCCGTGCTTATGCCGGCTACTCCGGCTGGGGCCCCGGCCAGTTGGAGCAGGAAATGAAAACAGGATCCTGGATGACGTTGCCGGCAGATCCCTATTTGGTCTTCCAGAAGGATCCGTCAAGAATTTGGAGCGACATCTTGCGTTCCTTGGGCAGCCCATACGACTTCTACGCTGAAATGCCGTTCGATCCCAGCCTCAACTGACCTTCCATCCTCAGCCCTTCCTTTTCCCCTGCTGACGATTTTTGCTGGTTCGAAAACGCTCACCACGCACTGCCGGCATTGAGAGTTCTCTAAGACGTTGTTTCATAATACATTTCTGTTTGGTGATTACTAATTTCTGGGCCAGGCCTAAAATGGAGGCCTTGGCCCATGACACAGACGGCGCTGTCGGTTCGGCTCGTCGACGAACGATTGAGACGACATCAGTGTGTGCGGTGCGGGACACCGCATCGGCAGTATCGTCCGGGGGCGCGCACCCGCTGCCTCGCTTGCCGGTGGCGGTATCGACCCGATCGGGTCGCCCGTGAGCTGCAGATCTTGCAGCTCTTCTGCTTGGAGATCTCGGCGCTGCGGACGGCGCGAGAACTGCGCATGAGTCCCTTGCCGATCTGGCAGCGCTTTATGGCCTACCGCCGCTGGATGGCCACGATGGCCGAGACGGAAGCCCGGCCGCTGACCGGGGAACTGGAATGCGATGAGAGCTATTTCGGCGGCCGTCGCCGCGGAGGGCGGCGGGGGCGCGCCCGTGGCCAAAAAGTCATTGTCTTCGGCATCTTGGAACGGCAGGGCCGGGTCAGCACCGTCGTCGTCCCCCAGGCCGATGCAGCGACGCTGATGCGGGAAATCGAACGTCGAGCGCTCAAAGGTGCCGTCTTCTACACGGATCGCTTTAGCAGCTATAAATCCCTGCGGCGCTACGGCAAACACCTGCCGGTCGACCATGGGCAGACCTATGTGCAGCGGGGGCGTCATTACCTTCGCCACATCAACGGCATTGAAGGGTTCTGGAGCTACGCCAAGGAACGCTTGCGCAAGTATCATGGCGTCAGCCGCTTGCACTTCCCGCTCTATCTGAAGGAAATGGAATTTCGGTTCAATCATCGCCGGGATGATCTGTTCGAGTTGCTTGGGACTCACTTGTTGAAGGTCTTGTTCGAGTATCCGATTGGCTATTCCACCTAAGGAAAAAGAGGCCTTGGCCCAAGATTTAGCAATCACCTTCTGTTTTATTCAATTCTTAGACGTTTGGTACGGTTTTAGCTCGTTGTTCTTCGTTCTCTTACGTAGCTTAGGGCGGATGCCTCTGTCGCGGCCGCCTAGTTCTCGCGTGTCATGAGACAGGGTCAACCGACCTAACTGGTTGTTAATCAACAGCTTTGTCAGGGCGTGGTTCTCGCGTAGTCAAGGCCATAGGTTTTTCCAATGCGCGACGCACCACGACAGTCTTGGTTCTTGAGACCTCCTTCACGGAGCCTCGCTGTCTGTCTGTTTCTTCTGCTGCTGACGATCTGCCAGGTCCGAATGGCTGCCGCTCAACAAGGCGCCCCTTCGACGCCTCTCGCCGCGCCGCCGGATGAGCGGGTCGTGGTTCACGCCTTCAGGATCACCGGCGTCTCGGTGATACCCCTCCGAGACCTCCATGCCGTCTTGGCGCCGCTCGTCGGGACAGCATTGGCAGTGGCCGACCTGCAACGTGCAGCCGACTCGCTCACCGACGAGTATCGCCGTCGCGGATACACCCTCGCCAAAGCCTACCTGCCCGAGCAAGAGGTCCGGGACGGCATCGTGGAGATCGCGGTGCTCGAGGGGATGTTGGGCGAGGTTCGTGTGGTTGGCCACACGCACTACTCGTCGGAGTTTGTCGAGCGAGGCTTCTGGAGAGTCAAGCAAGAGGCGGTCGTCCGCTATGAGACGCTCGAAGAGGCGCTGCTGCTGCTGAACGATCACCCGAATCTGTACGTGACGGCGTCGCTCGAGCCCGGCCGGAAGGTCGCCACGACGGACGTGGTGGCGACGGTGCGCGATGAGCGCCCGGTGCACGTCACGGTCGACTACAACAACTTCGGCGTGCCCTTCATCTCGCGGAACCGCTTCGGCGCCGGGGTCGAGATCGGGAATCTGCTTGTCGAAGGCAGCCTTCTGCGGGTCGGTGGGATCATCGGGGACAATCCCGACCGCCTCCTCTTCCAGATCGGCTCGTTCCTTCTGCCGTTGACCCGATACGGTACGCGTCTTGTGCTGTCGGCCTCGAATGGGCGATTCGACGTCGGCGGTCAACTCGCGTCGCTACAGATCAACGGGACCATCAAGACCTACGACATCTCCGTCGACCATCCCATCATCCGCTCCCGTTTCCAGAATCTCCGGGCAGAGGCCGGGTTTGCTTCCAAGGACAACGAGCTCTTCATGCTCGGACAGGTCACGGCCGACGACCATCTTCGGATGCTCAAAATCGGGATCACCTATGACCGTACAGACGTTGCCGGCCGATCCTTCTTCTCGGTCTATGGGTTCCAGGGATTGGGCGAGATGCTGGGGGGTATGGGGGACAACCATGCCTTGGCTTCACGCCAAGGGGCGGACAACCGCTTTACGAAGGCCGTGGTGTCCGCGGGAAGGATGCACGGCCTCGTGTCCGATCTCTACGCGGTGGTGCGCGCGACAGGGCAGATTGCAACGGGGCCCTTGCCGATCATCGAGCAGTGGCTCCTCGGCGGGCCTGACTCCGTCCGTGGGTATCAACTCGGCGAGCACCTCGGGGATGAAGGATACAGCGTGAACCTGGAGGTGCGCCTGCCGATCACCCGCCGCGTAGAGCTCCTCGCGTTCCTCGACAACGGAGCAGTGCGTGTTCGAAACCCGGCGGCCGGTGAGCAGCGATTCCATTCACTGACGGGCGTCGGTCCGGGGCTGCGACTCACCTTGCCTGATTACGACGTGGCGCTCCGGTTCGACGTGGGATTCCCTATCGACCCGTCGAGAGCCCTCGGCGGCTCCATGAGCGGCGGCAGTTCGCCCACCCTTTACATCCAAGCCAGTGCGAGGTTCTAACATGATGCCTCGAACATGGAGAGCCGCGACGGCCTTGATCCTCATCGCGATTCAGACCGCTCTTCCGGTCATTTCGGCGGCGCTGCCTACGGACGGCCAGGTCGCCGGAGGGACTGCGGTGATCCAGCAACCATCCGTCCAGAGCCTTCATGTCCTGCAGAGCTCGGATCGGGCGATCATCAACTGGCGGGGATTCAATGTTGCCGCCGACGAAATCGTCCGGTTCACACAGCCCAATGCCGGCTCCATCGCCCTGAATCGGGTGGTCGGGGGCGATCCGTCTACGATCCTCGGACAGCTCCAAGCCAACGGTCGCGTGTTTCTCGTCAATCCGAACGGCATCGTGTTCGGCAGCAGCGCCGTGGTCAATACGGCCGGCCTGCTGGCCACCACGTTCAACATCAAGGACGGCGATTTCCTGGCGGGCAAGCTCCAGTTCGCACAGGATCCGGGGAAGGCCTTGGCGTCCATCATCAACAAAGGACGCATCGAGGTGTCGAGGAACGGCTTCGTCGTGCTGGCCGCCCCGGCGGTCTCCAACGAGGGGGTGATTGTCGCGAACCTCGGGAAAGTAGGGCTCACCTCGGGTCAGCGACTCACGGTCGACTTCATGGGCGATGGCCTCATCACCTATGCGGTCGACGGAAAAATCCTGGAACCGGTGACCGGGCCGGATGGAGTGCCCTTGGCGTCGGCGGTCAGCAATGCCGGAACGATCCAAGCCGAGGGCGGCCAGGTTCTGCTCACCGCCCGAGCGGCGTCCGACGTCTTTTCCTCGGTCATCAACCAATCCGGCATCGTGGAAGCAAGAAGCCTGATCAATCGAGGGGGCGTCATTCGACTGGAGGGATCGGACCCGGTCGCCAACACCGGGAGCTTGGGATGGCAGGCGAACCTGGGGAAGGTCCGCAATGCCGAAGGGAAGGTTCTCCAGACTGGCAGGTTGGACGTGTCGTCGGCCGAGGCTGGAGCCGCGCAGGGCGAAGTGACGATCACAGGCCAGATGGTGGGCGTGACGGGCGGCGTGCAGGCGAATGGTCAGGAAGGGGCGAGCGGCGGCCGGGTCCTCATTGCCTCCACCGACAAGACGGTCGTGACCGGCGGGAGCGTCATCGACACATCGGGTGGAGAGGACTCGAACGGTGGAACTGTCCTCCTCTGGTCCGACAAGGAAACCGTCTTCGGTGGATCCATCGTTGCGCGCGGCGGGGCGGGGGGTGGAAACGGCGGCGACGTCGAGGTGTCAGGTCATGAGAGCCTGCATTTCGGCGGGCAGGTGGACAGCCGAGCCGCCAACGGCCGGACGGGAACGCTCCTGTTGGATCCGGCGAACATCACCGTGGCGACGGCCGGCGGCGCCGCCTACAACCCGGGCGTGAACAACCTCTTCACGAATACGCCGGCCTCCAACGTTACGATCACCCCTGCGAGCATCAACGCGGCGGGCGCCAATATCGTGTTACAGGCCAATACCGACATCACGGTGTCCGATGCGGTCAGCATGGTGAATCCCGGTATCGGATTGACGATGCAGGCGGGTCGCAGCATCAACGTCAATGCCGCGGTGGCCACGAACAATGGGGATATTGCCCTGACGGCCAACGATTCGGAAGCGGTGGCGGCAAATCGCGCCGCGGGAGCGGGGAATATCACGTTCGGAGTCGGTGGGAGCCTGAGCGCCGGTGCCGGGAACATCACGCTCGCAATCGGGCCGTCGACCTCCGTGCCGTTCAACCCGGGGAACATCAGTCTCCACGCCCTGACGACCACGACCGGCTCGATCTCCGTCACCTCGCGGAATGCCCTGACGCTGGCCGGGCCTGTCGACGCGGGGGCGGGGACGGTCACGATGGCCGCCAACGCCGACGGCGCGGGAGCTCAGGGCTTCACGATGAACGCCGGGAGCTCGATCACCACGACGAACACGTCGCGCGCGGCGGTTCAAATCGGCGTCAATGCGGCAGGGGGCGGGACCGGCGCGGCGGTCCTGCGGAACATGACGGTGGGTAACGGTGGAACCATCAGCGTCCGGACGAATACCGGCGGCAACACGACGGGCGGCGACATCACGCAGGTCGCGGGCACGCTGCTCAATGTCGGGAGCGGGACCGTCGATCTCGCGACCGCGCCGGCGGTCGGATCGAACATTGGAACCGCCGCCGCTTCCATTCGGACGACGGCAGCGACGGTGACGGCCAACGCGGGCGGGAGCGGAGTCTTTGTGACCGAAACGGACGGCGCCAATGTCAGCGCGACGGCCACCGGTGGGGGCGCGGTCAGGCTGGCCAGCACCACGGGGACATTGACGATCTCAGGGCCGACCTCGACGGCCAGCGGCGCGATCACGCTGTCCAGCGGGGATGCCGTCGTCGTCGGGAGCGCCGTGAATGCAGGATCGGGTACGGTCACGATCAACGCGAACACGAACGGCGCCGGTGCGGAGGGCCTCACGATGACCGCGGGTGGGTCGATCATCACGACCAATGCCACCACAGGAGCGGCGACCATCAACGTCAACACCGCGGCGGGCGGGACCGGCGGTGCTGCGTTGGGGCCGATGACGACGGGCTCCGGCGGTCGAATCACCGTTCGGACGAACACGGGGGGCAATACGACCGGGGGATCCATCAGTCAGGCAGCCTCCACCACGCTGACGACAGGGACGGGCGCGATCGTTCTCAATACACCGACTACCGGGGCCAGTGGGATCGGCAGGGCGGGAGCCCCGGTCTTGACCGATGCAGGGACGATGACGGCGAGCGCCGGATCCGGCGGAGTCTTCATCACGGAGAGCAACGGCGCCAACTTCACGGCGACGGCGACCGGAGCCGGGCCGATCGTGCTGAACACCACGAGCGGGACCCTGACGATCGCCGGTGTGACGTCGACGGGCAGCGGCCCGATCACGATCGGCAGCGGTGATGCCGTGGTGCTCAACGCGAACGTCGGTGGGGCGGCCTCTTCGGGTCAGGTGACCATCAACGCGAATACGGCGGGGACGGACGCGTCGGGCTTCACGATGGCGGGCACCAGCTCGATCAGGACGACCAACACCGGCGCCGGTGCCGTGCAGATCAACGTGAACAATGCCGCCGGCGGGAGCGGATCAGCCATGCTGCGGCCCATCACGTCGGGCGGCGGGGGCACCATCAGCGTTCGCACCGATGCGGGTGGTAATACGACCGGCGGATCGATCATGGGGGTCTCGGGCACGACCTTGTCGACAGGAAGCGGCTCGGTCCTGCTCGGGACGCCGACGGCTGGGACGAGCGGGATCGGCGCGGCCGCCGCGAGCTTACGGACCTCGTCGGGCAGCGTTACGGCCAACGCCGGATCCGGTGGGGTCTTCATCACGGAGGCGAACGGTGCGAGCTTCACGGCGACCGCAACGGGCGCAGGGCCCATCGACCTGACGAGCGCGACGGGATTGCTGTCGATCGCGGGCCCAACGTCAACGGGAAGCGGGCCGATCACGCTGACGGCTGACCGCGTCGCCATCAATGCGCCGCTCACGAGCAGCGGCGCCCTCATCCTTCAGCCGGTCACTCCCGCCCGGACCATCGGGATCGCAGGGGGAACCGGAGGGCTGAGCCTCAGCACTGCGAGCCTGTCCAATCTGACGGACGGATTCAGCACTATCACGATAGGACGATTGCTGGATGGAACGGGAGCGGTGACGGTCGGCGGCCTCGCCACGTTTGCCGATCCCGTCACCATCGCCGGTGGCTCCATTGTGAGCAATGGCACGGTCTCCTCACCGGGCAATCCGGTCACCTTGGCGGCTCGGACAGGAGGGATGACGGATGGTAACGGTCTCGCGGCCAATGTCGTGGGGGAGACGCTCGCGGCGACGGTGGTGACGGGCATGGCCCTCGATACAGCGGTCAACCGGGTGACGGCCACCGTGACGGGCACGGGGTCTCTTTCCCTCAATAATGCCGGGGCATTGACGGTCACGAGCGCCAACACGGTCAATGGGACGTTGACCGTGAAAGCCGCCGCCGGCGATCTGACGGTGATGACCGCAACGGCCGGGGGGGCCGCCTCCGATGTCGTCCTTTCAACGACGACGTCGGGCGATGTCATCCTCGGAGACGTGACGGCGGGCCGCGCCCTGGTGGTCAACAGCGCCGGCTCCATCCTCGATGGGAATGGCATGGCAAACAATGTGACGGCGGCCGCCGATTCCACGCTCACGGCGCTCGGTGTGATCGGTGTGGCTGTGGATCCCCTGGAAGTCGCCGTGAGCTCAGGATCGCTCGGCATCGCCGCACGCTCGCAGAGCGGCAACATCTCCGCGATCCTCAACGGGACCGTGACGCCGGCGAACACCTTGACGGTCTTGAACACTCCTCCCGGTCAGGTCATCTTTAACGGGTTGGTGTTGTATCCACCGGCGCCGCCTCCTGTGGGCTCCGCCAGCTCCTCGACGACCGGCCTGGGACAGTTCGTGCGAAACAGCTACCCCTGGACCCCCGGGGAGAGCTCGGGAACCCAAGCGGTCCCGATTGCGGTGAGGACCCCGGCTGCGGTGATTCACGTGGTGCAGGAACTGGAGCCGCTGTCGATTGCGGCCGATTCGGCGGGTGAGACGGACGAGAGCGGCGACGTCGGGTTCACGCCGGACGTGAGACAGGTGTCTTCCTCCGTCATCAACGAGAGCGGGCCGGTCCCATCACTGTCTGCTCCGGTTCCTTCGGTCGGCGATGGTAAATCCGAGAACGGCGTGGAGCAGCGCATCGTCGATGAGACGCTCACAGCCAATCTGGATGCGAAGGTGGTCTCTGCTCGCCTCGCTCCGTCCCAACCCCTGATCATCGTTCCCGCGCTCGTGTTGGGCGATGTCTTCTTCGAATTCGAAAGTGCACGCGTTGGGACCCAAGGAGTGGACGTGCTCAGGCGTGTCGCGGCGTGGATGAAGGCCAACCCGGCGAAGCGCATCGTCGTCGAGGGCCATTGCGACGAACGGGGGCCTGCAGCCTATAATTTCGTGCTCGGGGAGCGCCGGGCCAAGGCGATCCAAGATGTCCTCATGGCCCTGGGTGTGTCACGGGAAAGGGTCACGACGACGTCGTACGGCAAAGAACGGCCGTTCTGTAGCGATCATGGTGAAGCATGCTGGCAGCTCAATCGGCGCGGCCATATGATCCCGCGCGGCGGAGCGGGTGGCCGGTGACGCGCGCCTGGTTGTTGATCCTCCTCTCTCTCCTGTTCGGCTGTGCGGCGCGGCCGGAGCCCGTGCCCGCGCCTTCGCCGTCCGGCACGGTGGATGTCGCACCTTCCGAAGAACGGCCGGCGAGCGCGATTGAACCCCGTCCGGTTCGCCCGACGTGCCCGCCTGGCATGGTCGGCTCCTGCCGATGAGTCGGAGGGCGCCCTGACCGGCCGGGCTGTCCATCCTTTAGCACTCCGCCTTCAGCACTGTCTTGAGAAACCGGCCCGTGTGGGAGCGCTCGTCCGCCACGATTTGCTCCGGCCTCCCTTCGGCGACGAGAGATCCCCCAGCCTCTCCACCTTCCGGGCCCAGGTCGATGATCCAATCCGATGCCTTGATCACGTCGAGGTGGTGTTCGACCACGAGCACCGTATGCCCGGCATCCACGAGCTTGTTCAACACGCGGAGGAGCTTCTTCACATCGTCCAGGTGGAGACCGGTCGTCGGCTCGTCCAGGATGTAGAGGACCGGGCCGGCCGCCCGCTGTTTCAACTCGGCGGCGATCTTCAAGCGTTGGGCCTCGCCGCCCGACAGGGTCGTGGCCGGTTGGCCCAAGCGGAGGTATCCCAGACCGATCGAGGTCAGCAGATGAAAGGGCTCGGCAAGTTTCGGAGTGTCTCCAAAGAGGCCGAGGGCTTCCCTCACGGTCAGGTTGAGAACATCGGCAACGGTCTTTCCCCGGTAGCGGACCGTCAGGACCTCCGGCTTGAACCGCCGGCCGGCGCATTCTTCGCAGGTGACGTACAGGTCTTCGAAGAAGTACATCTCGAGCTTCTCCGAGCCGGTCCCCTGGCACCGCTCGCAGCGTCCGCCACGGGTGTTGAATGAAAAGTGGGCGGGCGTGAGATTCCGTCGGCGGGCGGCCGGCTGACCGGCAAAGAGCCGTCGGATCTCATCGAACGCCTTCAGATACGTCACGGGGTTGGAGCGAGGCGTCCGACCGATCGGCTCCTGGTCGATGAGCTTCACGCTGTGCAGGTGCTCCAACCCCTTGATCGCGGCGAACCGGCCCATCGGCAGCGAGGCGATGCGAAAGGCCCGCGCCGCCGCCCGATACAGAGTCTCTTCCACGAGCGTGCTCTTCCCGGATCCGGACACCCCCGTCACGCAGATCAGCATCCCGAGGGGAAAGCGGACCGTCAGATTCTTCAGATTGTGCTCGGACGCCCCGGCCAGCACGAGCGCCTTGCCGTTTCCACCGCGGCGCGTCGCGGGGACCGGAATGCACTCCTCGCCTCGGAGGTAGCGCGCGGTGATCGAAGCGGACTCCTTCAGAAAGGCGTCCTTGGGTGCGGCCGCCACGATCGTGCCGCCTCGCTCACCGGCCAACGGCCCGAGTTCCACGATGAAGCCGGCGGCGAGCATCACCTCCCGATCGTGCTCCACCACGACGACGGTATTGCCGGCCTCGGCGAGGTCCCGAAGAATCGACGCGAGCATGGCCGTGTCGCGGGCATGGAGCCCGATCGTCGGCTCATCGAGGACGTACAGGGTCCCGACGAGGCGGGCGCCGAGTTGATTCGCCAGCGTGATCCGCTGCGCTTCTCCTCCGGAAAGCGTGCGAGTCTGTCGCGCGAGCGTGAGGTAACCGAGGCCCACCCGGCGAAGGAAGCCAAGTTTCATGGTCAGTTGCCGCAAGATTTCGCGCGCGACCTGCGACTCGAAGTCCGACAGCGGGAGCGAGTCGAGCCACTCGGACAGCTCCTCGATGGTCCAGCTCGACACCTCGTGGATATCGCGGCCCCCGATCTTTACGTGCAGGGCATCGGGTTTCAGCCGCGAGCCGCGGCACCGGGTGCACAGCGAGGGGCTCCGGTAGCGGCTCAGGAACACCCGGACATGCAGCTTGTAACGTTTGTGCTCGAGGAACTCGAAAAATTGCTCGAGGCCCTCGAAGGTGCCGTCCCCTTTCCAGACGAGGGCCCGTTCCTGGTCGGTCAATTTGGCATAAGGGATGGCGAGATTGACGCCTCGGCGTTTCAGACCCAAGAGCATCTGCTTTTGCCACCAGTCGGTCCCCGGTTTCGTCCACGGCTCGATGGCTCCTTCAGCCAACGAGAGATTCCGGTTCGGGACGACGAGGTCTTCGTCATAGCGAAGGATATTGCCGAAGCCGTTGCAGGCGGGACAGGCGCCGACCGGGTGATTGAAGGAGAACATGACCGGCCGTAATGGCGAGAAGCGACGACCGCAGGATTGGCACATGAACGTGCGGCTGTAGCGCCGGCGTCCGTGCCCGATCACCTCGACCTCGCATACACCGTCTCCTTCCTGGAAGGCCGTCTCGACGGCTTCGAACAAGCGACCCCGGTTCTCCCCTCGAAGCATCAACCGATCGACGACGACCGAGAGCGGAATCGTCGGGTCCTCCGGCAGGACGAGGTCCGGGTGCAGATCGACGATCTCCTGGCCGCAGAGGACCCGGATGAAGCCGCGGGCCAGCAGCGAGGCGACGAGACGTCGATCCCTGACGTGTGAGTCTCGGACCGGGAACAGGACCATCGCTCGCCCGTCGTCGAACCGCCCGAGCAGATCATCCACCACGTCGGCCGGCTGGTAGCTCCGCGCCGCCCGGCCGCAATCGGGACACGTCGGCCGGCCCACTTTGGCAAACAGCAGTCGGAGACAATCCGCAAGCTCGGTAGCCGTCCCCACCGTGGAGCGCGCGGTGCGGACGGGGTTTTTCTGCTCGATCGCGATGGCTGGTCTGATATTGATCAGCCGGTCGACGTCCGGACGCTCCACCTTGTCCAGGAACATCCGTGCATAGGTCGAGAGGGATTCGATGTAGCGCCATTGGCCTTCGGCGAACAGGGTCTCGAACGCGAGCGACGACTTCCCCGAGCCCGAGACGCCGGTGATGACGGTCACCGCGTTGTGCGGGATCCGGAGCGAGACGTTCTTAAGGTTGTTCTGGCGGGCGCCTTCGATCCACAGATCGCCGGCGCTCTCCCTATCGGAAGGGACGGTGGCCACGGAAACTCCGGCTGGACGCGACACGGGAGGAATCGTAACAGGCGGCAGGCAGGGCTGCAATGCCGAGAGGTTCGGGCTATCGCAGGACGAGCCGCAGCAACCCGACACACATCATGTAGAGGGTCAGCCCACCGAGCATGGCCGGCCAGAAACCGAGGCGCGGCAGCGCAACGATGATGAACCCGACGTAGGCCAACCACGGCGGCACGAACCAGAGGAGATGCTTGGCATACGACAGGGTATGCTCCGCTCCACCGTTCACGTAAATCAGCACGAACGTCATCCCCGTGATCGCCGGGAACGTGCTGGCAAAGGCGGCAAGAAAACCGCGCCCCATGGCACCCACGTAGGTCGAGAGGCTGACCAACAGTCCGCCCAAGACGAAATACAATCCGTACTTCACCACGTCAGTCATGTCCACTCCTCATCATGGTCGTTCCCCTTCGAACGCCGCTCGCGCCTCTTTCACGATCACGTCCCCCATGCCGGTATACCGCGGTGAAAAATGGAAGACGACGAGCTCGCGCACTCCCGCCCGCCTGGCGATGCTCCCTGCTTGCTTGGCGGTCAGATGGTACCGCTCACGAGCCTTGTCCGCGTCGCGATCCAAGTAGGGGGACTCGCAGTACAGCACGTCGGCTCCTCTGGCCAACTCGAGGATCTTGGCCTCGTTTTCGGCATCGTAACGAACATCGACGACATAGGCAATTTTCTGACCGCGTGTGATCGTGACGAACCGGTCCCGTACCTCGCCGAGCCGAAACTCGCGCTCTTCCCGTCGATGTTCGAAATACAGGGTCGCCGTAAAGCGAAAATCGTCGGGGCGTCCTTGCCACAGGTGATGCTTGACCTCCTTGAGCCACGAGCCCACCGGCAGCCCCGCGGCGTGCAATCGCTCCTTGTTGACGTTGATGTGAAACTGTTCCTGCAGGGCGTATCCGAAGCACGGTACCCGGTGGTTCAGGGACACGGCCTTCACCGTGAACATGGGGTCTTCGAACACCAGGAAGGGTTCGTGCCAGGCGGGGTCCAGCGGGAGCACGTCGGGATCATGCGCTCGGAAGCCCTCGGTGGCACGAAAGACGGCGGTGTACACGTCGGTCGGGTGGAATTCTTTGACCTCGATCGACAACGGATAGCCGTCCACGAGATTCCAGGTGTAGCCCTGCAGCTTGCCGGCCACATTCCCGATCAAACCCGGCGGCCCATGGAGGCGGAGCGTCTTTCCTCGACCCAAGGCGATGCGGAGCACCCGGTCGAAGCCGACGAAATGATCCATGTGGGTGTGGGAAATGAAGACGTCCGTCGCCCGGAGCAGGCGCGTGGGGCCGAGCCGCTCGTTCTCCCCCAGGTCGAACAGGAGGGCGCGGCGCGCCCACTTGACGTCGATGTAGAGGCCCGGATCGCCGAACGGATCGTTGACGAGGTAGGAGGAGAACGTGGGGGTCATGGATGCGCGAGCACGAGCTTGAGGACCGTGTACAGGATGATCACTTCCACGGCGTGAGCCACGATCGTGGCGGCCAGGCTCCTCAGCCGTACCCACATCATACCCCAGATGATTCCGTCCCACACGGCGATCCAATGGAGGTGCCGGAACGTCACGACCATGAAGGGATCGAAGGCGAAGACAAGGGCGCTCGTGACAACGGCGGCCGGGACGGCACACGGCACCTCCCACCGGTCGAGCAGAGCGAGCAGCCGTCCGAGGAGGAAGCCGCGGAAGTTCAATTCGACGGCTGCAGCGATGATCAGGATGAACCAGGGGAGCATCAGAGGGACCGGGAGGCGGGCATGGGGTGTTTCCCGAAGGAAGTCCAGGTCACCGCCGAGCAACGGCACGAGCCAGAGGATGACCGCCGTATTCAGCGGACCCAGGATCATCCCGACCGCCAGCCCCCAGCGGAGGGCCCGTCCGACCGCCTGCGCGCGAAGCCCCAGTCGGGCAAAGGCGTCACGGTTCGCCGCACTCCAGACGGCGAGGCAGCCGTAGGCGAGGAGCTGGGGGAGGAGCTGGACGGAGAACTTCGCGCGGACCGTAGCCGGGAGCAGGTAGAAGACCGCGGTGGCGAGGACCGGCACCAGCGCGAGCGCGGAGCGGCGTTCTGGTTCCCGCCAGCGCGCCACGGCCTATTGCAGGACGAGGTTGTACTTCTCCAGCGTCGTCGCTTTCTGTCGCGCCAGGTTCGAGAGCGACTTGTTGTAGTCCACGATCGCTCGCAGCTCGTTGCCGCGGGCAATGGCCAGGTCGCGCTGGAACTGCAGCACGAAGATCGTGGTGCTCAGGCCCACCTTGAAGCGCTCCTGCTCGGCCTGGAGTTGTTTTTCGGCCAAGATGCGGGCCGACCGGGTGGTCTCGATGCGCTTGAAGTCGGTCTGCACCCGGCGCACGGCGGCCTTGATGTCCACGATGACCTGCTGGCGCGCACTTTGGAGCTTGGCCTTCGCGTTGAGCGCCTCCAGTTGCCGCTTATTATATTGACTCCAGGCCGCCCGATTGCCGATCGGATAGCTCAGTACCAGCCCGCCCCCGTAATTGTAGAAGTCTCCGCTGAAGTTCCGTTGGAACATGTCGTTGGTGCCCGACCCGAGGCCCGACAAGCCCACCGTCCCTTGGGCGGACAGCGTGGGCAGCAGTTGGTTCTTCGCGAACCGGGTGTTCAGGTCGCTGGTCTCGATGTTGCGGTTGGCTTGCAGCACCTCCGGGCGCCGCTCGATGGCGACGTCAATCGCTTCTTCCAGGCTCAATGGCTCGAGCGATTGCACCGGCTGATCCATCGGGAGGAGGCGCAGATCTTGGCGAAGGTCTTGCTCGCCGGGGTTCAGCAAACGGCGGAGGATATCCTCCTGGTCGCGGATCGTCTTCTCGGCAATCAGGATCTGCTCCACGCGCGAGGCCACCCCTGCCTCGGCTTGGAGCACTTCCACGGCCGACATGACCCCCGCCTTGGCCTTCGCACGATTGCCGGCCAGGAGCTCTTCGGCGGCCTTGAGGGCCGCCTGCGCCACCTTCAGGTTTTCATTCGCGAAGACCAGTTCCCAATAGTTCTGCTCGACGTCCGCGATCACGGTCAAGACCTGATCCATGAAGACCTGTTGCTCGACCTGCGCATTGTTCTGCGCGATCCGAATGAACGTCCTGTTGATTTCCACGCCGGCATTGCGGAGCAAGGGCTGCGTCACGGTGAACGCCAGGCCGCCGGTATAGGCGGGGTTGAAGAGAAAGGTGTTCGGCCCCGCGACGAAGTTGCGTTGCGGGCTGTAGTTGATGTCGTAGTTCGCCCCGGTCAGCAGGTTCTGCGTGAGGTCGAGGGTGACCGAGCTCGTGTTTTGATCGAAGGTCGTGACGTCGCGGAGGACGGCGCCGGTGAAGCCCAGGACCGGCCGGTTGAGCGGAGAGACGAGCCGATTGTATTGGGCGTTCAGGCTCAGGGTCGGATCGAACTTCGCTTGTTCGAAAATGATGTCGGTCAGCTTGGATTCCTTCGTCTGCCGGCTGATCGTGATGTCGAGGTTCCGCTCGAGGGCCTGAAGCACGGCGTCGGATACCGAGATCGGATGGCGCGGCTCGAGTTTCTGGTCGGTCGGCTCGGCGCCGATCGCCGGTCCTCCCGTGATGGAGACCGTGCAAACAAGGGCGAAGAAGGTCTGCAGCAGGCGGCTGGCATGAGGCCACATGGTTTCCCCCTAGATGTGGATCGAGGCCGACGCTATACTAGAGCATTCGCCGGGGGCCTGTCACGCACCGGCGACGTATCTACAGCTCCTCAAAAAGGAGGGACCCCATGCACCTGCGCCGTCTACTGCTCCTCTCCATCGTGCTCTACACGGCCGTGGGCGGCCCCGCATCGGCGCAGGTCTCCGGGGTGCGGGCGTTCGGTGGCGGGGTGGGCCCCTTGTTCGGCCTCGTCGGGCCGGGGAATCTCTATCTGGATAACCAAGGCACGCAAGGGTACATGTACACCCCGGGGACGAATTTCGAGTCGTACAACTTTCGCAACCCTACGACCGGCCAAGCCTGGAGCGGCGCGATCATGACCCTCGGGCCGCAGCTCTCGATCGGACTCATTCAAGGTGCCAATCAGATCGGGACGCCGATTCTGCTCATCCCCCCTCCCCGCGAGCTTCCCCCGTTGCCGGAGATCGAGTCGACCCTCATCGATATCCCGTAGAGACGGAGGAGGCTGGTAAAGACAGTCGCCCAGGCCGGCGTCTATGGATTGGCTAACTGCCAGACCACGGCAAGGACATACCGGGCGAGGCGTGCGATGATCTCGGGTTGGATCTTCTCGGCGGTATCGGTCGGCCGGTGAAAATCGATGTGGGGACCTCCGCTGACGATCGTCACAGTCGGGATGCCGGCCTCTTTGAACGGGACATGATCGCCGCCGGGAAAGAACCCGAACACGTCAAGCCATCCGTCGAGACCCGCCGGGCCAGCCGCTTGTCCTGCCCACTCCTTCGGAAGCCCCGTGACGCCGACCGTCAGCCGGCCGTTCCCGACACCCACATGGTCGATGTTGATCATCGCCACCGTACGGGCCAGCGGGCGAGCGGGATGCCGCATGTACAGGCGAGAGCCCAACAACCCCTGCTCCTCGCCGCTGAACGAGACGACCAGGACGGATCGCTTCGGTTTGACCGGTGATTCGGCAAGGACGCGCGCGACCTCGAGGATCAGCGCCGTACCGGAGGCATTGTCGTCGGCGCCCGGGAAGACAAGGCCGGCGTGCCGCCCGAGGTGATCTCGGTGAGCGCCGACGATGACCGTTTCATCCCGGCGATCGGGGTCACTGCCGGGGAGCAACGCCAGGACGTTGACGAGCGATCCTGCCCCCTCGCGACGCCGCCAGGCCAGGCTCACCGTCGTCCCTGTTTCTCTCGACACGGGTCCACGCCCCGCATTCACCTGCTCCTGAAGCTCACGCAGCGGCGGCGAGGAGGACAGCATGCGCTCGGCGAATTCCGTGCTGATCCATGCGCCGGGCAGGAGATCGCGATCGTCTTGGAGCACGGCTCCCATCGGGGCAGGTGTCGTGCCGCGCCCGGTCTCGTAGGCGCTCAACACCGGCCCGGTCGCGGTCAGAAAGGCGCGTGCGCCTCGCGCGCGGGCCGTCGCGACCTTCATGGCTGGGGTGACATGGCGGTGAGCGTGCGCGGGGCTGCCTCGCAGGAACAGCACGACCTTGTTCCGGACGTCCAGTCCGGCGTACTCGTCGAGACCGTGTTCGGGATCGGCGAGGCCGTACCCGACGAAGACCACCGGAGCCGTGAGGTCGACTGACGGGGAGTCGAGGAAAGGGAGGAAATCATCACCGATCCGGCCCGGAAGCCTCTTGCCTTCATGGACGAGCGCCAGCCGTGCTTCTCCTTCGATCTGGAAGACCGACAGGGAGTCCTGCATGCCCCAACCGGTCAGGTCGTGTGGACCTGCACCGGGAGCTGTGGGGGCGAGCCCCAGCACGCGGAAACGCTCGGCGACGAGCATGGCCGAGGTCTTGTCATCGGCGCTTCCAGCCAACCGACCGTTGAAATCGGGTTGGCTCAAGCGCGTGAGATCGGCCATCATCCGTTCGGACGACAGCCGACCGAGCATCTCGGCGAGCGGGGAGGCGCCGGAGGATACCAGGGAAGCGGTGAGACCGAGGAAAGGAAGAACGAGCAGACAGACGGCTAAGGCGACGCGCCTCACGCCCGTGCCTGTCCCTTGAAATGCGCCAATTCGCGCTGAAGCGTATCGACCTGTTTTTCGAGGGTGATCATCTTCAGTTCCCGGCCCACCACCATCTCCTGAAAGGCCTCCAGATCCCGCACCTTTTCCTGTAGCTCGACCTTCGAGGCTTCCAGGTCGCGGACGACCTTCGCATAGGCTTGGACCTGTTGGTCGAGCTCGGCGTTCAGTGCCGTGATCCGGGCTTCCGAGCGTCGCTGGTCCGTGAGATCGATCCCGATCCCCAGGACTGACGGCTCCTGACCGTCGAGTTGCGGCATCGTGGACCACCGCCATTCGATCAGGCGCTCCTCACCGTTCTTGGCCGTCCAGGGCGTGTGATGGGGCCGGCGATCGGCCGTGGCCAGCGAGCGAACCCGTTCGCGGACCTCTACCGCCGCCGCGGGCGGCACGAAGACCTCGAAGATCGAGCGGCCCAGCACCTCGGCTCTCCCGTAGCCGGTCGCCTCTTCGGCCGCTCGGTTGAACATCAAGAGACGGCCATCGGCGTCGGTCACGACGAGCAGGCAGGGGACGCTTTCGATGACCGCGTGCAGCGACTCTTGGCTCCGGCGCAGCGCCGACTCGGTTCGTTTGCACTCCTCCGCCTGCCGGCTTACGTGGCGATGGTGCACGGCACGCTGGACGGCGCCCAGCAGATAGTCACGGTCGACCGGCTTCAGAATGTAGTCATAGGCCCCCGCCCTCAAGGCCTGCATCGCGAGCGTTTGGTCGCCATAGCCCGTGATCAGCAAGGTCGGCGTATGCGGCCGGAGCGTGTTGATCTCATCGAGCAGCAGCAGGCCGTCCATATCAGGCAGGCGGATATCACTGATGATGGCGTCATAGTCGGTGGCTTCGACCTTGTCCAACGCCACGCGGGCGGAGCCGCAGAGATCGACGACCGTGCCCGGCATCCAGAGGCGGAACATTTCAGGGAGCGCCGTCAGGACCGCCGGGTCGTCGTCGATAATCAGGATTCTTGACGTAGACATACGTGATACCTTACGCGCCCGCCTCCATGGGGTCAATCGGGCCGCCCGCGTAGGCGGGCGGCTCATCGCGCCCTTCGTCGCGGATGACGTGGCGATGCTCATCGCAGGCCCAGGGACCCTGATGGCGTTGCCCATGAGCGCGTCGTGGCGTAGCAGAGGCCGATGGGCGCAGTGTTGCGAAGCTCGCAGGAATCCGGGTAGTATCCACGATGACGCTGTGGACCAGGGCATCGATGGCCGAGCATCATCCCTATCTCGATCGATATCGTCGGTTCTTGGAGGAGCGAGACCAAGCCAAGGGGTACGAGTTTCACCAGGCGCCGACAGGGAACGTTCCCCCGCCGAAGGTGACCTTTCTCGACCGCCTGCGCTGGTGGACGTGGAATCGCGGTGAGCGGCTGAAGAAGATTCGCGCGGAGCGCGACCGCAGTCAGCAGGAGATCATTGCACTGAAGAACCGGCCGCAGCCGGTCGATCGGCCGGAGTGAAAGCCGAGATCGGAGGAGAGGTGCCGGGAGTCAGCAAGGAGCGCGATGAAGACGATGGTGATCAACGTGGGAGGGACATCCCCTCTTCGATGGGCGGCCGCCTTCTCGATCGGCGTCTGGGTGCTGGCCGGATGGCTCTGGGCGGCGGATCGGCCGCTGCCGAAGTCGGGTTCAAGCGCGAGATCCCCCGTTCCCATGGACCTCTTCAAGACCTGGGAGTTCGACAAACAGCCGGCGGGCAATCAACCGGTTGGGTTCACCCCTGTCTCGGTGGGCGCCGGCGACACGGGGATCTGGATGGTGCAGGCCGATGCCGGCGCCCCCTCGTCCCCCAATATCGTGCGGCAGTCCGCCCCCTGCACCGCGGACCCCTGCATGCATCTCCTGTTGGTCGATGACCTGGTCTATGAATATCCCGACGTGTCGGTCAAGATCCGTCTCACCGAATCGCCGATCGGTCCGCCGGGCGCGGCGGGGCTCGTGTTCGGCGCCCGGGGCGGCAAGAACTTCTACGCGGCGACCGTGGACCTGACCGGCGAGCATATCGAGGTCCTGCGCGTCGTGGACGGCAAGCCCACCGTGCTGGCTCAAACGACCGCCAAGCCCAAACAAGTCGCCTGGCACGTGTTGCGCGTCCGACGCGATACGATCATCAGCAAGGAATACATCGAGGTCGTGTACGACGGGGTGCATGTCCTCTCGTTCGAAGACACGACGCTGGAGCCGGGGCAGATCGGCATCATCACTCGCGGCCCCGCCATGGTCGCCTTCGACAACGTCCACGCCGCACCACTCTACTCTCAGAAGCCCCTGTCCCCGCCTGCCGCCTATTAGGACCGGTGCGGGCCGAGCGAGCCAGGCGCTTCAACTCCTCTTCACGGACCCATGGTGCATTCCGGCATCGTTCACCGTCCCGGACCGGTGTCGACGAAAAGAGTAGGCGGCCGGAAAGCTGTTGTCGCTATGGCGGGTCGGGCCACCATCGGTCGGACGCCGCGCAGTTCGGGTCCCTTGTCGAATTGGTCGGGTAAGGCGACAGGCGATGGCCTCGGCGTTCTCACATGCCGCAGTCGCGATCGTTCTAGGAAAGGCCTCGTTCCCTCGGGGGCTGCCCGCCCGATTCTGGTGGCTGTCGATCGCGTGCTCGATCCTTCCCGACGTGGATGTCCTCGGCTTCGCGTTTGGCATCCCGTACGAGCACCTGCTCGGCCACCGGGGCGTCACCCACTCGCTGGTGTTCGCCGGCCTCGTCGCGTGGGCCGTCGTGCAGGTCTGGTTCCCGGACAGGTTCCCGCGGTCGCCGCGAAGACGTCTCCTGTATCTGCACTTCTTCCTCGCCACGGCCTCCCACGGGGCGCTCGACGCCATGACCGACGGCGGTCTGGGCGTCGCCTTTTTGGCGCCGTTCGACGACACCCGCTACTTTTTCCCCTGGCGGCCGATTCTCGTGTCGCCGATCGGCGTCGAACCGTTCTTCAGTCGATACGGCATTCAGGTGTTGGCCAGCGAACTGCTCTACGTCTGGCTGCCGGCGGGCGCCGTCGCGGCCGCGGTCGCGCTCGTCCGGGCTCGACGAGGTCGGATGCCAAACGGCTGACGTTGGCCGGTTGATCTTGCCTCTGATAAGATGACGGCCGATGCCGCCGTTCAAACTGGAAGCGCCGTTTACTCCCAAAGGGGATCAGGGCCCGGCTATCGAGAGGCTGGCCGCCGGGGTGACGGCCGGTGTGCAGCACCAAGTGCTGCTCGGTGTGACCGGCTCCGGAAAGACGTTTACGATGGCCAACCTGATCGCCCGGGCGCAGAAGCCGACCCTCGTGCTCGTTCACAACAAGACCTTGGCCGGACAGCTCTATCAGGAGTTCAAGGCGTTCTTTCCCCACAATGCCGTCGAGTACTTCGTCAGCTACTACGACTACTACCAGCCCGAGGCGTACATCCCGCAAAGCGACACGTACATCGCGAAGGACGCCTCCATCAACGACGCCATCGACCAGATGCGCCACTCGGCCACGCGGTCGTTGCTCGAGCGCAACGACGTCGTCATCGTCTCCTCGGTCTCGTGCATCTACGGCCTCGGCTCACCGGAGGTGTACCACGGGATGTTGCTCTATCTCGAGGAGGGGATGGAGATCCGGCGGGAGCAGATCCTCTCGAAGCTCGTCGAGATCCAGTACTCACGGAACGACACCGATTTTCACCGGGGCACCTTTCGGGCGCGCGGCGACGTGGTCGAGATCTTCCCGGCCTCGTCGGACGCCGTCTCCGTACGCATCGAGCTGTTCGGCGACACGGTGGACGCGATCCATGAGATCGATCCGCTGACGGGGAAGTCGCTCGGCCGCCTGCCGAAGGTGCCGATCTACCCGAACACCCACTACCTCATCGCCCCCGACCGCTATGAGCGGGCGCTTGCCGGAATCGAAGAAGAGCTGGAGGAGCGGATCGCCTCTTTTCGACAGCACGGGCAGCTTCTGGAGGCGCAGCGGATCGAGCAACGCACCCGGTTCGATCTGGAGATGATCCGAGCCATGGGTTACTGCCATGGGATCGAGAACTACTCGCGGCATCTGAGCGGGCGCCATGCGGGGGAGCCGCCGCCGACGTTGATGGATTACTTCCCGAAGGATTTTCTCCTCATCATCGATGAGTCGCATGCGACGATCCCCCAGGTGCAGGGGATGTATGAAGGCGATCACTCCAGGAAGAAGGCCCTTGTGGACTACGGGTTCCGGTTGCCGTCGGCCTTCGACAATCGGCCGCTGAAGTTCCCCGAATTTCAGAAGTTCATGAAACAGGTCGTCTACGTGTCGGCGACCCCCGGCCCGTACGAGCTGAGGCATGCGGGGCCGCACGTCATCGAACAGATCATCCGGCCGACGGGCCTCATGGATCCCGTCATCGAGGTGCGGCCGGCGCGTGGGCAGGTCGACCACTTGCTCGGCGAGGTGCGCAAGACGGTTGAGCGGGGCGGGCGGGTCCTGATCACGACGTTGACGAAACGGATGGCCGAGGACTTGACCGAGTACTACCACGACCTCGGGATCAAGGTGCGCTATCTGCACTCCGACGTGAAAACGCTGGAGCGGGCGGAAATCGTCCGGGATCTTCGCCGGGGCGTGTTCGACGTCCTGGTCGGGATCAACCTGTTACGCGAGGGGTTGGACATCCCTGAAGTGTCTCTGGTGGGGATTCTGGATGCGGACAAGGAGGGCTATTTACGGTCGCATCGTTCACTCATCCAGACCGCCGGCCGGGCCGCCCGGAACGTCGAAGGGCGGGTTATTCTCTACGGCGATACGGTGACCGATTCCATGCGGCAAGCCATCGACGAAACCGCGCGCCGGCGAACGATTCAGGCCGAGTACAATCTGGCCCACGGCATCACACCGGAGACGATCAAGAAGAGCATCGGAACGCTGGAATACCAGGTTGCGGAAGCCGATTATGTGACGTTCCCCGCGGCAGCGGACGTGAAGTCGGAGTATCAGACGCCGGAGGCCATCGAGGCGATGATCCAGAAGCTCGAAGAGGAGATGAAGGCGGCCGCCAAGCTGCTGGAATTCGAAAAAGCCGCCCAGCTTCGGGACCGTATTCGGGCGTTGCGGATGAAAGAACTCCAGGTCGGTGCGTGACAGGCCGCACCCTGGGCCTCAAACCCTGCCTTCATTTGATTCAGGCCTGCTTGTAGAGGTAGATCCCGAGGAAGATCCCGAGAAAGGTCAGCAGGTTCATCTTGACGACGAGACCGAAGGTCACTTTCAAGAGGACGAGGTTGACGGTCAGCGGCGGTTCGATACCGGGCGTCAGGGCGGTGGTGAAGATGTTTTGAATCGTGCCCTTCGGGGCCATGACCCGAAGGATCTCGCCGAGTATTCCTCCCAGCATGCCCCCCAGCAGGATGAAGACGATCAGGACCCATGGTGATTTCCTCACCCGCGCCTCCTCAAAATTGCGGCGCACGATAGCGAAAGCCCGATAGGAAGTCAAGAAATCGCGCGCTCGGGAAAGTAGATACTCGTACGCGTCTAGGGGCGGGGCTCGGCTTGACTTCCCGGAACTCGTTGTTTACACTGCAACGCTGCTCTTTTGTCAAGTTTTTCTAGCGAGTAGGAGTTTTCCCTTGCTCGAAGCGCTGAGTGAGAAGTTTGAGCACATTCTGAAGAAGCTGCGCGGTCATGGTGTATTGACCGAGCAGAACATCGCCGACGCGCTCAAGGAAGTGCGGTTGGCCCTGCTCGAAGCCGACGTCAACTTCAAGATCGTCAAAGACTTCCTGGAACGCGTTCGGCAACGCGCGCTCGGGCAGGAAGTCTTACAGAGCTTGACGCCCGGCCATCAAGTCGTGAAGGTCGTCTGGGAAGAATTGTGCGAGCTGATGGGCCAGGGGCAGTCCTCGCTGGCGCTCGCCCCCACTCCTCCCACCATTATTATGATGGTGGGGCTCCAGGGGTCGGGAAAAACGACGACCAGCGGCAAGCTGGCCCGCCACTTCAAACAGCAGGGGAGGCGCGTGCTGCTCGTGGCCGCCGATCCCCGCCGTCCGGCCGCCGTCGATCAGTTGGCAAGTCTGGGTTCCGACTTGGGGGTCCCGGTGCACCGGATGGAGCGCCCGGGTGCGACCAAGGCGGACGTGGTCGCCGTCTGCTCCACCGGAGTGGAGCGGGCTCGCGATCAGGGCTTCGACCTTGTCATTCTCGATACCGGCGGCCGTCTACACATCGACGATGAGCTGATGGACGAATTGGTGGCCGTCAAGCAGGCCGTCCGTCCTCATGAAGTGCTGCTCGTCGCGGACGCGATGACCGGTCAGGACGCCGTCACGATGGCCGATCGGTTCAACCAGCGGGTCGGCTTGACCGGGATCATCCTGACCAAGGTCGAAGGTGACGCCCGCGGCGGTGCGGTCCTGTCGATCCGTGCGGTGACCGGCAAGCCGGTCAAGTTCATCGGGGTGGGGGAGAAGCTGGAGGCGCTGGAGGTGTTCCATCCCGACCGGCTGGCCTCCCGCATCCTGGGAATGGGCGATGTCCTCTCGCTGATCGAGAAGGCGCAGGAGGCGTATTCGCGCGAACAGGCGGAAGAGGTTCAAAAGAAGCTGGCGTCCAAGACCTTGACGCTGGAAGACTTCCGCGAGCAGATCAAGCAGGTCAACAAGCTCGGTTCGTTCGATCAGATCCTGGGAATGCTGCCGGGCGGGCAACGGCTGAAGGAGATGGCGGCGGGCGGCGTACCCGAGCAGGAGATCAAGCGCGTCGTCGCGATCATCGATTCGATGACGCCGCGTGAGCGCCGCGACCACACGATCCTCAACGGCAGCCGGAAGAAACGGATCGCTCGCGGAAGCGGGACGAGCGTGCAGGAGATCAACCGGCTGATCAAACAGTTCCTCTCCGCCCGCAAGATGGTCAAGGCGCTCACGGCGGGTGGCGGGCGGCGGCAACTCGCGCAGTTGCTGCGCAGTCACGGCTGAGGGGGACCAGCGTCCGGCCGGTGCAACAGACGACACATCGTTCGAGCGACGTTCTCACTCTAACCTTCAACCTCAATCCGAACGGAGTCCAACGTGGCAGTTCATTTGAGACTGACGAGAGCAGGCCGGCACAAGCGGCCCTTTTATCGTGTGGTGGCCGCCGATTCACGGATGCCCCGCGACGGGCGCTATCTGGAAGTGCTCGGAACCTATGATGCGCTGAAGAATCCGCCGGTCGCCGATTTGAAACAGGAGCGGATCCAATACTGGCTGAGCAAGGGCGCGCAGCCGACCGTGACCGTCCGCACGGTGTTGCGGCGAGCCGGGCTGCTGACCAAACAAGCCGGCGCATGACGCGGCTCGCTCGCACGGCCGGCGGTGACATGGTTGCAATGACGGAGCTGGTTGCGATCGGCAAAGTGGTCAAGCCTTTCGGCGTCAAGGGCGATGTCCGGGTGCAGTCGCTCAGCGATGTCCCCGGCCGATTCGAATCGCTCGGCGAGGTGACTTTGGTCGCGCCGTCCGGCCGCTCGCTGGTGACGCGGGTCCAGCATGTCCGAAAAGACCGCGACTCCTACGTGATGGGCCTCGAAGCCTTTTCGTCACCCGAAGAAGCCGCGCTGTTCCGGGGGGCGCTGATCCAGATCCCCCACGACCAGGTGCCGACGCTGCCGGACGGCCAGTATTACGAGTTCCAGTTGATCGGGATGGCGGTCGTGACCGAGCGGCAGGAACCGCTGGGCACGCTCGAAGAAATCATGCCGACCCCGAGTCACCCGGTCTTCGTCGTCCGTGGGGAGGGGCGGGAGCGGTTGATTCCGGGGACGCGCAGCATGGTCATCGAGGTGGATGTCGAACGCCGGCGCATGACGGTGCGCTGGCCGGGAGTCGAAGGCGAGCCCGATGCGCAGTGATGTGGTGACGCTGTTTCCGGAGATGGTCCTCCCCGTCCTGGGGCAGAGTATGCTCAAGCGTGCACAGGACAAGGGACTGCTCGAGGTGCAGGTGCACAACCTCCGTGATTGGACGACCGACCGGCATCACGTCGCCGACGACACGCCGTACGGCGGCGGCGCGGGCATGGTCCTCAAAGCCGAACCGGTGTTCCGCGCCGTTGAGACGCTCCGCGCGAGAGCCGCCTCGGACTTGCGTATCGTCATCCCATCGCCGCAAGGGCGGGTGTTCACGCAGCGGACGGCCGAAGAATTGAGCCGCGAACCGCGCCGCGTGGTCTTCCTGTGCGGGCACTACGAAGGCTTCGACGAGCGCGTGCGCCTGGGGCTGAATGCCGAGGAGATCTCGATCGGAGACTATGTGTTGACGGGAGGCGAGCTTCCGGCGCTCGTGATGATCGACGCCGCCGCTCGGTTGATCCCCGGCGTCCTCGGCGACCCGGACTCGCCGGTTCAGGATTCCTTCGCCGAGGCGTTGCTCGATCATCCCCACTATACGCGGCCCGCCGACGTTCGAGGCCTGGCCGTACCCGAGGTGCTACTGTCGGGGAACCATGAGGCGATCAGACGGTGGCGCCGGAAGGAGGCGCTGCGGAGCACCCATCTGAAACGTCCCGAGTTGTTGCAGGATCGGCTTCTGACGGAAGAGGACCGACGATTGTTGGGTGAGATTCTGCAGGAGGAAGCGAAGCGACAGTCCGTGTTGTGCGCAGAGGAGGAGTGAGGACCATGAACCAGTTAGAGCGAATCCAACGATCGTTGACCAAGAAAAGCATGCCGACCTTCGAAATCGGCGACACCGTCCGGGTCCATGTGAAGGTGGTGGAAGGCGAGAAAGAGCGCATTCAGGTCTTCGAAGGGACGGTGATCGCGCGGCGGGGCGGCCGCAACAGCGAGACGTTCACGGTCCGGAAACTGAGCTACGGGGTGGGCGTCGAGCGCATTTTCCCCGTACATTCGCCGACGATTGCCAAGGTGGATGTCGTGCGGCAGGGCAAGGTGCGCCGCGCCAAGCTCTATTACTTGCGGACCAAGAAGGGCAAGATGGCCAAGGTCGGCGAGCGCGAGTTTTCTCCGGATTCCAAACAACAGGCCGCGAAAGAGGCGAAAGCCAGCGAACCGGTTGCGGCCGAGACCGTCCCGGCCGGGACATAGGAGCGGGTTCAGGTGGAGGTTCAGGCCGAGCGATCGTTTCGGCTTTCCTCGCCTTAACCTTCAGCCTCAGCCTCAGCCTTCTTTGATGCGGTGGAGCCTACCGACTTTTTTGAAGCGGAAGCGCGGCGATGCGGGTATGAGTCGATCGCCGGCATGGACGAGGCGGGCCGAGGCCCGCTGGCCGGTCCCGTCGTCGCTGGCGTCGTCATCCTTCCCCGCCGCTTCACCCTGCCGGGTCTGAACGATTCGAAGCAGGTCACGGAAGCCGACCGGGACCGGCTCTATCGCCAAATCGTGCGCCAAGCGGTCGCCGTCGGGGTCGGCCTGGCAACCGAGCGGGAGATCGAGCGCATCAACATTCTCGAGGCCACGAGGTTGGCCATGCGGCGTGCGCTCGATGCCCTCGACGTGCGGCCTGATTTCCTTCTCCTGGATGCCGTCTCCATCCCGGCCGTCCGGATGCCCCAACGTCCGATCATCAAAGGCGACGGGTTCTCCGTGTCGATTGCCGCCGCGTCGATCGTGGCGAAAGTGAGCCGCGACCGCTTGATGCGGGACTACCATCGCCGCTTTCCGCAGTACAATTTCCGCGCACACAAGGGGTACGCGACCCCGGAACACCTCCGCCTGCTCGACGCCTACGGCCCCTGCGCGGCGCACAGGCAAACGTTTCGACCGGTCGTGCAGGCGTGGGAGGACGATCAATGGGAGATGTTCGAGTGAGCGGGGATCAGAAGCAGTTCGGGCGGGATGCGGAGTCGGAGGCCGAACGATATCTGCGCCGCCACGGCTATCGCATCCGCGACCGCAACGCCCGATCGGTGTATGGAGAGCTCGACCTCGTCGCCGAGCGGGGCGGCACGATCGTGTTCGTCGAGGTCAAGGCCCGGCGAACGTCGGCTTACGGCGGCGCCCCGCACGCCGTGGATGCACGCAAGCAGGCGAAGCTCATCCGTCTCGCGGCGCACTATCTGGCGCGGCACAAGCTCGCCGATCGCCCGTGCCGATTCGACGTGGTGCTCTGCTCGGGAGACGCGGGGCCGGATCGCATCGAACACATCGAGAATGCGTTCGAGGTCCCGGGGGGAACGGTCTGGTGCGGGTGAGCCGGCGGGCGCCGTGATCCACCTTTATCACGTCTCGAAATACTATGACGGCCGGCCGGCGCTGTCCGACGTGACGTTGCAAATCGACAAAGGAGAGTTCGTGCTATTGATGGGCCCGAGCGGTGCGGGCAAGACGACGTTGCTGAAGCTGCTGTTCGCCGCGGAACGCCCCGATCAAGGACAAGTGATGGTTCACAACCGGAACGTCGGCCGCCTCGGGCCCCTCGAGGTCCCGTACTTACGGCGGTCCATGGGATTCGTCTTTCAGGACTTTCGTTTGCTGCCCAAAAAGAGCGTGTTCGAGAACGTCGCGATGCCGTTGTTGGTGCAAGGGGCATCCCGATATGATACACGGCGAAAGGTCAGCGAGGCGCTGAAAGCGGTCGGGGTCGAGCACCGCAAGGAAAGCCGACCGGCCATGCTCTCGGCCGGGGAGCAGCAACGGGTCTGCATCGCCCGCGCGATCGTCAACGGCCCGGTCGTGCTCCTGGCCGACGAGCCGACCGGGAACATGGACGCGGACCTCGCCGCCGAGATCATCGATCTTTTCAAGGTCATCAATGCGCGGGGGACGACCGTGGTGATCGCGACGCACAACCGGCAGGTCGTCGAGCAGGTGAGGCGGCGGGTCGTGGTCCTCAACCAGGGCCGCGTGATCGCCGATGAGGGGCCCGGACGATGAGGCGGCTCGGCTACCTCCTCACTGAAGCGGTCGCGAACATCCGCCTGAATCAAACGACCACGCTCGTCGCTATCGCCACGACGGCGTTCACCATGGCCTGCTTCGGGGTGTTTCTGCTGCTCTACTTCAACCTCCGCGGCGTGACCGCGTCTCTCCAGGAAGAGATCAAGGTTATGGTCTACGTGCAGGACGGCGTCTCGCCGGCCGTGCTCGCGGACCTGCAGGCGCGTCTCAAGGGCGAGCGCGAAGCGGCCGCGGTGGTCTACATTTCCAAGGAACAGGCGCTCGCAGATTTTCGGGAGGAGTTCCCGTCGGAAGGTTACTTGCTTCAGGCCCTGGGCGAGAATCCTCTGCCCGCCTCGTTGCTGGTCACGGTGGCTTCGCAGTTCCGGTCCTCCGAGGCGGTCAAGCGCTGGGTGGAGCGGATCAAGACGCTGCCCGGCGTGGCGCAGGTGCAGTACAATCGCGACTGGATCGAAAGCTTGAGCGGGTTCGTGCGATATCTTGAATGGGCGGCGGTGGCCATCGGGACCGTGCTCGCCGCCGCTTCGGTGACGATCATCGGGAGCACCATCCGCTTGACGCTGTACGCCCGCCGTGAGGAGATCGAGATCCTCCGCCTGATCGGCGCGACCGGTCATTTCATTCGTATTCCCTATCTGATCGAGGGGGCGATCCTCGGGGCGTTGGGCGCGGCCTTTTCCCTGTCGCTGCTGAAGGCGGGATTCGAATTCTTCAGGCTGCAGCTCGACCCCCACACCCGCCTGTTGGGCGGGGCCCTCACGTTCTCGTTCTTTCCTGGACACGTGTCGCTTCTGCTGGTGGCCGCGGGGCTGTTGCTGGGGTCCATCGGAAGCCTCGTCTCCCTGTTGGCGTTCGAAAGGGCGCGGTCATGAGGGCGCTACCCGGCCTGATTGCATGCATGCTTGGGGCGGCGTGGTTGATGGCCGGGCCGGGGCTGGCCAAGGACCGGGGTAGCGACCCCATCGCCGAGAAGATCGAACGGGAACGCCGGGCCCTCGAGCGCCTCCAGCAGGAGATCGAGCAGAAGAAGAAGCATGCGCAGGAGGCCGAGAAGAAAAAGGAATCCGTGCTCCAGGCGATCGAGGACCTGGACGACGACCTGACGCGCAAGCGGAAAGAACGGCTGGCCATCAGCCGGAAGTTGCGGGAAAAAGATCAAGAGATCGAGCGGATCAATGCCCAGCTCGGGGCGGTCCGGGGGCGGATCGACGACCGGCGCCAGTCCATCCTGGCCAGGCTGAGGGCTCAATATATGGAGGGGCGCTTTGGACACCTGGCGACGTTGCTCTCGGCCGAGAACTACGAGACGCTCGAGCGAAGGTTGCGGTATCTTTCCGCCGTCTCGCAACGGGAGTATGATTTGGTAGAGTCGTACCGGCAGGACGTCAGCCGTTTGGAGCAGATGGAACGCCAGCGGGCGGCCGTCCGTGACGAGATGATCGCCATCAAAGCACATACCGAGCGCAAGCTCACCGAAATCCAAGGCCTCAAGCGGAAGAAGAACGTCATTCTCGCGAAGATCACCCAGGAGAAGGAATCGTCGGAGCGGGCCCTGGCCGAGCTCGAACGATCGGCCGCCCGGGTGGATGGGTTGCTCAAGGAACTGGAGCAGCGGCGCAAGGCCGCCGCGAGCTTCGTGCCGCCCAAGAACCTCGGCGGCCATCCATTGAAGGGCGCCTTGCACTGGCCGGCCGAGGGGGAGGTGGTCTCGTTTTTCGGCCGCCAGAAACACCGCAGCTTCAACACCTACGTCCAGCGAAAAGGCATCGAGATCCGAACGGAAGAGGGCGCCGCGATCCGGGCGGTCATGCCCGGCACGGTGGTCTATGCGGATTGGCTGAAAGGGTATGGTCAGGTCATCATCCTGGATCACGCCAACGGATTCTTTTCGCTCTATGCACATGCCTCGAATCTGTTGGTCAAAGTGGGCGAGCAGGTCCCGACGGGCCACGTGATCGGGGAAACCGGGGACACCGGGCTGACCGGGGACAGCACCTTGTACTTCGAACTTCGGGAAGGAGCGGAGCCGATCGATCCGTTGATGTGGCTCGCGAAACGTCGTTAGCTGGGAAAGGAACGGGGTATGGAACACGAACGGGCACGCAAGTCCTGGTATGTAGGGTCGTTCATCATCGTCGTCGCCCTGATGGCCGGGTTTCTCGTCGGCAAAGGGTGGGAGCGGACGGTGCAGGCGACCGAGACGTATGAGGAGCTGAAGACCTTCTCGGAAGTCCTGACGCAGATCCAGAAGCACTACGTCGAGGAGGCGAAGGTCAAGGACCTCGTGCAGGGCGCCATCCGTGGCATGCTCTCCACGCTCGATCCGCACTCCGCGTACATGACGCCCGACATGTACAAGGAGATCCAGGTCGAGACCAAAGGGGAGTTCGGCGGCGTCGGCATCCAGATCGGCGTCAAGGACAACCGGCTGGCGGTGATCGCGCCGATCGAAGGAACCCCGGCCCAGAAAGCCGGGATCAAGGCCGGTGATTTCATCACGAAGGTCAACGACGAAGCGACGAAGGACCTCACGCTCATGGAAGCCGTCCAAAAGATGCGCGGCGCGAAGGGGACCAAGGTCAACTTGACGATCCAGCGCGACGGCGTTCCGGATCCGCTGGTCTTCACGCTCGTCCGGGATACGATCCGGATCGAAAGCGTGCGCTCCCGGACCATCGAGAACTCGATCGGCTACGTCCGGTTGACGCAATTCCAGGAGCAGACCGGCAAGGATCTCAGCAAGGCCTTGAAGCAGTTCCGCGAGCAGAAACTGAACGGACTGATCCTCGATCTGCGGAACAATCCGGGCGGCCTGCTGACCTCGGCCGTGGAAGTGTCCGAGCAGTTCGTGGCGCCCGGCAAATTGATCGTCTCGATCAAGGGCCGCGACGGCAAGAAGGACGAGTACTTCTCCCGTGCGAAAGACCAGCTCGAGGACCATCCGATCGTCGTGCTCGTCAATGAGGGCTCGGCCAGCGCCTCAGAAATCGTGGCCGGCGCGCTCCAGGACTGGGGGCGGGCGGTCATCGTCGGGGCTACGACGTTCGGCAAGGGCTCGGTTCAGACCATCCTACCCTTGGGGGACGGCTCGGGGCTTCGGTTGACGACCGCGAAGTACTACACCCCGAAGGGCCGATCGATCCAATCCACTGGGATTACGCCGGACATCGTCGTCAAGGCGCAGGCTGCGGCCAAGGCGGGTGAGAAGGACAAGGACAAAGAGAAGGAAGAGGCGAAGGCCCCGAAGCCGAAGGAGCCTGTGCCGGGCGCGAAACCGGACGATCAAGCGCCGAAGAGCAACGGGACGCTGAACGAGCCGCTTGGCGAAGGCCCCATCGAAGACGACGCGCAATTGCAGAAGGCCGTCGAGTTGTTGAAAACGTGGAAGATCTTCAAGGATCTGCGTCCGGTCTGACCCAGCCGAAGGGGGCGACCGCCTAGGGCGCGGCACGCTCGCCGCCGTGCCGGAGCGGCTTAGGGCTTCGCGTCCCCCTCGAGGGTCTGGATTGCAGCCAGAAGGTCGTCCTCGGACACCGTGATGCCTGGCAGCGTTCGAAGGAGATGAGAGCGCACGAGCGTCTTCAGATCTTCGAGGGTCCGAATCCCAAGCCGATGATAGAGATGGTGAACGGCGGGTTCCGTGAGCCCGGGCAGTCGCAGCCACCGTGCCACGTCGGGAGGGAGCGGGCGTTTGAGTTGCTCGTAAGTGCCGATGCGGCCGGTCTTCAGAAACTCATCGATCTTCGAGGCCAGGTCCTTTCCAATGCCCGGAATATTCTCCAATCCCCCGCGCTCGGCCACCGAGGCGACATCCTCGTCGAGGCGAAGCAGAGCGCTCGCTCCGCGCCGGTAGGCCCTCACGCGGTACGGATTCTCCTTTCCGGTTTCCAAGAGATCCGCGATCGATTGAAAGATCGCCGCGAGCTGCCGATTGCGTTCGCTCATCCGGCGGTATGCTAGTCCGGACCAGCGTCCGGGTCTAGTCCCTTCGGCCCACCTCTCCACCGGCCATCCGCTTGGTTGACAAGGGCTCGAAGCGTCCCATACGATGACCGCTAGCCTGACCAGAGATGCGCATCTACGTGAACGGGGAGCCGCAGACGACGGGCTGTGACACGAGCATTGCGGAACTGTTGCACAGGCTCGAGATTCGGCCCGAGCGGGTGGCGGTGGAGGTCAACCTCCAGATCGTCGACAAAAAGGATTTCTCGACCCGCATGCTCAAGGACGGCGATCGTGTCGAGATCATTAGTTTCATCGGCGGGGGATCGTCTTGAGTGACGAGGATCGCCAGTCCGGATGAAGTGGGGATTACCATGAGAGATGACCGGCTTGTCATAGCGGGACGGGAGTTCAAGTCGCGCCTGTGGGTCGGGACGGGCAAGTACAAAGACTTCGCCGAGACGAAACGAGCGATCGACGCGGCCGGCGCCGACGTCGTGACGGTGGCTGTCCGCCGGGTGAACATTACCGACCGGTCGAAGGAGAATCTGCTCGACTATCTCGATCCCAAGACGTACACGATCTTGCCGAACACGGCCGGCTGCTACACCGTCGAGGAGGCCCTGCGGTATGCACGGCTCGCCAGGGCCGCCGGGGTCTCGGACCTCGTCAAGCTCGAGGTCATCGGCGATGAACGCACCTTGTTTCCCGACACGGCGGGTCTGATCGAGGCCGCCAAGGTGTTGGTCAAGGAGGGGTTCATCGTCCTACCGTATACGAACGACGATCCGATCGTGGCCAAGAAACTCGTCGACGTCGGGTGCCCCGCGGTCATGCCGCTGGCGGCTCCGATCGGGTCGGGACTCGGCATCCGCAACCCGTATAATTTGAAGATCATCCTCGAGACGGTCAAGGTGCCGGTGATCGTGGACGCCGGCGTCGGGACGGCCTCCGATGCCGCGCTGGCGATGGAGTACGGTTGCGATGCCGTTCTGATGAATACGGCGATTGCGGGGGCCACCGATCCCATCATGATGGCGGAAGCCATGAGGCATGCGGTGGAAGCGGGTCGTTTAGCGTACAAGGCCGGCCGCATTCCAAGGAAGCTGTACGCGACGGCGAGCAGCCCGATCGAGGGCATGCTGTAAGGCGAGTGCTGAGCCTCGTGTCCTGAGTGTCGAGCGAATGAAGAACGCAGTCCTGCACGTCTTTCAGGCCGCGTTTCCTCTCTTAGTCAGGTTCTTACTCAGCACTCAGCACCCAGCACTCAGCACCTCCTAGCATGCCGCCCGTTGATTTTCGTGTCTACCTCGTGACGGATCGGCAGCAGACCGCCGGTCGTCCCCTCGTCCCCCTCCTCCAAGAAGCGCTGAGTGCCGGGGTACGAGCCGTGCAGGTGCGCGAGAAGGATCTTGACACCCGGCCGCTCTTGGAGTTGGGGCGCGAGGTGCTTGCTTTGGCTCGGCCGTACGGGGCTCGCGTCTTGATCAACGATCGGGTCGACCTTGCCCTCGCCCTCGGCGCCGACGGCGTGCATCTTCGGGCCGACAGCATGCCGGTTCGAGCGGCCCGGCGCCTCCTGCGTCCCGACCAGCTCCTCGGCGTCTCAACTCACGCCCCCGACGAAGTCGTCGCAGCCGAGACGGAAGGGGCCGATTTCGTCGTGCTCGGACCGATCTACGACACGCCGTCCAAGCGAGCGTACGGCGCCCCGATCGGGCTTGCCGCTCTCGCCGAGGCCGCGCGGCGCTGCAGGATTCCCATTTTCGCGATCGGAGGCATCGGCCCCAAGCAAGTGCGGGAGGTCCGCGAAGCCGGAGCGTTCGGCGTGGCCGTGATCTCCGCCATCATGAGCGCGGGCGACGTCGCCTCCTCGACGCGCGAGCTCCTCACGCTGGTTCATTCCATGTAACACGCGCGCCGCGTCGTCGTCCCGCGCGCGTGCAGTTGACCCTTTTCGAGAATCGATGATAAGATTTGCACAAGTTGAGCGGCGGATCCTCACAGCAACGTGATCGGGAGAGTCCTCGATGGCCGATTCCAAACGGAGTGGCCGGCTCAGCTCCCTCCGTGACTCAGTCAAAAAAATCACTCGGGCATTATCAGACGGAGATGAGAACGCCGTGAAAAAGAGTGATGAGCAGGCACGCGAGATCGAGAAACTCCACATCCAGATCCAATCGATGCAGGAAGAGCTCCGGCACCTGTATCATTCCCGCTCGCAGCTCGAGCAAGCCCACAAGCAGAACGAGAAGTTGACGGCGACCCTCCAGGAAGCCAAGGCGCAGATCCAGGCGCTGAGGGCCGAGGTCGACAAGCTCACCGCCCCCCCGTCCACCTATGCGATCTTCTCGAGCATGAACGAGGACGCGACGGCGAATGTGTACGTCGCGGGCCGGAAGATGAAGGTGAGCCTTCACCCGGCGATCAAGCCCGAGCAGCTGCGGAAGGGCCAGGAAGTGATCTTGAACGAGGCCTTCAACGTGATCGAAAGCCGCGGCTTCGACGGGCAAGGCGAAGTCGTGCGGCTGAAGGACCTGCTGGAGCCGAACCGAGCGCTCGTGTCCCTGCATTTCGATGAAGAGAAGGTGGCGGAACTGGCGGAACCGCTGGTCGAGCAGCGGCTGAGCGTCGGCGATCATCTACTCTACGATGCCCGATCGGGATATGTCATCGAAAAGCTGCCCAAGTCGGAGGCCGAGGAGCTGGTCCTCGAAGAGGTGCCCGATGTGGATTACGACCATATCGGCGGTCTGGCCAAAGAGATCGAGCAAGTCCGCGACGCGGTCGAGCTACCGTTCCTCTATCCCCAACTGTTCGCCGAGCACAAGCTGAGCCCGCCCAAGGGGGTGTTGCTGTACGGTCCTCCGGGGTGCGGTAAGACGTTGATCGCCAAGGCGGTCGCCAACTCCATCTCCAAGAAGCTCGGCCATCTCACCGGCAAAGAGATGCGCAGCTTCTTCCTGCACGTGAAAGGGCCGGAGTTGCTCAACAAGTACGTCGGCGAATCCGAGCGGCAGATCCGCGAAGTGTTCAAGAAGGCCAAGGAGCGGGCCGTCGAGGGGAATCCGGTCATCGTCTTTTTCGACGAGATGGACGCGTTGTTCCGGACGCGGGGGACGGGCATTTCCTCCGATATCGAATCGACGATCGTGCCGCAGTTCTTGTCGGAGATCGACGGCGTCGAACGGCTGCGGAACGTCATCGTGATCGGGGCGAGCAACCGCCAGGATCTGATCGACCCGGCCGTTCTCCGCGCCGGCCGGCTCGACGTGAAGATCAAGATTTCGCGGCCGGACATGAACGCCGCCCGCGAGATTTTCTCCAAGTATCTCGACACGAATCTGCCCTATGCCGAGGACGAGCTGGCGAGGCACGGCGGGGACCGGAAGACCCTCGTGGAGCGCCTCATTTCGATGACGGTCGAAGGGATGTACTCGACGTCCGAGGAAAACAAGTTCCTCGAAGTGACGTACGCCAACGGCGAGAAGGAGACCTTGTACTTCAAGGACTTCGCCAGTGGAGCCCTGATCGAGGGCATCGTCTCGCGGGCGAAGAAGTATGCGATCAAGCGGGCGATCGCGAACGAAGGGAAAGGCCTGCGCGCCGACGATCTCATGCGGGCGGTCCGTGAGGAATTCAAGGAACACGAGGACCTGCCGAATACGACGAATCCCGACGACTGGGCGAAGATCGCCGGGAAGAAGGGCGAGAAAATCATCCACGTCCGGACAATCACCGCGGGGTCGACGGAGTCCCGCCAGATCGAGACGATTACGACCGGCCACTACTTTTGAGGGGAGCCGAGAGACGAGGTGGAGGGAGAGTGACGTTGCCGCGAGTATTGGGAACCGAGACCGAGTTTGGCATTGCCGCGCGTGACTCTGAATCGGTTGATCCCGTCTCCAATTCCATCCAGCTCATCGGCCATTATCCTTCGCTCCCGTCGCCCCAGGCCCTGTGGGACTACGAGAATGAAAATCCGCTCCTCGATATCCGGGGCTTCGAGGCGGAAGGCGAGCGCGAGCGGCCGGGTCCTGACTACAACCGCCTCCTGAATAAAGTTCTGGCGAACGGCGGCCGCCTGTACGTAGACGGCGCGCACCCGGAATACTCCACCCCTGAATGCACGAACCCGCGCGAGTTGGTCGCCTTCGAGCGCGCGGGCGAGCGCATCGCCGCCGACTGCCTGCGGGCCATGGAAAAATCGCGCACCGGCCAGCGGTTCGTCCTGTACAAGAACAACACGGATGGAAAGGGGAACAGCTATGGGTACCACGAGAATTACCTGCTGTCCCGCGCTGTGGCGTTCGACCGCATCGTTCGGGCGCTCGTCCCGTTCTTCGTGACCCGTCAGATCTTCGCCGGAGCCGGAAAGGTCGGAGCCGAAAATCAGAGCCAACCGGCGCAATACCAGATCGCCCAGCGGGCCGATTTCTTTGAATGTCTGGTCGATCTCAATACGATGGTCAAACGGCCGATCATCAACACCCGCGACGAGCCGCATGCCGACCCGGCCAAATATCGCCGATTGCATGTCATCGTCGGCGACGCCAACATGGCGGAATTGTCGACCTACTTGAAGCTTGGCACCACCTCGATCGTCCTCGATCTGCTCGAAGGGGGAGCCGAGCTACCCGCCCTCGATCTGGAGGATCCGGTGCGGATGATCAAGGAGGTCTCCCGGGATCTCGAGGTGAAAAAGGACCTCCGGCTCGCCGGTGGCGGCGTGACGACGGCGATCGAGGTTCAGCGTGCCTACTTGAAGGCGGCTCAGGACTTCTATGCCTGTCACGAGCTCAACCAGGTGACCAAGGACATCCTTGTCCGGTGGGAAGAAGTGCTCGACAAACTGGAGCAGGATCCGAGGCTGCTCGTCCGCGAGCTCGATTGGGTCGCCAAGCGGCACATGATCGAATCGTACATCGAACGGAAGGGGTGTGGGTGGGACGACCCTCGGGTGACGCTGCTCGATCTGCAATACCACGACGTCCGGCCCGAGAAGGGTCTGTACTACACGCTCGAGCGGAGCAACCTGATCGACCGGTTGGTACAGGACGCGGAGATCGACAAGGCCGAGCAGCAGCCGCCGACCGGCACCCGCGCGTATTTCCGCGGGCAATGCCTGAAGAAGTTCGGCTCGCAGGTCTATGCGGCGAGTTGGACTTCCGTCCTCTTCGATGTCGGCAACACGACGATCAAGAAGATCCCGCTCATGGAGCCGTTGCGCGGGACCGAATCGCTGACTCGCGAACTGCTGGAGGGCGCCGAGTCCGCTCAGTCGTTGCTCGCCAAGCTCACCGCGTAGGTGCCTCCCCACGACCCGCTCCATCGTCGTCGAACGCCTCACGCGGTGATCTATCTCCGGGGACATGATGAGAAAGAACGACATGCGAGGATTGCCGGGGTTTTCCGAGGACGATGACTCCAGCTTTTTTGACTACCTGATCCGCCATCGTCCGGACTTGGTCCGTGCCGCCCGCCCCTGGCCGTCTGCGTCCCAGCCCGCCTCGGCCGAGTTCCCCCGCGCCACCCAGCTGCCTTCCGCCCCGCACGGGACCACCGTGTTGGCGTTGAAGCATCGGGAAGGCGTGGTGATCGCCGGCGATCGCCGAGCCACGGAGGGGTTTCAGATCGCGGGGCGGCAGATGGAGAAGGTCTTCAAAATCGACGAGCACTCGGCCATGGCGATTGCGGGGACGGCCGGCCCGGCGATCGAGATGGTCAAGCTCTTTCAGACCGAGTTGGAGCACTACGAAAAGATCGAAGGCGTGCAACTGTCCTACGAGGGGAAGGCGAACAAGCTCGGTCAGATGATCAAAGCGAACCTCCCCATGGTCTTCCATGGCCTCGTCGTGATTCCGATCTACGTCGGCTACGATCATCGACGGTCGGAAGGCCGCATCTTCAAGTACGACATCACCGGCGGGCGCTACGAGGAGTCGGAATATCATGCGGTCGGCTCGGGCGGGAAGGACGCCCGCAACACCATGCGGGAGTACTATCGGAAGAATCTCCCCGAGGAGGAGGCCCTGAAGCTCGCGCTGCTCGCGCTGTACAACGCCGCCGAGGAGGACGTCGGCACGGGAGGGCCCGACCTCATCCGCGGCATCTATCCGACCGCCAAGGTCGTCACCGCCTCAGGCATCGCCGAAATCGACGATCAGCGCATCGCGGGGCTCTATACGGCCCTTATCTCGGAACGCAAGAAGGAGATCTGAGCATGCCGCTCCCGTACTACGTCTCGCCTGAACAGATGATGCAGGACAAGGCGGAGTATGCCAAAAAGGGCATCGCCAAAGGCCGGTCGATCATCGCCATGGAATACCAGGACGGCATCTTGCTGGTCGCCGACAATCCGAGCGCCTCGCTCTACAAGATTTCCGAAATCTACGACAACATCGCCTTCTCAGGGGCCGGGAAATACAGCGAGTTCGAGAATCTCCGCAAGGCCGGCATCCGCCACGCCGATCTCAAGGGGTTCATGTACAGCCGGGAAGACGTCACCGCGCGCTCGCTGGCGAACGGATACTCGCAAAGCTTGGGGACCATTTTCAGTCAGGAGCTGAAGCCCTTGGAGGTCGAAATCCTCGTCGCCCAGGTGGGCGACGCCGGTCATCCGAATGAAATGTACCGCATCTCGTTCGACGGCAGCATCTTCGATGAACGCGGCTTTGCGGTCATCGGCGGTCGGTCCGAGGCCCTGCAGGCGTTCCTCAAGGAGCGCTACAAGAACGAGGGGCCGTCGTTGAAGGTCTCCTTGGGGCTGTGTGTCACGGCGCTCGAGAGCATCACCAACCAGAAGATGTCCGCCGAAGGCTTGGAGGTCGCGGTGCTCGATCGCAATCGTACGGGCCGCAAATTCCGCCGCGTTCCGCCTGCCGAATCCCGCCAGATCCTGACGTGACCGATCCTCCGCGTGTTGCAGGCTGAAGAGTTGCGGTGTATGCTGAAGGGCAGCCCCGATCACCCTCGGCATCAATGAAGACGCGGATTTTCGGCCTAGAAAACGAATACGGGCTGATCTTCTCCCCCAATGGGCGCATCTATCTGCCCATGGAAAAGGTCCTTGGGTATATCTTCGAGGGCCTGATCCCGAACAGCTGGCCGTCCAACGCCTTTCTCGTCAACGGCGCGCGGTTCTACCAGGACACCGGCTGCCACCCCGAATACTCGACGCCCGAATGCGACAACATCATGGATCTCGTCGTCCATGACAAGGCCGGGGAGCGGCTGCTCGAGGCCTGCTTGCCGGCGGCCGAAGAGCGGCTGCGGGAGGAAGGTCTGTCGGGCGAAATCTATATCTTCAAGAACAACACGGACTCGCTCGGAAACACCTACGGGTGCCATGAAAACTATCTGATGCGGCGCGACGTGGATTTTTGGAAGGTCACGGAGCAGTTGATCCCGTTCTTCGTGACCCGGCAGGTCTACTCGGGCTCCGGCAAGGTCCTGAAGGTGTCCGGCAAGCCGCAGTACTTCATTTCCCAGCGTGCACAGCACATCCACGAGAAGACCTCGTCCTCGACCACCTCGTCGCGCAGCATCATCAACACCCGCGACGAGCCGCATGCCGACGCCGAAAAGTACCGGCGGCTGCACATCATCGTCGGGGACTCGAACATGTCGGAGTATGCGACCTACCTGAAGGTCGGCACGGCCGCACTGGTCCTCTCGATGATCGAGGAGGGCTACACGGTAACCGGCATGGAGCTGGAGGATCCGGTCAAGGCGATCCGCGAAGTCTCGCGTGATCCGACGCTCAAGAAGAAGGTGAAGCTGGACGACGGCCGCCAGCTGAGCGCGATCGAGATCCAGCGCGTGTACTTGGACCGTGCCCGGGATTACTTGAGCATCGAGCCGCATGATCCGGTCTTGGACGACGTCCTGAAGAAGTGGGAGTACGTGTTGGATGCGCTGGACGACGATCCCTTCCAGTTGACCAGGGAAATCGATTGGGTCAGCAAGCGGTTCCTGCTCCAATCCTTCGTTGACAAGAAGGGCTGCGGTTGGGACGATCCCCGCGTCTTCCTCATGGACCTGCAGTACCACGACGTGAAACGCACGCGCGGTCTCTACTATCTCATGGACGCTCGCGACATGATCGAGCGTATTGTGGACGAAGAAGCGGTCCAGCGGGCCATGTCCGTTCCGCCTCAAACGACACGGGCGAAAGTGCGCGGGGATTTCATCCGTTTCGCCCGGGCCAAGAATCGGTCGTACACCGTGGATTGGACCTATCTCAAGCTCAACGGGTACTGGGAGGAGACCATCCTCTGTATGGACCCCTTCAGCGCCGTGAATCGGCGGGTCGAGGAATTGGTCGCGCAAGTGGCGGGGCCGCGCTTCTATCGCTGACCGCATACGAGCTTTTCCGAGGCTCCTTGCTTGCCTCAATCTGAACCTCAATCTTCTTGAGGGCTCGATGGTGTTCCGCTCGTTCCCAACCAAGATGGATCGTCTGGTGGTGATGGCGATCGTGTTGCTGGCCAGCGTCTTTCCCGTCGACCTCCTCACCAGTGCGCCTCCTGAGCCTCGGGGCGGCGACGGACAGTTCAGCGGGAGGCAGGGACAGGTCCTCCTCGTTCGCGTGTCGTCCGGCGATGACGTCACCGCCGTCACGGGTCACTTCCTCAACCGCCGGATCCCGTTCTTTGCCGACCGCGACGGGACGGGTTTATCCTATGTCGGCCTCGTCGGCATCGACCTTCAGGATGTGCCGGGCACCCATGAGCTGCGCCTGGACCTCGCCTCGCCCCAAGGCCAGCGTCGCTTGAGCTACAACGTGCTCGTCACGAAAGAGAAGTACCCCGTCCAGCATCTGACCCTTCCGAAGGACAAGGTGGATCTCGATGAAGAGAGCCTGACGCGCGTGAAAGCCGAGCAAGAGCAGGTCCGCGCCGTGTTCGACGGGCTTTCTCAGGAGCGCTTCTGGCGCGAGGGATTCGTGCAACCGGTTCAAGGGCCGACGACCGGCGCGTTCGGCCGCTTACGGATCATCAACGGGCAAGCGCGGAATCCACACAACGGGGAAGACATTGCGGCGCCCATGGGTGCGGACGTCGTCGCCATGAACGACGGGGTGGTCCGACTGACGGTCGATCACTTCTTCTCCGGCAAGGGCGTCTTTATCGACCATGGCCTGGGGCTGTACTCCATGTACTTTCACCTCTCGGAAATCCTCGTCGAAGAGGGGCAGTCCGTGACACGGGGCCAGGTGATCGGGAAGGTCGGTGCGTCCGGACGCGCCTCCGGCCCTCATCTCCACTGGGGCGTGCGAGTGAACGGCGCCCGTGTCGATCCCCTCTCCTTGCTCACCCTTTCGCTGAACCACCGCGTTCCGGCGGTCCAGTAACGCCGGACCACCCGCCGGACCTCCACAAGACCGACCAATAGACCCACGAGAAAAGCCACGAGGGTGAGCTCGGTCTTCAGGCCGGGTCGTCCACGGCGGCGTTCCAGCTCATGCCGCGAAGCGTGGCCGGGCACGCGACGGAGGGGTGCATCGGGACGCCGTTAGACGTTCGTTGAACTGCTGGACGAGGAGGTATTGAAGACCGCCCCGGCGGCGCGCGACAGGGCGACATCGTGCTCGTGGGTCAGTGCATACAAGCGGAACTGAATGAGCCGCGTCGGCAGCAGGTCGAGGAACTCCTCGAGCGGCTCCGTCGAGATGCTGTGGGTGCCGGGGTCGTAGACGAAGAGGCGGGTGGCCCGGGTGTCTTTCGGATCGGGCCGCGGGTCCAGCGGCGCCATGTCCACCTTGAAGCGCAGGTGCTGCAGCCGGAACGGCAGCTCCTTCTGGATCTGTTTCTCGAAGTGCCGGGCGCTCGGGAAATCCATGCCGCGCGCCCGCGCGTTCTCCTTGAGGACCGTGTTGTAGGCCATTTTCCATTTCACGTCGCGGCCGAGGATCCTGGCCCATTCCTCCGCAAGGCGCCGCCGTGCGGCGTGGCGTGCCCCCTTCCAACTGCGAACCTCTTCCAGCAGCGACCAGTCGGTCAAGCCCAGGTACCGGTCCATCTTCTTGAGCGGATTGAAGGGGAACACCAATCGCATGGTCTCCCCGAAGATCTCGCGGAGGTGGATGTCGATCGCGCGCGTCGTGCGGTGATAGTAGACGTTCGAATAGAGATACATGCGGGTATTGAGGAACATCTGGAGCGCGGGGAGGCCGTTCTTGTGGATCGTGAAACCCTGGTCGGTGATCAGCGTGTAATGAATCAGCCGGGTGAGATCGACCGGCCCGACGGCCACGCCGCACATATAGGAGTCGCGCAGGACGTAATCCAGGTTGTCCCCGGTGTAGCTCCCCGAGATCACCGGTTGCAGCGCGTTCAACCAGGGGGGCAGCCGTGAATTGTCCTTGCCCTTGTCCTTCAGGATCAGATGAGCGATCTGATCCGGGTCGAGCTCCTCTCCCTTGGCGAACGGCCCCGAGGGGCTTCGCCGGATCTTCCGGATCAGCGGGCCCAGGTGCTCCCGGATGATCACCTGGCCCAGCCGCTCGTGCGTCAGGCGGAAGGCCTCGAGATAGTTGTCGTCGAAGAAGTGGCAGAAGGGCCCGTGCCCGATGTCATGGAGCAGGGCGGTGACCCGCAACAGCTCTTCCACGTAATGGGCCGACGGCACGTCCTTGAAGACGGTTTCCAGAAAAGGGTACAGGTGTCGCGCAAATCGCCCGGCGACATGCATCGTCCCGAGCGAGTGGACGAACCGGCTGTGTTCGGCCGACGGGTAGACCCAGCGCGCGCTCTGCAATTGGTAGATGTAGCGCAGGCGCTGCACCCAGGCGGAGTCGATGAGATCCTTCTCGGTGCGCTCGGCGGGGTCCGGCGTCGAATACGGGACGGTGAACGAGATGTATTCGTGAATCGGGTCTGCGATCAGCGCCGATCCATCATAGAGGGTGTGCGGAGCAGGGGGCCGAAGCTTCATACCCCAACCAGCTTAGCGCACGTCCACCGAGGTGGGCAACGGGTCGTCCGGTTGCGGCGGCCTCGTCGGTCGATAGCGGGAGATGAGCCAGTAGGCGGCCGGATAGCCGACGACCGCACCGAACAAGCTCAAGACGACCCCTCCGACGAAAAACGGCAGCAGATACGGCAAGACTTGTCGATACAAGGCGCCGGCCGAGAAATCGTTCCACACGATCGGCTCCACGGTCGGCATGCCGAGGACTTGAAAGCCGGTCCAGAGCGTCGCTCCGAGAATGGGGACGATCGTCCAAGGATTGTTGAGGAGGGCGCCGGCCATCAGCGCCAGGAAATTCAGCCGAAGCGCCCACGTGCAGAAGAGCACCATTAGCGTGTGCAGGCCGTACGTCGGGGAGAAGGCGATGAAGACGCCGACGGCGAAGGCGAGCGCCGTCCGATGCGGCGACTCGCGCAGATGCAGCAGGCGCTGAAGATGCGAGCGGAGCTGTGCTAGCGAGACCACGGGGCCTTGTGTCCGTTGCGTGAGGCGCGCCGAAAGTGCTCCCAACTGGTCGCCGGGAGGGGCACGATGCGTCCCGTCGAAGTCTTCAGCGCCACCTCGCCCCGGCCGGCGGTGATCTCACCGATCCGGTGGATCGGTCGGGGGAGATCGGCCGCCAGCCGCTCCAGCTTGGGTCGAGACCGGGGCGGAACCGTAAAGAGCAACTCGTAATCTTCCCCTCCCCGAAGCGCCAGGTCAACGGCATCGACGCCGGTCGCCTCCGCGTAGCGGCGCAAGGGCTGGGAGAGCGGCAGGCGCTCCGCGTCGACCTGCGCGCCTACGCGACTCTGTTCGCAAACGTGGCGGAGATCGCCCGACAGCCCGTCTGAAATGTCGATCGCGGCGCTGGCGAGGCGGTGGGTGGTGAGCCATTGACCGACGTCGAGGCGGGGGGTCGGCCGACGGTGGCGGCCGATGAGGAACCCGCGCGCACGAGCGGCAAGGCGGCCATGCCCGCGCCGGCGGGCGAGAAGGTCGAGTCCCGCGGCCGAGTCGCCGAGCGTTCCCGTCACGTAGATCCCGTCGCCCACGCGGGCGCCGTCTCGCCGGAGCCCGGCGCCGTGAGGGACGCTGCCCGTCAGCGTGAGGCTCACGAAGACTCCGTGGCGGGACGCCGAGGTGTCGCCGCCGATGAGGTCCACATGATGCGGCGCGCAGGCGTCCATGATGCCGCGGTACAGCTCGAGGATGTCGTTGGGGCGGCTGTGCGGCGGCACGGCCAGCGACACCAGCACATGCTCCGGCCGCCCGCCCATGGCAGCCACGTCGCTCAGGTTCGCCACCGCCGCTTTGTACCCGATGTCTTCCCAGGTCGCCGTGCGCCGATCGAAGTGGATCCCCTCGGCCAACAGGTCCGTGGTCAGGATGAGGTCCCGAGAGGGGGCCGCTCTGATCAAAGCCGCATCGTCGCCGATGCCGCGCACGACCCGGCTGCCGGTCTTCCCGAAGCGTCTGAGGATGTCGTCGATGAGGCTGAATTCGCGGAGGGGTGAAGAGGGTCGGCCTCGAGACGCGGCGCGCATGTCAGGTGGAGCGGGGCGAAACCGACAACAACGGCGCGATGGGATGCGGGCGCGGCGTCCGGCGCGGGGATTCGAGGCCGTTGCCTTTGGCCCGATGCGGGCGTGGGGTCGCCTTGGCCTTCTTCTTGAGCGCGGCGGTCCGTCCGCGCAGGGCGGCCCGGATCACGTCGTCCATCGTTTCGGCGAAGACGAGCTTGACCCCGCGGATGAGGTGCTTGGGGATTTCCTCGAGGTCCTTCTCGTTGCGCTTCGGCAGGATCACGGTGGAAATCTTTGCCCGCTTGGCGGCCAGGATCTTTTCCTTCAGTCCTCCGATCGGGAGCACGCGTCCCCGGAGCGTCACCTCGCCGGTCATCGCCACGTCCCGCCGCACGGGGATGCTCGACAGCACGGAGGCGATCGCCGTGGCCATCGTGATGCCGGCGGACGGGCCGTCTTTCGGGATCGCGCCGGCCGGTACGTGGATGTGGATGTCGGACTTGGCGAACACGTCCGGCTTGATGTTGAGCAACTTCTCGCGCGACCGCACGTAACTGAGCGCCGCCTGGGCCGACTCTTTCATCACGTCGCCGAGGTGGCCGGTGAGCGTGAGCTGCCCCTTGCCCTTCATCAGCGTGGCCTCGATGTACAGGACGTCGCCGCCGCTCTCCGTCCAGGCGAGTCCGGTCGCGACGCCGATCTCGTCTTTCTCCTGTTCCGCTTCCGGTAGGAATTTCGGCACGCCGAGGAATTTGTGAACGTTGGCCGGGGTCACGCTGTAGGGGCCCATCTTGCCTTCGGCGACCTTCTTGGCCACCTTGCGCATGACGTTGGCGATTTCCCGGTCGAGGCTCCTCACGCCCGCCTCACGGGTGTAGTGGGAGATGATCGTGCGGAGCCCGCCCTCGGTGACCCGTACGTGCGCCTCGGTGATGCCGTGCTCCTTCAGTTGCCGTGGAATCAGGTAACGCTGAGCGATGCCGAGCTTTTCCTCCTCGGTGTACCCGGGGATCTCGATGATCTCCATCCGGTCCCGAAGCGCCGAATGGATCGGATCCATCACGTTGGCGGTCGTGATGAACATGACGTCGCTCAAGTCGAACGGGACGCCTAAGTAGTGGTCGCTGAACGCGTGGTTCTGCTCGGGATCGAGCACTTCGAGCAGGGCGGCCGAGGGGTCGCCCCGGAAGTCCTGCCCGACCTTGTCGACCTCGTCCATCATGAACACGGGATTGTTCGTGCCCGCTTGCTTCAAGCCCTGGATGATGCGGCCGGGCAGGGCGCCGACGTAGGTCCGCCGATGACCGCGGATCTCGGCTTCGTCGCGCACGCCGCCCAAGCTGATTCGGACGAACTCGCGTCCGAGCGCACGGGCGATCGACTTGCCGAGCGAGGTCTTGCCGACGCCGGGCGGCCCGACGAAGCAGAGGATCGGGCCTTTCATCTTGTCCTTGAGCTTGCGGACCGCCAGGTACTCGAGGATGCGCTCCTTGACCTTTTCCAGGTCGTAATGGTCTTCGTCCAAGACCTTCGCCGCCGCTTTGATGTCCAGGTTGTCCTTGGATTTCTTGCTCCACGGCAGATCGACGATCCATTCGATGTAGGTCCGCACGGTCGCCGATTCCGCGGTGTCCGGGTGCATCTTCTCCAGGCGCTTGAGCTGCTTCTCGCACTCCTTGAGCACCTTCTCCGGCATCTTGGCTTCTTTGATGCGCTTCCGAAATTCCGCGACTTCTTCTCCCCGCTCGTCGAGCTCCCCCAGTTCCTTCTGGATCGCCTTCAACTGCTCGCGCAGGAAGTATTCCCGCTGGGTCTTGTCCATCTCGCCCTTGGCCTGCGCCTGGATCTTCTGCTGCATCGACAAGACGTCGACTTCCTTCGTCAAGATCTCGCTCACCCGCTTCAGCCGGGCGACGGGGTCCTCGATCTCGAGCACGGACTGGGCCACCTCGACCTTCACCCCGAGGTTGGAGACGACCATGTCGGCCAGCCGGCCCGGGTCTTCCAAGTTCTCGATCACGACCATGACGTCGGGCATCAAGACTTTGCCGAGGCCGATGATCCGCTCGAGCTGCTCCTTCACGGTCCGCATGACCGCTTCGGCTTCGAGCGGGGAGCCGGCGATCTTGGCTTCCTGGATCTTCTCGATCCGCACTGAATAGTACGGTTCCGTCTGGATGTACTCCTGAATCCGCGCCTTCGAGACGCCCTGCACGAGGATTTTGATGCGCTCATCGGGGAGCTTGAGCATGCGCATGATGATGCCGACGGTCCCGACGGTGTGGATGTCTTCGGCGGTCGGGTTTTCCACGTCGAGCGCCTTCTGGGTGGCGAGGAAGATCATCCGGTTCCCGGCCAGCGCCGCTTCGATGGCCTTGATCGACATCTCGCGGCCGACGAAGAGCGGCAGCACCATGTACGGGAAGACGACGATATCCCGGACCGGGAGCAACGGGAGCTGCTCCGGGATCTCCAGGTTTTGAATGTCGCGTTCGGCCTGCTCCGCTGCCATGATGGTGCTGGGGTAATGGAGTAACTGAGTACGTCAGTAATACTGCATGACTGAGTGACTCAGTGACTTGCCTCTACATGCAATCCGTTGCGCCGGTGCAATTGCTTCAAATATTGGGCGAAGGGGGGGCCGAGCGTAGGGTTTTTCAAGGCGAACTCGACGGTGGCTTTCAAAAAACCGAGCTTCTCCCCGGCATCGTGGCGCTGGCCTTGAATTTCCTGCGCATACATCGGGTGTCGCTTAGCGAGAACGCGGAGCGCGTCCGTCAACTGGATCTCGCCGTTCTTGCCGGGCGCGATGCGCCGGAGAATCGGGAAAATGTCGGGTGAGAGAACATACCGGCCGATGACGGCGTAGAGGGACGGGGCCTGCTCGGGAGCGGGTTTCTCGACCAGGTCTTCCACCCGATGGAGACCGCCTCCCAACCGACGGTTCGCGATGATCCCGTAACGGCCCACCTCGTGCCGCGGTACTTTCTTGATCCCCAGAACCGGTCCGTGGTGTGCACGGTACACCTCGATCAGTTGGGCGAGTCCGGGGACACGCGCATCGATCACTTCGTCGCCAAGGATCACGGCGAAGGGCTCGTCGCCCACCAAATGTTGTGCGCATAGGACCGCGTGGCCGAGCCCGCGGGCTTCCGGCTGGCGGACGTAGCAGAAGTTCGCCAGCTCCGAAATCCGGCGGACTTCTTTGAGCATGCCGTCCTTGCGGTTGCCCTTGAGGTTCTCCTCGAGCTCGAACGAGCGGTCGAAGTGGTCTTCGATCGCCCGCTTCCCCCGCCCCGTCACGATGATGATGTCCTCGATGCCCGACGCCACCGCCTCCTCGACCGCATACTGGATCAGCGGCTTGTCCACCAAGGGGAGCATTTCCTTCGGGGAGGCTTTCGTCGCGGGGAGGAAGCGAGTCCCGAGGCCGGCGGCTGGCAGGACGGCTTTTCGAACCGGAGCCACGGACATGGGTGGATACTATGAGATGCTTCGCCGGAATGTCAAGAAACCGGGAAGACTGTAAGGGCGTTCGCACAAATCGGCGGCCGATGAAATTGTCTTTACATTGAAGAAACCCATCTCTATAATTCCTCAGCTTTTTTCGCCGGTTTTATGCCAACGCGTGACGGAGCGTTCGAACATCTCTTTCAGCGAGCCCGAACAGGTCAGACCGACGTGATCCCGGCCTTCAGGCCGGCGAGCCAGGTTGTCACGCAGCAGGGTTTCGGCTTCGACCGACACGCGGTGGGTTTCGCCCGTCAAGTCGCTGAGTCGGTCTCTTCGTCGAAGGATCCGCGGGTCCGTGCAGAAAGGCTGCGGTGACCAGTCGGATCGGGACTCGACTCGCCCTTCTCATCGTCGTGGTCGGCCTCCTTCTCCCTGCTTCGTGTCACTGCCCCGCGAATGCCGAGGACGGCAGCCAGGGCGCTCAGAAGATTGCCTCCATCGACATTCGGGGCAACAAACGCATCGAAGAGCCGGCGATCCGCAGCCGCTTGACGATCAAGGTCGGAGATCCGTACACGCCGGAGGCGATCCGCGCACAAATCCGCGTGATCTATGAAATGGGCTTCTTCGAGGACGTCCAGATCGAGACGGAGTCCACGCCGCAGGGACTGGCCGTCACGTTTCTCGTCACCGAAAAGCCGTTCATCACCGACGTCGTCTTCGACGGCAACGAGAATTTTTCGGACGACAAGCTCAAGGAGAAGATCACGATCCGCAGCCAGTCCTTCCTCGATCAGCAGCAGGTCAAGGAGAGCGCGGAGAAGATCCGCCTCACCTATCAGGAAGACGGCTACTACAACGCGCAGGTCATCCCGATCATCCAGACCGTCGAGGAAGACCGGAAACGACTGACCTTCTTCATCAAGGAGGGCGACCGCGCCCGCGTGAAGACCGTGAATTTCGAGGGGGCCACGGCGGCCACGAAAAAGGAGCTGTTCGCCGTGATGGCGACCCGGGAGTGGGTCTCCATCTGGGATACGTTGCTGTTCCGCGGCTTGCCCTCGTTTTTCACCGATGCCGGCACGTTGAAGCGGGAAGAGCTGGCCAACGACGTGGAGCGGATCCGGGAAGTCTTCATGAACAAGGGCTACCTCAACGTGCAGGTGAGCCTGCCGACGGTCGAGCTGACGGAAGACAAGAAGTGGTTCATCGTGACCTTCGTCATCGTCCAAGGGGAGCCGTATACGTTCGGGGAGGTCGGCTTTCGCGGCAACACGATCTTCGAGGACGAAGAGCTGCGGGCCGGCATGAGCTTCAAGACCGGCGACACGTTCCAGCGCGCCAAGATCCGGGACGAGATCACGCGGATCACCGATCTGTACGGCGCCAAGGGTTATGCGTTCACGGAGGTGAACCCGGCCGTCAATCCCGATCCGCAGACCAAGACCGCCTCCGTCATCTTCCACATCAAGGAGGGCGACCTGATCCGGGTGCGGGAGATTCACATCACCGGGAACGACAAGACCCGGGACAACGTGATCCGGCGCGAGCTGCGCGTCAACGAGCAGGAAGTCATCGATACGACCGCGATGAAGCGCAGCTTCCAACGCTTGAACAACCTGAACTTCTTCGAGACCGTGGAGATCCTGCCCCGCCAGGTGGAGCCGGACAAGGTCGACCTCGACGTCAAGGTGAAGGAAAAATCGACCGGCGCGTTCAGCATCGGCGGCGGCTTCAGCACCCTGGACCGTCTCGTGGCCATCGCCGACATCACCGAGGGCAACGTGATGGGGACCGGAAACATGATCCGGGTGCGCGGCCAGTTGGGGCAACGGCGCTCCTTGGGCCTCATCACGTTCCGCAACCCCTACCTCCAGGACTCCCTCACGTCCATGCAGCTCGACGTCTACAGCACGATCACGAACTACATCACGTACCGAGAGGACAAGGCGGGCGCGAGCGTGACGTTCGGGCGGTGGTTTTCGGAGTACGTGTCCGGCAGCTTCAGTCCCGTGGTCGAGCGCTTCAAGTTCAGCGATCCGCTCCAGACGGCGCCGGCGTTCATCCTGCAACAGATCGGCACGTTCACCACGACCGGCTTTCGGACGTCGCTTGCGCGCGATACCCGGGACTACTTCCTGGATCCCCGAACCGGCATGCGCAACATGATCGCCTTCGACTTCGGCACGCCGGCTTTGGGCGGCACCACCGCCTTCTACAAAGTGACCCTCGACACGATCAAATACGTGCCGCTGTTTTGGGACACCCGCTTCTCGATCCGCGGTCGGTTCGGCATCGTGGAGGGCATGGAGGGGAAGCCGGTCCCGCTCACCGAGCGGTACTTCGTCGGCGGCATCAACACGATGCGCGGCTTCGTCTTCGGCCGGGCGGGGCCGGTCACGGTCGACAATCAGCTCCTGGGCGCGGAGCGGGAGATCATCATCAACAACGATTTCATTTTCCCGATCTCCAAAGAGGCGAAGCTCAACGGGGTGATCTTCTTCGACTATGGGCGCGGCTTCTCGGCCGAGGAGGGTCTGAGTCTGAACCTCCGCAAGGCGGCCGGGTTCGAAGCCCGCTGGATTTCGCCGTTCGGGCCCCTGCGGGTGGCCTACGGCATCAATCTAGATCCGAGAACCGGAGAGCGTCGGGGAGTCTTTGAGTTTTCGGTCGGATCGCTGTTCTAATGAAGCCGTGCTGCGGTCCGCCGTCGCTCGGGACCGCCGAGGAAACGGACAATTCATGAGCTCTACCAGACGCCTTCATTCCGCTCTGCTCGTCGTCCTCCTGGTGGGGGCCGCTGTGTCGGCCGGCTGCAAGGCCGCGCCGGTCGAGCGGCCCCCCATTTCCGTGGGCGTCGTCGATCTCCAGAAGGTCTTGATGGAGACCGACGCGGGGAAAAAAGCGCGTGAGTCGCTCAACACGTTCATGAAGAACCGCCAGGCGGTCATCGAGCTGGAGGAAAAAGAGCTGAAGCGGATGGAAGAAGACCTGATCAAGCAGGCGACGGTCCTCAGCCCCAACGGACGGAAGGAACGCGAGGAGCAATTGCGCCGACGGGTCATCGAGTTTCAACAGCGGGCCAATGAAATGAATCGGGAGGTCCAGGACAAGCAGAAAGAAGTGCTGGAGGCCTTTCGGGATCGCGCCGAGCGCATCGTGCAGAAGGTCGCGCAGCAACTGGATCTGCTCGTGGTCGTGGAGAAGGGCAAGGGCGGGCCAACCGTCTACAGCGACGCGTCTTTGGACATCTCGGACCGGGTGATCGAGGAGTTCAACAAGGAGGCGCCGTAGGTCGGGGGTCGGCCCAGGATCGAGCGGAGCCATGAGGGGACGAATGCGACACGAGACGACATGGGGAGCGGTGCTCGGCATCACGGCGGTGCTGGCGACCGCCGGAGCGGTGAGCGCGGCGGAGTCTTACAAAGTCGGGGTCGTGGACCAGCAGGCGGTGCTGGAACGATCCAAGGCCGGCAAGCGCGCGATCGAATCGCTGAAAGAATTCACCGCGGCGCGCCAGCGGATCATCGCCGTCGATGATGAGGAGCTGAAGAAGGTCGAGGGAGAGCTCAAGAGCCAGGACAGCGGCTTGACCGAGCAGCAGCGGCGCGAGAAGCAGGAGCAGTTTCGGGTGAAGTTCGAGAACTACCAACGGCGGCTCCAGGACTTCAACCGTGAGATCCAGGCCAAACAGCGCGAATTGGCCCAGGAGTACCAGAAGAAGATCGAGCAGGCCGCGGCGGCGGTCGGAGAGAGGATGGGGCTGGCCGCGATCCTGGACAAGGGCAACGAGGCCGCGATGAGGATCGTCATCTATGCGAACGGGTCGGTCGACGTCACGGAGCAAGTGCTCAAGGAGTTCGACCGCCAGAACAAGTAGGATCCCCGCGTTGCGAAGCGAGCGGACCTTGGACGCGGGGGACGGTTTTCAACATTCTGTCTGAGGAAGGGTCGCAGGAGGAGGCAGCATGGCGCAGATGGACATCAACGACATACGGGCAACCCTTCCGCATCGGTATCCGTTCTTGCTCGTCGACCGGATCCAGGAGCTGGAGGTCGGACGCCGCATCATCGGCCTGAAGAACGTCACGATCAACGAGCCGTTTTTCCAAGGGCACTTCCCCGGCCGGCCGATCATGCCCGGCGTCTTGATCATCGAGGCGATGGCGCAGGTAGGGGGCGTGCTCGCGTTCAAGTCGGCGCCCCCGAAAGGCAATCCGGTCGTCTATCTCACGGGCGTCGACAAGGCCAAGTTTCGTAAGCCGGTGGTGCCCGGCGATCAGCTCCGCTTCGAGATCGAGGTGCTCAAACAACGACCGCCGTTCTGGAAGATGCAGGCCAAGGCCTACGTCGAAGACCATCTCGTGTGCGAAGCCGAGATGACCGCCATGGTGACGGAGGAGGACCAGCAGGACAAGGAATAATTGGGTAATTGAGTAACTGATAATGAAGTAATTACTGATTTACTCAGGTACTCCATTACCCCTACAACTTTCGGGAGGACCCGTGCAGATTCATCCGACCGCTATCGTGCATCCGAAGGCCGAGCTTGGCGAGGACGTCCAAGTCGGTCCGTATTCGATCGTCGGCGAACACGTCAAGATCGGCCGCGGCACCCGGCTGATGGCCCACGTGTACGTCGACGGCTGGACCGAGATCGGCGAACGCTGCCAGGTCTATCCCTACGCATCCATCGGCACGGCTCCTCAACACCTCCAGTACAAGGATGAGCCGACCCGGGTCGTCATCGGCAACGACAACATTCTCCGGGAATACGTCACCATCAACCGCGGCACCGTGTTCGGCGGGGGCGCCACCACGATCGGGAACCACAACTTCTTGATGGCGTACGTCCACGTCGCGCACGATTGCCGGCTGGGCAGCCACTTGATCATGGCCAACGCCGCCACGCTGGCCGGCCACATCACGGTCGGTGATTACGCGATCATCGGCGGGCTGTCGGGGATTCACCAGTACGTCCGCATCGGACCGCACGTCATGATCGGCGGGTGCTCCGCGGTCGGTCGCGATGTGCCGCCCTTTACGCGTGCGGCGGGCGGTTACCGCGCCCGGCTCTACGGCCTCAACTCGATCGGGCTCAAGCGCCACGGGTTCTCGAACGAGCGCATCGCGCTCTTGAAGCGGGCCTATGAGGTCCTCTTTCGCTCCGGTTTGATGATGGCCGAAGCGATCAAGCAGGCGCGTGAGGAATTCAAAGACTCGGAGGACGTGCAGGAGGTCGTGCGGTTTCTCGAAGGGAGCAAGCGCGGGATCTGCCGCTCGGTCACCGCGGCCTCGGCCGAGGAGGACGACTAGTGCACGCGTCGCACGCCGTCGAACGGGCGGTGCAGTCGGCCCGGAAGATCGGGCTGATCGCCGGGAACGGCCGCTTCCCGATCATCTTCGCCCAGAACGCCCGCCGGCTCGGCTATTCGGTCTCGGCGGTCGCCCACGTCGGGGAGACGGCCCCGGAGCTCGCCGAGCACGTGGAGCGGATCCACTGGATCAAGATCGGACAGTTCAACAAGCTGATCAAGGCGCTCAAAGCGGACGGCGTGCGCCAAGCCGTGATGCTGGGCGGCATCAAGAAGACGCACGTCTTCACGACGGTGCGTCCGGACTTTCGCGCCCTGGCCGTCGCCAGTCGGCTGCGGGAGCTCAAGGACGATGCGATCCTCCGTGAGGTGGCCGCCGAGTTGGAGCGCGAGGGGATCGAAATTTGTGAATCAACCTTCGGCCTGAGCGGGATCCTGGTCGAAGAAGGCGCCATCACGAAGCGCCGCCCCGGCAAGAAGGAATGGGACGACGTCCGATTCGGGTGGCACATGGCGGCCGAGATCGGCCGGCTCGACATCGGCCAGTGCGTCGTGGTCAAAGACAAGGTCGTGGTCGCGGTGGAGGCGGTGGAAGGCACGGATGAGGCCATCCGTCGGGGAGGGACGTTGGCGCAGGCGGGCGCGGTCGTCGTGAAGCGCAGCAAGCCGCAGCAGGACCTGCGGTTCGATCTCCCGGCCATCGGCCCCCGGACCGTCGAGACGATGGAAGCGGTCCACGCCGCCGTGCTCGCGGTCGAAGCCGGGCGCACCGTCCTGCTCGACCGCGAAGAGACCATCCGCCGCGCCGACCAGGCGAAGATCGCGATCGTGGGCATAGTAGGGGGAGCAGTAATTCAGTAACTAGTAAGTGAGTAATTTGGTCGCGGGCCCAGACAGTTACTCAATTACAGAGTTCCTCAATTACCTTTCTGTCGAAGCATGAAGAAGCTGCGCATCGGCGTGATCGGCGTCGGGCACTTGGGGCAGCACCACGCGCGCCTCTATGCCCAGATCCCCGGCGGCAGCTTGATCGGAATCGTGGACGTGGACTCCAAGCGGGCGGAAGCGCTCGCGGAGCGGTACGGCGGCGAAGCGTTCCCGCGCGTCCGGGATCTGCTCGAGCGGGTGGACGCGGTCAGCGTGGCGGTCCCGACTTCTTCACACCATGGGATCGTCAAAGAGTGCCTCGAGGCGGGGGTGCACGTGCTCGTGGAAAAACCGATCACGGTGACCGTGTCCGAGGCCGAGGAGTTGGTCGCGCTGGCCCGCCGGCGCGGCCTCGTGCTCCAGGTGGGGCACATCGAACGGTTCAACCCCGGAATCCGTGCCGTCCGGGCTCACGTCACGCGCCCCGGATTCATCGAATGTCATCGTTTGAGCCCGTTCGGGGAGCGAGGGACGGACGTCGACGTCGTGCTCGACCTCATGATCCATGACCTCGACATGGTCCTGTCGTTCAAGCCCGGGACCGTGGAAGAGGTTCGGGCGGCCGGCGTCCCGGTCCTTTCACCCACGATCGACATCGCCAACGCCCGTATCGCGTTCTCGAGCGGCTGTGTGGCGAACTTCACGGCCAGCCGGGTGTCGACCACGCGGATGCGAAAGCTGCGGGTGTTTCAGCCGGACGGCTACATCACCGTCGATTACCAGGCGCGCCAGGCGGCCATCCTCCGAAGGCGGATCGGGCCGAACCAGCGCCCGGAGATCCACATGGAGCCCGTGAAGACCCACGATGACGAGCCGCTCAAGCTCGAGTTGGAAGCGTTCGTCGAGGCGGTCGCGCGCGGCACCGCCCCCGTCGTGTCCGGGGAAGACGGGGCCGCCGCCCTTGCTCTGGCGTACCAAGTCCTCGACGCCATCAATGCGTTCGTGCAACGACACCAGCAAGAGAGGTGACGGGGTAGGACCCCATTCGTCCATGCCACGTATCCTGATCATTGCCGGTGAGGCGTCGGGAGATTTGCACGGGGCGAATTTGGCCGCCGCGATCAAACGCCTCGATGCGGGCGCGGAGATCATCGGAGTCGGCGGGCGGCAGATGGCGTCGGCTGGGGTCGAGCTAGTGCCGGACATCCCGGCGCTGGACATCATCGGGCTGATCGGCCCGGGGGCGGTCTCGGCGCTGATCCGGCGGATCCGGCGGATCCGCCGGCTGCTCGAAACCCAGCCGTTCGACGTGGTCGTGCTGGTCGACAATCCGGGGCTGAACCTGCACTTCGCCAAGGTCGCGAAGCGGGCCGGGCATCGGGTGGTATATTACATTGCGCCCCAACTCTGGGCGTGGCGCCCCGGGCGGATGCGCTGGATGCAACATCGGGTCGACCACACCGTCGTGATCTTGCCGTTCGAAGAGCCCTTGTATCGCCGGGCGGGCGTCCCGGTTACGTTCGTCGGCCATCCCCTCCTGGACAGCGTCGAGCCGAGCTATGACCGCACGGAGCTGCGCAAGCGGTTCGGCGTCGACGGGGGAGGGCCGGTGCTCGGGCTCCTGCCCGGCAGTCGGGCCGGGGAAGTACGGGTGCTGCTGCCAGCGATGCTGCATGCCGCCGCCCGGCTGCTGGATCTCCACCCGACCATGCAGTTCATCATGGCGCAGGCCGGCTCGATCGACGATCGGCAGATCGACCCGTTGCTGGCCGGCAGCTCCGTCAAGGTCCACGTCGTGAAAAACCACCCCAGTGAAGTCATGGCGGCCGCCGATCTGCTCCTCGTCGCCTCGGGCACCGCTACGCTCCAGGCGGCGGTCGTCGGAACCCCGATGGTCGTGATCTATCGCGTGCCCCGGCTGACCTATTGGATCGGGCGGCTGCTCGTTCGCGTGAAATGGATCAGTTTGGTCAACCTCGTCGCCGGCCGACCCGTCGTGCCCGAAGTCATTCAGAACGACCTGACCCCGGAACGCTTGACCGAAGAAGTGGCGCATCTCCTCCGCGATCGCGCTGCGTATCGACAGATGCGGGAGTCGCTCAAGTCCGTACGGGACGCGCTCGGGGAGCCCGGCGCGTCGACCCGCGCCGCCGCGGTGGTCCTTGCGGAGGCCCGCGCGTGACCCTGTTCCTCCGGCTCGTCTCGTGTTTTCGGGCCTACCGCCTGCGCCTCGTGCTCGCCTTCATCTGCTCGGCGCTGGTCGCCGCCTTGACCGGCGCGTACGCCTGGCTGGTCCGACCGGTGCTCGACGGCATCTTCATCAACAAGGACCAGTTCCTCTTGACCGTGCTGCCGCTGGCGATTCTCGCGGTGGCCGCCTCGAAGGCGGCGTTCAGCTATGGGCAGAACTATTTGATGAACTACGTCGGCAATCAGGTCATCACCGACATCCGCGAGCAGCTCTTTCTGAAGCTGATGCGGCTCCCCGTCCGTTTCCATGACGCGAACACGTCCGGGCGCCTGGTCTCCCGCGTGATCAACGACGTCAACATGATGGCGAACGCGGTCGCCGGCGTGCTCAAGGACATCTTCCAGCAGGGGCTCACGTTCCTCGCGATGCTCGGGGTCATCGTCTACCAAAATTGGAAGCTCGCCGCCGTCTCGCTCGTGGTCGTCCCGATCTCCGCCATGACCATGGTCCGCATGGGCCAGCGACTGCGGGGGCTGGCCACCCGAGGCCAGGAGCGGATGGGCGACATGGCCTCCACGCTGCAGGAGACGCTGGCCGGGATCCGGATCGTCAAAGCCTTCGGCCGCGAAGACGCGGAGGGCAAGCGCTTTCGCCACAGCAATGAAGCGTTCCTGCGGATGACGATGAAGGCGATCCAGGTGTCCTCGCTGGGGAGCTCGCATATGGAGGTCATCGGGGTCGTCGGGGTGGCGGCGATCATCTGGTACGGCGGATCGCTGGTCATCGAAGGGACGATGACGCCGGGCGAGTTCTTCTCGTTCCTCACCGCCATGTTCATGGCGTACACGCCGATCCGGCGGCTCTCGGGCGCGAACAACAGCGTGCAGCAGGCGCTGGCGGCCGCCGAGCGGGTCTTTGCGGTGCTCGACTTGGAGGATGAACGGGCGCGCGACACCGGCCGAAAAGCCCTGGCTCGGATCAGTCGCTCGCTGGCCTTGGAAGGGGTCACGTTCCGATACGACGGACACGAGGTTCCGGCCTTGTACGATGTCACGTTGACCGTGTCGGTGGGGGAAGTCGTCGCGCTCGTGGGGAGCAGCGGCAGCGGCAAGACCACGCTGGTCAGCCTCATCCCGCGCTTCTACGAGCCGACGGAAGGCCGCGTGTGCATCGACGGCCGTGATGTGCGGGACTATACGCTCCACTCCTTGCGGAGCCAGATCGGCATCGTCTCCCAGGACACGATGCTCTTCGACGAGACGGTCGCTTACAACATCGCGTACGGCCGGCCCCAGGCGTCCGAGGAAGAAGTTATCCAGGCGGCGAAGGCCGCCTATGCGCACGACTTCATCGAGCGGCTGCCGGACGGGTACAAGACGCTGATCGGGGAGAACGGGGTGAAGCTGTCCGGCGGCGAGCGGCAACGGCTCGCGATCGCCCGGGCCATCCTGCGCGACCCGCCGATCCTGATCCTCGACGAGGCGACCTCGGCGCTGGACTCCGAGTCCGAGCGCATCGTCCAGATGGCCTTGTCGAACTTGATGAAGAACCGCACCACGCTCGTGATCGCCCATCGCCTCAGCACGATTCAGAACGCGGACCGGATCGTGGTGATGGACCGAGGCCGGATCGTCGAGATCGGCACGCACCTCGACCTCCTCGCGCGGGACGGTCAATACAAGCGATTACACGCCATGCAGTTCCAAGATGTCGCGCTGTGATCCGTTCTGCCTAGCCGTCATGTGTGCCATCACGCTGGCGTGTTGGACGAGACCGAGGGGGGCCGGGCAGGTTCCTGATTCGCCGTTCGCATGAAATCCGCCCTGCTCAATCGATTGGTGTTGGCCGCCGTCCCTCCGGTCGGAGCCACGATCATTCGGCTGCTCGGCCGATCGATGCGACTCGAGACCCGCGGCGCGGAGGTGGTGGACGACCTGTATCGCCAAGGCCGGCATATCATCATTGCGTTTTGGCACGGCCGCCAGCTCATGATGCCGTTGGCCTACCGCGGTCGGGAAGCCCATATTCTGATCAGCCAACATCGGGACGGGGAGCTCATCGCCCGAGTCGTCGGCCGCTTCGGACTGCAGGCCGTCCGCGGCTCGACCACCCGGGGCGGCGTCGCAGCGCTCCGGCAGTTGATCGCCTTGGGACGCTCCGGCGTCGACCTGGTCGTGACGCCCGACGGCCCCAAGGGGCCTCGACACGTTGTGCAGGCGGGCGTCGTGCAGTTGGCCAAGGCGACCGGCATGCCGATCGTCCCCCTGACCTTCGGCTGCTCAAAAAAAAACTCTTCGCGAGCTGGGACGAGTTCCTGGTGCCGTACCCGTTCACCCGGGGCGTGTTCCTGTGGGGAAAGCCGATCTGGATTGGAGCGGCGGCGGATGCCGCCGAGATCGAACAGGCGCGGCTGGCACTCGAGGCGGCCCTTACTGCGCTGACGGCGGAAGCGGACGAGCATGCGGTGTGGGAAGAAGGAAGTAAGTAAGTAATTGGTAATTGAGTAAGTGAGAACTTCTTGGCCTCCTTAAAAGGTTACTCAATTACTTACTTACAGAATTACTAAGTTACTCAACGACTTCATCCTAAAACCATGTGGCATCTCCTCTACAACGTCCTGTTGCTCCTGGCCTCGCCGGCGATTCTAGTGATCTTGCTGGCGAAGCAGCGATGCCGGCGGGGACTACCGCAGCGGTTGGGCTTTGCTTCCGCCGAGCCCGCTGGCGCGAGCCGGGGGCCTCGGAGCCGCGCGCCCTTGATGTGGGTCCATGCCGTGTCGTTGGGTGAGGTCGTGGCGGCCGTTCCGCTCGTCCACGCGCTCCGCAGCCGGTATCCGGAGGCACGGTTGGTCGTCTCCACCGTCACCGAGACGGGGCGGGAAGCCGTGGAGCAACGGCTGGGCGGCGTGGCCGAGCATCGCTATGCTCCGCTGGATTTTCCCTGGGTGGTGTCCGGGATCGTCGCGCGGCTCCAGCCGACGCTGTTCGTCTTCGTGGAAACCGAGCTCTGGCCGAATCTCCTGCGCGCCTTGCGCCGCCGGGCCGTTCCCACGGTGCTGGTGAACGGCCGCTTGTCGTCGCGATCCTTTCGGGGCTATCGCCTCCTGGCGTCGTTCATGCGGCGCGTCCTCGACGACGTGTCGTTGTGCCTGATGCAGTCGGATCGGGATGCCGATCGGATCATCGCGCTCGGCGCGCGGGCCGAGCGAGTGCGCCGGACCGGGAACATCAAATTCGATCAGCCGATGCCGCAGACGGGATCTCTGTCGCGGAGCGTGCTCATCACGGACCAGGAAGAGTTGCTGGTGGCGGGCAGCACCCATCCCGGTGAAGAGGACGCGCTCCTGGCCGCCTATCGGCGGCTGCTCGAGACCGTTCCCGATCTCGTGCTGCTGCTGGCGCCGCGGCATATCGAGCGGGCGCCCCGCGTCGAAGCCCTGGTCAAGGAGCACGGATTCCCGGTGGTGCGCCGCAGCACGATCTCGTTGAACGTCACGGACCGAGGCCCGCGGGTGATCGTGCTCGACACGCGGGGCGAGTTGGCGGCCGTCTACCAGTACGCGGTGGCCGCCTTCGTCGGCGGGACGCTGGTGCCCGTCGGCGGGCACAATCTACTGGAGCCGGCCTCTTGGGGGAAGGCGGTCGTGTTCGGCCCCTATACCGATCATTGCGCCGAGGTCGCTCGTCTGCTCTTGGAGGCGGGCGGCGGCGTTCGGGTGGCAAGCGGCGCCGATCTCGGTCCGCGTCTGGCGGCGATGCTGGCCGATCGGTCGCGGCTGGAGCAGATCGGGAAGGCGGCGCACGAGGTCATCCTTCGGAACCAAGGCGCCTTGCAGCGGACGATCGAGGCGATCGAAAATCTGCTGCGTCCGGGGCAGGATGTTTCACCGGGTCGGACCGACGCGAGGTCCGCGGCCGTGGACCGCCGGGCGTCGGCGGAATGATCCACCCGGGCGCCACGCGGCTGCCACCGGCGCTCCACCGCGTGCTCACCCCCTTCACCTGGCCGTACGGCTGGGTGGTGGGCTGTCGGAATTGGCTCTATGACCACGGATGGTTACGCCGGCATCGGCTGCCGTGTCGGGTCATCAGCATCGGGAACCTGACCGTCGGTGGAACGGGAAAGACCCCGGTGACGATCTGGGTGGTCGAGCGCCTGCTCGCCGAAGGCCGCCGAGTGGGTGTGTTAAGCCGGGGATACCGGCGGAGGAGCCGGGTCGGCCGGCTCCTGGTTTCGGACGGGACGCATCTGATGGTTCGACCGGACGAGGCCGGGGACGAGCCCTTCTTGATCGCCCGCCGATGTCCCGGCGCCGTGGTCGCAGTGGGCGGCGATCGCTATCGGGTGGGGCAGTGGCTGTTGACCCAGTTTCCCCTCGACTGCCTCGTCCTGGATGACGGCTTCCAGCATCGGTCTCTCTACCGTCACGTGGATCTGGTGCTGGTCGACGCCACCGATCTTCCCGGCCTGCGCGCCTTGTTGCCGGCCGGGCGGCTCCGAGAGCCGTTGTCCTCGCTTGGACGGGCGAGCGGCGTCATCCTGACGCGGGCGGACGCGGGCGGGGAGGTATGTGACATCGCCGCACGATTGCTGGGACTCGATTCGACCACGCCGCTCATCGCCGTCCGATTCACCGCCGATGGCTTCCTCGACGTCATGACCGGGTCGCACCGGCCGGTCGAGCAGGGGGCGGGGAAGCGGGCGGCGCTCTTCAGCGGGATCGGGAACCCTGCGGCGTTTCGCCGTCTCGTCGAGGGCCTCGGAGTGCACGTGGTCGAGGAGCGGATCTTCGCCGACCATCACCACTATGCCGAATCCGACCTCCAAAATGTGGCGGCGCGAGCCCGGCAAGCGGGTGCCGAGCTGCTGTTGACCACGGAGAAGGATGCGGTCAAGGTTGAAGGGTTGCCGAAACCGGACCTCCCGGTTTGGGCGGTTCGCCTGCAGACCGAGGTGATCCAAGGGCGGGAGCAGCTCGAGGCACTGATAGTTGAGCGTGATGAGTGATGAATGGAAGACCGCAAGAATGAAGCAGTAACGATGTCCACTTCGGCAGCGCATCGCGCATCACTCATCACTCATCATGATCCGGTGCGGCGTATTCTGATCCGGGCCACGAACTGGGTCGGGGACGCGGTGCTCACGGAGCCGGCCTTGTCGGCCTTGCATGCGGCCCTGCCGGACGCAGAGCTGACCTTGTTGGCCCGTCCGGCTGTCGCCGAGCTCTTCACGGCCCATCCGGCGCTGTCCCGCATTCTCTTCTATGACCATCGTGGTCGGCATGCTCGGCTGAGCGGCAAATGGACGCTGGCCGGCGAGCTTCGCCGCTATCGCTTCGACCTGGCCGTGCTGTTTCAAAACGCGTTCGAGGCGGCCCTCCTCGCGTTTCTTGCCGGTGTGCCCCGCCGTTACGGGTATGCGACGGACGGGCGCCGCCTCCTGCTCACCCAAGCGGTGCCGGTGGCCCCGCCGACGTTGGTGAAGCATCAGATCCACTACTACTTAGATCTGCTCCGGCTCCTGGGCATCGAGCCGGTCGCGCGGGCGCCCCGGTTGTACGTGACGCGAGAGGAAGAGGCGGAGGCCGAGCGGCGGCTTGCCGAGGCCGGTGCCGATCCAAGGGATCTCCTGATCGGTCTCAATCCCGGGTCGACCTACGGCAGTGCCAAGCGATGGCTGCCCGAGCGGTTTGCCCAGACCGCCGACCGGCTGGCTGCGGACGTTGGCGCTCGCGTCGTGATCGTCGGCGCGCCGGGCGAGGAATCGCTCGGGCAGGCGATCGCAGCCTCGATGACCTCCAGCCCCATTGTCCTCTCGGGGCGGACGTCCATCCGACAGCTCATGGCCGTGATCCGGCGATGCCGGCTGTTTCTGACCAACGATACCGGGCCCATGCACATCGCCGCCGCCTTCGGTGTCCCGGTGGTCGCCGTCTTCGGTCCGACTGATACACGGACGACGGCTCCCTACGGAGAGGATCACGCCATCGTCCGGCAGCCGGTCGAGTGCTCCCCCTGCTTGCTCCGCGAATGTCCCATCGACCATCGCTGCATGACGCGTATCTCCGTCGATCAGGTCTACAGCACCGCGTCTGAGAAGCTGAGAGGGCAGCGCTCAGCGTTCAGCCTTCAACGATCTTCTGCTCAGCACTCAGCACTCAGCACTCAGCACTTATCTTTAAAAGGCGTCACCGTCTTCCTCGACCGGGACGGGACGCTCAACCGGGACACGGGCTACGTGAAGTCTCCCGACGAGCTCGAGTTGCTGCCCGGCGTCGCCGACGCCATCGCCCGGTTGAACCGTGAAGGGGCCCGGGTGGTGGTGGTGACCAATCAGTCGGCGATTGCGCGAGGCCTCATGTCGGTCGACACGCTGGGGCGGATTCACGAGACCCTTGTGACCCGTTTGGCCGCCGCCGGTGCCTCCCTCGATGCCGTCTACTTTTGTCCGCACCACCCCGATGAGGGCTGCGGCTGCCGGAAGCCGGCTACGGGCATGATCGATCGGGCCGTCTCCGACCTCGGCCTCGATCTCGGCGCGGCGTATGTGGTCGGCGATCAGAACAGAGACATGGAGCTGGCCGCACGAATCGGCGCCCGGCGGATCCTCGTGATGTCAGGCCAGACCAGCCGCCAGACGTTGGCCGATCTCGGCGCCGGCGGGGCACGCCCCGATCACGTCGCCGACGGCCTGCTGGACGCCGTCGACTGGATCATCGAAGATGTGTCCAAGAGGGTAATTGGTAAGTGAGTAACTGGTAATTGCCGAAGAAGTAATTGGTAACTGAACGCAGGTACTGAATTTCGCCCATGCCCCCGTATCACCGTATTCTCATCATCAAGCCCAGCAGCCTCGGCGATATCGTCCACGCGTTGCCGGTGCTGCATGCGCTGCGGGTCCGTTATCCCTCGGCGCGGATCGACTGGCTGGTCAAGCGGGAATGGGCCGGCGTGTTGGAGCGGGCCGAAGGTCTCGATCGGATGTGGCCCGTCGATCGCGGCCTGAAGGCGTGGCTCTCGGTGGTTCCCGCCCTTCGGGCGGCGCAGTACGATCTCGTCCTGGATCTCCAAGGCTTGTTTCGGAGCGGCGTGATGGCCTGGCTGACCGGGTGCCGGGAACGGATCGGCTTTGCCAACGGTCGAGAAGGGAGCCGGCTGTTCTACCGTCGCCGGGTGGCCGTCCCGACCGCCGACATGCACGCGGTCGATCGCTATTTGCTCCTGGCAGCCGCGGTCGGCGCGGGCCATGAGGGGAAGCCCGAGTTCCGCCTTCGTCCGACCGCCGAAGATCGGGAAGAGGTTGGACGGCTCCTGAGGCGGGCCGGACTGAAGACGGGAACCGACTGGATCGCCATGAACGTCTCGGCCCGCTGGGAGACCAAACAGTGGCCGGCCGGGGACTTCGCCGACGCGGCCGATCGACTTCAATCCGAAGGGCTTGGACAGGTGCTGATGATCGGAGGGCCCGGAGACCGCAGGGCTTCCGAGACGGTGGTCAACACGATGCGGACGCCGGTGATCGACTTGACAGGACACGTTCCGCTCACGCTCCTACCGTGCCTTCTCGGGGAGGCCTCCGTGCTGCTCACGAACGATTCGGGTCCGATGCATATCGCGGCGGCGATGGGGACGCCCGTCGTCGCCCTCTTCGGTCCGACCAGCCCCGTCCGCACGGGGCCCTATGGAGAGGGCCATGTGGTGATGGCGGCGGGGGTGGCGTGCAGCCCCTGTTTCAGTCGGGTCTGCCGCAACGCGGTCCGGCTCGAGTGCCTGCACCGTATTCGGCCCGAGCAGGTCGTGGACGCGGTCCGACGGCGGTTGAGTCAACGGGTGCGGACCCAGTCGGCACGTCCCACAACACCCTAACAGACCCTAACCAGGAGCCCTCGCCGGCCGGGGTGAGAGGAAGAGCGCCATGAAAATTCTCATCGCCGAGTCGACGACGGCCATGGGCGGGCAGGAGCTGGCCGTCCTGCTCCACGCACGGGGGCTCCAACGGCGCGGGCACGACGTGCACCTGGTGTTGGAGCCGGGGAGCCCGATCTACCGGCTCGCCACGGCCCAGGGATTTCAAGTCGACGGCGTCCGGATGCGCCGTACCCGCTACCCCGCGGCCATCGTGAGCTTCGCGCGCCTGCTGCTCCAGCAGCGTCCGGATATCCTCCACGTGAACAGCTCGCGCGACAGTTGGATCGGAGCGCTCGCCGCCCGCCTCGTCCCCCACCGGCCCAAGGTGGTGCGGAGCCGGCACATTTCCAATCCCCTCAATCGCAGCCTCGCGACCCGGCTGCTCTACCGACGCCTGTTCGACCGTGTCATCGTCACGGGCAGCGAGTTGACGCGACGCGCCCTGGTCGAGCGGGACGGCCTCAGACCGGAGCGCGTGGCGGCGTTTCCGATCGGGGTCGACGTCGGCCTCTTTTGCCCCGGCGTCCCCCAGAGGAACCTGCGGGTCGACCTGGGGCTCGACGCCGGACATCGCCTCGTCGGCATCGTCTCCTATCTCCGCAAGTACAAGGGGCACGTGTACCTGGTGGATGCGGCGGCGCGCCTCCTGGCACGGCGGCGCGACGTCACGTTCGTGATCGTGGGGGAAGGGCCGGAGGAAGCCGACATCCGAGCAAGGATCGCGCAGCATGGGATCGAGGAGGGCGTCAAGGTCATGGGGTTTCGTCCGGATCTGCTTGACGTCTTCCGCTCGCTGGACGTCTTCGTCATCCCGACGATCGAGGCCGACACGATCCCGCAGGTGCTCATGCAGGCGCTCGCATTGGGACTGCCGGTGGTCTCGACACCCGTGGGATCGATCCCGGACGTGGTCCACGATGGGGTGACGGGTTTGCTGGTCCCGCCCCGCGATGCGGCGGGGCTCGCGGCCGCCATCGAGCGCCTGCTGGACGACGACGGGCTACGGCGAGCGCTGGGCGCCGCCGGGCATGCGCTCGTGCGCGACCGGTACTCGCTGGATGCGATGCTGGACCTGTTGGAAGAGGTCTACCGGGGGGTCGTGCGAAATGTGGGAGTGATGGCGTGACGGCGTCCGGCAAGGTCTCGGTCTATGTCATTGCCTACAACGATGAGCCGAACATGCGGGCCTGCCTGGAGTCCGTCTCGTGGGCCGACGAGTTGATCGTGGTCGATTCGCACAGCACCGATGCGACGGAGAAGATCAGCCGCGAGTTCACCGACCGGGTGTTCCAGCACGACTTCCATGGATTCGGGCGCCTGCGCAACGAGGCGGTCGCCCATGCGTCTCACGACTGGGTCTTCAGCTTGGATACCGATGAGCGCGCGACACCCGAGTTGCGGGACGAGATCTACCGGGTGATCGGCGCCCCCCACGCCGCCGACGCCTACTTCGTCCCGCGGAAGAATTATTTTCTGGGACGCTGGATCCGCCATTGCGGCTGGTATCCGGATTATCGCCAGCCGCAGCTCTTTCGCAGAGGCCGCCTGCGCTATCGCGACGAGCTGGTGCACGAAAGCTTTGATGTGGACGGTCGAGTGGGCTATCTTACGGGTCACGTCCTGCAGTATCCGTTTCGCGATCTCGATCACTACCTGATGAAGATGGACCGCTACTCGGATCTGATGGCCAGCCGGATGGTCAAGGACGGCCGCCGGTTTCACCCGCATCAGTTGGTCACGCATCCGTTGTTCACGTTCCTGAAGATGTACGTCGGCCGGCGGGGCTTTCTGGACGGGATGCCGGGATTGATCTTGTCGGGACTCTATGCCTATTACGCGTTCATCAAGTATGCGAAGTTTTGGGAGTTGAGGAAAGAGGCCGGCAGGGGAGGAACAGACCAGGCGTGAGACCATACCATGACGGCTGAAGGTACGAGCTGCGATTTTCTGGTCGTCGGCGCCGGGATCATCGGGGTCGCGATCGGACGCGCCCTGCGCCGGCGCTTCGGCAGCCGAGTCCTCATCCTCGAAAAGGAGGCGCAGCCGGGGATGCACGCCAGTGGACGAAACAGCGGGGTGCTCCACGCGGGCGTGTACTACAAGGCGGGGACGCTGAAGGCCAAGCTGTGCGTGGAAGGCAATCGCCGAATGCGGGAGTATTGCGCGAGCCATGAGATCCCGATGAACACCTACGGGAAGGTCATCGTGGCCAGGACGAGCGCGGACCTGCCTTCGCTCGCCGAATTGCACGCGCGCGCTCAGGCCAACGGGGTCCGGGCCGAATTGATCGATGAGCGGCAGCTCGCGGAGATCGAGCCCTGCGCGAGGACGATCGAGCGGGCCCTGTACGTGAAGGACACGGCCGTCGTCGATCCTCGTCAGGTCATGGAGGCGATGGTGGCCGATGCCCGGCGGGAAGGGGTCGACCTGCGCTTCGGCTGCACATGGCAGGGGCCTGCGGGCGCCGACGCCGTCAGGACGTCCACCGGCGTGATTCGCTACGGGCATCTCGTGAACTGTGCCGGTCTCTTTGCCGATCGCCTCGCGCATACGTTCGGAGTGGGCCGGCAGTATCGGATTCTTCCGTTTCGCGGGCAGTTCTACCGCCTGCGGCCCGACGCGGCCGTACAGGTGCGGGGGAACATCTACCCGGTTCCGGACTTGAGGAATCCATTCTTGGGGGTGCACTACACCCGGCGTCCCGACGGGGTGGTCACCGTGGGCCCGTCCGCGCTGCCGCTGCTCGGGCGCGAGCAATACCGAGGGCTCGCCGGTGCCAACGTCTCCGACGCGGTCACGATGATGGGATTCCTCGTGCGGCTGTTCGGGAGGAACCGCGACCACTTCCGTTCGCTGGCCTGGAAGGAGTTGGTCAAGCTCTCACAGGCCGGCTTCTTTCGGGAGGCGGACGGTCTCGGGGTGGGGCTGCAGAAGGGGGATCTCCTGCCGGGGAAGGAGCCGGGGATCCGGGCGCAGCTCGTCGACGCCCGCACCGCCGAGCTCTTGAACGACTTCGTCGTCGAGCGCGGGCCCCGGTCCACGCACGTCCTCAACGCGGTCTCACCGGCCTTCACCTCCTCCCTGCCGTTCGCCGAGCACGTCGTGGACCTCATGAAGGTCGAGGGATAGCGGCGAGGGAGGACAAGATGTGGAGGTCGGCGGCCGAGTAGGGTATGGTACGCATCAGGTACCGGCGTTCGGGTTCGATGGCCTTCATGAGCCGCGGGGCACGGCAGCGCCATGCACGCACTACGCATTCTCCATACGGAGCCCTCGACAGGGCTGGGCGGACAGGAGTTCCGCACGCTGGCCGAAGCGGCGGGCATGGCGGCGCGCGGGCACGAGGTGGTGCTTGCGGTCCCCCCGGGCAGCGCGCTGGAGACGTTGGCGCGAACGAACGGCGTGCGCGTCGAGCCCTTGCGGTTCACCCCATTGCGGTACCCCCAGCTCGTGTTCGAATTTCGGACCCTCATCGCTCGCTGTCGCATCGACGTCGTGAACAGCCATGGCTCCATCGATAGCTGGACCGCCGCCATCGGCGCCCGGATGGCGGCCGTTCGACCGCTGATTCTTCGCACGCGCCATAAGTCGACCCCGGTCCGCGCGAGCCTGCGGAACCGCCTGCTGTACGGCCGGTTGGCCGACGGGATCATCACGACCGGGGACGCCGTTCGAGCGGATCTGATGAGCCGGCTGGGGGTCAGCCCCGAGCGGATCGTGTCGATTCCCACCGGAGTCGACCTCGCTCGCTATCGTCCGATGCCCGCAGATCCGGCCGTCCGGGCCGAATTCGGTCTGGCATCGCACCATCTCGTGATCGGAACGGTGGCGTTCTTGCGGGATTACAAGGGCGTGGAGTATTTCGTCACCGCGGCTGTCGAGGTCCGGCGTCGGCACCCGCAGGCACGGTTTCTGATCGTCGGAGACGGTCCGGAGAAGGCGCGGATCACCGCCTCCATCCGCGATCAGGGCTGCTCGGATACGATCACGGTGACGGGCTTTCGAGATGACGTGCCACGCCTGCTCGCCGCGATGGATGTGTGTGTGTTGGCGTCCGTGGGGGGCGAAGGGGTGCCGCAAGCCGTGACGCAGGCGCTTGCGATGAAACGCGCGGTGGTGGCGACCGACGTCGGGAGTGTCCGTGAGGTGGCGATTCATGGCCACACCGCCCTGATCGTTCCGCCACGGGATAGCGCCGCGCTCGCCCGTGAGATCACTCGGCTCATCGACGAGCCGGCCCTGCGCACCCGTCTCGGGGAGGCCGGGCACGACCTGATCACCAAGGCCTACAGTCAGGAGCACATGTTGGCGCGAACCGAAGAGCTGTATCGGCGATTGCTCGAGACCACGCGCCTCGCTAAGAGCGGGACCGCCGACAGGAGATGAAGAGCAGGAGCGGATGAAGGTCAGCGGCTTCAGCATCTGCCGCAACGCCGTCAAGTTCGACTACCCGATCGTCGAGGCCATTCGCTCGGCGCTGCCGGTCGTGGACGAATTCATCGTCAACGTCGGGCAATCGGAGGACGGGACGCTGGAATTGATCCGGTCGATCGGCTCGGACAAGATCCGCGTCGTTGAGTCCTATTGGGATGATTCGATGAAGCAGGACGGCCTGCTCTTCTCTCATGAGACCAACAAGGCGCTCGCGCATTGCACCGGCGAGTGGGCGCTCTACCTCCAGGCCGACGAAGTGTTGCACGAGCAGGACTACGAGGCGCTCACGCGCAGTCTCCGCGATCACGTCTCGGATCCCCGCGTCCTGGGGTTCACGTTCCAGTATCTCCACTTCTACGGCGACTACCGTTCCGTGAACCCGTGGTTCTACCATCGTGCCGTCCGGGTGATCCGAAACGACGGCCAGGTCGAGTCGTGCGGCGACGCCGTGGGCTTCTGGCTGAAAGCCGATCGAGGCTATTTGCAGAGCGTTCACAAGGACCGGGTTCGACCCTCGGACGCCACGATCTACCATTACGGGTGGGTGAAGCCGGCCCGGACGTTGCTGGAAAAGTTTCGCTATCAAGTCGCCCGGCATCACGGGGACCACCCGGGTGAGGAGCAGGCGGCCATGTTGTCGAAGGAGGAATACGACTTCGAGGAATATGCGATCATGAAAAATTTTTCAGGCACGCATCCGTCTGTCATGGCCGACCGCGTCCGACGGTACCCGGCTCTTCGAAGAAAACGGAACCGCTGGTTGCAACCGGCGTTCTATCGGGCCGTCGTGAAACGAGGGTTCCGGGGCTAGGGAAGGTTAAGGTGGAGGGTGAGGCTCAGGGTGGGGACGAGGATAGGGGGTAGAGGATGAAGGTGGAGAGCCCTGTGCGCGCCGTCCAGACGATTGGAGCCATCGTCATCACGAAGGATGAGGAGCAGAACATCGGGGCCTGCCTCGAGAGCCTGCAGTGGGCTGACCAGATCATCGTCGTGGATGCGTGCAGCACCGATCGGACGGTCCAGCTGGCCCGATCCCACACGCCGCATGTGTTCATCAACCCGTGGCCCGGCTATGGTCCTCAGAAGAATTATGGGATCGACCGGGCGACCACGGAATGGATTTTGATCGTCGATGCCGATGAGCGCGTCCTGGATGCCTTGCGGGACGAGATCCGGTCGATGCTGGATCGCGTGCCGCCCGAGATCGTCGGGTTCCAAGTCCCGCGAAGAAACTTTTTCTATGGACGGTGGATTCAGGGCAGCGGCTACTATCCGGACTACCAGCTCCGCCTGTTCCGCCGAGAGGCCGGGCGCTACGACGATACGTTACTGCACGAGCGCCTCGTCCTGAAGGGGCGCACGGAAACGTTGCGCTCCCCCTTGGAGCATCACAGCATGCCCACGATCCGGCATCATGTCCGCAAAATGATGCGGTACACGACGCTCGGCGCCGAGGAGAAATTGAAAACATGTCGGCACGTCGGCTGGACGGATCTCGCAGGCCGTCATGTGATGACCGTGGTGCGGACCTACCTGCTGCGCCGAGGCTACCGAGACGGCGTGCATGGGCTCATCGTGGCGCTGTTCGCCGGCCTGCACACGTTCGTGAAGTACGCCAAAGCGTGGGAGGCGCTGCGGAATGGGGGTAAAGGGGTCAGTTGTAAAGGGATAGAGGGGGAAAGGGGTTGGGGTAAGGGGGTAAGGTGATAGGTGATAAAAGGTAAGGCGATGCGTGTTGGGATTGATGCGAACCCCATCCTGCGAAGCCGAGGCGGAATCGGCTGGCACAGTTACTATCTCCTTCGCGCCCTGATGGAGCTGAAAGAGGACGACCTGGAAGTCATTGCGTATGCGGAACCGGGATGCTTGCCCCACGAAGTCCTGAAGGAACCCTGGGCGCAAAACAGCCGGATCCAATGGCGGGCGGCCGGCCGGTGGGCCATGCGGTGGCGCGGAAGCCTCGATCGTCTTGACGTCTTCCACGGCCCGAATTTCAAAATGCCGACGGCGGGACGCTACGGCGGCGTCGTGACGATCCACGACATCTGGCTTGCGCGCTATCCGCAGTATTCCAGAAAGCTCTTCGGGCAGTGGCTCGCCTCGAGACGGACGAGACGGACGGCTGCTCGCGCACGGAAGATCATTACGGTCTCCGAATACTCGGCACGCGATCTCCACGAGCTGTACGGCGTTCCGAAGGACAAGCTGGTCGTGATCCACAACGGAGTCTCGGAGCGGTTCCATCCCGACCCCGATCCCGAGAAGCTCGCGGGCCTCCGGAGGCGCTTTGGCTGGAGCTCGGACCAGTTCCTGCTCTTCGTCGGCGGAGCCGACCCGAGGAAGAATCACAAGGCCGTGGTCGAGGCCTACCGACGGCAGGCCGAGGCGTTGAAGGACTATGCCTTGGTCCTCGTCGGAACGCCGACGCATCGCTATGCCGATCTCGGCGACACGATCGCGACGTCGGGCCTCGGGGGGAGGATCGTGTCCACGGGGCCGCTCAGTGCCGAGGAGTTGCGCCTCCTCTACAGCCATGCCGCCCTGTTCGTGTTTCCCTCGATCTACGAAGGCTTCGGCATGCCGGTCCTCGAGGCGATGGCCTGCGGCGCACCGGTCGTCACGTCGAACACCACCGCGCTGCCCGAAGTGGCCGGGGACGCCGCGATCCTCGTCACTCCCACCGACGTCGAGGAGCTGGCGCAGGCCATGCTGGGGGTGGTGAACGACGCGACGCTACGCGCCCGACTGCGGGCAAAGGGGTTGGAGCGGGTCAAGGCCTTCACGTGGGAGAAGGCGGCCCGGCAGACCTTGAGGGTGTATCGGGAAGTCTGCAGAGGAGTAACTGAGTAATTAAGTAACTCAGTAATTGGGTTGCAGGACAGCTTCAAGACTCAATTACTTACTTGCTCAATTACCAGTCAACCAAAGCCCATGCTCCAAGAAGCCTTCGAAGACCTGCTGAAGGAGACCGTGAAGGCGATTCAGAGCCATTACGGCGATCGGTTGGTCACCGTCGCGGTGTACGGATCCGTCGGTCGAGGCACGATGCGGTTCGACTCCGATATCGATCTCTTGATCATCGCCCGCGGTCTGCCAAACGGACGGTGGACCCGGGCGCGTGAATTCGACGCCGTGGAGGAGGTTCTGGAACCCGCCTTCATGGATGCGAGACGGCACGGCATCGACACCAAGCTCTCGGTAGTCTTGAAGACGCCGGAAGAAGCCGAGGCAGGGAGCCCGCTCTTTCTCGATATGACGGAGGACGCGCAACTGCTGTACGACCGCGATGATTTCTTTGCACGGCGGCTGGAGCGGCTACGCGGGCGCCTGAGACAGCTTGGGTCAAAGAGGATCTGGAGAGGGAACATGTGGTACTGGGATCTGAAGCCGGACTATAAGCCCGGCGAGGTATTCGAGCTGTGACCAGCGAGTCACTGGCGAAGAGCTATTTGAAGAAGGCGGTCGATCGTCTCGAGATTCTCGATGTCCTCCTGCGCAAGGAAGCCTACTCGGATGTCGTTTGTGAGGCTCAAGAAATCGTTGAGCTGGCCATGAAAGGCATGCTTCGGGCAGTCGGCATCGAACCGCCGAAGGTTCACGATGTCGGCAACATGGTCCTCGAACATCGTCACCGCTTTGCCGAGCATCTACGGGAAACGCTTCCCGCTTTGGCCGTCATCTCCAAGGAGCTGCGGAAGGATCGGGAACTGGCGTTCTATGGGGACGTGGATTTCATTCCCACGGAGGAGTACTCATTGGCGCAGGCGGAACAAGCGCGTGAGGGGGCCCTAAGAGTCGTCGACGTTGCCCAGCGGGTCATCGGTCCCGTATAGCAGTCCCATGCACAACATCCTCGTCATCAAGCTGCGCTACATCGGCGACGTTCTGCTGGCTACGCCGGTGCTGCGGGCGCTTCGCGAGCATGTCCCACACGTCCGCATCACCATGGCGGTCAATCGCGGCACCGAGGATATCTTGAGATGGAACGAGGACATCAACGAGGTCATGGTCATCGATCGTCATGGTCCGGCGGCCGAGCTCCGGCTGTTGCTCGAAGTACGCCGCCGGCGGTTCGACTGTGTCATCGACCTGACGGATGGCGATCGCTCGGCGCTCGCCACGAGGGTCAGCGGTGCCCCGATCCGCATCGGCTTCAATGCCGAGCAGCGGTGGCGAGGCGCGCTCTATACCACGGTCGTCAGTGCACCCCCCGGATGTCACCGTCTCGAGCGCGACATGGAAGCGCTTCGCCCGCTCGGCATCGAGCCAAAGGCGAGGCCGTTGGTCTTGAACACGGGTGAGGAGGAGGAACAGGCGGCACAGAGGTTATTGGCGGGGCTCGGCCTGGCAACGGCGGACGGGAGGATTGCCACCCCACTCGTGATGGTCCATCCGGGGGCCCGCTACTGGTTCAAGGCCTGGCCTGCCGAACGATTCGCCGCGGTGGGCGACCAGCTCGTCAAGGCCTATGGCTGCCGAGTCTTGATCGGCGGAGCGAGCCAGGAGCAGGAGGTCGCCGCGGCAATTGTGCGGCATGCGTCTTCCGCTCCAATTAGTCTTGCCGGCCGCGTGTCCCTACTCGAGTTTGCCGCCATCCTGAAACGCTGTGCCTTGTTCATCGGAAACGACAACGGCGCCATGCACATGGCGGCCGCGCTCGGTGTGCCCGTCGTCGGCCTGTTCGGCCCATCGAACCCCGCGGAGTGGGGGCCGCGAGGCGCGCGAGTAGAAGTGTTGTACAAGGGGCTGGATTGCCGAGCCTGCTTCCATCCCACCTGTGGGAGGGGCGAGGAGAACTGCATGAAGCAGATCTCAGTCGAGGAGGTCTTTGCCGCGGCGGAGAAATTGCTGCGGTCGGCCGCCTCCCCATATACCCTATGACGAGGCTCGGCAGCCGATGAGCGAGATGGGACCTATCATTGACCGACTGATGAAGAAGGCGGACGCGGACGAAGTCGTTCTGGCAGTCATCCTGTTCGGGATGATCTGATGGATGCGACCGTGAATCAAGATCCCGTGATCCGAGATTTCTTAAATGGTATTGCATCAGTACGGCCGCAGGTACAACGTCTGATCTTATTCGGCTCCCGGGCTCGAGGGACGCATCGGCTGGACTCCGACTATGACCTTCTGCTGGTCGTCTCCAAGAAGGACCATCGCCTCGTGGACGTTCTCTATGAAGCCGTGGTGGATGTGCTGTTGGCTCATGGACGGTTGGTCTCACTCAAGATCTTCGAGCAACACGAGTTCGACCGACTGCAAGCGCTGCAAACGCCGTTCATGCAACGGGTCGCCGCCGAAGGAGTAACGGTTGGATAAGGCACAGCGGGAGCTCATTCAAGGGTATCTTTCGAAGGCGCAGCACAAGCTGCGCGTGGCGCGCGATCTGGCGAACAATCGAGAGTGGGATGACGCCGTGTCTCGGGCCTATTACGCGGCCTTCCACGCCGCTCAGGCGGCCCTTCTTGCCGAAGGGCAGAAGGCCGATACACATAAAGGACTTGTGACCCTGTTCGGCCTGCTGTTCATCAAGTCCGGAAGACTCGAAAAGAAATGGGGAAAGTTTCTCGCCAATCTAAAAGACGACCGGGAAGCAGGCGATTATGAGGCCTTATCCTATCTAGATGAAGACACGGCTCGTCGAGCAGTTTCGGAAGCCGAAGGGTTTGTAGCGGAAGTCTCCCGCTATCTGTCTGCCCTCGAGAAACAGTAGGAACAACGATGCGTCCCCTCGTCTCAGTTGTGATTCCCGTCTTCAATGGCGCCCCCTTCGTGGCCAAGGCGGTCGAGAGCATCCGAAACCAGACGGTCCACGGGGACGCCGAAATCCTCGTCGTCGACGATGGGTCGACCGATGGCACCCAGTCGGTCCTGGCCGAGCTCGAACGGACTCACGGCATCAGGTGGTTTCAACAGGACCACGGCGGGCCGGCGCGGTCTCGCAACAAAGGGATCGAAGCGGCCGGAGGTGAGTTCATTGCGCTCCTCGACTGCGACGACGTCTGGGTGTCCGACAAGTTGGAGGCGCAGCTCTCGATCTGCCGCCAGGATGCCTCGATCGGTCTCGTGCACAGTGATTACGAGGTGGTGGACGAGCACGGCTGCGTCTTGGAGCGGGTGCACGCCCGGCACAGCGCGGAGCCCCTCGTGCAAGCCTTCGTCGGCGGCCATGCGGCGCTGCCGTCGACTCTGTTGATTCGCCGCGAGTGCCTTGAGAAGGTGGGAGGGTTGCGTCCCGAGCTCTACGGCTCGGAGGATTCCGATCTCACGATTCGGTTGTTCTCGGTGACCGGCTTCGCCTGCGTCGAGCGAGTGCTCGTCCGTAAGCTCCAGCGTGGGCACGGGTATCGCGACATGGCGTTCGACGAGGCGACCCACCGTGAGAAGGTGCTCTCCAGCCGCGAGCGGTTCTTGACCAGCCTGGAAGAGCGCGGGTCGCTGACCAAGGAGCAGCGACGCGCGCTCGACCGGGAGTGGGCGAACTACTATTTACTGCGCGGGCGGGTGGCACAGTTACAGGGGCGGGCAGGAGAGGCGCGGGGGTACTATGTCCGCGCGATACGAAGGGCACCGAGCAGGCTGCGCACGTACACCCGGTGGCTTCGAACATGGGTATAGGCCTGCGAGAAGACCATGACAAGGCTGCCGATCGGGATATCTTGAAAAAGCGAAGGACATTTGTTTCCGCGTGAGGGCAAGGTTGTCGTGATGCTGACGCTAGATATCGGCTGTGGGGAGCGCAAGGAGCGCGGAGCGATTGGGGTGGATCGTCGACCATTGAAGGGGGTGGACGTGGTTTGCGATTTCGAGCAGGGTCTCCCATTCCGCTCGCAATCTGTTGCGGCTGTTCACCTGACTCATATCATCGAACATATTCGTGATCTCAACCGGTTCATGGTCGAACTGTACCGAATCTGCGCGCTAGGAGCGCGGGTCTACATACGTGCACCGTACTACACCTCCAAGGAGGCGTTTGTCGATCCAACTCATGTCCGTTTTATTACTGAAGAATCTTTCAAATACTTCGAATACCCGAATTACTATCAGCTCAACTGTCATTTTCGAACCGTGTCTATCAACTTCAAGATGAGGCAGCCATTTGATTCTTGGCCGGAACATTTCAAGAAGAGAGCCCGTCGCTACCTTTGGAACGTCTGCCATGAAATCCAGTTCGTTCTTGAAGCAGTGACCTTGTGATCGATCCCCTTCAAACAGGCTGTCCGAGAGGAATCCGTGCCGAGAGTGAGCGTCGTCATACCAGTCTACAACGCCGAGGACCATGTTGGTGAAGCCATTGAGGGCGTCCTTGCTCAGACGTTTCAAGACCTTGAGATCATTGTGATTGATGACGGCTCGACCGATGGTTCGGCGGCGGTGGTTCAGCGATATAGTGATGCCGTCAAATACGTGTATCAGAAGAATGCAGGCGTTGCCATTGCGACCAACAGGGGTGTCGAGTTGTCCCGCGGTGAATTGATCGCATTTCTGGATAACGACGATATCTGGCTGCCACAGAAGCTTGAGCGACAGATCGCCTTCCTGGATCAACATCAGGAATGTGGCGTGGTGAACTGCGACATGCAGTACATATCGCAAACAGGGGCCGTGATGGATCGATACGTGCGAGGTGTCAATAGAGAGCACCCGTACGTCCGCTTGTTTCAGAAGGGGTTCGTCATCTACTGTTCGATGATAGTGGTGAGGCGAACGGTCTACGACCGCGTCGGTGGATTCAACGAGTCTTTTGTGGCCGCCGGGCTCCAGGACATGGAATGGCTGTCGCGAGTGGTCGAGCATACGGAAGTGGGGTATGTGCCGGAGACGCTCGTCCTATACAGAGACCACGGCCCGCGTGTTCATGGTGACCTCCACAAGTTGAATGAGGATCTCTACTGGCAGTTGCTTTCAGGTCGCTATCGAGAGGATCCCGAGAGGCGGCGATTTCTCGTTGGTGAGCGAGTGGGATTCCTGTCGAATCTCGGCCAGCATGAGCTCAAGATGGGACGGCTTGGTGATGGGCGCAGGCATCTTCAGGAAGCGGTGATGCTCGGTCTTCGCCGGCTTGCGAATCCCAAAATGGTCGTCCGATCGTTGCTTCGTCTAGGGCGGTCCTATCTGTAAATGTCCCCTATCTAAAGGGGATGTGTCGAGACGGCCAACGATGCCGGCCATTAGCGTCATTATACCGATCTATAATGCGGCTGACTTCATCAGGGCAACCATCCAAACCGTGATGGATCAGACCTGGAAGGATACGGAGATTATTGTCATCGATGACGGATCGAACGACCGATCGGGAGAGGTAATCAACGAGTACCGAGACTCCGTTCGATACATCCGCCAGGAGAACAGAGGAGTGGCGAGCGCTCGCAATCGTGGAATAAAGGAGTCAACCGGCAGATATCTTGCCTTTCTCGATCATGATGATCTCTGGCATCCCACGAAACTTGAGAAGCAGGTCCGAGTCTTAGAGTCCGATCCCCATCTTGCAATAGTATTAACGGATGTCGGACACATTGATCGGGCAGGCCACCCCCTCCAGACGATTGTCCATGGCTACAATCCAGCAGACGATTTCGCCAGGCTGTTTGTGCGCGGCTACGTTCCGACTCCGTCGTCGGTTCTAGTGAGGAAATCGGTCTTGGAGAAGGTCGGAGTATTCGATGAGCGGTACAACTCGGCAGGACTGGATGACCACGAGCTCTGGGCACGAGTAGCCGAAGAACATGACCTCGCAAGTATCAACGAGCCGCTCACGCTCCATCGCGTAGGAGATCAGAAGCCTGCCGATATTGCCATAGGCCATAGGCCGCTTCTCATTGCGACCTTGTTGGAGCGCTTCGGCAACGACGGAGAGAAGCGACGCTATCTCCTTCGAGAGCAGGCTCTCTACCTTTGTGATCGAGGGAAGCTCCTGATAAAACAGGGACAATATAGACAGGGCCGAGAGTGTCTGCTGCGGGGACTCGTGTACAGCCTGGGCCGAGCACAGAGCCCAAAGGCAGCGTGGCGCTGCTTCTTGAGGATGATTCGTTCCTACCTCTGATGCAGAACGGCGCTGCTGTAGGCACGACCGCCAATCAGGTTCGCTGGCTTCGTCTCGATCATCCACAAGTCAAACGACTCGTTCCGGTCACGGAGCCGCCCGAGACTGCATAGGCAGGTAAGAGCCGATCAAGCGAAAAAGGGATTTCCGGCTGAACGGGTAATAGTGGACTGATAGACGAAAGGCATCTCGTGCGCGTGCTGTTTGCCCGTTCCGAAGGTAGTGCTTCCCCAGGTCTCCATAGTAATGGGCCCAGTCTCGTCGCAGGGCTCTTTCTTCAGCACTGCCGGGCAGACAAGTGTGGCTGTGCTTCTCAAGGAATCTGCGGCGCGCCATCAGCGTACGTTCAGAAGGAATCTCACGTGACGCATTGTGCTGATAGAGACGATGGCGATAGAGGGGCTTAGGCAAATGGACGACCGGAAAGCGCTGATAGAGCCGTATACCCAGGTCAATATCCTCCCAGACGGCCAAGGATTCGTCGTATCCGCCGACTGCATGAAAACATGCCGCGCGGATCAGGGAGCCGGACGTCGCGGTATCATGGTTGCCACGGAGTAGTTGGGTGACGCTCTTCATTGGCTTCATCGCCCGGTCGTAGTGCACGATCTGATCGTCTTCGGTCACTTGATAGCCGTCAGTATGGACCAAAGCGGCTCCAGGGCTGCTTGAGAAAATCTTCAGCGTTTCCTCAACGAAGCTGGGCTCCCAGATATCGTCCTGATCGAGGAAGGCGAGAAATTCACCGCGAGCCAAGCTGGCACCATGATTTCGAGCCGCTGCTTGCCCGTGATTTGATGGAAGCCTCACATAGCGAGCTTCCGAGTACCGTCGAACGAGTTCCCCCGTGTCGTCAGTGGAAGCATCATCCACAACGATCAGTTCGACATTGGTGAAGCATTGCTTGAGGACAGAGAGGATCGCCCGATCCAAATACCGTTGGAGGCCGTTGTAAGCGGGGATGATCGCGGTCACGAGTGGCACGAACCGGTCCTAGTACGTGGGTTAGTCGGGTGAAAGGCGAAGGTGGTTGCGCGGTGGCTGTAGGCCGTCATCATGGCGAACGCAACCGTAGCATTGCCGTCCATGCAGTGGCAACAGGTCAAGGCATTGCGGTGAACGCTGGAGAGCCCGGTTTCCACTGTCCTAGATATCCATCCTAGGTCCGTTTGCACCTTACGAAATAGCCCTCCACACGGTTATGCTGCGCCACCGTGCTCGCAACGCCTGGTCACCACGGTGTGAACAGGCCAAGCGCGGGGTTGCGCACAGTTCCTGGAGCGACGCCAGGAGATCGTTTGGTAACCAAGACAAGTAGTGTCATTCGATCAGTAATGACTCTTTATTGATCGCTCTCGGTTGCTGTGGTATAAGGCTTCTCGCCTTGCTCTGACAAGGCATCAAGGTGGATGCCAAGCAGCCCTTCCCTTCACAACCTCCTGATAAGGTCGTTCTGTTTTTGGCGTACAGCTAGCAGTGGTTCGAGCTAGAGCCGTATGAGCGCATCCAAAGTTCTTGCCGCAACTGCTCGCGGAAACGGCATTACGTCCGCCACCTTTCAACCAGAGTGGTTTTGGAAAATCCAAGGATGGGCGGTGCCCCTGTTCATCGTCCTTAGCTTTTTCCCTCCCCTATTCCATAAGCAGGAGATCCTCTTTTTCCTCTTGTTCTTCTCCGCGCTATGGGTAAGCTGGCAAACGGGACGAGGGCTGACCGTTCGCACTCCTATTACTCTGCCGTTGCTTGCATTCATTCTCTGGGTGCTCATCACGATCCCCTTCGCCATTGATCCCATGTACAGCTTCGGCGAGTGGAGAAAGTTGCTGGTGCAGGCCTTCGTCTTCTACTGGGGGTCGCTTGTCCTCCGAGACCAGGCCCCGGAAACAGTCGCCTCAAGGGTGCTGTTCGCAGTGCTGGTGGGGGCGGGCGCTTTGTCCTGTGTGTCCATACAAGACTTTATCGCGCGCGGGGGAACATGGCGGGATCGAGTGGTCAGGGCCTGGGCGCTAGGGTCGGATTACAACTGGCTGACAACCTACATGGTCATCGCCATTCCGCTCATCGTGTCGGCGTTCGCTTCGTTTAAGGAGCGCTGGAAGCAGGGGCTAGCCGTACTTGTCGCTGCAGGGGCTTTGATAGCCCAAGCGGCCTCATACACGCGTGCGGGTTGGCTTGGAATGGTAGCAGAAGGGTTAACACTGGCTGCTCTGACAGCCCGGCGGAAGATCGTGGTCGGCATAGTACTTGGAATCCTGCTCAGCACTGCCGGGCTATTCTATCTGGCCCAACTCGGGTATCAGAAGCAGACTGTAGATCCGTGGACATTCGATGCTCGGCTAGCCGTGTGGAAGTTACAAGCCTCGGAGGTACTGGAGCATCCTCTAACGGGTATTGGCTACGGCAGTCAAACGTTCATGAAGCGGTTCGAGAGCTACGAAGAAGCTCAAAAGGCCAACGGACCGCATAGTACGTTCTTGATGGTGGCGATGGGGAGCGGTATACCTGCCGTCCTTTGCCTGCTGTGGGTCTTTATCGCTTCTTGGCGAGCGCTATTGGCAGTGGCAAGGAAATCAAGTGGAGTACAGCACTACTTCCTACTAGCAGTAATCGTGATGCTGGCTGGCTTTTTCATCCGCAACCTTTTTGACTATATGTTCGCCGGGAGTTTGGGGTATCTGTTCTGGGTTGTCCTAGCTGCCGGCCATGTCATTATCACATCAATGCATTCTCCAAGATCTACTGTTACCGGACGCCACATTGATCTCCTAAAATCTGATTCCTAAGTATTGCTGGGCGGAGGAAAGAAGTTGTTTGTAGCGAGCGAGACAATTGAATATGGGAAGGATTTGTTATGCGTTCTTCTTCAGAAGGAGTTGAAAGTCCGCTATAAGAGCAGCTGGCTGGGGTATGCATGGTCAATCGGTAACCCCCTTGCATTTGCGCTTCTATATATTCTGGCTTTTGGAGTATTTATGCGTGTCCAAGTGCCTGGAGTTCCGTACGCGCTGTTTCTGATAGCCGGACTTTTCCCTTGGCAGTGGGTGGCTAATTCCATCAATGCGTCGCCGACCATCTTTCTGAACAATGCCACGCTCTTGAAAAAAGTTCGGTTTCCTCGCCAGATCCTCGTGGCGGTCACTGTACTTAATGATGCGTTGCATTTCACGCTCGCGGTACCCGCTATCACAATCTTTCTCTTTATATACGGCTTGAAGCCTTCCTGGATTTGGTTGGTTGGCATCCCAATCATCGCGATCGCTCAATTCTTGACGGTTTACGGCATTGCCTTGGCCTTGGCCTCCACAAACTTGTTCTTTCGCGACTTGGAGAGACTCACGGTTTTAGGTGTTACTTTCCTGTTTTTCCTCACACCAATCGTCTATTCCGCAACAATGGTCCCAATGCAGTATCGCGCAATTCTGGAACTGAACCCTATTGCGCCATTGATCCTGAGTTGGCAGCAACTATTCCTGTCGGGATCTCTTGACCTTGAACTGATAGTCAAATCCTATATCAGTGCCGGTTTCTTCTGGGGCATCGGTGGCCTAATCTACCGCAGGCTGTGCTGGCGCTTTGCAGAGGTCGTGTGACTGTCATCTCGTTTGATCATGTGACCAAGTGGTATCTCCGATACCATCATGTCCTGACAGGGATTAAAGCTTCGCTTCTGCATTTGCCCGAAACACTCCGCGCATTTCGCAGGGAGCGTTTTAAGGCTCTGGACGACGTATCCTTTCAGATTAAGCAAGGAGAGGCTGTCGGTATCATCGGTGCGAATGGATCCGGCAAGAGCACCTCACTTGCCCTAATGGCGGGTGTTCTGAAACCGCAACTGGGGAATGTAGAAGTGCGGGGACGAATCTGCCCTTTGCTTGAGCTCGGTGCAGGATTTCACCCGGAACTGACCGGTTACGAAAACATCATTCTGAACGGAGTTCTCCTCGGGCTCCGGCGTAACGAGGTCCTAACGAGGATGAAGGATATTATCGCGTTCAGTGAGCTGGAAGAGTTTTTGGATCAACCGATCCGTACATATTCCACCGGTATGGTGACCAGATTGGGGTTTGCAGTGGTAGCACATCTCGATCCCGATGTCTTACTAGTCGACGAAGTGTTGGCGGTCGGTGACCTTCATTTTCAGGACAAGTGCTACAAGAAGATTCTGGAATTTAAGAGACAAGAAAAGACGATTGTGCTAGTGTCCCACGCAATTGAAGAGGTCCGGCGCCTGTGTGATCGGGTGATTTGGTTGAGAGGGGGTAAGGTGGCCGAAGACGGGGAGACTGACCAGGTACTGGCTCGTTACCAGGAGTTTCAGATGCAGTCGGTTGGTTAATAACGGATGGAACGTTGTTCGTCTCAAATCAGCTTTAGCAACTCTTCCTTGGAATGCTGAGAAGTCTTCTCACCCAGCATGTCTATGTGCCCCTGTACGAGTTACAGGCGGAACGTAAGATCCGTGAGCGCGTTCGCGAGATCGAGGGGCTTCAATGGCTTTCCCCACAGGGATTGCAAGCTTATCAGCAGGAGCGGTTTGCACAACTCATTCACCATGTTGCTAAGGATGTACCTTACTATCAGCGAGTTTTTAAGGAACAGGGCATCCTGGCATCTGATATTCAGAGGCCTGAGGACCTACGTTACATTCCCGTTCTGACTAAGCAGACCATCGTCGAGCATGGTCAGGAGCTTGTTGCCGGGTCTGCGCAAGGAAAACCTCTAGAGTTGAGACAAACCGGAGGGTCCACGGGACCTTCTATGAAGATTTATTACGATCGTGCGGCACTCGACCTTACAGCCGCCGTTAATATTCGCAACTTGAGTTGGACGGGTAAGCATCTTGGCGATCGGGAAGTGCACATTACTAATGCGAATCCGAATACCCCGCAGTTCCGTGACAAGGTGAGGGAAGCGGTTAAATGCCATTTCCTAAATCGCGTGAACATCTTTGTGCTGAATCTCGGCGAAGCGGGACTAGATCATCTGTGGAAGGCGTTGCGCCGGGCGAGGCCGGTCTTAGTTCAAGCGTACCCCACTATTTTGGCTAGCCTTGCCGAACACGTGCAGCGCCACGGAGGCCTCAGTGCTCCGCTCTTTCGTGTTGCAGAAGTTACAGGGGAGACACTCTTTGAGTGGCAGCGGACCAGCATAGAAAAGGAGTTGGGCTGCAAGGTATTCAATCGTTACGGCCTTGCAGAATTCGGGATCATTGCCCATGAATGCGAAGCGCACTCAGGGCTTCACGTGAACGCTGATACAGTGATTCTTGAATGCTTGGACGGCAATCGACCGGTCAAGCCCGGAGAAATCGGGGAGTTGGTCATTACTGGATTGACCAACTATGCCATGCCATTGATTCGCTATCGCACAGGAGATTGCGCGAGGGTTCTGGATAAGTCGTGTGTGTGTGGGCGAGGCTTCCCTCTCGTCTCCGATATCCAAGGGCGAGTACACGATCGAATCCAAACCCCAAGAGGCGGCCATTTGTATGGCCACTTTTTCCAGGATTTGATGCTCGCTATCGGTGGTGTTCGCCGGTTTCAAATTATTCAAATGAAGCTTGATCAGCTTGTCGTAAAAATCGTCCCGGGGGATGGATTTGCGGACGACACTCGAAAACGTATCGATCAGTGTCTGCGGGAGGCACTGGGGGATGGTATCAACGTAGACCTCCAGGTGGTTAGCGAGATCGATACGACAAAAACCGGCAAATATCGGTATACGGTTTGTCAAATGTCATGAAGGGTCCATTGCGTCATTGCTTACCGGAGGTTCCGATAGCCCGTGGCGACCGAGTCCTTGAAATCGGCAGCGGACACGCCCCGAGCCAGCGAGCCGATGTTCTTTGCGACAAATACTTGCATACGAAGGAACGACCAGAAGACAAGCTGGTCGTTGACCGTCCGCTCGTGATAGCAGATGCTCACAACCTGCCCTTCAAATCCAAGAGCTTCGACTACATCATTTGCAGCCATGTCCTAGAGCATGCCGAAGACCCCAAGCAGTTTCTGGCCGAACTCGAGCGGGTTGGAAAGGCGGGCTACATCGAGACACCAAGTGAGATCGCAGAAAACCTCTTTTATTTTGAGTATCACCGGTGGTCTCTCGTCATACGTGATGAGACCCTCATATTGAAGAGGAAGGTCCCTGGAGTGATCTGGTCGGGGAATCTGTTTCACCATCTCTTTCAAACCGACAAGGCTTTCCGATTCTTTTTTCATAGCCATCCGGATATGTTCCGCATCAAGTATTACTGGCGAGATCACATTGACGCGATGATTGTGGAGCAGGGCACGAACACCATGCCGGAGCTTGAGGATTGGGAGTTTCTAAAGGGATTCACTCGGGAGCCGTTCAACCTCATAAAAATGGCTAAACGGGCAGCGGTTCTTGCTTTACCGAGCCTCTGTATCAGAGGTTTGAAGTGGATCAGGACGGCCGTACTGCAATTGCACCAACCGCTCAATCGGAGGAGAGGCGTATGAAAGAGCAAATGATACTAGTTACTGGCGCCGCTGGTTATATAGGTTGCGTGCTAGTAAATAAGTTGATAGACCGTGGCTATCGTGTCCGGGCATACGATAAGCTGTATTACGGTGATGAAGGACTGCAGTCTGCTAGGGGAAAAATCGAAATTGTGCAAGGTGATCTCCGCTGGTTTGATGCAAAAGTCCTTGAGTGTGTGACCGGAGTGGTCCATCTTGCGGGACTTTCAAACGACCCGACTGCCCACTATAATCCGATTGCCAATTACAAGATCAATACGGTCATGACCGAGGTTCTTGCTAAAAGTTGCAAGGAACGAAAGATCAAACGATTCACGTTCGCATCCACGTGTTCAATTTATGACCTGGGGCTGGAGGCTGAGGATGTGCTCAAGGACGAGGATAGCGACGTAAACCCACGCGCGCCATATGCGACTTCTAATTATGAAGCAGAGCGTATTCTCTCGCATTTAATGGATGACGACTTTTGTCCTGTTTCCTTGAGACAAGGGACGGTTTATGGTTATAGCCCACGGATGCGATTTGATCTGGTTGTCAACACCTTCGTGAAAGATGCGCTAACTCGCGGATCGATTAATGTAGACTGCGGCGGGGAGATGTGGCGGCCATTAGTCGACGTGGGGGACGTTGCCGAAGCACACATTGCATGCCTTGAAGCTCCAATCGAAAAGGTGAGAGGGCAAGTTTTTAACATTGTGTATCAGAATTACCGGATTTTGGAATTGGCGCATTATGTCGTTGATAGCCTTAAGAATGACGTGCCTGTTAAGATCAATGTTGATTATTCTCATCGCCGATCACGTAGTTATCGCGTTTCTGGTCACAAAATCAAAACCTACATTGGTTTTCAACCAAAGATTGGCGTCAAAGAATCGTTAGCCGACATGGTCATGAAGCTGCGTGGACGCAACTATTCAGAATTTCTTCATCCAAAGTATTACAATATTCAATGGATGACGATTTTGGATTATGCTGAGAAGCTGATCCGTCAAGCTGGGCCAATTTTTTAAGGAGAGCTATGACTCGTTATCTCTTAATAGGATCCCGAGGCCAACTTGGCAGTGATCTGTCCAAGGCTTTTCATGGACGAGGGGAACTAGTCACCTGGGATCACAACGAGATGGACATTTGCGAAACAGCGAAAGTCCGGCAAGGACTAGAAGCAGTGAAACCGAGCGTCGTCATTAATACAGCTGCGTTTCATAAAACCGATGTATGTGAACAAGAGTACAGGCGAGCCTTTGAAGTAAACGGGTACGCAGTCGGAGAACTTGCCCGCGTATGCCAAGCAATTGGTGCAAAGATTGTACATTTCTCTACAGATTATGTGTTTAGCGGGAATTCAAAACGCCCACTCTTAGAAACAGATGCTACTGATCCCATCAACGCTTACGGCTGTTCGAAGCGAGTTGGAGAAAGTCTTATTGAGGCTTGGACATCTCGATACCTCATCTTTCGCGTGTCTGGGCTGTATGGGATTGCGGGAAGCTCTGGGAAGGGTGGAAACTTTGTCGAGCTGATGTTGAAGTTGGCTCGTGAAAGAAAACCCATTCGTGTCGTTGATGATCAAATTCTCACTCCAACAGCGACATCAGAAGTGGCAGCAACCGTGTGGAAGCTCATCGACATCGACGCGGATGGAACATACCACTGCACCAATAATGGACAGTGCAGTTGGTATGAATTTGCACAGGAAATTTTCCGTCTAGCAAAAGTAGACGCGAATTTATCACCACAGACAACCCAGGAATCTGGGGCAAAGGCAAAGAGGCCGTGTTTCTCTGTCTTGCAGAATAAACATTTGCAGGAGATTGGGCTGGACGCGATGAGCGATTGGAGGGATGCCTTGGCGCAGTACATGTGGCGCCGGGAGTTTATGCAGTGATCTCGTCTTTGTTTGATCTTCCTTGGCAGGAGTGTCTTCGACGGCTCGGTGCCACCTCGGCTGCCGTCAGCTTCTCTGGTCGCGTTCATCTAGTTACGAAGAACCTCTTTCCCTTCGACGCAATATCCCGCTTTATTATGGAGATCGCCTTTCTGCTCAGAGCGAAGGGGATCAACTGTCTTCTATACATGCAGCAGTGCCCAGAAATAGATCGGGCAGCTTTGCATCATGTATCAGAACTTCCTAGCATGGTGGACCCTGGGAGGGACGTGCTCCTTTATCATTATTCAATTGGCGATTCTTATCTTGAGATGCTTAGCTCTTTACCGATACGAAAGCTTGCATATTATCATGGAATCACGCCGCCGAATCTGTTGACGGAATTTGCTAAAGAGGTGGCCGCGGAATGTGAACAAGGGAGAAATGCGGCCGCCGGCCTGCTTGCCTTCGACGCTCTTGTATTTTCTTCAAAATATCTCAGGCGTGAATTGCTAGAATGCTGCCGGGATCAATTGAAGAAGAGTATCACCCTGGACGTATCAACCTTTCTGAGTCCCCCATTTTTGTCACTTTCTAAGTTGGACTCAGTCGAGCCTGACTATCATGGCGTTGAGTCATTTGCTGACGGGAGCGACAATTTGCTGTATGTGGGTAGGCAATACCCACACAAGCGAGTCGAGGACGTCCTGCAAGTGTTTAAGGTCTATCATGAGATTCGTCCAGATTCTCGCCTTATTCTTGCTGGTAGCGAGCATGTATCTAGCTACCGCCGCTACCTACAGGAGGTTGTGTTGGATCTTGGTGACGCAGGGAAAAAGGTAGAATTTGTGGACAACCCGAGTGACGCGAAATTGCGTGCTTGTTACAAGATAGCTCATGCGGTCATCTGTATGAGCGAGCATGAAGGGTTTGGCATTCCTTTGGTTGAGGCAATGAAGTTCGGGGTGCCGATCGTCGCCTATGATGCAGCCGCAGTTGAAGAGACATTGAGCGGGGCTGGCTTATTGTTCAAAACGAAGGACTACAAGATAATAGCAAGGGAAATGGCAATGCTTCAAAGTGATCCTGCCCGCCGTAAGGCTGTAGTTTCTGCACAGGAAGATGTCTATGCAAGGAGATATCGAGATGATTTAAATGTGGAGCATTTCCTGCAGGCTCTTACTTATGTAGCAGGCCTATCAGGCAATGAAAGGAGGAACTCATCGTGACCTCGCCGCAGCGCGTCGTTGTAACTACCTATCCATATGCTTTCTTCAACCCTGGTGGAGGGGAAATTCAGATCTTAGAAACAGTTGCTAACGTGAAGGCGCTCGGCATTGGTATCGATATTTACAGTCATCTCTCCAAGCACATATCGGAGTATAGTGTAGTTCATCACTTCTCTGTGCATGGAGGAAGTGAGCATATTATTGAATACATCAAGCGATACAACAAGAGGCTAGTCATCTCACCGACTATTTGGCTCGATGAACCAGACAAATACCCCACCGAGTACATCCGACAGCTTCTATCGCTTGCCGACATGATTCTGCCAAACTCAAAGATGGAGATGGATCAGTTAAGGTCATACTTCAATATTCCAGAGGAGAAGTTTACTGTCATTTACAACGGAGTAGATCCTTGTTATGCAGAACCAGCTGACCCGCATATTTTCAAAACGGTTTATAGCGTCGACAATTACATTCTCTGTGTCGGTATGATTGAGGAGCGAAAGAATCAATTGCGATTGATAGAAGCCCTCAAGGACTACCCGGATCCGGTTGTCTTTGTGGGGAACTACCGCGATCGCCAATACTACGATCTGTGCCGGAGAGCGGCACCATCTCACTTCCGGTTTGTCCCATATCTTCCACCGAAATCAGAAATCCTAAGGTCAGCCTTTCAAAGTTGCCGACTCTATGTTCAACCGTCACTACTTGAAACGCCAGGGCTGTCGGTCCTCGAGTCAGCAGTAAGCGGGAAGCCCGTAGTTGTCACCGAAGGCGGGTCAACTCGAGAATATTTGAAGGATCTCGCTATCTATGTAAATCCATATTCCTTGGAGTCCCTTCGCGAGGGCATTCAAAAAGGGCTTCAAGAAAAGGAAGGGGGCACGACTCTAAGAAGCCATATCCTAGAGAACTTCATGTGGCCGACTGTGGTGAAGCCACTGATAACGGTATACCAGAACTTGGGGTAACTAACCCAATTGAGACTGTGGATGTACTTAGTTCGTCATGGCCAGTCGGTCGGTAACGCATTAGGCCATGTCACTGGCGCCTATGGATGCCCCCTGACCGAGCAGGGAAGGTCGTCTGTTCTGGATCTGCGAAGACTCTGTGAAGCTGTCCAATTAGAATGGACGCATTACTATGCGAGCCCAATGGCTCGGGCCATAGAAACCTCGCGACTCTTAGTTCCTTCAGCCCGATTCGAAATAGTACCCGCGCTTGAGGAGACAGACGCAGGTATCTGCGCTGAGTGGACGCTATCCCGGTTCAACGCCGAATACCCTGAGTTCTTTTCTGACTTCCGGCCAGAGCGATGTTATCCAAAAGGAGAGTCGCACCATCAGCTCTACGCCCGGTGCACTCGGTGGTTCGAAAGGATGGTGGGGAGAGCAAGCGACGGCGACCGTATCCTTATTGTGGCTCATGGAGGTTCAATTAACTCAATTCTTCACTATGCGCTCGAAATTCCGTTGAGTAAGTTTCCTTGGTTTAATCTTCTCCCTGCATCTTTGTCAATTTTGCGCGTCGAAATTATGGCCGACTCATATCACGCACAGTATGCATTGGAGCAGGTAAACATTTTTCCCTCACAAGGGGCATCGCTAAAACTAATAGGCGGGAAGCGAGGGGAGAATTGAAGAAGCCGTCGATTCTTGTTGTTCAGCGACAGTCGCACGTATCGTCAACACCATTTTCTCGATCAGTTGCAGCAAGAATTACAGAGCCACTAAGCTATCTTGAGCAGCAGGGTAGCGTGAGGTGGACACAGAAGGATGAAAGGACTGTGTCCGATGATCTTATTGAGCAAGCGGATGCAGTCATTTTTAGTAAGCATATAAGTCTTGAAGGTTTAAGAATAGCCGCAGCATCCCGAAGGAATGGAAAGATAATGATCTATGATTTAGATGATTGGGTCCCAGGCTTTCCAAAGTATAGCGGCGCCTCAATTGATGCAGGAAAGCTGAAACGTTTTGAGCAACACCTGGAGTATGCGAGTATTGTTACTGTCTCTAATACAGCATTGTTGCAGAAGGTGCAAACGATTCATCCACGGGTCGCTCTAGTTCCTAACGGGTTCTTTGTCGAGAAATATATTTCGTTCTATCCGGGAGGGCTTGTTCGTCATAAGAAGATAGCGTTCTCGAATGCGGACAACTTGAAGCTTGTGAAGTTCAAGCAAGATTTCATTCGTGTCTTAAACGACTTGGTTGAAAAACACGAGGATTGGGACATCGACTTTTATGGTGATCCGTTTCCTGAGATGACTGAGATTAAGCGATTGCGCAATATGGGCTCTCTCGCATACGAGGAACACAAACGTTGTTTAGTGTCTTGCGGTTATGCCTTTGCCATTGTTCCATTGGGAGGGTATGAGGATCCAGAAAATCTGGAGTTTAACTCCTGCAAAAATCCCTTCAAGTACTTGGAGTACGGGGGGCTTGGGATACCAGCTATCTTTTCTCGTAGTCCTATCTTTGATGGCACGGTCAAGCACCAGGAAACGGGGTGGATTATTGACAACACAAAAGAAGAATGGCACGCGGCGCTTGAAACTTTTGTGTCCGACGCGCAACTCAGGGAGCGTGTAGCTTTGGCTGCCTTCCGCGATGTAGTAACGAATCATCATGTCAAGGTTCCGGCGAGCAAATTCCTTGAATTGATCCAGCGCGAATTGGGTTGTCAGGAAGGGAGATAGCCAGGGTGCCAGCTACCATAACAGTCTATCAGAATTATTATAAGGCTGAGCAGCGGGAAGTCTTGGACCCGGCATTTGTGCCTCATGATTGGCGTCATAATCCGTTCCCGGAATATCGAGAAGTAGCCGTGTTCCTAAAGTTATATGAGACAGGCGAGTATAAGGAGAGCGACTATACAGGAATAGTTTCCGCGAAGTTTGGGGCTAAGACAAAGATCCGTGGAAGAGAATTTATTGAATTTATCGAAAGGAACCCCGGGCATGACGTTTACTTCATAAACCCGTTTCCTCAGAATGCCTACCATTCATTCAATGTTTGGGAGCATGGAGAAGCGTATCACCCAGGTATTACTCTGCTTGCGCAAGAACTGCTGGATCAGGCCGGTTACCGGATAAGGCTTGCAGAGTTAGGGAGAAACAAGCATGATACGCTTCTCTACTGCAACTATTGGGTTGGAAATACGAAATTTTGGGAATCCTATATCCCCTTCATCTTACAGCTCCACAGGCATGTAACGGAGGAAATGGCGGGAAATGACAAGGAGAAATATTTTGCGCTGACCCAACATATCACTCAAACACCAATCTTGCCATTCATTTTCGAGCGTTTGTTTTCAACATACTTGCAACTGAATCGGGGCATTTCGGGTAAAGCCTACGACCATACAGATGACGAAGTAAGAATGGCATGCCTGCATCAGAACGAGTGGGACATCGTAAGGTATTTCAAACGAGTAATAGACGAATGGGATGCTAAAGGTGTATATGGCCCGCAAGAACGTGCGGTCTTTGCTGGACTCTTGAAGCTCGCGCACAACTACAATGTGTTAAAGACAAAACACGAGGGTCCACTGTATGAATAAGTCTGCCCTTTCGTGCGTTGAAGTATGGCGATGGTGATATGGCCAGATGCGATGTGGATTCTGCGTTGGTAGCCTGAGCGAGTGCTTCGCCTGTCGGCAGATCGGAAATGGACATTCTCTTTGTTAGCCACAATCTAAATTTAGAAGGTGCTCCAAAGTTCCTCTTTAGGCTCGCCAGGAGTTTATCCCAGAACTACTCGATTGCGCTCCTGTCTCATTCTCCGGGTACTTTGGTGGATTCCTTCAATCTATCTGGTATTCCTGTTATGGACTTGGGGGGGGAGGTGCCCTCGCCGGGTGAGGGCGCGTTTAATGACAAAACCGAGACAGTGGCTAGATTGATATGCTCGAGGCTCGGAAGCCCTAGGCTTGTTATCTTTAATACAGTCGACTGTCTCTGGGCTAGCGCTCTCGCGCGGTCACATGGAGTCCCCTCCGTCGGAATCATTCACGAGAGTATTGATCCATTTATCTACTTTCATATTCAGACTGGTAACCCTGTTCCTTATCTCGATCTTCTGAGAGCTGTTAGCACTACAGTCTTCGTTTCTGAAAAGACAAGACAGCTCTATATTGGGTTCCTAGAGTCTTCAGAAACGCAGGTAATCCAAAATGGTATAGATTTGTCAGATTACGATCAGGCTGCTAAAAGGTTGACGCCGGCAGAAGCCAGGAGCCGGTTGGGGGTCGCGCCTCATGAGATAATGGTTGTTCAGATAGGAACGGTTTGTCAGAGGAAAGGGCAGATTATAACCATGCGGGCGGCGGTAGAGGTATGGCGTCGCAGGCCGGATTTGACAGTGAAATTCTTCTTTGTCGGTGATCGTGGTGCGAATGCAGATGAGGTTTCCGTGAGTGCCAGCATTCAAGCCACAGCGTGCCGGGTAAATAAAAGTGACAACATTGCTTTGATAAGAGAGACGTGTGACATTGCTCAGTATCTGCTTGCTGCCGATATTTTCGTCTTTCCATCCTTGAACGAAAGTTTCCCGCTAGCCACTCTGGAAGCTATGGCATTTCGACTCCCCATAGTGGCGAGCCGCGTGTTTGGGCTGGTCGAGCAGATAGAGGACGGTTGGAATGGGTTTTTAATCGCTGCAGGAGACGCCGATGCATTGGCAGATAAGCTGTTAGAACTATCCGATAGTGTAGCTCTAAGGAAGGCACTCGGAAGTAACGGGCGAAAGAAGGTGGAGGAGTTCTATCAGGAAGACCTGATGGTAGCCCGTTACGGGGACATTGTGAGGCGTTACGTATAAGTTAGGGCTAGGGCTTAACAACAGTCATTCAGTCAACGAGTGAGAATTGGGAGGGTGATTACTAATTTCTGGGCCAGGCCTAAAATGGAGGCCTTGGCCCATGACACAGACGGCGCTGTCGGTTCGGCTCGTCGACGAACGATTGAGACGACATCAGTGTGTGCGGTGCGGGACACCGCATCGGCAGTATCGTCCGGGGGCGCGCACCCGCTGCCTCGCTTGCCGGTGGCGGTATCGACCCGATCGGGTCGCCCGTGAGCTGCAGATCTTGCAGCTCTTCTGCTTGGAGATCTCGGCGCTGCGGACGGCGCGAGAACTGCGCAGGAGTCCCTTGCCGATCTGGCAGCGCTTTATGGCCTACCGCCGCTGGATGGCCACGATGGCCGAGACGGAAGCCCGGCCGCTGACCGGGGAACTGGAATGCGATGAGAGCTATTTCGGCGGCCGTCGCCGCGGAGGGCGGCGGGGGCGCGCCCGTGGCCCAAAAGTCATTGTCTTCGGCATCTTGGAACGGCAGGGCCGGGTCAGCACCGTCGTCGTCCCCCAGGCCGATGCAGCGACGCTGATGCGGGAAATCGAACGTCGAGCGCTCAAAGGTGCCGTCTTCTACACGGATCGCTTTAGCAGCTATAAATCCCTGCGGCGCTACGGCAAACACCTGCCGGTCGACCATGGGCAGACCTATGTGCAGCGGGGGCGTCATTACCTTCGCCACATCAACGGCATTGAAGGGTTCTGGAGCTACGCCAAGGAACGCTTGCGCAAGTATCATGGCGTCAGCCGCTTGCACTTCCCGCTCTATCTGAAGGAAATGGAATTTCGGTTCAATCATCGCCGGGATGATCTGTTCGAGTTGCTTGGGACTCACTTGTTGAAGGTCTTGTTCGAGTATCCGATTGGCTATTCCACCTAAGGAAAAAGAGGCCTTGGCCCAAGATTTAGCAATCACCATTGGGAGTTAGGCATGGCGAGCGTTATCGAATCTGTCGAGGAGCCATTGCGGGTCCGTCTGATGATGGATGAGCCGAAGGACATGAGTGATAACGGGTTGCCCGTTGTTACGTTCATTGATAGGCGTGGAAATCGATACTCCCTTCAAGGGAAAGCGGACCGAGAGGGCTGTATCGACCTCCTGTTCCCTAAGGAGATTCTCCTCGTGCCTGGCGTTCTCGACGTCAGTTGTTATAAAGGAAAGCCAGCACTGATGATTCCGTGGACGCCTGGTCTCTCCTTCATGTCCAAGGTAGTCAGGCTAGAAGATTATGATCTAAGTTATTTCCGAGACGTTGAGGCGCGGCATCCTGGCATAGGTGAACGACCTCCTTGCGACGTATCATTTGTTGTCCTGGCCAAGAACGAGGAGAAGTATCTTTCTGCAACACTAAAAGCAATTAAGGCTCAAGATGGCCTTGCAGACTATGAAATAATTGTCATAGACTCTGGCTCCCGTGATGGCACTCCAAATATTGCCCTACAAGAGCGGGCTTACTTAATACGAATTCAACCAGAAGAATTCGGCCACGGCCGGACGCGGAATCTTGGTGCATATCTGGCGCGAGGTACGTTTGTATGCTATCTCAACGCTGATGCCATTCCAGTTAATCCTCAGTGGTATATAAGTCTAAGACGTCACCTGGACAACGGTCATGTTGTGGCAGCCTGCTCGCGGCAAGTCCCTCGGTCCACTTGTGACCCTTTGCGCAAGCATGAACTATTGTCCTGGCCTTTCCCTCAGGCGGTCCGTGAGCCCCAGATAATGTCCATGGGGCAACCGGCTGAGTTTTTGAGTCTATCTCCCGTTGAGAAGAGACAGCGTATTTATTTTGAAACCGTTAGTTGCTTGGTCCGACGGGCAACCATGCTCGAATACCCATTTGCAAATGTCCCATTCGGGGAAGATTTCGAGTGGGCCAAGCGAATGATGGAGAACGGAGCGAGCCTAGTGTACGAACCTCTGTCGATGGTTGAACACTCCCATGACCTTTATCGATCCCTAACAGTAGCTTTAAGGAAGGCTTTCGACGATCACTCTTTTCTTTGCAGGACAATTGGCCCACAGGTTAATAGAGAGTTCAAGGAATTGGTGCGCCACTTTGGAGTCATGATCCGAGTTGGTTGGACAGTGGCATGGAAAGAAGATCTCTCGCTTAGAGACAAAGTGAGTTGGACGATTTGGTTGCCCTTTGTGTCCGCCGCAAGGGCCATAGGGCTTTTTCTTGGCAGCCTTCCGTGCGCGACTGATGCACGAATGAGCCATTTATTATCACTGGTCGGGGCTCTAAAGCGGCGATAGGCCGTTGTCGACCGCAATGAAGGATTATGGAAAGAGAACGCAAAAGGTTTAAGTACTGGTTTACAGAGCCGTTCTGTGTGGGAAGGCAGCACACTCTCTCGCTTCCGCGCGCGCTCTACCTCATTTGGCAGCATCGCGTTGATCTGCAGGCACTCTACAATTTGGACACTGAATCAGGGTATGGCGGGTTTGTGGTGTGGTGGATCGGAAGCGGGCGGAGAGAGTATCCAGGGCTGGCCAAAGAGCTGGACGAGGCGATGGCTCCATATCTTTGTGAGCCGCTCCGTGCGGGAAGACAGCACAGTCTCTCGCTTCCGCGCGCGCTCTACCTCATTTGGCAGCATCGGGTTGATCTACAGGCACTGTACGATCTGGAGACAGAATCGGGGTATGGTGAGTTTGTGGTCTGGTGGCTCCAAGGTGGCTGGAAGGAGTATCCAGGCCTTGGAGAGGAGTTCCATCGGGGACTCGCGGCATACCTAACACAGCCATCGACAGGAATTGTGCATGACCCAGACCAGATCATTAGCATGCTCTTGTTCCTCACACGGGTCGTTTGTCCTGATGATCTTCAGAGAGGGCTTAACCTGAGGACGGAAAAGGGACGCCGATCTCTTCTTCAATGGTGGAAGGAATCGGGCGAGACTCAAGCCCGGAACCTGTTAGGTTTCTTTTCTCAAGACGACACGGACAGACTGAATCGCGATACGAATGTTCCAGCAGGTCAAGCACCAGACACCCAGGTTCCGAATGGTGTAAATCTTGTCGGTTGGGTGCGTGGTGAACTCGGAATCGGTGAAGATGTTCGAATGGCGGCGGCCGCATTGACAGCAGCGGGGGTCCCTCACGTTCTTTTCGATGCGCCCATAACATGTAATGCTCGGATGATGGATGGCCGGTTAGCCAATTCTGTGGTCAAGGAACCCTGCTACCGCGCGAACGTTGTTTTCATGCCAGCGTTTGAGACATTTCGCCTTTTCCTCGAGGCGGGGCCGGGCCTGTTTGAGGGAAGGTTCACGATAGGTGCATGGCAATGGGAGCTGCCATACGGCCCGGACCAGGCCTCCGGGTTCTATCGGTTGGTTGATGAGATTTGGGCATCAACGCGATTCACAGCAGACTCTTTCCGATGCTCGGCTTCGGTTCCCGTCTTAGAAATGCCAATGGCTGTATCCTTGGAGCCGTGTGAAAAGTACGCACGGAAGCACTTTTCGCTCCCCGATAGACGGTTTCTTTTCCTTGTGATGTTCGACGGCCATTCGTGGCTGTCACGTAAGAATCCAGTAGCGGCCGTTCGAGCTTTTGTATGCGCCTTTCCAAAAACCAACCGGGATGTAGGAATAGTTATTAAAGCAATGCATGTGGAGAGACACTCCTCGGAGTGGGAAGAGATTCTTCGCTATGCGGCTTCTGATGAACGAATTACAATCGTGGATGAGGTCTTCGATCGTGACCGTGTAATCGGGCTGATACAGTGCTGCGATTGTTATGTCTCGTTGCATCGTGCTGAGGGCTTCGGACGGATCATTGCTGAAGCGATGCTTCTTGGGAAGCCGGTGATTGTCACAAATTTTTCTGGTAATACCGACTTTACAACACGGGAAACTGCGTTGCTCGTCGATGGTCCTCTAGTCCCACTAAATGCAGGAGATTACTTCTTTGCCGATGGCCAGTACTGGTGTGATCCGAACGTTGATGAGGCAGCTGAACAAATGCGGACTTGCTTGGATCATTCCGAACTAAGGCAGAAGATTTCAAAAGCTGGGCAGCAGTTTATCCGTGAGCACTATAATCCGGAAGTGGTCGGTCGAAGATATAGAGACCGGCTGGAAAGCCTTGGCCTGATCACTGGGTATAGAGAGGCAAAAGCGAGAATGACCTGCTAATCAAGTAGATTTTAGCTTCCGTAGAGAAAATTGTTATCGGCGTCTCTTAGCCTCGGCGCATTAGCGTCTTTGGATGAAACTGAGGGACTCTGTATTGGCCAATGGATGCCGAGATCAGGGTCATTCCACACTATTCCCCGATCGTGTTCTTGTGAGTAATACCCTGTCATTTTATAGAAGACATCAGCAATGTCAGAGAGAACGCAAAATCCATGTGCGAAACCAGGCGGAACATATAGCATTTTGTTGTTCTCTTCGGTCAGATCAACTCCAACCCATTTCCCGAAATGTGGGGATCCTTTTCTCATATCGATGGCGACATCAAAGATGTGACCGCGAAGGCACCTCACTAATTTACCGATACTCGCCGGTTCCTTCTGGTAGTGTAATCCTCTAAGAATGCCCTTCATGGAGCGAGAGTGGTTGTCCTGAACAAAATGAGGAATACCAAATGCAGAAAAATCTCGCTCCTTGTACGATTCAACGAAAAAGCCTCGCGCATCTTTAAACATTTCATGCTCAATGAGAACCAGATCAGGAATTGCAAGGCGTGTGGACGAAAATTTCATTGTCACTCTCCCTATGTTCAAATCCGACACAACGTGCAACTCTACCCGTATCGCCTATGCCCGTCAAGTGCATTTTCCCTGCGCTAACAGGTAGCGGAATGTATCGATGTGCGAGCCTAATCTAGGAAGTACGGAGTCAGCGCGGTGTCTTGCCGAGAAGACATGATCTTGTCGAGACACCGAATCAACTATCGGTTGTCATGAATTGCCAAGTAGTATTAGTCGCGCCATGAAGGAGAATTACCCGATATGGCTAGAATCATTGGAGCACAAGTTAAATAGCAGGAGACAGAGAGCCCAAAGGCATTGATGAAACATCGGCTTAACTCCCCTGTAGTCACTGCGATCATTACTGCTCTTCTCTATGGATTATTCATTGCGGCTCGGTTGTCGCAGGTTAACTTTGACGCTTCTGCTTTCGTGGTTGCCGGTGACCGATTTTGCGACCCCAGCCAAGTTCCGACCGGTTTAAGAGTTATTTCCAAATCCGATGGTTATGACGGTCAGTTTTACTACCGGCTGGCTTTAAATCCCTTCACGTCAAAGCCTGCAGAGTTCGGGATTGAACTCGATAACCCATTCTTTCGTCAGCAGCGGATCTTCTATCCACTGCTTGTCTGGTCCTTGTCGGGTGGCAATGAAAGGGCGGTTGTTCTGTGGTTGCTGTTGGTAAACTTCATTGCCATAAGTGTTCTTGCTCTCATCGCAGGCTTAATTGCCCAAGTGTCGGGGCGGCACGCTCTCTTGGGCTTGACTTTCTCGCTGTATCCCGGCTTCCTTTTTACCATTTCTCGAGATCTCACGGAGATCCTTGCTATCTGTTTTGTTCTGGCCGGTATCCTGCTTGTCCGAAAAAAGCGATTTTCGCTCGCAACGATGCTGTTGACTTTCGGGATCCTTACGAAAGAGACCACCCTTCTCTTCAGCGTCGGGTTAATTATGATGAGTGTAGCATCTGCTCTGGAACTCACTGCTCGCGCCGAGGGACGGATTCCATGGTATGTGGGTGGTATGCCTCTTCTAGTCTACGGAGCCTGGCGAGTGGTGTTAACGTATAACTGGGCGGATGTGCTACATGCCTATCCGGATAGGAGCCGAGGCGCTATTGGCCTGCCATTCAAGGGGCTGACAACCTTCATCAGTCAAGGCCTCGATTTTTCGGCGCCCATCCACATCCGTTGGTCTGTTGGCTTGCTGTTCATCCTGGTGTTCGTCTCTATTGCTTTAAAGGCTTTTAGAACATCGGGTGCATCGGTCGGTGAAAAAGCTTGTTTCGTGTTTTATGCCATGCTCGCCGCGGTGCTTACTAGATGGGTCTGGGTCGAAGACTGGGCGTTCATGCGAGCACTTACGGAGTTCTACATGGCTGGCAGCCTCATTGTCGTTCAATCATCGAGCACGCTGTCCCGAGTAGCATTGGCAAGCTGCGCTGGTGTTTGGGCTTTCTTGGCTTCAGCCCTATTAGGAAGATTTGGAGCGGAATTGATCTAACTCAGGGGGGGTGCGCATGAATCATCCAACACCAAGCGTTTCCGTCGTCATGCCCGTTTACAATGAGTTGCAGTTCATTGAACAGGTGATCGAGCGAGTTATGGCGACGAGGATCCCTTCCGAGCTGGTGATCGTCGATGACTGCTCCACGGACGGTACTCGCGAGCTGCTAAAAAAGCTGGTCGAGCGCGAGGGAGGCCGGTGCTCGATGAAGCTGGTATTACAGGAAAAGAATAGTGGCAAAGGCGCTGCTCTTCAGCGGGGGTTCGATGAGGTGAGCGGGGATGTTGTCATTGTTCAAGATGCAGACCTCGAATATGATCCCCGTGATTACCCCAGTATCTTGCAACCAATCCTGGATGGGAACGCTGATGTCGTCTTCGGCTCCCGATTCCTCGGTGGCGCTCACCGGGTCCTGTACTTCTGGCATGCAGTGGGTAACAAGATGCTTACTCTGCTCTCGAATATGACTACGAATATTAATCTTTCCGACATGGAGACGGGCTATAAGGCTTTTCGGGCCTCGATTCTCCGAGAAATCCGCTTTAGGTCTTGTCGGTTTGGATTCGAGCCGGAGTTTACAGCAAAAGTTGCGAAGAGGGGGTATCGCATTTATGAGGTGCCCATCAGTTACAGCGGCCGCACCTACAAGCAGGGAAAAAAGATTACATGGCGAGACGGGCTGGCGGCGCTTTGGTGGATTATCCGATATAGGATTGCGGATTGATTTGCGAAGCAGCCTGCGGGATTGATATGGCTCCTCCGGTTGAGTATCCAGGAAACGAATTAGCGGCAATGGCTGCGGCAGGAAATTACTACCGATGGATCTTCAATCAGTTTAGACCGTTCATCGGGCGTCGAATTCTGGAAGTTGGTGCCGGGCTCGGGACCTTCTCATCCCACTTGCTGGACTGTCAACCGGACCAGCTTTGGTTGATTGAACCAGCACCTAATCTTGTAACACACCTCCAGGCTCGTTTCGTCTCATACACCACGGTTCGAGTGTTGCAGGGTGATCTTTTAGACGCTCAAGAGGTTCTTGCAAGTAACGTTGTTGATACGATCATCAGTGTCAATGTGTTAGAGCATATCGAGGACGACCAGAGCGCCCTACAGATTATGAAAGAACTACTCTCTAATAAGGGTCATCTTCTGCTTTTTGTTCCTGCGCTTCCATGTCTCTACAATTCACTGGATGCAGCCTTCGGCCACCATCGGCGTTATCGCAAGCAGGACCTTATGCACAAGCTTACCGCTGCCGGTCTCCTCCCAATTCATTCGCGCTATGTCAACATGATTGGTATGCTGGGGTGGTGGTATAGTGGGGCCGTCCGCAAGCAGCGGAACCTTTCAGTGTCTGCGGTTGGGTTTTATGACCGGTATGTTATTCCAGCCACCATGGCTCTCGAAAGCAGACTCTCTCCCCCTTATGGCCAGAGCCTCTTAGCAATTGCGCGAGCGGGTTAGGAACCTTTTCATTCCGTTGGCCTTCTGTACTCGCATGGAAATCGCTGATTTATGATCTGACTCCGGTCATCGATGCTGCCTGCCTATACCGTCGCGATTATCCGTGCCGATTCTTCTCCAGTGGGGCATATACTTTGCGCTGCGTTTTCACATGCATATAGCCCAAGCCAGGTGATCGTCAGCGATGCAGTGGACGATGTAAGTGACGCAATAGTCCTGAGCAAAGCGAGTCACGTGCAGTCTGTTGACGATGTGAAGACCTTTCTTCACCGTGGTGGCAAGGTGATCGTTGCAGGTCAGGCCGATCCGACAATCGAAAGTCTTTCAGGAGTTCGATACCGGGGTAAGCTGCACCCCTCGTTAGGGGAGATCAAGGCTGATGCTCATGGCGCTGCTTCACACTCTCTTGCCGAGCTCGTCTATGAGCCCGCTGTCCTTCGGCTTGGGGGCAGTCCTTGGCTCCGACGTTGGCTCGTCCGTCATGATTATGAAAGGAGCTGGAATAATCTTGGATTTGGTCCGATCACTACCGATGGCTCACCGTGGGCGGTGTCCGGCGAATATCAAACTGTGGCCGCGACACCAATCGCGTACATTGAGAGCCAAGACAGTCGCATCACCCCGTTCATGGCGATTAGGGATATTGGCCGAGGGGCGATCCTATGGGTGAATCGACCTGTCGCCTTTTCGGATTCGATCGAGATGGTTCTGCTTTATCGGTTTATCAGTTTCTATCGAGCAGGCGAAGCAAAGTGTCCGCCGCTCCTGCTCCAAGTTCCCAATGGACTGAGCTCGGGCGTTACCATGCGATTTGATTGCGATGAAGATCTGGACAGCGGAAGAGATCTATTTCATTCGCTTGCCTCATCGGGCATGAAACCGTCCGTTGCCGTCGTGGCTGCTCTACTCAAGGAACCTCGTCATGTTCTTGGACTCAAAGAGATCAAACAACTGGACGGAGCCGTCCTTAGCCACAGCGTGACTCATCCTTCCTCATGGGGAGGAAGTTATGACGCTGCTCGGTATGAGGCTGAACAGTCCCGGTCATTAATCGAGGCAGTGTTGCAGAAGACTAGCCCCGTGATCGGCGCCGTCTCCCCCTTCCATCAGAATCCACCATTTGCGTTTCATGCCTTAGCAGATGCAGGCTATGTCGGTGTGGCAACGGGCTTGGCTTCCTGCGATCCAGAAGCATTGGTGGGATGGGGCGGGCGCTATCCTATGCAAGCAAGGGGGGCTCACATTATCGTCCACGCCCAACAGTGCATGCTCCATGGTGATATCGTGCATGAGCAGAAGGGAATCAACGAATATGTCAAAAGTTTTGATGCACAGCGGTGGGGATGGTCGATTTTCGGTTATCTTGATCATCCTCCCAGTGAGCGGTATCAGTATGGTTGGGCGAGCAAGGATGAACAAATTGGCGCGCATCGGCTCTTAACACAACACATCCTCATGCACCGCTCTGATCTATGGATTGCGAATGAAGACGAAGTGATGCTTTACCTATCCGCTCTCAGCCATCTGAACGTTATCAAGGAGGAGCATTCTGACAGAGAGATCCTGGTAAAGATTGATACCGCAGGCCTTTCGGCAAAAGAAAAACAATTCATGGCGGGACGATTCTTTACGATGGCCGCCGCCCCGGCTCTGCTTGTTGTCCCAGTCCATGGTGCTTCAGTTATGACTGGCCATTCACCTTTCGAACACATACGCATACTGATCGCAGGAGACGGCGGCCAATTTCGTTACACGAGGGCTTCGTGAAGACGGTCATGGTGACGTTCGGGACAAGGCCTGAGGCAGTAAAGCTCGCGCCTGTTGTCTCGGCCTTAATGGCCGAAAAGTCATTTCGGACGGTTGTTGTCGTTACGGGACAGCATCGCGAGATGCTGGACCCGCTCTTGAAACTCTTCGACATCAAGCCTGAGTTCGATCTTCGAGTGATGACGCACAACCAGACCTTATTCCAGTTGACCGGGCGGGTGCTCAGGAAGATAGAGCGTGTCCTTCATGAGGTACAACCTGACTGTGTGCTGGTACAAGGAGATACGAGTACGGCTTTCCTGACCGCTCTGGGGTGCTACTACAAAAAGGTCCCAGTTGGGCATGTTGAGGCGGGGCTTCGGACAGAAAACAAATATTCCCCTTTTCCTGAGGAGATGAACCGTCGTCTCATCGCGAGTATTGCAGAATGGCATTTCGCCCCAACTGAACGGGCGCGTGAGGCGCTTTTAAAAGAACATGTCAATCCCGCTAGCATTTTTGTAACCGGCAATACCGGTCTCGACGCCGTTCTTCAAGTCAGCCAATGGGCTCGAACGGAACGGCTGGCGAAGTTGCACAAGGATTTCCCGTTCTTGGCTGACGAGGGATTGAAGATCGTCTTGGTAACCGCGCACCGACGTGAAAATTTGGGCCACAACCTGCGGGAAATCTGTGTTGCGATCCTAGAAATTGTTCATACGTGGCCAAATGTCCGTGTTATTTTTCCGGTCCATCTAAACCCGGCGGTTCGCCGTGTCGTGCTACAGCTTCTCGATGGCCATGACGGAATTGTTTTGTGCGAGCCGGTGGACTATCCAGAGTTAATCTACATCCTTACACGTGCATACTGCGTCCTTACGGACTCTGGTGGAATCCAGGAAGAAGCGACTTTTTTGGGAAAGCCGTTCCTCGTTCTGAGAGACTGCACCGAGCGTCCGGAAGGAATAACGCAAGGGCCAGGAAGACTAGCAGGAGTTCGGGCTGGTCAGATTCTAAAGGAAGCGGCGGTACTCCTCAATGACGTCGTTGAATACCGCCGTCGTTCGAAAAGGTCGAGAGTATTTGGCGATGGTCACGCTGCTGCGCAAATTGTCAGAATTCTCAAGCAGGTCATCAATCGGTGAGATGATCTAATTTACATGCTTACAGATCAAGACATTGTGTGCTTCGCTTCAGCGCACTTTTATCAACAGTCCAGGCTCACGGTCCACCATCTGATGACAGGGCTGGCGAAGTCCAACCGCGTTTTATTTGTTGAATCGCTCGGTCTTCGCAGCCCCTCAATGACGAGCGCCACGGATGTGCGGAAAGTCCTCCATCGTATATCTGGTTGGTGCGGGGGGGTGAGAAAGGAAACCGAGAATCTTTATGTCTACTCGCCCATCGGGATCCCGTTTCACGGCTGGTCCTGTGTTCGATATTGCAACGCAATCTGGCTCTCACGGTCGCTCAAACGGATCATGAAGGGCTTGAGGTTTCGAAGACCCATTGTTTGGATGTTCTTGCCGACCGCCGCCGGCGCGGCACAACAGCTCGCTCCCTCGCTTGTTGTCTATCATTGCGTTGATGATTATTCAGCCAACCCTTCGGTTGATGCTCCTACGATAAGTCGGCTCGAGTCCCAGGCGATCAAAGCGGCTGATGTTGTGTTGACGACATCACCTAAGCTGTTTAGGGAAAAGCGAGCCGTCCATCCCAGGACCTACTATTTTCCAAATCTGGGGAATATCGAAGCCTTTCTCGAAGAGGGGCATCGGGCTTTGATCCTCATGGACGAAATCGCAAGCCTCCAACGGCCAGTGATCGGATTCGTGGGAAACGTATCGGGGTATAAAGTCGACCTAGAGCTTATCGCTATGCTGGCCGACAGCCGACCCAAGTGGAATTTTGTGCTCATTGGTCCTATTGGAGAGGGTGATCCATCTACTGATGTCCGATTGCTTCAGGACAAACCGAATGTCCTTCTCCTCGGACCTCGTCAGGCAAATGAAGTACCGCAATATGTCCATGCTTTTGATGTCTGTCTCATCCCTTATCGGGCCAACCAGACGACTGACAGCGTTTTTCCACTGAAATTCTTTGAGTACTTGGCCTTGGGGAAGCCGGTGGTAAGCACCGAGCTCGAATCGTTACTCGACTATAAGGACTTGTGCTATCTCACCAGCCGCGAAAAGTTTCTCTCTGCAATTGAGGCGGCCCTAAAGGAAGATGGTAATGAAGCGAGGAGGCGAATCGAGTACGTTTCTGGTTTGTCCTGGAGCCGTCGTATTAACGATGTGGGCACCATTATTCAGGCTGCACTTGATGGCCGCGGGGAGAAGTAGAAGTAGCTTGGCATCCGAGAAACGAATGTTCTCGTTGAGGTTCTTGCCGCTTGAGAGTCGCCATTGTTCATGATTGGTTGACAGGCATGCGTGGCGGGGAGCGATGCCTGGAGGCACTGTGCGAGCTTTTCCCAAAGGCACCGATCTACACGTTGCTTCATGTCCCAGGGAGTGTTTCGGCAGCCATTGAGGAGCATCAGATCGTCACAAGTTTTGTTCAATCCCTGCCCTGCGTCACGTCCTGGTATCGCTACTACCTCCCGATTTTTCCATCTGCGATCGAACGATTCAATTTCGACGACTTCGATGTCATCCTCAGTTCAAGCCATTGTGTGGCCAAGGGCGTTAGAGTGCCTAAGGGGGTGTGCCACATTTCGTATATTCATACCCCGATGCGCTACGTATGGGATCAGTATGACAGCTATTTTGGCAAGGGGCGGTGCGCTTTCATCACGCGCTCAGTGATGTCAGCAGTCCGCGTCAGCCTACAAAAGTGGGATGTTGCATCTTCTAGTCGGGTTCATTATTTTGTCGCCAACTCTCAGCACGTTGCTGATCGCGTCCGGCGTCATTATAGCCGTCACTCGTCGGTCATCTGCCCACCAGTTGACTATGGAGCTTTCGCTATTTCCGACGAGCGACAAGATTACTATCTAGTTGTTACGGCCTTTGCCCCTTACAAACGAGTCGATCTTGCGATAGAAGCATGCAATCGCTTGAGCCGTCCCCTGAAGATCATTGGAAGTGGTCAGGACGAACAGCGGTTGCGAGCACTTGCAGGTCCAACCGTTGAGTTTCTAGGCTGGCAGCCGGATGAGGTCCTTCGTCGGCACTACAGTCGCTGTAAAGCATTGTTGTTTCCAGGGCAGGAGGATTTCGGTATAGTGCCCCTGGAGGCAATGGCATCTGGGAGGCCAGTCATTGCGTATGGAAAAGGTGGGGCTCTCGAAACAGTTGTGGCGATGAACCCGGTTGAACCGGGAGTCGGAGGGTCTGGAGCGGCGGCCCCGACGGGTGTCTTCTTTTATCAGCAGACCACGGAGGCGGTTTGCGAGGCTATTCAGTTGTTCGAAAAGAATGAACGGCGATTTGACCCTGAGGCCATTCGACAGCATGTAGCACGCTTTGATCGGGCATGCTTTAAGAACAGAATGCATGACTTCGTGCATTCGTCGTATGAGGAGTTTACGAGACAACGCGAATGTTGAAGCGACGGGCTGAATTTCTTAAAAGCTTGCTGTTCTTGTTCGACCTTGCGCTCATCTGCCTCTGCTGGCTGGGAGCGTATGCGATACGGTTTTCTGGAATACTAGAGCCAGTGACGAAAGGTGTCCCACCGCTGGAGCCTTATCTATGGTTATTGGTTCCCATTGTGCTCGTTTGGGGGTTTTCCTTCCAAGCATTTCGTCTGTACCGTCCGCGGCGGATGGGCACCCATATCGCCGAATTTGTTGACCTGGCGAAGGCGAATACCCTGTCAGTGCTCATCTTGGTGGCGCTGACGTTCTTTATTCGTCAGTTCGAGTACTCCCGGCTAGTACTACTTTATTTCTGGCTTCTCAATCTTGTCGCTCTTGGATTCTCACGTGTCGTGTTTCGAGAAGCTCTCCGCTTCGCTCGTAGGCTTGGATTTAATCAGCGATACGCATTGATAGTGGGAGCAGGGAAACTAGGACAAAAGCTGGTGTATTCGCTCCAACAGCATCCGGAGCTTGGGGTAAAGGTTCGAGGTTATCTCACACGAAGGCCGGAAAAGTTGGGTGCGGTTTTTGAGGGAGTAAGCGTTGTTGGCACATATGACCAACTGGAAGAGAAGGTAGGTGCGGGTATCGATATAGTCTTCGTGTGTTTGCCGCCTGAAGCTGAACTGTATGCTGAGAAAATACTGGCCTATTTGACGACAACGCTTGTTGAGGTCAAGGTGGTGCCGGCCTTCTATGAGTTTATGACCGTGCGTGCTGATGCAGAAATGTTTGAAGGCCTACCGATTATTACCTTACAAGGCACGCCTCTACATGGTTGGAACGTCGTCATTAAACGCGCTATGGACATCGCCGGTGCTGCCCTAGCCATCATCTTATCATCGCCGATGTTTGTTCTGGCAGCGGTGTTGATCAAATGCACGTCTCAAGGGCCCATCTTTTTCCGTCAGGTCAGAATGGGCCTGGACGGGCGGGCCTTCGAAATGTTGAAGTTTCGTTCAATGCGTGTTGATGCGGAATCGGTGACCGGGCCCGTCTGGGCTCAGGTTGGTGATACGAGGCGGACGTGGATCGGATCTTGGCTAAGACGGACCAGTTTAGATGAGCTTCCTCAATTTTGGAATGTCCTCAAGGGGGATATGAGCATCGTCGGTCCTCGGCCCGAACGACCTGAGTTTATCGCGGAGTTTCGTGCGAGATTTCCACAATACATGCTCCGACACAAGATGAAGGCCGGTATCACCGGGTGGGCTCAAGTGAACGGGTGGAGGGGAAACACCTGCTTGGAGAAGCGCATCGAGCATGACCTCTATTACATCGAGCACTGGTCCGTTCTTTTTGATCTCAAGATCATGTGGTTGACGATCTGGAAGGGGATGGTCAACAAGAATGCCTACTGAACCGCCCTTCTTCTTGCCCCGTTTACTTCGTTCATCTCTACACCTCACGGGCACGTGAAGATTCGTCTCGCCGCGTGGCACCTGAGAGACTTCAACGTCGGTTTGGGGCGGATGTCGCCAGTACTCAGCATCCCGGTCTTCGAGCGTAGTGCCTGGGAGCAGGCGGTCTCTCTGTTTCCTGAAGGGAGAAATGATTTGCTCATGTTGAACGTGATGAAGTAAAGTTGAACATGCTGTTTTGAAGGTAACACAATGGCTCAAAGGTTGGACCGCATCACTGTCGATCCTGAAGTCTGTATGGGACAGCCTGTCATTCGCGGATTGCGGATTACTGTCTCGTTCCTTTTCAAGCAATTGGCCGGCGGCCAGACAATACCAGAAATTTTAGAAGCTTATCCTGAGCTGGAAGAGGAGGATCTGAAGCAAGCGATGCACTATGCGGCTTGGCTTGCCAGCGAATACTCACGGCCCTTGCCATCCCCGGTTAATTGACCTTGCCCCTGAAGCTGGTCGCAGATCTTCATATTTCTCCAAAGACGGTTGATGCGCTTCATAAGCAGGGCTATTTTATTGCTCGGGTCGCAGACGATCTTCCTCCTACTGCCACAGACCTGCAGATTGTCGAACTGGCCAAACGTCTCGATGCCTCAATCCTGACCCAGGATCTCGATTTCTCTTCGCTTGTCGCTCAAGCCGGAACATCCTTCCCGAGCGTCTTGTCACTCCGTGTTCAAAATGTCTCCCACCAACACCGTGACGGATCTTTTGTTGGCGGTCCTTCCTACGCTAAGAACGCAGTTGGAACAAGGGGTGCTTATCTCGGTCGATGATGCCGGCATCAGAATTAGATCGTTGCCAGTCACATAGGAATCTGCAACTTAGTGACGGCGATTGTTCGGGCGGAGGCTTAGCAGCATTGTGAACATCCGTCTCGCCGCGTGGCACCTGAAAGACTTCAACGTCGGGTTGGGGCGCTATGCTCGGAGTCTCATCGAGGCGATTGGAGCCGTTGACCGGAGTCACCAGTATGAGATTTTCATGCCGGCGTCGGCGATCATCTTTCCTGCTCGTCCGAATGTCCGCTATCACAAATTGACCATTCCGGTCTTCAAGCGCCGGGTCTGGGAACAGGCCGTCTCTCTGTGCCCAGGCGGCTATGACGTGCTCCACTTCCCTTATGACTCCTGTGTGCTGTGGAAGCGGGGACGGTTCCTCGTCACGATCCATGACGTCAAGCCGTTGCTCTTCAACTTGGGACGGCCATCGCCGCCGTGGCTGGAGCGGCTTCTCGTCCGTGACCGCCGGGCGATGATCGACCATGTCATCACGGATTCGGAGTCATCACGCCAGGATATCGTCAAGCACCTGGGCTATGACGAGGATCGTGTCACGGTGGTCTATCCGGGGGTCGATCTGCTCCGGTTCCGGCCGAAAACCGATCGGCCGGCGGCCGCAGCGCGTCCCTACGTCCTGTCCGTGGCCGGGAACGATCCCACCAAGAATGTCGAGACCCTGATCGACGCGTTCGCCCGGCTGCCTGCCGCATTACGGGATTCGCACCACCTGGTCCTTGCCGGCGATTTCCGCCGACGGCCCGACCTGAAAGAGCGGGTGGCTCAGGCAGGGCTGGAAGGCCGAACGGTATTCACCGGCGTCGTGAGCGATGAGCGGTTGATCGACCTGTATCAGGATGCGGCGCTGTTCGTCTTTCCCTCGCGCTACGAGGGGTTCGGGCTGCCGGTGTTGGAAGCGATGGCGTGCGGATGCCCGGTGATCAGCTCGAATGCGTCGTCTTTACCCGAAGTGGCCGGGGCCGCGGCGATCCTGATCGATCCAGTCGACGTCGAGGGACTGGCTCAGCAGATGGGACGGGTTTTGGAGGATCAGGGCCTTCAACGCGCGTTGCGCGAGCGAGGGCTGGCCCAGGCGGCTCAGTTTTCCTGGGAGCGAACAGCACGAGAGACCATTGCGGTGTATGAGAAGGTGGCGGGCCTAACAGGATGTTGAAAAAGGCCCCCAGCTTTGTTCTCGCGTCGCTCAGGACCTCAACGTACCGCACCACGGGAACAGAGCTGTCTTGGCAGCTCGGGGTGGGCGGGTGATGAGGAGACGCCTCGGCCAAGACACTGCCGGCTCACCATCTCGCCGGCGTGCACAAACGTGTCGTCACTTATTCGTGACGACGTGCACCTCGCTGCGGCCGCGCTGGATGGCCTTTTTGAACATCCTGTGGGTCATTCTGCTACAGCACCATTCTCCTGAAGTTCCGAGTCTCTGGGTCCTCAAAATAGCTTCCGACAGCCTGCTAGAGAAAGCCTGAGAGCAGGGCCGCGACGGAAACCGATTGAGCTTTATCCCGCTGTTCAGTATCCTACGGCGCTGCGGCAAACGATCTGCGGAGGGCTTCGTCGTTTCAGCCGAAGGGCCTGCGGCCTCGCATCTACCCGCACCGCCTCGCCCGGCCGCGAAGGCCTACTCGGACTTCTCGGCCTAGTTAACCTTACGAAGGACCACGACTGTGGATTCGCATGCTCGATCACGCAGACTCTCCCACAGTGAGAAAGAACGTGTTGAGCAGGAACTGAAAGCGGCGCTTGGAAAACGCCCCGAAGTGCTCTTTGCGTTTCTGCACGGCTCATTTATCCAGGAAGGGACGTTCCGGGATATCGACCTTGCCCTGTATATCCACTCTGAACGGCCGCACATCTCGAGCTACCGAGAGTATGAAGTGGATCTCGGAGTTCACCTCACCTTCCAGATACGAATTCCAGTCGATGTCCGTGTCTTGAATGATGCCTCGGTGGCGTTTCGATATCATGCGTCCAAGGGCCGCGTCCTGCTCGTCAGGAACGCTGACTTGCTGGATGAATTCCGTATCAGGACATGGGATGAATATTTCGACTTTGCTCCCTTTGCCCGACGCTACCTGTGGGAGGCGATGGGTGGCGAGATCTTGAGGGGTAGTGGGGTAAAGGGGTAGGCGGTAAGCGGGAAGGCCTAAGGCATGCATATCCTCATCACCGGCGGCGCCGGATTTCTTGGGAGTCATCTCTGTGAGAGCCTGATCGGCCAGGGGCATCAGGTTCAATGCCTGGACAATCTGATCACCGGGCGGGCCGAGAATATCGCCCATCTCCTCGGACACGAACGGTTCAGCTTCGTCAAATACAACGTCTGCGACTACTTGCACGTCGACGGCCCGCTGGACGCCGTCCTGCACTTTGCCTCGCCTGCCAGCCCTCAAGATTATCTCGAATATCCGATCGCGACGCTGAAGGTCGGTGCGTTGGGGACGCACAAGGCCCTGGGCCTCGCGAAGGCAAAAGGGGCGCGCTTCCTGCTCGCCAGCACCTCGGAGGTCTACGGCGATCCACTGGTCAATCCCCAGCCGGAAAGTTACTGGGGGAACGTCAATCCCATCAGCCCGCGCGGCGTCTACGACGAAGCGAAACGGTTTGCGGAAGCCATGACGATGGCCTATCACCGCTACCACGGCGTCGATACGAGGATCGTCCGGATCTTCAACACCTTCGGCCCGCGAATGCGGCCCAACGACGGCCGGGTCGTCTCGAACTTCATCGTCCAGGCGCTGCAAGGTCAACCCCTGACCGTCTTCGGCGACGGCCGGCAGACGCGAAGCTTCTGCTATGTCGATGACCTCGTTCGGGGCATTATTGCCCTCGCGATGACGCCATCCGATAAGACGGTGGCGCAACGCACCGACCGCAGCGGGTTTCTTTCCGAAGGGCGACCGGCGAGCGAGAGCATCCACGACCCGGTGAATCTCGGGAATCCGCGGGAGCTCACGGTGATCGACATTGCCCAGCTCGTGCTCAAGCTGACGGGGTCCTCGAGTCAGATCAAGCATCATCCGCTCCCGGTGGATGACCCCAAAGTCCGGCGGCCGGATATTCGGCGGGCGAAAACCCTGCTCGGCTGGGAGCCGGCCGTCACGTTGGAAGAAGGCCTCGCGAAGACGATCAGCTACTTCCGAACGATCGTTCACGGATGAAGAACGGGATAGTGGCTCGAAAATTAGCGGAGATGGAAGACACACTGCGCCGTCTGCGCGAGCATCTCCCAACCGACTACGAAGAATTTCGAAAAGATTGGGCTCGTCAAAAACTGGTCGAACGAGCTCTCCAAATCATGATTGAGGCGATGATCGATATCGGCGAACGTGTGATCGCGTTGACGGGCGGAGCTCCTGCTGAAACCTCCGTGGCGGTGCTGGAACGGTTGCAAGTGCTCGGGGTCATTCAAGACGCGAGTCGATATGCCCCTATGGTTCGCTTCAGAAATTTTCTGGTTCATCAGTATGAGGAAGTGGATTTGAGCATCGTGTATGGGATCATAACGAAGAAGCTTGGAGACATTGAGGCGTTCGCAGCAGAGGTCAAGGCCTATGCCGAAAGTCATTGATGTGCAGCGGCTGGAAGAGGTGATGAAGTCGGTTGCCGGCGCCGAATTCTCCCTGCTGTTCGGGTCCGGACGTAGCGGACATCTGCCTAAGGTCGATTCGGATATCGATGTCGCGATCTACTTGGATCATCCGCCTGATCTCGATGAGCGATTGCATATTCTCGGGCTCATTCAGGACTCCCTCCATACGGATCGAGTGGACTTGGTCTTCCTGAATGTGACCGAGAACGTGACGCTTCAGCGGGAGGCGCTGAAGGGACGATTACTCACGTGTCGTGATCCAGAAACCTATGCCTCCTTCTTCTCTTTGGTAGATCGCCGTGGCCGCGATGAGGAGGAGCGAATCAAGCGCGCCTGGGCGATGCGCCGGGAAATAAACAGTGGACGTTCATCGTGAATCGTTAGTGGTCAACAGAAGGGCAGGAGATGCCGTGGTTTTCAACGAGGGTCTCCTGCGATTAACGATTCACGTTTAACGATTAACATTTCCAGGAGGTCTCATGAAAGGCGTGGTTCTCGCCGGCGGGCTCGGTACGCGGTTACACCCATTGACACGGGTCACGAACAAGCATCTCTTGCCGGTCTATGACAAGCCGATGATCTATTATCCGATCCAGACCTTGGTGAACGCCGGCATCCGGGAGATCATGCTCGTGACGGGAGGCAACAGCGCCGGGGATTTCCTCAAGCTCCTGGGGAACGGGAAGGAGTTCGGGCTTCATCACGTCGATTACACCTTTCAGGAGGGTGAGGGCGGGATCGCCGACGCGCTCCGGCTGGCCGAGTATTTCGCCGACGGCTGTCCGATCTGCGTGATCCTGGGCGACAATCTCATCGAGAACAACATCATTCGCGCCGCCCGGGCGTTTCGCGAGCAGCAGCGCGGAGCCAAGATCCTGCTGAAGGAGGTCAAAGACCCCCAGCGGTTCGGCGTGCCGGTGCTCGAAGGCGACCGCGTGGTGAAAATCGAGGAGAAGCCGAAGAACCCGCGCTCGTCGTACGCGGTCACCGGCATTTACTTCTACGACGCCCGGGTGTTCGACATCATCAAAACCCTGCGGCCGTCCGGGCGCGGAGAATTGGAAATCACCGACGTGAACAACGCCTACATCGAAAGCGGCGAGCTGACCTGGGACGTGCTCGACGGCTGGTGGACGGACGCCGGCACGATCGAGTCCCTCTTCCTTGCCAATCAACTGGTCGCCCGGACGGGAGCGAACAAGGTTGGATAGGGGTAATGGGGTAAGTTGTATGGTGGTAGAGGTGCGCCCGAAGAGCTGAATATGGGAAAGGGGATGATGGTAGTGACAGAAGAAGGGATTGCGGGACAGCGGGAAGCGTGACTGGACAGGGAGAAACAGGGAGAGATGCACTGGAGGGACTTGGACGTCTGGAAGAACGCACACTCGATGGTGCTGGACACGTATAGGTTTGCTGATCAGTTTCCCGAGACCGAAAAGTTCCGGCTGACCACACAGCTTTGCCGAGCAGCAGTGTCAGTGCCGGCGAATATTGTGGAGGGAAGCGCAAGGCAATCGACAAAAGAATATCTTCACTTCCTTGCAACAGCGAGAGCATCCCTGGAAGAGACGAGATACTTTGTGTTATTGGCGAAGGATCTTGGTTATCTCCAAGAAAATGACTATGATGACCTCGAGTTGAAAATGGCGACCGTCAGTCGTCTGCTCAACGGCTTGATTCGCTCCCTGCGAAAGAAACGAACGGGCCTGCTCATAACCCATAACCCATAACCCTCTATCCCTACCAACCATGATTATCTTACTGACTGGTGGCGCTGGTTTTATCGGGTCGCATTTGGTTCGGCGGTTGTTGGCGAGCGGGCATCGGGTCATCAATGTCGATGCCCTGCGCTATTCGGGGAATCCGGACAACCTGCGTGACCTCGAAGGCCATGCGAGCTATACCTTCGTGCACGGGGACATTTGCGACGCCACGCTCATCGCCCGACTGTTCGGCGACCATCGGATCGACGCGGTGGTGAATTGCGCGGCGGAGACGCACGTCGACCGGTCGATCCTCGAGCCCGGTGGCTTCGCCAAGACCGACGTCGTGGGAACGGCGACGTTGCTGGAGGAGGCACGGCGGGCGAAGGTCTCCCGATTTCTCCAGGTGAGCACCGACGAGGTGTACGGCAGCGTCGAGACCGGCTGGTCCAAAGAGGACGACGCGCTCGAGCCGCGCAGCCCCTATTCGGCGAGCAAGGCCGGCGCCGATCTCCTGGTCCGGAGCTACTGGACCACCTACCGCTTCCCGGTCGTCATCACGCGGGGCAGCAACACGTACGGTCCCAACCAATACCCTGAAAAGTTCATCCCGCTCTTCGTGACCAACGCCATCGAGGATCAGCCGCTTCCGCTCTACGGGGACGGCAAATACCGCCGCGACTGGCTCTCAGTGTTCGACCACTGCAGCGGGATCGAGTTCGCCCTGCAGCACGGCGAGCCGGGGCAGGTCTACAACATCGGCGGTGGGAACGAACGCGAGAACATCGACGTGGCCACGAGCATCCTCACCCATCTCGGCAAGCCCTCGTCCTTGATTCGCTACGTGCAGGACCGCCCGGGCCATGATCGCCGGTACGCGATCGATTGCAGCCGGATTCATGCCCTCGGGTGGAAGCCGGCCGTGCCGTTCGAGGAGGGATTGCGGGCGACGATCGACTGGTACCGGGACAACCCGGGCTGGTGGCAGAAGATCAAGTCCGGCGAGTTCCGGCAGTACTACGAACAGATGTATCGCCAGCGCTTGGCGGAAGGGCGATCATGCGCGTCTTCCTGACGGGCGCGAACGGGCAGCTCGGTCATGAGCTGCAGCACGTCCTTGCCGGCCATGAGCTCGTCCTCGGTGTGCGTCCCGCCTTCGATCTTCTGACCGCCGATGTCGAAGCCCTGATCGCCACATCCGAGCCGGAGGTGGTGATCCACGCGGCCGCCTACACTCACGTCGACAAGGCCGAGCAGGAGCCGGACCTCGCGATGGCGGTCAATGCCGCCGGGACGGAGCGGGTGGCGCGGGCCGCGCAGAAGGTCGGCGCACGGATGATCTACGTCTCGACGGATTACGTCTTCGACGGCGGGAAGGACGCCCCCTATCTCGAGTCCGATGACCCCCACCCATTGAATTGGTACGGCCGCTCCAAGCTGGAAGGGGAGAGGCGGGCGCAGGCGCTCTGTGCCCGTACGGTGATCGTCCGGACGTCCTGGGTGTACGGCGCCCACGGAGCGAACTTCGTGAAGACCATCATCCGCTTGAGCAAAGAGCAGCCGGCGCTCAGGGTCGTGGCCGATCAGCGGGGGACGCCGACCCATGCCGGGGACCTCGCGGTGGCCATCGGCCGGATTCTGGAGCGACCTGACTTGAGCGGGATCACGCATGCGACCGGGGCGGGAGACTGCACCTGGTATGACTTTGCCGTCGCCATCGTCTCCGAGATCGGCGCGCCCGTACCCGTGCTGCCCATTACCACCCAAGAGGCGAATCGTCCCGCCCCACGGCCGGCCTATTCGGTCTTGGCAAACCGCGTGCTCATGCAGGCGGGGATCGTCTTGCCCGACTGGAAGGACGCGCTCTCCCGCTACGTGCGTGACACTCGATCGGCCCAATCACACTAATGTAAGTAAGGCAGGGAACATGAAACGGGCACTGATCACCGGCATTACCGGACAAGATGGTTCGTATCTCGCCGAGCTCTTGCTGGAAAAAGGCTACGACGTGCACGGCATCATTCGCCGGGTCGCGATCGAGGATCCCGAGCATCGGCTGTGGCGCATCCTGCACTTGCGCGATCGTCTCCATTTGCACGCGGCGTCGCTCGAAAGCCTGCCGAGCATCTATCGCGTGTTTCAGGCCGTGCAACCGGATGAATGCTACCATCTGGCCGCGCAGAGCTTCGTGACCTACTCCTTCGAGGACGAGTTTTCCACGCTCAACGCGAACATCAACGGCACCCATCATGTGCTCTCCGCGCTGCGAGACTGCACGCCGACGTGCCGGTTCTACTTCGCCGCCTCCAGCGAGATGTTCGGAAAGGTGGCCGAGGTGCCGCAAACCGAGAAGACCCCCTTCCATCCGCGCTCGGCCTATGGGATCTCCAAGGTCACCGGGTTCCACCTCACCCGCAATTATCGCGAGGCCTACGGGATCAAGGCCTGTGCCGGCATCCTCTACAACCACGAATCGCCGCGGCGCGGGTTCGAGTTCGTGACACGCAAGATCACCTCACATGCCGCCCGCATCAAGCTGGGCCTCGCCAAGGAATTGCGCTTGGGGAACCTGGATGCCAAGCGAGACTGGGGTCACGCACGCGACTACGTGGAAGCCATGTGGCTCATGCTCCAGCGTGAGCCGCCGGGGGACTATGTCGTGGCAACCGGTGAGCAGCATTCCGTCCGCGAATTTGCCGAGACGGCGTTCTCGCACGTCGGGCTGAATTATCGCGATCACGTGGTCGTCGATCCGCAGCTTCTCCGTCCCGCCGACGTCGAAACGTTGCTGGGGGATGCCTCCTTGGCACGGCGGGACCTGGGATGGACCTGTCGAGTCGGGTTCAAGGAGCTGGTGCGCGAGATGGTAGAGTCCGATCTGCGGCTCTTCTCTTCTTCCCGCTAGGCAGGATGTTGAAAAAGGTCCCCAGCTTTGTTCTCGCTTCGCGCAGGACCTCAACGTACCGCAAAGGGTACGCTTCGGCCCTTCGCTTTGCTGCGGCCGCGCTGGATGACCTTTTTGAACATCCTGTTAGGAGTTTTCCGGGCCAAGAACATCCCGAGGTTGCCGATCGTTTGCCGCAGAATGGCATACCGCGGACAGACTCCTGGCCCTCAGCTTCCCTTTATTGTCTTGTCCCAGGGCCTCTGCTAAGATCGTCCTGCCCAGTTACTTATGCCGCGCACCCGACGCACACGTCCATCGCCCGCCCGCGCCCGTGCTCTCTCGACGATCCTCAAGCGCATCCGCCTCTTCGCCACCGACGTCGACGGCGTGCTGACCGACGCCGGCATGTACTACACGGAAGCCGGGGATGAGCTGAAGAAGTTCAACACGCGCGACGGGATGGGCATCAAGCTCCTGCAGCGCGCCGGCCTCGTGACGGCCTTGATCACGCAGGAAGAGACCAAGCTGGTCGCCCGGCGGGGAGAGAAGCTCGCGATCCCCGAGGTGCATCAGCGGGTCCATGACAAGCTGACCCGCTTGCGCGAGCTCGCCGAGCGCTATCAGTTGACGCTCGACCAAGTCGCCTACATGGGGGACGACGTCAATGATCTCGACGCGCTCACGGCCGCCGGCTTCTCCGCCACGCCGGCCGACGGCATCCCGGAGGTGCAGCGGGTCGTCCATTACGTCTGCCGGCACAAGGGGGGGGAGGGCGCCGTCCGTGAGGTGGTCGACCTGATCCTTGCGGCTCAAGTGGGATCGACGGAACGAGTGTGGAGGATGAAACGAGAGGCAGGGCCATGAGCGCGACGTCCCATCTGTATGCGGTGATCCTTGCCGGTGGAAGCGGCACGCGGTTCTGGCCGTTGAGCCGGCATCTCTATCCCAAGCAGTTGTTGCGCATCATGGGCGGGGAGACGCTGATCCAGCAGACCATGCGGCGGGTGCTGAGTTGCGTCGCGCCCGATCACGTGATCATTTCCACGAACACGATGCAGGCCGATTCCATCCGCTTTCAGCTCGCCGAGTGGAAGGACGCGCTCCACGGCAACTTTTTCCTGGAACCGGAGGGCCGCAACACCGCGCCCGCGATCGCCTACGCCGCCAGACGCCTGCTGGACCGCGATCCCGACGCCTGCCTGTTGGTGTTGCCCGCCGATCACGTGATCAAGGAGACGGCGCGGTTCCGTGCGGCCGTCGCCTTGGCCGTGGAGATGGCGGAGCGAGGGCACCTGGTGACGTTCGGCGTCAAGCCGACCCGACCGGAGACCGGATACGGGTATATTCAGCCCAAGCGGCGCGTCCGGTTGGCCGCCGCGCGCACCCTCGTCGGGCATCCCGTCGCTCGCTTCGTCGAGAAACCGGACGTGAAGACGGCGGAACGGTACCTCCGCTCAGGGAACTACTATTGGAACAGCGGCATGTTCGTCTGGCGGGCCTCGGTCGTGCTCGACGAGCTCATGCGCCACCAACCGGGTCTGATGAAAGGCATGCGGCGGCTCTTCGACCTCGATGCGGCGACCGCGGGCGAGGCCTTTGCCGAGGCCTACCGCCGGCTGCCGTCGATCTCCATCGACCACGGCGTGATGGAGCGGTCCTCGCGCGCGGCCGTGATCCCCGTGACCTTCACCTGGTCGGACGTCGGGAATTGGAGCAGCCTGGAGGAGGTGGCGCCGAGGGATCGATCCAACAACGTCGTGAGCGGAAAAGTCATCGATCTCGACAGCCGCAACTCGGTCCTCTATGCCGACCAGCGCGTCGTGGCGACGATCGGGCTGGCCGACATGATCGTGGTCGATACCGCCGACGCCACCCTCATTTGCCCCAAGTCCCGCGCCCAGGACGTCAAGCGGGTGGTGGAGGTCCTCAAGAAGCAGGGCGCGCCGGAGCACTTGGAGCACCGCACCGTGTTTCGGCCGTGGGGCTCCTACACCGTCTTGGAGGAGGGGCCGGGCTACAAGGTCAAGCGGGTGACGGTCAATCCCGGCGGGCGGCTGTCGCTGCAAATGCACCATCAACGGAATGAACACTGGGTCGTCATCGCCGGGACGGCGCGCGTCACGCGGGGCGACGAGGTGTTCGACCTGCCGGTCGGCCGCAACACCGTGATCCCCGTCAAGACGCCGCACCGCCTCGAGAACCCCGGATCGGAAACCCTGCACATCATCGAAGTGCAAAACGGCGCCTATCTCGGCGAAGACGACATCGTGCGCTTCCAGGATGATTATGGGCGGCGTTAGGTCGGTTGGTCCGTTGAGTCCGTTACGTCAGTTAATTCCGCTGTGGATTGAGCAAACAGAACGAACCGACTGAACAGACCAACGGACGAAACGGACTCAACGGAATAACAGCTTCAAACGCATAGACGCGATGAAGGTGGAGCGTTTCGAAGATTTGGATTGTTGGAAGCAGGCGAGAATCTTGACTCGACTCACGTACGAACTCTGTCGCAGTGGAGGACTAAAGGCGGACGGGAGGTTTCGTGATCAGTTGACCGGGGCATCGCTCTCCGTTATGAATAACATTGCCGAGGGTTTTGGGAGCCAATCGAACGCCGAATTCAGACGGTTCCTCACATACGCACGGCGATCGGTCTCGGAAGTTCAATCCTGCCTCTTCGTTGCTCTGGACTGTCATTCGGTCCATGAAGAGCGCGTCGAAGCCGTCTATCGGCAAGCGGAAATCACCAGAAAAGTCATTGACGGCCTCCTCCGATACCTGCGTGCTTCACGAACACGACCATCGGCTGATGAGCGACGACCGATCGAACGGACCAAACTGACCCAACGGACCTAACGGACCAAACAGAGATCATGGCTCTCTTTCGCGAATACGACATTCGGGGGATCGTCGGCCGGGACCTGACGGAGGACGTGGCGGAGCGCATCGGTCGGGCGTATGCCACCGTGGCGCGCGGTCAGGGCGTGAAGACGATCAGCGTGGGGCGAGACGGCCGGGCGAGCTCGCCGATGCTGCGGGAGCGCTTGCTTCGCGGCCTGACCGCCGGCGGGCTGGATGTGATCGACATCGGCCTGTGCCCGACGCCGGTCTTGTACTTCTCCCTGTTCACGTTTCCGGTGGACGGCGGCGTGATGATCACGGGGAGCCACAATGCCGGCGAATACAATGGCTTCAAGCTCTGCATCGGCAAGGAAGCCTTGCACGGCGAGGAGATTCAGCAGCTCCGGACGGTGATGGAGGCCGGCTCGTTTTCATCCGGCGCCGGCACGGTCACGGCCCGTCCGATCATCCCCGAGTATCTGGGCCATCTGAAGCAACACTTCGCCGCCGTCGATGCCCGGCGGCTTCACGTCGTCATCGATTGCGGGAACGGGGCGGCGGCCTTGGTCGCCAAGGACGCGCTGGAACAGCTCGGCTGCCGGGTCACGGCGCTCTATTGCGAGGTGGACGGGCGGTTCCCGAATCACCATCCCGATCCCACCGTCGTGGAGAACCTCGAGGATCTGATCCGGACGGTGAAGGAGACCGGGGCGGACGTCGGGATCGGTTACGACGGCGATGCCGACCGAATCGGCGCGATCGATGAGCAAGGGGAGATACTCTGGGGCGACCGGCTGATGGTCATCTTTTCGCGCGAGATCCTGGCGGCCCGTCCGGGAAGTACGATTCTCTCGGAAGTGAAGGCGTCGCAAAGCCTCTACGACGATATTCAGAAGCGCGGCGGGCGGCCGATCATGTGGAAGACCGGCCACTCCTTGATCAAAGCCAAGATGAAGGCCGAATCGGCCGTCCTGGCGGGAGAGATGTCCGGCCACATGTTCTTTGCGGACCGGTACTTCGGTTACGATGACGCCATCTACGCCTCCTGTCGATTGGTCGAGATCCTGGCGAAGGCCGGAAAGCCGTTGTCCGCGCTGATCGAAGACCTGCCGGTCACCGCGGTCACCCCGGAAATCCGCCTGGACACTCCCGATACGATCAAATTCGACCTGGTGAAGCGGGTCCAGTCGCGTTTGGTGGAGCAGGCTCGGTCCAAGCGCCCGATCGGTCCCGGCCTCACGATCCGGGACGTGGTGACCATCGACGGCGTCCGGGTGATCTTCGACGAGGGGTGGGGGCTGATCCGCGCGTCCAATACGCAGCCCGCGCTGGTTCTGCGGTTCGAGGCGTCGTCACAAGACCGGCTCAACGCCATCCGCCGTGCGATCGAGTCCGAGCTGGAGTCGGCCCGTCAGACCTTGAACAGCCCGTGAGCCATGCGGGCCAGCCGAGTGACACGACCAACCATCGGACCTCGCTGTTCATTCCTGGCCCCCTTCCTCGTGTCCGCGGTCCTGGTGCTCTCCGGCAGCGTCGCGCGCTCCGAATCCACGCCCGCCTCGAATTCCATCCACCCCTTTGCGGTCGGTGAGCGGCTGACCTATGCGATCACGTTTCTGAACCTGCGGGCGGGGACCGCGGTGATGGAGGTGCAGGAGTCGGGGCCCGTGGAGGGGCGGCCGGCGCTGAAGCTCCTGTCGACGGCCGTGTCGAGCCGGGTCGTCTCGAAATTCTATCCGGTCGACAACCGCGTCGAATCGGTCATCGACGCGGAAACGATGGCGCCCTTCCGCATGGTCTTTCACCGCCGGGAAGGGAGGAAGAAGAATGACTTCGACGTCACCTTTCGCCATGCCGACGGACGGGTGGTGTCGATCAAGGACGGCGTAGGGGAGGTCCTCCCGATTCCGCCGGCGACGCACGATCTGATCTCATGCCTCTACTACATCCGCCACGTGCCGTCGCTCGACCCGGGAACCTCCGTCGTTCTCAACCTCCATCATGACAAGAAGAACTATCACGTCGAAGTGCGGGTCGAAGCCGTGGAACGGCTGCGGACGGCGGTGGGGGAGGTGGAGACCCTTCGATTGCTCGTGATCATGCCGTTCCAAGGGCTCTTTCTCAACGAGGGCAACATCCGAGTCTGGCTGACCCGAGACGCCCGACGGCTGCCGGTCATGATGAAGGCGAAGATCATCATCGGTTCCGTCATGGCCCGACTGATCGACTCCTGATCTCAGCGTGGCTTCCAAGGGCCCTCGCCTCCCGCTCCGCCTCGTTCACGCTCCTCGCTCCAGCCTTCCCCCGAGACCGCCTTTAGAGGGTGGCTACTAGGTCCTTCCGGTACATCAACGTCTGATTGCGCCTTCTTGCACAAAACCATATAATCGTAAAAACGCGGAGAAGGGGGAGCGATGCATCAAACACCCGTCACCTTGACGAGGCACCTCATCGAGCAGCAGGCCGTCCACCCGGCTGCCACCGGGGAATTCTCGACGATCATGGCGCAGCTCGCGCTGGCGGGGAAGATCATCAGCCGGGAGCTGGGGCAAGCCGGCCTGACCGACGTCCTCGGGCTGACGGGAGAGACCAACGTTCAAGGTGAGCAGGTTCAGAAGCTCGACAAGCGCGCCAACGAGACTTTCGTCCGGGTCTTCGAATACTACGGCGGCCTCGTCAAGGCCTTGGTGTCCGAGGAAATGGAGAAGCCGTGGGAAGTCGGGGGGTATCCCTCCACCGAGCGACCCCACGGCAAGTACGTCATCTTCCTGGATCCCCTGGACGGCTCCTCCAACCTCGACGGCAACCTCACCGTCGGCTCGATCTTTTCGGTCCATCGGTATCAACCGCAGGTCCCCGGCGACCTTCAGGGTGGCCTGCTCAAGCCGGGGGCGGAGCAGGTGGCGGCCGGCTATCTGCTCTACGGGCCCAGCACGCTCCTGGTGTACACGAGCGGGGCCGGGGTGTATCAATTCACCTTGGATCCCGGGATCGGCGAGTTCGTGCTCTCGAGGAGCCGGATCAAGATGCCGGCGCGTGGAAAGGTCTACAGTGCGAACGAGAGCAATATCGAGAAGTGGCCGCAGGGGGTTCAGCGGTTCGTGGCCTACCTGCGGGAGAAGGACCCGGCGTCCGGTCGGCCCTATTCGTCCCGGTACTCGGGCTGCCTGGTGGCCGACGTGCACCGGTTTCTGAGCAACGGCGGCATCTACCTCTATCCCGGCGAGGCGAACAAGCCCGAGGGCAAGCTTCGGCTCATGTACGAGGCGGCTCCGCTGGCCTTCGTGATCGAGCAGGCCGGCGGAAGCGCAAGCACGGGGACCCAGAAGATCTCCGAGATCCGACCGACCACCGTACACCAGCGGGTTCCGCTCATCATCGGAAGCATCAAGGACGTCTCCACGGCGGAGGCGTTCATTCAGGGGAAGCGTTGATTGTAAAGAACCGTTAGGTCGGTTAGATCAGTTGAGTCCGTTTGAGTTGTAAAGACCGTTAGGTCCGGGAGGTCGGTTATGTCAGTTTTGTCCGTTGGACTCCAAGAACCGACTTAGCGGACTGACCTAACCGACCTAACCGACTCAACGGACCTAACGGCCTCAACGGTCCTAACTGACATACGCTCTTTTTTATCTTCGGAGGTCATCATGAGCCAGCGCGTGCGTGACATCTTAAGCTGGTATGGAAGCGATAATCCGGGCACCAAGGCCAACCTCGCTCGGCTGCTCCAGCATGGAAAGCTCGGCGGGACCGGGAAACTCGTCATCCTGCCCGTCGACCAGGGCTTCGAGCATGGCCCCGCCCGGAGCTTCGCGCCCAACCCACCGGGCTATAACCCCCTCTACCACTTCGAGCTCGCCATCGAGGCCGGCTGTAACGCCTATGCGGCGCCCCTGGGATTCCTCGAGGCCGGAGCCGATCACTATGCCGGGACGATTCCTACCATCCTCAAGCTGAACAACCATGACGTCCTCCATGAGGACAAGGATCCGATTCCAGCCGTCACCGGGAGTGTCCGGGATGCCTTGCGCCTGGGCTGTTCGGCGGTGGGCTATACGATCTATCCCGGCTCGGTCCATTGCACCACCATGTACCAGCAGCTCCGGGAGATCGCCGAGGAGGCCAAGGCCAACGGATTGGCGGTCGTGGTGTGGTCGTATCCGCGTGGCTCCGGCTTGAGCAAGGAAGGCGAGACTGCAATCGACGTCGTCGCCTATGCCGCGCAGATCGCCGCCCAGTTGGGGGCGCACGTCATCAAGGTGAAGTTGCCGGCCGACCACATCGAGCAGTCGGCGGCCAAGAAGGTCTACGAGGCCGAGCAGATTCCAATCAAAACCTTACCCGAACGGGTGCGCCACGTCGTGCAGAGCGCCTTCAACGGCCGTCGGATCGTGATTTTCTCCGGCGGCGCAAAGAGCGCCGAGGCCAACGTATTCGAGGAAGCCCGGGCGATTCGCGACGGCGGCGGGTTCGGGTCCATCATCGGTCGGAATTCCTTCCAGCGTCCGAAAGCGGAGGCCGTGAAGTTCCTGCAGACGATCATGGGCATTTACGCCGGCGAGATCCCGTGAGAAAGACCGAAGCTGAGGGTCAGGTTGAGGAGCGACGATGATGGCGCTCAACCTTATCCTCAGCCTTCACCTCAACGTCAACCTGCCTTCCATCGAGCGCACGTGAACGGCTACGAACCGCCCAGATCGGGACGCCGACGAGTTTCGTCCCTCGGGATCAGCGCCTTGCTCCTCGCGGTGGGCGTCATCATTGGGCTGGCGGTCGCGTCGGACCTCGGATGGCTGCCGTTCGGGCATGCCGTCCCGGAGTCCACCGAGCGCCGTGCTGCTCCGGCCCCGACCCCCACGCCCGTCGCCGTTCCCCCGGCCGTCGTCGTCCCCGATACCGACCACAACTTCGTGCGGGTGGCCAAGGCGGTGACGCCGGCCGTCGTCAATATCTCGACCACGCGATCGGGGCGCGAGGGCGGCGGCCATGCCATGCCGTTCGATGACCCGCTGTTCCGTCGATTCTTCGGGGAGGAATTCTTCCGCCGGTTCGAAGCCCCCCGGGAACGTCGGGAGCGCAGCCTTGGATCGGGCGTCATCGTCGATCCCAGCGGGTTGATCATCACGAACAATCACGTGGTGAATCGCGCCGATGAAATCAAGGTCGTCCTGTCGGACAAGCGGGAATTCCGGGCCAAGCTGATCGGGATGGATACGAAGACCGACCTCGCGCTGCTCAAGGTGGAAGCCGAGGGACTCCACACGATTCCGTGGGGCGACTCGGACGGCTTGGAGGTCGGCGAGTTCGTGCTCGCGGTCGGGAACCCGTTCGGACTGAACCAAACCGTCACGATGGGCATCGTCAGCGCCGTCGGACGGGCGAGTATGGGGATCGCCGAGTACGAGGACTTCATTCAGACCGACGCGGCGATCAATCCGGGTAATTCGGGGGGCGCGCTGGTCAATGCCCGCGGCGAGCTGATCGGGATCAACACGGCGATCTTCAGCCAAAACGGGGGCAACATGGGGATCGGTTTTGCCGTCCCGAGCAGCATGGCGCGGTCGATTCTGGAGCAACTGGTCCGGACGGGCAAAGTGGTCCGTGGGTGGCTCGGCGTGTCGATTCAAGAGCTGTCCGGCGATCTGGCCCAACAGTTCGGAGTCGTCGACGTCAAAGGCGTGCTCGTGAGCGAAGTGCTGGAGGGCAGCCCGGCCAAGCGCGCGGGGATCGAGCGCGGCGACCTCATCGTCGAGTACGACGGTAAACCCGTTGAAAGTCCCACGCAGCTCCGAAACGCCGTGGCGCGGACCGCGGTCGGCAAAAAAGTTGCCGTCAAAGTAGTCCGCGACAAACGCCCCAAACAGGTGGACGTCACGATCGTGGAGCAGCCGAGCTCGGTGGCCCAGGCGGGAAGCGACGAGCCCGAACCGTCGGTCGCGCCCGCCGGCGTCTTGTCCGATCTCGAGGTCCGTGACGTCACCTCGGACATCGCGCGTCGCCTGGGGCTGGGGCGGAGTGAAGGAGGGATCGTGATCGTGAAGGTTCGCCCGGGCGGTGCCGCCGAAGAGGCCGGGCTGAAGGACGGCGACCTCATTCTCGAGGTGAACCGGCGTCCGATCACGAATCTGAAGGCCTATGAGCAGGCCGTTTCCCGCCTGCCGAAAGACCAAGCGGTGCTCTTGCTCATCAAGCGGCAGGGCCGAACGAGCTTCGTCACGGTCAGGCCGTAATCGGGGCACATGCGACCACAACCAAACGACGAAAGGGGGTGGAACGCCATGATACGACGAATAGCCTTCGTCTTGATCAGTGCGCTCGCCGGCATGGCCCTCTTCATTCGTGGTGGAGAACCGAACAGCACGTTACTGGTCGAGGGGTTTATTCTCGGTGCGGCGACCGGCGGACTCATTTTGTTGGGCGAATATGCATTGCAGCGGCTGTCGTTCGGCGTCATTGCGGGAGGGACGGCGGGTCTGGCCGTCGGGCTTCTTTTGACCGGATTGGTGGAATGGGTCGGCAGCGTGGTGTTCGACGTCCAGACCGTGCTGTTTCATATCACGGGCCTTGTCTTCTTGTTGGGGCTGCCGTATTTGGGGCTCGTCCTCGGCGCCAAGTTCGGGCATGAAAAAATCGCCGGACCGCCGAAGCGGCCGGAGCAGGGGCTCGATGTCGTCAGCCGAAAGATTCTGGATACCAGCGTCATCATCGACGGCCGCGTCGCCGACCTCGTCGAGACGGGATTCTTGGAGGGGACGTTCTTGGTCCCCCAGTTCATCCTGCACGAGCTCCAGCACATCGCCGACTCCTCGGACTCGCTGAAGCGGGCTCGCGGGCGACGGGGATTGGATATCCTCAACAAGATGCAGAAGATGGTGGACGTGGACGTCCGGATCGTGGACGACGATTTTCCGCACGTGAAGGACGTCGACTCGAAGATCGTCGTGCTCGCCAAGAAGGTGGGCGCCAAGGTCATCACCAACGATCTGAACCTCAACAAGGTCGCCGAGCTGCAGGGCGTCCGGGTCCTCAACATCAACGAGCTCTGCAACGCTCTGCGGCCGGTCGTCCTGCCGGGCGAAACCATCCGGGTCTTCGTGCTGAAGGAGGGTAAGGAAGCGGGGCAGGGTGTCGCCTATCTCGACGACGGCACGATGATCGTCGTGGACAACGCCAAGCGCTGCATCGGACGCAACGTCGACGTCGTCGTCACCAGCGTGCTGCAGACGACGGCGGGCCGGATGATCTTTACCCGCCTCAAGGAGGAGACCGAGAAGGAGGAATTCCAGATCGCCCGTGGGTAGCCGGAGTGTGTCGGACAGTGACGCGTCGTCGACAAAGCCCAAGCACTCGCGGCCGCCGGCACGGCTCTCGGCCCCGAAAGAGACGGGACGTCGTGCCTCCGTGTCGGGCGCCGACAGTGTGAGAGAGGCCCCTGCGCAGCGCGACCAGGGGCCATTCCAGCACCCTCGCGCCGCTGCCGTCGTTCCGGCGGCGGGGCGGGGGCTCCGCATGGGGGGAACCGTCCCCAAACAGTTCCTGGCCTTGGGCGGGCTTCCTCTTCTCGTGCATTCCCTCCGCGTGCTCGAGGCGTCCCCCGCAGTCACGGACATCGTTCTTGCGGTTCCATCCGCCGAGCGGCAGTACTGCCTCGACGAGATCGTCACCCGCTATCAGCTCCATAAGGTCCGCAAAATCGTCTCGGGGGGAGAGCAACGGCAGGATTCGGTCCGCCACGGACTCCTGGAGGTCGAATCCGATGTCGAGGTGGTCCTCGTGCACGATGCCGTGCGGCCGCTCCTGACCGGCGACATGGTGACGAAGGTGATCGAGCAAGCGGCCAAACACGGCGCCGCGATCGTCGCGATTCCCATGCGGGATACCGTCAAGCGCGCGGGAGCCGACGGCATGATCGAAGGGACGTTGGACCGAGGCCGGCTCTGGCTCGCCCAGACGCCGCAAGCCTTCCATCGTGCCCTGCTCCATGACGCCCATCGCAAGGCGCAGCTCGATGGGTTCCACGGGACCGATGATGCCCAACTGGTGGAGCGGTTGGGGCACCGGGTTGCGATCGTCGAGGGCAGCAGCGAGAACATCAAGATCACCCGGCCCGAAGACCTCGGAATCGGCGAAGCCATCCTGGCGGCACGGGGCGGGTGAGGCAAGAAAGGAAGTAAGTAACTGGTAAGTGGTAACTGAGCGTGCCGGGAAACCACTTCCACTTACTGAGTTACTCACTTACTCAATTACCATTTCCATTTTGGAGATCTCTTCATGCGCGTCGGCTTGGGGTATGACATCCATCCTATGGCGCCGGGACGGAAGCTGATCCTCGGCGGGATCGAGATCGCCCACACGCAGGGGCTCGTCGGGCATTCGGATGCCGACGCGCTCGTCCATGCGGTGTGCGACGCCCTGCTCGGGGCCATGGGGGAAGGGGACTTGGGAACGCACTATCCGAGCTCGGATGCCCGCTACAAGGACGTGTCGAGCCTCACCCTGCTGGAAGATGTGGCGGGGATGCTGGCACGGAAAGGCTACCGGCTCGTCAACCTCGACACCGTGATCATCGCCCAAGCGCCCCGCCTCGGCCCCCATCTCGCCCGGATGCAGGCTCGGATCGCGGACGTGCTCAAGGTGAAGGCCGACTGCGTGAACGTGAAGGTGAAGAGCGGCGAGGGGCTGGACGCCATCGGGCGGGAAGAGGCGATCGCCGCCCACGCGATTTGCATGATCGAATCGTCTGCGGTACCCTGAGGCATGCTGCGAGCAATTCGGCAAGACCTGCGCGCCGTCTTCGATAGGGACCCGGCGGCCACCAGCACGCTGGAGGTCATTCTCACCTATGCCGGGTTTCACGCCCTGCTCGCGCACCGTCTCGCTCACTGGCTCTGGACGCACCGGGTTCCCTTCCTCCCCCGGGCCATCTCCCAACTCGCCCGCCTGCTCACGGGGATCGAAATCCATCCGGCCGCGACCATCGGCAAGGGGTTTTTCATCGATCACGGCGCGGGAGTGGTCATCGGGGAGACCGCCGAGATTGGGGACTATGTGACCCTGTTCCAGGGGGTCACCCTGGGAGGGACCGGAAAAGAACGAGGGAAGCGGCACCCGACGCTCGGCAACCACGTGGTGGTCGGGGCGGGGGCCAAGATCCTCGGCGGCATCCGGATCGGCGACAACGTCAAGGTCGGGGCCAACTCCGTGGTCCTCAAGTCCGTTCCACCCAATTCCACGGTCATCGGCGTCCCGGCGCGGGTCATCAAGATGGAAGGGGCGCGGCTCCCTGAAGCCACCATGGACCATACGAACATCCCGGATCCGATCATCGAGCGGTTCGAAGCCCTCGAGCGCGAGCTGATCGAGCTGCGCAAGAAGCTGGACGATCGCGAACCCTCCCGCTGACCCCTGCGCCGAGCGCGCTCCCGCCTCATGTGCCTCCGTCACCCGGTCGTGACTCCGCTCGGTACCTCTCCGATGCGATATCCATGGTTCTGCCCGGCCGTCTCTAGGTCGCCAGGCAGGACGTCGTGAGTGAGCGATTCAGCACAGCCCGCTCGGCTCACTCGTGATCACGGTGTGCCGTCACAACACGGGTCTTTTCGGCCTCAGCCAGGCGACGGGCGGCCCACCGACGTGCAGCCAATGTGATGCCAATAATATTCCTGGCTTATGGGCAAGTCCCTTGCTCTTTGTCGCGCGAAGCCGTGCTCGCTGGTTGGTGGCGCACAAGTTGCTGAAGTGCATCACGGATGCCTGTCTTGTTTCCCAAACGACTCAAAGGGTGGCGCTTCGTTCTATTCAATCTGGTCCTCGGCCTCGGCCATGCGGTCGTGCTGTTCGGGGCCGGGGCGTACATCGCGCTGTTGCCCCACGTCGCCGGTAACTTGGGCGGAGTCTTGCCCAGCTTCGGGACGTGGGCGCAGACGGATTTCATGATCGCCCTGGCGCTGGCCTTCCCGGTCGCACGCTGGCTGGGGTGCCGCGTCGGGGAATATCGATTGTTCATCGGCGCCTTCGTCGGCTATGCCGTCGCGTCCTACCTCTGCGGCGCGAGCGACAACCTTGCGACGTTTCTGCCGGCCCGCCTGCTGCTCGGATTCGCCGGCGGCTTGACGCTGCCGATCGGCCAGGCGCTGTTGCTGAACGAGTACCCCGATCGCCGCAAGCCGTTGGGCCTGGCGATCTGGGGCGTCTTCACGCTGCTCCCGTTTACCGTCGGCTTTCCGTTCGGTGGGTGGCTCGCCGACGAAGTCGGATGGCGGGCCTTGTTCTATGTGAACGTCCCGGTGGCCCTGATCATCGCCGGGGTGACCGGCGCACTGCTGTATCGCCGCGGCTTCGAATCCACATGCAGGCCGTTCGATGCGGTGGGGTTCATCCTGCTGGCGGTGATCCTCGGCGGCATTCAAACGATCTTGAATCAGGGAAACGACTACGATTGGTTCGATTCACCGTTCCTCCGCCACGTGCTGATCGTCGTGGTGATCGCCGTCCCCTGCTTCATCATCTGGGAGTTGGGCGAGGTGCACCCGGCGCTGGATCTCGGTCTCTTCCGTCACCGCAACTTCGTCATCGGCGTGATCGGGCTGGCGGCCGGATTTTTCTCGCTGCAGGGGGTGCTGTCGCTGTTCATCGTGCAGCTCCAGTTGTTGATGGGCTATTCCTCGACGCTCGCCGGCCTGGTCTTCCTCCCGATGCTCCTGCTGGGCGCCCCCGTGATCTGCGTGATGCACGAGCTGGCCAAGCGTGTGGATGCGCGGTTATTGGCGTCCCTGAATCTGATGGGGCTTGCGCTGACGTTCTATTGGATCGGGCTCTTCGACGATCCGCATTCGTTCGATCAAATTTTCTGGCCGATGATCGTCGAAGGGGTCTTCCTCGGCTCCTTCTTCACGCCGTTGACGGTGCTGACGCTGCACGGCCTGACCGGCGATCAGATGCTGCGCGCCGCGGAGACCGTGAATCTCGTCCGGATCGCCGCCGGGGCGTTCGGGATCACGTCCCAAGGCGTCGTCCTGTTCCGGCGCACGCCGTTTCACCAGATGAACCTGGCCGACCATTTCGGCGGCCGTATCTCGGTGTCGTTCGACGGCTTGACCGATCTGACGACGAAGCTGGAACACGCGGGCGTGGGGCCGGGCATGGTGGAAGCGAAGCTGCACCAGCTCATCAAACAAGAGGCGGCGATCTTGGCGCTGGACGACGCCTTCTTGCTCGCCGCCTATCTTTGTGCGGGGCTGGCGGTCTTCGTCTGGCTCGCACATTCCACGCGCCGCCCGGTGCCGCCTCCGGCACAAGAGGAGCTGCGCGAATGGCGGGCCGAAGAATTGATGGAGCAACCATGAGGAGCCGGAGCAGCCGAAGCCTGTCTCGCCTGGCCCGAGCCGCGGCGTTCGGCGTTCTCCTGACGGGGTGCGCGTGGATCCCCAAAGGCGATCCACCGGCCGAGTACCTCGAGCCCCCGGAGATGAAGGACACGCTCGCGGAGGTCACGAGCCGTCTCGAGAAATGGCCGGATGACCGCTGGTGGGAGCAGTTCGGCACCCCCGAGTTGAACGAGCTGATCGAGACCGCGCTGAAGGACAATCCGGGCCTCAAGCTCGCGGCGGCCCGGCTTCGCGAAGCGCAGGGGATGGTGCGTGTGGAGGGCGCGCGGCTGCTGCCGTTCCTCGAGGCCGATGCGTCCCTCACCTATGAGAGAATTTCGCAGCACGGTGTCTTTGCCGCTCTCAATCCGGAGGTGGCGGGCGCCCGGATCCTGCTGGGCATCGTCAATCCCCTGAGCTTCCGGTACGAGTTCGACTTCTGGGGCAAGAACCGCGCGGCGCTCGAAGCCGCGCTCGGGCAGGCGGCCGCCGAAGAGGCCGAGCTCGCCGAAGTCAAGCTGCGGCTCACGACCGGCATCGCCCGCGCGTATTTCCGGGGGCAGGCCCTCCGGCAGCAGCTCGAGATCGTCACAGCGATCGTCGAGGTTCGCCGTCGCCTGCAGCAACTCGCTGAAACGCGCTTCCGGTTGGGGCTGGATCACGACCTCGCGGTCAAGCAGGCCGTCGCCGAGTACGAAGCGGCCGTCAAGCGGCAAGCGGGCGTCCGCGACCAGCTCGACGTCCAGCGCCATCTGCTGGCGCGGCTGGTCGGCAAAGGCCCGGATGGCGCCGCGCATCTGTTCGCCAAACCGGTCGTGCTCATCCCTGATCGCGTTCCGGTGCCGGACCATTTGCCGATGGGGTTGTTGGTCCACCGGCCTGATTTGGCCGCGGCGCTGTATCGGGCCGACTCGGCGGCCCGCTTGGTCAAGGTCGCCAAGACGCAGTTCTATCCGACGATCGACCTGACCGCCTTCGTCGGGTTCAACGCCCTGACGCTCACCAAGGGCGCCGACAAGCTCGCCAACTTCTTGTTCAGCGGGCAGAGCTTCGCGTACGGCGTCGCGCCCGGCCTTCGCCTGCCGTGGTTCGAAGGCGGGCGGCTGCGCGGCGAGCTGGCCGTGCACCGGGCCGAGTACGACGCGGCCGTCGAGCTCTACAACGAGACCCTGCTGGACGCGATGCGGGAAGTGGCCGACAGCCTGAGCGCCTGGCAGGCCAGCCGCGACATGTTGGACTCGCACAAGCGGCTCCTCGCTTCACTCGGGGAGGACTGGCGGCTGGCCAAGGTGCGGCTGATCACCGGATTGGACGATGATCGGGAAGTCCTGCGCCATCGCTATCCGGTCCTGGAGCAGGAGTACGCGTTGAGAGCATTGGAGAGCGACCAACTGGTCGCCGCCGTGGACCTCATCGAGGCCTTGGGCGGCGGCTACCACAACCCGGACGTGGAGAAGAGACCGACACAGAGACCGAACCTATGACGCCGACCGCCGCTCCCGAACCCGTGATGCCCAAGATTCATCCGAAGGCGATTCGTGCGCAACGAAACCGCCGGTTGGGGCTCGTTGCGGTCGCCGTGGCGCTCGCCGGACTGGTCTACGGCGGGTATTGGTGGACCACCGGCCGATACTGGATCGAGACGGACAATGCGTACGTCACGGGAAACCTGGTCCCCGTGGCGGCGCAGGCGACGGGCATCATCACCCACGTGCTGGCCGAGGAGACGCAGTTCGTGAACAAGGGGGATCTCGTGATCCGTCTCGATGAGCATGAGGCCTATGCCGCGATGGGCCGCGCCCGCGGACGACTGGGCGACGCCGTGCGGCGGATCAACGCCTTGTTCATGACGAAGCGACAGGTCGGTGAAAAGCTGGCCGCACGCAAAGCCCGGCTCGAGGTCGTCCGTCACGATCTCGAGCGGTATCGGAAGGCGTCCCCGAGCGGCGCCGTCTCGAAGCAGATCGTGCAGAACGCGGAAGACCAGCTGCGGGCTCTGGAGGCCGACGTGCGGGAGACGCAAGCGGAATACGATGCGCTCGACGTCCAGATCGGCGGCACGACCGTGATGGAGCATCCGGCGGTCGAATTGGCCAAGCACGAATTCGTGCAGGCGTATCTCGAATATACCCGGCAACAGATCCGCGCGCCGGTCTCCGGCTACGTGGCCAAGCGCAAGGCGCAGGTCGGCGACCGTGTGAAGCCGGGCACCAATCTCATGACGATCGTGCCGTTGGATCACCTGTGGGTCGAGGCGAACTTACGCGAAACCGACATGCGCGAGGTACGGCCGGGGCAAGAGGCGCTGGTCCGCGTGGATCTGCACGGCCGAGACCACGTCTATCGCGGCATCGTCGAGGGCTTGGTGCCGGGGACCGGCAGCGCGTTTGCGCTCCTCCCCCCGGACAATGCGACGGGCAACTTCATTCACATCACGGAACGGGTGCCGGTCCGCATCGCCTTGGCCGCCGACGAAATCCGGGAGCACCCGATTCGGCCCGGCCTTTCGACCGTCACCAAGATCCGGGTGGGGGACTCCGGGAATTCGGTGTGGACGTCGTTGGCCAAGCCGGACACCGCCGAATACGAGACCGACGTCTACGGCGATGAATTGACCGGTGCGGAGACGCTGGCGCAGACGATCATGCAGGGCAACGTGGTGCCCGTCCACTCGGGCCTGACTGCCAGTGCGGGCACGAGCGCCGAGCGTATGGCGGACCAGGAAATCGAAACCCTCCGAAGCGGAAGCAAGGAGACGAGGGACACTCATGAAATGGATGATGCCGGGCGTCGCGGCGTGCTGCCTGGTCCTGGGGATCACGGCCGGCGGATACGGTCAACTGGATTCGGACAGAATGGATCGGGCCGATAGATCGGACGCCGGCCTCGGCCGTGTGCCGGAGCGGCCGGGGGTCGGGCCGAAATACGAGCATGGCACCGTCCCGCCGGAATCACACATCCCTCCACGAAGCCCCGACCTCGGCCGGCCCTCCTTTCCTCTTTCCCCGTCTATCGGTCCCGGCTCCGGATTACTGGGACCGGAGGCAGGACGGGGGCCGGCAAGGCTGAGGTCCGGAGCCGACGAGGGGAGACGGTCAGGAGAAAGGTAAAAGCACGGGAGGAGCGGCTGCTCAAGGGGAAGGCCCCGTATGTCTACGGGGGGCTTTTACCCGCCGACACGACCAACTCGGTTCCCAGGCCCAGATTGCCGGCAATCAGGCATACCGGATCGGCGATCAGCTTTTCGACCAGCTTCTTCGCCGTGCCCGAGAACCGAATCCCAAACCGGTGCAACAGGAACCGTTCGAGGCTGCCCATGAAGAAGGCGGTCCCGACCCCGGTCCTGGTCGCCTTCACGGTGAACCCCGCTTTCGCGAGGAGCCGGGTCAAGGCCGCGGCATCGAAGTGGTACAGGTGGCGAGGCGGATCCCAGTGCACCCACCAAGGCCCGAAGATCCGGCGCTCGACGCCGCCCGCGTTCGGGACGACGATGACGACCCGGCCGTGGTCCGCCAGGATCCTCCGCGCCTCCTTCAGGACCCGGAGAGGATCGGGCATGTGCTCGAGCGAATGGCTGAACAAGAGGACGTCGAAAAATCCGTCCTCATAGCCCGCCGTCTCCAGAACCCCGAGCTTCACCCGGTCGTCAAATACCCGGCGTGCTCGTTCGACGGCGACGGGGCTGAGATCGATGCCGTATACGTCCCATCCCTGGTCCTGGAGCGCGCGCATGTTCTGTCCTACGTTACAGCCCACGTCCAACAGGCGGCCTCGGCCGACCCACGGGATGGGGTGTCGGCCTGTGAGGCTGCGGCGTGTCTTCTCCGGCCAGAGCAGGAGCTTGCGAAGCGACCGAAACCGCGTGGAGGGGAGGGCCGGAGGGTAGCCATAGTAGTCTTCCCGGATCCATTGCTTGAGCGTTCCCGAGAGACGTTTGGCCGAACGCTCGAGCGCCGAACGATTCGCTGAAGGCGGGTCGGGAAAGTATCCGGACGGGTAATACCGGCCCAAGTTTGACGGGGAAGGGCGAGGATTCAGGTACCGGAGACCGCAGCCCTTGCACTGTACCACCATGAACTCCTGATCGGTCGTCTGATGGAGCCAATCACGACCATGGAGGAGCGGCGTCGAATGATCGCTGCCGCAGAGCAGGCAGGGAACGGTTTCCATCGATGGGGTGTCCGTCGCTGGATCCGGCCGGGGCATCAAGGATAGTCGATCCTGACCAAGTACAACCCGTGGGCTGGAGCGGTCTGGCCCGCCGCGCGCCGGTCTCTGGCCTCGAGCACGTCTTTCATCGATCCTGCCGGGCGCTTTCTCAAGCCGATCTCTACGAGCGTCCCGACGATGGCGCGCACCATCTGCTTCAAGAAGCGGTCCCCCTCCGCCTCGATGGTCACGAGCGCCCCGGCCCGGGACACGTCCAGGCGCATGAGGTGGCAGAGGGCATCATCGGTCTCGCTTCCCGATCCTTGAAACGAGCTACAGTCGTGGCGCCCGACCAGGCAGGTGGCCCCTTCCTGCATCGCGTGGAGATCCAGGTCGCCCCACACGTGCCATGCACGCCCATGCTCGAGGGCGGAGCGCTCACGGCGATTCAGGATTCGATACCGGTACAGTTTGGAGCGGGCCGAGTACCGGGCATGGAAATCCTCGCCGGCAAGCTCGGCCCCGAGCACAGCGATGTGGGCAGGGAGCAGCGCGTTCAAGCCCCGGACCAACAGCGGGGGGGCCAAGCCCCGGTCGCACCGAAAGCTGGCCACCTGCCCCAATGCATGGACCCCGGCATCCGTTCGTCCGCCTCCGATGACTGGAATAGACGTCTGGGTGAGTCGCTGAAGGGCGGATTCCACCTCGGCTTGGATGGATGGGCGGTCCGGTTGCCGCTGCCAGCCGGCGTACTCACTGCCGTCGTATTCCAGTGTGAGCTTGTACGTGGGCATCTCTTAATAGGGATAGAGGGGTATGGGGTAGGGGTAAGGGGTGAGGCATGAGGTAATGGGGTAATTGGGGTATGGGGTAATGGAAGATGGAGAACAGAGAATTACGAGGCTCGCATTTTTCGCTCCGCTCTATTGTGACTCTGTGCCTTCACCACAGCGCTCAACTATACCCTCTATCACCTATCCCTATAACCCATACCCCACTCTGGCCCTACCACTTACCCCCTTATCCCCACTTCTCCCCTATCCCTCTACCCCATACCCCACTATCCCATATCCCTTACCCCCACCCACGGCTACTTGCGGGGGAGTGATGAATGCTTTGATGCCCTCGAAGATCCCTTCGGCGATGCGATTCAAGAAGGCTTGACCTTGCATCAGCCGTTCTTCGCCCGGATTGGAGATGAATCCGATTTCTGCCAGGATGCTCGGCATGGCGGTGAAGCGCAGGACATAGAACGGACCGGTCTTGACCCCATGGTCCACCACGTCATAGTGGGTGTTCAAGTGCGACACGAGCGCCTGCTTGGTGGACCAGGCCAGTTCCAGGGATTCCTCCATCTTCTTGGTCGTGAGCAGGTCGGCCACCAGATACTGCCAGCCCACGCCCGTGTTTTCGATCGGGGTCCCGTTTTCACGGGCGGCGACCGCCAAGGCGCGCGGGTCGCTCGCTTCACCGAAATGGTAAATCTCCAGCCCTTTCGTCGACCGCTGTGGGTGTGAGTTCACGTGGACCGAGACGAACAGGTCCGCTTCGTGCCGGTTGGCGAATTTGGCGCGGTCTTCCAATTCGACAAAGACATCGCGGTCGCGGGTCAACAGCACCCGCTTGCCGAGCCGTTGCTGGATGAAGTCGCGCAGCAGCAGACTGACCTTGAGGGTAATGTCCTTCTCCGCCGTGCCGCCCCGGCCGACCGCGCCCGGGTCTTTGCCTCCGTGGCCGGCGTCGATGACGATCGTCTTGACGTCCCGTCCGACCGGGCGGCGGGTCGGAGGCGGTGCGGTCTTGATCGTCGGCGGACGGTCGACCATCGCCGTCTCGTCGATCGGCGGCTTGCTATAGAGGTCGACCACCAAGCGATGAGGGTTCGTGAGCGGCAGCAGCTTGTAGTCGGTGAGCGATTCCAGCTCGAGCGAGATGCTGACCGATTGAGGGCCGCCGTGGTTGGACTGCACCACCATGACCTCATCGGGCAGGTCTCCCTGGTTGACCCGGGCCTTGGCCACCTTCCCCAACGACGTATTGGGCAGGTGAATGACGAGGCGCTCGGGCTGCTTCTCACGCCGCTGAGTGAAGCTCACCTGCCGCTGAAGGTCGAACACCAGACGTGTATGATCCGGATACGGGGTGACCCGAATGTCTTGGATGAGGGCCGGGCCGTTGGCCGATTTCCGGCTTCGCTTGCGGGCGGCCGTGAGCATCGGCCGGTGGTCGCTTGGCGCGGCGTCCACCGCCGTGAGGCTCGGCACGACCTTGGCATCCAGGATGGGCTCCACCGGGAGGAGGAAGGCGAGAAACGCCGCAACGAGTACGGGCAAGGGGAAAAGTTCGTGCGGGCGAGTACGCATTCGTCTAGGTTTTCTCAGATGTTCCGGTGGTTGTCAAGGTCGGCGGCCGCACGGTCTCGGGTTGACACCGTGGGAGGCCGCGACTAGTCTCGGGCCATGACTCATCTGATCATCGACGGATACAATCTGCTCGGCCAGCGGGGCCAGGTCGGCCCGGACGCCGAACAGGCGCGAGAGCGGTTGCTGGAGGAGCTCGCGCGTTATCGGCAACAGAAGGGCTATGCGATCACCGTGGTCTTCGACGCCTGGCGACAGGGCCCGGGAGTCGAGCGGCACGAGCATCGGGCCGGCGTGGAAGTCATCTACTCGAAGCGCGGGGAGCAGGCCGATCAAGTCATCCGACGATTGGCGGCCGAGTTCGCGGCTGATTCTGCGGTCGTCTCTTCCGACCGGGAAGTGGCGGCCTCCGCCAAGGCCCACGGCGCCTTTATCATCGGGGCCGACGAATTCGAGATGCGGTTGCGGGGCGGCGGGCGACGGATCCCCAATGCGCTCGCCGGCAAAGGCGGGGACGAGGAGGAGCCGGTCGCGCGCAATCCCGAGAAGAAGGGGAATCCGCGAAAGCTGCCCAAGAAGCTCAGGCAGCGGGCCAAGCAGATGCGCCGGTTTTGAGTCGTCGGCCTTCACCCGGCGCCGTGGCCGCAGGACCTCCACGGTCAGGCGGCGGCCGGGTCGAGTCCCTTGCCGAGAAGGCGCACGGCATTCTCCGTGGTCACCGCTTCAATGTCGCCAACCCCCATCCCGCGCACGTGCCCCACCTGCTCCGCCACCAGCCTGACATGGGCCGGTTCGTTTCGCTTGCCGCGATGCGGGACCGGCGTCAAGTAGGGGCAGTCGGTTTCTACGAGGATCCGGTCGAGCGGCGCCATCTTCACCACCTCACGCAAGGCTTCGGCTTTCGGAAAGGTGATGATCCCTGAAAACGACAGCAGGAACCCCAGATCCAAGGCGGCTTTTGCCAGGCGAATGCCGCCGGAGAAGCAGTGGAACATGCCGCCGATCTCGAACGCGCGCTCCTCGCGGAGGATGGCCACCGTATCGTCATCGGCCTCCCGCGTGTGGATCACGACCGGTCGCTTCAGCTCCCGGGCCACACAGACCTGTTCGCGGAATCGATCCCGCTGCTCCTTCGGCGACGAATGGTTGTAGTGGTAGTCGAGGCCGATCTCGCCGTAGGCGACGACCTTGGGGTGCTGCGCGAGCCGCCTCAGCTCGTCGTACCAGCCGTCGCCGATCGCTTTCACTTCGTGCGGATGGACGCCGACGGCCGCATAGACGAACGGGTAACGGTCGGCGAGGGAGACGGCCGCCCGGCTCGTCGCAAGGTCGCAGCCGATCGTGATCATCCTCGCGACCCCGTTCGCCCTCGCCCGCTCGAGCACCGCCTCGCGGTCGTCGTCGTAGCGAGGGTCGTCGAGGTGGCTGTGGGTATCGATCAACATGGCGGTGCTGTTCCTGAGCCGGGCGGAGGTTCGATCAGGGGGCGATCCTACCATGAGGCCCGCGTGCGCCACTAGCCTGGTCGTTCATGGCCCGCGTCGATTGCGACTCGGCATCCGCCGGACCTGGCCGCCGCCATGCGATTGACAAAGCGGAAATCGGTATGGTACCTAGCGCGACCGTCATGCCGGTCCCGTTCTCGAGCACCTCGCGTACGCACCTGAGCTTCGGCCTGGCCGTCCTGCTCGCCGCCGTGCTCGTCGCGTTGGCGCCGTTCGGGGCCGTCCTCGAAATCCACCACCTCCTGGCGGCGGCTGATCACGACGGGCACGAGCATTCGGCCTCCGACCTCTGCCAATGGATCCAGCACCACACGAGCCAGTCGCTCCTGTCGGCGCTGCCCGTGCCGGCGTCCCGTCCGTCGGGTATTTCTCATACCCCACCCGCCCCCGCGGCGCTCCTTTCGGCGCGCCTCCTTTCCGAGGGGCATTCCCGCGCGCCGCCCTCCCATTCCTAGTCTCGTCAACCACTCCCGCACCGCCTCGGATGACACGGCGGAAGCGGGGACGTGTGTCCGAACAGGAAGGAGGCGAACATGGAAAGCGCCGGAACTGGAGGGCGACGTGCGTGCGTCGTCCTCGTGTGCGCCGTGATCTGGTTACAGGCGGCGATCGTGCTCAGTGAGGAGGTGCGGCGGGTCGCGCCGCGGGAGATTCGTGGCATCGTCCAGTATCAGGACCTTCGCCGGGCCGGGCAGTCCGGGTCGAATCAAGCCCAAGTGGAGATCAGGGATCAGGAAGGCACTGTGATCGCGGAAGCGGTCACGGACGATGCCGGCGAGTTCCGGCTTCCCTTGCCGCCTGAGGGGACCTATTCGGTCAGCGCCGTCCAAGGGCCCCTCCGGAGCGAATACGTGATCGTGCGGGCCGAGGCCGCGGAGCTCCCCCCGTTGACGTTGACCCTCGCCCCGTCGAGCGAGCTGGCCCTCGAAGTGGTCTCGCCGCTGCCTCCGCTCGAATATCGGGCCTCGAGCGAGACGTACGCCGTGACGAGAAAGGACATCGAGGCCTTGCCGCGCGGCAACAACGTCGATTTGGAAGAGGTGCTCCGCACCATCCCGAGCGCCACGTACGGCGCCCTCAAGCAAGTCCATATCCGCCAAGAGCACGCGAACCTCCAGTTCCGCATCGACGGGGTGCCGATTCCCGATACCGTGACGTCGACGTTTACCGACGTCATCACGCCCCGCGCCTGGGAGCGGGCGGACATCATCCTGGGCGGCATGGAAGCGCAGTACGGGAACCGGACGGCGGCCGTGCTCGACATCACCAGTAAGAGCGGCACTCGACCGGGCTTCGGGTCGTTGCAGATGTTCGGCGGATCCAACGAAACGCTGAACCCCTCGTTCGAATACGGCGGAACGGTCGGAGAGAAGTTCCGGTACTACGTCCTCAACAGCCACATCTCCACCAACCGCGGGATCGAGCCGCCGACGCTCGGGAAGTCCGTCTTCCACGATCAGGCCGAGCGGAACCAGACGTACTTGCGAGGCGACTATCAGCTCGACAACCGCAACAATTTCACCTGGCTCTTCCTGAATTCCATCGCCAAATATCAGATCCCCACCAATCCGGCGCTCGACGTCAATCCGGATGTCTTGGGCCTGTTGCAGGCGCAGAATCCGGCGTTCACCCCCGTGCCGTCCCGCGCGATCGACGAGTTTCAAAAGGAGAACAATCAATACGGTCACATGGTCTGGCGGCACGACGTCAATACCAGCAACTTCTTCGCGCTGGCGGCCTATTTTCGGCATACCCGGGCCACGTTCAAGACCGATCCCTTCAACGTGCTGGCGTACACCGCCGATCCCGACGAACCGTTTTCGGCGAGCGATCAGGATCGCAACGCCTATTCCGGCGGCCTGCGTCTCGATTACGTCTATACGCCCAACGTCCGGCACATCATCAAAACGGGGGTTCAGCTCGACCGGTCGCAAGCCGTCAACAAGACCCTGCTCCACCTGTTCGAGAGGGATCCGGCCACCGGCGAGCCGATCGGATCGGTGCTGAACCGGCGGGCGGACAATCGGCTGATCGGGTATCGGGAGGAAGTCTGGATCCAGGATCAATGGACGCCGAACGAGCACTGGGTCTTCAACATCGGCGTTCGCGGGGATCTGATCCAGTACCAGTACACCGAAGGGCAGGTCAGCCCGCGAATCGGGGTCACCTACCGCGCGAACGAGTCGAACGTCTTCCACGCCTTTTACGGGCGGATGTTCACGCCGCCCAATCTCGAAGCGATCTCGTTCGCGAAGCTGAATACGATCGGGACGACCGCCGAGCCGGAGAACCTGACGAACAACAAGACGCGGGCCGAACGGTCGCATTACTTCGAAGTGGGCAGCTACCATGCGCTCGGGCGAAAGATCTGGCTGGAGCTGGCGGCCTATTACAAGCTCAACCGGTTCATGTCGGATGCCGGACAGTTCGGGACGACGCCGCTCTTGAACTATTTTGCCTTCGAGCGAGGATGGCAACGCGGGATCGACGGAGCTCTGAAGGTGCAGTTCAGCGATGAGCTCTTCGGGCGGGCCAACGTGGCCTGGGGGCAGTGCAAGGGCTATGGCTTGCGTTCGGGACACTTCCTGCTCGAGCAGGCGGAGATCGACGACATCAATTCGCCGGGCGGCGTCTTTTGCGATCACTCTCAGTTCGTGACGAGCTCCGCCGTCCTGACGTATCGCTTCCGGGAGCGGACGACGATCAGCGGACAGATGCTGTATGGCTCGGGATTACGGACGGCGGAGCCGGGTGCGAAGACGAATTCCACGCACGAGGATTCGTATACCATCTATAATCTCTCGATCACGCACGTCTTTCCCTTGCCGAACAAACAAAAATTTCTCGTCGGGTTTGACGTGCTCAATCTGCTGAACGAGGAGTTTTTCTTCAATCGGGGGGAGGGGAGCATCGGCCTGGGCATCGCGCACGCGGGGATGCCCCGCTCGTTTTTCTTACGAGGTCAGTGGATTTTTTGATAGGCTGAGCCGTCGGCCGCCGGCGATCAGCGCCGGTCGCCGACGGTTTCGCCGCTGATCGCTCATCTTCAACTCAGGATAGGAGCCATGGATCGACTACACAGACTCGCCGTCGTCCTAGGCCTGGCCGCGTGGCTGTGGCCGGCCGCCGCTGGATCCGTCGAAGGCGATCGCGCGACGCACCAATCGGACCATGAGGAGGACGTCCTCGATCTTCCCGAAGTGCACGTTCATGGGCTGCCCCTCAACAAGGATCAGCAGCAGGGACCGGTGCCGCGGCACACGCCGTGGCCGAAGATCCCGGCCTCGTTGGATGGGAAGGATCTCGATGACTGGATGAAAGCGCGCGTGCTGGTGAGCAAGGAGGCACGGGTCACGGTCGTGATCCTGGAGCCGGCCAAGCACCGGGAGCTGACCCAAGCCGGCATCGCCGCGCTCAGGCAATGGACCTTCGATCCGCAGCTTCGCGGGGATGAGCCGGTCGACGGGGAGCTGACGGTGCGCATTCATTTCCGGACGCAATGAGGCTCGGTGCAGGGTCGGGAGGGGGCGGTGACGTGGGACCTTGAGCTGTTTCGGACCATCAACGGATGGTCGGGCCGGGTCCCCCTGGCCGACGCCGCCATGGTGGCGCTGGGGCATGGATCCAATCTGGTGTTGCCGGGGATCCTGGTCTTTGCCTACTGGTGGTGGAGGGCGCGACGGGAGGCGGTCATCGGCGCGGCGGCGCTCGCGGCGCTGGTGGCCGTGGCCGATGTCCTCGGCGCCCAGGTGAAGCACCTGGTCGCCCGCCCCCGGCCCTGTCGGATCCTCGACGGCGTCCGCGAGCTCGTCGGGTGCGGCGGCACCTACAGTTTCCCCTCCAACCATGCGATGAATACCGCCGCGGCAGCCGCGTTCGCGCAGGTCCTGTATCCGGCCACCGGCTGGGTGAGCTGGCCGCTCGTCGTCCTGATCGGCCTCTCGCGCGTGTAATGTCGGGGCGCATTTGTCACTGACGTGGTCGGGGATATTGATGGGGGCGTTGGCGGGGGCGTCGCCGCCTGGGCCTTGCGCCGCTGGTGGCGCGCGCCGCGCGGGACGCGGCTCACCGCCCGCGGTGCGCCGCGGTGAGTTGATTGAGATCGCAGTGGACGGCCTCGCCGTGGCAGCACTGCGTCTCCATCTGGATCGTCAGATGCTTGATGCCGAACTCGGACGCGACTCTCGCCCGCACGGTCCGTAACAGCTCGTCGGTCAGGTTCGTATCGTCCCCTTCCACCATGACGTGGCAGGTGAGCATGACCAAGCGCGGCTCCACCGCCCAGATGTGGAGGTCGTGCACGTTCTTCACGCCGGGGATTTTTTCGATCGCTTCCACCACGTGAGCGGTCTTGATGCCCGGCGGCGTCGATTCCAGCAACACCTCGAGCGACTCCCGCAGCAGCGGCCATGCGCCGCGGACGATCACGACGACGATCACGAGACTGACGATCGGATCGAGCACGGCCCACCCCGTCAGCAGGATCGCCGCGCCGCTGGCGACCACGCCCAACGACACCCACGCATCGGCCAGCATGTGGAGGAACGCGCTGCGGATGTTCAGGTCGTCCTGCGCCCCCTGCTGCAAGAGCAACGCGATCCCGATGTTCGCGACGAACGAGACGAGCGCGATGCCCATCACCCAGCCGCCGTCCACCGGCACCGGGTCGAGCACGCGTTTCACGGCCAAGACCCCGATGACGAGCGCGGTGACGAAGAGCACGACGGCGTTGATGAACGCCGTGACGATCCCCGCGCGGTGGTATCCGAACGTGCGGGCTTCGGTCGCCGGTCGTGCCGCGAGCATGTGCGCGTAGAGCGCGAGGAACAGGGACCCCTGGTCGATCAGGTTGTGACCGGCGTCGCTCATCACGCCGGTGCTGTTGATCCAGAGGCCCCCCAGGAACTCGGCCAGGATGACGATCGAATTCAGAACCAGCGCAACGTGCAGTCGTTGCCGCAGTTGGCGATAGGTGGGGTGGGGGTGGTCGTGTCCGATCATCGTCGTTAGTTTCGCATGGATGCGGGCGAGGCGCAAGAAAGGGAGGAGGTCGGATGCTCGATCACTCCCGTGGGTTCTCGGAGCCGGCGGCGTCTAGGAGAGGGTTGGGGAGAACTCCAGGAAATACTGCCTCGGCAGGAAGGTATGCTCCCGGAGCAGGTGATATCCTGCCTTGGCCATCTCCTCGATGACGGTCTCACGAGCGACGAGGTGTCGGCGCGGGAACCCCACGTCGCCCGAGCGCTCGTCGTGATAGAAGTCGATGATCGCGACGCGGCCTCCGGCTCTGAGCGCTGATTTGACGTTCATGAAATAGGCCGGCCGGTCCTCCAGGTGGTGATAGACGTTGCAGAGGAAGATCAGATCGACGGAGTCCGCGGGCAGCGTCGGGTTGTCGGGGCGGGCAAGGATGAACTGCACGGTGTACGGAATGTGCAAGTGCTCGAGACTGTCCTTCGTATAGGCGAGCATCTCCGGTTCGACATCGACGGCGTAGACCCGTCCCGTCTCGGTGACGGCTTGGGCGAACCGCCGCGTGAAGTAGCCCGACCCCGCTCCAAGGTCGGCGACGGCCATGCCGGGTTTGAGTCCCAGCGCCCCGATGACCTCCGCGGGCTTTTGATACTGGTCGCGCTCCGGGCGGTCCAGGTGCTCGAGATAGTCCTTGATATCGGCAGGCCGGCGATGGTGCGTGGGATCATGCTGCGCGACCGAGCCGAACGGCCAGGCCAAGGCCAGCGCCACGAGAGCGACGAGCAGCACGGGAGCGCGGCGGAGGTGCCGGTGCGGGTTCATAGACTCCTCGTCATGCCGAAGAGGCTTCCCGATCGGCGTCCAGATGGTCGAGGATGTCGCCGGGCTCGTCGAACCAGTGATTCTCGCCGCCGGCCCGGACGGCTTGGATGAAGGTTTGCCGCTCGTCGTCACGCTTGCTCCACAGGGCCGCGCCGAACGGGATCCCCGCCGCGCGGGCCGCCTCGCAATCGAGGAGCGAATCCCCGACGTACAAGGCTCGCGCCGGCGCGACCGCCATCGCCTCCAGGGCGGCGAAGAGTCCCTCGGGGTGCGGCTTTGGGTGGGTGACGTCGTCGTCGGTCACCACGACGTCGAACGGGCCGAGACCGCAGGCGGGAAACGTCTTGTCCCATGCCGCACGGCTCTTGCCGGTGACGACGCCCAAGGCGTACCCCTTGTCGCGCAGGGCGTCCAGCAGCGCAGGCACGCCCGGGTAGAGCCCGTCGCAGTGCGAGTCATGAAGCACGTGATACTCCGTCAGGAAGCCGGCGAACAGGTCCGAGAAACGCGCCTCTTCGACGATCCGTTGCAGGAGGCGCCGTTCGGCGGTCGGTTTGAGCGCGAGGATTTCCTCGTCGCTCAAGCCCCGGCCGAAGTGCGGCGCGAGCGAGCGGCGGAACGCCTCGAGATACAGCCGCCACGTGTCGATGAGGGTCCCATCGAAATCGAACAGGACCGCGCGCCTCACCTCGTCGTCCCCGTCTGGGCCAGCGGGGTGGGCTTGGTGCGGGCTATGACCGCCTTCAGCTCCTCCCCGGTGATCGTCTCTTTGGTGAGCAACACCGAGGCCGCCTCGCGAAGCACCGGCTCCTGTGAGGCAAGGATCGCGCGGACGCGCGTGTACTGCTCGTCGATGATCCGCCTCACTTCACAGTCGATCTCCCGCGAGGTCTCTTCACTGTAGTCCCCGGCGGGCTCCGGCTGCGCCGCCTGCAGGAACAGCGGGCGGCGGTCGCGTTCGAAGCTCACCTGTCCCAGCTTCTCGCTCATCCCGTACGCTTTCACCATGCTCTTGGCGATATCGGTGGCCTTCAACAGATCGTCCTGCGCTCCGGTCGAAATCTCCCGGAAGATGATCTCTTCCGCCACGCGACCGCCGAGCAGCACCGCGATCTTGTTCTCCAGCTCGGTCTTGGTCATCAGGAACCGATCTTCGGTCGGCACCTGCATGGTGTAGCCGAGCGCCGCGATGCCGCGAGGGATGATGGAAATCTTGTGCACCGCGTCGGAGCCCGGGATGGACAGCGCGACGAGCGCATGGCCCACTTCATGATGCGCCACCCGCTCTTTCTCCATCGGATTGAGGACGCGATTTTTCTTTTCCAAGCCTGCGATGACCCGTTCGACGGCTTCCTGCAGCTCGGGCAGCGCCACCTTGTCCTTGCCCCGCCGTACGGCGAGCAGGGCCGCCTCGTTGATGAGGTTCGCGAGGTCCGCGCCGACGAAGCCGGGCGTCATCGCCGCGACGACCTCGAGGTCTTTCTCGTCCGCCAGCGGTACGTTGCGGGCGTGGACCTTGAGGATCGCCAGGCGTCCGGACTTGTCCGGCCGGTCCACCAGCACGTGACGGTCGAAGCGGCCGGCGCGCAAGAGGGCGGGATCGAGGATCTCAGGCCGGTTCGTGGCGGCCATCAGGATCACCCCGACCCGTGGGTCGAACCCGTCCATCTCGACCAGCAACTGGTTCAGGGTCTGCTCGCGCTCCTCGTGAGCCATGGGTCCGACCCCTCGGGCCTTCCCCAGGGCGTCGAGCTCGTCGATGAAGATGATGCAGGGCGCCTTGTCCTTCGCCTGTTCGAAGAGATCCCGGACACGCGCCGCCCCGACGCCGACGAACATCTCGACGAACTCCGATCCGCTGATCGAGAAGAACGGCACCCCCGCCTCGCCCGCCACCGCCCGCGCAAGCAACGTCTTCCCGGTTCCCGGGGGGCCGACGAGCAAGATGCCCTTGGGGATCTTCCCGCCCAAGCGCCGGAACTTTTCCGGGGTCTTGAGGAACTCGATGACTTCCTTGAGCTCCTCTTTGGCTTCCTCCACGCCGGCGACGTCGGCGAACGTGACCTTGACCTCTTTCTCCATGTAGATCTTGGCCTTGCTCCGTCCCACGGTCATGAAGCCACCCTGGCCTTGACCCATGCGGCGCAAGAGAAACAGCCAGATTCCGAAGAACAGGGCGATCGGGATGAGCCAGGACAAGAGGTCCCGGAAGAACGTCGATTCGATGACCCCGCTGATCTTGACGCCGTGCGCCTGGAGCTCTCGGACCAGGTCCGGATCCTCGACGCGCACCGTGTTGAAGATACGACCGTCGGGCCGGCCTTCGCCCCCGCCGTCTTTCTCGGGCTCCGCCTTCATCTTTCCGTGAATGATGCTCGAGGAGATGGAGACCTCCTCCACTTTGTCGGCCGCGACGGCGGCCTTGAATTCGCTATAGGGGATCTCGGTGGGATTGAAGTAGGGCGTGACGAAGAGCTGGAACAGCATCAACGCCCACAGGGCGATGAAGATGTACCAGATGGAAAATTGGCGTTGTTTCTTGTCCATGGGACGGGCAGGAGAATGCCAACTACTCAGTTACTTCATTACCTCATTACGTCTGAACGGTTATTCTACAACGCTTCGATTCTTCTTCAATTCTTTTTGGACTTGAGTTGCTCGGGCACGACCGGGTAGTGGGCCTCCCCCATGCCGAAGTGCCCGCCTGCGGTGTCGGCGGCGACGACGCGCAAGGTAATGCCGTCCGGAGCCTCGGTCGGGCGCGGGACGAAAAACGGCGCCTCGAACACGTTCCGACTCCCGGCGTAAAACATCTGCAGCCGATCGACCACTTTGTCGCCGACCAGCACCTCCGCATGGATGTCCATCTTCCGCGAGTCCCAATCCCCGTGGGGGCGTACCACCGACCCGGACAAGGTGCGAACCGAGGCGGCGAGCGTCACGTCGTCTTTGGCGGCGAGCGGTGCTCCAGGAGTGGGGTGCTCGATCTGCACGATGTAGCCGTAGAGATGGATCACGATCCCGTCGTTCGTCAAGTCGCGCCCGGGGAACAGCAGCACCGTCTTGGTCGCCCGTTGCATGGCGGAGGGATAGGCGAGCGGGCCCTGGGCCGCGATCTCGACGAGCGTGGGGCGATCGAGTTGGAGCGTGGCGTGGAAGGAGCCGGACGGGCGCGTGGAATAGCGCGGCTCTTCCATCAGGCGCGGGGTGCGCATGATCTGGTTCTGGTCCCCGGCCTCTCCCGTCTGGGTGCCCGAGGCGAGCAGGCGGCCGGTGGCGACGTCGGTGATCGTGACCCGCGCGCCGCCGACGGCGTCGCCGACGACCATCGCCCCGTGGGCCACCACTCGGACGACCACCTCCGTGTCGATCGGTTGTCCGGGCAGCGTCGTCCAGTCTTTCTCCGCCGCGGGCGCAAGGGGTCCGGTGAGGAGGGTGAACAGCACCAGCGCCGGTGTCGCCAGTCGGAGCCCGACACGCATGTTACTTGACCTTGATGCCGGCCGGCACGTCTTCGATGAACGTCGCCAGCCCTTCGACCTCTTTGTCTCCCGCCGCCAGCACCATCCCCTGCGATTCGATGCCCATCAATTTGGCCGGCTTCAGATTCGCGACGATCACGATCGTCTTGCCCACCAGTTGTTCGGGCGCGTATTTCTTCCCGATGCCGGCGACGATCTGCCGTTGCTCGGTGACCAGATCGACCCGCAACGTGAGGAGCTTGTCGGACTTCGGGACCCGCTCGGCCGACAGCACTTTCGCGGTCTTGAGCTGGATCTTCTGGAAGTCCTCGATCGTGATTTGCGACGAGGCTCCGGAGACCGGCTGTGCGGATGCCGGAGCGTCCGAGACCCTCTGCGCAGGCGTCTGGGACCCGGGGCCGGATGCCTCCAGGGGGGACGTGGGTTGAGGGGCTGCCTGTTGGCTCACCGATCGTGCTCCTTCTCCAGAGGTTTTCTCGATGCGTGGGAAGAGGGCCTTGCCTTTGGTCACCTTCGTGCCCGGCGGGAGGCCGCCCCATGCCAGCTCGCGCGGGTCGGAGAGCGCCCCGGGGTTGAGGTGCGGGGAGATCCCGAGTTGCGTCCGGATGTCGGCGGCGGCCTGCGGCATGAAAGGAGCCAGAAAGAGACTGAGGACGCGGAGCGTCTCCCCGGCATTGTACAGCACGGACGCCAGACGCGTCCGGCTCTCCGGCCGCTTGGCCAGGACCCAGGGGGCCGCCTTGTCGATGTATTGATTCCCCTGTTGAACCAGCCCCCAAATGGTCTCCAAGACCTTGTTGAACTGCAGATCCGCGAGGTCCGGCTCGATGTGCTCCTTCAAGCGCTCGGCCGTGTGCTTCAGCAGATCGTCGCCGTCCATCCCGAAATTCGGCTCGGGCTCGGGGACGAGGCCGTCGGCAAATCGTTCGATCAGCGTGATGGTCCGGCTCAGCAGGTTCCCGAGGTCGTTCGCGAGATCCGTATTGATACGACCGATCAACGCCTGGCGGGAAAAGTCGCCGTCTTGCCCGAACGGGACCTCCCTGAGCAGGAAGTACCGGAACGCATCGGCGCCGAACGTCTCGACGATCGCATTCGGATCCACCACGTTGCCGCGGCTCTTCGACATCTTCTCGCCGTCCACGGTCCACCACCCGTGCGCAAAGATCGTGCGGGGAGGCGGGAGCCCCATCGCCTGGAGCATGGTCGACCAGTAGACCGAATGGGTGGTGAGAATGTCCTTGCCGATGAGATGCACATCGGCCGGCCACCACCGCGCGAACCGCGTCTCGTCCACCGTGTAGCCGGGGATCGAAATGTAATTGACCAGCGCATCGAACCAGACGTAGGTCACGTAGTCGCGATCGAACGGGAGCTCGATCCCCCACGACAGGCGTGACCTGGGCCGTGAGATCGACAGATCTTCCAACGGCTGCTGGAGGAATCCCAGGACCTCGTTGCGGCGGCTGCGCGGCTTGATGAACTCGGGGTGGGCCTCGATGTGCTCGACGAGCCACTGCTGGAAGCGGCTCATCCTGAAAAAATAGTTCTTCTCGCTCAAGCGCTCCACGGGCCGCCTGCAGTCGGGACACAGCCCGTTCACGAGATCTTTCTCCGTCCAGAAACGTTCGTCGGCGGTGCAGTACCAGCCGGTATAGTCGGCTCGATAGATCTCCCCCTTGTCGTACAAGCGCTGCAGCGCTTCCTGGACCACCACCTGGTGGCGCGCCTGGGTCGTACGGACGAAGTCGTCGTTCGAGATGCTCAGCCGCGCCCAGAGTCGTTCGAACTGCGGCGCCAACCGGTCGCAATACGCCTGCGGGTCGATTCCGGCCCTCTGCGCCGCCTGCTGCACCTTTTGTCCGTGCTCGTCGAGGCCCGTGAGGAAGAAGACCTCTTGCCCGCGCAGCCGCGCGAAGCGCGCGAGGACATCGGCGGCCACGGTCGTATAGGCGTGGCCGATATGCGGCACGTCATTGACGTAATAGATCGGGGTCGTGACGTAGAAGGTCGGGCGGTCACCCATGTTTCTCTCGTCAGCGTTGTCTGAAACCGCCGTCAATCTCTTTGGGTTCCGGTGTCCTGCAACCCGTGTTCACCATACCAGGTCTTCTCGGCCCAAGACCAGCGGGACCGATCAGGCGGGCGGTCCGGCCGCTGCGACGGGAGGGAAGACCGCGGCTCGTAGGCGCAGGAGCAGGGTTTCGAGCGCAAGCTGCGGATTGACGTTGCGGTTGGCGCTCCGCTGGATTGCGTCGACCTCCGTGAGCAGCTCCAGCAGCGTCTCCTGCGAGATCCGCTCGGCCGTCTCCGCGAGATCCGGCGCCGAGCCACGATTCAGGAGTGCATCGGGATCACTGCCGACGCTGATGAGCAGGAGGTCCCGCAGCCATTGGGCGATCCAGTCGAAGGCTTCGGGAGCCCGTCCGCTCTTTGCGAGGGCTTCGGCGGCGTTGAAGACGGCGGTGACCGACCGGAGCGTCGCGGGCGCCAGCAACTTCCGGTATTCCTCTTGGGTTTGGCGGAGATGGGTGATGTCGGTCTGAAGCGCCAGTCCCAGGCGGTCCTGCGTGTAGAGGGCGAGCAGCGCCGCGTCCGCGGGCGAGAGGCTTCGCTGTACGATCAGGGCCGCCTCGACTTGCGTCCGCGCGGGCGGCACGAACCTCAGCCCCTGGCAGCGGGATGTGATCGTGGCCGGCAGCGCGAACGGCTTGCTCGAGATCAGGATGAAGACGCTGTGGGCCGGCGGCTCTTCGAGCGTCTTCAACAAGGCGTTCGCCGCTCCCAGCGTCATCCGATCGGCCTCGTCGATCACGACGACCTTGAACCGCCCGATCAGCGGCCGGTAGATGATCTGCTGCTCGATTTCCCGGATCTGCTCGATCTTGACCTGCGGGTTGGCCTGCTCGCGGTCGGGCTCGATCAGCAGGGCGTCGGGGTGCGTGTAGCTCTCGATCTGCCGGCACGATCGGCACGTCCCGCAGCCGGCCTCGGCCGCTTCGCAGTTCAAGGCTTGGGCGAACCGGACGGCCATCAGTCGCTTCCCGATCGCGTCCTCTCCATAGAACAGGTAGGCATGCGCCACCCGATCGCGGGCGACGGCGGCGCGCAGGAGCGCCTTTGGACCTTCGTGACCGATCACTCCGTCGAACATCACTTCTCTTGGATCCCTCCCCGGCAGGCGGAGAAGGACTGCAGGCTCACGCGGGACCCGGTTCGCCGACAGCGTACCAAGCGCATCAACGGCTCCGCGAATCCTGCCCGACCCGTGTCAACAATCGCCCGACGATGGCGAGCACGTCCTGCTCGACGGCTTCGATCGGGCGGTTCGCATCGATCGTTTTGATGCGCCGGGGTTCCCGGGACGCCATGGCCGTGAAGCCGCGGCGCACGCGCTCGTGGAACCCGGTCGTTTCACGATCCAGCCGGTTCTGCTCCGTGCCTTCGCGGCGCCGCCTTGCCAAGCCGACCGCAACGGGCAGGTCGAAGAGCAGAGTCAGATCGGGGGCCAGCCCGCCGGTCGCCAGCCGGTTTCCACCACGGAGGGCGCGGAGGTCGAGCCCCCGCGCGTAACCCTGGTAGGCCAACGTCGAGTCAAAGAACCGATCACACAGGACGATCGCGCCGCCGGCGAGCGCCGGCCGGATGAGCTCGGCCACGTGCTGGCTCCGTGCCGCGAAGACCAGGGCGGCTTCGCATTCCGGCGTCATGCCGTCACGGCCGGTCGACGCCCGACTTTTCTTGATGTCGAGCATCAGGCTGCGGATGTCTTCGGCCAAGGGTGTGCCGCCCGGCTCCCGGGTTTCGACGACCCGGTACCCTCGCTGCCGTAAGTGTTTCGCGAGGCGGGCGAGTTGGGTCGTTTTGCCGCTTCCTTCAATGCCCTCGAAGGTGATGAAGCAGCCTCGGTGGTGTGTGGAGCGCATCGGCCTCGTCGGTCGGTGTCCGAGAAAAAGAATCCGTGCATCCTATTCCAAGTCATTGAAAATCTCAAGAAATGGCTTGCGGGAGGGGGGTAAAGCCTGTATCATTTCTAGGTTGTGGATACCACGGTGAAGGGTCTGTCCGCCTCCCTCAAACGCTATTTCCTCACAGGCCTGCTCGTCATCACCCCGATCTGGGGGACCGTCCTGATCCTCAAGACGCTGTTCGTCACCGTGGACAGTATTCTGGGGGATGCCGTCGCCCGGTTCGTTCCGAGTGAATACAACGTCCCCGGGCTGGGGATCATGGCGCTCGTCCTGCTGATCTTTACCACCGGGCTGTTCGCGGCGAACTTCATCGGCGGTCAGATCGTCAAATGGTGGGAAGAGCTCCTTCACCGGGTCCCGATCGTCCGCGGGATCTACTCGACCCTCAAGTCCATGACTGATATCCTTTCCTTCAAGGAAAAGGACCGCTACAACCGAGTCGTCTTGATTCAATTTCCCAAGAACGGCCACTATTGCTTCGCGTTCGTGACCGGTGTGACGCACGGGGAGATCCAGGAAATCTCGACCGACCCGCTCCTGAACGTCTACGTCCCGACCTCCCCGAACCCGACTTCGGGATATTTTCTCCTCGTGCCCGAAAAGGAAGTGATCCCGCTCGAGATCAGCGTGGAGGAGGCGATGAAGCTCATCGTGTCGGGCGGTCTTTATACTCCCCCACCGTCGATGGATGCCTCCGCGGGGCGCCGTTCGACTCCCCCGGACGTCCGTACCGATGTCGAGGTGCCGATCGCATGAGCCCCGCGCGATCCCGGCCGTTCGTGTCAGGCCAGCCGTGGACCTTCCGTCCCAACACACCTGCCAGCGGAGACCGGAGCCGTGACTAGCGTCGGTGCGATCGTCATGGCTGCCGGCTTGGGGAAGCGGATGCGATCGAAGATCGGGAAGGTGCTCCATCCCGTGGCCGGCCGACCGATGCTCCTGTATGCCGTCGATCTCGCCGGGCGCTTCGCCGACGACGGGGTCGTCGTCGTGGTTGGGCATCAGGCGGAGCGGGTCAAGGCGGTGCTCGATGAGTTCGCCGCCGAACGAGGCCTCCGGGCGGTGCCCTCGCGCGGCCGCGGACTGACGGCGCACGTCGCAAGCCCGCGCGAGCCAGGAGGGGCGATCCTCATCGCCGAGCAGCGGGAGCAATTGGGAACCGGGCATGCCGTGATGCAGGCCCGACACGCGATCATGAGCGCGCGGGGCCGGCCGGCCCGGACCTATCTCATCATGAACGGGGACACCCCGTTGCTGACCGAGACGGCTCTCGCCGGTCTGCTCAAGGTCCACGAAGAGGAGAAGGCGGCGGTTACACTGCTCACCGCGGTCCCGGACGACCCGTCCGGCTATGGGCGGATCATCCGCGGGCAGGGCGGGACCGGCGCTCACCGGGTGCTGAAGATCGTCGAAGATCGTGATGCGACGCCCGACGAAGCGCGCGTGCGGGAGATCAACGTCGGGACCTACGTCGTGGACGGCCGGTTCCTGTTCGAGGCCTTGGACGAATTGAAGCCGCAGAACGTGCAGCGCGAATACTACTTGACCGATCTCGTCACCCTCGCCGTCCGCCGGGGACTGCCGGTGTCGGCCATGGCGGTCGAGCGGGCCGAAGAAGGGCTGGGCGTCAATTCCCGTCGGCAACTCGCCCACGCCGAGCGGGTCTTGAGAGAACGGATTCGGGACCGCTGGATGCAGGAGGGTGTCACCTTGCTCGATCCGGCCACGGCGTGGATCGACGACACCGTCCGCATCGGGCAGGACACCGTCCTCCATCCCCATGTGACGCTGGAAGGCCGTACGGTGATCGGCCAGGACTGCGTGATCCGGTCGCATAGCCGCCTCACCGACACGACGCTCGGCGACCACGTGGTGGTGCAGGATTGCTGCGTGCTCACGGACTCGTGCGTCGAAGAAGGGTGTGCGATCGGCCCCTTTGCCCACTTGCGGCCGGGCAGCATCGTCCGGCGCCGTGCAAAGGTCGGCAATTTCGTCGAGATGAAGAAGACCGAATTGGGGGAGGGCTCCAAGGCCAATCACTTGAGCTACCTGGGGGACGCGCGCATCGGCAAGAACGTGAACATCGGGGCGGGCACGATCACGTGCAACTACGACGGGTACCGGAAGTACGAGACGGTGATCGACGACGATGTGTTCATCGGCAGCGACACGCAGCTCATCGCGCCGGTGAAGGTCGGGCGAGGGGCGGTGATTGCGGCCGGCACCTCGGTGACCCAAGAGGTGCCGCCCGATGCCTTGGCCATCTCCCGCACCCCGCAAGCCAACCGGTTCGGGTGGGCGTCGAAGCGCCGGGCCTTGCTCGAGGGGCAGCCGGACTCGAGCGCCGGACGCGGGCCGCAAGGCAACCCGAAGAAGGCGCGGCCATCCTCCGGCGCCGCTCGCCCTCCCTCGCGCGCCGCCGTCCGTTCGAAATCGAAGAAAGGCTAGGAGGACTTATGTGCGGTATCGTCGGGTACGTCGGCGATGAAGACGCGGTGCCGATCCTCTTGAACGGCCTCAAACGGCTCGAGTATCGGGGCTACGACTCCGCCGGCATCGCCCTCCTCCATCAGGGGAAGATCGAGGTGCGGCGCAGCGTCGGCAAGCTCTCCAACCTGGAAAAGATGCTGAAGGGCAACGCGTTGAAGGGCTCGACCGGCATCGGCCACACGCGCTGGGCCACCCATGGCAAGCCGTCCGAGCAAAATGCGCACCCGCACCGCTCCGGCGGCTGCGTGCTGGTGCACAACGGGATCATCGAGAATTACCTGCCGCTCAAGCAACAACTCCAGAAAGACGGGTACCGCTTCGAGTCCGAGACGGACACGGAAGTGGTCGCCCATCTGGTGGCGCGCTATCTGAAGCAGGGGAAGTCTCTGGCCGAGGCCGTGCTGGCCGCGACGAAAGAGATCCGCGGCAGCTACGCGATCGCCGCCATCTGTGAGAGCGAACCGGATCGCCTGGTCGCCGCGCGATCCGGGTGTCCCTTGGTCATCGGCCGTACGGGCCGTTCGAGCTTGGTGGCCTCCGACGTCATGGCCATGCTGCAACACACGCGCGACGTGACCTACCTAGAGGAGGGCGACCTCGCCATCGTGACCCCTTCCGACGTGCAGATCCTCGACACCGAGGGGCAGGCGGTCAGCCGAAAGACGACGACGATTGCATGGGACGCGGCGGCGGCCGAGAAGAGCGGGTATCCGCACTTCATGCTGAAGGAGATTCACGAGCAGCCGCAGACCATTCTCGATACCATGCGGGGCCGGTACAGGTTCGAAGCGGGCGAGGCGGACCTTCCCGACTTGGGGTTGACGCCGGAGCAGTTGAAAGCGGCCGGGAAAATCTGGATCGTCGCGTGCGGCACCTCCTGGCATGCGGGGCTCGTCGGGAAATATCTGTTCGAAGAAATGGTCAAGGCGCCGGTACAGGTCGACATCGCGTCGGAGTTCCGCTACCGCGACCCGCTCGTACAAAAAGACGACCTGTTCATCACGATCTCCCAGTCCGGAGAGACGGCCGACACGCTGGCGGCGGCACGCGAAGCGAAGGTCAAGGGCGCCCGGGTCATGTCCGTGGTCAATGTGGTGGGCAGTACCCTGGCTCGGGAATCGGACGGCGTGCTCTACACCCATTGCGGGCCGGAAATCGGAGTCGCCTCGACCAAGGCGTTCACCGCGCAGCTCACCGCCCTATATCTGCTGGCGCTGCATCTCGGACGCGTGCGGGGCACGCTCAACGCCAACGACGGCCGCATGTGGCTGGAACGGCTGGTGTCGTTGCCCATGCGTGTCGAGCACATCTTGAAGCGCGAAGCCGAGATCGTGGCGATCTCCAAGCGGTATCACACGAAACGCAACTTCCTCTATCTCGGCCGCGGCATCAACTATCCGATCGCGCTCGAAGGGGCGCTCAAGCTGAAAGAAATCTCCTACATCCATGCCGAAGGCTATGCGGCCGGTGAGATGAAGCACGGTCCGATCGCGCTCATCGACAAGGACATGCCCGTCGTCGTCTTGGTCCCCCGGGACCGGCTGTACGAAAAAACGGTCAGCAATCTGATGGAGGTCAAGGCGCGGAACGCCCCCGTGATCGCGTTCGTGAGCGAAGGCGAGCGGGACCTCGGGAAATCCGCCGACGCCGTCTTTACGATCCCCGACGTGCCGGCCTTGCTCACGCCGATTCTCTATGCGGTGGCGCTCCAGCTCTTGGCCTATCACATCGCCGTCCTGCGGGGGACCGATGTCGATCAGCCGAGGAACTTGGCCAAGAGTGTGACGGTCGAATAGCGGGAGGCCTTCGGCGGGCGGGGACGGCCAGGAATCCTCATAGGCAAATGTGTTAATCTGATTGAAAGTCGAGAGCCGGCGGGATGCCGATCACCAAACAAGAAGTCGAGCACGTCGCGAAGCTGGCGCGCTTGGAGATCACCGAGGCGGAAACGGAGGCGTTCACCCGGCAACTGAGCAGTATCTTAACGTACATCGAGCAGTTGAAGGCCTGGGACACGGCAGGCGTGGAGCCGACCGCGACCGTCATCGAGCAGGCGAACGTGTTTCGTGCCGACGAGCACCGGCCCAGCCTGCCTGTCGAGGAGGCGCTCGGCAACGCCCCCGATGCGATGGACGGCTATTTCAAGGTCCCGCGGATTCTCGAGGAGCGCTGACCCTCGTCCGCCCGTGTCGTCGGTCGGCTCGACCGTCACGGACTCAACAGAACGGAGACAGAAGGATTCCACATGCTACGACAAATGCTGCGGGCCAAGATTCACCGGGCGACGGTGACGGAGGCCTGCCTGGAATACGAAGGCAGCATCACGATCGACGAGAACCTGCTCGACGCCGCAGGCATCCTGCCGTATGAGCTGGTGATGATCTCGAATCTCAACAACGGCGAGCGATTCACGACCTACGCCATGGCCGGACGGCGCGGCAGCGGAGAAGTGGTGCTCAACGGGCCGACGGCGAGAAAGGCCGTCGTCGGGGACAAGGTCATCATCTTTTGCTACGAGTTCTATGCCGAGGATGAAGCGATGCGCCATCGGCCCAAGATCATCCTGGTCGACGAAAAGAACCACATCGCCCAGCAGAAGCCGACCCAGCCGAAAGCCTCCCGCTGATCGTCCACCCGGGTTTGCCTGATGCTTCACAAGCTCACGCTCCACGAACTGCAGGACCGGTTCACCAAGGGGGACGTCACCGCCCGCGACATCGTCCGGGCCTACACGCTCCGGATCAATCAGGTGGAGCCCAAGATCAAAGCCTATATCACGCAGACGAAGGAAGCGGCCTTGGCCGAGGCCGATGCCCTCGATGAGCGGCTCAAAGGTTGGCGCAAGGTCCTGCCGTTGATGGGGATGCCCATCGCCGTCAAGGACAACCTTTGCACGAAGCAGGTGCCGACGACCTGCGGGTCTCGGATGCTCACCAATTTTACGCCGCCGTACGACGCGACGGTCGTCGCGCGCCTTCGGGCACGCAACGTGCTGTTCCTTGGAAAGACGAACCTGGACGAATTCGCGATGGGGTCGTCCACTGAAAATTCGGCTTTCGGCCCGAGTCGCAATCCCTGGAACCCGGCCTATGTCCCGGGCGGCTCCAGCGGGGGATCGGCGGCCGCCGTGGCCGCGGATGAGTGCGCGGCCGCGCTGGGGTCGGATACGGGCGGGTCGATCCGCCAGCCCGCCGCCTTCTGCGGCGTCGTGGGGCTCAAGCCGACGTACGGGCGCGTGTCCCGATACGGGCTGGTCGCCTTTGCCTCCTCCTTGGATCAGATCGGGCCGATCACGAAGGACGTGACCGATGCGGCCATGATGATGAACGTCATCGCGGGTCATGATCCGCTCGATTCCACCTCGGCCGACGTGCCGGTGCCGGATTACCTGAAGACGCTCAAGAAAAAGGACATGAAGAAGCTGCGGGTCGGCGTGCCGGCGGAATATTTCGCCGAGGGACTCGACCCTGAAGTGGGCGAGGCGGTCCGCGACGCGATCGCAGTCTTGGCTGATCTCGGGGCGGAGATCCGCGACGTGTCGCTCCCGACCATGGGGGCGGCCGTCGCCACCTACTACCTGATCGCCACGGCGGAAGCCAGCTCGAACCTCGCGCGGTACGACGGCGTCAAGTACGGCCTGCGCACCAAGCAGGCGAAGGATCTCCTCGATCTCTACCTGAAGACGCGGCAGGAGGGGTTCGGTCCCGAGGTCAAGCGGCGTATCATGCTCGGCACGTACGCCCTCAGTGCCGGCTATTACGAGGCCTACTACGGGAAGGCGCAGGCGGTCCGTACGCTGATTCGCCGGGATTTCGAGGCGGCGTTCCAGGAAGTGGATCTGCTGGCCTCGCCCGTCACACCGACCCCCGCGTTCAAGCTGGGTGAAAAAATCGAAGACCCGCTCCAGATGTACCTGTCCGACATCTATACGATCTCGGTGAACCTCGCCGGCATCCCCGCGATCGCCGTTCCATGCGGCTTCAGCAAGGCGGGGCTCCCGATCGGTCTGCAGCTCATGGGGAGAGCGTTCCAGGAGGACGTGCTGCTCAGGGCCGCGCATGCGTATGAGCAAGCGACGACGTGGCGCGCGAAGCGCCCGAATATCCGATAACTGTTGGGCGGAGCCGAACGGGCTCGAGGGCCGGCGTGAGGGTCGCCTCCCTGGTTCAGCGCCCTCATCCTTACTCAGCCTCCCGAGGAGGTCCTATGCTGCTTGAGGCGTCCGCACTGATCGCCGCCGTCGCATTCGCCGTGCTCACCGCCTATATCGTCTCCACCTTGATCCAGGTCAGGAAGACCACGATGGAGCTCGAGCGCCTCTTGGGACAGGTGAATGCCGAGCTCCCCTTGTTGCTTCGCGAGCTTCGCCAGACCACCGAGAAGGTCAACCTGTTGGCGGAGCAGGCTCGGGACGGCGTCGAGCATGCCGCCGTCTTCCTGCATGCCGTCGGCGACATCGGTCAGACCGTCCAGCAGATGCACGGCCTCGTGCGCGGCCAAGGGGAACACGTCCTCGGGCGTCTCGGGTTGCTGATGACCGGTCTCCGGGCGGCGACCGCGGTGATCAAGGAACGCCTGTCGAAATCGAGCGGAGAGCCGAACGGCGCGCGCTAGTCTCCCGCACGTCCTCGCCCGGTTCCTACAGCGGTTCGTCCTCGCGCCGATTGATTTCCAGCCAAGATCCCTGCGTACACTCAAGGCGGTGGAGTGTGTTCGGAGGGAGCCGTGCCGTTACGGATCGAAGACTATGCGCTGATCGGCGACACCCAGACCGGAGCCTTGGTCGGGCGGGACGGGTCCATCGACTGGCTCTGTCTGCCGCGCTTCGATTCCGGCGCCTGCTTCGCCGCGTTGCTGGGGACCCCCGAGCACGGCCGCTGGTCGATCGCTCCCTCCACTGAGCTGCGCCGGATCGTGCGCCGATACCGGGACGGCACGCTCATTCTCGAGACGGACTTCGACACCGACGAAGGCGGCGTCACGCTGATCGACTTCATGCCGCCTCGCCATCAGGAAGCCGACCTCGTCCGCACCGTCGTCGGGCGGCGCGGCCGCGTGCCCATGCACATGGAGCTCGTGATGCGGTTCGATTACGGCTCGATCGTCCCCTGGGTGCGCCGGCGGAACGGTGCGTTGATCGCGATCGCCGGACCGGACGCCTTGACGCTGTGGACCAGGGTCCCGACCCACGGAAAGAACTTCAAGACCGTCTCGGACTTCACCGTGTCGGAGGGTGAGCGGATCGATTTCGTGCTCGTCTGGCACCCGTCCCATCTCCCTGAACCTGCACCGGTCGAGCCCGGCCGGGCTCTCGCTGAAACGGAGCAATGGTGGCGCGACTGGTCGGCCGTCTGCACGTACGACGGACAGTGGGAGGAGCCGGTACACCGATCCTTGATCACGCTCAAAGCCCTGACCTACGCCCCGACCGGGGGGATCGTCGCGGCGGCGACCACGTCCCTCCCTGAAATGATCGGCGGCCCTCGGAATTGGGACTACCGGTACTGCTGGGTCCGAGACGCGACCTTCACGCTGTATGCGCTCATGCTCGCCGGCTACACCGAGGAAGCGAAGGCCTGGCGCGAGTGGTTGCTGAGGGCGGCGGCCGGCCGCCCGTCGGAGCTGCAAATCATGTACGGGGCCGCGGGAGAACGCCGGCTGACAGAGCTGGAGCTCGACTGGCTTCCGGGGTATGAGGCGTCGCGTCCGGTACGGATCGGCAACAAGGCCGTGAACCAGTTTCAACTCGACGTCTACGGCGAAATCATGGACGCGATGCACCAGGCGCGGCGGGCCGGGATCGAGCCGGAGGAGCATTCGTGGCGACTGCAACGCGCGTTAATGGATTTTCTCGAGACGGCGTGGGATCGCCCCGATGAAGGCATTTGGGAGGTCCGCGGACCTCGACGGCAGTTCACGCATTCGAAGGTGATGGCCTGGGTGGCGATGGACCGTGCCGTCAAGGCGGTGGAGCGTTTCGGCTTGGACGGGCCGGTCGCCAGATGGAAACAGACGCGAGCGGCGATCCACGAGCAAGTCTGCCGAGAAGGATACGATGCCGAGCTGGGGGCATTCGTGCAGTACTACGGAGCCAAGAGCCTGGACGCGAGCGTGCTGATGATCCCCCTGGTGGGGTTCCTGCCGCCTGAGGACCCCCGGATGCAAAGCACGGTCAGAGCCATTGAACAGCGCCTGCTCGTGGATGGCTTCGTGCACCGGTACGATTCGACCGACCAGGTCGATGGCCTGCCGCAGGGCGAAGGCGCCTTCCTCGCCTGCTCCTTTTGGTTGGCCGACAATCTGGCGCTCATGGGGCGTCACAAGGAGGCCTGTGATCTGTTCGAAGGCCTGCTCGCGATCCGCAACGACGTGGGCCTCCTGGCCGAGGAGTATGATCCCGTCACGCGCCGGCAGTTGGGCAATTTCCCTCAAGCATTCTCCCACGTCGGCTTGATCAACACCGCCAGGAACCTGTCGCGCCGCGGCGGCCCGGCAGAGGAAAGACGGAAAGGATGACATGGTGATAAGGGGTAGGTGATATGGGGTAGGGTGTGTCTGGGCTCGAGGAATATAAGAAGAAGCGGCGGTTCGGCCGGACGCCGGAGCCGAGGCCGGAGCGGAAGCAGTCGGACCATGGCCGGCTCTTCGTCGTTCAGAAGCACCGGGCCAGCCATCTTCACTACGATTTCCGGCTGGAGAGCGAAGGAGTCTTGAAGTCCTGGGCGGTCCCCAAGGGGCCCTCGGTCGACCCCAAGGTCAAACGCCTCGCCATGGCCGTCGAGGACCATCCCCTCGACTACGCCGAATTCGAAGGGGTGATCCCCGAAGGCGAGTATGGAGCGGGGACGGTGATGATCTGGGATCGCGGCCGCTATGAGCCGGAAGGGGGCCAAGACGTCGAGGCGGCGCTTCGCACGGGAGAGCTCAAGCTCAGGCTGGAGGGCGCCAAGCTGAAAGGGTCGTGGGCGTTGGTGCGTACACGGGACCGTCAGTGGCTACTCATCAAGCATCGAGACGCCCATGCTTCAACGGACGACGTGACGGTGAGGCACCCGCGCTCCGTGGTGACGGGGCGCCTGCTCGCCGAGATCGCGGCCGACGAAGGCGGGGACGTCGCCAAGGCGGCAACCGGCGACCCGCCCACGATGCCGTCCCACCCGTAAGGTGGTCTCACCTCTATTGCCTAGGGGAGCGCTACAAAGCTCTCGTTGACAGCGCCTCATGGATCGAATACTCTCAGCTTGATCTGTCTTATTGAAAACATTGAAGGTTGTCGTCACAGGAGGAATCCCATGAGCGATGAAGAGCGAGCCGAAGGTATCTCGGGGACGGCCGTCATGTTGGCGTTTCTCGCGGGCGCCGCGATCGGAGGGATCGCCGCCCTGCTGCTCGCACCGCAATCCGGCCGGGAATCGCGTGAGCAGGTCCGCAGCTATGCCCGGAAGACCGGGGAGAGCTTGAAGGATCTGGCCGACAAGGCGGGCGAAACGTGGCAAGCGGCCAGGGAAAAAGGGCGCGAGTTCGTGCACGAGCAATCGTCGGTGTTGAAAGAAGCGCTCGACGCGGGCCGTGACGCGATCCGCCGCCAGCGCGAGCACACGGAGCAGAGGTCGAACTCGTGACCTACGAACCGGTCATCGGTCTCGAAGTGCACGCGCAATTGCTGACGCAGTCGAAGATGTTCTGCGGCTGCGGGACGCGCTTCGGGCTGCCGGCCAACACGCAGACCTGCCCGATCTGTCTCGGGATGCCGGGGACCTTGCCGGTCATCAACCGGGCGGCGGTCGAGATGGCGATACGGACCGGCCTGGCGTTGAACTGTCGGATCGCTCCCACGAATCGGTTCGCCCGCAAGAATTACTTCTACCCGGATCTGCCCAAGGGCTACCAGATCTCGCAGTATGAAGCGCCGATCTGCGAGCACGGGTGGATCGACGTCGAGGTCGGCGGGGAGACCCGGCGCATCCGCATCCGTCGCGCGCACCTGGAGGAGGATGCCGGCAAGAACCTGCATGATGCCGGCGGAGGCAGCCGGGTCGATTTGAATCGGGCGGGGACCCCCTTGCTCGAGATCGTCACGGAGCCCGACATGCGGTCGGCGGACCACGTGGTCGCGTATCTCAAAGCGCTTCGCGACATGCTCATGTACCTGGAGGTGTGCGACGGGAACATGGAGGAAGGCAGCCTCCGGTGCGAGCCCAACCTGTCGTTGCGGCCGGCAGGGCAGCAGGCGTTCGGGACGAAGGTCGAGCTGAAAAACATCAACTCCTTCAAGTTCGTGAAGGAGGCGATCGACTACGAAATCAAGCGGCAGACGAAGGTCTTGAGCGAAGGCGGAACCATTCATCAGGAAACGCGCCTGTGGGATCCTGAGAAGGGCCAGACAGCCGTCATGCGCAGCAAAGAAGAGGCGCACGACTACCGGTACTTCCCGGACCCCGATTTGGTGCCGGTCAAGATCGCCCCCGAGTGGATCGAGGAGGTCCGCGCCAAGCTGCCCGAGTTGCCCGCCGTGCGACAGCGGCGGTTTGTCACCGAGTACGGCCTGCCCGAGTACGATGCCGGCGTGCTCACGTCATCCCGCGATCTCGCGGACTATTTCGAAGCGTGCGTCGCGCGGTTCGGTCAGCCGAAAACCGTCAGCAATTGGGTCATGGGGGAGTTGCTGCGCGAGTTGAACCAATCGGGCACGCCGGCGGGCCGTTCGCCCGTGACGCCCGAGCGGCTGGTCAGCCTGCTGCAGTTGGTCGACAAGGGCACGATCAGCCTCAAGGTCGCCCGTGAGATCTTTCCGGAGCTCTATGCGAGCGGAGCCTCTCCCGAGCGACTCGTGCAGGAGAAGGGGTTGACGCAGGTGTCGGATGAAGGCGCGCTCGAGAAGATGATCGACGAGGTGTTGACGAAGAACCCCGCCCAGGCGGCGCAGTACCGGGCCGGGAAGGAGCAGGTCTTGGGCTTCTTGGTCGGGCAGGTGATGAAGGCCTCGGGGGGGAAGGCGAATCCGGGCAAGGTGAACGAGCTGTTGAAGCGGAAATTGAGCCAATGAGGAGCGGGTCCTGCGTACGAGATTTGAAAGGAAAGAGGCGATGAGCGCGATTCGCGAGATTGTCGGGCGGCAGATCTTGGACTCCCGCGGGAATCCGACCATCGAGGTGGAAGTGGCCTTGGAGAGCGGGGCGCGCGGGCGGGCCGCGGTGCCGTCCGGGGCCTCCACGGGTGAGAAAGAGGCCATCGAGCTTCGCGACGGCGACAAGAAGCGATGGATGGCGAAGGGAGTCACGAAGGCCGTAGGCAACATCAGCAAAGTGATCACGCCGAAGTTGCTCGGCTTGGATGCCTTCGACCAGGTCACGATCGACCGCACGATGATCGATCTGGATGGGACGAAGAACAAGGGCCGGCTCGGGGCAAATGCGATTCTCGGCGTTTCCCTTGCGGTCGCCAAGGCGGCGGCGGCCGATTCCGGCCAGCCCTTGTATCGTTACCTGGGCGGGGTGCATGCCCGGACCTTGCCGGTTCCGATGATGAACATCATCAACGGGGGGGCGCATGCCGACAACCGGCTCGATCTCCAAGAGTTCATGATCATGCCGGTGGGCGCCAAACAGTTCAGCGAGGCCTTGCGGATGGCGACCGAAGTCTTCCATACGCTCAAGGGGCTGCTGAAGAAAAAGGGGTTGAACACCGCGGTCGGCGACGAAGGAGGGTTTGCGCCCGATCTGGGATCCAATGAGGAGGCGTTGGGCTTGATCGTGCAGGCGATCGAAGCCGCCGGGTATCGGCCGGGCAAGGACATCGTGTTGGCGCTCGACGCCGCAGCCAGCGAATTCTACGAGAAGGGGCGGTATCGATTGGAGGCCGAGCAGCAGGACCGTTCTTCAGAGGACATGGTGGCCTATTACGAGCGCCTGGTGAGCCGGTATCCGATCGTGTCGATCGAGGACGGGCTGAGCGAGCTGGACTGGAAGGGCTGGCGGCACTTGACAGAGCGACTTGGGAGCCGGGTGCAGCTCGTAGGAGACGATATCTTCGTCACGAACGTCGAGATTTTCTCGCAAGGGATCAGAGAAGGGATCGGCAATTCGATTCTGATCAAAGTCAATCAGATCGGGACGCTTACCGAAACGCTGGACGCGATCGAGCTGGCCAAACGGGCGGGGTATACGGCCGTGGTGTCGCATCGATCCGGGGAAACCGAGGATACGACGATCGCCGACATCGCCGTGGCGATGAACACCGGTCTGATCAAGACCGGATCGCTGTCGCGGACGGATCGCGTGGCCAAGTACAACCAACTGCTGCGGATCGAAGAGGAGCTCGGCCCGGGAGCCGTGTATCCGGGCGGTCAGGCGTTGCGGCGGAACAGAGCTTCGTAAGTCGAACACCCCCGGCGCCGTCCAGGCAGGGGGACACCTTCCACGCTCTCGTACGGGCATCATGACCCGACGCAATCGCAGCCATCGGTCGATGCACCGGATCCGCCGCGTGTTCATACGGGCCGCCTGGCTGGTCGGCGGGCTGTTCGGTGCCGTTCTCACCGTCTCGTTCTTCTTCGACGACATGGGGGTCCGGAAGTATCTCTCGATGCTTCGGCATCAGCAGGACATCGAGCAAGCCATTCGTGACCTGGAGGAGATCAACCGGGAGCTCCGGGTCGATGTCCGCCGCGTCCAGCAGGACCCGGCGCGGATCGAGGAGCTCGCTCGGGAGCGGCTCGGGTTCGTGCGGAAAGGGGAGACGGTGTATCAGGTGGTGCCGGATGCGGCCGCGCCGAAAGGGCGATGACCGCCTCGCCGACTTGTGAGCGAGGCGGTGATGCAGGAGAATAGGACGACGACCCGATGGGAGAGAAGATGAAATCCGGAACGGTCGCCATCGTGGGCTGCCCAAACGTCGGGAAGTCCACGCTGCTCAACGCCTTGCTCCAAGAGAAGGTGGCGATCGTGTCCGACAAGCCGCAGACGACGCGAACCCGGATCCTCGGTGTGCTGCACCGCCCCGAGGCGGAGATCGTGTTCCTGGATACCCCCGGACTCCACGAGCCGCAACACCAGCTCAACAAGCGCATGGTGCGAACGGCCATCGAGACGATGCAGGAGGCCGATCTCTTGTATGTGATGATCGAAGCCACCCGACCGGCTCCGGGCCCGGGGGACCGGGCTGTCATCCAGCGGGTGCGCGAGGCCGTGGCCAAGACCCCGATGCCGGCGTTTCTGCTCATCAACAAAGTCGATCTGGTCAACAAATCCCGCCTGCTGCCGTTGATCGATGCGGCTCGGCACCTGTTCGCATGGACGGAGATCGTCCCGGTCTCCGCGCAGACCGGCTTCAATCTCGATCGCCTGCTCGACCTGACCGTCGGGGTGCTGCCGGAGGGGCCGGCGCACTACGACCCGGACATGCTGACGGATCAGACGATGCGGATGTTGGCGGCTGAGATCGTCCGGGAAAAGGTCCTCCAGCATACGCGCGACGAAATCCCGTATTCCGTGGCCGTCGAGATCGACCAGTTCGTGGAGGAAGGCAAACTGGCGAGGATCGGGGCCTCGATCCTCGTGGAAAAGGACACCCAGAAACCGATCATCATCGGGAAGCACGGTGACCGGCTGAAGACTATCGGCACGGAGGCCCGACTCGACATGGAGCGGCTGTTCCAGATGAAGGTGTTTCTCGAGCTGTGGGTGAGGGTCAGACCCGCCTGGCGCGAAGACGAGCACGTGCTGTCCGCGCTGGGATACTAAAAGAAGGTTGAGATTGAGGTTAACGCATTCGAAAGGACTTGAACTGAGCCGCACCCTCCTCACAGCGGCCTCCGTCTGAACCTGTGCTCTGAACGTGTTTTCTAAAGCGGTTTCCTCATGCAGGAATCCTGGGCCTTGACCTGAACCTCAACCTCAGCCTGAACCTGAGTTTTTTCTTCTATGCAGCCTGCTGAACGTTCACGACAACTCGAACGGGATGCCCTTCGGGACCTGGTGCGCGAGCCCGACAAGGGACAGACCAAGTTCGACCTCGTGCTGGCCTCGTTCCAACGCCTGTTGCGCCGCGGGGCGATCAGCAATATGAGCAAGATGCTCAGCAAGATGCACCCGGCCGATATTGCCAAGGTGATCGAGCACTTGTCGTCGCCCAAGGAGAAGCGGACGGTCTTCGAGCTGGTCCGCGGCGAATCGATTCGGGGGCAGGTGCTGAGCGAAATGGACGCCGCGGACGTGCCGCAAGTGCTCGCCGACATTCCTCCCGCCGACGTCGCCATGTTGCTGCGAGATCTCGGCAAGGACGACGTCGCGTATCTCTTGGGACTGCTGCCGGAAGACCAGGCCAAGGAGATCCTCCACTTGATGCGGACGGAGGACTCGTCCGAGGTCGAAGAGATCTTGAAGTATCCGAAGGATACCGCCGGCGGCATCATGACGACGGAGTTCTTTTCGCTGCCGGAGGACACCACCGCGCAGGACGCCATCCGCCGCCTCCAACACGCGACCGACGCGGAAATGGTCTTCTACATCTACGTCACCGACAAGAACGACCGGCTCGTCGGTGTCTTGTCCCTGCGCCAGTTGCTGACCGTGCCGCCCGGGACGCCGCTCAAGAACATCATGACGCGGGATGTGATCAGCGTCTCCGTGGACACCGACCAGGAGGAGGTGGCCCGGCTCGTCGCCCGCTACAATCTTTTGGCGGTGCCGGTGGTGGAGAAGGACCACACGCTCGTCGGGATCATCACCGTGGACGACGTCGTCGACGTCATCCGAGAGGAAGCGACCGAAGACATGCTGAAGATGGCGGGTGCGGCCGAAGGGGGAGACGCCCTGCTCCGATCATCGAGCGTCGAAGCGGCGCGGTCACGCTTGCCCTGGCTGTTCACCAATCTGGTCGGCAGCCTGGTGTCCGGCTGGATCCTCTGGTTTTTCCGGTACACGATTCAAGAAGTCGTGGCGATCGTGAGCTTTATTCCCGTGATTGCGGCGATGGGGGGCAACGTCGGGCTCCAGTCCTCGACCCTCATCATCCGGGGTCTGGCCACCGGGTCGATCGAGTCCTCGGACCTCTGGAAGGTGTTTTTTCGAGAGATCCGGATCGGGTTGATCCTCAGCGTTGCCTGCGCGGTGTTGCTGACCGGGACCACATGGATCTGGCACGGGCATTGGTCCTTGGGGGCGGTCGTGGGGGTCTCACTGATCATTGCGTTCCTCGTCTCGACCAGCATGGCGACCGTCATGCCGATTTTGCTGAAGCGTCTGGGGGTCGATCCCGCCGTTGCCGCCGGGCCCTTCGTCACGACGGCGAACGACATCTCGGGCATTACGATCTACCTCACCCTTGCCACCGCGCTGCTCGACTATTTAAAGTAAGTAGGACATTGTCGGTAGAGTCCCATGCCTCGTGGCAGAAAACCTCGCGTCGTCTGTAGGAAGGCAAGCGACGTCCTGGCGTCTTGACAGACGCCCTCCGTCGGCGCCACTCTGGATCGCGACCAACGTCAGAGAATGTCAATGGTTTTTCTTGCGTTCGTCCTTTGTTACCTTAGGAATTGCGCCATATAAATTTACACTTACGCGCTCACGGGTATTATCACGCACGAAATATCAACAGCTTGAATGGCGGTATGGATGTTGCTCGCCAGGCCGGTAGGCAGGCATGCGGACACCACTCTCGCCAAGAGGAGGACTAATGTACCGACTAGTCGATAGGCGTATGCCCAGAGGAAAGACGACCGTGGCTCCCGCATTGACCCCACGGCAGAAGCAGATCCTTCATCTGATCACCCAGGGCTATACGAGCCGGGAGATCGCGGAGCAGTTGGGGATCAGCGTCCAGACCGTCGAAGTCCACCGATTCAATTTGATGCGACGGCTGGAAGTCCGAAACGTCGCCCAGCTCATCCGGCAGGCCTTGCTCTTGAAGTACCTGCCGAAGAACTATCCGGCGAACAGCCGCGTCTCCTGAGCGCGACCAGCGGCCGTCAGCGCAACGTCGTGGTTCCCGCCCCTGAGCTAGTCATCATGGGCAAATGGTTACGGCTGGCCAACTATCTCCGCTGGCGAAGTGCGCGAGTTCCGCTTCTGCTTCATCCCACCACATGGCAGCTGCGGCCGGTCCGGACATTCGCCGATCTTCCCAAGGGCGAATGGCTCCTCCACCGGCCGCTGGCGCTGCCGGGCAGTACCCGGCCCGTCTTCATCGCAGCAAGGATCAGGATCAAGTAAGGCGACGTCCGGCACGTTTGCCGGGCGGGTCCCCCCCCGACGATCGCCGGGAGTCGTGCCGACTTTCGTTGCTGACTTCGGAGTGTTCAGGGCTCTGGAGCCGTCGTCAACAGACCGGGAGTGGGGACGGGGACTTGAGTCCGATCGGCGGGGCTTTGTGGTCTGTCGGCAGGGAAACGGCGAGAATCGGAGACTTTCACGATCAGCAGCAAGGCTTGCGAGACGAAATTCACCATTGATCCTCCCATAGATCCTCCTTCTCCTATGGAAGTAGTCAATAGCGAAAGGGCCGCGGGGCCATTATCCGGCAAACGCTGATTTTCGTGTCCACCCGTCGCCTCGGCGCCTACCCGAAGTCCTACACGCCCGGTGACGGCCGCCTAATCCCCTTGTTCCCGCCGGCAGCGTCACTGCGGGCGTTGCAGAGAACCGGTTACGCGCCGGCATTCATCCGTCCCGGATACGCCGCTCCCCATCGCCCCGCACACTCGGAGCACAGCCCGAGTGAGACGAACGTTCCCAGGTGTTGCTGCGCGTATTGGTCGATCGGCCAACGCCCCTGTTCACCACAGACCTGCTTGCACGAGGCACAGATGACCCGCTGAATCCGGTGCTTGTGCCGGCGCTCGACGGCTTTTCTGATGAGCGACAAGACGGCGATGAACCAGACGGCTGCCATTGGTAACGCATAGGCGGTGAGCATCGTCAGCGTGCTCCCCCAAAAGGGGGAGGCGAAGAAGGCGAGCGTGGCGAGCACGGTGGAGAGGATCGTGATCGAGACGACCAAGAAGGAGTGGCGGAAGGACGACCAGAAGGCGGCCAAGGCCACGGGAAGGACATATAAGGCGGCCAGCGCCCATCCGATCGGGGCCGCGAGCTCGACGAGAAAGACTGCGCCAGTGATCAGCAGCGCGGCAGGGATCAAGAGCCGGGAGGTGTGAGGGCTTCCCTCGAGCGCCATGGACCACTGTACCATGAGCGTGCGTGAAGCAACATAACACCTTGTCCCTCGGGTCGCCCGCCGAGTGAGGTCGCCCAACCGCTCGCCGGTCGTTGCCACCTCACATCGACCTCTCCACGCAACTGATGGGGATCACGGAACCTGAGGCCCGATTGAACGCGGCCAGGCCAGCACGCCGCTCGGCTTCTCTCAGCTCGCCGGCTGTTCGGCGGAGCGCCACCGTCGCGCTCACTCGGCGGCGGCTGCCGTCATCAGCCGCTCCCGTCTCCTCGGGATCTTCCTTGTCGGGAGGCACTCCTGATGGCGCTCCACAAGAGCCACGTGAGCCCGGTTGCGAGCAGGACCCATGAGGCCGGCTCGGGATTCTGGATCAACGAGGCGGACGGGGAAACCGTCACGTTCAAGGTCGAGGAGAAGGTGCCGACCCCTTGTGCATTTGCGGGAAGCAGCAACGATCCGGGGGCTAGGACTTGCGTGAGCAGCGACACATTCACGGTGGATTCGACCGACGCGTTGCCGGGCGTTCCCGAGGCGCCGCCCGTGGACGCAAGGGTCGTCGACGTCGAGATGGTTGGGCCGGCGGAGGCCGCGGGCCGAACGGACCCTCCCGTACGCTCCGGGAATCGCGCGGCCGCGGTGCCAAGGCTCGCGCCGCCGGTGGATCCCAGCGGGGCCGCGGCGCCCGAGAGCGGGAAGGGGGTGAAGACGCTGCCGCCGATCCCGGCCAGCGGGGCGGCGGCCCCGGAGAACGGAAAGGGATTGAAGACGCTGGTATTCGTCGCGGCCAACGGGGCCGCCGCCCCGGCGAAGGGGAACGGGTTGAAAATGCTGCCCCCTGTGATGATCAGCGGGGCCGCAGCGCCGGCAAAGGGAAACGGAGTAAAGATACTCCCGGTGGTCGGCCCGGTCGTCGTCAGAATTCCCGTTGAGATCGTCGTCTGGCCGGCGGCCGTTGTGAGCGATCCCACGAGCGGCGTGATCGGGGACAGGTTCGTCGCCACGGCCGTCTGTTGGATCGTCAGAGCCGACGCGTGCGGAGAACCAAGGAGCACGATCGCACCGCTGAGCAAGAATAAGAGGAGCATGGAAGGCCTCTTTCGGCACGGGGTGGACGAGGATGGACGCCTCATGAGAGCACGGAGAGCAGGCGAATACCATGAGGCGAGCGCCCCGTCCGGGGTCGGCCTACGAGTTACAAGGTTTTTTGAAGGGAGCACGTCGGGCTGGCCGGCGGCCGCGGGCCGGTTCGAAGGGTCAGCGTCCGACTACCCGGTCTTTGGAAGCCTTCCACGTCAGGAAAATGGCCGCGGCCAAACTGAGCAGCAAGAGGGGAACCAAGATGTAGATCAGTGCGTCTTGCATCAGGTAGAGCTTCAGAACGATCCAATCCACGAGTTCCATACTCCTCCTTCAGCCTGATTGTTGTTTTGAATGGTCGGTGTTCGGGCAGGACCGGTACGTCGTCGCCTCGGTCCGACGGAGTCGGACTGCGGAGTGCGCGTGCCGCGTGCGAGCTTGGGGCCAACCGCGATGGAATCGGTCTGGAGCAGGCTCAAGCCGCGACGCGCTCCTTCGGCGGTCGTCCGCGCCGCCGTGGTCCCGCCGTGTCGGGCTGGCGGGTGGTCCTGCCGGGCGGCGGCGGGGCGTTTGCTGCTGTTCGGTCGAAACGATCGTGTAGCCCATTCGACCCAACGCCTCGTTGAGCGCAACGATCATCTGCCGCTCCTTTTCTTCGAGCGCCTGACGCTCCTCCACGAGGCCTTCCAGCGACTTGACGGACCCTTCTCCAGTGGCTTGGCGCATACGCCCTCCCCTCCTGAGGTCGCACACGGCTCATCCTACTTTCCCCACGCCGGCATCCGCCATCACGGACACTCTCTACGCCGCTCCGTGATCCGTTCGCACGCTGGGGCGATCCGGCATCTCGAGCGACAGGCGTCACGTTCGCAGGAACCAGTGGCACGTGACCTGACGCAGGTGGCGCGCATCAAACGGCTTCGTGAGAAAGGCTCGGGCGCCCTCGGCGACGCCGCGGAGTCCCAACTCGTGATAGGCGGTGAGGATGACGACCGGCGGAGCGGCGGCCGTCTGCCGTAGCTGTCGAATGACGGACATTCCGTCGACGTCGGGCAAGCCCATGTCGAGGACGATGCCGTCAAAGCGCTGCAGTTGGAGCGTGCCGAGGGCTTCTGCGCCGCTGGTGACGGCTTCGACGGAGTAGCCGGAAGCCTCCAGCAGCCGCTTGACGACTTCCTGCGTTTCTCGATCATCTTCGACGAGCAGAATGCGCGTGGACATGGTGCAGTCGTAACGCACTCGATCGTTCGCCGGTATACTCCCTAAGTGAATCGTGTTGTAGGGATCAGGGGAAGCGGGGGACATCGGCATACAGGCCCCGCCTCGAGGGCGGGCCATACGACTTTTGTCTAGTTGTTATTCCGGGCGGGTTCCCCGCACATCAGCCGTGGCACTGGCCGCAGGCACGAGAGGAGCGCCTGATGTCGGCGTTCATGATTTCGATCACCGTCACCGCGGCTCGGTCCCTCGGCCGCAATCGACTCCAGGCCGGGCTCGCCGTGCTGGGGATCGGCGTCGGGGTCGCCGCGCTCATCGCGATGCTGAGCATCGGGCAGGCCGCCCGCGACGCCGTGCGCGAACAGATCATGAGCATGGGGGAGAATCTCATCGTCGTGTGGCCGGGTGCCGTGAACACGGCCGGGGTCAGGGGCGCGCAAGGCGGATCGGTCCGGCTCACGGCGATGGATGCCCTCCGGTTGAAGGAGGAGGTCCCTCTCCTGGTGGATACGGCCTGGGCAAGAGGGGAGCGGATGCAGATCGTCCGCGGCCACCATAATTGGTACGGGCCCGTCACCGGAGTCTCGCCCGGCTATTTGGCGCTCTCCGCATGGAGGCTCGCCTCGGGGACGGGACTCAGCCAGGCCGACATGGACGCGGCGGCGAAAGTGGCCGTGATCGGCCAGACCATGGTCGAGCAGCTCTTCGATCCCGCTGAAGATCCGATCGGGGCCACCATCCGCATCAAGCAGGTGCCGTTCCAGGTGGTCGGCGTGTTGATGCCGAAAGGGCAATCCGCCTACGGCGTGGATCAGGACGACACGATCTATGTGCCGTTCACGACCGCGGAGCGAAAGCTGCTCGGCTCGACGTTCCCCGGCAGCGCCGGCGGGATCTTTGCCGCCACCGATCGGCCCGAAGACGTCCCTGAGGCGATAAGCACCATGCGGCTGGTCCTCCGCATTCGTCATCGCCTCGAGCCCGATCAGCCGGACGATTTTCGGATCAGAAATTCGCTCGAGGTCGCGAAGGTCCAGCAGGAGACGAGCGACACACTGGGCGTGATGCTCGCGGCCACGGCGGCGATCTCGCTGATCGTCGGCGGTCTCGGAATCATGAACCTCCTCCTGATCTCAGTGAGCGAGCGGACTCGGGAGATCGGCGTTCGTCTCGCGGTCGGCGCGACGCCTTGGCAGATCCTCTTTCAATGGCTGCTCGAAGCCGTCACGTTGGCAGTGATCGGGGGGCTGATGGGAGTGGTTCTGGGGATTCTCGGCAGTTGGCTCACGACCACGCTCGCCGGGTGGCCCGCGATCGTCACGGTGTCGTCCGTCGTGCTCGCGGTGGGATCTGCGGTCGTCGTCGGAATCGTCTCAGGCCTCTATCCGGCCAACAAAGCGGCCCGGCTGAACCCGATCGAGGCGCTGCGTCACGATTGAGACGGATCCTCCGACTTCAGGAGGGTGATTTCCCGCTCCAACTCGATCATCTTCAGCTCACGATCCACGACGACGTCGTGGAAGCGCTCGAGGTCGTTGATTTTCTCTTCGAGAAGCTCCTTTGAGGCTTCCAGTTCCCGTACGGCGATTTCATACTCCCGAATCTTCTCGCTCAACGCCCGTGTGAGCTCCTCGCGCGTCCGCTCGGCGTCCTTTTCCCGCCGGATGTCACGGACCTCGATGATCGTCCCGAACATGCCCTCCCTGTTTTTCAACGGGCTGGCCGTATAGGCGACCGGGTAAAAACTGCCGTCCTTGTGCACGAAGACTTCCTCGCCTTGCTCCTGGTTGTTCTGGGGAAAGGCCCGGTCGATCGGGCATTCTTCGAGAGGATACGGGCGGCCGTCCGGGCGGGTGTGATGGATGACGTCGTGCAAGGGACGGCCTTGCACCTCCGCCTGCGAGAACCCGGTGAGCTGCTCGGCAGCGGGATTCATGTAGATGCATTGCTGCCGCTCATCCATGATGAAGAGTGCGACGGTCGCGTTGTTACAGACGGCCTCCAGCAGTTGCCGATAGTGATGGTCCTGATATCCGGAGGGTCGAGGTGGAGCGTTGGGTTGAATCATCGTGGGTTACGCCTCAACAAAAGAGGGTGATTCTAATCGATGCTCAGTATGCGGGCAAGAGGCGGCTGACCCGAGGAGCGTGGAAGGCGGCGGCGACCTTCGGGCAGGAGCGGTAAGGGGGAGGGAGCGTCAATCGTGGAGGCGACGAGCATGAGCGCCATTGGGGGACGGCGCCACAGGAAGGCTCTAGACGATCGGGCGCTAGGCAGGCACGTCACCTCCTGGTCCAACGTCTGTCTGGGTTCGCTCGTCATGACCATGCGATCGCGTCCTCCGGCGCTCCAGCACACCGATGATGTGATCGACGAGGTCCTGGACCTTGAACGGTTTGCGGATGATGATGGACGCATCCTGATCGTTTCGTTTCCCAGCCACTTCGGGCACACCGGTGATCAGAATGATCGGGACCTCCGGGGCGATCTCGCGGAGCGCAGGAATCAGTTGATCGGCCGTCATCCCCGGCATCAAGAGGTCTGTGATGACCAAGTCCCAGTGAGTGGCGGCGGCTTGTGCCAGGGCATCGGACGGAGAGGAGACGGCGTACACGAAGGCATCGGGCAGGCGGTGCCGGATCGCCGGCGGCAAGGCCTCCAGCAAGGCGGCGTCGTCATCGACCAGGAGAATCTTCACTGTGTCCTTTTGATGAGGCTGGTGGAAGCGCCGTAGCCGGACCGACGGTGCAAGTCGCCCGCCTCCGACAGGATGGTACGGTCCGACACCTACGCGACGTAAGGTAGGCCAGACGGGCAGAACCTTTGTAAATAGGAGCACATCGGAAAGATTCGGAACGGAACGTCAAGAAACGATGCCCAGAGCCAGCGGCTGCACAAATTTGTTCAGGGTATGTCGCGACCGTGGTCTTTTGAGGACAGTGGGAAAGACCGTGGAGAGAGACGATCGACTGAGAGCAAAGCCCTCAAAGCTACCCATTCATTACGCGTCTGCGGGCCGCGGCTCCCGAACTCCTCAGTGGAAAATGACGCGAGCTTCAACGCCGGGCCGTGTCCGAAAGCGGCGTCACCAGCGGCGGCATGGTGGGCTGCGGCGTATCGTCGTCCTGAGGAAATGGGCCGGCCAGCGCAGTAGACACGAAAAGTAGCGGACAGAGCACAGCGAAAAAGACACGCATAACGCCTCCTTGCTTCGGGGTGCCCGGATGTGTTTGGTCTACCGCTTTTTCGGGCTGTGTCAAGGAACGATCGGGATGCCCATACCTGTTTGGGGTCGCAGATCATCGAGCGGGGTAACAAATCGCTGCGAAGTGGGGGAGGGGTGGGAACGGGACGATCGACTCTGCATGCCGGCTGGACAGGCTCGTGCTGGATGGCCGATCCCCGGTGCGGGCGAGCGTTTCAGATCGGACGGGCTACCGGTGATCCGCGTACAGAGCGGCCGCCTGTGAGCGCCGGGCTATGTGGAGCTTCCGGTAAGCGCGGTGCAGATAATTGCGGACGGTATGGTCGCTCAAGCTCAGGATCGCCGCGATTTCCTTGTTCGTCTTTCCCTTGGCGACCAGGCAGAGCACGCTGTGTTCTTGTGGTGACAGGTCCGCCGACGGAGGGACGGGGCTCTTCGTCATGGCGGCTTGGATCTCGGCCCGGACGGCGTCCGTCGTGGCACGGTCGAACACGCATTGACCCGACGCCACCGCCTCGATCGCTTTGACGAGCGTGACGTCGTCCACGTCCTTGATGAAACAGCCGACACCGCCGGCGAGCACGGCTTGGATCAACAGGTCCTTGTCATCGGGAAATGCGGTCAGGAACAGGACGCGGGTACCGGGGCAGGAGGCCAAAATTTGACGGCACGCGTCGATGCCGCTGCCGTCCGGCAACCGGATATCCATCAAGACCACGTGAGGGGCGAGGTCGATGGCCTGCCTGACGGCGTCCACCGCCGTCTCCGCTTCGCCGACGACCTGAATGCGCTCGTGCTTCTCCAGCAGCCCCCGGAGACCGGTCCGCCAGATGAGGTAGTCGTCGACGATGAGGATGGAGATGCGGGAACCGTGTTGGCCGGCCATGCAATGGGAGTATGTCACAGGGGCGGGATTCTGTGTATAGGACAAAGGCTCTAAGGAGCCGGGGCCATTGGGGCAGACGGCATGACCGAATGGGCAGAGCGCAGCGGGGACACGATATCTTCCATCACCGAATGGGGAGATACGTGATTGACAGTGTGCAGACCTACTCGCATACTTCAGGTGGTGAACGCGAGAGCCTGCCCTGATGGAAGCGAACGGGATCGGTCTCAAGCACCGACGCGCCCCCATGCGATAAACACCATCTTCCTCCCTCGAACCCTCGGCAAGCGCCCGCTGACGTGGTTGACCGGGGCCCTGCTTGCCGGCGTCTTCGCGCTCGACATTGCAACCTCCTTGGGGCACATCGTCTGGCTGCTGTACCTCGTGCCTCTGGGGCTGACCGTCTGGGCTGGTTCGGAACGGTTCCCCCTGACCGTCGCATTCTGGTGCGGTCTGTTCACCGTCTCCGGGTACTTTCTTTCGCCCGAAGTCGACCATTCCCCGTCAATGCCGATGATCAACCGACTGCTGGGATTGATCATCTTTGGCGTCATGGGTCTGCTGATCCAGCACGTCAAGAAACAGCAACAGGCCTTGGCTCAGGCTCACGCCAGCCTCGAGGAAAACGTCCGCCAGCGTACGGCTGAACTGATCAAGGCCAACGAAGCCCTTCGGTTCGAGGTGGCCGAACGCAAACAGACCGAGGAGACCCTGCGTCAGGCGTCGGAGCACATCCGCGATCTCTACAATCGGGCTCCGTGCGGCTATCACTCGCTCGATCAGAACGGCGTGTTCATCGAGATCAACGATACGGAGCTTGCGTGGCTGGGGTATCACCGCGACGAGATCGTCGGCAAGAAGACGTTTGCGGAGCTGCTGAGCCCCGCGAGCCTGGACCTGTTCCATAGCAGTTTCCCCCGTTTCAAAGCACAGGGGCACGTCGCCGACCTCGAGTTCGACCTGATCCGAAAGGATGGATCGATCCTGCCGATCGTGCTCAATGCCACGGCGGTGACGGACGCCGATGGACGATTTCGCTCCAGCCGTTCGACCGTCTTCGACATCACGAAGCGCAAGCATGCCGAGAAGGCCGCGCGCGACGCCGAGGCGTTCATGAGCGCGATTCTCGAACATCTCCCCCATATGGTGTTCGTGAAGGACGCAGAGGAGCTGCGGTTCGTTCAGTTGAACAAGGCGGGTGAAGAGCTCCTCGGATATGACCGGAAGGACCTCATCGGCAAGAATGATGAGGACTTCTTTCCGCCCGAGCAGGCCGAGTTCTTTGCGGCCAAGGACCGGGAAGTGCTGGCGAGCGGGGGTACTGCGGACATCCCGGAAGAACCGATCCGGACCAAATCACGCGGTATACGGATCCTCCATACGAAAAAAGTGCCTCTGCTCGATGCGGCGGGCCGCCCTCAGTACTTGTTGGGGATCTCGGAAGACATCACCGAGCGCAAGCAGCAAGAGGTCATCCTCCGTGCCGTGTTGAACAGCCTGGGAGAGGGCGTCGTGGTCGCCGACATGAACGGCAAGTTTCTGATTTGGAACCCGGCCGCGGAGCGCATCATCGGGCTCGGGCCGAAGGACGTCCCTCCCGAGCAGTGGCAGGCCGAGTACGGCGTCTACTTCCCCGACCAAGTGACGCCTTATCCATCCGATCAACTCCCCCTCGCCCGGGCGATCCGAGGAGTCTCCGTGGAGGGAGACGAACAGTTCTTGCGACATGCCAAGGCCCCTCAAGGGGTCTGGCTCAGCGTGACCGGCTGCCCCTTGCGTGATGAAGCCGGCCGCCAGCTCGGCGGCGTGGTCGCCTTGACCGACATCACGGAACGGAAACGGGCGGAAGCCGAAATTCGGGCCCGGTCGGCCGACTTGGAAGCGCTGAACAAGGAGTTGGAGGCCTTTTCCTATTCGGTGTCTCACGACCTGCGCGCGCCGTTGCGTCATATCGACGGGTTCGTCGAATTGCTGCTCAAACACGGCGCGGCCCAGCTCGATGAGAAGAACCGGCGCTACCTCTCCATCATCGCCGAGTCGGCCAAGCAGATGGGGGCTCTGATCGACGATCTATTGAGCTTCTCCCGGATGGGACGCAGCGAGATGACCGCCGCCGCGGTCGACCTCGATCAGCTCGTGAAAGAGGTGGTCCAGAGCCTGCACGCGGACTGGCGGGATCGCTCGGTCTCATGGGCAATCGGGGAAGAGCTGCCCTCGGTGGTCGGCGACCGGGCGATGCTCCGCCAAGTCTTCGTCAACCTGTTGGGCAACGCGATCAAGTACACCCGCACCAAGGAGCAGGCTCGGATCGAAGTCGGGACGGCTCCTGGACAGGAGGGGGAGCACGTCATCTTCGTGCGCGACAACGGCGTGGGATTCGACATGAAATATGCGCACAAGTTGTTCGGTGTCTTCCAACGGCTGCACAGCACCCAGGAATTCGAAGGGACGGGGATCGGGCTCGCCAATGTCCGGCGTATCGTCCATCGCCATGGCGGAAGGACGTGGGCCGAAGGCGCGGTGGGCCAGGGGGCGACGGTGTACGTCGCGCTTCCCGCCAGAAAGGGCTGACGGTATGAACATCAAACGGATTCTGCTCGCCGAAGACAGCCTGAAGGACGTGGAGCTGACGCTGATGGCGCTGGAAGAGCACAAGCTCGCCAACGAGGTCGTCGTGGTGAGCGACGGCGCTCAGGCTTTGGACTATCTTTACCGGCGCGGGGAGTTTGCCGGTCGCGCCAACGGCCAGCCGGCGGTCGTCCTGTTGGACTTGAAGATGCCGAAGGTGGACGGGCTGGAAGTCCTGCGGACGATGAAGTCCGATGCGGGGCTGAAGACCATTCCGGTCGTCATCCTGACCTCGTCGCGTGAAGAATGCGATTTGGTGGACAGCTATCGGCTGGGCGTGAATGGCTACGTGGTGAAGCCGGTGGACTTCCAGCGGTTCGTGGCGGCCGTGAAGGAGCTCGGCGTCTTTTGGGCGATCATCAACGAGCCCCCGCCCGGCACGGTCCAGCATGCGTGAGCCCGGCGACAAGAGGGCGAGAGAGCCGTCGATGTTGCGGATCCTTCATCTCGAAGACAACGATCAGGATGCGGAGCTGATCACATCGAAGCTCGCAACCGAGGGGCTGACCTGTGAGATCGTCCGGGTGCAGACCCGGGAAGAGTTCCTTGCCAAGCTGTCGCAGCGCGAGCCGCACCTGATTCTCGCCGATTATACCTTGCCGGCCTTCGACGGTCTCTCCGCGCTCAACCTCGTCCGTGCACGCGATCCCGACATCCCCTTCATCTTCGTCTCAGGGACGATCGGCGAAGAGTCCGCCGTCGTGACCCTGCACTGCGGAGCGACTGATTACGTCGTCAAGGGGCGGCTGTCGCGTTTGGCCCCCGCGGTCCGGCGGGCGCTTCGGGAAGCCGAACAGCGGGCCGAACGGAGGCGCGCCGACGAAGCCCTGCGGATCAGCGAGGAACGATTCCGGCTGGTCGCCCGGGCGACCAATGATGCGGTGTGGGATTGGGACCTGAAGGCCGGCGTCATCTGGTGGAACGACACCTTCTACAGTCTGTTCGGGTATCGGCCGGAGGATCTCGAGCCGGGAGTCGAATCCTGGATTCGACGTCTCCATCCCGAGGATCTCGACCGCATCGAGCACAGTGTCGATCGGCTCCTCGAGGAGAGGCGCGAGCGATGGGCGGGGCAGTATCGATTCCGGCGGGCCGACGGGAGCTATGCCCTCGTCTTTGGCCGCGCCTATGCGCTCTACGACGCCTCGGGCGCCCCGATCCGCCTGATCGGCGGCATGACGGACATCACGGAGCTGACCCGGGCGCAGGAAGAGCGGAACCAGCTCGCTCATCACGTGCATCTGCTGTTGCAATCCACCGGCGAGGGGATCTTTGGGCTCGATGTGAGCGGCAACGTCACGTTCGCGAACAAAGCGGCGGAAACCATGCTGGGCTATTCGCTGGCCGAACTGATCGGACGAAACGCCCACAGCCTGCTGCACCATAGCCGCTTCGACGGTCGCGTCTATCCTGAGGATGAATGCCCGGTGACGAAAGCGTGTACGGCGGGCCAGCACGGGCGTGTGGAGGAGGATGTTCTCTGGACGCGGGATGGTCGCTCCCTCCCGGTCGCCTACAGCGCCTATCCGATCGTCGAGGAAGGTGTGCACAAGGGCGCCGTCGTCGTTTTCCAGGACATCACCGAACGCAAGCGGGCCGAACAGGCGCTCAAGGACAGCGAGGCCCGGACCCGAGCCGTCCTCGAATCCGCACTCGACGCCGTCATCGGGATGGACGAGGCGGGCATTATCACGGATTGGAACGGCAATGCAGAGGTGATGTTCGGCTGGAGTCGGCGGGAGGCGGGCGGAAAGAAGTTGGCCGACCTCATCATCCCCCCGCGGTACCGTGAAGCCCATCTACGAGGGCTGAAGCGATTCCTGATGACGGGGCACGGGCCGTTGCTCCGCAAGCGGGTCGAGTTGACGGCCCTGCGTCGCGATGGGACGGAATTTCCGATCGAGGTCTCGGTCAGCCCCCTGGTCGTCGGCGACCGGTACGTGTTCAGCGCGTTCATCGCGGATATCACCGAACGGAAGCTCGCGGAGACGCGGATTCGCGAGCAAGCGGCGCTCATCGATCTCGTCCGGGACGGCATTTTCGTCACCGACCTGGACGACCGCATCCTTTTTTGGAACAAGGGGGCGGAGCGGGTCTACGAATGGGCGGCCGAGGACGCCCTCGGGCAGAAAAGCGAGGCCTTGTATCGCGAGGCTTCGGCCGTTCTCACCGGGGCCAGAGAACAATGCCTCCGTACCGGGGAATGGGCGGGGGAGTTGAAGCAGTGCACGAAATCCGGCAAGGAGCTCATCGTCCAAAGCCGGTGGACGATCGTGAGGGCCGAGGATGGATCCCCAACGTCCATCCTCCAGGTGAACACGGATGTGACCGAGACCAAACTGCTCGAAAAGCAGTACTTGCAAGCCCAGCGACTGGAGAACCTGGGGATGCTGGCCGGCGGCATCGCGCACGACCTGAACAACGTCATGACGCCGATTCTGATCGGGGTCCAACTGCTCCGTCTCAACGAGACGAACGAGCAAACGATCAAGTTCGCCGAGGCCGTCGAGACGAGTGCGCGACGAGGGGCGCAGATGATCAAGCAGATCCTGTCCTTTTCGCGGGGTGTGGAAGGGGATCGCGCGCCGGTCAGCCTCAAGCACCTCCTTGGCGAGCTCGAGACGATCATCGTAGAGACGTTCCCCCGCTCCATTCAGGTCCGCGTGGATGTGCCCGATGATCTCTGGACGATCATCGGGAATTCCACGCAGCTCTACCAGTTGCTGCTGAATCTGTGCGTCAATGCCCGCGACGCGATGCCGAGCGGAGGCGGGCTGCGCATCACAGCCGAGAACGTCCGTCTGGATGAGCACTATGCCCGGATGGAGAAGGATGCAAGGCCCGGTCCGTACGTCGCGCTGTCGGTCGTCGACACGGGAACCGGCATTCCGCCGCATCTGATCGACAAGATTTTCAATCCCTTTTTCACGACGAAGGAAGTCGGGCGAGGGACGGGGCTGGGGCTGTCGACGGTACTGGGGATCGCCAAGAATCACGGCGGCTTCGTGAAGGTCTACAGCGAACGGGGCAAGGGGACGGCGATGAAGGTGTACCTGCCTGCCGAGGCAGCGGCGGCGGCCGCTGCCACGGCTGGGCCTGAAAAAGCGCTGCCGCAGGGGTGTGGCGAGCGGATCCTGGTGGTCGACGACGAGCTCACGATCTTGGAGATGGTCAAAGCGACGCTCGAGACCTACGGCTACCGCGTGTGGACGGCGCAGGACGGTACGGAGGCGCTGGCCGTCTATGCGCGCCATCTCGGGCAGGTCAACCTCGTCATCACCGATGTCATGATGCCGTTCATGGACGGCGCTGCGACGATCCGCGCGTTGCAGCGGCTCGACCCGGGCGTCAAGGTCATCGCCGTAAGCGGGTTGACGATGAATGAACGGGTCATGGAGGCGGCGAGCGCTGGGCCGGTCTCCTTTCTTCAGAAGCCCTACACGACCGAAGCCCTCCTGAACACGGTTCATGGCATGCTCACCGGCCGGCCGGGAGAGCCGGGGGCTTTCACCTAAGCCGGTGAGGGCCGGCTCTCTTCTCGCCGCCGCATGACGCCCATATGGGCAGGAAGGGAAACCATTCGGCCTGGAGCGGACCAGGCCGATCCCCTACAGAGACCTACCCGGACTCCCTCACGTTGTCCTTGTCACCACAGGATTGTTCTCTATACTATGGGCGACACGTTGCGACACGATCAGGGAGGTTCCTGTCGAGGAGCGTTCACGGCGATGTCTGATGAAGACCCTTCCGGGCTCGATCGTTGCTCCTTCCCGGTCCTTCTCTCCGCTCTCGTCTTTCTTGCCGACCTCATCACCCCCGACGGATCTGTGCCCTGCAGTGCTCTGTGGTGCCGCTCCGGCTCGTCAGCCGGCAGAGCGGAGGCCCTCGCCACCTTGAGCCTCCCCAAGGAGGTGCTCGATGTCCGAGAAGCACACGAAACCGATCCGTCTCCTGCTGGTGGACGATCATGAGGTCGTTCGGACTGGGCTGCGCACCACCTTCCAGCGGGCGGCCGCGATCGACGTGGTCGGTGAAGCCGCCACGGCGGCCGACGCCGTGCACCAAGCGCTGCAATTGAGACCCGACATCATCTTGATGGACGTCCGCCTGCCCGACGGCAGCGGCGTCGACGCCTGTCGGGACATTCGAGCGGCCTGTCCCGACACCCGCGTGCTGTTCCTCACGTCCTATGCCGATCCCAATGCGATGCTGTCGACCGTCTTGGCCGGCGCCGACGGCTTTTTGCTGAAGCAGGTCAATGGAGAAGGCCTCATCAAGGCGGTCACGACCGTCGCCCAAGGCCAATCGATTCTCGATCCGATGCTGACGGGATCGCTGCTGCAGCAGATGCGCGAGCTGGCCGGAGGCCAGAGCGGGCCGCCCGGCGAGGAGTTGTCCCGTCAGGAGCAGAAGGTCCTTGAACTGGTGGCGGAGGGCAAAACCAACAAGGAAATCGCAGCCGAGCTCGGCCTCAGCGACCGCACTGTCAAGAATTACCTGACCCGCGTCTTCGAAAAACTCGGGGTGACCCGCCGCTCTCAAGCTGCCGTCGTCTTTGCCCGGCAGTTCAGGGGATAGCCCGACCGTCCGCGGTGACTGCCCATTCTTCCTTCCAGATAGGGCCATAATACTTTTCCCTCATGCCCCGCTGTCTCTTCGCGTTTCTGCTTTCCTGTGGCACCCTTACCATCGGCGGTTACACCTCACGGCCGCGGCGCGACTGAGTCGTCGTGGAGACACGAGGGTGGTACCCGAGGAAGACGATCAGGTGGGAGGTTCGTCATGGGTGAGCCGGTGCGCATCCTTCATCTCGAAGATAATCCGCGGGACAGCGAGCTCGTCGCCGCTCAGCTGACCGCGGAGGGCCTCGACTGCGAGATCACCAGAGTCGAGACGAGGGAAGACTTTGCGGTCGCCGTGGAGCAGCGACGGTTCGATCTCATCCTTTCCGACTTCAGCCTTCCCTCGTATGACGGACGGTCGGCGCTGGCGTTGGTCCAGCAACGGGCGCCCGACGTCCCATTCGTCTTTTTTTCGGGCACGATCGGCGAGGAGGCCGCGATCGAGGCGCTCACGAGCGGGGCCACCGATTACGTGCTCAAGCACCGCCCGGGGCGGTGCCTGCCGGTGATCGTGCGCGCTTTGCGCGAAGCCAGAGAGCGCGCCGATCGGCAACGCGCCGAGGCCGCCTGGCACGCAGCCGAGGACCGCTTCCGAGGCATCTATGAATCGTCGAAGGATGCGATCACGTATGCCGGCCTCGACGGGCGGTTACAGGACGTCAACAGGGCGACGGCGGCGTTGCTCGGCTACTCCCGTGATGAGCTGCTGACCAAGACCCATGACCAGCTCACCCCGGCCGAATACCGCAGCGCCGACGAGGCCATCCGACGGCGGGTGGTGGAGACCGGTGAGCCGGCCGAATACGAAAAAGAGTACCTCCACAAAGACGGTCGCCGCATCCCGATCGTCGTCACGCTCTTTCTCGTCAAGGCCCCCGACGGGCGGCCCGCCGGTCTCGCGTCGATCCTCAAGGACGTCACCGAGCAGAAACGGAGGGAAGCCACGATCCTGGAGTTGGCCTATCACGATCCGTTGACCGGACTCGCCAACCGCCGTCTCTTTTCCGATCACGTTGGGCTGGCCGTTTCCCAAGCCCGTCGCAAGCGCGCGCCGTTCGCGGTGCTGCTGCTCGATCTCGACGGCTTCAAGACGGTGAACGACACGCTCGGTCATGCCAAAGGCGATCTCCTCTTGCAACAAGTCGCCGCGCGCCTGAAGGCCTCCGTGCGGTCGGGAGATACGGTCGCCCGTTTGGGGGGCGACGAGTTCAGCATCCTGCTGCTCGACCTGACTCATCGGCATGATGCGACGATGATCGCCAAGAAGATCCTGGATGCATTCAGGCTGCCGTTCTCGGTCGACGGGCAGGTCTGTCCGGTGACGGCGAGCCTTGGGATCAGTGTGTACCCCGATGACGGCATGGAGGGCGAGGCCCTGCTCAAGAACGCCGATCGCGCCATGTATCAGGCCAAGGAGGAGGGTGGCAACGCCTCGGTGCTCTGCACGGATGCCTTGAAGGCCAAGGCGGCGGAGCGACTGTCGCTCGAGCGGCGCTTACGGCATGCCCTGGAGCGTGAGGAGTTCCAGGTCTATTACCAACCCGTCATCGATGTTCAGACCGAAGAGGTCATCGGGACGGAAGCCCTGCTCCGGTGGGGTCCTCCGGGCTGCCGCCTCATGGCTCCGAACGACTTCATTCAAGTGGCGGAGGAGACGGGACTGATGGCGCCGATCACCTTGTGGGTGTTGAAGACCGCGTGCCTCCAAACCAAGGCGTGGCACCGCCTGGGATTCGCTCAGTTGCGGCTGGCCGTGAACCTCTCCGATCGGCCGTTTTGGCAACCCGACTTCATCAGCGACCTCCAAGGAGTCATGCAGGACAGCGGCGTGGAGCCCGAGTTCTTGGATTTGGAGATCACCGAGCGCATGACGATGCCGAGCGCCGACATGAGCCTGTCCCAATTGGAGGCGCTGAGCTCGATCGGGATTCAGTTGGCCATGGACGATTTCGGCACCGGGTACAGCTCCCTGACGTCGCTTCGCCACGTGCCGGTCAAGGTGCTGAAAATCGACCAGTCCTTCGTGCGGGGACTCGGCCGGAGCGCCGAGGACGCGGCGATCGTCAAGGCGTTGATCATGCTCGCCCACAACCTGCGCCTGAAAGTCATTGCCGAAGGCGTGGAGACGCGCGAGCAGCTCAGCTTCTTGCGGGCACACGGGTGCGACGGCGTGCAGGGCTATCTGTTCAGTCCGCCGCTTGCCGCGGAGGCGTTGACCGAGTGGCTGAGTGCGGACGCGCGCCGGGCACCGTGTTCGGCGTTGCCGCTCGCCTCATGGCAATAAGGAGAGAGCGCGTTGCGCGGGACCGGCGAACGGGCGACCGGGGGGATGGATCACGAGGGAGCTGCCCGTCACGAGGAGGGTCGGTGAGACCATGGGGCGCACCGTGCTGCGGCGTGCAAAGCCTTGGGCGTTGTCATCGGGAGGAAGGGCGGGCTGCAGTTCACCAGACAAGGAGGGTGACCATGGAGACGGCCATGCGGGAGAATTCAAGGGGCGGCGGAACAGTGATGGTAGTCGATGACCACGAAGTCATCCGGGATATGACCAGAGAAAATCTGGAATCCCACGGGTTCCGCGTCATCACCGCGAGCGACGGGGTGGACGCCGTCATTCGCTATGCGCAGCATGGGGGGCGCGTCGACCTGGTTCTCACGGACATGATGATGCCCCGGATGAATGGTGCCGAGACGATCCGTGCGCTCCGCGCCTTGAACCCCGACATCAAAATCATCGCCATGAGCGCGATGCTCGAGAGCCTCCCCGTTGCTCGCGCGGCTTACGGAGGACAGGTGCCGTGGCTCAAGAAGCCCTACAGCATGGAAGAGTTGTTGACAACGGTCTCAGCCGTCCTGAAGGAGGAGATCGCCACCCGCGCGTGAGGTTAGGCCGAATGCTCGTTGAGCGGCCATCTTCACCGAAAGCGGAATTAGGCACACGAGAAAGCACCACTCCTGCCAAGGAGGTAGAGAACTGTGGCTCAATCAAAAGACAGGGTCGTGGTTGTCGAGAAGGATCCTTTGGCGCGGCTTCTGGTCCGGCAGGCTCTGCGCTCCGCGGGCATGCGGGCTGTCGGTATCGGTCCCGACGTGCCGATCGCCTCGGCTGCCCACAACGGGGCAGCCTTTCTGCTGTTGGATCTCAAGACGCCGCCGCTTGCGGGCCTCGCCAAGCCACCTCTCAAGCTGATGATTTCGTTGGCGTGGTTGTCCTCGGGGGCGGTCCTTGCCGTGAGGGCGATGAACATGGGGGAGCTCCTGGGCCGGATTCGGCGGGCGGCTGGAACCGATTGCGGGCTCTCAAGGCGGAGACACCGAGGCAACCGCGCGCAGCGACCTGAGAGGGCGGGTTCAGCCGTCCGCCTCTGCTTGAGCAGAACCCTCATCGAGAGCGGAAGCCAGGGATAGACGGAGGGGCGGACCTTGGAACCGTGTAACGACTTCATGGGGTGAGGAGGTGTCATGAATCTGCGGCAACGACGTCGCATTCACGTCGAGTGTCCGCTGTCGTTCCTCGAAGAAGAGCCGACCGGGGAAATCGGGAAGCAGGACAGCGGCCGATTGGTGAATCTTTCGAGTGGAGGATGTGCGATCGAGAGCGCGATGCCCGTCGATAAAGGGCGGTATCTGCGGATGAGCATCATGCTCCCGGGGCACGAACGCCGGCTGGAAGTGGATCTGGCGAAGGTTCGATGGACGACGCAACACGGCTTCGGCGTCGAATTTCTCGTGCTGGAGAGCCTGGAGCAGATTCGGTTGCGCAGTTTCATCGCCTGGCGCAACGAGCAGGGCCGGGCCGCCGCGGAGGACGGCGAAGACCATTTAATGGAGAGGCCAGCGCCGCGACCAGGGGAGTTGGCGGCTGCCGCGCCTTGAGAGGATCCTCCTCGGACGGGGCTGGACCTGAACAAAGTCCGTGCTCCCCAACCTCCCTGCCCCCACCGCTCCGTGGTCCCCGAACGCCGACTGTAGTGCGATCCTTCCGACCCCCGGATGACCGCTGCTCGCGCAGCGATCCGGGGGCGCCGGCAGAGCTGCCTCCTTTGCGGTCTGAGCGCAGACCATTCGGCCATCATCCTGGTCAAATGGCCCAGTCCGTTTAGCCCGTCTTGATTCCTGACCCGGATATACTTCTTATGAAGAAACGTAAGTCTCGTAGGGGCTTGCCCCGTCGTTCGTTCGGAATCCAAGCGGGACGGCCATGGCCGAGACGAGCAGTCCTTCAACCGACCTGAGGAGCGCAGTCGGCGCGTGACCTTCATCACGCTGGGGACTGTGCCCGGGAGGTCCAGATGCCAAGTGCCCCCATGAATAGTTCATCCGCATTTCTGCCGCACGGACAATGCCTGCTCTGGGAGCCCGCCCTCCTGTGGCTGCATATCGTCTCCGATTCCATCATCACGGTAGCCTATTACTCGATTCCGATCCTGCTCAGTTACTTCATGTACAAGCGCACCGATCTCGCCTTTCGGTGGATGTTCTTGCTCTTCAGTGTCTTCATCTTTGCCTGCGGCACGACGCATCTCATGGAGATCTGGACCTTGTGGCATCCCAGCTACTGGACCGAGGGAGTGATCAAAGCGGTCACCGCCGGGACGTCCCTGGCCACCGCGATCCTGCTGGTCCCATTGGTGCCCAAGGCGTTGGCCCTCCCGAGCCCGGCCGAGCTCAATGAGGCGAACCAGCGTCTCCGTGTTCAGATCGAGGAACGCGAACGGGTCGAGGCCGCCCTGCGTGCGAGCGAGGCGCGCTTCCGGGCGATCTTCGAGCATGCCGGCGCCGGGCTTGTTTGCGCGACACATCGTGGAGGCTTCATCGATGCCAACCCCACGTTCTGCCACTTTCTCCGTTTCAGTGCCGAGGAGTTGCGCATGCTCAGCGTGGCGGATGTGACCCATCCCGAAGATCAGGCCGTGACCCAGGCGCGCTTCGACGAGCTCATGGCGGGGCGGTGCGACGTCATCGACCTGGAAAAGCGCTACCTCCGGAAGGACGGCGTCGTCGTGTGGGGACATACCACGGCGGTACGGCTCTGCCATGACGATCATTCCGTCTTCTGCCTGGCCGTCATCGTCGACATCACCGCAAGAAAGCAGGCCGAGGCGGCCTTGGAGGAGATCAAGGAACGATTCCGAATCGCGGCCGAATCCGCCAGCGACTTCGTGTATGAATGGAATCTGAAGAGCAATACCGTGGAGTGGTTCGGGCCGATCGATGCCCGATTAGGGTACGCCCCGGGACTGTTTCCGAGGACGCTGGAAGCATGGGAGCATCTTCTGCACCCGGACGACCACGAGAGGGTCATGGCGGCCGTCGAGCGCCATCTGAAACAGCCCAACGGCTTGTTCTCCGCTGACTACCGCATCACGCATCCGGATGGATCGATCCTCTATTGGACGGACCGAGGCATGGTGCTCCGGGACCCGAGCGGAGCGCCGTGCAAGTGGATCGGTGTCGTGACCGACGTGACCGACCGGAGGCGGGCGGAGGATGCGCTCCGCGAACGTGAGCGCGAGCTGCGGGCGGCGCTCGACGAGCGTGAAGCACTCTCCCATGACCTTCACGACAACATCATCCAGTCCATGTACGCCCTGGGCATGAGCCTCGAGGAGTGCCAGTATCTCATCAAGGAGGATCCGGCGGTGGTGGGGAGGAAGCTCGGGCAAGCGTTGACCGATCTGAACACGATGATCCGGGATGTCCGCGGCTATATCGACGGCGGGACCCGGATGGTCGTGCCCAGCCGGCTCCGGGCGGAATTGGCGAGGCTGCTCCGGACCATGCGGGCAAGCAAGGTCATGGAGTTTCGCCTCGAGCTGGAGCCGACCGCGGCGCGCACCCTGACGGCGCGAGAAGCCACGGAGCTGTTCTACATCGTCAAGGAGGCGACGAGCAACAGCGTGCGGCACAGCGGCGGGGCCCACGGCACGGTTTCCATCCAGCGGACAGCAGGAGGGTTGTGCCTCCAGGTCAAGGACGACGGGCGGGGCTTCGATATCGAACGCGCCGAACGCGCCGGCACGGGCCTGGCCAGCATGCGCGCACGGGTGGAGCGGCTCGGCGGCCGTCTGCACATCCATTCCACCCAAGGCGGCGGCACGGAAGTGGTGGTCGCGATTCCAACTCCCACCCGGCGGCTGGCGCTGAAAGAGGACAGGTAACCTTTCACCCCGCGGAACTCGTGTGTCACCGGAGATCGACCACGGCCGGCGTGGCATCGTCTCTCGAGACGCGGCCCGTCGTCGGCCGTGATGAGGAAGAAGAGGAGCGTTCTGGACCGTGAGAGACTACGCTCTGAATTGGCACGCGCTTCCGACGCTGCTGTCCGCCGGCGTCCTGCTGGTGCTGGGGTGGCTCGTTCTGGTGCGGGAGCGCGCTTCGCTCGTGAGCGTCCTGTTTTTTCTGCTCACGCTCACGATGAGCATCTGGTTCCTGGCCTTCTCCGGGATGTACTTGGCGACGGACGCTCGCACCGCCTTGTGGTGGGCCAAAGCGGCCTACCTCGGGGTGCCCTTCATCCCGGCCGCGCTCTATCACTTCACCGCCGTCACCCTCCGCGCGGCGGACCGCTATCGCACTCGCATCGCGTTCAGTTGGACCCTCTCGGCGCTCTTCGTGCTGGCGAGCGTGAGCTCGGACCTCCTGATCCAAGGCGTCTATCGGTACTGGTGGGGATATTACCCCCGTTATGGCCCGTTAGGCGCTCCATTCATCGTCTTCTTCTTCGCCTTGATGCTGGCCAGTCTGGTTCACTACTGGAACGCCTACCAGACGGCCGGATCGTCGTTTCAAAAGAAGCGGATCCGGTGGCTGATGTTGGCCCTGCTTGGTGCCTATCTCGCCGGCGGCGACTTCCTGGCCAAATACGGGTGGCCGCTGTATCCCTTCGGCTATGCGGCGGTCGTGACGTGGCTGGTCTTTCTCGAGCGCGCCATCTGGCAGTACCACTTCGTGGACATTACCCCGGCGTTCGCCGCGGGCTCGATCGTGCGAGCCATGCCGCATCCCCTCCTCGTGTTGGACCACGAGGGGGTCGTGCACGTCGCCAATGACGCCGCATGTCGCCTCCTTCGGCACTCACAAGAGGAACTGGTCGGGACCTCGTTGCGTCGCGTCGCTCCCGGTTTGCTCTGGCAGGAGGAACCCGATCGGGGGCCTGGAGCCCCGGTGGTCCGGTACGAAACGCCATGGACGACGGCCGATGAGAGACCGTTGGTGTTGGACGTGTCCGTCGCCCCTGTCCAATCCCGATCCGGACAGACCCTGGGAATGGTATGGCTCGCGCAGGATGTGACGGAACGGAGGCGGGCGGAGAATGCGCTCCGCGAGCGCGAGCGTGAGCTCCGGGCGGCATTGGACGAGCGTGAGACACTCTCTCATGACCTTCACGACAACATCATCCAGTCGATGTATGCGCTGGGGATGAGCCTCGAGGAGTGTCAGTATCTCATCAAGGAGGATCCGGCGGCGGTGGCGAAGAAGCTGGGGCAAGCGTTGACCGATCTGAATACGATGATCCAGGATGTCCGCGGCTATATCGACGGCGGGACCCGGATGATCGTGGCCAGTCAACTACGGGAGGAATTGGCGAGATTGCTGCGCACCATGCGGGCCGCGGAGGCCATGGCGTTTCGCCTCGAGCTGGCGCCGGCCGCGGCGCGCACCCTGACCGCGCGGGAAGCCACGGAGCTGTTCTACATCGTCAAGGAGGCCATGAGCAACAGCGTGCGGCACAGCGGCGGGGCCCACGGCACGGTCTCGATCCACCGGACGGCAGAGGGGGTCTGCCTCCGGGTCAAGGATGACGGGCGGGGTTTCGATGTCGAACGCGCTGAACGGGCCGGAAAAGGCCTGGCCAGCATGCGCGCACGGGTGGAGCGGCTCGGCGGCCGTCTACAGATTCATTCCACTCGGGGCGGCACCGAGGTGGTCGCGCTCATTCCGACTCCAAGTCGGCCGCCGATGATGCAGGAGGACAGGGAAGACTGAGGAGAATGCATGTCCTCGGCTGTTCTACAGAAGAATCAAACAAAGTAGCCTATCTCTCCGGGCGATTGTGGGGTACTCAAAGCCGCTTGCGTGAGCGACGCCGACGTGCGGCCGGTGCTTCCTTTCCCCGTGCATCCCGAAAGCCGGCTCACACACGAGACCCCCATCCCGGTGAGCCGGAGCCCGTCGATCCGTCGATGAGGATGAGCAGATGAGCGAGCCGTTGATCCGTGAGTCAGCCCAATGAGTGAGCTCCACCTAGGTAAGCGTCCGCATTCCTCACTGTTTCTGATCGTCGTCACGATCCTCCTCGTCGTGCTGGGCATCGGCGTCACCGGTCTGTACTACGTCGAGCAAATCCTGGTCGACACGGCCGGCGAGGCGTTGACGCTGGCGGCCGCGGAAGTCGCGCAGCGACTGGATCGCGTCCTGTTCGAGCGCTACGGGGATATCGAGCTGATGGCCAAGGTGATGGGCACGGAGGGGCTCGATCCCGCCTCACGGACGAAGTATCTGGGGTGGTTGAAGGGGACCTATCCGGTCTATCTCTGGATCGGCTTGACGGATGAGCGAGGACGGGTCGTCGCGGCGACGCTTCCGAGCAGTGTCGGGCGGAACTGGGGGCACAGCCGGTGGTTCTTGGAGAGCCGGAGCCACCATCGCGTCGTCGTCACGGACGTCGAGCCGTTCGGGGAGCTGGACGGCGGCATGGACGCGGTCGCTTTTTCTGCGGGGGTGTATGACGCAGAGGGCAGGTTCCGCGGCGTCGCGATGGCCTGCGTGTCGATCCAAGCGGTCGAGGAGGTGGTCACGCGCACCATCCGCAGCTTTCAGGACCGTCATTCGTTTCTGTCCAAGTTGGAATATCAAATCCTGAACAGGCGTGGAGAAGCGTTCGTTGATTCCGATCTCTATCACAAGGGATTGGTGAACCTGGTGCGGTTGAACCTGCCCTCGGCCCGGCTCGCGCTTGCGGGCCCGCCCGGCTATGTGGAAGAGCGCCACCTCCGGGGACAGTACTCGGTGATTACCGGATTCGCGCGGACCCAAGGGCAATATGGCTTCGAGGGCATGCAATGGTCCGTATTGGTCCGCATGGATAAAGGCGATCTGCTTGCTCCCATCGGCCGTCTGGTTGGACGAGTCGGCCTGGTCGCCGTCGTGTTGGTGTTGCCATTGGTCGCCGTTCTGCTCTGGATGCAATACCGGCTGCATCAGAAATGGACCGAAGCGGAGAGGGAAAAGCGGCGGGCGCAGGCGGCCGAAGAAGCCCTCCAGCAGGTGTGTTCCGATCTGGAGCAGCATATCCTGCAACGGACGGCGGCGCTCGCCGAGGCCAATGCCCGACTGGAAGCGGAAGTGGTGGAGCGCCGTCAGGCCGAGCGGCGCCTCCATGACGCGAACGTCGGGTTGGAGGAGCGGGTGAGGGACCGGACGGCGGCGTTGATCATGCAGCAGCAGCACCTGCGACTCCTGTCAGCCGAGCTGCGGCGAACCGAACAGCACGTCCGAAAGCGTCTCGCCACCGATCTCCACGACAATCTGGCTCAAACCCTGGCCTTCTGCAAAATGAAGCTGGAGGTCTTGTTGACCGGGGCGACCCGCAAGCCTCAGCCGGAAGTGCTGACCGACGTGATCGCCCACGTGAACGAGGCGCTGACGAGCACGCGGGAGCTCATGTACGACCTGCGTCCATTCGTCCTCGGGGACAGCGACGACGTGCTCGTGGCCGCGCAATGGGTGGCGGACAAAGCCCGCCGGCATGGGCTCCACGTCATGGTCGACGACGACGGGAAGTCGAAAGTCGTCGAGGAGGACGTGCTGGTCACGCTCTATCAAGCGCTCCATGAAGCCTTGTTCAACGTCATCACGCATGCCCGAACCAAGCGCGCTCGGGTGTCGCTCCGGCGCCATCGGCACGAGGTGAGAATGGTGATTCGGGACAGGGGAGTCGGGTTCGTTCCACTCGCCGTGCCCCCGCCCAGCCGTCACGGCCAGTTTGGACTCTTCAACATGCGGGAGCAGGTTGAAGCCATCGGCGGACGGTTGAAAGTGGTGTCCGTCGTCGGCAAGGGGACCACCCTGTTGATCACCGCTCCGCTCGACGTGGTCGCGTGCCGGGCGAATGGCCCATCCGGGCGCCGGCTCGAAACGATCGGCAACTCGTGATCGAAAATCTCTCTCGTTGCACGCTGTTCCTGAGAGGCTCCCGGCCGCCTGTTGTGCACGGAACGGGGTCTGATGGGCTATCGCGAAGGAAAATGGAGGAGCCTTGCCAAAGGACGGGACCGGACGCGTGGCCGCGCCGGCTGCGAACGAACGGCGTAGACGGTCTGCATGAGGTCCGGGCTGCAAATCACCGTGTCCTTCCCCTGGAGACGGCCGCGTCGGGCATGCCTGAGGGCGGCAGCCAGGCTCCGACAGACTTTCCGCTCGTTGTTGATCCAGACAATGTAGCGAATGCGTGGCATCGCTCCTCTCTTGCGGCAAGCCAGGAAGGGTCCAGTGAGCTGGTAACAAGGGTGATGCCACCCGACGCCTACCTGGCGTCAATGCCTTCGAAGGGGCAGGCTTCCTTCGAGGAACAAAATTCGTCACGAGCGTCGAATTCCGGCACATTCGGCTCGAGCGCCGACACGGCCCAAATGGCATCAGCAGTCGCCGGCTTGCGCTTGATCGTGATCATCGGTTGCAGTCCAAGGGCCTGGACGTGGCGGCTGCGCGCGCAGGGGCTCGATACGTCTCCTGTGACGCGGCCGATACGCTCGCACAATTCATGACCCAGGGCCGTCCCGATCCGCAGCGTTTCGCCGACGTGGTGGGTGGCATGCTGGCCAGGCTCGGGGGCGGCCGCCGCGTGCGCGCGTTCGGGGAGATGGTGGCGCTGCTGTGGGCGGAGGGAAACGGGCGAGGGGCGGTTCGTCTCGAAGAGCTGTGGAACGAGCTCGCCGAGCGATATTGTTTCTCGCTCTATTGTGCGTACCCGATCAGCGGGTTTCGCGGCGAGGTGCACGGCCAGTCGTTCGCGGACATTTGCACGAAACACCACCGCGTGATCCCGGGCGAGAGTTAGCCGAGCGGCTGACCGACGCCGAACTGCCTATAGGTATGCGCTCTCCAAGCGTGCGAAAGAAGCCATCGGGAATCGCTTGCGCCAACGCGAGCAGGTCATCAAACGGTACAGTATCGATCTGGACGCCAAAATCGGCACGGCCCGACGACAGGCTCAAACCCGCGTCCTCCAAGAGACGACGTAGCCTGCGGCTTTCCACGGGTCTCTCTCCATACCATCCCCGATTCTCACGTCCTCAACAAGAGAGCGCTGGCTACTTTTAGGATTGAAGCGGTTCGTCTCCTTTCCCTGGTGTGTCTGCGAGACGATTGGATCGTGGTTGGTTTCTCTGGTTTCTCTCGTTTGTCGTGTCCTGTCTTCCCCATTGTCTATCGCCTATTGCCCATAGCCTGCTACCGCCCGAGCTGACCAGCTGACCAAATAGACCGAACCGCCACGTGCGCCCCTGCACGGCCTTTGCACGATCTCGTGCGCCCGCACACGCCCATATCGCATCCACGATGCTCGTCTCGGAATTCCCGTCTGTTTCTCGCAGGTTCTTCGGCCCACGGTACGTGGCGTGCCTCTTGCTGAACCCTGCCATCGACGCAGAATCCCAGCGATCCGAACTAGAGTCTGTGAGAGGTGACCGATGGCGTGGATGGTCTTGATGCCGCTGATCGTGCCGCTGGTCGCGGCGGGAGTCATCGCCACGGCCGGCCGGCGATTTGGAGAAGGCAGCGCGCGCCTGGCGGTCGCCGCCGTGGCGACCGCGTGTGTGGGGGCGGTAGCGATTCTCGTGCTGGTGGTGTCGCAGGGGGCCGTGACTGTGCCGCTCGGGGCCGGCGCGGGCTTCGGCTGGCCGGTCGCCTTCTACATCGACCGCCTCAGCGCCGTGATGCTCCTGTTGATCAGCGGCGTCAGTGCCGTGGTGCACGTCTATGCCATCCGCTACATGTCCGGGGAACGGGGCTACGCGCGGTTCTACGCGCTGCTCGGATGTACGACCACCGTCCTGTTGGCCCTCGTCACGAGTGCGAATCTCCTGTTGTTCTTTCTGTGCTGGCAGCTCGTGAGTTGGCTGCTCTATCTGTTGCTGGCGTACCACTATGCGCACGGGCCGGCAGTCCAGGCGGCGTTCAAGAGTTGGGTGATCCTGCGCCTCGGTGATGTCGCGTTTCTCGCCGGCGTGCTGCTGACCTACCGCGCCTATGGCACGTTCGAGTTCCAGGAGCTATTCGCCCGCGTGAACGACGGCGCGGCCCCGCTCGCCCTGTGGACGGGGGGGCCGGAGGTGTCGGTCAATACGGCGATCACGCTGCTGCTGTTCGTCGGCGCAATGGCCAAGTCCGCCCAATTCCCGCTGCACGTCTGGCTGCCTACGACGATGGATACGCCGACGCCGGTCTCCGCCTTGATGCACGCCGGCATCATCAACGCGGGTGGGTTTCTCATCAACCGCCTCGCCCCCCTGTACGGTACGGCGCCGTTCACGCTGCACGTCGCGATGGTGGTGGGCGGCCTCACGGTGTTGGTGGGCGCCACGATCATGCTGACCCAAACGGACGTCAAGCGGATGCTCGGGTACTCGACCATGGGGCAGATGGGCTACATGATCATGGAGTGCGGGTTGGGGGCCTTCGCGCTGGCAATCTTCCATCTCATCGCGCACGGCGTCTTCAAGGCGACGCTGTTCTTGTCGTCCAGCAATACCATTCACGAGGCGAGGCAGGACCCGCACTTTCCGCCCGGCTATGTGCACGAGGAGGCCGAACACACCCCGCAGCTGCCGTGGGTGACGGGCGTCGTGTTGACGCTCCTCGTGCCGCTGATCATCTTGCTCGCGGCCCACGGCGTGGTCCACGTGCCGCTCCGCGATGCGCAAGGCGCCGTGGTGTTTCTCTTCTTCGCGTGGGTCACCTCCGCGCAAGCGATGTTGACGCTCTATCGGTTGCGCGCCGTCGGGAGCTGGAAGGTCGCGGTGCTGATGGTGGGCGTGATCTTCGTCGTCATGGGGACGTATCTCTGGGCGGCGGAAGCCTTCACGTACTTCCTGTATCCGGCGCCGGGCGAAGCGTCACGGTACTTCCAGGCGGCGGCCTTCCCGTTGTGGCTCTTCGACACCTTCGTCGCGGCGGTGACGCTCCTCGTCATCGGCGGATGGGCATTGGTCTACACCAACGTTCGGGGCGAACATAGCCTGGTACCGACCTGGGCCGCCGGCATTATGCCGCGCCTCTATCTGTGGTTTTGGAACGGGCTCTATCTCGATTTCGCCTACGCCAAGGTCGGGCGCCGGCTCGGCCGGGCCGCCCGACGCATCGATGCCACGGTGCCGGAATGGCTGCCGTAAGGAGGACCTGATGCCACCACTCGTCATCACCATTCTGCTTCCATTCATCGGGGCCGTCCTGAGCGTGCTGCTGCGCGGCTGGCCGTGGGCCGCCCGGTGCGCGGCGCTGGTGGTAGCCGGGGGGACCGGAGCCATGCTGCTGGCGGGTGCGCCCATCGGTGATCCGACCGCCGCCGCGATTGGGGTCGTGATCGCCATCACTGCCTTCGTCGCCATGCTCGGCGAGCGTCCCCGCCACCTCGGGGTGACCGGCCCGATCGCCCTGGTCCTCCTTGCCTTGAGCATCGGGGCGCTCGGCACTGCGGGGCCGTTGCGGCAGGTCTGGCTGATGGGCGTGATGGGAGCCATGGCGCTCCTCATGACACGACGGGGGCTCGAGCGTGCCGAGCCCCTCGTCGTAGCCGGGATCGTCGGTTGGCTAGTCGGGACCCTGGCCCTCGCGGTCGCGGCACTCGGCACGGGCGTGCCGGCGGTTGGTTTCCATCTGGTCGCCTGCGCGATCTTGCTTCCGCTGTTTCCCTTTCATGGCGCCGTCGTGAGTACGGTGACGGCCTTGCGGGGAACTCTGCCGGCCCTGCTGATCGTCGTGCTCCCGCTGCTCGGATGGCATGAGCTGTCGATCGTGCTCCCTGCTGTCCCGTCCGCTGTGCTGCCCATCATCGTGGGGGTGGCCGTCGTCGGGGCGGCGCTCAGCGCGGTGCGCGCTTTTGTGCACACCGAATTCAACCGAGCCCTGGCGGCCAGCGGCATGGTGCTGCTGGCGCTCTTTTGGGTGCACGTCGGCACGACGAGCCAGGTCGATGCCGCCACGGGGTGGTACGTCAGTGCCGTGACGCTTGCGCTGAGCGGGCTGTTCCTCGCGGGGTCGTATGTGGATGGACGCTACGGCTCGCAGGATCTCGACCGACTGCGAGGGCTCGCGGGGCCGATGCCGCGCTTCGCCGTCCTGGTCGGCGTGCTCGTCATGGCAGCCGCGGGCGTGCCGACGCTGGGGGTGTTTGCCGGATTCTGGGCCATGGTCCTGACCGTGCCGACCGCCTGGGCCCTCATCCTCACGCTCACGATCTGGTTCCTCGCCACGCTGTGGATCGTCGGACTGATGCAGCGTCTGCTGTTCGAGACGCCGCGCCTGACGGCGCCGCCCCGGGATCTCGGATGGTCCGAGGGCGTCGCGTTAGGGCTGGTGATCACCCTCCTGGGCGTCAGCGGCCTCGTCTATCCGGAGCCCGCCCAGACGAAGTCAAGCACCGCGCTCGCGATGTTCATCAGAAGGTGACCCGATGGCCACAGCAACCCGTCCACAAGAGGTCCACTACACCGAAGCGCGGCGGGTGGAACTGCGCGCCCTCGTCAAGTTGGCGGCGCATGTCGTTCCTCCGGTCTGGCCGCTTCGCACGGCGATTGCGATCAACCCACTGATCGGCCTGGAAGACCTGCCCTTCGAGGACGCGGTGCGTCAGGCGCAGGCGCGCTGGGGGGCACGCGGCTACCTGGCCAACGATCGCTACCGCGCTTATGTCCAGCAGGGGCGCATTACTCAGGACCACATCGATGCCGCGCTCCGTCCACGCGCGACGGCGCAGCCGGTCGTCCTGGGGGGCCGCACGGTCACGCACCTGGAGGTCCTGCGCGCTCAGTTGCTGCACGGATTGACTGCGCCCGACGCCGCCGCCATGGAGGCGCGGGCTGAAGACGACCCGGACGGCGCATCGATCGACGCCCTCGCGGCGCGTCTCGAGACCCTGTTGCCCGTGCCGAGCGCCGAGACGCTTCGGCGGCAACGGGTGGACGAGGACCGTGCGGGGCTCGGCCGGTCGGTGACCCTTGCGCAGTGGTGTGATCGAACGCTCGGGACGCGGCTGTGGGAGGAGCTCAATGCGCGGATGATCCGATGGGTTGCCGCGTTCGTGGATGAAGGCCATGCGGCGTGGCCGATGCCGGGGCGCGACCGTGGATTGTATGGCGCGTGGATGCGGCTCGAGGGCGCGCACGCCCGGCCAGGCGCGCTGCCGACACGGCCGGAAGAGTCGGTGCTGGAGTCCCTCGCCGCGTTGGCCGTGCCGGAGGCCAATTGGCCGGAGTATCTGGCTTGCCATCTGCTCGCGCTCCCGGGGTGGACGGGGCATATCAAGTGGCGCAGCGAGCAGCCCGACCCGGTGACGGCAGAGTGGAACAAGCATTATCCCATCGACCTCGTCCAGTACCTGGCCGTACGGCTCTGGTATGAGCGCATGGCTATCATGCAGGCGTGCGCCGAGCAGCTTGGCATCGAGGGCACTTATTCGGCGCTCGTCGACTACATGGACCGTCATCCCACCGTGTACGACTTGAGACGCCAGCGCCAGGCCGGCGGGCTCCCCGATGCGGCTCGCCGCCAGGTCGATCGGCTGGCGCACCGATGGCCGGCCGCGAGCGAGGACGCGTGGCGTGCCCTCGCCGAGCAGGTGGTGCGCCATCACGCTGAGACGACCGCCCGTGCCGCGGCGAAGGCGGCCGCCTGGCGGCTCATCCATCTGGCCAAAGCGGTGGGGTGCGAGACGGCGGACGTCTCGACCTGGCCGGCCGAAGGCGTCATGACGCTGCTGAGATGGCTGGATGAGTTTCCGGAATCGGAGCATGGGCCCTATTGGTTGGGCGCGTTTGAGGCCGGCTATCAGCAGGAGCTACTCGCGACGCTGGCCGCGCAGATCCGTCGGCTGGATGCCGGCGGTGGTAGCGCGCCGATCCGGCCGTTCGCGCAAGCCGTCTTCTGCATCGACGTGCGCTCGGAACGCTTTCGCCGCCACCTGGAGGCGTTCGGGGGATACGAGACGCTCGGCTTTGCCGGCTTCTTCATCTGCTTCATCCGGTATCGGGCGCTCGACCGGCGGCATGATGTCAACAGCTTCCCGGTCATCATGAAGGCCCGGAACACCGTGCGGGAGATTCCACGTTCGGCCGCCGCCACGGCCATGCCCCGCTACCGCGCGGGCTTGCGCCTGCTGCATACGGTGCAGGCCCTGCTGCACGATCTGAAGGAGCACGTCATCACGCCGTACGTGATGGTCGAATCGCTGGGGTGGTTCTACAGCCTGCCCTTTCTCGGGAAGACGCTCGCGCCGCGTTGGTTCAAACGGATGGGCGAGCGGCTCGCTCACCTCGTGACGCCCCCGGTGGCCACGACGCTGACCGTCGACAAACTCTCGCGCGAGGAAGTGGAAGAGATGCTGGCCGCCGACCAGCGCGCCGTCATCCGGCGTGCCCTACGCGAACGGCTCGGCCTGTCGGGCGCCGCGCTCTCACCGCAACTCGTGGAGGCGCTGCGGATCGCGGCGCTCCAGCTCGACGGCGAGTCTCCGGGGGATATCCCGGACCTGCCGCGACGTCAGGCGCAGGATTTCCTCACCGTGCTGCGCGATGAGTATCGAATCAGCCGGCGGTGGGCCGAGGCGGATATGGATCGCATCACGCAGACGGGGCTCACCCTGGAGGAACAGGTCTTCACGGTCGAGACCGCGTTGCGCATGATGGGACTCACGCAGCACTTCGGGCGCCTGGTGGCGTTCCTCTCGCACGGCACCACCATGGACAACAATGCGCACGAGTCGGCCTATGAGTGCGGGGCGTGCGGCGGCAACGACGGAAAGGCGAACGTCCGGCTGATCGCCGCCATGGCCAACAAGCCGCAGGTGCGGGAACGGCTGCGGAAGAACGGCCTGCGCATCCCGGACGACACGTACTTCGTGGGGGGGCAGGTCGATACGGTGACCGATGCGGTGCAACTCTTCGATCTTGAGGACGTGCCCGCGACCCATCGGAAAGATTTAGTGCGGTTCATGACGGATCTGAAGGAAGCGGGACTGGGAACCGGCCGGGAACGCCTGGCCACGCTGCCGGACGTCGGGCCGAGGGCACTGGCCCATCCGGAGCGGGAGACCCAGCGGCGCAGCGCGGATTGGAGTCAGATCCGCTCGGAATGGGGCCTGGCCGGGAACGCGGCGATCGTCGTAGGGCGCCGTCGGCTGACGGAAGGCGCGAACCTCGATGGGCGAGTCTTCCTCCATTCGTACGATTGGCGGGAAGATCCCAGCCTCAAGGCCTTGGAGATCATCCTCACGGCGCCCGGGCAGGTCATGGAATGGATCAATATGGGCTACTACTTCTCGACGGTCGACAATGACACGTTCGGCGCCGGGAACAAAATCTATCACAACGTGGTCGGCCGGATCGGTGTCATGCTCGGGACGCAGAGCGACTTGAAGATGGGACTTCCGCGACAGGCGGTGATGCACGGGGAGGAGCCCTACCACGAACCGATGCGGCCACTGCTCATCGTGGAGGCGCCGCGTAAGGCGCTCGATCTCTTGATCGAGCGGCATCCGATCCTCCAGCGCTTCTATTTCCATCGCTGGGTGCGCCTCGTCTCCCTCGAGCCGGAGGAGGGGCGGTTCTATCGCTACCGTGGCAAGGAGGAGTGGGAGCCATGCGATCACTAACCGAGCCGGCACGGGCAGGGACGAGGGGAGAACCATTTCGCGGTCAGGAGGGAGACATGCGGCCACTGCGTTGTATGAAACAGCTTCGGATCATCGTGTTGGGCAAGCACCGGTCCTTCATCATGGACCTGTTGGATCAGGTCCAGGCGACGGGCTACACGGTGCTGTGCCATCGCGCGGGCCACGGTCCGGTTCCCGAACCCCCGTTCATCTTCAATGAGCTGGAGACCTTCGTCATGATCACCGCGATGGTGCCCGAGGACATGATTCAGCCGATCCTGGCGGGGGTCGCCCCGTTGTTCGGCCGGCATGCCGGCGTCATGTTCGTCTCCGATTTGGCGGGCAGCCGGCCGCCGGAGCGGGTGCCCGTGGCGGAGGCCGGGCAGACCGCCGAGGTCAGCATCACGACACGCTGAGGTCTCTAGAAGGAGGAATCTCGATGAGCACATTTACCCTGCATCCGATGAAGGAAGTCCGCGTGATCGTCGCGGGCGAGCACCAGGCTTTCGTGACGAATCTCCTCGATGAGGTCGAGGCGACGGGCTATACCATGCTCGGCAATATTTCCGGCAAAGGTCATCATGGCCTGCGCGAGACGCATTTCATGTTCAGCGAACTGGAGAGCCAGGTCCTCATCATGACCGTCGTGCCCGAGGACAAGGTCGAGCCGATCCTCGCAGGCTTACGGCCGCTGTTGGACCGCTACTCCGGGGTGCTGTTCCTGTCCGATGTCCTCGTGACCCGGCGGGAGTATTTCGGGACGGCCGCCGCCGGTCGCTAGTCGCCGCCCTCGACCCCTGGCTGGGTGCCCTTGTATACTCGGCGGCATGGCGCCCCGGCGGTCCATGAGCGTGAAGCCCGCGACCGGTCGAAGCGGCTCGCGTCGCAAGGCCGCCTCCGTGGCGGCGGCGGCGCGGCGACAGGACATCGTCAGCTGGCTGTCCGACAGCACAGACGGCGGGCTCGCGGTCCTCTTGGACGGGGATGTGATTTTTCAGAATCCCCGCTTTCAGATCCTCGTGCCGAACGCCGACCCGGCGGCGAGTGCCGTCGACGCCTCCTTCACTGAGGCAAGTCTCCCACCGGCCACGCTGGCGCAGTTGTGTGCCGATGCCGGTGGTCTGGCCGGTCGGCCGATCGGCAGCCGGCACGTCCGACGTTATCAAAGCCGCGATGCGGCCGGTCTGCCCCTGACGTACGAAGGGCGATTCGTCGTCGTGCCGGCTGGCGGTCGGCAGGCGGTCTTGGTCGTGCTCGAGGACGTCACGCGCCAGGAGCACACCGCGGCGGAGGCGGTGGCCGTCGGGCGATTTCAATCTGTGTTGGCACGGATCGCGTCGCTTGCGGTCAGTGGCGTGGGGGTACAGGAGGTCATGAACGAAGCCGCCCGGCTGACGGCCGAGGCGTTGCAAGTCGAGCTCTGCAAGATCCTCATTCCCCGGGAATCGGACGCGCACCTCTATCTCGTGGCCGGGGTGGGCTGGCGCGACGGCTTGATCGGGAGCCTGACGGTCGAGGGCGGCACGCACTCGCAAGCCGGCTATGCGATCCGTGAACGTCGACCGGTGATCGTCCGAGATATGCGCACAGAGACGCGGTTCACGCCTTCCAAGCTGCTGTCCGACCACGGAGGCATCTCGGGCATGAGCGTGCCCATGATGGTGCAGGATCAGGTCTATGGGGTCATGGGCGCGCACAGCAAACGCATTCGGGACTTCACCGACAAGGAACTGCAGTTCCTCTGCTCCGCGGCCAACGCGATTGCCACCGTGCTGGAGCGATGGCGGCGGGACGAAACGCGGCTGCAGCTGTACCATCGCCTGTTCGAATTGGTTCAGGACGGCATCGTCCTCATGGATGCCGAGGGCCGCCTGCTCGAGTGGAACCCCGCGATGGAGCGGATAACCGGCTGGACGCGGGAGGACGTTATCGGTGACGGCGGCAGGGCCCACGTGCATCCTTCGACATTAGATGAGCGGCTGTGGAAGGTGCTGACCGCGGCGAGGCCCTTCGCCGACCGCCTCATGCATCGTCGCAAGGACGGGACGGAGTGCCTTGTGTGGGCCAGCATGAGCCCGGTCAAGGATCCGGACGGGACGATTCGGCACTATTTGGCCATCGTGACTGACTTGACCGAGCGCGAGGTGATGCTCGAGGCGTTGCGTCATGCCGAGCAGGTCAAGCTGGTCGGGCAGCTTGCCGGAGGGATCCTGCATGAGGTGCGTAATCCGCTGATCGGCATCGGTGGACTCGCGCTGCACATCGCCGAGCAGGAGACGGTGCCGGCCGCCGTGCGGGACAAGTGCCGGCTGATCGCACAAGAGGCAAGCCGTATCGACGACATTTTGGAATCGCATCTCGCTCAGTTGCCGCCGCGCCAGATCGAGTTTCGCCCGTGCGACTTGCCCGCGTTGCTCGAGGATACCCTCGCCCTGTTGCGGACGAAACTGACGGCCGCCCGCATCTCGGTCGTCCAGCAGATCGAGCCGGGGTTACCGCTCATCGAAACCTCACGGGCTCATCTCCAGCAGGTCTGGCTCAACGTCGTCATGAATGCCGTCGAGGCGATGGGCGAGGGCGGACGGTTGACGATCACCATGGTGGCCCAGGCGCGCAACCGACCGGGCGTCCTCACGACCATTGCGGACACCGGACCGGGGATCACAGCCGACGTGCTCGCCCGAATCTATGAGCCGTTCTTCACGAGCGGAAAGGCGAAAGGGGTGGGGTTGGGCATCACCCTGAGCCGCGACCTCGTCGAACGCTCCGGGGGGCAGTTTGCGATCATGAGTCCCCCGGGAAGCGGCGCGGTCGTGGAGATCTGGCTGCCCGTGACGCAAGGCGCCGGGAACCACCCCGGGCGTGAGGCGACGTAACCCCGGTTACCGTGTCCTGGAATTGTCCATGTCCTGGTCCATTCTCTACGTAGACGACGAGCGATCGGTGCGCGAGGCGTTCTCGCTTCGCCTGGCCGACCAGGGCTTCGTGGTCGACACGGCCGGGTCCGGCGACGAAGCCTTGAGCAAGATTCAGGCCTCCGCTCCGGATGTGGTGATCTTGGATTTGGTCATGCCGAAGATGTCGGGCATCGAGGTGCTCGTACGAATCCGGCAGATCGAGCCCACCGTGCCCGTGATCCTGCTGACCGCGCGTGGGACGGTGCGGGATGCCGTGGAAGCGATGCGGCTCGGCGCGTACGACTTCATCGCCAAGTCGATCGAGTTGGACGATCTGTTGTTGAGTCTGCGACGGGCCACCGAATTCCTGGCCGTCAGCCGACGGCTCCATCATCAGACCGGGCAGGAGGCGGAACGGTACGGGCTGGACCGCCTCATTGCGAACAGCCCGGCCATGCAGGCGCTCGTCCAGCAGGTCCGGGAAGTGGCGCGCAACGAGCGCGTGACCGTGCTGCTCCAAGGCGAGACGGGCTGCGGCAAGCAATTTCTTGCCCGGGTCATTCATTGGAACAGCCCGCGCGCCCAGCAGGCCTGCATCGAGGTGGATTGCCCCTCGATCCCGTGCGATCTCTTCGAAAGCGAGTTGTTCGGGTATGAGAAAGGCGCGTTCAGCGGGGCGGCGGTCCGCAAGCCAGGGCTGATCGAGCTGGCGGACGGCGGCACCGTCCTGTTTGATGAGATCGGTGATCTCCCGCTGCCGCTTCAAACCAAGCTGCTGCGCGTCATTGAAGAACGGAGCGTCCGGCGGGTGGGCGGCACGGCCACCATCCCGGTGGATGTGCGGTTCATGGCCGCGACGAATCGAGACTTGAAGCAGGCGGTGGCGAAAGGCGAATTCCGGGAGGATCTGTACTTCCGCTTGAACGTGGTCACGCTCACCGTGCCGCCGTTGCGTGAGCGTCGTGAGGACCTTCTCCCCTTGGCGGAGCAGTGTCTCGTTCGCTCGGCGCTCGCGCTTCGCAAACCGGCCCGGATGCTGAGCGAGGCGGCCCGCGACGTCCTCCTGCGCTATGCCTTCCCGGGCAACATCCGGGAGTTGACCAACCTCATCGAGCGCGCCGTGTTGTTCTCACCGGGCGCCGTGGTGGACGCCAGCGCCTTTCCCGCGGACCTGCAGCCGGGCACCGCACATCAATCTGTGCTGGCCTCGGATGCCACCGGGTCACGGCCGCCGAATGCCGATCCGGATGAGATCCATATGCACTTCCGACTGGGGGAACACACCTTGGCCGAGATCGAGGACTTGATCATCCAAGAGGTACTCAAGCGCACCGGCGGGAACAAGAGCCAGGCCGCCAAGTATCTGGGAATCACCCGATGGATGCTCGACCGCCGGCGCCAAAAAGACTCCCATTTCCCGTCCCCGCCTCCATAAGTCCCCGTGACTTCCCGTCTCACCCTCGGCGCTTGAATCTTGGCATCACCCCAACCTCTCACGAACGGGACGTTTCGAACCGACGTCCCAATCCTCTGACACGCTTCGTCTTGTGCCTGTGCGCCTCCGCACGATCGGTGCGGCGACGGTGCACCGGCACACAGGCCGCCGGCAGCCACTGCACAGCCCAACCGGACCCGAAATCGTAGGACACGAGAAAGGTCGAGCATATTTGGAGAGTTAGAGAGGGGGGCGACGCCGTCGACCCGCTCGGCGTTTCTGGAATTTCATTTGCTAAGCCGAGGTGGGTCGAGGCATCAACCTTTCTGGAAGGAAGAGGGTGGCGAATGGTTCACGGGGTGCTGGTCCTATTGCTGGTCTTAGGAAGTCTCTGGCACGGTCTTGCTCTGGCCCAGGCGGCGGCGGCCGAACGGGTGATTCTGTTCGTGCTGGAAGGAGTCGACCGGAGCGTGGTGCATGCCCCTGGGATGCCCGTGTTGGCCGGGCTGGTGAAGGACGGCGCCGTCAGTTGGTCGGCATCGGGCATCAGTCCCGGGCGGCGCCTGCCGACGATGACCTCGGTACTGACCGGACTGCCGGTCGACAAGCATGGTGTCACGTGGGATGCCTTCGATTTCGCGCGCGGGTTTCCGCGTGCCCCGATGGTGTTCGACTATCTCGATCTGGCCGGTGGACTGGACAGCGCGGTGTTCCTGATGGACGAGTCGCTCTACCAGCTCACCAGACCCGAGCCGTATGTCGACTACCAGCGATGCGGGGCGTTGCGGCCGGAATGCACTCCGGCCACCGTCATGCGGTACATCCGCGACTACTTCCAGAAGGCCACCAGTGGTCACGGCTACGGTCATGCGAGCGCGGCGCTGCCGCACCTGCTCGTGGTGCACCTGCCGCCAGCCGAGTCCGCGACGGCGTTGCACACGGTCGACGCGACGATCGGCTCCGTTCTTCAGCTGTATCGGGACTACGGCTTGTTGCCTCGTACCACGGTGTTCGTCAGCAGCCTGAGCGGCGGTCAGGGACACGCTCCGGCAACGGCGGGCGGCGCCGTGCCACAGCGGAAGGATGGACGCCGACTGGATGCCCCACGTAGCGATGCGCCGCGGGGAGGTGCTGTGCCGTGGATCGCGTGGGGCGCCGGCATCAAGAAGGGGCATCACATCACGGATCCGGTCTCTATTTTGGATATCGGGCCCACCGTGTTGCGGGCCTTCGGCCTCGACACCCATACCGATTGGGAGGGACGCGCCATTGACGACATTTTCGTGGCATCGGCGACAACCGAGACGGTAACGGGACGATGAGCCCATCACAGAAAGCATGGGGCTGGAATTGGAGAGCCCCCCTGCTCTGGGCGGCCGGGCTGGCGCTGATCTGCGCGCAAGGGACGCTGCTGCGGGACGCCGCGGGTGGGTCTCCGTCGGCGGGCGCGCGGATCACGATCGACGCGACGGCGCTCACGCCGCCAGGGTGGTGGTACGTGCCGGGCGTGACCCCGATCATCTGGAGCTTGGATCCCGACAGCACGGAGGCCTTTCGCACGACCGAGTCGCGCACGCTTGTGCTCACGCCGGGCGCCTATCGATTCGGCACGTTCACGTTCGACTTTCCCTTTGTGGTCACGGAGCAGGGGACGTTGGATTTCGCCTCGTCCTTGGATCACTGCGTCCGCGGCCGCGGCGACACCACGCTGACGGTGCGCTGTGGTCGAACCCAACCGTACAGCGGGCGTCCGGACTATTGAACACAGAGACGACTGGAGGAGTACAGGATATGCAGCAGCTGAAGACGTGGTTGCAGGTGGGGCTCGTGGGCCTGGCGCTTCTCGCGTCCGCCGCGCCAGGTGATGCAGCCGGGTCCGGACGTGGCGAGCGTGCCGCGGACCCCGCACAGTTGGCGCTCCGCTATGCGGAGGCGTTCGCGGCGGGCCAGACGACCGAATGGGCCCGCCGGGATCTCGGCTGCCTGCATCGGAAGGCGGTGACCGACGCTGCCGCCGCGCAGCGGTGCTGGCAGGACACGCTCGCGGCGCACCGAGCGCTCGTGGCGGACGATCCGGAGCCCGGCGTGTTCGGGGCCATGGGACGAGGCGTCGGCTTCGGCGTCCTCGCAGAGCGACACCGGTCGTCGGTCCTGTGGCGGGAGTATCCCCCGGGCGTCTTCGTGTCTCCGGCGGTCGTGCGTCAGGACGCGGGCTCCGTGCCGGTGGTGAAGATCGCCAAGGCCTGGCCGACGAAACGGATCGCGCTGGTGTTGTCGAAGGGGGCGGAGCCGGCCAGCGTGCGAGGCACGGCGGTCGACATCACCGTCGCGTACCCGGATCCCATGACGGCCCCCCTGGCGCTCAAGCCCGATGAAGTATGGTGGACGAATGGCGCGCTACGCCGGTATGGTCCGGTGCGGGAAGTGACGGCTCGGTTCGTCGTCGTCTCCGGTCTGCGGGCGCACGGATATCCGCGCGATGCAGCCGTCGTGAACGAAGCGCTGTCCGACGCGCCCTCGTTGCCCGGCGTGGAATACGGCGTGCCGCCCGAAGGCCATCGAGTGACGGAACATGCCGCCGGTCGTGCGAGCGATGGAATCATCCGCGGCATGCTGGTGCCGGGGTCCCCGCGGTGGTGGGACCGGGCCTCCGCGGACGCCGCCTTCCAGGCCGGCTTGCAGGGCCTGTCTCGCGCGACCTCGCCGCGGGATCGCGTGGCGATCTTGACGCGACTCTTGCTCATCGACGCGCGGGATCAAGCCGTGAATGCGCGGCTCGGTCGAGAGCTGTATGACGAGTTTCTCTCCGAAGGTCTGAAGCGCAGCGGCATCAACGCCGCGGAGGCCTCCTCGCGCGATCGACTCGCGGAGCTGTACTGGAATCTTCAGGCGCAAACATGGCGACAGGAGCTGACCGCTGTGGCGGCCGGTGATGAGCCGGCGGCCGATGCGCTGTATGGAGCAATTGCGGCCTTGGAGACGGCCGGCGTGGGACCGTCCGCCGCTCCCGAGATTCGCCGCCGGCTCGGAACGGTGTATCGATGGAACAACGAGGGGGAGGCGGCCCTCCGGGTGCACGAGGCGCTGCTCAAGGATCTGCCCGACACCGAAGTCGCCGAGCGGGGACGCGTGTTGGCCGAGATCGCCTGGGATCGCATCCAATGGGTGTCCTGGAACCGGCGGTATGACCATCCCTGGCTGGGACAAGCCAAGGACGAAGCCCAGCAGGCGCTGGCGATGGTGGGCGCTCCCGAAGAGAAGCTGCTCGCGACGGAATCCGTCTTGCTCGTCGAGGCGCTGGCGGTGCCGCGGAATCTCGTCGCGCTCCAGGCCAGCGCCGCGCTCGCCCGGCAGTGGCATGATCAGATTGCCGGCGTCGACAAGATGTGGGATCACCTCATCGGCAACGACGTGGTGAAGGCGGTGGTGCCCGAAGCCGAAACCATCACCTTGCTGCGCTCCGCGCGATCCCCCGACGTGCTCGAAGTGGGCATCCATGCGCGTCCCCCCGCACAGGATATTCTGCGCCACTGGGAATTCGATCGCGACGCGGTCGGCCACGTGCCGTCGACCTTCTCGGCGGTCGCGGTCGGGGAAAGCGCGACGGCGGCCTGGCGGGTCGAGCAGGATCCGGAAGCCCCCTCGCCACCCCACGTCCTGGCCCCGTCGGTCGCCTGCGGGAGCCCGCAGTGCTGGCAGCTGTTCCTGGCCGACGTGACGCCGTTCGAATATCCCGATGTGACGGCGCACGTGCAGGTCGTTTCGGGTGGTGACTCGGCCGGGGCAGGACTCGCGCTGGCTGGACGGGACGGCCAGGGACTCTATGCGGTGATCTTCCTCCCGGCGAGCAATACGATCGTGATTCAGCGGATCGAGAACGGACGGGCGGTGCTCGTCGGCAGCGCGCCGGTCAGACCGACGAAAAGCGGCTGGCACCGTCTCCGCGTGCAGCGCAGCAACTTCGTCAATGTCAGCCTGCCGCGGCTGGAAATCTATTTCGACGGGACGGAGGTGCACGCCGTGACGCAGGACGCGATTGGAGAGATCAGCCGGGTGGGCCCCGTCGTGCAAGGCGATGCCGTGGCCAAGTTCGACACGGTCCGGGTGCTCGACATGGTCTCGAACCGCCCGCTCTCAAAGCCGGCGGCCTATTAGAAGGCCATTAGAAGACCATGCAGCACCTCCGGGCACTCGAAGATCAAAGCGTCTACATCCTGCGCGAGGCCTACGAGCATTTCGATCGGTTGGCCATGCTCTGGTCCATGGGCAAGGATTCCACCGTGCTGCTCTGGCTTGCGCGCAAGGCGTTCTTCGGTCATGTGCCGTTCCCGTTGGTCCACATCGACACCGGGTACGAAATGCCCGCGCTGCTCGAGTATCGGGACCGCCTGTGCCGGGACTGGCGGTTGAATCTCGTGGTCGGCCAGAACAAGGAGGCGTTGGCGGCGGGGATGCACCATACGCAGGGACGGGTGACCTGCTGCACCGCGCTGAAGGTCGACGCGCTCAAGCAGACGATTGCCGAGCACGGGTGGACCGCCATCATCCTGGGGATCCGGGCGGACGAGGAGGGGACGCGCGCCAAGGAGCGGTATTTCTCCCTGCGGGACAAACACGGCGAATGGGATTTTCGCGATCAGCCCCCGGAGCTCTGGGATCAATACACGACCTCGTTTCCACCCGGCTCGCATATCCGCGTCCACCCGCTGTTGGATTGGACGGAGTTGAACATCTGGGAATACATTGAGCTGGAGCGCATCCCGCTGCCGGATCTGTATTTCGACCGTGGGGACGGCCAACGGTACCGCAGCCTGGGGTGTGTACCGTGTACGGGCACCATGGCATCGTGCGCGAGAACCGTGGGGGACGTTATCGTCGAATTGCGTTCGACGACCATCGCCGAACGGGCGGGACGAGCGCAGGACGAGGGGCGTGGTTTGGAACTGCTCCGCAAACTGGGGCACATGTAATCGTGGCGGTGAACGCGGGCCGGCCACCAGTCGCTCGCGATCGGGCGGGCTGGCCATGACGAGGACGAGGGTGGTCCCGGCCGGGAAGCCGGGGGCGATGCAAGAGGCTGCGGAGATCATTCGTGCCGGCGGGCTCGTCGCCTTTCCGACCGAGACCGTCTACGGACTGGGGGCGGACGCGCTCAATCCCACCGCCGTGCTCAAAATTTTCGAAGCCAAACGGCGCCCGCGCTTCGATCCGCTCATCGTCCACGTCGCAGACCGCGCGATGCTCGAACGGGTCGCGCGGCCCCTTTCCGCCGACGAAGAGCGGCTCATCCGCGCCCTGTGGCCGGGTCCCCTGACCGTGGTGGTACCGAAGCAAGACGTGGTGCCGGACCTGGTCACGGCCGGGCTCCCGACCGTCGCGGTGCGCCTGCCCAACCATCCCATCGCCCGGGCACTGATCCGGGAGGTCGGGACGCCGATCGCGGCCCCGAGCGCCAATCCCTTCGGCTATGTCAGCTCCACGACAGCCGCGCACGTGCTCGAGGGCCTCGCTGAGCACGTGGACCTCATTGTGGACGGCGGGCCCTGCGCCGTCGGGGTGGAGTCGACCATCGTCGCCGTAACCGACCGCGGTGTCGAGGTTCTGCGCCCGGGCGGTATCCCAATAAACGTGCTGGAGGACGTGATGGGCCGGGCCGTCCAGTCGTCGGGGCCGCGTGCGATGCCCTGCCTGCCCGGAAGCGCGGCGCGGCACTATGCCACGCGCACGCCGCTCACCGTGCTCGCGACACCAGGTGCGCGACCTCAACTCGCGCCGCGGGAACGAGCCGGACTGTTGGCGTGGTCCGTCCGCAAAGGCGATGAGCAGGCCTTCTCCGCCATCGAGCGACTCTCGTCGTCCGGCGACCTGCGGGAAGGCGCCCGACATCTGTTCGCGGCGTTGCGCCGGTTGGATGCCCTGGGCCTCAATCGTCTGTACGCGGAGCCGTGCGGGGAGCATGGCCTAGGCGTCGCCATCATGGACCGCTTGCGGCGGTGTGCGGTGCCGCAGGACGCGCCCACGGTCAGTCCGTCAGGATGAATCGATCACGTCCGGGGCGCGGACCTCGACTCCCCGGCACGTCGTTGAGCGGCGGGATCGTACGTGAATCTTCAACCGTGGAGCATGACATGACAATCTTTGGCCTCGGTGTGCGGTTCGGACTCGTTTTGTGTGTCCTCCCGTATGTCTTCGCCCTGTTCCCGGTCGGCGACATGGCGGAGGCGGCGTCCCGTTCGGGGAGCGCCGTGACCCTGGTGCCCCCCGTGGCGTCGCCTGGGACGACGGTCGTCCTCAGGGGGCCGAAATTCGGGGCGTTCCAGACGGCGCAGCTCAATCAGGTCCGGTTCAATGGCGTGTCGGCATTGGTCCAACGCTGGGATCCGGATCGGATCGAGGTCCGGGTGCCCTCTCGCGCCACCAGCGGGCCTGTGCACGTGGTCGTCGGCAAGAAGACGGTGGCGGCGGGGACGTTTACGGTGCAGACCCCGGTCATTGCGGCCGTCGAGCCCGCGCAAGCTGAGCCGGGCACCACGATCCGGATCGTGGGACGAGGGTTCGGTCCGACCGCCGGCTCCAAAGATCCCAACGTGATGTTCGGCGTCAACCACGTCCTCGTGGGGGGCGCGATGGTGCGGAGCGAGCACTGGCGGGACGATCTCATCGAAGTCCAAGTTCCCGCGACGGCCGCGTCCGGCGAGGTGATCGTGCAACTCGCCTCTTCCGATCCGTTGCCGGACGGCTCCTGCTGTGCGCCGGTCCAGTACGTGGCGAGCAACGCTGGGGCGGTGAGGGTGATCCCGTCGATTCGCGTCGATCCCATGGCAGGACCAGTGGGAACGAAAGTGGTGGTCTTCGGACAGGGATTCGGGACGAAGGCGTCGTCCGAGCATGCGATGCTTTTCAACGGCCATCCCGGGGCGATTGCGCAATGGACCGATACCATGATCGTGACCCATGTCCCGTTGGGGGCCACGAGCGGCCCGCTTGTGCTCAAGCGGGGCGAGACCAGCCGGACGATTGGCACGTTTGCCGTTCAGGTTCCGGTGGTGACCGCGCTGTCGCCGACACAGGCGCCGGTCGGGAGCCTCGTGCGCGTGAAGGGGCAGCATTTCGGCTCCTACTCGGAAAGCGGCTCCACGCCGTTCGCCTTCGCCGATTTCGACAAGGGGGAGAATGCCGTCGAGTTCGGAGGCGTGCCGGGCATCATTTACCGGTGGCATGACGACAAGATCGACGTGTGGGTCCCGTACAGCGCGCAGAGCGGGCCCATCGTCGTCCGCCGGGGCGGGCACCGCCCCCATCCCGACGGGTCCTGTTGTGCCGAACGAGGCACGATCGATACCGTCGCCGGCACGTTCACGCTCGTCGAACCGCGCGTCGAGTCGGTGAGCCCGACCTCAGCGGGATTGGACGAGATCATTACCATCAGGGGATCGGGGTTCGGCGCATTTCTCAAGACCGCCGAGGCGACGCAACTGGGGCTCAACGAGGCGGGACATGACTTCCTCCCGATCGACCTGCGCGAGAACGTCTCGCGAACGGAGGTGCTCTTCAACAACATTGGTGCGCTCGTCGTTTCCTGGACCGATACCGAGATTCAGGCGCGGGTGCCTCGCCGGCTGTTGTTTGGCATCGGCCAACGGGAAGCGTTTCACCCCGATCTTGCGACCGGTCCGCTCACGATTCGGCGCGGCTCGTGGGACCTCCTGCCGGATGGCCGGTGCTGCACCGCCAAGCGATGGGTGACCGCCGACGCCGGCGAGTTCACGATCCTCCGGACCGGTCTGCCGGACCAACGGTTCTTCACCGATCAGTATTTCGGGGCCAGCGCCGGCCAATAGTGCTGTCCCTGGGGGCGGTGTGCCGGACCGCGGTCCGGCCACGCGCCGCCGCTCCCGCTCTGTGCTCGCCTCGCGCCCGCGCCACTTTCTCAGTCCGTGCCGGGCCTCGATCCGCCCCCGCGTTCCTTCAGCCCGCCGGAATGTGCAGGACACGCCGCTTTTTCACACCCTGAGAGGATCAATGGCCAAACAGACATCGTTCGTTGTATCGTCGCCCGCCGCGAGTGCCAAGCCCGTCCCCCCACGCCTCCCGCCGTTCGACCCCTCAACGGGCGCCAGACCGTCACGGCAGTGGAGATGGGCGCCGGGCAGCGCGAGGTTTCCGTCTTCGAGTTCTTCACGAAGAATCGGCATCTACTCGGTTTCGACAACCCGCGCAAGGCCCTGCTCACCTGCATGAAGGAAGCCGTGGACAATACGCTCGATGTGTGGGAGAAAGCCAGGGCGGGCGGGAGACTCCACGGGGGCCAGGCATCTTCCTCAGGCGAGGCTCTCGACTCAGCAGGCCGGGCGAGATGGGGGCGGGACAGCTATGGATCGACGGGCGGCCAAGGCGCTCTGAACGTCCTGAATGATCCGTGCCATCTCCCGTTGGGGAATATCGATGGCGTCCCATTCGCTCGGGATGCCGATCCGGTGGGGACCAGGCGCCGGAGGCCAGACTTCCAATTCTTGCGCCGTGAGCGCCACGCCGCGATGCCATACGGGCCCGCTCTCCATGTCGAGGATGAGACCCCCTGTCCCGTCTTCGAGCACCGCTGCCTGACAAAAGACGCGCCACCGTTGTCCCGATCGGGACGAGGTTCGGACGGCTTTCAGCAGGGTCATCGACCGAACCGTCCAGGCAGGATATGCAGAGGACAGGACACGCAGACAGCGCTTGCGTTCGGGAGGCTCTTGGCTATCGGCAGGGGGCAGCGTTGTGAAGAGCGCCGCGGCCGCCGCTGGCGCCAGAGGGTTGTCGCAACTCTTCCTCCGACACGAACTGCACCGGCCCGCCGACCTGAACGGCAGCGAGGGTTCGTCGCGGGCTGATCCAGACGATGCGCCCCCGTTTGGTAATGCCGGGGCTGATCGAGGACCAAAAGACTGGATTGCGCGATCGGGATGAGCCTCGAGGAGTGCCAACAGCTCGCCACAGAGGATCAGGTGCGGACGGTCGAGAAGCTCGGGGCGGCCATCGCGGACCTGAACGCGGTGATCAGGGAGGTCCGAACCTACATGACAGGGGAACCCATGGGAAAAGTCCCTCCTTCAACGCAGCCCTGAGCCCTCACCATGGCGGCTCTCACTCCTATACTTCATCGACCTTGAGTCTGTAACCGACGCCCAACTCAGTAACGAGGTATCTGGGCCGGGTTGGATTATCTTCAATTTTATTTCTAAGCTGACGCATATAGACGCGAACATAGTGCGGCTCATCAAGATGCAACGGCCCCCAAACTTCTTTGAGAAGCTGACGATGCGTCACGACTTTGCCGGCATATCTCACGAGCGTGGCGAGCAGCTTGTATTCAAGAGGGGTCAAATGAACTTCGGTGCCGTTCACCATGAGCTCGCGTCGGTCGAGGTCGAGTGTCAGCGCGCCAGTTGAGAAAATGGCTTTGGTGTGGTCGACAGAGGCACGAGCCATCTGTCGAAGACTGGCCCGCATCCGAGCCAACAGTTCGTTGATGCTAAAGGGCTTTGTCACATAATCATCAGCGCCGAGGTCGAGCGCTGCGACCTTGATAGCTTCCTGATCGCGGGCCGATAACACGATGATGGGAATGGAGGTCCACTCCCGTAACTGCCGTATGATGCTGGTGCCATCCATATCCGGCAAGCCCAGATCTACCAGAATGATATCGGGATTCCTCGACGCCGCTTCCGTGAGGCCGTCACGACCCGTTCTCGCTTCGTAATAACGAAAGCCATGCTCCGTCAATGATGCACGCAAAAATCGACGAATTTCCGGCTCGTCCTCGATGATCAACGCGGTGATCGCCTGTTGATCGGCGACAGTGTTCATCGGTCAGTCCGTGATTCGATCTCCTGGTATGCCACGGGCGGTGGCGTGCCGCCGAGTGGCAAGGAAATACGAAAAGTCGCCCCCCCGCGGGCGCGATTGTACGCTTGTATTCGTCCCCCATGCGCGTCGATGATGCCTCGAGAGATTGTGAGCCCCAGCCCCACGCCACCTTCCTGGCGACCTCCACGATAAAACTTCTGGAAGATCCGCTCTTCGTCCCCGTCAGGAATGCCCGGTCCACCGTCGGCCACTTCAAGGACCAGCTCGTCGTCCTCGACCCATGCGCTCAAGTCGATCGGAGGCCCGGGCTCGCTGTACTTGATCGCATTCTCCAACAGATTGATCAGCACTTGTTGGATGAGGACGCCATCAATGGGGACGAGCGGCAAGTTTGATGCGAAATGAGTGTTGATGTGGCGGCCCTCAAGCCGCCTCTCCATCCGAGTCAAGGCACCCTCCACAACTTCTTCGATTGGATGCCATTCTTTCTTGACGTCGATGGCGCCGGCTTCCAGCCGCGTCATGTCCAGCAAGTTCCGCACGAGCCGATCCAACCGATTGGCCTCATCATAGATGGCCTGCAGCATCTGTCTGATGTGTTCGGGCTTCTCTCCATTGAGCGAGCTCAATGCCGTACTCGCCGCGCCGGTGATCGTCGCCAAGGGTGTCCGAAGATCGTGAGACACAGCGCTCAGGATGGTACTGCGAAGGCGTTCAGTTTCGGCCTGTACCTGTGCCACGTGCGACTGCTTCGCCAAACGGGCGCGCGCGAGGGCGATCGCCGTTTGGTTGGCCAGCGTCTCCAAGAGGTGCAATTGTTCAAGATCCAAACGATGCCCTTCTTGAGGAGGACGAACCGCGACAACACCGACGGTTCCCTGCGTCCCCACGAGCGGCCAGTAGAGAGCGGCTGATCCGGGCAGCGTGTCGGTCCCCAGGCCCGCCTGCTGCCCATGCTCGTACACCCACTGCGCGACGCCCTTTTCTTTGGGCGCGACTTCAAAAAAAAGGTTGTGCGTTCGCTGGAGGACGAGCCGACCCGTATCATCCGGCAAGAAGAACGCCACTTGGCTCCCGAACGTCTCGTGGATGTGGCGTGAAGCTGCGGCAATCAAATCGGTCATCTTGCGATGTTTGGCCAGCTCGCGGCTCATCGCGTACAACACCGCCGTTCGCTTCTCGCGTTGATGGGCGGCGAATGCTTCTTGGTGGAGCCGGACGGTCAGGCGACTGATGAGGAGTGCGATCGTCAGCATGACGGCAAACGTCACAAAGTATTGCGTGTCCGACACCGCGAAGGTCAGGTACGGGGGGATGAAGAAGAAATCAAAAGCCGCGACACTGGTGACCGAGGCGAGTATCGACGGGCCAAGGCCCCACCGAGTGGCAACAAAGGCGACGCCCAAGAGGTAGACCATAATGAGATTGGCCACCCCGAAGTACGGGAACAACAGCCAATTGAGGGCGGTAAAGACCGAAACGACGGCGGCAGCCTTGCCGTAGAGCATCCAGTTGATCTTCTGGCGGACCTTGTGGCGCTGCAAGGGCCGGCTGTCTCCCGCCTCTCCCGTCATGACGTAAATATCGATATCGCCGCTGTTCCTCACCAGATCCTGTACGACCGATCCCACGAGCCATTCCTTCCACCGTGCGCGCACAGGCTTGCCCACCACGATCTTCGTGACATTGCGCTCACGAGCGTATGTCAGGATCTCTTGGCTCACGTGATCGCTGGTCAGGGTGACCGTCTCGGCTCCGAGTTGCTCGGCCAGCCGGAGCGTCTCGACGACCCGGTTGCGTTCGCTGTCGGGCAAACGCAGATGTCGCGAGGTCTGAACGTAGAGGGCGATCCACTTGGCGTGGAGGCCGGCCGCCATCCGTCTCGCCGCGCGGACGAGCATGGCGCCGCGGGGTTTCATGTTGACGCAGACCAGGATCGTCTCGGCGGCGGGCCATGTCTGTGGGACGGCATGGTCTCTGCGGTAGACCTGCATCTGTTGATCAACCCGCTCCGCGGTCGAGCGGAGCGCCAATTCACGGAGGGCGATCAGGTTACCCTTTCTAAAGAAGTGCCGAATCGCTTGCTGAGCCTGCTCGGGGACATACACCTTGCCTTCCTTCAGGCGTTGGAGGAGATCATCCGGCGGCAGATCGATGAGCTCGACGTCGTCCGCCTTTTCGAGAATCGAATCAGGAATCGTCTCGCGAACCCGGATGCCGGTAATCTGGGCGACGACGTCATTCAAGCTCTCCAGATGCTGCACATTGACCGTGGTGTAGACGTTCATGCCGGCGGCGAGCAATTCCTCGACGTCCTGCCAGCGTTTTGGATGGCGGGACCCGGGGGCGTTGGTGTGGGCCAATTCGTCGATCAAGACGAGCGTGGGTCGGCGGGCCAACGCCGCATCCACGTCGAGTTCCTTCAGTTGCACCCCGCGGTGCTCGACGAGGCGCGGTGGCAACGGCTCGAGGCCTTTGACGAGCTCCTCGGTTTCGGCACGCCCGTGGGTGACGACCATGCCGATGACGACGTCGACTCCCTCGCGTTTCTGCTCGTGCGCCGCTTCGAGCATCGCGTATGTTTTCCCGACACCTGCAGTGGCGCCGAAGAAAATTTTCAGCTTGCCGCGCGTTTTGCGCACCTCTTCTTCCTGAACTCGCTTGAGCAGGGCGTCGGGATCCGGACGATGGCTTGCCATGGGTGACCTGCACTACAGGGAGCTTCAACCAGTGTACGAGCGTGAGAGGTGGCGTGCAAGAGCGCGCGACGCCTGCAGGCGGTTGATTAACGCGTTAGATCGAGGGCCAGGTTGAGCCGCAACACATTGACACGCGGCTCACCGAGGAATCCAACCTGCCGGCCTTCCGTGTGCTCCTCCACAAGGCGACGAACGAGGCTTTCACTCATCCGCCGCGCTCGCGCCACCCGGCCGATCTGGTACTCGGCCGCCGCCGGGCTGATGTGTGGGTCCAACCCGCTGCCCGACGCCGTCACAAGATCGACGGGGACTGCTCGTGTGTTAGCGGGATCCGCTGCGTTCAGCGCCGCGACTCGCGCCTTCACCCGCTCAATCAGGACGGGATTGGTGGGACCGAGATTTGAGCCCGATGAGGAGCCGGCATTGTAAGGAAACGGAACGGTGGCGGACGGGCGACTCCAAAAATATTGAGGGGCCTCAAAGGGCTGACCGATCAATTCGGAGCCGACGATTGTGCCATCCCGGACGATCAAGCTGCCGTTCGCCTGGTACGGAAACAGCAGCTGCGCAAGAGCCGTCACCGTCAGTGGATAGACGACACCCGTGAGGACCATCAAAATGATCAGCAGCATGCCAGCGGGCCGCCATTGCTCTTTCATGCTGAGCTCACACGAGATGGAGCGCGACGAGCAGCAGATCGATCAATTTGATGCCGACGAAGGGAACGAGGATGCCGCCTAACCCGTACATCAGCAGGTGGCGCCGCAACAGGAGTCCTGCCCCAAGCGGCCGGTACTTGATGCCTCTCAAGGCCAGGGGAATCAGCGCGATGATGATCAGGGCGTTCATGACCGCCGACAGGACCGCGCTTTCCGGTGTGGCGAGATGCATGACGTTGAGACGACCGAGGACCGGATAGGTCGTCGCAAAGGCGGCCGGGATGATCGCAAAGTATTTGGCGACGTCATTCGCGATGCTGAACGTCGTCAGCGCTCCCCTGGTCATCAACAACTGCTTCCCGATCTCGACCACCTCCAGTAGCTTGGTCGGGTTGGAATCCAGATCAACGAGATTGCCCGCTTCCTTTGCCGCCTGCGTGCCCGTGTTCATCGCTACGGCGACGTCGGCCTGCGCAAGTGCCGGGGCGTCATTCGTCCCATCCCCGGTCATGGCGACGAGTCGTCCTCCTGCTTGTAAATCTCGGATCAGCTGGAGCTTGGTCTCCGGGGTCGCCTGGGCCAGGAAATCATCCACTCCCGCCTCGGCCGCAACGGCGGCGGCGGTCAGTGGGTTATCGCCGGTAATCATGATGGTCTTGATGCCCATGTGGCGCAGCTGAGCAAACCGATCTTTGATGCCGCCCTTGACGATGTCTTTCAAATGGATGACGCCGAGGACCTTCCCGCCTTCAGCCACGACCAACGGCGTCCCGCCTTGTGCGGCAATCGTCTCAACCGTCTCACGAACCGAGGATGCGAACGTACCGCCCTGTTGCTTGACGTAGGCCTCGATGGTATCGGCCGCCCCTTTCCGGATCTCCCTTCCATTGAGGTTCACGCCGCTCATGCGCGTGTGTGCGGTGAAGGGAATGAACGTCGCGCCCAATTCATGAATCTCACGCGCGCGAAGACCATAGCGCTCCTTGGCCAAAATAACGATACTCCGTCCTTCGGGCGTTTCATCGGCCAGGGAGGACAGCTGCGCTGCATCGGCGAGTGCTTTCTCGTCGACTCCCTGGGCTGGAAGAAAGGCCGTAGCCTGTCGATTGCCCAACGTAATGGTTCCAGTTTTATCGAGCAGGAGCACGTCCACGTCGCCCGCCGCCTCTATGGCTTTCCCCGACGTCGCAATGACATTCGCCTGAACCATCCGGTCCATGCCGGCGATGCCGATTGCTGAGAGCAAGGCCCCGATGGTCGTCGGGATCAAGCAGACGAGGAGGGCGATGAGCACGGTGACCGTGACCGGCGTGCCGGAACCGGCGGCTTGAACGCTGTAGATCGAAAACGGAAGCAGGGTGACGGTCGCCAAGAGGAAGATGACGGTGAGGGCGGCCAGCAAAATGTTCAAGGCGATCTCGTTCGGGGTCTTTTGCCGCTTGGCCCCTTCAACCATCGCGATCATCCGATCGAGAAAACTCTCGCCGGGACTCGACGTGACGCGAATGATCAGCCAGTCCGAGAGCACCCGTGTGCCGCCCGTGACGGCGCTCCGGTCGCCCGGCTCTCGAATGACGGGAGCGCTTTCGCCGGTGATCGCGCTCTCGTCAACGGAGGCCACGCCCTCGATCACCTCGCCATCGGCTGGGATGAAATCCCCGGCTTCGGCCAGCACCAGGTCGCCCTTCTTGAGCAGGCTGGCGGGCTCCATCACATAGACCTCGCCCGGCCGTCCGAGAGAACTCGGCGCAATGATGCACTCGCGGCCCGCCGTCGGCCTGCCCAGTTTCTTGGCCTGCATCTCCCGGCGAGCCTGTCGCAGCGAGTCGGCCTGGGCCTTGCCGCGTCCTTCCGCCATCGCTTCGGCAACGTTCGCAAACAAGACTGTGAACCAGAGCCAGAGGGCAATGGCCAGGATGAACCCGGCCGGCGCCTCGCCCGTGTCGACCCAGGCCTGCACGAGGAGCCCGGTCGTGACGATACTGCCGACCCACACCACGAACATGACGGGGTTCTTGACTTGATGGCGAGGGCCGAGCTTCCAACAGGCATCGACCATAGCCTGGCGGACGATCGTCGCGTCAAAGAGCGAGCGGCCTTTTGGCTGCTTCCCACCAGCCGTCATCGTATCGCCCCCACCGAGCCGTGCACTGACGTCGTCATCACGAGGTGCTCCACGATCGGGCCGAGCGCCAATGCGGGCACAAAGGTCAGGGCGCCGACCAGGACGACGACACCGAGGAGCAGCACCACGAACAGCGGGGTGTGGGTCGGCAATGTCCCTGGCCCTGCGGGCACCAATTTCTTCCGGGCCAAAGCGCCGGCCAATGCCAACGTCGGAATGGCGAGCCAGAACCGGGCGATCAGCATCGCGACGGCGCCGGTCGTGTTGTAAAAGGGCGTGTTCGCGTTGAGGCCGGCAAAGGCGCTCCCGTTGTTGTTGCCCTGTGACGTGAAGGCATACAGGATCTCGCTGAACCCGTGCGGCCCCGGATTGAGCACGGAGGACCTGCCGGTATTGGTGGCAACCGCCACCGCGGTCAGACCGAGCACGACGATCGGCATGATCAGGATGACCAGCGAGGCCATTTTTATTTCGTAAGGTTCGATTTTCTTGCCAAGATATTCCGGCGTCCGACCGACCATGAGCCCGGCCACGAACACGGTAATGATGGCAAAGACGATCATGCCGTAGAGCCCGGAGCCCACTCCGCCGAACACTACTTCTCCGAAGTGCATGAGCAGGAGGGGCACAAGGCCCCCGAGTGGGGTGTAGGAATCATGCATGGAATTCACCGAGCCGTTCGACGCAGCCGTCGTCGCGGCCGCCCACAAGACGGAAGGGGCGATTCCAAACCGTGCTTCTTTCCCTTCCATATTCCCGCCCGCTTGTTCCGAGCTGGGGGTTTGATCGATCCCGAAGGGGATGAAGGCCGGATTGCCCTGTTGTTCGGCCCACAGCCCCGGAGGAATGACACACAGCAGCAGAATGGTCATCGCGGCAAGAAGAGCCCATCCTTGTCGGGTATCGCGCACCATGACCCCAAAGGTGTAGCAGAGCGCGGCCGGAATCAGCAGGATGGCGAGGAGCTCCGCAAAGTTGGACAAGGGCGTCGGGTTCTCAAACGGATGTGCCGAATTGACGTTGAAGAAGCCCCCGCCGTTCGTCCCCAGTTGCTTGATCGCGATCTGTGAGGCGGCCGGTCCGACAGCCAGCACCTGCTGCACAGCCGTCGTATCCTCGGTCTTCGGTTGCCCCTTCTCGTCCAGCACGGGCCGGCCGTTGGTATCGGTCACCGGGTTGGCATAGTGGGTCGGCTGGACCAGTGTCGAGGTTTGGGAGGACCCTAAGGTCTGCACAACGCCTTGCGAAACCAAGAGCAGCGCCATGAGCGCCGCAAGCGGGAGAAGAATGTACAAGACGGTCCGGACGAGGTCTCGCCAAAAATTGCCGATCGTCTCCGCCGTCCGTCGCGCCAGGCCTCGAATCAAGGCGACCAAGATCGCCATGCCGGTGGCGGCCGACACAAAGTGTTGGACGGTGAGGCCGAGCATCTGCGTGAGAGAGCTCAGGGTCGTCTCACCGCCGTAGGCCTGCCAATTGGTATTCGTCGTGAAGCTGACCGCCGTATTGAAGGCGAGATCCGGCGCGACCGCCGCTACGCCGGCCGGATTCAGCGGCAGCCACCCCTGCCCCCGCTGGAGCGCGTAGAGGACCGCGAGTCCAACGGCGTTGAACAGGAGCATCGCGAGGGCATACGTCTTCCAGTGCATCTCAGCTTCGTCCACACCGGCGAGGCGATAGATGAGTCGTTCAGCCGGTCCGAGCACGACATCGAGACCGCAGCGTTTGTCCTCGTACACCCGCGCCATGTACCAGCCGAGCGGCTTGACCAGCGCGAGGAAGACGCCGAAGTACACCGCGATCTGACTTGCACCGTTCAGGGTCATCAGAACCACTCCGCTTTGAGGAGGGCGATCATGAGATAGACGAGAAGCCCCAAGGAGAGCACGCCGCCGATCCAATACATGGCATTCATGCTCACACGCCTACAGCCGATCCAGCGCCGAAACCAGCCAGGCCGAGAGGGCAAAGAACAGCAGCGTGACCGCGACGAAGAGGATATCCATCGGCTCCGGCACCACTCGCACCATGTCGAGAAATGCGGCCATGTTTATCGGTATCACGGGGGATGTAAAAACGGTGTAAAAAGTGATCCGCCGAATACCTGACCCTAAGGCGAGTCCATCGTCCAGATCACGCTGAAGATGACCATGTGCTGGGCGGGCGTGAGGCCGATCACTCCGGGTGCGATCTCATTCCCTTTGAAGAATCCCCCGCCCGGTCCTCTCGATTCGTCATAGCGATATTCCAAGCGCATGATGGTGGTGGTCCGCTTGTACGGCAGTCTGTACTCCGCCGTCGTCGTGACCGCTCGGATGAGCTGCTCGAAGCCGGTGATGAGGCCATTGCGGTCCCAATACACTTCCGGCCTGAGCGCGACGCTCCACGGTCCCGTAATGTGCCACCGCATGGGGAACGCTGCCCCCATGTAAAAGGCACGCGGCTCGCCGATCGCACCGGCGGTCTTTTGGGTCCCCACCTGATACTCGCCGGCAAGGGTCACATCGTCGCTGATTGTCCATTCGACGATGCTGTCGGAAAATAACCGCCAGAATTCCAGAGACGTGTTCGATTGATCCGGCCCGTAATAGATGGTTTCCTTGAGGGTCCACGAAGATGTCGGCGTATACGCGAGTTGCGCCCCATAGCTCGGGAGGCTGTTGGCGTTCTGCAGATGGAAGTATTCGTTGATGATGAAGACCGCCCCGGTCCACTGATCCGTGAAGGGATAGACGGCGTTCACTCCCATCATCAGGTACGGGGAATAATCGGCAATCCAGGCTCGCGTGTAGTTGAAGTTGTCCTTGGCGTAGAGCGACTCGTAGCCGATGAGGCTGTTGAAAATACCGGCTTGGATGGTCAATCCGTTACCGACCGGAGCGAGATAGGAGACGTTGGCGCGGCCGAGGTGTCGCAGCCAGGAGGAGCCCGGGAGATGGGGCAGCCTGACGCCAAACGCGAAGTCCTTGGAGTCCTGCCCGCCCTGCGCCAGCAGTTCTAGACCAAACCGGGACTGCTCGGACGCATCCTTTTGGAGGTAAAGGGCCGCCATATTCACATCCAACTCATTGACTCGGGGCGTTGTGGCGCGGTTGCGAAACAGATGGTTCTCAGGGAAATTGAAGTTGAGTGCATAGCCGAGGTCCACGAAGCCACCGTGGTGCCAGAATGATTGAGAGGCTTGTCCCTGGTGAGGCGGCTCGCTGGTTGGATGCACTCTCGGTCCTTCGCGCAGGTCTTCTTTCGTTGGAAGATGGGAGTGGCTTTGAGGCCAGGCTGGAGTCGCTAGGGACAATACGACAGTGAAGGCGAGAACGAGTTCGGTCGTTTGCCTCCGGACTTTAAACTCGTGATGCATTGGTGTAGCTCGTTGAACAGTGGGCAACCTCGAAGTTCTGTCTCAAGCCTATCGTGACCGGTATAAAGACGGTGTCAAATTTCGAGGGAAGGATTCTGATCTTCGTTCGCTCTTTTCGGTGGGACCGTTGGCTTCGGCTGCTTGGTTAGTTCGACCACTGGAATAGCCAGAATGCGTGATCAGAGGCAGGCTTGCGGAGGACGGGAGAGAAGGCGGATTAGACGCTTGATCGGGTCTTGAGTGAGGCAGCCATGCAACAGCATGACAATCGATCATGTGAGGTTAAGCCCGCGGCGCGGCGTCTAGCTCGGCTTCACCGGCCGCTTATTGCTCCTCCTTATCGCAGTCAGCAAATCTATCAGGAAAGAAAGCACTGATTGAAAAGATCATCGCCGCCATCGCTCAACGTGACAGCACACCCTGGCGAGGGATCAAGAGGGAAGATGACCGGAGGTCTTGGATCTCCGCCGCGATGGCTCAACGCGGCGGCACACGCCAAGCGAGGGATGGAGAAGGAAGATGACTGGAGGTCTTGGATCTCCGCCGCGATGGCTCAACGCGGCGGCACACGCCAAGCGAGGGATGGAGAAGGAAGATGACTGGAGGTCTTGGATCTCCGCCGCGATGGCTCAACGCGGCGGCACACGCCAAGCGAGGGATGGTGCCCCCGACACGAATTGAACGTGCGACCCGCGGTTTAGGAAACCGCTGCTCTATCCGACTGAGCTACGGGGGCGTAGCGGTACGATACCCGACAGGGGGAGAGGAAGTCTAGGGTTTGCCGGAAACCTGGTGGGGGAACCGAGCTCTAGACGCGGGTCGGGCGCAACTCGGAGGAGTTGCGCCCGAGCGGAGACCCGCGGGTCGTCGTGACGCGCGGGTCGGCTAAAAGCGCCTGCGTGCCTCTTCGTCCCGGCGACAGCTTTCCTCGGCCACCATGCGTTGGCCGGGGGTCGCGTCTTTCGGGATCCGCGCCATGCACGCTTCCAGGGTGTCGCCGGGGGTGCCTGAGGCGACCGGGCGGGCGTCCTGCTGTCCGAAATCACGCCGGCACGTTTGCTCCGCCACCGAGCGCTGTCCCGCCGTGGCGTCTTTCGGGATGCTGTTCAGGCACGCCTGTAGAGGGTCGGCGGCCGCATTCGTTCCGCTCGTCGCGCTCATCGAGCTTCCGTTCGAGCCGGCCATCCCACCTTTGTCGCTCCCGGCACAAGCGCCCAGCATGAGACCGGCTGCGATGATCGAGACGAGAGAAAGAGATCGGATAGTCATCAGTCCCTCCTTATAGAAGTCAGGTGCATCACTATAGGGCCATCACCGGCGATTGGCAATAGGACATGTACTTACGTTCCTTCACTCCGCGCGGCAAACAGCTCGTGTCTCGTCGGAACTTGCGTGAGCAGATCCGACCGTGCTTGGTACAGGCCCGGTAAGCCGCGCCCGATGGCGTAGACCAGCCCGCCGGTTTGCGACCCCAACGCCAGCCGGCCCGCGACCTTGCCGTCCTTTCCTATGGCCGTGAACTCCGCCGCCGGCGACGCCAGGCCGTAGGGCGCCAACGGCCCCGCTTGTTTCACCACGCGGATTTCAGCCGGCAGCTCGACCACCCGGCTCACGAAGACGGCCGCCTTCTCCTGGTCGAGGGCCTTCGCCGGCTCCTCCTCCAGCACCCACACATTGTTCTGCCGGATCAACGTATAGTGTTCGGTCCGAGTTTTGACCTCCAGCATGGCGATGTCGTCCCCCTCGACGCCCAGGAGCCGCTTGTCCTGCAACGTGAACAGCTCCTTCGTCAGCTCTTTGATCGCCATCGGGTTGATCCGGTAGACCGGGCCGTCCCCGTTCGTCACGGCGAACGCCTCCCCGCTGTTCGGGTCCGGTTGGTAGAGCTTGACCATGACGTCATTGCCGCCCGCGTGCAGCGTGACCTTTACATCGGGCTTCGTCAACCGCCTCACCAGCTCGTCGCGCTCGGGCCCGGGATCGACAAAGCCGATCGCCTTGAGGTCCTCGATTTTCAGCAGCAGCGTCCGCACTTCGGGCTGGTCCGCCTGCGCCTCGATGGGATAGCGGATCACCCACTTCGGCTTGGCCTTATCCTTGTCCGATCGATACAACACGATCTCCGTCTTGGGGTAGGTCAAGCGGACCCGGTCCACCTGACCGGCGGTCACGGGCACGATATCCTTTTTGCGGAGATTGAAGAGCGTCTTATTGAGGAAGTCCTTCGCGGCAAGATCCGTCAACAGCACCTTCTTGTCGGACGCGCGCATGGCGTACAGCGTGGAGGAAATCGGCCCGCTGTCCCCGATGGACAGGGTCTCCTGCCGGCCGTCGGCGCTGACGACCAGCGACACCGCCGGCGGGTCCAGCCCGAAGGGCGCCAACGCCGCCGCCTGGTCTTCGACGACCCGGGTGACTTTCCCGACGACCAAGGCGCGGACCATCCCCTCCACCGTCCGTGCATCGGCCTCGGCTTGGAGCGGGGAGGTAATCTGCCACTTGTCGTTCTTGGTCAGCACGATCTCGCCGGTCGCCGTCCGCACCGTGAGGCCGCTGATCTCGCGCTCGGTGAACGGCAGAATTTGCTTCTCGGCGGTCTCGGCCTCGGTTTTCGACCGCTCCGTCGGGAGGTCGACGAAGTACACGTAGGCTCCGAGACCAGCGAGCGTGAGCGCCATCAGGATGGTCAACCAGTGTCGTCTCATGCCTTCAAGTGACCGCTGTGCGTCGGCTCGAGGTGAACGTGGGCGATCGCCGGCCGTGACGTCGGCGTAAGCCGTTTCCCATTAGAGCCGGCGTCAGAGCCGGCGTCGTTTTCTCCAGATCATCATGCCCCAGAGAAACGTCAGTGAGGGAAGGAGGAGGACCTGCACGTACAGGAGCACGCGTTCTTGCATCGGATTGGGGATGAAGGGACGGAAGGCCGGTTCCTTGGCCGTGATCGAGATCAGGTCGCGCTCTTCGGCGAGCCAGCCGATGACGTGCAGCAAGAAGTCCGTGTTCCCGGGAAAGTTGACGTAGGCGTTGGCTGCAAACGAGGAATTGCCGATCACGACGACGGCCGGGCTCGGTTTACCGGCCTCCGGGCGTGTCTTCGGCGTGAGCGCGAACGCCAGCGGCAGCGGGCCTTGCACGTCCTCCTGCGCGTTGAAGCTCACGACCCGTCCCTTCAAGTCCGTCTCGGCCCAGCTTCGCGGCGACGTGCGGGCCAGCGGCACATGCTCCCAATCCTTGCCTTGATCCTCATGAAAGACGAGATGGCGGGCCGTGGGGAAGAGGACCGCCGAGGTCAGATCCTGGGTAATGTCATGGTGGGTGAACGTGCGAACGAGCAGGGCGGTGAGATCGCCCTGCGCCAAGCGGTCCTGCAGATCGACCAGGACGCCCTTGCCGGCTTCCACGCCCCACTGCCCGAGCAGCCATCCCAAATCGGCCTCGACGTCGGGGTCGAGCATGATCAAGACGCGCCCGCCGCTCGCGACGTAACGCTGGAGGCGTTGCTGCTCTTCCTGCGTCACCGGGCGGCGCGGCCCTGCGACGACCAGCACGGCCGTGCCCGCCGGCACCTCGCTCTCTTGCAATAGGGACAGCGTGGCGGTGTCGTAGCCTTGTTTCGCCAGGGCATCCTTCACGAGGGAAAAGCCCATCCGTTCGGTGTCCCCGATCGCATGCTCCCCGTGCCCTTCCAAGAAGCGCACCTTCTTCTTGGATTCTCGGGAGACCCGGACGACGGCGCCGGTCAATTCCGCTTCGGACGGTGCGGTCACCCGGGTGGACTGCTCCCCGCTCTCGACGACCGCGGTGTCCAGGCGCGAGATCCCGTACTGTCGTGCGACGCCCGGCTTTCGCTCGGGATCGACGAACTCGACCTTCACCTTGTCGCTGGCCTGCCGGTAGCTGTCGAGGAGGTCCCGGTAGGTCGTGAACGACGGGCTGCGTTCCTGGGTGAACACCGTGAACTTGACGTCCTGCTTCAAGCCGCGCAGCACCTGAAACGTCTGCGGCGCCAGCGTAAAGTGCTGCGTTTCCGAGAAATCCCAGCGCGTCGAATGCCGGGCGGCCAGGAAGTTGACGATGACGAGGATCCCGACGAACAGCAGGACCATGAGGATGCTGTTGAATCCCAAGCGGGTGGACCGGCGCGCCGAAAACGCCTTGAGGGCCTCGAAGTGCGCGACGAAGAATCCCACCAGGCCGACGAGCCCGAGGACTTCGAACGCCGTGACCAGCCAGAGCTTCTCGGGAGCGAGGCTGTAGAGGACGAGGCCGCCGACGGCGAGCGCCGCGCCGACGATGCCCAATGCCGGTGTGAAGCGAGTCATCCCCATCGGCGTCGCCTCCCTACTTCCACCGTTGGGCCTCGACGACCCGATAGGCGAGAAAGAGCATGAGGATGATTCCCGAGAGGTAGTAGACGAGGTCCTTCGCCTCGATCAGCCCGCGGACCAGCCGATCGTAGTGCTCGATGAACGAGACATAGGAGAGGAGCGTGCCCAGCGGGCTGTCGCCGATCATGCCCCCGAAGGCGCCCAGCAACCACAGGATCAGGAGAAAGCCGAGGCTGAGGAACGCGGCGATGATCTGGTTTTCCGTCATCGCCGAAGCCAGCAGGCCCGTCGCCAGGAACAGGGCGCCCAGCAGGACGAGCCCGAGATAGCCGCTGAATACCGGGTTCCAATCGAAGCTGCTGAAGGCGGAGAGGATCAGCGGCACGAAGCCGGTCAACGCGAGCAGGCCCAGGTAGACGAGGTAGACGCTGAGGAACTTGCCGACGACGATTTCATTGAGGCCGATCGGAGAGGTGAGCAGCAATTCGAACGTCTTCAGCTTCCGCTCCTCGGCGAACAGCCGCATCGTCAGGATGGGCAGGATCAGCACCAGGACCAGCGCCATGTTGTAGAACGTGGGGCGGAAGACGAGATCGTTCAGGTTGAGCTGCGCGGCGGCGCCTTGGATCTGCATGAGTTGCATGGCGCGGACCCCGGCGCCGAAGACGTAGGCATAGGAGAACAGCCCGAAGATCAACAAAAAGACCGCGCCCACCACGTAGACCACGGGGGAGACGAAATAGGACCGAAGCTCTTTCGCGACGAGAGCGTTGACCGGCGTCATGGCGTGGCCTTCTGCGCGGCGGCTTCGGCGATCCCTTCTTCGTGCTGGGTCAGGCGCAAGAAGACGTCCTCGAGCGTCATCGTGATCGTTTTCAGCTCCAACAACCCCCATCCTTGGCCGACCACGAAGCGCGCGATGTCCTCACGGATGTCGCGCCCCAACTCGCATTCGACCAAGTAGGTCCCCGGCTCCGATTGCTCGAACAGGCCGACGATCCCCGGCAGCGTCCGGAGCCGCTGCGCGGCGTCGCTCGGCGCGTTCTTGATCGTCACGCTGATTTTCTCCGACCGGCGGAGCCGCGCCGAGAGTCGCTCGGGCGTGTCCTCCGCCACGATCCGGCCGGCGTTGATGATCACCACCCGCTGGCACACCGCGGTGGCCTCGGGCAGGATGTGCGTGCTCAAGATCACCGTGTGCGACCCGGCCAGGCTCTTGATCAGATCGCGGATCTCGATGATCTGCTTCGGGTCCAGGCCCACCGTCGGCTCGTCGAGGATCAACACCGGAGGGTCGTGCAGCAGGGCCTGAGCGAGGCCGACGCGCTGCTTGTAGCCGCGGGAGAGGTTGCCGATCAACCGATGTCGCACGTCGCCCAGCGACAGCCGCTCGACGACCTGGGCTTGCCGCGCCCGCAGATCGGCGGCGCTCATCCCTTTGAGCCGCCCCGTAAAGGTCAGGTACTCGGTGACCGTCAGCTCCTGGTAGAGGGGCGGGGTCTCGGGCAGATAGCCGACGCGGCGTTTGACCTCCTGCGGCTGCTCGAAGCAGTCATACCCGGCCACCCGCGCGGTCCCTTCCGTGGCCGGCATGAAGCAGGTCAGGATGCGCATGGTCGTCGTCTTCCCGGCTCCGTTGGGGCCGAGGAAGGCGAGGACCTCGCCCTTGGCCACGGTGAAGCTGACGCGGTCGATGGCCGTCAGGTGGCCATACCGCTTGGTCACGTCGACGACTTCGATCATCGGGAGACGGCTGGCGCGGCAGGTCGGAAGGTTCTGGCCATAAGAGAACCCGCGGCCTCAACAACCGGCCCGCGGGTCGCGGGAGGGATGATAACCATCGGGTTCGGGCCAGTCAAGCCCGAAGGCCGGACGGGTCCGCGCATTTGCCTGGTCACGGGATTTTGATATAGTACCTCCCCTTAATGAGCGGTCGCCGCCGGCCGGTTCGACTCCTTGGCCCGTCCGTCCACGCGGCCCCGACCCACGATTTGAAAAGGAGGAGATCGTGAAAGATGCCGGTCACTACCTCGTCGGCTTCATCGCAGGCCTGCTGCTCGCCGGATGTGCGGCGAAAGGCGAAGTGGTTCCGATCAACCTGATCCCCGTCGTCCAGACGAGCGCGGCCAAGCCTGAGGCGCATGTGGCCATCGAGACGTTCGAGGACACCAGGCCGGAACAGGGCCGTCTGGGCACGCGCCAACATTTTTGGGGCGGGCAGTCCTATTTCGAGATCCCGGGAGGTAAAGCCGGCGAGGCGGTGGCGAAGGCGGTGCACGATTACCTGAAGGCGAAGGGCTGGCACGTCGAGATGGCGCGGTCCTTGGACGGGGTTGAGAAGCCCGACGTGGTCCTCTCGGGCAAGATCCTCACGCTCTCGGTCGACGCGCAGAGCAAGTTCATGAAGACGGAGATCGCGGCGAAGACCAAGATCGCGATCCAGGCGCAGAATGCCGCGGACGGCAGCATCGTCCGGATGACGCTCAACGGCGCCGGCAACGAGAACGTCTTCTGGTTCGATCCGGAAGATGCCCAGAAGCTGCTCAACGACGTCCTGGTGGAAAGCCTCGACAAGCTGGTCACCGATACGAAGTTCGAGAACCGGCTGCTGCGCTTGAAGCAGTAGGGGGTGGAACCGGACTGACCCGACACGCGGCGGAGAGGGCCGAGGCGCCTGGCCCTCGTCGAGGGCCGGCTACGAGGGGGGAGTGCCGGCCAACCCGAGCAACCGCCGGATGCCGTCGAGCGGTATCCCGATCCAATCCGGGCGGTTGTTGAGTTCGTACCCGAGCTCGTAGACGGCCTTGTCCAATTCGAACAGCGCCAGTAATTCGGTGAATCGAGCGCGGTCCGCGGGGAGGAAAGAGACCTGCCCGACCGGGGCCGCCTCGAGATAGCCGTCCAAGAACGCGCGGCGGGCGAGGCCGACCCAGGCCTCGGCCAACCGAACCTCGCGGGCCTCGCGCCGTTCCGGTCCGTACGCGGTCGAGGCTGCGTAATCGAACGACCGCAACATCCCGGCCACATCTTTCAACGCACACTGCTTGGCGCGCCGCGCCGCGAGGGGACGGGCGGGTTCGCCCTCGAAGTCCAGGATCACCCAGGCCTGATCCGTCTCGCTCCGGATGACCTGGCCCAAATGATAATCGCCGTGGACCCGGATCTTCTCAAGTGTTTCCGCCTCGAACCGGGTCCATCCCTCACAGGTGGCCAGGCTCCGCCGTTGGATCTCTTCCACGTCGCGCAGATCGGCCGACCGTGTGCCGGAGGCCGCTGAACCGCGGCGTAGCTGCGACAGGACGGCGCGGATCTGATCGACCATCCCATCGTGCCAGGCCTGCCAATCGAGCCGCGAGACCGGTTCGGGCCGGAAGGCCGGATCGTCGGTCTCTCGGCCGAGCGCCCGGTGGAGCGCGGCGGTAACGCTCCCCAGCCGCTGCATCTGCTCGATGAACGGCCCCGACCGCCGCTGAACGACCGCCTCGACCTCGCGCGGACTCGCCGGCTCCTCCTGTAGGGTCGCCTGCACCTGCCGGGCCTCCGACACGGCATACCGCCACGCATCGCCGCGATTCGGAATGAACGTCTGGAGCAGGGCGGCGGAGGCCTGGAGCAGCGTGCCGTCCGGGGAGGAGGCTTCGTACTCCACGGCTCCAAGGAACACGGGAACGTGTCGAAAGTCGGTGTGCGTCGTGAGGAAGTGGAGGACCTCGCGATCCGGGTTGATGCCCGGCTCCACTTTCCGGAGGACCTTCAGCATCACCCGGTCGTCACAGACGACCGAGGTGTTGCTCTGCTCGCCCGAGAGCCGCCTGGCGTGCCGAACGGGGGCGTCGAGGAGGCCGGCGGCCGCCGACGTCCGCCGCCCGGTGAAGAGCCCGCGCTCGCTCGTCCACTGGCATTCGTTCACGATGCCGTCGATCAGGGCCAGGCATCCGGCTTCATCCGCGGTCGCGTCGACGGCCTTCCGTGGTTCGAGCGTGGGGAGCGGAAGCGTGGGGCTCGAGCGTTCCTGTCCGGACGGGGGAACGATGACGAGCGGGACGAGGTAGAGGTCGGGCGGGCCGTCGGCATAATCGACTTGGACGATCGCGAGCACCATCGGGCGCCCGCTGCGGGGGACCGGGGCATAGTCGAAGAGGCGGACCGTCTCGATCCGGCGGTCCTTCGCGCGGAACCAGCGCTGCTGAACCAGGTAAGCGGGGAGGCGGTCGGCGTCCCGATGCAAGGCGTCGACGGCCGCCCGGATGTCGGCCTCCACGATCATCGACGCCCGATCTTCTGCTCGATGCGAAACCAGTAGTAGCCGTAGGGCGCGAGGCTGAGCTGATAGGGGTGCTCGGCGACTCGTGGAAACCGTGTTTCTCCGATGAGCTCGACCACGTCGGCCCCGATGAAACGGCGCAGGTCCAGCTCGACGGGCTGGGCGGTGCCCGCGAGGTTGTTGACGATCAGCAAGGTCTCTCCTTCGTACTTCCGCACGTAGGCCAGAATCGAGCGGTTGGCCGGCTTGAGGAACTCCAAGGTGCCGCGGCCGAACGTCTTGTGCCGTTTGCGGACGGCCAGCATCCGCTTCGTCCAGTTGAGCAGCGAGTTCGGAACCCGGAGCTGCGCCTCGACGTTCAAGGCCTGATAGCCGTAAACCGGATCCACGTTCAGCGGCAGGTACAACTGCGCGGTCTCCGCGCGCGAGAACCCGGCGTTCCGGTCCCCCGTCCACTGCATGGGCGTGCGCACCCCGTTGCGGTCGCCCAGATAAATATTGTCCCCCATCCCCAGCTCGTCGCCGTAATAGAGGACCGGGGTGCCCGGCATCGTGAGCAGCAGGCTGTTGAGCAGCTCGATCTTCCGACGGTCGTTGTCCATCAGCGGGGCCAGCCGCCGGCGAATGCCGATGTTGATGCGCATGCGGGGATCGGTGCAGTACTCGCGGTAGAGATAGTCGCGCTCGTCGTCGGTGACCATCTCCAGGGTCAGCTCATCGTGGTTCCTGAGGAACAGCGCCCATTGGCAGTTGGGGGGGATCGGCGGCGTCTGCATCAGGATCTCGGTGATCGGATGGCGGTCGGCCTTCTTGATCGCCATGAAGATGCGGGGCATCAAGGGGAAATGGAAGGCCATGTGGAACTCGTCGCCGTTGGCGAAATAGGGCCGGACGTCGGCCGGCCATTGGTTCGCTTCGGCGAGCAGCATGCGGTCCTCGAACTCGGCGTCGACCGCCCGCCGGATCTCCTTGAGGATCTCGTGCGTCTCGGGGAGGTTCTCGCAACTCGTTCCTTCGCGCTCGACCAGGTACGGCACGGCGTCGACCCGCAAGCCGTCGACGCCCTTGCTCAGCCAGAACTTCATGATCGTGATGACTTCTTCCAGGACGCGCGGGTTGTCGAAGTTCAGATCGGGCTGGTGGCTGAAGAACCGGTGCCAGTAGTAGAGCTTGGCCTCCGGGTCCCACGCCCAATTGGATCGTTCGGTGTCCGTGAAGATGATCCGCGTCCCGGCGTATTTCTTGTCCGTGTCGCTCCAGACGTAGTAGTCGCGGTACGGTGAAGAGGGGTTCCGGCGGGCCTCCTGGAACCACGGGTGCTGATCCGACGTATGGTTGATGACCAACTCGGTGATGACGCGGATCCCGCGGCGATGGGCTTCATCGAGAAAGACCTCGAAGTCCTTCATCGTCCCGTAGTCTTTGTGGATGTCGAGATAGTCGGCGATGTCGTAACCGTCGTCTTTGAACGGCGAGGGATACATCGGCAGCAGCCACAGGGCCGTGACGCCAAGATCCTGGATGTAGTCGAGCTTCTCGGTCAGCCCGCGGAAGTCGCCGATGCCGTTGGCGTTCGAATCCAGGAACGCCTTGACGTGCAGCTCGTAGATGATCGCGTCTTTGTACCAGAGAGGATCAGTCATTCAAGCCATCAGCTCTCAGCCATCAGCTTTGGGATTTGGTGATCGCTGGCGGCTGAGTGCTTCTCTGCTACATGAAATAGTCATAGTCCTGCTCCCGCCGCGTCCAGCGCCGGACCGCGAAAATCGCCGCGGGATCTCGGAACGGGTCCAACAGGATCGTGTGGGTGTCCCCGGTCACGAGATACCGGCGCTCGGTCAGCAGGTCATGGAGCTGATAGGTCTCGTCCGCACGGATGCCCAGGTCGGCGAGCGGGATGACCAGGCGGGCGGTCTGCGTTTGGAACGGGTTGAGGTTGACGGCCACGAGCACCGTATTCAGCCGGTCGAAGGTCGTCTTTCCGTAATAGAGGACCTGGTCGTTGTCCGTCTCGTAGAAACGCAGATTTTCATATTCATGCAGCGCCGGCTGCTCTCGGCGGATCCGATTGACGGTGGTGATGTAGTCGACGAGGTTGCCCGGACGATCCCAATCCCACACCTTGTACTCGTATTTCTCGGAGTGGAGATATTCCTCGGTGCCGGGGATGGCGCGGTTCTCGCACAGCTCGTAGCCGTTGTAGATCCCGTACGACGGCGACAGGGTGGCGGCGAGGACCAGGCGCGACATGAACGCGGGCCGGCCGCCTTGTTGGAGGATCTCCGGCAGGATGTCCGGCGTGTTCGTAAAGAAGTTCGGCCGAAAGTATTCCTTCATCTCGCTCTGGGTCAGCTCCGTCAAGTAGTCGGTCAGCTCTTGCTTCGAGTTGCGCCAGGTGAAGTACGTGTACGACTGCGTGAAGCCGGCCTTCGCGAGCGCCCGCATCATCTTCGGCCGCGTAAAGGCCTCGGACAGGAAGATCACCTCCGGGTGGTTCCGCTGAACCTCGCGGATCAGCCATTCCCAGAACATCACCGGTTTGGTGTGCGGATTGTCGACCCGGAAGATATGGACCCCGTGGTCGATCCAGAACAGGATGATCCGTTTCATCTCGTTCCAGAGCGCCCGCCAGTCTCGGCAGTAGAAGTCCAGCGGATAGATGTCCTGGTACTTCTTCGGCGGGTTCTCGGCGTATTTGATGGTCCCGTCCGGTCGGTGATAGAACCACTCGGGGTGCTGCCTGACGTATGGATGATCCGGCGAGCAGTTGATCGCGAAGTCCAGGGCGACTTCCATGCCGTGACGCCGGACGGCGGCCACGAACCGGTCGAAATCCTGGAGCGTTCCGAGGCTCGGCTCGACGGCATCGTGCCCCCCGTGCTCGTTGCCGATCGCATAGGGGCTTCCGGGGTCGTCAGGTCCCGCGTCGAGCCGGTTGTTCGGGCCCTTCCGGTTCGTCCGGCCGATCGGGTGGATCGGCGGCAGGTACAGGACATCGAACCCCATCGCCTGGATCGCCGGGAGCCGGCGCTCGCAATCTTTGAACGTGGCGCTTCGGCCGGGCACGGTGCCCTGCGAACGCGGGAACATCTCGTACCAGGCGCCGTACCGGGCGAGGACGCGATCGACCACGACCTCGAGCTCTTTGGGATAGATCGTGAGCGCGCCCCGCTCCTCATGGACGCGCACGAGTTGCGCCAGGCTCTCGGCGAGCGCCCAGTCGGCCTGTTCGGCCTGCGTCGCTGATGTCGTCCATCGATGCAGGCTCTGCCGAAGCTGAACCTGGTCGCTCCCGTGCGCGCGCTCGGCTGCCGCCTCGACCAAGGCGCGTCCCTCCAACAGCTCGCTTCCGATGTCCGGCTGGGTCTTGAGTTTCTTGGCGATCTCTTGCCGCCACGATTCGAAGGGGGAGACCCAGGCGACGATCGTGTAGCGGTAGCGCGTGTTCTCGGTCAGGTCGAACCATCCGGCCCAGCGATCGTTGTCGACATGGACCATGGGGGACTCTCGCCACGCCGATTCATCGGCCTTTCGAAAGCGGACGACCGCGGCCAACACGTCGTGGCCTTCCTTGAAGATGTCCGCGGTGACCTCCAAGCGGTCCCCCACTTCTCGCTTGACCGGGTAGCGCCCGCCGTCGAGCTCGGGAGCGACCCGCTCGATCACGATCGTGGCGAGGCCGTCGGGAAGCTCGCGCGCGGGAGCCGGCTCGTCGGCCGGGCGCGGCGCGCTGAGCGTCGCCCTCGGCGACGCGCCCTTCTTCTCTTCCTCTCGCGGTGTCCGTGAGCTCATCGTCCGCCGTTCAGCGGGGCCGTTAGGATCGTCCGAGCAAAATCATCAGCGACAGGTAATCTTCGACGTGGCGCGTGATGAGAAAATTCTGCCGGACGCGCTCGTGCGCCCGGCGTCCCATCTCGTCGGCGATCGTCGGGTTGTTCAACAGGTAGCGCGCATAGAACGCGGTGCCCTCCACGGAGTTCGCCGTATAGCCGGTCTGCCCGAACATCACCTGCATGGTGATGCCGCCCGTCTCGCTGCCGATCACCGGCTTGCCCTTCCACATGGCCTCCGTGACGGCCAGTCCGAAGCCCTCCCGGAATGACTTCTGCAGCACGAGCGTCGCCCGGCGCTGGAGCGCGTTGATCCGGAGCGGGGCCTCGGATTCGAGTGGGAGGATGCGGATGTCCTCGTCCTTGTCGGCCGCATCCCGCGCGGCGCTCAAGACCGCCTGTTCATCGACGTCGTCGGGCGCGACCCGGCCGGCCAAGACCAGACAGCAATCGTAATGGGATTTGATGAGCCGGTAGGCGGCAATCAATCCCCGGAAGTCGGTGAAGCGGTTGAACGCGGCGACCTGGAGGAGCATCGGTTTGTCCCGGGGAAGGTCGAGTCCCTCCAACACCCGGTCGATTTCCTCGGGCGTCATCTCGCGGTTCTTCTCGCTCAGGGGATCGATGGAGGGGTAGATGAGGTACTGGGGCAACGGCAGCGGTTGCGCGAACTGGGGGAGCGAGAAGACCGCGGCGTCGTACTTGGCGATGTACGGGCGCACGAAGTTCCATACGCGCCGCTGCGGCCGGGAGACGTCCAGATAACAGCGCCAGATCCAGCGGGAATCGGTGGGCGCGTAGTCGATGAGGCCGAGGGGATGCGGATCGTGGGTCATCACCACGTCGGCGGTGAGATCCAACGTCTGCACGGCCTGGCGAACCGCGTCCCGGTAGGTGTCCACCAAACCGTCGGGAACGCGGACGTCCTCGCCTTGGAGCCCGTTCCGAAACGTCCGTCCCGCCTCGTTGAACGGACCCGTCCCGCGCATCACCTCCCACTGGGCCTTGACGCCGACGTCGGCCAGCAGGGGGATGAGCGTGTGCAGCATCTCCGAGGCTTCATCGCCTTGCCGTTCCGCGGTCACGTGGAGCATCCGCTTGCCGCTCACCTCGGCACTGAGCCGATAGAGCAGGTCCACGCGGCCGGGCGGGGCGATCTGGCGGTAGTCGCTGAGCGAGATCATGAGGAGGCAACCGCCGTCTGGCTGAGCGTCTGGGTCAAGTAGTCATCCACGAGGGTCAGCATGCGGCCGCGGATGCCTTCCAACGTCAGCCCGATGGGCTGGATGGCCGCCAAGCGCGTGGCCAGGTCGGGAAGGTTCAAGCCCTCGGGGGAGCCGATCCAGATGACGAAATCGCCGCCCTTCCGTCCCTTCCGGATCTTGGCTTCACAAATGTGATTGAACAGGGCGCTGCGATCGACGCAGGACAGCAGCTCGCGAAATTCACTCAGGCTGTTGGCCGAGAGCTCGAGGTCGACCTCCAGGATGTGCGAGCTGACGAACTCGAACGGTTCGCCGTGGATCACCCGAGGCACGTTCCACAGCGAGGTGAGATGCGCGTCGATCGTCGCGACGATTTCCGCTCGCAAGGCCTCCAGGTCTCGGAACTCGAAGGGATCGATCAAGCCCAGCCGCTCGCTGAGGATCCGGTCTCGGACCGACACGGCGGCCCATGTGGCGAAGTCGCTGGGGAAGAGGGTCGGGCCCGCCTCGTAGCGCAAGAAATAGCTGTGGGTATGGTAGTAGATCGAATCGGCGGGGACTTCTTCGATCGCGTTCATCAGTTGCTGGATGTCGGCGGCCTTCCGCCCCAGCATTTCCCTGAGCTCCACGCACCCGACGAAGTGGAAGGGCGTGCCTGCCCGCCGGTCATTCATGGTCCTGCCCCCGCACCAACTCGGCTTCGGTCCGGACCGCCTCGAGCGTCGCCTCGATGACGTTGCCGAGCCGCCGCGCCGTCCGTCGAATCGTCTGCCGCGCATCCGTCGTCAGGGCCTCCAGGGCTTCCCGAGCCTCGAACGCCACCCCGGCGAGCTCCTCCTGCGCCGTGCGGGCGCCGCGCGAGATTCGGCGGCGCAGACGGTGTCCCGGTTCCGGCGTCGTGAACAGCGTCACGGCTGTACCGACGACCACGCCGGTCATGAACGCGGCGAGCAGCGCGCTGGCCGTAAACCTTCGCTCCGGTCGGCTTTCGGTCTTCATCGGTCGTGCTCCTTCTCGGGGACGTTCGGCCGTGTCCCGTCTCGCGTGGCAGGCGATGGCGGCGATCCCGCCGGCGATCGCCGTTCCGGCGGTGAACGCCCCGGCTGCCAGGGCCGCCTGGCGCCACTGTGGGGGCAAAACCCAGCGCCGGCCGCCGTCCTGTCGGCGCACGTGCGCCTCGCCGCCCAACCAGGCCGTCTGGTCTTCCTGCACCGTGGGCATCACGCCACCTTCTCCAAGAGCGCCACCGGAGCATCGGCGAAGACGCGAGACAACGACAGTGCCGGCCGGGTCTCGACGGGCACGGCGGTGATGACGTCCCCGGTGAGCACGTGCCGGAAGCGGCTCTCGAGCGAGGCGCCTTCGGGCAAGGCGAGCCACGTGTCCTGCCAGACCTGGGGATCCACGGGCGTGGCGGAGGGCTCGGTCAGGAGGCCGGCGACCAGCCGGGGCGCCACCGTGATCGCCATCGCCGGGCCTTGGGATCGGGCGAACGCGCACACGTGTTGCTTCTTGGCTCCCAGGCCCTCGAGCGGCGTATAGTCGCCGTCTTGGAACAGGCCGGCGTGGCGGCGTCGGTAGCGCAGCGCCGCGGTCGTGACATACAGCTTCACACGTCCATCGGTATAGCGGGCGAGCAGGTTGCGCATCAAGGGCCGCCGGTCCTCGCTCTCGTGCATCGCTCGGTCGAGCTCGTTCAGGAGGGCGACCCGGTGCGCATAATCCACATGGCGCCGGTTATCTGGGTCGACGAGGCTGAAGTCCCAGACCTCGGTGCCCTGATAGAAGTCCGGCACACCGGGCGCCGTGATCTTGATGAGCACCTGAGAGAGGCTGTTGTAGGCGCCCAAGCGGGCGATCTTCTCGTGGAAGGCGCGAAAGCTTTCGAGGAACGGGTTGGGCCGCGTCCGATCGAGGATGGCCTCGACGAACTTATGGACCGCCTGGTCGTATTGCTGGTTGGGATTGAGCCAACTACTGTGCACCTTCGCCTCGTGCAGCGCTTTTTCCATGTACCGTTGGATCCGCCCGCAGAACGCCCGGTACGTGCTCTCCTCGATCGGCTCGAAGGGCCAGGCGCCGACCAGCGTCTGATAGAGGAGGTACTCCTCGTTCCGGTCGGGCACGGGCTGCCCGTCGAGGTCGGTCTTGAACTTCTTGTTCAGCTTGCTCCACAGCGCCAGATGGCTTCTCCAGGCGGCCGGCATCTCGGACAGCACGTTGATGCGCGCCCGGACGTCTTCGCTCCGCTTCGTGTCGTGCGTCGACGTGGCCGACAAGCTCACACGCCATTGCGCCTGGCGCTCGCGCATGCGCTCGTGGAACGTCGGGACCGGGATCCCGAACCGACTCGGCTCTCCGCCGACCTCGTTCAACGACACGAGCCGATTGTAAATATACATGACCGTGTCCTCAACGCCCTTGGCGGTCACGGGACTCGTGAGCTGCTGGAACTTCATGACGAAGTTCAACCGCTCGTTGCGGTCGACCCGCAGACGGTCCTCTTCGCGGTTCAGCAGGATGTTCTCGATGAAATCGAAGACGAGCCCGCTGACCGCCGGATTGCGCCGCTTCGCCTTGGTCACCGCCAGGCGGATATAGGCGCGGTCGCGGTCGGTGACGCCCTCGGACTCCGGCCCGACGTAGGTCCGATAGACGGGGAAGCAGGCGATGATCTCGCGAATGGCGTGGATCAGGCTGTTGAGGGTGAAATCGCGGGACCGGCGGTCCCGCTCCGAAAAACTGTTCAGAAAATGACCGAGCGTGTTGACCTCGCTGGCCATGGAGGCGCTCATGATCAATTCCTTCTTTTCATACGCCAATTCCTCGTAGGACAACCGTTGCCGGATGAACTTGGCGTAGAGCTCGTCGAAGGCGTGCTCGTGGGCGCTGTCGACGAAGAGCGCATTGAGGAGGCTCAGGAACTCGTATCCCGTGGTGCCGTAGACGGGCCACCCGCTCGGCAGGCTCTCCCCCTTGCCCAGAATCTTTTCGACGATGAGATACAGCGGTCGGTCCGTCTCGTGGGCGAGGGGCAGGTTGGTGCGCGCCCAGGATTGCAGTTGACACAGATACTGATGAGGATCGTACAGGCCGTCGACATGGTCGACCCGGAGGCCGGTGAGCGCGCCCTCCTTGAGCAGGCGGAAGATCAACTGGTGCGTCTCCTGGAAGACGACCGGGTCCTCGACGCGGATCGCCGCCAATTCATTGATGTCGAAGAATCGCCGGTAGTTGATTTCTTCCGCCGCCACACGCCAATACGCCAGGCGGTAGGGCTGGTCGTTGAGCAGGGCGTCGAGGAGGTCGAAGCTGCGCGGATCATCCTTCCGGCCGTTGAACGCCCGGACGTTCTCCTCGAGGAAGGCGGCGACGAGCGGGCTGTCGCGGGTCAGGCGGTCCAACCGCTTCTTGATGATTTCCTTCTCGCGCGCGCGCTCCTCGAGCTTCGACGGGTCGCGCTCTTCCCGCCCGGGTAAATGATGCATGGCGGTCAGGATGCTCTGCAGCTCCAAGACGTCGGGATGGCCGGAGCCCGCGTCCTGAATCAGCTCGTCTAGCCGATAGGAGAGCACGTGGACCGCCGACTTGGGAGCGATGGGGAGGGTGTAGTCGTAGTAGGTCACGACGAAGGCGCCGTCCCGGTACGACAGCGTGATCTCCTGGTTTTCCAGGACCACGCCGTAGAGGTCGCCCAAGATCGGGAGCAGAATCTTGTTCTCGAGCTCGGGCTTGACCGGGTGCCAATCGATATCGAAGAACTCGGCGTACCGGGAGCTGGGGCCGTTTTCCAGGACGTCCAGCCACCAGGTGTTGCTGGATCGCGAGATCCCCATATGGTTCGGCACGACGTCCAGGATCTGGCCCATCCCTTCGGCGCGCAGCGCGGTGACGAAGACGGTGTAGTCCGACTCGGTTCCGATTTCGGGATTGAGGATCCGGGGGTCCGCCACGTCATAGCCGTGGGAACTGCCGGGGGTCGCCTTCAAGTAGGATGACGCGTAGCAGTCGGTGATGCCGAGCCGAGCCAGATAGGGGACGACCGCGGCCGCATCACGGAAGGTAAAACCCCGGTTGAACTGAAGCCGATAGGTGGAGACGGGGATGCGGGTCGGGCCGGCGGTCATGCTCCCTCACGACGCCATGGAGTGGTGATAGAGGCGATGACGGCCGCCCATCTGTCCCTGCGGCAGCACGACCACACCGGACTCCGTGACATGGAAGCGCCGTCGGTCGGCCTCCTGGTCGAATCCGATCGAGGTGCCCTCGGGGATGGTATTGAACCGATCGACGATGACGCGCCGCAACCGTGCCTTGGGGCCAATCACCGCGCCATCGAGGATCACACACTCATCCAGCGAGGCCCCGCGCTCGATCGTGATGTCCCGTCCGATGACGGAGCGGCGAATGTCGGCCTCGACGAGGCGGCTCCCCTGCCCGACGACGGTGCCGTCCAATCGGCATCGGACCAAGCTGGATGGCGGGGCATCGTACCCGTCGGTCATGATCGGCCATTGGCTGTTGTGCAGGTCGAAGGCCGGCGCCTCGCCCAGGATGTCCATGTTGGCCTGCCAGTAGGCTTCCAGCGTCCCCACATCCCGCCAGTACGCCGGCTCCTCATAGGGCTTCAACTCGGGGATCACGTTGTCACAGAAGTTGTAGGCGAGGACCCGGTGGGTGCCGATCGTGCGCGGGAGGATATCCCGCCCGAAGTCGTGGGCGCCAGGCGTCGCCGCATCATGCTCGAGGATGTCCAGCAGCAGGCCCGTCTCGAAGAGATAGTTGCCCATCGAAGAAAAAGCTTGGCCGGGATCCTGGGGCATCGGCTTCGCCCGGGCCGGCTTCTCCTCGAAGCCGACGATGCGGGGGGCCGGGTCCGGGCCGCCCTCGGTGACCTCGATGATGCCAAACCCCTTGGCCGCCGCCAGCGGGACGGGTCGAGCCGCGACCGTGATCTCGGCCCGGTGGTCACGATGGAAGTGCACCATCTGCGCGATGTCCATGCGGTAAATGTGGTCTGCGCCGAACACGGCGACGAGGTCGGGGTTGAAGTCTCTGATGAGGTTGATGTTCTGGTACACGGCGTCCGCCGTTCCTTCGTACCACCCCTCCCGCGCCCGCATCTGCGGAGGGACCACCGAGACGAATTCGCTTGGGGCGCGTTCGCCGATCCGCCACGCTCGGCGCAAGTGTTCGATCAGGGATTGCGACCGGTATTGGACCAGCACGTACATGGATCGGATACCCGAGTTGAGGAAGTTGCTGAGCACGAAATCGACGATCCGGTATTTCGCGGCGAAGGGCACCGCCGGCTTACTGCGGTGCTCGGTCAAGGGCATCAGGCGTTCGCCCTTGCCTCCCGCCATGATCATCGCCAAGACCTTGGGCCCGGTCGTGAGATTCATGGGTCCAGCCGCTCGGCCTCGGTCCCTGAAGACGGCAAGCCGACCTCTCGACCCCTACTCGGAATTCCTACCATCGACGCCATCTTACGCTCTTTCGGCCTGCTCCGTTGTAGGGGGCGTGACAACCAGCCATAGGAAAAAGATTTACGTACAATAGGGTGCATCCGGCTACCTCGCGTGTGGCGGCTGGGGCTCGGAATCGGATGCCGTCGGTGAGGCGCTTCCGACAGACGGACCGCCGGCGTGCAGATGCACGGTCCGTTGCGGGAACGGGATTTCGATGCCTTCCTCTTTGAAACGTTTGAAGATCCGCTTGCGCAACTCATGCTGGGCCAAGTACTGGTCGGTAAACTCCTGCACTTGGCAAATCAGCGTGAAGTCGAGCGACGATTCCCCGAAGCCCGGGATGAAACGGACGAAGGCCGGCGGTTCGGCCAGCAGACCCGGAATGTGACCAACGGCGCGCGTCGCCTCTTCCACGAGGAGGCGCTCGACGTGATCGGGATCCGAGCGGTAGGACACGCTGATCGGAATGAGCAATGACATCCGGGGTTCCGGGAGATAGTAATTGGTGAGCACCGACTGGGTCAGCTTGCTGTTGGGCATGATGACCATGTTGTTGGGCAGCATGCGGATGCGGGTCGTGCGCCAACCGATATCCGCCACATACCCTTCCTGCCCCGTTTCGAGCTTGATGAAGTCCCCCACGCGGATCGGTTTTTCGACGAGCAGATGGATGCCGGCAAAGAAGTTGGAGAGGGTGTCCTGCAGGGCGAGCGCGACGGCGAGCCCGCCGACGCCCAACGCCGTGAGGACGGGGGTGATGGAAATCCCCAGACCGCCGAGCAGGACGAGGCCTCCGGTGATCCAAATCACCACCTTGATGAACGTGAACGACAGCCCCGGGAGGGCCGCCATGTTCTGCTTCATTCCCTCCCGGAGGGCGGCGCCGGAGAGGTTGGCGACGGCGACTGTGACGGAGATGACCAGCAGGCTGAACAGGACCTTGAGCGCGGCGGCGCTGAGGCGCGGCGGCACCTCGGCGGTATCGATCGCGACGTAGAGGCCGATGAGGACGCACCAGACCAGCGACGGCAAGCGGAGGCCGGCGAGCAGGAGCGGGCTGAACGGCGATCCGGTCGCCGACGCCCACCGTCGGAGGGCCCGGAAGGTCAGGTATCGAAAGGCCAAGGCCAGCAACGTGACGAGGGCGAACATCGAGGCCGCGGTCAGCGCCTGGACCGCGGACGGGGACCCGATCGGCATCGCAACCTCCCTGTCAATGACGAGACCCCTGCGGGGGACTCCAGAAACGCACTATAGCGGAACCGCTGTAGGCTCGCCAGAGACAGATGTCTGCCGAGAGCGCCATCATTCGAATTCCGGAGGGTGATGGTTTATGATACGGCCATGATGCGAACCATCGATGAGGATGTGAGCCGATTGTTGCGTGCGGAGCATTGGGACCCGTTCGCGGTCCTGGGCCCGCATCATGAGCTGAAGGAAGGGCGTCCGGTGGTGGTCATCCGGGCCTTCCTGCCGGAGGCCGCTGAAGCCCGGGTGCTGCTCAACGGTGATGCGCCCCGGCCCATGACGAAGATCGATGAGCAGGGCCTCTTCGAGGCCGTCGTGCCGGACGGGGCGCTGCGCCAACCCTACCTGCTCGACGTCCGGGATCACTCCGGCTCGGTCACGCAGCGCCACGATCCCTACGCCTTTCGCAATCTGATCTCCGACTTCGACCTCCATCTCTTCGCCGAGGGGCGATTGTTCCGCGGCTACGATCTCCTGGGCGCCCACCCGGTCACGATGGACGGCGTCGCCGGAGTGCGTTTCGTCGTATGGGCTCCGAACGCCATGCGGGTGAGCGTCGTCGGGGACTTTGACGGATGGGACGGTCGCCGGCATCCCATGAGGAGCCGAGGAGCCTCCGGGCTCTGGGAGCTGTTCATCCCCGATCTTCCGCTCGGGACCCGGTACAAATACGAGATTCGATCGCGAGCGGGCGGCGCCCCCTTCCTGAAGGCGGACCCGTATGCCTTTGCCGCCGAGCTTCGACCGAAGACCGCCTCGATCGTCACCGACCTGTCCGGTTACGTCTGGCGGGACGGATCATGGATCGAGCGACGTCGGACACAGGATCCTCTCGCGCAGCCGATCGCGATCTACGAGGTCCATCTGGGCTCGTGGCGTCGAGTGCCCGAGGAGGGCAACCGCTGGCTGACCTATCGGGAGCTCGCCGCGCAATTGATTCCCTATGCGAAGGACATGGGCTACACCCATCTCGAGCTGCTTCCGGTGACGGAGCACCCGTTCGACGGGTCCTGGGGATACCAGACGACCGGCTACTTTGCTCCGACCAGCCGGTTCGGCGAGCCGAAGGATTTCATGGCGTTCGTCGATGCCTGCCACGAGGCCGGCCTGGGCGTCATCCTCGACTGGGTCCCCGCCCACTTCCCCGATGACCCTCACGGGCTGGCCTGGTTCGACGGGACGCATCTCTACGATCATCAGGATCCGCGCCTCGGTTACCATCCGGAATGGCACAGCCGAATTTTCAATTTCGGCCGCGTGGAGGTGCGCAACTTCCTGCTCAACAGCGCGCTGTTCTGGCTCGACCGGTACCATGTGGACGGGCTCCGCGTCGATGCCGTCGCCTCGATGCTGTACCTGGATTACGCCCGGCAGCCCGGGGAGTGGCTGCCGAACCAATACGGCGGCAACGAGAACCTTGAAGCGATCTCGTTCCTGAAGGAGTTCAATGCGTTGGTCCACCAAGAGCATCCGGGGGTGCTCACGATCGCCGAAGAATCCACCGCCTGGCCGGGAGTCTCGCGCCCGACCTACACCGGCGGGTTGGGCTTCAGCCTGAAGTGGAACATGGGGTGGATGCACGACACGTTGGAGTATTTCAGCCTGGATCCCATCTACCGTCGATTCCATCAGAACAAGATCACGTTCGGCTTGGTCTACGCCTTCAGCGAAAACTTCGTCCAAGTGCTCTCGCACGATGAAGTGGTGCACGGGAAGAAGGCCCTGCTCGACAAGATGCCGGGTGACCACTGGCAGCGGTTTGCCAATCTCCGCGCCTTACTCGGCTACCTGTATGCCCATCCGGGAAAGAAGATGCTGTTCATGGGGGGCGAGTTCGGTCAGTGGTGGGAGTGGAATCACGACGACAGCCTGCAGTGGCATCTCTTACAGTATGAGCCGCACGAGGGCGTGCAGCGCTATGTCCGGGATCTCAACCGCCTCTATACGGCGGAGCGGGCCCTGCACGAAGTCGACTTCGACTGGTCGGGGTTCCAGTGGATCGACTTCAGCGACGCCGACCATGCCGTCATCGCCTTTGTCCGCCGAGCCAAGCAGCACGACGATGCCATCTTGTGCATCGGGAATTTCACGCCGGTTCCCCGCGAACGGTACCGGATCGGCGTTCCTGCGGCCGGCTGGTATCGAGAGCTGCTCAACAGCGACTCGCAGCTCTATGGCGGCTCCAATCTCGGGAACGGCGGCGGCGTGGAGGCCGAAGCCGTCCCTTGGCATGGCCAGCCGTACTCGATCCTCCTCACGCTGCCTCCGCTCGCGATGCTGTTCCTCAAGCGCGCCTAGCGAGGCTTCAGGGGCTCTTCGTATACACGATCACGCCGTAGGCCGGGAGGAGGACCTCGACCGGTCGGCCACCGAGTCGAAGGTCGGCCGGGGGCGGGTCGACCGAGCCGCCCCCGAAGTCCCGGCTCCAACTCCACACGGATCGCCTCCATCGTCCATCCGGGTCCGCCAGTTGCAGCCGCGTCTCACTCTTGTTCATGCTCAACAGTACCAGCGCCTCCGTGGCGTCCGGGCCGCGATGTTGGACGGTGATCACCGCCGCGTCTTCATAGGACCTCACCTGATGCGCGATCGCCGCCGAAAGGGATGGGAGGCTCGTCCGCAGGCGTAGGAGACCTCGGTACCAGGCCAGCAACCGGCTCTGCCGCTCGTCCAGCGGGTCCTCTCGCAGCCGGGACCGCGTGAACGTGGCCGGATCGGCGGGGTCCGGAACATCGGTCCACCCGAACGCCTCGAACTCCCGCCGTCGTCCCGCGCGCACTGCCTCCACGAGACCGGGGTCGGCATGATCGATGAAATACTGGAACGGAGCGGTCTCGCCGTATTCCTCGCCCATGAAGAGCATCGGCGTGTGCGGGGCGAGGAGCACGGCGGCGGCGGCGACCTTCAACGCTTCCCAGGGCACCAAGGTGCTGAGACGATCGCCGAAAGCCCGGTTGCCGATCTGGTCATGGTTCTGCGCGCAGACGACGAGCTGCCGGGGGGGGACCTGTCGCGACGAATTGCCGTGGCGACGGCGGCGATGCCGAGAGTGTTGCCCGGCATAGACGAAGCCGTCCTGGATCGCCGTGGCCAAGTCGGAGAGCCGGCCGAAGTCCTCGTAGTAGCCGTTTCGCTCGCCAGTCAGCAGCGCATGGAGGGCATGATGGAAGTCGTCGCTCCATTGCGCGTCGAGCCCATAGCCGCCTCGATCGGGCGGTGAGATGGCGCGGACGTCGTTGAGATCACTCTCGCCGATCAGCAACACCTCGCGGCTCAGGCGCCGTCCTTCGCGGTGCACCGCATCGGCGAGCTCACGCAGGATGTGCGTCGCGCTGAAGTCGTAAATGCCGTGGATGGCGTCGAGACGAAGCGCATCGACATGATACTCGGTGATCCAGTACAAGGCGTTGTCGATGATGAACCGCCTGACGTCGTCGGAATCGGGACCGTCATAGTTGACGGCCCTGCCCCACGGGGTGCGGTACCGATCCGTAAAATAGGGTCCGAACTCGTCGAGATAGTTGCCTTCGGGGCCAAGATGGTTGTACACCACATCGAGAATGACGGCCATGTCGTGGCGATGGCAGGCATTGACGAGCGCCTTGAGGCCGTCCGGGCCGCCATACGTCGATTGCGGGGCGTACAGAGAGACGCCGTCGTAGCCCCAATTGCGTGCACCGGGGAATTGGGCGACGGGCATGAGCTCGATGGCGGTCACGCCGAGTTCTCGGAGAGCGGCCACACGGGGAATGAGGCCGGCGAACGTCCCGGCGCGGGTGAACGTCCCGACGTGCAGCTCATAGATGATCAGCTCATCCAGGCGTCGCCCCGCCCACGCCTCATCGGACCACCGAAAGGCGTCCGGATCGATGATCATCGAGGGACCATGAACGCCCTCCGACTGGGCGCGTGAAGCCGGGTCCGGCCGGGCGGTCTTGCCGTCGAGCACATAGAGGTACCGTTCGCCCGGGCGTGCGCGGGGGGCTTCGGCGACGAAGTACCCATGCTCCTGCCGTAGGGCTTGGACATCGCCTTGTCCGATGATCCGGACTTCCAAGCGGCGGGCGTGCGGCGCCCAGACGGTAAAACGGACGCCCGAATCTCCGAGCACGCACGCCCCTAATTCCAACTTCCAGCGTCCGGATTCCGGCATCCGCTCAGTCTGCCAGATTCGGGCGGGAGGTTGCCAGAGACGCGTCGACTGACAGGAAAATTGGTCCCGCTCTGATAGGGTGCAGGGTGAGTCGCTGGCTATGCTGTCGGACCGATGAAGTAGGAGGCCTCATATGGCAAAGCGTCGAGGATCCATTGATACACGTGATACACGGACCGATGAGCCGGCAAGCGCCAAGCGGACGTCACGTCGTGCGGCCATGGAAAAGGAATCTTCGAACGGGGAGGGGCAACACGGCCGGGAGGGGGCGGCGCCGGACGCCGCCGCTCTCGACATGGCACTCTCCGGTCCCGAATTCAATGCCCGCGTGGCGCGCAAGGCTTTTGAGCTGTTCGAACGCCGTGGGCGTGGAGACGGCAACGATGTTCAGGACTGGCTCGAAGCCGAACGGATCGTGAAAGAAGAGATTGAACACGAACGCCGGGCTGGCGCCCGATGAGGATCTGGCCGGGGCGTTCATACCCGCTCGGGGCGACGTGGGACGGCCAGGGAGTGAACTTCGCGCTCTTTTCCGAGAACGCAACGCAGGTCGAGCTCTGTTTGTTCGCCGGGCCGGATTCCAGCCATGAATCCCATCGGATCGTCCTCGAGGAACGGACCGACCAGGTCTGGCATGTGTACCTGCCCGAGATCCGACCGGGACAGCATTATGGGTACCGGGTCCATGGTCCCTACGATCCGCAGGCCGGCCATCGATTCAACCCGGCGAAGCTGCTGATCGATCCCTATGCCAAGGCCATTGCTGGAACGGTCGAATGGTCGGATGCCATGTTCGGCTACCGGATCGGCGACCCCGCTGAGGACCTGTCTAAGGACGAACGCGACAACGCGGACAACGTCCCGAAGGGCGTGGTCATCGATCCAGCCTTCACGTGGGGCGGGGATCAACTGCTGCGGACGCCCTGGGATCAGACGGTCATCTACGAGGTCCACGTCAAAGGCTTCACCGCCCGGCATCCCGACGTGCCCGAGGCGCAGCGGGGGACCTATGCCGGGTTGACCTCGCCGGCCGCGCTCGACCACCTGAAAGCGCTCGGCATCACGGCGGTCGAATTGCTCCCTGTCCACCACTTCGTGCGTGACAAGCATCTGTATGACCGGGGTCTGACCAATTATTGGGGGTATAACTCCATCGGGTTCTTCTCGCCTGATATCCGGTATGCCACGGCGACGAAGGCCGGCGAGCAGGTTCGAGAATTCAAAACGATGGTCAAAACGCTTCACAGCGAAGGTCTCGAGATCATTCTCGACGTCGTCTACAACCATACGGGCGAAGGGAACCATCTGGGGCCGACCCTTTCATTTCGCGGCATCGACAACGCCGCTTACTACCGGCTCGTCCCCGACAACAAGCGGTACTACATGGACTACACCGGGACGGGGAACACGTTGAACGTGACCCACCCAAGGACCCTGCAGCTCATCATGGACAGCTTGCGGTATTGGGTCCAAGAGATGCATGTCGACGGCTTCCGGTTTGACTTGGCGTCGACCCTCGCCAGAGAGTTGCACGACGTCGATCGGTTGAGCGCCTTTTTCGACATCATCCACCAGGATCCCGTGCTCTCGCGGGTCAAACTGATCGCGGAGCCGTGGGATCTGGGTCAGGGCGGGTATCAGGTGGGAAATTTTCCGGTCGGGTGGGCCGAGTGGAACGGGCGTTATCGGGATACGATCCGGCGGTATTGGAAGGGAGACGGCGGCCAGGTCGCGGAGCTGGGCTACCGGCTGACCGGGAGCAGCGATCTGTACGAGGCCAGCGGGCGGCGACCGCATGCCAGCGTCAATTTCGTGACCGCGCATGATGGATTCACGCTCAACGACCTCGTGAGTTACAACGAGAAGCACAATGAGGCGAACGGCGAAGGCAATCGAGACGGGACCGACGACAACCTCAGTTGGAATTGCGGGGTGGAAGGGCCGACCGATGATCCTGAGATCGTGGCGCTGCGGGAGCGGCAAAAACGGAACTTTCTCGCGACGCTGTTGCTGTCCCAAGGCGTGCCGATGATTTGCGGAGGAGACGAAATCGGACGCACGCAACAGGGCAATAACAACGCCTATTGTCAGGATAACGAGCTGAGTTGGTACGACTGGAAACTGGATCGCTTGGATCGTGAACTGTTTACGTTCGTCCAGCGCCTGATCGCACTGCGCCGGGAGCAGCCGGTGCTGCGCCGCCGCCGGTTTTTTCAGGGCAGCCGACTGCGCGGCTCGGAAGTCAAAGACATCGCCTGGTTCCGTCCTGATGGGAAGGAAATGACCGACGAGGATTGGAACAAGGGCTATGTCAGATGCCTGGGCATCCGCCTGGCCGGCGACGCGATCGAGGAGTCCGATGAGAAGGGTCGCCGCATCCTGGGTGACACGCTCATCATCCTGCTCAACGCCCATCACGAAATGTTGCCCTTCACCATGCCGGCGCACAAGCGCGGCGTCCGCTGGGAGCCGATCCTGGACACGGCCGACCCGGAGGCGGAAAAGGAGATCGGACTCCTCAAAGGTGGGGACATCTATGATCTCGGCGCTCGCTCGTTGGCCGTCTTGCGGTTGCGCGGTCATGACCGCCGTGCCGCGCCCTCGTGACGGGTTCCTCGGGCATCCGACCAAAGTTGGTCGGATCGTCCGACGAAAGTCGAATTGACTCGGCTTGGCGGTGTTTGTTACCGTGGCGCCCTGACGTCATCCCGCCGATTTCTTCGGGCTTCATCTTCTTCGTTTCGTTCATGTAGTCGCTTCCGTTGTCCGTGGCCGGTTTCGTGATGACCGTGCAGCATGGAGGATCTATGAGTCTCGAGAGACGCCCTTACATCATGGCGCTGTTTCTGAGCGGCAGCTTAGTGGTGAGCGGGTGCGCGGCATTGACGAAAGGACAAACCGACCTGGATGTCGGTATGAAAGAGCGCGGCATCGCATCCTGGTACGGCGACGACTTCCACGGATGGGTCACGGCCAACGGCGAGATCTACGACATGTACGCGCTGACCGGTGCACACCGGACCTTACCGCTTGGTACGGTCGTTCGCGTCACCAACGTCGTCAACGGCCGCCGCGTCATCATTCGGATCAACGACCGAGGGCCGTACGTGCATGGGCGCATCCTCGACCTGTCGTTCGCTGCCGCCGAGCGCTTGGATATGCTGCGGGACGGCGTGTCGGCGGTTCATCTCGAAGTCGTCGGCCATCAGCCGTTAGGCCTGTGGCCGGACAGCGAGCAGCGGCCCTTCCCCGACGTTCCCTACTTCCAGGCAACCTCCACAGGATCGCCCCCGCCCTTCGCGACTATCTGGCCGAGCCTCGGGCACGGACATTCCCGTCCGCACGTGATTCCGACCGATCTTCTCCGGGAACGGCATGCCCGGCGGGTCGGCGATATTCTCGCCGCCGACTGCCGGACCGATGTGGTGGCTGAGTTGCACATCGCCTGACCGGTGCCCGCTTCTGAAAACGTCGTCGTGTTGACAGCCTCGGTCCGCGTCTACTAGACTAATTCACCTTTGTGCTCATGGAATGGAGGAGTTGCCCGGCATGGCCAAGAAACGTCCGATAGAGGTGGATGAGGAGCGGTTGGAAAGGAAAGTTCGGGAACGCCGACGGGCCGCCGAGAATGCCGAGGGAGATCCGTCGATTCGCGCGCTGCACAAGCGATTGAAGCGGGTCCAGCGGAAGCGCCGGCGTTTGGCGACCCGCAAGCAACATGCGATGGGCAAGGGGCAGAAAGAAGGAGCAAGCGCCTGAAGGGTCGTCTGGCGCTGCATGGAACAGAGATCACGGAACAGAGATATGGAACAGGAACAGGACAAGCGAGAGCAAGAGTCCACGCTGCAGACGGAAGCTCACCGTGATGAGTTGGCTGATCGCATGTCGGAAGCCATGCTCGGAGGGGAGTCCGATACGGCCGGCCAAGCGGTCGGGGAACCGGGAGAAACCGTTCTTGAAGAAGAACGCATCAAAGATGAAATCGAGATCCAGATCGATCTGCTGAAGGACCCCGATTGGGCTGTGCGCCGCGAGGCGGTCATCACGCTGGGGGAAATGGGTGATGAGCGTTGTGTCGCCCCGCTAGTCCGCGCGTTACAGGACGGTGATTGGCAGGTCCGGGAGGCGGCGATCGAAGCGATCGGCATGGTAGGGTCTCCGGCCGTGGAGCAGACGACACGACTCCTCAGGTCTTGGGATCATCGCAAGTACGCCATCCGGGCGCTCGGGAAGATCAAGGACGAGCGGGTGTTGGAACCGTTGATCAGCCAACTGCGGAACGACGAGTTTGCGGAAGATGCGACCGAAGCCCTGGTCGAGCTCGGACAGCCGGCCGTGGAGCGCCTCAAAGCGGCCTTGAACGACAAGGACGAGAACACACGCAAGCAGGCCGTCATTGCGCTCGGGCGCATCAAAGATCCGGCCGCCATCGACGCCGTGATCGAAAAACTACAGGACAAGGACTGGTACACACGCTTGACGGCCGCCGCTGCCCTGGAGCAAATCGGTGATGAGCGATGTCGTGAAGCGATCAAGCCGTTGCTGAAGGACCCCGACCTGGTGGTACGGATGCGGGTCGAGCGCATTCTCGCCGCGTGGAAGAAACGAGCCGCCAACGCTTAGTGAGCGCGAGCTGTCGGCCGTGTGAAGCGGGTCTCGTCTACTGCGTTCCTTCTTATCGGTTCAGTCCCTCCATCTCCTTTTGGATTTCCTCGATCCGCCTGAGTCCCACATTTTTCCCGGATGTCAACTCGTGCTGTGCCGCACGAATCTTTGCAATCAACGCAGCGATCTTGGCCGCTCGGTCCGTGGCCCCGTCGGCGATTTTGGCGCGTTCGAGATCGTCGGCCGCATCGCTCAAGGCTCTGGCCGCCGTGCCGAAATTTCTGTCCAATACTTCCGCTTTCGCTTGAATGACTTGGGCCTTGGCATCGACCAACCCTTGGTGCCCTCGAAAACTCCGCTCCACGCTGATCGTCGTCTCTAACACGTCACGGGACACCTTCCCCATCGTCTTGGTCCAGTCCCCGGCTGAATATCGGCCGACATAGACTCCCGCTCCGAACGCTGCCGTCAGGAGGACCAGAAGCCCGAGAAATCTCAGCATAGGCGCCTCACTTCCTGGTCGCAGTGAGCTGCAGGATGCTGCCCGCGGCAGCAAGGCGGATCGCCGGGTCCGTGTCCAGCAGCATTTCTTTGGCGATCCGCAGCGCTTCGCGGCTCCCGAGCTTTCCCAACGCTCGTGCCGCGGTCAACCGCGGTTGCGGCTGAAGGTCTACGCGGAGTGCCTCAAGGATCGGTAGGCCGGCCGTACTCCGTGCCTGGCCGATCGCCTGTGCCACGGCGCTGCGAATCGAGGGATCGGGGTGTTTCGAGAGCTCGCGGGCCACGAGCAGTGCTTCCGCGTCGTTCAGGCGCAGGAGGCCCTCGACTGCCCCGGCGCGAACATAGTCGACGGGGTCTCTTGCGGCCTGCCAGAGGATCGGCTTCGTATGTGCCAGCTTCAATCGCCCTAATGCCGCCGCCGCCATGCCGCGCACCCGTGGATCGTCATCGCCGATCGCGTGCATCAGTGGGGCGGCTGCGTCCGGTGATCCCGTCTCGCCGAGGGCTCCCGCACCGAAGGCGCGTACCATGGTCTCCGGATCATAGACGGATTGGGTGAGGAGCTTGAGACCGCCCGGCTGGTTGATCCGTGCGAGGACACCGAACGCCGCCATCCGCGCATCCGGCTCAGGCAGCGTCGCGGCACCCGCCACCTCCTCCATCGCCGACGGCTGCCCCAGCTTCGCGAGTGCGGCCAGGGCGAACACATATGGCGCACCTTCTTCAGAGCGCGCGATGGGACGTAACAGCTCGACTGCCGTGCGGTCGCCGGCTTCCCCTAAGGCATTCATAGCCGCGATGCGGACGCCGGGGGCCGGATCCTGTAATGCACGCTTGAGCATACCCAGCACAGAGGCCCTCTTCGCTCCCTTCCCCGTGGTCGCGAGGCGTCCCAACCCTTCGGTTGCCATGGCTCGAACCAGTGCGGAGGAATCGAAAAGGCCATCCTGTAGAAGAGGCGACAGGTCCGGTGTCTGCGCATCTCGCAATGCCGTAAAGGCGGCGATGCGAACGTGTTCTTGCGGGTCCCGTACGGAACCGGTCACAAAAGCCACTGCAATTTCGCGCAGCAGACCGACATCGTCGGAGCCGCCCGTTTCGGTTAGACGCCGGTATGTCTTGTATGCGGCTTCAGGCCGCCCTAGGCGCAGGTAACTGCGGGAGGCGGTCTTCAGGAGCGCGGCGGGCGGCTCTTGCCCTGCCGGATACGCCTCAAGGAGCTGAACCACCTGATCGAATTGACCCTTGTGGAACGCAGCGTCGGCCTGTTGCGGTGCGGCGTGCGTTCCCGCCGCTTCGGCTGGTTGCCAATCGAATCCAACCGAGGCAACCAGTACAGTGGCAAGTATCACGCTGAAATGGAGGGGCATCACTCGTCACTGAGGGTACGAATAGAACATGCTAACATCGCGCACTTCGTCTCGCAATGCAGCCTGCCAATCGACAGGATGTCCGAGCCGGCAAGACGCCAAGGCCTTTAGCGGGGGGGCGGACGGTGAACGATTCTTCGGGCCTATGCGAGGCATTGACGCCGGGCGATCGGCCGTCGATACTTCAGCCCGCTATGTCGATCGCATCGTGCCGTATTTGTTCAGGCCAATGGCCTCCCTCGGAATCGTTTATTGCAGCATGTCGGCTTACCACGGTTTATCTCTTCGACGATCAGTTCTTCCCCGGCTGGACTGTTCTCGTGCTGAACCGCCATGCCACTGAGTTGTTCGAGCTGTCCGGAGAGGAACGCGGACAGCTGGTCGAAGAGCTCAACGAAGTTTCGGCCGCCCTCAACTCGGCCTTTGATGCCGTGAAGATCAATTACGAGCTGCTCGGGAACCAAGTGCCTCACATGCATTGGCACCTGATTCCTCGTCTGCGGACTGATCCGGCGCCGCGAGAGCCCGTTTGGACGGTCTCTCATGACCCGCTGGCCCTCACCGCCGAAGAGCGGGGCCGGCGCATTCGACTCATCCGGTCGTATTTGAAACGATGAAGGCGAGCGGGTCACGCGCTGCGGGGGGATGAGGCGGATTCCGCAGCCGGTGCATAGAGGAGTTCCATGTACTCCTTCACCATCCGCCTCGTGCAGAATCGCGGCGCGATCGTCCGGATGGCATCCTTGACGATCTGGATCCAACCCCGCGGGATGCCGTCTCGGTCTCTCATGTAGTACAGCGGCACGACGTCGTGCTCAAGAATGCGGTAGAGGCATTCGGCGTCGTGCTCGTCTTGGGCTTGCCAGTCGGCGAGATGCGAAGAGGCCGGGATCGGCCATCCGTTGGCGCCGTCATAGCCTTCCTGCCACCAGCCGTCCAGGACACTGAGATTCGGGACACCGTTGAGGGCGGCCTTCTGCCCGCTCGTGCCGCTCGCCTCCATCGGCGGTCGCGGCGTATTCAGCCACACATCGACTCCCTGCACCAGAAACTTGGCCATGTGCATGTCGTAATCTTCCAAAAACGCGATGTGGCCGCCCAGTCCATGGTCCTTACAGTACGTGTACACCTGATGGATGAAGTATCGGCCCGGTTCATCGGCCGGGTGCGCTTTGCCGGCAAAGATGATCTGGACCGGTCGCCAACGGTCGTGCAGAAGTGCCTGCAGTCGGTTCAAAGAATGGAAAATGAGCGGAGCTCGCTTGTACGTGGCAAACCGACGTGCAAAGCCGAGGGTCAGGGCTTCCGGATCCAGAAGCGTTCCGCTCGCTAGCACTTGTAACGGCTGCAAACGCTGATGCATCCACCCGGCACGCGCGCGTTCTCGAATGAAGCCCATCAGTTTGCGTTTCATCGCCTGCCGGACGGCCCACAGTTCGGCATCAGGGATCTCCATGACCCGGTGCCAGAGCGCAGGGTCATCCTGGTAACGCGTCCAGTCGGGGCCGAGGTACTTGCTGTATAAATGGTTCATCTCCGGGGCGAGCCAGGTCGAAATGTGGACGCCGTTCGTAATGCTCCGAATCGGGACTTGATCCTCCGCGTGGTTTGGCCAGAGGTGCTGCCACATCTTACGGGTAACCCGCCCGTGTTCACGGCTGACCCCGTTAACGTGGGCGGACATCCGGATGGCCAAGGCCGTCATATTGAAGCCCGCGCCGGGATAGTCCGGGTGTTGTCCGAACTCAAAGAACTGGTCCCGACTCAGTCCCACCTGTTCCCAGTAGCCCTGGAAGTAGCGCTCCATGAGGTCGAATGGGAAGACGTCGTGCCCCGCGGGGACCGGCGTATGGGTCGTAAAGATCGTCCTCCGACGCACCTGTTCGATCGCCTCTTGATGTGCGTACCCCGCGCGAACGAATTCACGGTAGAGTTCGAGAGTCAGAAATGCCGAGTGGCCCTCATTAGCATGCCAAACGGACGGCTGAAGCCCCACCGCGCGGAGAACCCGCACGCCGCCGATTCCGAGTAAAATCTCCTGGCACAGGCGCACTTCTTGATCGCCTCCGTACAGGCGGGCCGACAACTCGCGATCACGGGGGGCATTATCGGGAACGTCGGTGTCCATCAGATAGAGCGTCACGCGGCCGCATCGAATCTGCCAGACCAGGACGGTGACAGGGCGTGAGCCCATCTCCACCACCACCTGGCAGGGAACCCCGCTCGGGCTCAGTGCCGGCGTGATCGGCGACTCCAGCCGGTTGAACGGTTCATAATGCGCTTCCTGCCAGCCCTCGGGACTGATGCGTTGATGGAAGTAGCCTTGGGGATACATGAACCCGAGGCCCACGATCGGAATGCCGAGATCGCTGGCCTCCTTGCAATGGTCTCCCGCCAGGATCCCGAGCCCGCCGCTATAGATCGGAACCGAATTATGGAGGCCGAATTCCGCCGAGAAATAGGCGATCGTCAAATCCCGTTGGTCGGGATATTGCTGGGAAAACCATGTGCCTTCCCGGCTCATGTACTGGTCGAACGCTTTCAAGACCGCGGAATACTGGCGGATGAAAACCGGGTCCTCACTGAGCGCGGTGAGTCGGTCCGGCTTCAGTTCTTGGAGCAGCTTGACGGGGTTGTGATGGGAGAGACGCCAGAGCGTAGGATCGATGGTTTCGAACAACTGCCGCGCTTCGGGTTTCCAGCTCCACCAGAGGTTGTGAGCGAGTTCTGAGAGCCGGTTGAGACCGCCGGGCAGAGACACCGGTTGCCTGTCAGTCACACTGCCTCCTTAACATCGACATCATCAAATTACCCTTGAAATCACCCTTGTCAAACGAGCCGTACAAAAAAAGGGTAAGGAATAGGAGGGAAGAGGCACGAGGTGGATGCGTCCTCATACCCCTTACCGCGTACCCCTTACCCCATTGATTATGCGTGACCGACCTGCTGCCAGGGTGCCCAGCCGGGCGAGAATGCCACGGCTGCATAGCGCTCGCCGAGGATCCGGGTTACTCGGTTCATCAGGCGAGAGAGTTCACGCAGTTCTTCGGGGGTCAAATCACGGCGGAACCGCGGGTGCACGCCCCAACGGGTCTCCACCTCTTCCCCTTCCATCGATGACATGACGCTGACGAGCTTGATTTGGTTCCCGGTGCTCGGAGGGGTCGGCTCGGTGGCCGCCTGCACCTGTTCGCGTTCAGCCGTGGTCCCGGACTGCGGCGGCACGCTTCTCTCGAATGCGGCTTTCAGCGCCGGCACGATGGCACTCGCACAGAGGGTAGCCGAGGAGATCACCAGTCCGTTACCCGGCATATTCAAAAGGTGGGCGACTCGCTCGGCGAAGAATTTCAGGAACTCGTCCTTCTGAGGGTCGTCCTCGGTCACGACGAAGGCAAAACGCTCGTACGTCTGCCGGCTCTCGGCGACGGCCCGACCAATCGTGAACGTCACTTCCATCTGGTCGGCGTTCTGGGCCAGTGCTGGTGCCAGGACATTGCTCAGTTGCTGGCTGACCGTGTCTTCGAGGCTGTTCATGAACTCGGGGCGATCCCGCAAGGGAAGGTAAAAGGCCGAAAGGCGATCCACCAGGTTGAAGAAGACCTTCAGAAATTCCAGGTAGATGGTCCACTCTTGGGTGGACTTCAACTTCAAAGCTTGCTCGGGCGCGGCGCGCTTGAGCATCGCGACGGCCTCGGCGCAAACCGTCAAGATCAGCCCTGCGAGGTCGCGAAGAATTGCCGCATAAGGACCTTGAGATGCCGACATGGTCGCTCCAATGTGGCCCATATTATATACAAGTCGCCGCGGCGGTCCAAGTCACGATGCTTGCACCTGAAGGCATCCAACGGTATAACGACTCGACGAGGAGGCCGACATGGACCGTGATCCGAAGCCTTACGTGCTCCGTCGACTGTCTGACTCCGTGAGCCCGGCACTGTCCGTCGATTACGCGCAGGCGCTGAATTCACAGCAACTGGCAGCGGTCACGGCGGTCGATGGTCCGGCCCTCGTCATCGCAGGGGCCGGGAGTGGAAAGACGCGGACGCTCGTGTGCCGGGTGGCCTACCTGATCGACAACGGCGTCGATCCGGGCAACATACTCCTTCTGACGTTTACACGGAAGTCCGCTCAGGAGATGCTCAGCCGGGCGGGGCTGTTGATCGGCTCGCGGAGTGAGCGCGTCTTCGGCGGGACCTTTCACTCCGTGGCCAATGCGCTGCTGCGCCAATACGCCCGGCCGATCGGTCTTGCTCCCGGATTCACCATCCTGGACCGCAGCGATGCCGAGGATCTGATCGGGCTCTTACGGGCGGACCTGGGCCTGAGCGAGAAAGACAGGCGGTTTCCGCGCAAAGGCACCATCGCCGAGGTGTTCAGCAAGGCCGTCAACACGGTCCAGACGGTCGACGAGGTGGTGCTCGCCGATTACCCCCACTTCTCAGAGCACCTCGATGATCTGCAACGACTTCGGCATGCCTATGAGGCGGACAAGCGGAAGCGACAGTTGCTGGATTATGACGATCTGCTGGTCAAGCTGCGCGACCTGTTGACCACGGACCAGGCCATTCAGCGGACGATCAGCCAGCGGTTCCGATACATCCTCGTCGATGAGTATCAGGACACGAATCGCCTCCAGGCCGAATTGATCCGAAAGCTGGCCGCCAGTCACGACAACGTCATGGTCGTCGGAGATGATTCGCAGTCCATCTATGCCTTTCGAGGCGCGACGTTCCGGAACATCATGGAGTTTCCCACCCTGTTTCCCGGTTGCCGGATCTACAAGCTCGAAGAGAACTACCGCAGCACGCAGCCGATTCTCAACGTCGCCAATCGCGTGATCGAGGGCGCTGCGGAGAAGTACACGAAGCATTTGTTCACGCGAAAGCTCGACGGACCTCTTCCGGCCCTCGTCCAGGCGGGAGGTGAGAACGCTCAGTCTCGATTCATCTCTCAACGGATTCTCGAGCTCCGGGAAGAAGGTGTGCCGCTGGATGAGATTGCGATCCTGTTCCGCTCTAGTTTTCATTCCTTTGATCTGGAAATCGAACTCTCGCGTAGGGATCTTCCGTTCGTGAAGCGTGGTGGGTTCAAGTTCATCGAAACCGCCCACGTCAAGGATCTCTTGGCACATCTTCGGATCATTGAAAATCCGCTGGACGCCGTCAGTTGGAACCGCGCGTTGATGCTGGTCGAAGGGGTCGGGCCCAAGAAAGCGCAGGAGTTGATCGCTGCCTTCATGAAAGAGGAGCGAGTGGGGCGCCATCCGTTAGCGGTACTTCGTGAGGCGAGCGGGCGGGCATCGAGGTCGCTGAAGGAGCTTGCCAACGTGCTGGAAGAAGCGAGCCGCGCTGCGGCCATGAGCCCGGCCGAGCAGGTGAACCAAATTTACGGCTACTATCTCCCGATCCTCAAAGAGCACTACGATGACTATCCCAAGCGGGTGCGTGATCTCGAACATCTCTATGCGATCGCCGAACGGTATCAGAAGCTCGATGGGTTCCTTGCCGACCTCGCCCTCGAACCGCCCGACGAAAGCGTGGCCGGCGTCGAAGGCCCTGACCGTGACGATGAGCGGGTCGTTCTTTCGACCATCCATTCGGCGAAGGGCTTGGAATGGCAGGCCGTCTTCGTCATCTGGGCCGTCGATGGTCGGTTTCCATCGGCCTATTCCTTCGCGAGCGAGGACGAGTTAGAAGAGGAGCGCCGTCTCTTCTATGTCGCCGTGACGCGGGCGAAACACTATTTGTTTGTGACCTATCCCATCAATGTCTACGACAAGGCCACAGGCGCCGTTCTGTCCAAGCCGTCTCGTTTCTTGGACGATGTCCCATCCTCCTATCTCGAGACCTGGGCACTGGTCGAGGAGGGTGGCTATCATGACCGGTGGCTATAGGCGGTTTGCCCTGTCGGTCGCGCTGGGAAGCGCCATTCTTCTCGCCACGATACCGGTGGCGCGTCATGTTGAGGCCGGAGGTGAGACCGACAAGGCCGCCGGCGATTTTTGGCAATCGTTCCTTCCTCAAGCCAAAGCAGCAGGCCTTCCCACGCAGTTTCTTCTTTCCATTCCACACGACTTCTTGATCTTGGAATTCGACGATCTCCATGCCTTCGCCGCTGAGTATCACCCGGAAGAGCATCGCCTGGTGCTGAACCAGGCGCTCTCTTTCAATGCGGCCGGTGGTGTGCTGAAGCCCATCTCGCAGCTCTCGCCCCGTGAAGTCGGAACCGTCTATCATGAGCTGTTCCATGCTTATATGGATTTCGCTGCTTCCCTTGACGCGCATCCGGGGGCCGATGAGCGGATTTCTCGGCTGATCACGTTCGCCAGAGAGCGTCAAGCGTGCCGATACCGGCAGGTGAGCATCACCCCCATCCTCCAACGAAAGACTCGAACGGAGGTCCGCCATCTCACTGATCGGGAGTCCTGGGAGGCGCTGAACGAGACCTGGGCCGTCTTCGTGGGTTGGGCTGTATGGACCAAGCTCGAACTCCAACGCGGGCGGGGGGGCATGGCGGGCCCATCAGCCAGACTCCAGGCCGAGTGGCTGAAACGATTGAGGAAGGCCGATCGCGAGGGCGACCTAATTGGGTATTACGAGCCGGAACAGGAGGCTGAGCGGGCGATTACTCGGAAGCGATTCCTTGCACCTTCCCATCGGATCACACCGGCCGAGGTTCATAAGTTGTTGACGGAAGTATTGGAATTTTCAATTGAAGACGCCGACAAGGCGGTTGGGGTCATGGAGCCCAACCGGCCTCCAATGCCTGGGAGTCCACCGTGCCCGTAATCTCCTCGCTCTCGGCAATCTGCTTTCGTCCCGGGATGACCCCAGGAAGAAATTTCTCCGAATCCCCGTTTGGCCCCTTGACACAAGGCTATATCGTTCGTAAAATTGCACGCTTCCAAGTCCAATGTCATCCCCAGCCTGATCAGTAATCCCTCGTGTGGGTTCGTAACGAAGGGGAAAGCTGTGACTGGGATCGTTTGCTTTTGAGTCAGAACCTGAAGTGAGATGCGGCGTTTGATGTTAGGGCAGGTACCCAAGTGGACAAAGGGGGCAGACTGTAAATCTGTTGCCATCGGCTTCCAAGGTTCGAATCCTTGCCTGCCCACCAGAGGGAAGGCTCAGGTTGAGGTTGAGGCCATAAACCGTGTTCGTCCCTCAACCTTAACCTTGACCTCCATCCGTATTCTAGAAGCTTGCGGGCGTAGCTCAGTGGTAGAGTCCCAGCCTTCCAAGCTGGCTGTCACGGGTTCAAATCCCGTCGCCCGCTCCAATTTTTCGGAAGGGCCGAAAGCGGTCATCACCATCCGTTAATCGCCAGAGGACGAACTCACGGCCGTCGACTTCCCGCGAGTCACGAATCACGGTGAACGTTCACGAAACAGGCCCACGTAGCTCAGTTGGTAGAGCACGTCCTTGGTAAGGACGAGGTCACGCGTTCGATCCGCGTCGTGGGCTCCACGAGAACAACATCCGTCGTTAGCCGCTAGTGTGTATCCCGTCTCACGGTGGCTTGACAAGTGATCCACTAACGGACGAAGGAGGGCAGTATGGCGAAGGCGAAGTTTGAGCGACGCAAGCCCCACGTGAACATTGGGACGATTGGGCACGTGGACCACGGCAAGACGACGCTCACGTCCGCGCTGACGAAGATCTGCAGCGAGCGGGGCATGGCGAAGTTCGTAAGCTATGACGAGGTGGCGAAGGCGAGCGAGTCGCAGGGGCGGCGAGACGCGACGAAGATCATGACGATTGCGATTTCGCACGTCGAGTACGAGACGGACAAGCGGCACTACGCGCACGTGGACTGTCCGGGGCACGCGGACTATGTGAAGAACATGATCACGGGCGCCGCGCAGATGGACGGGGCGATCTTGGTGGTGAGCGCCGCGGACGGGCCGATGCCGCAGACGCGCGAGCACATTTTGTTGGCGCGGCAGGTCGGGGTGCCGTACATCGTCGTGTTTTTGAACAAGGCGGACAAGGTGGACGACAAGGAGCTGCTGGACCTGGTGGAGTTGGAAGTGCGGGAGCTGCTGACGAAGTACGAGTTTCCGGGGGACAAGATTCCGGTCATCACGGGGTCGGCGACGAAGGCGATGGAGGGGGATCAGAGCGAGATTGGGGTGCCGGCGATCCTGAAGCTGTTGGAGGCGATCGACACGTACATTCCGACGCCGGTGCGGGCGGTGGACAAGCCGTTTTTGATGCCGATCGAGGACGTGTTCACGATCAGCGGGCGGGGCACGGTGGTGACGGGCCGGTGCGAGCGGGGTGTGGTGAAGGTGGGCGATGAAGTGGAGATCGTGGGGCTCCGGCCGACGCAGAAAACGGTGGTGACGGGGGTGGAGATGTTCCGCAAGGTGCTCGATGAGGGGCAGGCGGGGGACAACATCGGGGTGCTGTTGCGGGGGACGAAGAAGGAAGAGGTGGAGCGGGGGATGGTGCTGGCGAAGCCGGGGAGCATCACGCCGCACACGAAGTTCAAGGCGGAGATCTACGTGTTGACGAAGGAGGAGGGCGGGCGGCACACGCCGTTCTTCAACGGGTACCGGCCGCAGTTCTACTTCCGGACGACGGACGTGACGGGGGTGGTGCAGTTGAACCCCGGGGTAGAGATGGTGATGCCGGGGGACAATGTGGCGATCACGGCGGAGTTGATCTCGCCGATTGCGATGGATCAGGGGTTGCGCTTCGCGGTGCGGGAGGGCGGCAAGACCGTCGGCTCCGGCATCGTTACGGAAATCTTGGCGTAAAGGGCAGCGGGTTCACCGTTCGCACTCGGAACCACGACGAAGGGATAAGTCATGAGGGAAATCATTTCGATGGCGTGTTCGGTGTGCAAGCAGCGCAATTACTCCACAATGAAAAATAAGAAGAATGATCCCGATCGGCTCGAGCGCAACAAGTTCTGCCGCTTCTGTCGCAAACATACCGCGCACAAAGAGGTGAAGTAGATCGGGCTGTGGGATTGCTCGGGTAGGCAAAGGGCGATCAGCCGGCCACGCCGCGGGCAAGATGAAACTGGGGGCGTAGCCTCTGCAACGTCGAGGGTTGCGCCGAGCCCGAGAGCCAAGCGCGGTCTCTTTCAATCGCCTGCACAGGGGCATGGTGTTCAACGGCTAGCACGTCGGTCTCCAAAACCGAAGGTCCGGGTTCGATTCCTGGTGCCCCTGCCATAGCATGGCAGTGCCATTGAGCGGAGCAAGCGATGTTTCAAAAAATGTGGGCATCTGCAGTCGAGTTTTTCAACGAAGTGAAGAGCGAGTTTCGGAAGATCTCGTTTCCAACCAAGAGTGAGACGGTGGGATCGACGACGGTGGTGATCGTTTTTTGCATCATCATGTCCCTCTATCTGTCCGTGGTCGATTCGTTCCTCGTCTGGCTCGTCAGCAAGATCATCTGAGGCGGTCGCGGCTTTGAGGGGGGAGATGGCTAAGAGCTGGTATGTGATTCATACCTATGCGGGGTTCGAAGGACGCGTGAAGGCCAGTATCGTTGAACGCGCAAACCAGATGGGATTGGTCGACCAACTCGGACAGGTTTTGGTCCCGACCGAGGATGTCATTGAGATCAAGGATGGCAAGCGCCGTACCTCGCGCCGAAAATTCTTCCCCGGCTACGTGCTCGTGGAATTGGAAACCCCGCCGACGGATGAAGCCGTTCAAATGATCAAGGAGACTCCGAAGGTGACGGGGTTCGTGGGCGGCGGGACAAAGCCGGTCCCTCTCACCCAAGAGGAAGCAGAGTCGCTGCTCAAACAGGTGGACTCGGGCACGGCGACGCCACGCGAGCAGATTCGGTTCGTCAAAGGAGACAATGTCCGGATCATCGACGGCCCATTCATGGGTTTCAATGCGTTGGTGGACGAGGTGGACAGCGATCACAATCGTGTGAAGGTCTTGGTCAGTATTTTTGGACGATCCACACCGGTGGAACTGGGCTTTTTGCAGGTTGAACGGATCTAGAGGCAATGCCGGCCTCTCTGCATCATCGGATGGCTTGCTGAAGGCGCGCGGCTGCAAGGTTGTCCGGCTAGCTAAGGAGCAACAATGGCAAAAGAGATTACGGCTCAAATTAAACTGCAGATCCCGGCTGGGAAAGCGAATCCAGCTCCGCCGGTTGGCCCGTCGCTTGGTCAGCATGGCGTCAACATCATGGAATTTTGCAAGCAATTCAACGCGCGGACCCAGAAAGAAGGGGACAGCATCATCCCGGTCGTCATCACGGTCTACAAGGATCGGACCTTCACCTTCGTCACCCGCACGCCGCCTGCCTCTGACCTTCTCAAGAAGGCGGCAGGGGTGATCAAGGGTGCCGGTGTGCCGCACAAAGACAAGGTGGGCAAGATTACCCGAGCGCAGTTGAAGGAAATCGCCGGCAAGAAGATGTCAGACTTGAATGCGGCCGATCTCGAGGGGGCGATGAGAATCATCGAAGGCACCGCTCGGAGCATGGGCATTGTGATCCAATAGTGGGCCGGCGGTTCTGGTGGCGAAACGAGCGGCACGACGAGCGTTCGCCCAGTGAGTAGAGAGGAGCGAGAATATGGGGAAGAAGTGGGAAGCGGCGGCCGCCAAAGTTGAGCCCAGGCTCTATCCGTTGCGTGAAGCGGTCGATGTCGTCAAGCAGGTGGCGTTTGCCAAGTTCGACGAGACCGTCGATTTGGCTCTCCGGCTTGGGGTGGACCCCAAGCGCGCTGATCAGATGGTGCGGGGAACTACGCTGCTGCCGAACGGTACAGGGAAGAAAGTCCGTGTGCTCGTCTTTGCGAAGGGGGAGAAGGAGCAGGAAGCGCGAGCAGCGGGTGCGGACTACGTCGGCGCCGAGGACTTGATGGAAAAGATCAAGGGCGGGTGGATGGATTTCGACCAAGCCATTGCGACCCCGGACCTGATGGCGTCTGTTGGGAAACTCGGCAAAGTTCTCGGCCCCCGCGGTCTAATGCCAAACCCCAAGACGGGTACGGTCACGTTCGAGGTCGGCAAGGCGATCAATGAAATCCGCAAGGGGCGCGTGGAATACAAGGTCGAGAAGGCTGGCATCGTTCACGTGCCGATCGGCAAGGTGTCGTTCGATGCGGAGCGTCTCTACGAAAATGCCACGGCCGTCTTGGAATCGATCATCAAGGCGCGGCCGGCTTCCGTCAAGGGACGTTATCTCAAGACCGCCACGATCTCCAGTACCATGGGTCCGGGCGTGAAGTTGGACCCCGTGGCGATTACCAAGCAGTGGAGCTAGGGGAGCGGTCCCAGCCATCACGCTCTCGGTCGGAGTCTGGAGAGGAGACCCGCATGAATAAGGAAGAGAAGGCTACAGCGATCGCCGAGCTACATGAAAAGTTCGTCAAGGCCAAGCTAGCGGTCATGACGGAGTGCTCGGGCTTGGAGGTCAATCAAATCACCGAGTTGCGCAAACAGTTGCGCGCAGCCAAGGCTGAATTCAAAGTCGTCAAGAACACTCTGGCGGCCCGGGCGGTCGACGGCACGTCACTGGCCGGAGCGAGAGCTTATTTCAAAGGCCCGTTGGCGCTGGTCATTGGCTATGACGACCCGACCCTCCCGACCAAGATCCTTCGCGACTTCATCAAGGCTGAAAAGCGCGAGGAGAAGATGCGGATCATGGCGGGGGTGCTCGAAGGCCGGGTGTTATCGACTGAGCGCCTGCTCGAGGTGGCGAGCCTCCCCTCGAAGGAAGTCGTGCTGTCGATGTTGCTGTCGGCGATGCAAGGGCCGGCCCGAAACCTTGTGTCGGTCCTCAGTGGAGTGCTCAGAAAACTGGTGGGTGTATTGGTGGCAATTCAGGACAAGAAGAAAGGAGAGGGAGACATGCCTACAGCCGAGGGGAAGCTTTCACAGGAGGAGATCATCAACGCAGTCGGAAGCATGAGTGTATTGGAGCTGTCCGAGTTGGTCAAGGCGTTCGAGAGCAAGTTCGGGGTCACGGCGGCCGCTCCTGTCGCGGTTGCGGCGATGCCGGGCGCGGCGGGTGCCGGGGCGGCGGCGGCTCCAGCGGAAGAAAAGACGTCCTTCGATGTCATCCTCGCGAGTGCGGCCGCGGATAAAAAGATCCAGGTCATCAAAGTCGTGCGCGAGCTTACCAGCTTGGGTCTGAAGGAAGCCAAGGACCTGGTCGAGGGCGCCCCCAAGCCGGTGAAGACCGGCGTGACCAAGGAAGAAGCCGACGCGATGAAGAAGAAGCTCGAGGAAAGCGGGGCCAAGGTCGAAATCAAGTAGGAGCGGGACCATGCGACGGAGTGAAGCAGGCCGGGCCATGCACGTTATGGGCGTTATGGGATGGAGGAGCCTCGGATGTTAGACACGTCTGTCAATGGACTGATCGAGCGGAAAGATTTCTCGAAAATCCGTGCGAACATTGACATTCCCGACCTCATTGGAATCCAGAAACGTTCCTATGAGCAGTTTCTGCAGTTGGAGAATGATCCGGAGCGCCGCGAGGACAAGGGGCTGCAGGCGGCCCTGGTCAGCGTCTTTCCGATAGCGGACTACAACAATACCGCGGTCCTGGAGTTTTCCAGCTATTCCTTGGGTACGCCGAAGTACGATGTGCGAGAGTGCCTCGAACAAGGCATGACCTACGCCGTGCCGCTAAAACTTCGCGTGCGATTGGTGGTCTTCGACAAGGAAGACAAGGGCCCGAAAAAGAAGGTTCTCGACGTCAGGGAACAGGAAGTCTACGTCGGTGAGCTCCCGCTCATGACGGAGCGGGGCACGTTCATCATTAACGGGACGGAACGAGTCGTCGTGAGCCAGCTCCATCGCTCCCCCGGCGCCTCGTTTACTCATGACAAGGGACGGACGCACGCCAGCGGCAAGGTGCTCTATTCCGCCCGCATCATTCCGTACCGCGGCTCGTGGCTGGATTTCGAGTTCGATGCCCGCGACATTCTCTATGTCCGGATCGACCGACGGCGCAAGATGCCGGCCACGATTCTGCTCAAGGCCTTCGGCTATTCGAGCGACGACCTCCTGAAGATGTACTACGCGGTGGAGGAAATCCGGGTCTCCAAGGGCAAGTTGCTGCGCAAACTGGACCCGGAGCTGCACCACGGGCTGAAGTGTCCGATCGAAATCACGGAGAAGGGCAGCAAGGAGCCGATCGTCCGTGAAGGCGCCAAGTTGACCAAGAACACGATCACGCGGCTGAAGGCCGCCGGCATCAAAGAAATTCCGGTCAATCCCGCGGATCTCGTCGGCCGTGCGGTGCTTACCGAATTGGTCGATCCAACCACCAAGGAGAAGCTGCTCGAGAAGAATCACAAGCTGACCCAGGCGGTGTTGGACAAGATCGTCGAGAGCAACATCGACAGCTTCAAGGCGATCTACCTGGACAGCCCAACCGCTACCCCCGTGATTCTCGACACCCTCGAAATGGAGCACACGGAGTCGAAGGAAGAAGCGATGGTGGAGATCTACAAGCGGCTCCGACCCGGGGAGACGCCGTCGATCGAAACCGCCAAGGTTCTCTTTGAAAACCTCTTCCACAATCCCAAGCGCTACGATTTGTCTCCGGTCGGGCGACTGAAGCTCAACAAAAAGCTGGGGCTGGACCTCCCGCTCGAACAACGGACATTGACCGCGCAAGACATCGTCGAAGTCATTCGCTATCTCGTGAACCTGAAGATGGGAAAGGGCGAGATCGACGATATCGACCACTTGGGGAACCGGCGCGTCCGGTCGGTCGGCGAGCTGCTGGAAAATCAGGTGCGGCTTGGGTTGGTCCGGATGGAGCGGAGCATCAAGGAGCGGATGAACCTTCTGGACATGGAAACCGTGCTCCCGCACGACCTGATCAACGCGAAACCGGTGGTTGCGGCGATCAAGGAATTCTTCAGCAGCAGCCAGTTGTCGCAGTTCATGGACCAGACGAATCCCCTTGCCGAGATTACCCACAAGCGGCGCTTGTCGGCCTTGGGACCCGGTGGCCTGACACGGGAGCGCGCTGGATTCGAAGTCCGGGACGTCCATCCGTCGCACTATAGCCGTATCTGCCCCATCGAGACGCCGGAAGGCCCGAATATCGGGTTGATCACTTCGCTGGCTACGTACGCCCGGATCAACGACTTCGGTTTCATCGAAGCGCCCTATCGCAAGGTCAAGAAGGGACGTGTGACCGACGAGATCGAATTCCTCTCCGCCATTGAGGGTGATCAATATGTCATCGCACAGGCAAACTCGAAGGTGGACAATGGCGCCCGTCTGGTGTCCGAGACGATCTCGGCGCGGAAGGGCGGGGACTTCATTACGACTACGCCCGATCGGATCGAGTACATGGACGTCTCACCGAAACAGGTGGTCAGCGTAGCGACGGCGCTCATCCCCTTCTTGGAGCATGACGACGCCAACCGAGCGCTGATGGGATCGAACATGCAGCGCCAAGCCGTCCCCCTGATCCGCACCGAAGCTCCCCTCGTCGGGACCGGCATGGAAGCGGTGGTTGCGAGGGATTCAGGATATGTCCTGCAAGCCAAGCGGGCCGGGGTCGTCGAGAGCGTCGATGCGACCCGGATCGTCGTCAGGGCGGAGCCTAAGAAGGGTGAGAGTTCCAGGAAGGAAGGTCTTTTGGATGTGTACGACCTGATCAAGTTCCAGCGGTCGAATCAGAACACCTGCATCACGCAAAAGCCGGTGGTCCGAGTCGGACAGCCAGTCAAGAAGGGGCAGGTGTTGGGGGACGGTCCGGCCATGGACCGCGGCGAACTGGCGTTGGGGCAAAACGTCCTCGTCGCCTTCATGCCGTGGGGCGGATTCAACTTCGAAGATGCGATCCTCATCAGCGAACGTCTCGTGAAGGAAGACAAGTTTACGTCGATCCACATCGAGGAGTTCGAGGTGGAGGCACGGGATACCAAACTGGGGAAGGAAGAAATCACCCGGGATATCCCGAACGTGGGCGAGGAAGCGCTTCGAAACTTGGATGAGAGCGGCATCATCAGAATCGGTGCGGAAGTCAAGCCAGGGGACATCTTGGTCGGCAAGGTGACACCCAAAGGCGAGACCCAGTTGACGCCCGAAGAGAAGCTGCTGCGGGCTATCTTCGGGGAGAAGGCCGGTGATGTGAAGGACACCTCGCTGACGGTGCCGCCCGGCGTCGAGGGCATCGTCGTCGACGTGAAGATCTTCTCCCGAAAAGGGTTGGACAAGGACGAGCGTTCCAAGAGCATCGAGAATGAAGACGTGCTCAAGCTTCAGCGTGATCACCAGGAGGAGCTGCGGATCATCGAGGAAGAAAAGAACAAGAAGATCCGCAAGTTTCTTCTCGGCAAGGTCGTGGGGCGCGACCTCATGGATGCGGAGACCGGGGAGGTCACGCTCAAGAAGAAGGGCAAGCTCACCGCCGAGGTGCTGAAGAAGCTCGGCGACGATCAGATCCGCCACATTACGCTCGCGGATCCCGACGAACAGAAGCAGTTAGAGGAGATCGAACGGCTCGCCAAGGAGCAAATCGAGATTTTGCAAACGTTGTACGACGACAAAGTCGGACGCCTCAAACGGGGGGATGAGCTGCCCCCGGGCGTCATCAAGCTCGTCAAGGTCTATATCGCCATGAAGCGGAAGGTATCGGTCGGGGACAAGATGGCCGGCCGTCATGGGAACAAGGGCGTGGTTTCGCGGATTCTTCCGGAAGAGGACATGCCGTATTTGCCGGACGGGACGCCGGTCGAGATCGTGCTCAATCCGCTGGGCGTGCCGTCGCGCATGAACGTCGGCCAGATTCTCGAAACTCATCTCGGCTGGGCAGCGAAGGCCTTGGGAATCAACGTATCGAGCCCGGTCTTCGACGGTGCCTCGGAGACCGAGATCAAAGACCTCTTGAAGAAGGCCAAGCTGCCTCCGAGCGGACAGACGACGTTATTCGATGGTCGGACCGGGGAGCCATTCAAGAGCCCGGTGACCGTGGGCTACATGTACATGCTGAAACTCCACCATTTGGTTGACGACAAGATCCACGCGCGATCGATCGGGCCCTACTCGCTGGTGACCCAACAACCTCTGGGCGGAAAGGCCCAGTTCGGCGGGCAGCGGCTGGGCGAGATGGAGGTATGGGCACTTCAGGCGTACGGGGCTGCCTCCACCCTTCAGGAGTTCCTCACCGTCAAGTCGGACGATGTTCCGGGCCGGTCTCGGATCTACGAGGCGATCGTCAAGGGGGAAAATTTCCTCGAGCCGGGCTTGCCAGAGTCCTTCAACGTCCTCGTGAAGGAGCTGCAGAGTCTGGGCCTCGACGTGGAACTGATCAAATCAAGGGATTGAACGAGACATCTCTCACTGAATGTTAACCGACCGTTCGACATGGTCTTCCAGTAAGGCCGCAGGCGAATCAAAAACCGCAGGCGCGGCTTTGCGCTCCGTCGAGGAGTTCTGCGAGCCGAGAACGCAGATGGAAGCCATGTTCAGCGGTCGTGAGGAGGGATAAACCTTGGAAGGCATCTATACACTCTTCGAAAAGCCTCGCGACTCGATGTCATTTGATGCCATGCGGATACGGATCGCCTCGCCCGAGAAGATCCGTTCCTGGTCCTATGGCGAGGTCAAGAAGCCGGAAACCATCAACTATCGGTCCTTCAAACCCGAAAAGGACGGATTGTTTTGTGCGAAGATTTTCGGTCCGATCAAGGACTGGGAATGTAACTGCGGCAAGTACAAGCGGATGAAGCATCGCGGCATCGTTTGCGACAAATGCGGCGTGGAAGTCATTCAGTCGAAAGTGCGGCGCGAGCGGATGGGGCACATCGAGCTCGCCGCACCGGTCGCCCACATTTGGTTCCTGAAAGGTGTGCCGAGCCGCATTGGAACGTTGCTCGACATGAGCCTCAAGCACCTGGAGAAGATTCTCTACTTCGAAAGCTACGTCGTCACTGATCCCGGTAACACGCCGCTGAAACCGCAGGAACTGCTCACCGAGGACCGCCTGCGCCAGTTGCAGGAGGAGCATGGAGCGGGTGCGTTCAAAGCGGGAATCGGGGCCGAAGCGATTCGTGAATTGCTGCGGAAGATCGATATCAATGCGCAGTGGGACGAGCTCCATGCAAAATCCAAAACGACCACGTCCGTCGCGGTCAAGAAGAAGCTGGCCAAGCGTCTGAAAGTGATCGAAGCCTTCCGCAAGTCGGGGAACAAGCCCGAGTGGATGATCATGGACGTCATCCCCGTGCTGCCGCCGGAATTGCGGCCGTTGGTTCCTCTCGACGGCGGACGATTCGCGACGTCCGACCTGAATGATCTGTACCGCCGTGTCATCAACCGCAACAATCGATTGAAGCGGCTGATGGAGCTCAAAGCGCCGGGTGTGATCATCCGTAACGAAATGCGGATGCTGCAAGAAGCGGTCGATGCACTCTTCGACAACGGCCGCCGCGGCCGAGCGATTCGTGGGCCCAACAAGCGTCCGTTGAAGTCGCTGAGCGACATGCTGAAGGGGAAGCAGGGCCGGTTCCGCCAGAACCTCCTTGGGAAGCGCGTCGATTATTCAGGCCGATCCGTGATCGTGGTAGGACCCGAGCTCCGACTGAACCAATGCGGCCTGCCGAAGAAGATGGCGTTGGAATTGTTCAAGCCGTTCATCTTCCACAAACTGGAAGCCCGCGGAGCGGCGACGACGATCAAAAGCGCCAAGCGGTTGGTGGAAAAAGAACGACCGGAAGTCTGGGACGTGTTGGATGAAGTGATCCGGGAGCACCCGGTCTTGCTCAACCGCGCCCCGACGCTGCACCGCCTCGGCATTCAGGCCTTCGACCCTGTGTTGGTCGAAGGCAAGGCGATCCGGCTGCACCCGCTCGTGTGCGCGGCTTTCAATGCCGACTTCGACGGCGACCAGATGGCTGTTCATGTCCCGCTGTCCGTCGAAGCGCAGATCGAGGCGCGCGTCCTCATGATGTCGATCAACAATATTCTCTCCCCAGCCAATGGCAAGCCGATTGCCGTGCCCTCTCAGGACATGGTGCTCGGCTGTTACTGGCTCACCAAGGAACGGGCAGGCGCCAAAGGAGAGGGGAAGGTCTTCGCCTCGCGCGAAGAAGTGCGGATGGCCTACGATGCCGGGGAAGTCGAAGAGCACGCCAAGGTCAAGGTACGTATCGACGGCACCCTCGTCGCCACGACCGTCGGCCGCGTCCTACTGGGGGAGATTTTGCCAGCGTCGGTTCCATTCGCTCAGGCGAATCAGGTCATGACGAAAAAGGAGATGACCAAGCTCATTGACGCGGTCTATCGACAGGCGGGTCATCGGGAAACCGTCATCCTGCTCGACAAGATCAAAGATATCGGGTTCTCCTATGCGACGAAGGCCGGCGCGTCGATCTGTATCGACAACATGCACATCCCGGCCAGGAAAGAAGAGCTGATCAACCGCGCCCAGCGCGAGGTCAATGAGATCGAAAAACAGTACAGCGAAGGGTTGATCACCAACGGGGAACGGTACAACAAGGTCATCGACATCTGGGCGCACGTCACCGAACAGGTCGCAAACGAGATGATGAAGGAGTTGAGCGTCGGCGGTGACGGAAACGCCTTCAACCCCATCTTTATGATGGCCGACAGCGGTGCCCGCGGCAGCTCGCAGCAGATCAGGCAGTTGGGAGGCATGCGCGGTCTTATGGCAAAGCCGTCGGGCGAGATCATCGAGACCCCGATTACCGCGAACTTCCGCGAAGGCCTCACGGTGTTGCAGTATTTCATCTCGACCCACGGCGCGCGGAAAGGGCTAGCGGATACAGCGCTGAAGACGGCCAACTCGGGCTATCTGACACGGCGGTTGGTGGACATTTCGCAAGACGTCATCGTGACCGAAGAGGATTGCGGCACCACCGATGGCATCGTCGTGACGGCCTTGGTCGAAGGCGGTGAGATCATTCAGCCCTTGGAAGATCGTATCCTGGGCCGTCTGGCGGCCGATGATATCCGCGATCCGCTGACGGGCGAAATCATCGTTAAGGCTCACGAGGAGATCGACGAGGAGCGGGCGAGAAGCATCGTGGAAGCCGGCGTGGACCGTGTCAATATCCGGTCGGTTCTCACCTGCCAATCACGGCGGGGGGTCTGCGTGAAGTGTTATGGCCGCGACCTGTCGCGCGGGCGATTGGTCGAGAAGGGCGAGCCGGTCGGGGTGATCGCCGCGCAGTCGATCGGTGAGCCGGGCACGCAGCTGACGATGCGGACCTTTCATATCGGCGGAACGGCCAGCAAGGTCGTCGAGCAGACCGTGCTCGAAGCCAAGCATGCCGGCTCGTTGAAGTACATGAGCTTCGACGCGAAGAAGAACGCGGACGTTCACAATCCCAGTATTGCCGTCAAGAACAAGGAGGGCGAGTGGGTTGTGATGAACCGCAATGCGAAGATCGCGATCTATGACGAGAACGGCCGTGAGCGCGAGAAGTATCCGGTCGTGTACGGTGCGCGGATCAAGATCAAGGACGGCGGCCACGTCGACATCGGCCAGAAGCTGGTCGAGTGGGACCCCTATTCGTTGTCGATCCTGACCGACGTCGGCGGGAAGGTCGCCTACGGTGACATCATTGAAGGCGTGACCATGAAGGAGGAGTTCGACGAGGTGACCGGCCTCTCGCGCAAAGTCGTCATCGAACATGCCGGAACCACGTTGCGCCCACGTATCTCCATCAAGGACGAGAGCGGAAAGACCGCGAAGGTGAGCGGAGCGGCCTCGGTGGCACGTTACCTCTTGCCGGTAGGAGCGCACATCCTCGTGGAAAAGGGCAGCACCGTCCATCCAGGCGATGTCTTGGCGAAGATTCCACGCGAGACGACGAAAACCAAGGACATCACTGGTGGTCTGCCGCGTGTGGCCGAATTGTTCGAAGCGAGAAAGCCAAAAGAACAGGCGGTCATCAGCGAGATCGACGGAGAGGTGTCCTACGGCGGATTCGTCAAGGGTATGCGGAAGGTCATCGTCGATAACAAGCTCGGGGATGTCAAAGAGTATTTCATCCCGAAGGGGAAGCACGTCAATGTGCATGAAGGCGACTGGGTCCGGGCCGGTGAACCGTTGATGGACGGCTCGGCGAACCCGCACGATATCCTCGACGTGCTGGGGCCGAAGGAGCTCCAGAAGTATCTGGTGGATGAAGTGCAGGACGTCTACCGCTTGCAGGGTGTGTCGATCAATGACAAGCACATTGAGATCATCGTCCGCCAAATGTTGAGAAAGGTGCGGATAGAGGATCCCGGCGACACGGAATTTCTGCCGGGCAGTCAAGTCAGCAAGTTCACGTTTGAAGATGAGAACGAACGGGTGCTTGCGAACGGTGGAAAGCCGGCCCTTGGCAAGCCGGTGCTGCTGGGGATCACGAAAGCGGCCCTCACGACCGACAGCTTCATCTCGGCGGCGTCCTTCCAAGAGACGACGCGTGTGCTGACCGAGGCGGCGATCAACGGAAAGGAAGATCAGTTGCTCGGCCTGAAGGAAAACGTCATCGTCGGCCGACTCATACCAGCTGGGACGGGGTTCGAGGAGTATCGAGACACGTTCGTTCTCAGTCCCAAGCAGGAACCCGCGGCCGCGGAGCTCACAGGTGAGACGGTCGCGATCGGGCAAGACGCACAACAGAAAGTGGAAGCCGGTCCAACCGGCGGGTGATCGAGCACCTGTGGCGCTCACGGCTTGACAGTGAGCGCCGCGCTCATTATAATCCGTCGGCTTTGGCGAAGGGCCGGATGCAAAGGCCTGGAGCCTTCATCGAGCCGTTAACGGAACGGAGTTCGGTTAGCCACTGGCTCTGGAGAGGAAGAAGAGCGGATGCCGACGATCAATCAACTAGTAAGGCAAGGACGGGCCCTCGCAAAGGGCAAGACCAAAAGCCCGGCGCTCAAGCGTTGTCCGCAGAAACGCGGAGTTTGCATTAGGGTCTACACCTCCACGCCGAAAAAGCCGAATTCCGCTCTCCGGAAGGTGGCGCGGGTTCGGTTGACCAATGGGATGGAAGTGACCTCCTATATTCCGGGCGTGGGACACAACCTGCAGGAACACTCGATCGTGCTCGTCCGCGGCGGACGTGTAAAAGACCTTCCCGGGGTTCGATATCACATCGTGCGGGGCGCGCTGGATGCGGTGGGCGTGGCAAACCGCAAGCAGGGACGGTCGAAGTATGGGGCCAAGAAGCCGAAGTAATGCAGAGGATCTGAGAAAGAAGGCGTGCCATGCCGAGACGACCGATTTTTGGACAACGCGAAGTTGCACCTGATCCCAGATATCACGACAAGTTGGTGGGGAAGTTCGTCAACGTCTTGATGTCTGGGGGAAAGAAAAGCGTCGCCGAGCGGGTATGCTACGGCGCGCTCGACCTGATCCAGCAGAAGACGGGAAACGATCCGTTGAAAGTGTTTCGCTCAGCCGTCGACAATGTGAAACCCGTCGTCGAGGTCAAGTCACGGCGGGTGGGCGGGGCCTCGTATCAGGTGCCCGTCGAAATCAGACCGGTTCGGCGCACATCGTTGGCACTGCGGTGGATTGCTGAATATTCCAAGGCCCGCGGCGGGAAGAGCATGTCGGAGAAGTTGGCTGGTGAGTTGCTGGACGCGGCCAACAACACCGGCGCTTCAGTGAAGAAACGGGAAGACACACACCGCATGGCTGAGGCCAACAAGGCCTTTGCCCACTACCGCTGGTAACCAGGGTACAGACGTAAGCTGTACGTGCTGCAGTTGGGCCATGCTGCAGGGGGCAAGGCGACGCCTTGCCATTCGTGGCAACCCTCAGTGGCGGCTGCAGCATCGTTATTTTTCGGAGGATCACGTGGCCAGGCGAGTTCCCCTGGATCGAACAAGAAACATCGGCATCATGGCGCACATCGATGCCGGAAAAACGACGACGACCGAGCGGATTCTGTTCTATACGGGTGTGTCGCATCGTATGGGCGAGGTGCATGACGGCGCGGCGACCATGGACTGGATGGAACAAGAGCGCGAGCGCGGTATTACCATCACCTCGGCCGCAACGACCTGTTTTTGGCGTGACCACCGCATCAACATTATCGACACCCCCGGGCATGTGGACTTTACGATCGAGGTTGAGCGATCCCTGCGTGTGCTCGACGGTGCCGTGGCGGTCTTCGATTCCGTGCAGGGCGTGGAGCCGCAGTCCGAGACAGTCTGGCGTCAAGCTGATAAGTATCGTGTGCCTCGTATCGCGTTCATGAACAAGATGGATCGGATCGGAGCGGATTTCTTCGCAAGCGTGCAATCAATGGTCGACCGTCTTGGCGCCAATCCGGTTCCTATTCAGTTGCCCATTGGCCGTGAGGCGGACTTCAAGGGATCCATCGATCTCATCACGATGAAGGCCTACGTCTACGACGATGAGACGCTCGGGGCGAAGTACAAAGTCGAGGAGATTCCGGCTCACTTGCTCGAACAGGCTCAGCAATATCGCGAAAAAATGCTCGAAGCGGTCGCCGAGCACGACGAGCAGGTACTGGAGCGATATCTCAATGGGGAAGCACTGACGGAGGCTGAGATCCAGCGCGCGATTCGTGCCGGGACGATTGCGATGAAGGTGACGCCCGTGCTGTGCGGAGCTTCTTTCAAAAACAAGGGCGTACAGCAACTCTTGGACCGGGTGGTGGACTTTCTGCCTTCTCCGCTCGACATTCCGCCAGTGGTCGGGGTGGACCCGAATACCGGCAAGGAGCTGAAGCGGCAGCCGAGCGATGATGAGCCGTTTGCCGCGCTCGCCTTCAAGATCATGACGGACCCGTTTGCCGGTCAGTTGACTTACTTCCGTGTGTACTCCGGCACGCTCAAGACCGGGACGTCGGTCTACAATGCTACCAAGACGACGAAAGAGCGAATCGGGCGGCTCTTGAAGATGCACGCAAACAAGCGCGAAGAGATCGAGGAAGTCTATGCCGGCGATATCGCCGCCGCGGTTGGTCTTAAAGGAGCGACGACGGGGGACACGCTCTGCGATGAGAAGCACCCGATCTTGCTCGAGGTCATGAAGTTTCCTGAACCCGTGATTTCGATGGCGATCGAGCCCAAGACCAAACAGGATCAGGAAAAGCTCGGATTCTCGCTTCAGAAGCTTGCCCAAGAGGACCCGTCCTTCCGTGTGCGCACCGATGAGGAAACGGCCCAGACCATCATCTCCGGCATGGGAGAGTTGCACCTGGAGATCATCGTCGACCGGTTGTTGCGGGAATTCAAGGTTGAGGCCAACGTCGGGAAGCCGGAGGTCGCCTACCGTGAGACGATCCGTCGGCGGGCGGAGGCTGAGGGGAAGTATATCAAGCAGACCGGCGGTCGCGGTCAGTATGGCCATGTCGTGATGACGGTCGAGCCGAGCGAACCAGGGGCGGGCTTCGAGTTCGTCAACAAGGTCGTGGGTGGTGCAATCCCACGCGAATACATTCCAGCGATTGAAAAGGGCGTACGGGAACGGATGGAGTCGGGCGTGCTTGCCGGTTATCCGGTTCGTGACGTTCGCGTCACGATTACGGACGGGTCGTATCACGACGTGGACTCCAATGAAATGGCGTTTAAAATTGCTGCTTCGATGGGGTTTCAGGAGGCGTGCCGAAAGGCGGATCCGGTCTTGCTCGAGCCGATTATGAAGGTCGAAGTGCTCGTGCCGCAGGAATACATGGGCGATGTGATCGGAAACCTCAACGGTCGACGTGGAAAGATCCAGGGCATCAAGGTGCGGGCTGGTTCTCAGGCCATTGACGCGGCGGTTCCTCTCAGTGAGATGTTCGGCTATGCGACCGATTTGCGGTCTCGTACGCAAGGGCGCGCCACGTACAGCATGGAGTTCGAGCGGTATGAACTGGTCCCCAAGCAGATCGCCGAGCAGATTATTGCGAAGAACCAGGGCGCGGTGTAAGGCGGCCCGCCGTAATATCAATTGTGATTGGATGAGTGACTAGAAGGAGGAGGGTATGGCGAAGGCGAAGTTTGAGCGACGCAAGCCCCACGTGAACATTGGGACGATTGGGCACGTGGACCACGGCAAGACGACGCTCACGTCCGCGCTGACGAAGATCTGCAGCGAGCGGGGCATGGCGAAGTTCATAAGCTATGACGAGGTGGCGAAGGCGAGCGAGTCGCAGGGGCGGCGGGACGCGACGAAGATCATGACGATTGCGATTTCGCACGTCGAGTACGAGACGGACAAGCGGCACTACGCGCACGTGGACTGTCCGGGGCACGCGGACTATGTGAAGAACATGATCACGGGCGCCGCGCAGATGGACGGGGCGATCTTGGTGGTGAGCGCCGCGGACGGGCCGATGCCGCAGACGCGCGAGCACATTTTGTTGGCGCGGCAGGTCGGGGTGCCGTACATCGTCGTGTTTTTGAACAAGGCGGACAAGGTGGACGACAAGGAGCTGCTGGACCTGGTGGAGTTGGAAGTGCGGGAGCTGCTGACGAAGTACGAGTTTCCGGGGGACAAGATTCCGATCATCACGGGGTCGGCGACGAAGGCGATGGAGGGGGATCAGAGCGAGATTGGGGTGCCGGCGATCCTGAAGCTGTTGGAGGCGATCGACACGTACATTCCGACGCCGGTGCGGGCGGTGGACAAGCCGTTTCTGATGCCGATCGAGGACGTGTTCACGATCAGCGGGCGGGGCACGGTGGTGACGGGCCGGTGCGAGCGGGGTGTGGTGAAGGTGGGCGATGAAGTGGAGATCGTGGGGCTCCGGCCGACGCAGAAAACGGTGGTGACGGGGGTGGAGATGTTCCGCAAGGTGCTCGATGAGGGGCAGGCGGGGGACAACATCGGGGTGCTGTTGCGGGGGACGAAGAAGGAAGAGGTGGAGCGGGGGATGGTGCTGGCGAAGCCGGGGAGCATCACGCCGCACACGAAGTTCAAGGCGGAGATCTACGTGTTGACGAAGGAAGAGGGCGGGCGGCACACGCCGTTCTTCAACGGGTACCGGCCGCAGTTCTACTTCCGGACGACGGACGTGACGGGGGTGGTGCAGTTGAACCCCGGGGTAGAGATGGTGATGCCGGGGGACAATGTGGCGATCACGGCGGAGTTGATCTCGCCGATTGCGATGGATCAGGGGTTGCGCTTCGCGGTGCGGGAGGGCGGCAAGACCGTCGGCTCCGGCATCGTTACGGAAATCTTGGCGTAAGCAGGAGACGTTGTGAAGGTTGATCAACGTATTCGCATCAGGTTGAAGGGGTTCGACTACCGGGTGCTGGATCAATCGGTAGCTGAAATCGTCGAAACCGTCCGGCGGAGCGGCGCCAAGATCGCCGGCCCTATTCCGCTCCCTACACGTATCGAGAAATTTACCGTTCAGCGTTCGACGCACGTGGACAAGAAGTCCCGTGAGCAGTTCGAGATTCGGACCCACAAGCGTCTGCTAGACATCATGGAGCCGACCCCCGAGACGATGGATGCGTTGATGAAACTGAATTTGGCGGCGGGTGTCGATGTCGAGATTAAATTGTAATGATCCTGAGTGCGTGATCGACACGGGTGAACCGTCGCCTCAATGGAAGCTGATAACACCATGACGAATGGACTGCTGGGCAAAAAATTGGGCATGACGCAGCTGTATGACGAAGCAGGCCGTCTGACCCCCGTGACCGTGGTCGAGGCTGGTCCATGCCGGGTCGCCCAGATCAAGACTAAGGAGCGGGACGGCTACGAGGCGGTCCAACTGGCATTTGGGGAAGTGCCGACCCGTAAGGTCAGCAAGCCGCTGCTCGGACATTTCAAGAGAGCCGATGTGCCGGCCAGCCGACGGTTGCGCGAATTCAAGGCGCTGGGCGACGTCCAAGTGGGACAGGTCGTGAGAGCCGATGTCTTTCAGAAGGGCGAGTTCGTGGATGTCGAAGGGGTGTCGAAGGGAAAAGGCTACCAAGGCGTCGTGAAGCGGCACCATTATCGCGGCGGTCCGGAAACGCACGGATCGATGTTTCATCGTGCTCCTGGGTCCATCGGCAGCAGCTCCTATCCCTCGAGGGTCTGGAAAAACAAGACCCTCCCGGGTCAGATGGGGCACGAGCGTGTCACCGTGCAGCGATTGAAGGTCATGGAAGCCAGGCCGGATGAAAACCTGCTCTTCATCAGTGGGGCGGTGCCGGGGCCGACCGGGGGATGGGTTGTCGTGCGCAAGTCAAAGAAGGGCTAGTCATGGCGACGTTGGATGTAGTCGATCTCCAGAAGCGTAAGGTGGGATCAGTTGAGCTGAGCGACGCAGTGTTCGGGGTGGAGTCCGATCCCCATCTGGTCCATGCCGCCGTCGTCATGCAGCAGGCGTGTGAGCGCCAGGGCACCTCGTCGACGCTTCGGCGCGGAGAGGTTAGCGGGTCTGGAAAGAAGCCGTGGAAGCAGAAGCATACGGGCCGGGCGCGTGCTGGTTCTATCCGGTCTCCGGTCTGGCGGCACGGCGGAAGTGTCTTTGGTCCGAAGCCCCGAGACTATTCGGTCAGCTTTCCGAAACGGCAATATCGCGCAGCGCTTCAAGCGGCGCTGTCCGCCCGGGTTGGCGAGGGCGCCGTGACAGTGGTCTCCGACCTGTCGATTGCAGAGCCGAAGACAAAGCTTCTGTCAAAGGCACTGGCACAGTTGGGCCTCACGTCAAAGACTCTCTCAAAGACTCTCATCGTAGCCGCCGAGGAGCAGGCCGACCTGGCTCGCGCGGCGAGGAACCTCCCAGGCGTCAAGCTCGTGACACCAGACAAATTAAATGTCTACGACATCCTCCGGTACCAGGCGATTCTTATCGTTGAGCCGGTGTTGCCTCGCATTCAGGAGAAGTGGGCATGAAGCGTGAGCCGCAAGATATCCTGATCCAGCCGCTCTTGACCGAAAAGCTCACGGCCATGCGGGAAAAGGACAACAAGGTGGGCTTTATCGTGCGCGGGGATGCCAATCGTGTCGAGATCAAGCGCGCGGTCGAAGTGGCGTTGAAGGTTCGGGTCGATCGGGTCAATGTTATGAACATGCTTGGAAAGACGAAACGGCTCGGACGGTTTGCGGGGAAGCGCCCTGACTGGAAGAAAGCCATCGTGACATTGAAGGAAGGCGAGAAGCTCGAAATATACGAAGGAGTCTAGCGGGACGGATTCTCTATGTAAGACATGGTCGTGCTCCGATCCTCTCCTCCTGCCACGACACCGCATCCGCTTTGGGGTTGACGCATGGGACTGAAGCAATACAGACCGACTTCGCCCGGTCGACGACAGATGGTCGTGCTGACGAACGAAGGCTTGACCATCAAAGAGCCCGAAAAGAGCCTAACGAAGTTCCACCCCCGATCGGGCGGGCGGAATAATGATGGCCGCATGACGGTCCGCTTCCGAGGGAGCGGCCATAAGCGGCTCTATCGGGTGATCGATTTTAAACGAGATAAGCATGGTGTTCCGGCCGTAGTGAAGGCGATTGAATACGACCCGAACCGCTCGGCGCGGATCGCTCTGTTGGCGTACGCAGATGGCGAAAAGCGATACATTCTGGCTCCCGAAGGTCTCCGTGTGAAGGATGTCGTGCAATCTGGGCCCGATGCCGAGGTTAAGCCGGGGAATGCGTTGCCCTTGATCAATATGCCGCTGGGAACCACGATTCACAACATCGAGCTGAAGCCGGGCAAAGGCGGGCAATTGATCCGAAGCGCCGGGGGCTTTGCGCAGGTCATGGGTCGTGAAGACGGCTATGTCCAAGTTCGGCTGAAGTCCGGGGAGATGCGCCGGATCCTGCAGACGTGCATGGCCACGGTCGGGCAGGTGGGCAATCTCGATCATGAGAACGTCTCGATTGGGAAGGCCGGACGATCGCGATGGCTGGGGAGGCGGCCGCATGTTCGTGGCGTTGTCATGAACCCCGTGGACCATCCTCACGGAGGAGGTGAGGGGAAGTCGGGTCAAGGGAATCCTCACCCGGTTTCTCCATGGGGGTTGCCGACCAAGGGCTACAAGACACGCAAGAACAAGGCGACGGAGAAGTTCATCATCACTCGACGGAAAAAATAGTCGGAGCATGCTATGCCGCGTTCAGTGACGAAAGGCGCGTTCGTTGACGATCATTTGCTCAAGAAAGTTGAGCAAATGAATCAGACAAAAGATCGGAAGATCATTAAGACCTGGTCCCGCCGGTCCACGATCACCCCGGAGATGATCGGGAACACGATCGCCGTCCACAACGGGAAGAAGTTCATCCCCGTATTCGTCACCGAAAATATGGTTGGACACAAACTCGGAGAATTCGCGCCGACCCGGTTCTTCAAAGGGCATGGTGCTGCCAAGACTGAGAAAGCCGTTGCGTTGAAGTAGTCCTGCTGACCGGGATGGTGTGAGGAACACATGGCAGAAGCGAAGGCAGTATTGAGGTTCGTGCGAGTCGCTCCGCGTAAGGCGCGCCCCATCATCGATATGATTCGTGGTCAGCGCGTGCCGCAGGCCTTGACGCTTCTCAAATACACGCCGCGGAACGCCGCCCGTGTCGTGGAGAAGATCCTTCGATCGGCAGTGGCGAACGCCGAGCAAAAGGAACTAGGCGATAGCGAGGAGATGTGGGTGTCAAAGGCGTATGTGGATTGTGGGCCAACCTACAAACGCTTCCATGCTCGGGCCATGGGGCGGGCTGCATCAATTCACAAGCGGACCAGTCATATCACCGTGGTCGTGGCCGCGCCCGACACACCCATGGACAGGTAACCGCATCAAGGTCTTATAAGTTAAGGCAGGAGCTTATGGGTCAAAAGACGCATCCGGTCGGATATCGATTAGGGTACAACCGTCCGTGGAGCTCCCGCTGGTATGCGGGCAAGGATTTCGCGAAGCTCCTTCATGAGGATATCGCGATCCGAAAAATGGTCAAGGAGCGTCTGTACCATGCCGGTGTGTCGAAGGTCGAAATCGAGCGGTCTGGCGATCAGACGAGGGTGATCATCCACACGGCCCGGCCAGGCATCATCATCGGACGTAAGGGGGCGGAGGTCGATAAGCTCAAGGCCGCTCTCGAAAAGCAGTACGGACGGCAGGTCTACATCACCGTGAAAGAGATCAAAAAGCCGGAGCTCGATGCACAACTTGTGAGTGAAAACATTGCCGTGCAACTCGAAAAGCGGGTGGCGTTCCGTCGAGCGATGAAGCGGAGTATCGCAGCTGCGCTCCGTCTTGGGGCGCAGGGCATACGAATTAATGTTGCGGGACGGCTCGGTGGCGCCGAGATCGCGAGGACGGAATGGTATCGAGAAGGCCGGGTGCCGCTGCACACGCTTCGCGCTGATATTGATTTCGGATTTGCCGAAGCGCATACGACCATGGGCCAGATCGGCGTCAAGACCTGGATCTATCGGGGAGAGACGGTTCCCGCACGGGCTGAGCGAGGTGACAGCGGCGGCTTTGATCGCGGATGATCGGCTGAGGCGGACAGGGCGTCGTGATCTTCCCGAAATCTTTCGAGAGAGGACAGTAGTCGAGCATGTTGGCACCGAAGAAAGTCAAGTTTCGGAAAATGCAAAAAGGCCGAATGCGTGGCAAGGCCTATCGAGGTGGGCAGATCACGCTGGGAGAGTTCGGGCTGAAAGCGTTGGAGCCGGGGTGGGTGACCAGCCGGCAGATTGAAGCGGCCAGAATTGCCATCACGCGCCATGTCAAGCGAGGCGGGCAGGTGTGGACACGGATCTTCCCGGATAAACCCATTACGAAAAAGCCGGCCGAAACGCGTATGGGCAAAGGCAAGGGAAACCCCGAGTTTTGGGTGGCCGTCGTCAAGCCCGGGCGGATCCTCTATGAGATGGACGGTGTCACCAAGGAAATCGCCCAGGAAGCCTTGCGCCTGGCTGCGCACAAGCTACCCGTCGCAACGAAATTCGTTGTTCGGGGTGCGGTGTGAACCGGTCGGGAAGAACGGGGAACCGAGCATGGATGTAAAGGATCTACGGGGATTGACGGAGGTCGAGCTTGGCGAGAAGGAGCGCCAGCTCAAACAGGAAGTCTTCAACCTGCGTTTCCAGTTGGCAGCCGGGCGAATTGAGAATCCAATGAAGATCCGACAGACCCGCCGGGATTTGGCGCGTGTCAAGACCGTGTTGCGCCAGAAAATGATCGAGGGGCAAGGGCAGACATCATGAGCGATACATCCGAAAAGCGGCGGCATTGGTTCGGAAGCGTGATCAGCGACAAGATGAATAAGACCGTCGTCGTGGCGGTCGATCGCTTCGTCCGTCATCCCGTCTACGATAAAGTCATTCGACGTGTCACCAAACTCAAAGCGCATGACGAAGAGAACAAGTGCAAGGTCGGCGACCGGGTGAAGCTGATTCAGACCCGACCTATCAGCAAGCAAAAGCATTGGCGCGTCGTGCAGGTGATGGAGCGCGGGCAACCGGAATCATAGCGCGTGTTGGAGTTATGAGTCCTGAGTGTCCAATTCATAACTCACCACTCACAACTCAACATTCAACCGTTAGGCGATCATGATTCAGAATTACAGTTATTTGGACGTCGCGGACAATTCCGGGGCAAAGCAAGTCATGTGCTTTCACGTGTTGGGCGGCTCCAAGCGGCGCTACGGTTCGCTCGGGGATATCGTCGTCGTTGCCGTGAAGGAGGCGATTCCCCAAGCGACGGTCAAGAAGGGAGATGTCAGCAAGGCGGTGATCGTGCGGACGACCAAGGGGGTCCGGCGCGAAGATGGGTCCTACATCAAATTTGACCGTAACGCCTGCGTGCTGATCAACGCTCAAGGGGAACCCATCGGCACGCGCATTTTTGGGCCAGTCGCACGAGAACTGCGGTGGAAGAAGTTCATGAAAATTATTTCCTTGGCGCCGGAAGTGTTGTAGGTGACGATGAGGCTGACTGGATCGATGATGAAGTCGAAGATCAAGAAGGGCGACAGCGTCATGGTGGTGGCCGGTCGAGAACGTGGCAAGACAGGAAAGGTGTTGGCTCTCAACGTCTCCGAACAGCGGGTGACGGTCGAGAAGCTGAACATAATCAAGCGCCACACCAAGCCCAACCAAAAGGTCCGGCAGGGCGGAATCATCGAGCGGGAGGCGCCGATCTCGATCGCCAACGTCATGTTCATGTGCAGCAATTGCAATAAGCCCGTCCGCCTCGGGGTGAGGACGCTTGCCGACGGGCGCCGTGTACGGTTCTGCAAAAAGTGCCAGGAAGTCGTAGAACGGGCATAGGGATCTGAACAATGGCCAAGACGGATAAAGCAGCCGGAGACAAGGCGGGCGATAAGAAGGCGGGGAAGGCAGGTAAGAAAGAGGCGGCCGGTGTGAAGCCGGGGGGCCAGACCGAGGCCCGAGGGGCCGAGCGTCAGCCAGATGAAAAATTGACGCCGAGGCTTAAGGAAGCCTATCGAAGCCAGGTCGTGCCGGCCCTTATGAAAGAGTTCGGCTACAAGAATCCGATGCAAGTTCCGAAAATGGAACGGGTCGTACTGAACGTCGGCATGGGCGAAGCGATTCAGAACGTCAAGTTGCTCGAGAGCGCGGCGAACGAGTTGGGGATCGTGACGGGTCAACGGGCGGTGGTGACGAGAGCGAAGAAGGCTATTGCAGGGTTCAAATTGCGTCAGGGGATGCCGATCGGGGCGAAGGTCACGCTACGCGGCGACCGGATGTATGAATTTTTCGACCGCCTCGTGACGTTGGCGCTCCCCAGAATCCGCGACTTTCGAGGGGTGAGCCCAAAGGCGTTCGACGGGCGAGGGAACTATACACTGGGTCTGAAGGAGCAATTGATTTTTCCGGAGATCAACTACGACAGCGTGGCCTCGATCCACGGGATGGATATTACCATTGTCACGACGGCGAAGACGAACGACGAAGGGAAAGCGTTGCTTCGCCACATGGGCATGCCCTTCCGCACCTAGCGTCATCATCAATCAGTATGGAGTACACGTGGCACGAAAAGCGTTGCGCAATAAAGCAGCTGCCAAACCCAAGTTCAGCACGCGGGGCTATAATCGGTGCCCGAATTGCGGGCGCGTCAGAGGGTTTCTGCGTCGGTTCCGATTGTGCAGAATCTGTTTTCGCTTCCTGAGCCTGCGGGGAGAGATCCCTGGTGTGAGAAAGGCGAGCTGGTAGTCACGAAGAACAAACCATCGGCGCCAGCTCCGCCCGTCGAGTCGAGCGGAAGGCTGATCGGTTGATTCGGGAGTAGCAGACACCATGACGACGGACCCCATTGCAGATCTCCTGACACGCATCCAGAACGCCCTCGGCCGAGGGCATGAAACGTTGACAGTGCCGGCGTCACGATTGAAAGCCGAGATTCTTCGAGTGCTGAAAGCTGAGGGATTTATCACCTCATACGAACGGCAAGAGGTCGACGGCCATCCGGTCCTCAAGGTACAACTCCGGTATGTCGGTGAAGGGCAGCCGGTGATCACGGGGATGCGGCGTATCAGTAAGCCGGGAAAGCGTGTGTACGTCGGCCGGCGCAATCTCACGCACGTGATGAGCGGTATGGGGCTGTCGATCGTATCTACGTCAAGGGGTGTGATGACTGATCAAGAGTCGCGGCGGGCCGGATTGGGGGGCGAGGTCCTCTGCCAAGTATGGTGAGCGGTCGAGGAGTTGGTGGGACGATGCACGTGGTCCGGGCATGGTCAAGTGCTCGACGACGGGCAAGAAACAAACGGTGAATGCATGTCTCGTGTTGGACGTAAACCGATTCCGATTCCGAAAGGTGTGGAAATCACGACGAACGGCCAGTCTGTCGCTGTCAAAGGTCCGCTAGGTCGTCTCGAGTGGTCCCTCGTCCCTGGGATCTCCGTGTCCGTCGCCGATGGTCATGTACAGGTCAATCGTGCGGCCGAGGATCCAAAAGTCAAAGCGCTGCACGGCCTCACGAGAGCGGAAATCCAGAACATGGTCATTGGGGTCACCAAGGGCTATGAAAAAAGCCTTGAAATCACCGGCGTCGGCTACAAGGCGCAGTTGCAAGGCAAGAGCCTGAGCCTGAACGTCGGGTATACCCATCCCGTGGTGTACGACCTTCCGGCTGGCGTCGAAGCGAAGGTTGACAAGCAGACGTTGATCGTCGTCAAGGGCATGGACAAGCGAAAGGTCGGCCAAACGGCCGCTGATTTGCGGGCGATCAAACCACCTGACGTGTACAAGCAGAAGGGCATTCGATACGCGGGCGAACCGTTGCGGAAGAAGGAAGGGAAAACTGGAAAGTAGGCAGAGCTATGGTGACCAGCGACAAAGTTGAAAAGCTCCAACGAAGAAAACGGCGCGTCCGACGGCGGATATTCGGCGATACGGGACGTCCTCGGCTCAGCGTGTTTCGGAGCAAGAAGCACATCTACGCCCAAATTGTTGATGACACGACTGGCAAGACATTGGCAGCGGCATCCACGCTGGACAAGGCCTTGAAAGCGACACTGGCATCGAGCAAACCTCTCGACGCGGCGAAGGCCGTGGGCCAAGCTCTGGCCGAGCGTGCAAAGGCTGTGCAGATCGAAGCGGTTGTGTTCGATCGAGGGGGACGGCTGTTTCACGGTCGGATCAAAGCGTTGGCAGAAGGCTCTCGCGAACGCGGCCTGAAGTTCTGATATGGGCGAGATCGAGGTTCCCGGTAAAGGTAGGGACGGCCGAATCTCAATCTCACCAGTATCCCCAACCTTACTGAGGAGCACACGTGCGGATCAATCCTGAAGAGCTGAGTCTCAAAGATAAGGTCGTGTACATCAATCGCGTTGCCAAGGTCGTCAAGGGCGGGAAGCGCTTCAATTTTTGCGCCCTCGTCGTCGTCGGTGATGGGCAGGGATGGGTCGGAATTGGAAAGGGGAAAGCGGCCGAAGTGCCGGCGGCCATCTCGAAAGCCGTTGAGCAGGCGAAAAAGCACCTCGTTCGAATTCCTCTCAAAGAGCAGACGATTCCTCATCAGGTGCATGGGCTGTTCGGTGGTGAGCATGTATTGCTCAAACCCGCGGCTCCCGGCACGGGGATCATTGCCGGCGGAGCCGTCCGTGCCGTCGTGGAATTGGCCGGTGCGCAGAACATCATTGCGAAGACCTTGGGCCGTGGCAATCCTTTCAATACAGTGCGGGCCACGATCGATGGCCTGTGTCAGTTGCGCGACCCGGCGGAGGTGACGCGCATTCGACGGAGCGGACTTGAGCAGGTGGGGTGAGCAGATGAGAAGTTCGGCATCTGATCAGGAAACCTTGTCCATCAGCTTGAAGCGAAGCCCGATCGGGACGCCGTACAAGCATCGCCTGGTGCTCCGCGGTCTGGGGTTGCGTAAACTGCATGATGCCGTCACGCGTCCGAACACCTCTCAGGTCAGAGGCATGATCGAAAAGGTCGGCTACTTACTGGAAGTGAAGGTCCTATGAAGCTTCATGATTTGACTCCTGCTCCTGGGTCGCATCGTAAGCGCAAACGAATTGGACGAGGGCCGGGCTCCGGTCACGGCAAGACCGCGACCAAAGGCCATAAGGGATTGCTGGCACGCTCCGGTGGGGGCAAGCGCCCAGGGTTTGAAGGCGGTCAGATGCCCTTGGTGCGGCGAGTCCCGAAGTATGGCTTTTCCAATCCGTTTCGAACGCACTACAACGTCGTCAATTTAAAGTCGCTGGCCAAGCTGGATGTGAATGAAATTACGCCTCAGGTGCTGGTCGATGCCCGAGTCATCAAGAGGACGAGGCTCCCGGTCAAGATTCTCGGCGTCGGCGACGTAACGAGGCCGATGATCATTCAAGCGCACAAATTCAGCAAGTCAGCGGAGGAAAAGATTCGGGCTGCCGGCGGGCGGGCCGAGGTTATCCCCGGTGTTTGAACGTCTCGTCACCAGCTTCCAGAACATCTTCAAGATTCCGGAGCTGCGCATCCGCATCCTGTTCACGCTGCTGATGCTCGCGGTGTATCGGGTCGGCGCTCACGTTCCCACGCCGGGCATCAACAACGACGAACTGGCGAAGTTCCTTCAGAAAGAGGGGGGGGCGCTTCTCGGATTCTTGGACATCTTCTCAGGCGGAGCCTTGTCCCGGCTCACGATCTTCGCGCTCGGCATCATGCCGTACATCAGCGCGTCGATCATTCTCCAGTTGCTGACGGTCGTGATCCCGCACCTTTCGAAGCTCGCGAAAGAAGGGGAGCGCGGCCGGAAAAAGATCATTCAGTATACGCGGTACGGCACGATTGGCATCGCCCTGATCCAGGGGTTCGGGATCGCGATTGGTCTCGAGGGAATGAACCAAGGCGCCTTCGTCCTGACGCCGGGGTGGGGGTTCCGGCTCATGACGGTCATCACCCTGACGGCGGGCACCGCCTTTCTCATGTGGCTGGGTGAGCAGATCACCGAGCGGGGAATCGGGAACGGTATTTCGTTGATCATTTTTGCCGGCATCGTGGCCCGTCTCCCGGCCGCGGTGGCTCAGACGTACGATCTGTATCAGGTCGGCCAACTCAGCTTCTTCCTGCTGGTCAGCCTGGCGGTGGTGATGCTCGGGGTCGTGGCCGCGATCGTCTTCTTGGAAAGCGGTCGGCGAAAAATTCCGGTCCAATACGCCAAACGGGTCATCGGCCGAAGGGTCTATGGCGGGCAAAGCACCCACATTCCGTTGAAGATCAACACAGCGGGCGTCATCCCGCCGATCTTCGCCTCCTCGATCATCGCGTTCCCCGCGACAATCGCCGGCTTCATTCAGGTGCCGTGGGTGCAGTCGATCGGGGCACAGCTAGCTCCGGGTTCGGTTCTCTACACGCTCATGTATGTCGGGCTGATTATTTTCTTTTGCTTCTTCTATACGGCGGTCGTCTTGAACCCGGTCGACATGGCGGATAACATGAAAAAATACGGCGGGTTCATTCCTGGAATCCGGCCGGGACAGCGGACATCGGACTACATCTACAAGGTGCTGACCCGGATCACGCTGGTTGGAGCCGTCTATTTGGCGATCGTCTGTGTCATTCCTGAATTGCTCATCTACAAGCTGAACGTCCCGTTCTATTTCGGCGGGACTTCATTGCTCATCGTCATCGGCGTCGGCTTGGACACCGCACAGCAAATCGAATCCCATATGCTAATGCGGAATTATGAAGGCTTCCTCGCGAAAGGCCGACTCAAGGGACGAAGCGGGTGACGGTGGTGCGGATCGTCTTACTCGGGGCTCCCGGCGTCGGGAAGGGCACGCAGGCGGATCGCTTGTCCTCCACGCTCGGGTACCCTAAGATTTCCACCGGTGACATACTCCGAGAGGCGGTCAGAAGGCAAACCCCGCTGGGCCGGGAGGCGAAGGCGTTCATGGACCGAGGGCAACTCGTCCCTGACCCCGTGGTCATCGGTCTTGTCCATGAGAAGCTGGACGAGCCAGGGTCCGCGAAGGGGTTCGTGCTCGACGGCTTTCCCAGAACGGTGGCGCAGGCGGAAGAGTTGGACAAGATCCTCCAGGAGAAGGGACATCGGCTGGACCGGGTGATCAACGTTCGGGTGCCGCGCGAGGAAATCGTTCGGCGGCTGACCGGTCGGCGGAGTTGCTCGATGTGTCAGGCTGCCTTTCACATGGAATTCGCGCCGCCCAAACAGGATGGTCTGTGCGACCGCTGCGGTGGCACGTTGGTACAACGTAGCGACGACCGACGGGATACCGTCGAGGCGCGACTCTCGGTGTATGATCAGCAGACGGCGCCCTTGATCGAATATTACGGCCGGCGGGGGCTTCTTTCCGAGCTCGATGGTGTAGGCTCTATTGAACAAGTTCAAGAGCGACTGCGCGCTCTTTTCCAGGCGCAAGGCTTGGCATGATCGTCTTGAAGACCCCAGAGGAGATCGAAATCATGGCCCGGGCCTCACGCCTGGTGGCGGAAACACTGGTCCTCTTGCGGCGCGAAATACGTCCGGGCATCACGACGAACGAACTGGACCGGCTCGCCGAAGAGTACATCCGCTCTCATGGCGGGATTCCCGCCTTCAAGGGCTATCGGGAGTACCCGAAGACGCTCTGTGTCTCGGTCAATGACCAGGTGGTCCACGGCATTCCGTCGAAACGGGCGTTGAAGGAGGGGGATATCGTCGGTCTGGATCTTGGCGCGATCGTCGATGGTTTCTACGGGGATTCCGCCGTCACCGTCCCCATCGGGCAGATCAGCCCCCGTGTCGCCGAGCTCCTGCGTGTCACGGAGGAGTCATTGTATGCCGGCATTGCCAAGGCGGTCGTCGGGAACCGGCTCTCCGACATCTCGCACGCGATCCAACAGCGGGTCGAAGCGGCGGGCTTCTCCGTTGTCACAGATTTTGTCGGGCACGGAATCGGTCGGCAACTCCACGAAGAGCCGCAGGTGCCGAACTATGGGCGACCCGGTCAGGGACCTCGGCTTCAGGAGGGAATGGTGCTGGCACTTGAACCCATGGTGAATATGGGGCGTAGCGAGGTCCGCGTGCTTGCCGATCGCTGGACGGCCGTCACAGCGGACGGCAGCCTGTCGGCGCACTTTGAGCATACCATCGCCATCCAAGCGGACGGGCCGCCCCGAATTTTAAGTCAGGTCCCTGAACTGATCGCCACGTGTTAATCGGTTCGTCGTCATGGCAAAAGAAGACGTCATAGAAGTTCAAGGGACGGTGGCCGAAACGCTTCCAAACGCGATGTTCCGCGTGCAGTTGGACAATGGCCACAAAATTCTGGCGCACATTTCTGGTAAGATGCGAATGCATTTTATTCGCATCCTGCCCGGGGATAAGGTCACGGTCGAGCTGTCTCCCTATGATCTGACGCGGGGACGGATCACCTATCGGTTCAAGTAAACCGGACGAGGATCGTCCGACATCCGGCGCGTCGGAGCTGAGGAGTTATGAAGGTCAAATCATCGGTCAAGCCAATTTGCTCAAAGTGTAAGGTCGTGCGGCGTCGTGGTGTCGTCCGGGTCCTATGCGACAACCCTCGCCATAAGCAACGGCAAGGCTGACAGCAAGCATTGTTGGACGTTCGTGGTGGTCCCCGCGCCGTGAGCAAGGCGCGGGCATCACACGAGCGGAGGGCGACTAGCGGGATCCGGGGGAGGACGTATGGCTCGTATCGCGGGGGTAGATTTGCCGAGGGACAAGCGGGTGGATGTCGGGCTCACCTACATCTATGGCATTGGACGGGCGACGGCGGCACAGATTCTCAAAAAGGCCGGCGTGGACGCGTCGATTCGGGTCAAGGACTTGAGCGAGGACCAAATCGTCAAGCTGCGCGAAATCATCGACCGGGATCATGAGGTCGAAGGCGATCTTCGCAAGGAAGTGACGATGAACATCAAGCGACTGGTGGACATCGGCACCTATCGCGGATTACGCCATCGGCGGGGCTTGCCGGTCCGAGGACAGCGGACCAAGACCAATGCCCGGACACGAAAGGGCAAGCGAGCGTCCATGGGTAAGGCGAGGAAGCCGGCCGGCGCGTAAGACCCCGCACCATACGGAAACGAAAAGGATTCGATCATGAGCGTCAAGAAGGGGAAGAAGAAAGAGCGCAAGCTCGTCCAGAGCGGGATTGCGCATATTCAGGCGTCGTTCAACAACACGATCGTGACCATCACCGACATGAGCGGCAATTCGGTGGTGTGGGCGAGCGCCGGCAATCAAGGGTTCAAGGGGTCGCGCAAGAGCACGCCGTTTGCGGCGCAGCGTGCGGGGGAAGCCGCTGCGAGAAAAGCCATGGAACACGGGATGCGCCAAGTCGATGTGTATGTCAATGGGCCCGGGTCCGGTCGGGAGTCGGCGATTCGGTCGCTCCAGAGCGCGGGTCTGCGGATCAACTTAATCCGTGACGTGACGCCGATCCCGCATAACGGATGCCGGCCGCCCAAACGCAGGAGAGTCTAAGAGGGTAACCGTTACTCGTTAATCGCATAGAAACGGGAGCCGGACGCGTAACGAATAGCGATTGACGACGAAGGAGGAGTCAGTGGCAAAGTATCGAGGACCAGTGTGCCGGTTGTGTCGGCGGGAAGGCGTCAAACTGTTCTTGAAAGGCTCTCGCTGCATGACGGAAAAGTGCGCAGTCGAACGCCGCAGCTACCCTCCCGGTCAGCATGGACAGGGAAGACAGCGTCTGTCCGAATACAGCGCACAGCTTCGAGAGAAACAGAAGCTCAAACGGATCTATGGCTTGCAAGAGCGCCAATTCCGAGGTCTCTTCTCGCGGGCCGAACGAAAACCCGGCGTGACCGGGGAACACCTGCTGAAGTTGCTCGAATGCCGGCTCGACAACGTCGTCTATCGCCTCGGCTTCGCGGCATCGAGGAAAGAAGCCCGTCAGTTGATCAACCATGGACATATCCTGTTGAACGGACGAAAAGTGGACGTTCCCGCCGCCTTGGTCAAGCCCAACGACGTCATCGAAGTCCGCGAGCGTAGCCGATCGCTCGTGCCGATTCAGGCTGCGCTGGATGCGGTGGATGGGCGTGGGATTCCAAATTGGCTCGAGCTCGACAAGGGGGCCTTCAAAGGGGCGGTGCGAGGAATTCCCACCAAGGACGACATTGCGCTCCCGGTCAACGAGCAGATGGTGGTCGAGCTCTATTCGAGATAGCGGTCTGATCGCTCCTCGAGGCGGCGCTCGAGCATGAGCAGTGACTGAGGCGAAGGGGGGATTATGATCAAGGGCATGAAAGACTTCCAGATCCCCATGCGGGTGGAGGTCGACAAGGACACGCTGTCTCCGGTCTATGGCAAGTTTACCGCGGAAGCGTTCGAGCGCGGATTTGGGACGACCATCGGGAATTCCCTGCGTCGTGTTCTGCTCTCGTCGTTGACGGGCGCATCGGTGACCACCGTCCGGATCGAAGGTGTCCTGCATGAATTTTCAACGATCCCGGGGGTGACCGAAGATGTGACGGGCATTATCCTCAACGTGAAGAGCTTACGGTTCAAGCTGCACACGGATAAGGCCAAGACCATCCGTCTCCGGAAAAAGGGGCCGGGTGAAGCCAAAGGATCGGACGTCATTCATGACGCGGACATTACCGTCCTCAATCCGGATCTCCATATCGCCACGTTGGACAAGGAAGCGACCCTCGATATGGAAATGGTCGTCAAGCCCGGCCGCGGGTACGTTCCGGCCGAACGGAACAAGGAGGAAGGCCTCCCGATCGGCGTCCTGGCTGTCGATTCCATTTTTTCACCGGTCAAGCGCGTCAACTTTCAGGTAGAAAACGCCCGGGTCGGCCGGATGACGGACTACGACAAGCTGACGATCGAGGTCTGGACCGACGGTAGTCTGACGCCGCGGGATGCGTTGTCCGAGGCGGCCAGTATCCTTCGCGAGCATCTGGACATCTTCATTCATCCGGAGAGCGCCGGCGAAACAAAGACCGATCAACGGAAAGAGGAAGAGCAGGGTGCGATCAACAAGAATCTTTTCCGCAGTGTGAATGAGCTCGAGTTGTCGGTCCGCGCCGCGAACTGCTTGAAGAACGCGAACATCAAAACGATCGCCGATCTCGTGCAGAAAACCGAGATGGAAATGTTGAAGACCAAGAATTTCGGGAAGAAGTCCTTGAATGAGATCAAGGAAATCTTGTCCGAGATGGGCCTGGGATTGGGGATGAAGCTGGACTCCATTTCAGCGGGGCAAGGAACGGGCAAATCGGAAGGATAGCGAGGGACTACCGTGCGGCATCGAGAAAAAGGACGACAACTCGGTCGTGACACTAAACATCGGCGGGCTTTGTTCCGAAACCTCGTCACGTTGCTGCTTGAACATGAGCGCATCGAGACGACCGAGGCCAAGGCCAAAGAGGTGCGTGGCTTTACCGACCGGATGATCACGCTCGGCAAGGAAGGGGACCTCTCGGCCCGTCGCCGGGCCTTGGGCTTCCTGAAGAACAAGGCGGTCGTGTCGAAATTGTTCGCCGACGTCGCCGGTCGATTCAGAGATCGCAACGGCGGTTACACCCGCATCATCAAGACGCGGCGGCGCCTGGGGGATGCCGCCGACATGGTCGCGATCGAACTCGTCGTGAAAGGCTCGGAGGCTGAGAAAACGACGCAGTCCCCTGCCGCCGATAAGAAAGCCGCTCCTTCAGCCGCACAGGCTTGATCGCTCCGACCGCTCTCCTTTTTCTCCTCTGTACAACCTTGCTGGTCGTTGAGCCATCCGGCTCAACGACCTTTGTTTACAGCACACTATCCCTATGCTAGTATCATGCCTGGCGAAGTCTCTCTAAGCATTTGATTGAGAAGGTTGATGTGGCGTTCCTGGGCCAGAAAGATCCTTCTGGTTCTCAGCGGTGTGTTGGCCGTCTCCCTCGTGTATGTTCTCATCACCCGAACGGAATCAGTGCCTCCGCCGGTCACGACGGGCACCCTCGCGCATGAAGATGCCGGCATCGAGCGGTTCTCGTTCACCCAAGCGAAAGCGGGGACGGTGCAGTGGCATGTGCAAGCTCAGCGCGCGCGCATGATTGAAGCCGAGCATCGGGCTCTGTTGGAGGATGTCGAGGTGACGCTGTACGGGCAACACGGATGGGAGCTCAAGCTCAAGGGCGATGAGGGCACGATCGATACGGCGAACAAGAACTTTACGCTGGTTCAACGAGAGGGGCCGATCGCGGTCCGTTTGCAAAATGGGTATATCATCTATACCAATCACCTCACTTGGACCGACGACCGCGGCGAGGTGAGAACCGAGGATCCGGTGCGGATTGTCGGAGACGGCATGGAGGTCAAGGGCCGGGGCTTGATTGGAAAGTTAGCCTCTGAGGAGTTTCGGATCTTGGATGATGTCCACGTCGAAATTGTCCAGTAGCTTCTTGGCCGCCTGGCTGACGTACACGGCTGCAGTCGTCTCGGCCGACATGCCGCCCGCTAAGGCTTCGAGTCCCGATGACTCGCGGACGACGATCACCTCCCAACGTATGACGGTCAAGAATCAAGAGAACAAGGCGATTTTCGAAGGTGATGTGGTCTTGACGAAGGGCGCACTCATCGTACACTCAGATCACATGGTCGTCACGTTCAAAGCCGCGGACCAGCCGGAGGGCAATGGGAAGGTGTCGGAGAACGGTCGCGAGAAGTCCGGGGCGGCGAGATCGGATCTCCCCGTCATGTCGAACCGCGCCGTCAGTATGATTGAGGCCACCGGAAAGTTGGTCAAGATCATCAAAGCGGACGGCCATGCCACGTGCCGGAAGGCGGTGTATGATGGGGCTGAAGACAAGATTGTACTGACTGGCGACCCGGTCGCGTGGCAGAAGGGCACCCGAGTGACCGGACAGAAGATCACCATGTATTTGACCGAGGACCGGAGCGTCGTAGAAGGCGGCTCACGCGTCTCGATCGAGCAGGAGAGCGGAGGGTCGCGTTGATGCAAACGTGCGAAACGGCCAAGACCGTTCCTGCGGCTGTAGAGAGAACAGCGGCGCAGCCGAAATACGCCCGGCTCGAAGCCCGTGGTCTCCGCAAGAGTTTCAAGGGGCGGGAAGTCGTCAAGGGTGTGAGCGTGAACGTGGGGGCCGGCGAAGTGGTCGGCCTGCTCGGCCCGAACGGGGCCGGCAAGACGACGATCTTCGACATGATGGTCGGCCTCTGCCAGCCGGATGCCGGAGAGATTCTTCTGAACGGGGAATCGATCACCGATCTGCCCATGTACAAGCGGGCACGACGCGGTATCGGCTATCTGCCGCAGGAGTCGTCCGTGTTCCGGCGGCTGTCGGTCGAGGAAAACATCCTGGCGATCTTGGAAACCCTCGGTCTTTCCGCCCAGGAGCGCTCCGCACGTCTGGACATGTTACTGAACGAGTTGGATTTGACGGCCTTGCGAAAGAGCAAGGCATATGCGCTGTCGGGCGGCGAACGGCGGCGGCTGGAGATCACGCGCGCGCTCGTGATCAAGCCAAGCTTTCTCCTGCTCGACGAACCGTTCGCCGGTATCGATCCCATCGCCGTAGGAGATATTCAACACATCGTGACGCGTCTCAAGAGCAAGCAGATCGGAATCTTGATCACCGACCACAATGTCCAGGAGACGTTATCGATCACGGACCGTGCCTACATCATCAATGAAGGCGGCATTCTGGAGACGGGAACGCCGGACCAAATCGTGAACAGTTCCACCGCGAGAGCCATCTATCTGGGAGAACGCTTCCGGCTGTAACCGCGTAGTCGTGCGAAGAGGACGGTATGAAACTGCGACTGGATCTTCGTCTCAGCCAAAAACTGATCATGACGCCGCAGTTGCAGCAAGCGATCAAGCTGCTGCAACTCTCGCGCTTGGAGTTGCAGCAGACGCTGACGCAGCATTTGATGGAAAACCCGCTGCTCGACGAGATGGCCCCGGACGCCGACGAGGCGGGTGAGGAGTGGAACCAGGACAAGCCTGAAGCTCCGGCAAGCGAAGCCGAAGAGGCGGCGACCGCCGAGCGCGAAACGGCCGAGGAGTTGTCGCCGAGCAGTTGGGAGGATTACTTCGACAGCGATCGCCGAGTGGGGGATACCGAATACCCCTCGTCGTCGCAGGACGACTTCCCCTCTTATGATCAGACCGTGGTAAAAGCCCAAAGCCTCGAGGATCATCTGCTGTGGCAGTTGGGTCTCTCCGGCCTCGGTGATGCCGATAAAGCGATCGGACGGCTGCTCATCGGAAACATCGATGACGACGGATACTTGCGGACGCCGATCCAGGAGATCGCCGCTGAAGCCGGCGTCACGCCCGAGCGTGTGGAGTCGGTCCTGAGCCATATTCAGACGTTCGACCCCCCTGGTGTCGGGGCGCGCGATCTCGAAGAGTGCCTGCTCATCCAATTGGGGTCGCTCGACCGCACCATCGGGATCGTGGACGGGCGCCGGATTCGACTCAAGGGGTCATTGGTCGAAGGCATCATCAAGCATCATCTGAAAGACCTCGAGAAGAAGCATTACGCCCGCATTGCAAAAGCGCTCAACGCCACACCCGAAGAGGTGTTCGCTGCGGCCAAGATCCTCGAGGCGCTCGAGCCGAAGCCCGGACGCCCGTACTACCAGGCGGACAACTACGTGATCGTTCCCGACGTGTTTGTCGTCAAGAATGAAGGGGAATGGGTGGTGCTCTTGAACGACGACGGCATGCCGAGGCTCCGCATCAGTCCGTATTACAAGCAATTGATGGGATCGGGAAAGAATCCGTCGGATGCCACGAAGGCGTACCTGGAAGAGAAGCTTCGGGGCGCCCAGTGGATCATCCGCAGTATCGAGCAGCGAAACAAGACGATCATCAAGGTGGTCGGCAGCATCATCAAGTTCCAGGAGGAGTTCTTCGAAAAGGGCGTGCAATATTTGAAGCCGTTGGTCTTGAAGCAAGTGGCCGAAGACATCGGCTTGCATGAATCGACGATCAGCCGCGTCACGGCGAACAAGTACATGTATTGCCCCCAAGGCATCCTGGAGCTGAAATACTTCTTCAATACCGGGATACAGCGCGCCGATCACAGCCAGGACGAGCTGTCATCGGTGACCGTGCGGGAGATGATTCGCAAGATGGTGGCTGAGGAGGACGCGCAGCATCCGTTGAAAGACCAGGAAATCGCGGCGCGTTTGAAAAGCCAGAACATCCTGATCGCCCGCCGCACCGTCGCGAAATATCGATCGGAAGTCAACATTCCCTCGGCCAGCCAGCGCAAGCGGTTCTTCTAGGCCGCCGATGCGAACGCGCGTAACTCCTCTCTGTCAACCGTGCGACCGTCCCATCCGCAGTGGAATGGTCGCGACCCAAGCCATTGCTCTCAAGAGGTGAAGTTGATGCAGGTGATGATCACAGGGCGGCATATCGAGGTGACTTCCGCATTGCGGCGGTACGTCGAGACGCGTTTGAAGCGCCTGGAGCGCTATGGCGTCAAGATGGGTGGGGTGCAGGTCATCTTGAACGTCGAAAAATATCGGCACACGGCGGAGGTGATCGCCCCGGTCAATGGTGCGGTCATCCAAGGTAAGACTTCGACGACCGAGATGTACGCCTCCATTGATCAGTTATTCGACAAAGTGAGCCGTCAGCTCGTGAAGCGGAAGGAAAAGCGAACCGATCACAAACCTCGCCCGGTGCGTGCTCGTGCGCTGACGAAAGCGCCCAAAGTGGAGACGCCGGCGCCCGAGATCGAGACGGTCCGCACGCCGCTCCATGCGCTCACGGTGGCGCAGGCGGTGGACAGGCTGGATCGTGAGTCCTTGGATTGGCTCGTTTTCAAGGATCGTCTGAGCGATGAGGTTCGTATCTTGCGCCGTAGTGAACGAGGCGTGCTCCAATTGATCGAGCCGCAGGCGTCCTGACGACGAGTATGCAATCGCTCCGGCTGGTCATCATCAGCGGTCTTTCCGGGTCCGGTAAGACCCACGCCATCAAGTGCTTTGAAGACCTCGGCTTCTTCTGCGTCGATAATCTCCCTCCCGCACTGCTGCCGAAGTTCGCGGAGTTGTGTCTGCAGCGGGGGAAGGACGTTCAACATGTCGCGCTCGGAATGGACATCCGTGAGCGCGGCTTCCTCTCCGACTTCTTTCGGAACCTGGAAGCGCTCAAATCCGAAGGCTATTCGGTCGAGCTCCTGTTTTTGGAGGCACGCGATGAAATTTTGGTTCGGCGCTTCTCGGAGTCCCGACGGCCGCATCCTCTGCTGCCCCATGCTCCGGTGCTCGAGGGGGTCCGGCTCGAGCGCGAGCGACTCACCGAGTTGCGGCAGCGGGCCGACCAAATCCTCGACACGTCGGACATCACCGTCCATGAATTGAAAGACCTGCTCGCCCGCCACTATGTCGAACAAGAGCAGGGCTATCGGCTCACGATTTCGCTGCTGACATTCGGGTTCAAGTACGGCGTACCGTACGACATCGATTTGCTGTTCGATGTGCGGTTCTTGCACAATCCCAATTTCGTCCTCGACCTGAAGCCGCTGACCGGCGAAGACCCGCGCGTTCAGTCCTACGTCATGGATGATCCCAACACCAAGTCATTGCTCGATCATCTCGAGTCGTTGTTTCGATTCCTCTTGCCGCTGTACGAGCGTGAGCGTCGGAGCTATCTCACCATCGCAATCGGCTGCACCGGTGGTCGGCACCGTTCGGTGTCCGTCGCGACGTTCCTCAAGCAGACCTTCTCGGCGATGGGACACGACGTGGCAGTGCGGCATCGCGATTTGCACCGCTCGTAATCGACTGCTGGTGCACGCCTGCGTACAGTCCCTTCTTGATCGCAGAGCCTGACCGGTCCCCGAACTCCGCAAGAATCCTGCCCAACTTGACAGCTCTAATATATTGACTATACTTAGTCTCAGGTCTGAAACGCGCGCAATTTCAATAACTTATAAGTCATGAATGTGAAGACCCCAGACGACACGAAGAAGCGCTACAAGACCTATGAAGTGTGCAAGCTCTTCAACGTTTCCCGGGCCACGCTGTTCCGTTGGGAGCGTGAGGGCCTCATCTCCGGGCCACCGCGGGACTGGCGGAATTGGCGGATCTACACCGCACAGAACATCAAAGAAATCACGCAGATTATCCGTGGAAAGAACGGGACACATTAAGTGAAGGATAGGCCATGAAGTTGGATCTGGCTCTCGGGGCTCTGTTGGGGCGCAATCGACAGCTGGTCGGGCTCGACATCGGCTCGAGCGCCATCAAGCTCGTGCAAATGAAGGAGGTCAAGGGGAAGTACAGCCTCCAGAAATTTGCATTGAAACCCTTGGAGCCGGAAGTCATCGTCGACGGCACCGTCATGGATGCGGGCCGTGTCGTCACGGCGATCAAAGAGCTCGTGAGTGAGACGAACACCAAGCTGAGACAGGTTGCCATCTCGGTCTCGGGGCATTCGGTAATCGTGAAGAAGATTACCCTCCCGCCCATGGGGGACGACGAGTTGGAGAATGAGGTCAAGCTGGCCGCCGAGCAGTACATCCCCTTTGACCTGAACGAAGTGAACCTGGACTTCCATGTCCTGAGCGCCAATGAGCAGGCGGACGATGGACAGCCGCAGATGGCCGTACTACTGGTCGCGGCAAAAAAAGACAAGATCAACGAGCTGACCGAAGTGGTACGCGGGGCCGGTTTGACGCCGAGCGTGCTGGACGTCGATGCTTTTGCCGTCGAAAACATGTATTGCCTCAACTATGACGCCCAACCCGACGATGTGGTCGCTCTCGTCAACATCGGCGCGAGCGTGATGAATATCAATATCTTGAAGGGCGGCATGTCGCTCTTCACCCGTGACATCGCCGTCGGCGGCAGCGGCTACTCGGAGGCGATCCAGCGAGAGCTGGGGGTGTCGTTCGAAGAAGCCGAATCGATCAAGAAAAGCGGCCAGTCGAACGTGGCCGATCCGGACACGCTGACGACGATCCTGGAAGGGGTCAACGCGGAAATCGGGTCCGAGATCGCGAAGTCGATCGATTACTTCAAAACCACGGTGGTCGGCGGTGACCTCTCGAGGATCATGTTGTCCGGCGGCTGCGCGAAGGTCACCGGCCTTGCGAGTCAGTTGAGCGAGCGCATGGGCGTCCCCGTCGAGCTCGCCAACCCTTTCCGAAATATTGACACGAGCGGGGCCGGGCTGGACGAGGAGACCTTGTCCGAACTTGGGCCTCTAGCCGCGGTCGGCGTCGGCTTGGCCCTTCGCACCATTGGTGACCGATGATCAGAATCAACCTCCTTCCGGCTCCGCGTACCAAGGGCGGCAAGCGACAATGGGACGTCCGCCTGGAAGTCTTCAGCGCTCTTGCCGTCGTGATCCTCGTCGTCGGGGCGTGGTTCTTCTACGGCGAATTGCTCGAAGACGAGATTGCGACCAAGCAGATCGAGAAACAGGACAAGGAAAAACAGCTCGCCCTGCTCAAGGAAAAGGTGAAACAGGTCCAAGACTTCGAGCAAAAGAAAAAACTGCTGGAAGACAAGAATCGCATCATCGACGAGCTGGAGAAATCCCGAGCGGGCCCGGTCCGTGTCCTCGACTATGTCAGCCAGAGTCTCGAGCCGCTGAATATCTGGCTCGTGCGCATGACCATCAAGGGCAACATGGTGGAAGTCGAAGGGAAGGCGTTGACGAACGATGACGTCGTGGAGTTCGTGAACAATCTGCGCCGGTCCGACTATTTCTCTACGATCCGTCTGGTCGAGACGCGCTCAGGCACCGAGGCGAAGCTCAACGTCTATCAGTTCAAGCTCAACCTTGCGATGAAGGTGTGATGTGACCTCCCCTAAACTCGACCTCGAGCTCCTCCGCAAAATTTCCTTCGCGAAGAAGGTCGCGTTGCTGGGCGTGGTGCTGGCCGCGATCAGCGCCCTCTACTATTACTATGTGGTCATGCCGAAGTACGACGTGCTCACGGCCATGCAAGAAAACATCGCCAAGCTCGACACCGAGATTCAAGCGACGACGATCAAAGTGCAGCACCTGGACGCGCTGTTGGCCGCGAACCAGGAACTGGAGAAGGAGCTGGAGAAGAAAAAGGAGCGGTTGCCACCCGAGGAAGAGGCGGTGATGCTCTTGAAGCAGTTGTCGGATCTCGGGGTTCGGTTGGGCCTCGACATCAAGCTGTGGAAGCCGGGGAATCAGACCGAGGATCCTTCCAAGTTGTTCGTACGGATGCCGGTGAGCGTCGAGGTCACGGGGGCCTATCATACCGCGGGTGTCTTCTTCGATCGGATCAACAAGCTGCCCCGCATCATCAACGTGTCGGATGTGCGGATGGGGTCTTCGAAGGTCGAACAGGACCGCGTCCTCATCCAGACGGCGTTCGAGCTCACGGCGTTCGTCGCGCCGCCTCAGGCGGCGCCTGCTCCGGCCCAGCCGGCCGAGGCTGCGGTAAGGAAATAGGGCGGGAGGCGAGCGAGGTATGCTGAAGCATGATGGTGGAACACAGTGGTGGGGGGCGGCCTTCGGAATGTTCCTGATCGTGCTCGCATGCACGCCCAGCTTCGCGGCCGATCTGGCCGCCGTCAATCCTCAGCCGGCGTCGATTCCGGGGATGGCGCCTGTGGGAACGCCGCCAGCGGGTGATCCGGCGCCGATCGGGTCTCGTGTCTCAGATGGCTCCTCGGCGATCCCCGCCAACGAGTACACGTACAACCCGTCCGGCCGGCGCGATCCGTTTGCCGCCATCCTCAAAGATGGGCGGGGGGACAGCAACGAGGACCTCAGTATCCCACCGCTGCAGCGCCTGTCCCTGACGGAGTTGAATCTGATTGGAATCATTTGGGGCGGGTTCGGCTACAGCGCGATGGTTCAGGCGCCGGACGGTCGAGGGTACACGCTGAGGCCCGGCACGCGGATCGGCCCGAACAACGGCGTGGTGAGCTCGATTACCGAGAATGCGATCGTGGTCCACGAGCGGTTCACGGATGTGTACGGCAATAAGCAGGTGCGCGAGTACGTGAAACTCCTGCATGCAAAAGAGGGCACAGAATGAACGCGATGCGTCGATCAATCACTCTCCTGCTGTTGTTGCTTGGCGTTCACGGGCTCGTGACAGGGGCTCCCGTGGTGAGCGGGGCTCCTGCCGATGAAGGGCCGGGGAGCGAAGCCGATCTCCTCACCCCTTCTGCCCCGTTGCCGATCCAGGGAGAAGGGGCGGTTGTGCCGTCCACGCTTTTGACCCTTGGGAAGAGCCTGACGAAGATCGACGTCCAGAAACATGAGCATGAGCTGACCGTGATCCTTATCGCAGACGGCGACGTCAAGTCCGAAGTAGTTCGCATGGGCGAAGGACGCTTGGTGGTGGATGTCCCCGATCTCGCCTCGTCCCTCGACGCGTCGACGGTTCGGGTGGATCACGAGCTGGTCAAGCAGATCCGGGTCGGGCAACATGCGAAGAAGGTCCGGGTGGTTCTCGACCTGGCGGCACCGATCGACTATGCGGTGAATGCCGAAGGAAATCGGATCGCCGTCCACGTCAAGCCGGCTCCTACCCCGGCTACGAGGCCGCGCCCGATCAACGCCCGGTCCGACAAGGCGGTTGAGCACGATCGGCCGGTCGTTCGGGTGTCGTCCGGGGCTCGGGTGCCCTTCCCGGAACGGTTGGCCATGATCGCATCTCGGCCGGCGTTCGCACAGATGGCGCCGGACGCCAAGGATCCGAACTTCGAGGAATTCGGACAGAAGCGCTACGCGGGGCGCCGCATTTCGCTCGATTTCCAGGCGGCCGACATCAGCAATGTGCTGCGGCTCATCGCGGAGGTCAGCGGGTTCAACATCGTCGTCGGTGAGGGCGTCAAATCGAAGGTGACGATGAAGCTCGTGGGGGTGCCGTGGGACCAGGCGCTCGACATGCTGCTCAAGATGAACAATCTCGGGATGATTCGTGAGGGTAACATCGTCTGGATCGATACGCTGGCGAATATTGCGCGGCAACAGGAAGAGGAAGCCAAGGCCAAAGAGTCGCGCGTCAAAGCCGAAGACCTCGTCACCCGGATCATTTACGTGCAGAATCTCACAGCCCAAGAGTTGCAGACGACGCTCCGGCAATATCTAAGCCCGCGAGGACAATTGACGATCAACGTCGGCAGCAACGCGCTCGTGATCCAGGATACGGAATCCCGTGTTGCCGCGTTCGCCGAGCTCGTGCGCAGTCTCGACCTGGAAGTGCCTCAAGTTCAGATCGAAGCTCGGATCGTGCAGGCGGATACCTCCTACTCGCGCTCGCTCGGCGTGCAGTGGGGCATTGCCAATTCGGCCGGCTCCAACAATGGGCAAGGCACGAGTTTCGTCGGCAATCCGACGGGCGGGTTTTCCGAGCAGCAAACGGATACCAAAGGGACGATTACCCGAAACTTCCTGGTGAATTTGCCTGCCGCCGTCACCGGCTTGAGCAGCATTCCGGCCGCTGGATTCACGTTCGGCAAAATCGGGACGCGGGATGGGTTCACCTTGGATCTTCGCCTGTCGGCCGGCGAACTCCTCGGCTTGACAAAGGTTATCGCCGCTCCTAAGATCATGACCGTCGACAAGCGGGAAGCCAAGATCGCCCAGGGCGAGTCGATCCCCTTCCAGACGACGTCGTTACAAGGCACGCAGACGACGTTCGTGGATGCGAATCTTGAATTGCAGGTGACCCCGCAGATCACCTCCCGGGACCCCAAAGAAGTGGGGAAGCAGGTGTTGATGAAGATCCGGGCGACGAGAAACTCGGTCGGCGCCCGCAGCAACCCGGCCGGCCCGAGCATCGACAAGCGGGAGGCCACCACGCAGGTGCTGGTTCGGGACGGCGAGACCATGGTGATCGGCGGGATCTTCGTCGACGACCAACGCAACAACGTGGCGGGTGTTCCCTATCTCTCACGCATTCCGGTGCTTGGCTGGCTTTTCAAGAACAAGAGCGAAACGGTCGCGAAACAAGAGCTGTTGATTTTCCTCACGCCGACGATCATGAAGTCGACATCATGACCCAAGGATTATGCTCCGGTACCTGAACGGAGGCGAGTCTCACGGCAAGTACCTCCTCGCAGTTCTCGAAGGCGTCCCGGCCGGACTTCCCCTCACCGCTGATTTCGTCAATCACGATTTGGCCCGCCGCCAGAAAGGCTATGGCCGAGGCGGGCGCATGCGCGTGGAAGAGGACCGCGTCGAATTCGCCTGTGGTGTGCGGAAGGGGAAGACGCTCGGGAATCCCATCGGTCTGCTCATCGCGAACAAGGACTGGGAGAACTGGAAAGAGGTCATGGCGCCTGAGCCGGGGCCGACACCGACCGAGAAGGTGGTGACGCGCCCCCGTCCCGGCCACGCCGATCTCGTCGGGGCCATCAAATACGGGCACCGGGACATCCGGAACGTCCTCGAAAAGGCCAGCGCCCGGGAGACCGCCATTCGTGTGGCGGTGGGCGCGGTCGCCAAAGCCCTCCTCGTCCCATTCGGGATACGGATCGTCAGCTACACCACGGAAATCGGCGGAGTGACGGCCAAACCCGTCGATGATCCCCTCATCGCCTACGAGCGGGCCGAAGGATCGGACGTGCGGTGCCCCGACGAGGCTGTCGGGGCGCAGATGATCGAGCGGATTCGAATGGCCAAGCACCGGGGGGATACGCTGGGCGGCGTGTTCGAGGTCGTCGTCCTGGGCGCGCCCATCGGGCTCGGGAGCTACAGTCAGTGGGATCGGCGTCTGAGCGCCCGGCTTGCCATGGCGGCGATGAGCATCCAGGCCATGAAGGGCGTGGAGATCGGGATGGGGTTCGAGGCGGCCCGGCGATGGGGCTCGGAGGTCCACGACGAGATCTATTATGATGAAGCGGCCAAACGATTTGTGCGGAAGACGAACAATGCCGGCGGCCTGGAGGGAGGGATCACCAACGGCGAGCCCATCGTGTTGCGCGTCGCGATGAAACCCATCTCGACCTTGTACAGCCCGAAGAAGAGCGTGGATATCGAAACCAAGCAGCCGTTCGACGCCACGGTGGAGCGATCGGACATCTGTACCGTCCCGGCGGCCGGAGTCGTGGGAGAAGCCGTCGTCGCCTATGAAATGGCGAACGCCATGATCGAAAAATTCGGCGGAGATAGTCTGGAGGAGATGAAGCGCAATTACGAGGCGTATCAGGCGTACGTGAAAGCCTTTTAGTTTTCCGCCTTCATGTGATACCATCCCGCATTTCCAGCTCCAATCCAGATTGATCCCACCCGGTCCGGACGATCGTGCCGCGGGCGGCGCCGCTCCATGACGCATTCGGTTTTGCAACAGGTCAAGGTCTCCCTGGGCGAGCGAAGCTATGACATCTTGGTAGGGAGCGGCCTGCTCGATCGCATCGGGACGTGCTTGAGCGGCGTGGTCCGCAGCCCCCAAGTCGCCGTGGTCGCCGATGCCACCGTGGCAGGTCTCTACGCCAAGCCGGTGCTCCGCGCGCTGAAGCGGTCGGGTTACCAGGTCCGTCTCATCATTCTGCCGCCCGGCGAACGGACGAAGACGCTCCGAGCGCTCGCTTGCATCCTGGACGAGCTGGTCGCCGCACGCTTCGAGCGCGGGGCTGCCCTGGTCGCCTTGGGCGGTGGGGTGATCGGGGACCTCGCCGGATTTGCCGCCGCGGTCTACCTTCGGGGCATCGCCTTCATCCAAGTCCCCACGACCCTGATCGCCCAGGTCGATTCGAGCGTCGGTGGAAAAACCGGCGTCAATCACCCGCTCGGGAAGAATTTGATCGGCGCCTTCCACCAGCCTCGGCTGGTCCTGATCGATGTCCGGACGCTTCAGACTCTCCCCCGCCGCGAGTGGGTGGCCGGGCTCGCGGAGGTGATCAAGTACGGCGTGATCGCCGATGAGCGATTCTTCGCCTACCTGGAGGAACAAATGGAGGCGCTCCTGAAGATGGACGAAGAGGCGATCGTCCGCGTCGTCACCCGATCGTGCGAGATCAAAGCGGCCATCGTCATGGAAGATGAACGGGAGTCGGACCGCCGGCGGACGCTCAACTACGGCCATACGATCGGGCATGCTCTCGAGGCCCTCGGCGGCTATCGGCATTTGATCCATGGTGAGGCGGTGGGCATCGGGATGGTGCAGGAAGCCGGGCTCGCCGCCGCGTTGGGCTATTGCTCGCGTAACGTCGTCCTACGGCAGCGGGAGCTCGTCGGCCGTGCCGGCCTCCCAACCGAGCTGCCGAAGATCGGCTTTCCGCAGTTGTGGCGGGCGATGCAGCACGACAAGAAGGTCGCGCAAGGCCGGGTCTATTGCGTCGTGCCCCAGCGGATTGGTGAAGTCTGCATCGTGCCGTTGGAACGGGAAGCGTGCCGCCGCTGGTTCGCGGGACGCCGACCGGAGCGGACCGCGACGTCGTCTCGAACGCGAGCGGTGCGTCCGGTAAGCGGGAGAGGGGAATGAGCGGCGAGCGGACGAGTCAATCGGTCTCTTCACTCGAGCGGGCCTTGCGGGAAAAATCCCGCGAGGTCGAGGTGCTGCACAAGATCAGCGATTCGATCAGCAGCACCCTGGACCTTGAAATCATCCTCTCGCACATCGTCGACATCGTGACGGAGGTCACGAAGGCCGACGCATGTCTGATTTATCTGCTCTCCGGCAGCCGGGAGGAGCTGATTCTGCGGGCGTCCAAGAACCCGCATCCCAAGTTGATCGGCCGCATCACGATCGGTCTCGGCGAGGGCATCACCGGGTGGGTCGCGCGCGAGCGCACGAGGGTCGTGATCAGCAGCAATGCGAGCGACGATCCTCGGTTCAAGTTTTTTCACAATCTTCCGGAAGACCGATACCAGGCGTTCGTCTCCGTCCCGATCATGGCCAAGAAAGAGGTCGTCGGCGTGATCAATGTCCAGCACAAACGGCCGCGCCGCTATCGCTCCGATGAGCTGGCGCTTTTGACGACGATCGCGAATCAGGTCGGCGGGGCGATCGAGAACGCGCGCCTCTATGAAGAGATGCGCCGGAAGGCGCTGCAACTCGAGACCCTGTCGCAGGTCTCGGAAACCGTCGTGTCGAACCGGGTCATCGAGGACGTCATGCACTTGATCGTCACGATGACCGCGCAGATGATGAGCTCGAAGATCTGTTCGATCATGTTGCTGGATCAGGCGTCGGGCGAGCTCCGCATCGTCGCAACCCAGAGCTTGAGCGAGCAGTACCGCTTGAAGCCGAACTTGAAGGTCGGGGAGAGCATCAGCGGGCGGGCGGTACAAGAGCGCCGGCCGATCATCGTCCACGACGTCACCCGTGAGCCGAACTACATGTACCCCGACATCGCCAAGAAGGAAGGCCTCTGCTCGCTGCTCTCCGTCCCGATGATGATCCGCGACAAAGCGGTCGGGGTCATCAACAGCTATACCTCTCTCCCGCATGCCTTCACCGCCGAAGAGGTCAAGCTCATGCAGGCGATCGCCAATCAAGCGGCGATCGCGATCGAGCATGCCACCTTGATCGAGAAGTCGTTCGAGATGCAGGAAGCGCTGGCGGTGCGAAAGGTGGTGGAACAGGCCAAAGGATACCTGATGCGCACGAAGAAGCTCTCGGAAGAGGAAGCCTTCCGCCTGATCCAGCGGCAGAGCATGGACTTACGGAAGTCGATGCGGGAAATCGCCGAGGCCATCCTCCTGGCCGGTGAAATCAACGCCCGGGTCCAATGACCGGCTCAACGATTCGTCGCTTGACCAAGGGTTGACAGACTGCCCGGGCGGAGGCTAGAAGGTTGCCACATCTCCCAAGGCAACGACGTCTTGATGGAGCGAACTTGACGCCGGGCGTTCTCAGCCGGCAAAGACAAGGACAACGACGTCCTCGGGGCCCAATTGTGGGGCCGAGGGCTTTTTTTTTGGCTAAAGGCGTGAGTTCAGTTGGGTCAGTGAGCTCCGTTCATTCCGTTTCAACGGGCTGAACGGACCAACGGACCAACGAACCAAATGGGCTCAACGACTCTATGCGTCTCTTTCGCCTAGCCATGGCGCAGATCAATCCGACGGTGGGCGATGTGGACGGCAATGTCCGCAAGATCGTCGGCTGGATGCGAGAGGCGCGCAAGGCCAAAGCCGACCTCGTCGCCTTTCCGGAGCTGGCCATTACCGGCTATCCGCCTGAGGACCTGCTGCTGAAGCCGCGGTTCGTGGAAGACAATCTGCGTGCGCTGGACGAAGTGCGGCGGCAGTGCCGGGGCTTGACCTCGGTCGTGGGCTACGTGGCCCAGGGCGGGCCGTCCAAGGCGAGCCCGGATCATCCGATGGTCGTCCCGGCCGGCCGGCACGATTTGTACAACGCCGCGGCGGTGATCGCTGATCGGCAGCTCGTGATCTCCTACTGCAAATGGTTCCTGCCGAACTACGGCGTGTTCGATGAGAGCCGGTACTTCCACTCAGGCGATCGGGTTCCGGTCGTCACGTTGAACGGGACGTGCTTGGGCGTGAACATCTGCGAGGATATCTGGCTGCCGGAGGGGCCGACGCGTGCACAGGCGGCCGCCGGGGCGGAGATCATCGTGAACATCAACGCCTCGCCGTTCCACGTCGGTAAGAGCCGGTATCGCGAGCAGATGCTGGCGACGCGTGCCCGTGACAACGGGGTCATCGTGACCTATACGAATACGGTCGGGGGGCAGGACGAGCTGGTCTTTGATGGGAACAGCCTGATCGTTGATGCGACGGGAGAGGTGCTGATCCGCGGCAAGGCCTTCGAAGAAGACTTGCTGGTGGCGGACCTGAACCCGGCTACCGTGGCCCGCGGACGAATCGGGCAGGCGGGGCGGCACTGGTCGCGCAAGGCGGCTGCCGCCGTGATCCGTGTGAGCGCCGGCGACAACCCGCCGTCTCGGTCTCGCCCGCGCCTCGTGCCGTCGACGGCTGCTCCACTCGATCCCTTGCAAGAGGTCTATCGAGCGCTGGTCACCGGGGTTCGGGACTACGTGCGGAAGAACGGCTTCAAGCGTGCGGTCATCGGGCTCAGCGGAGGGATTGATTCCGCCTTGACCGCCGTGATCGCGTGCGACGCCCTCGGGGCGGAAAACGTCCTGTGCGTCTTCATGCCTTCTCCTTACACCTCTCGGGAAAGCCGGGAGGACGCCGCCGATCTCGCTCAGCGGATCGGCGTCCGTCTGAAGACGATCCCGATCACCACCGTCTTCAAGTCCTACCTGCGGGCCCTGGAGCCGACCCTCCACGGCACGGCGCCCGACACGACCGAAGAGAACCTCCAAGCCCGTGTGCGCGGCAATCTGCTCATGGCGCTGTCGAACAAGTTCGGGCATCTCGTGCTGACGACCGGGAACAAGAGCGAGATGAGCGTCGGCTACGCCACGCTCTACGGCGATATGGCGGGCGGCTTTGCGGTAATCAAAGACGTGCCGAAAACGATGGTGTACGAGCTGGCCCGCATGCGGAATGCGGCCGGCCCGCAGCCCGTGATCCCCAAGCGCATTCTCGACCGTCCGCCGTCGGCCGAATTGAAAGCCGACCAGACCGACCAAGACACGCTGCCGCCCTACGAGGTCCTGGACCCGATCCTCAAGGCCTACGTCGAGGAGGACCGGTCACCGGAGGAAATCGTCGCGATGGGGTTCGAGAAAAAGACCGTCGAACGCGTCATCGGCATGGTCGATCGCAGCGAGTACAAACGTCGGCAAGCCCCGATTGGCATCAAGATTACGCATCGGGCCTTTGGGAAGGATCGGAGGATGCCGATCACGAACGGGTACCGTAACCTGTGACGCGAAACGACGGTGACCCGCCGCGCTCATGAATCGAGCGCACGTCGCAAGGAACTGGCTTATCGACGGCTGTCATCCGATCGTTGCGTGCCTTGCCGGAGCGAGCGGACTTCCTCTTTCAGGCGCTCTAGCTCTGTGGCCTGTTTGATCACCAGCTCTTTCAGGGACTGAATCTCGTCGTCCTTCTCCCGTCCTTCTCCTGTCTTCGGCTCTCGTTGCGTAGGGCCGGCGGCCGGCGGGCCCGTTCGATTCACGGGGGCCGGCGGCTCGGATGATGAATCAGTGCGAGGGGCCTCCACGAAGTGAGAATCGGGAATTCCTCCAAGAAGCTCATAGTCGATCGCGAGCATGGGGAAATCCGGTTCCAGGATCATCCAAGACTGACGAGTGTCGAGGGCGCGTCGCGCTTCCGGCGGATGAAACGACAGGACGTATTGGTCTGCTTGCAGGTAAGGCGTGACGCCTGCACGGCCAAACTCGGTCAAGGTGAACTGGAGAAGGGGATGGTGGACGAATAGTATGCCCCCGCGGCGGCTTTCCTCGGAGCCGACGTGAAACCGGACCCGTTCGTCCCGTTTGGCTTGCGCCAGCGCCCGGCTGATCCGTGGAGCGAGGAATTCAATCTCTTCGTGCGAGAACACTGCAGTCCGAGCCCCTTCCGGCGAAGACTGAATCAGCATCCCGCGCAACGTCCGAGCAATCGTTTCGGCCGACACATGGCTTGGGTGGGTCGCCTGAAAGGACTTCTGCGGTCCGCTGAACCGCGCCGTCGTTCCCCGTGTTGAAAGCCGTTCGAGGGAGACGACTCCCTGTGAGGAGCGTTCGAGAGGCGTGCGACTTGCCACAGGATTGCAGGCTTCGTGGAGTGCGCTCGCCAACAACACAAGCGCACACGAGATGTAGAACGGAGCGGAGCGACTCCTCATAGGCGCATCTTTCCTTTGGTTCATCGCCAGCCAAGGTTCGCACTTGATCACATGGAGACGACGAAACCGCCCTCGTGAGCTGAACGACGGTGCTTGACAGTCTAACAAAGGTGATGGTATAAGCGCCAAACTTTCCGGAGACAAAGGCGTCTCCGGGTAAGTCGGACTTTCCAGTTCGAAGTCGAACGCAGGACAAAGACGTCCTCCGGTCCCAGTCAGGACCCGAGGGCGTTTTTTTTTGGCCTTCTAGGGGATGGGGACCGTCGAGCGCTCCTTCGGAAGCACTCGAAGGTGCGGCGCGATACGCAGAAAGAGGGCGAGGCAGTCTGGACAGGATGACTGGTGGACTAGCCATCAACCAAGCACAACATGGCGCCCAAGAGGGCCGTTCGACCCGACGGTGTCTCATGCCGCTTCCCCTAAGGAGGATGATCGATGCGAGGAAGAAAGACGTGTGCCTTTCTCATGCTGTCCACACTCGTGCTCGGCCCGCTGAGCCTCGGGGCACCCTCACGTGCGCAGGAGGTGGATGTCACGACGCCGAGGGTTACGGAAAGTCTACTGGAGACCGCCAAGCATCCGGTGTCCGTCACCATGGCGGTGCAGGCGGACAGCTTCTTCGGCTTCAACCCGCAAATCTACGGGACGTATGGTCTAACCGAGAACGTCGCCTTGGCCTTTAACGTTACGTATTGGACGATGATTTCGGGTATCGGTGTCCATGACAACAACCCGTGGTTGGAAACCGATGTCGGGCTCAGCCTCACGTTCCTCGACAAGCGCGTCTCCATCACACCCATGATCGGCTTTGTACACGGGCAGCTCCTCTCCTCTCGCGGCGGCTTTTTCCCCAACGGTGGGGGCAGCGTCAATGAGCGAACCACGGCGTTCGAAGGCGCCGTCCCCAACATCACGGCGAACTATCTCGGAGAGCGATTCGAGGGCGAGTTCTACGCGGGCTACTACAAGGCGATTCGGAGCGAAGGCGGAAGCCCCAGTGGGACCGTTGCCTGCACTCCTGTGGGAGGGGCAGGCGGAAACTGTCTGGGGCCCACTCAGGCGGGAGGACGGGGAACCTGGGATTTCTTGCACTATTGGGTCAATGCAGGGTATCGAGTCAACAGCCTGTTCTCGGTCGGAGCTCACTATGAGCACCTGCTGACCACACGAGACAACAGTGCCCCCGGTGCGCAGCAGGACTATTACCGGTGGATTGGGCCCTACGTCGAGCTCAAGCTTCCCGGCGGCATGGCCTTTCGCTTCACGACGGGCAAAGACTTAACGGACAATCAGGACTTCTACAAGTTGAAGTTCACGAAAACGTTCTAAGGTAGGACCGGGTTCGACGAGCCCGGGCCAGATCAGTCTTGCCCGTGCCGAAGGAGGAAATCGTGACGATGGGGAATCGAAGCCTGACAAGGTCGCTGCCTGTCGCCGCATGCGCCACGCTCTGGGGAGCGCCGGCTTGGGCGCAGGACGCGCTTGCTCGGAGCTCGGCCAAGCTTGATAGCGGGGATACCGCCTGGGTGCTCGTATCATCCGCCCTGGTGCTCGCCATGGTCCTCCCGGGGCTGGCTCTGTTTTATGGGGGATTGGTTCGGACCAAGAACGCCCTCGGTACGATCATGCACAGCTTTGCCATCTTGTGTCTAATCAGCGTGCTATGGGTGCTGTTCGGCTTATAGTTTGGCATTCGGGCCGGATGTGGAGGAGTGATTGGGGGCTGGATTGGGCGGGATTGAAGGGGTCGGGTTTGAGCCACATTCGACCTACGGCCCACGATTCCACACCAGGCATTCATGATCTTTCAGCTCATGTTCGCCGCCATTACGCCGGCCCTCATCACCGGCGCATTCGCCGAGCGGATGAAGTTCAGCGCGCTGCTCGTCTTTTCGTTGTTGTGGTCGCTGGCCGTCTATTGCCCCGTCGCACACTGGATATGGGGAGGGGGATGGCTCGGGAAATTGGGCGCCTTGGATTTTGCCGGGGGCGCGGTCGTGCACATTAGTTCCGGGATCAGTGCGTTGGCGTGCGCGATCGTGCTGGGAAAACGGCGCGGTTATGGGACGGATTACATGGCGCCCCACAATCTGCCGATGGTCTTGCTGGGGACCGGCCTGCTGTGGTTCGGGTGGTTCGGGTTCAACGGCGGCAGTGCGTTGGGGGCGAACGGTACGGCGGTCGGGGCCTTTGTCGCCACGCACACGGCCGCCGCGACAGCCGGGCTCGTCTGGATGAGCGTCGAATGGATGCACCGTGGCAAACCGACCGTCCTGGGGGCGGCCAGTGGAGCCGTCGCCGGGCTGGCGACGGTGACGCCGGGTGCCGGCTATATCGGCCCGTTTGCCGCGGCGGTGATCGGTGTGATGGCTGGAATTGTCTGCTACTTCGCCATTGTTTGGAAGGGGAAGTTCGGCTATGATGACTCGCTCGACGTGGTCGGGATTCATGGCGTCGGCGGGATCGTCGGGATCCTGGCGACCGGATTGTTCGCCTCCAGAACCGTGAATCCGGCAGGCGCCGATGGCCTCTTCTTCGGAAATCCTGCCCAGCTCGGTATACAGGCCTTGTCAGTCGTGGTGGTCTCGGTGTTCGCCTTCGTCGTCACCTATCTCATTTTGAAACTCGTGGACGGTATGACCGGATTACGGGTCTCTCCGGAAGAGGAAGCCTTGGGGCTCGACTTGAGTCAACATAACGAACGCGCCTATTCATAATGAAGCTGTCAGCCGTCAGCTATCAGCTCTCAGTCATGAACCTCATCGGATCGTTCCAGGCCGAGAGCTGATTGCTGAACGCTGAAGGCTTCCGTCAGGAGGCGGAGTATGAAGCTGGTCGAAGCGATCATCAAACCGTTCAAGCTGGATGAAGTCAAGGACGCGCTCCTGGAGATCGGCATTCAGGGGATGACGGTGACGGAGGTCAAAGGCTTCGGGCGGCAGAAGGGCCATAAAGAAACGTATCGCGGCACCGAGTACACGATCGAGTTCGTGCCGAAGGTGAAGATCGAGGTGGCCGTGACCGACGCCCAAGTGCCGCGTGTGATCGACACCATCACCCGCACCGCCAAGACGGGGAGCATCGGGGACGGGAAGATTTTCGTACGCGACTTGAGCAGCGCCGTGCGGATTCGGACGGGAGAGACGGGAGAAAGCGCATTGTGAGCACGATGGCTTCGGGCGGCGTCAATGCATTGACGGCCGCCGAAATCGAAACGGCCGGTGCGTTGCTCGCGGGTCGGCGCCGCGCGATCCATCAGCGACTCCTCGACGGAGCGCCTGGATCGGAGGCGGTGGCGGCGTTCACGGAACTGGTCGACGGGCTCATTATCGGCCGCTACCGGAATGCCGTCCGTCAGGCCCCTGAATCGGTCTCCGTGGCCGGCTTGCAGCACTGTTGCCTGGTCGCGCTCGGAGGCTACGGCCGCCGGGAGCTCCTGCCCTACTCGGATGTCGATCTGATGTTTCTGTACCGGCCCGAGGCCGAACGGGCCGCAGGCGAGCTGTCCCGCGAGGTCCTCCATCATCTCTGGGACCTCGGATTTCAGGTCGGCCACAGTCATCGGACCATTCGGGACTGCCTCGAGCTGGCGCCGAACGACCTCACGATCAAAACCTCCATGATGGAGGCCCGCTATCTCGCGGGAAGCGCGGACCTCTTCCAAGAATTCAAGCGGCGCTACATGACCCGGGTGGTGAGCCGAGGAGCCGAGCGCTTCATCGAGAAGAAGTGGGACGAACGCCGCCGCGAATACGAAAAGTTCGGCGAGACGGTGTACCTGCTGGAACCGAACGTGAAAAAGAGCAAAGGCGGCCTCCGGGACCTCCACCTGCTGCAGTGGGCCGGCATGGTGAAATTCCAAGCTCCCACGATCCAGGAGTTGACCGACCGCGGCATTCTCGCGCGGCAGGACTATGCCGCGCTGGTGGAGGCCCGGGAGTTCTTGTGGCGGGTGCGGGCGTTGCTCCACGTGCACGCCGGGATGGCCCAGGAGATTTTGTCGTTCGACGAGCAGGTATGGCTCGCCGCACGCTTCGGCTTCGAGGACCGCCCGCATCTGCTCGCGGTCGAGCAGTTCATGCAGCAGTACTACCGGCATACCATGGGCCTGCACGAGATCGCGGCGCGGTTCATCGCGCGCTGCGAGGGCGTATCCTGGCGGCAGCGACTGCGCAGGCTGTGGCCGAACCGTACGGTGGACGGGCGGTTCATCGTCTCGGATACGACGATTACCGTGCGTCCCGAGCTGCGAGCCCGCCTGCTCGACGACCCGGTCGATCTGGTGAGGCTGTTCGAGCTGGCCAGCACCCGCCGGCTGAAGATCGAGACGAGACTGCTCGAGGACATCCACAGCCACGTCGGCGGTCTCTCGGACGAGGCCTTCCGCGTGCCCGAGGTCAGCCGCCTGTTCCTGGCGCTGTTGGCGGGACCCGGGGCCGTCGCCGCCACCCTGGAGGCCATGCACCGCGCGCACCTCTTGGAAAAGATGATCCCGGTCTTTGCCGCCGTCCGGGGTCTCATGCAGTTCAATCAGTATCACAAGTACACGGTGGACGAGCACAGCCTGTTGGCGGTGGCGAAATGCGAGGCCTTGGCGGACGACCCCGGGGTGCTCGGCGAGGTGTATCGCGAGATCAGGCGCAAGGACATCCTGCACCTCGCCGTCTTGCTGCACGATCTGGGGAAAGGGCGCGAACAGGACCACAGCGAGGTCGGCAAAGCGATCGCGGAGGATGCCGCGCTGCGACTGGGCTTCGATGAACAGGAAACCCGCACCCTCGTCTTTCTCGTCCACCGGCACCTGCTGATGGCGCACACGGCCTTTCGGCGCGATCCGTATGACGACAACGTCGTGCTGGCGTTTGCCCGAGCCGTCGGGACGCCCGAGGTGCTGCGAAAGATGCTGGTGCTGACCGCCGCGGACATCGCCGCCGTCGGCCCCGGCGTACTGACGAAGTGGAAGGAGGCCTTGCTGATCGAGCTGTACCTGCGCACGCTCCCGGAGGTGTCCGGCGACCGCGAGCAGGGGGAGCAATCCGAGCGGCTCATGGGCCTGGCCGACGAGGTCGTTCGACTTGCCGATTCCGCCGCGATCCCGCTCGACCGGCCTTGGATCGAGTCGCAGCTCGCGCAATTCCCGTTGCGGTATCTCATCGGCACGCCCGCCCACCGCGTCGCGGTCCATCTGCTGGCCTTGAAGAAACTCGCCCCCGGCGACGTCTTGGTCGAAGCGGACTACAACGAGGCGTTGGGGACGACCGAGTATACCGTGTTCACGTTCAACGATCTCACGCCGGGCATCTTCTCGAAGATCGCGGGGGTGATGGCCGCGAAAGGCTTGCAGATTCTCGACGCCCAGATCATGACGAGGCCGGACGGGGTGGTCGTGGATACGTTCCATGTCACGGATCCCGATTATCGGGGGGCCCCGCCCGGCGAGCGGCGCATCGCGATCCGTGACGCGATCGTCCAGGTGCTCAAGGGCCAGGACACGGTCGAGCAACTTATGGCGCGCGGCACCCGCCTGGGATTCGCCAGGCCGTTGCCGCCGAACCGGCAGGCGACCGAGGTGCGGATCGACAACGAGACCTCGGATCAGTACACGATCATCGACGTCTTCGCCGATGATCGACAGGGGCTGCTGTACGTCATCACGCACGCCGTCTTCAGGCTGGGGCTGTCGGTTCATGCCTCGCGCATTTCGACCCGCTTGGATCAGGTGGCGGACGTCTTTTACGTCACGGATCAGAGCGGCGCGAAAATCGTGGAGCCGGCGCGGCTGGAGGCGATCCGCGCCGCGATCATCCAAGAAATCGACGGCGGCCGGACGCAACCGCAGAGCTAGCCTCAGTGTCCGAGGCGGCGCGCGCCGGCCGGCCGAGAAGGATTCGCGAGAACAACAGGGTCAACGGTGAAAAGGAGGAGCACATGAATCCGCGGGAAGTGGTGGAGTTTGCAAAGAAGAACAAGGTCCAGGTCGTGGACCTCAAATTCATCGACCTCATCGGCACGTGGCAGCACTTTACGATTCCCGTCGAGGAGCTGAACGAGGGGCTCTTCAAGGACGGCTCGGGCCTCGACGGCTCATCGATCCGAGGCTGGAAGGCGATCCACAACAGCGACATGTTGGCGGTGCCCGATGCCGCCACCGCGTGCCTGGATCCATTTACGGCCGTGCCCACCCTCAGCCTCGTCTGTAACGTCGTGGATCCGATCACGCGGGAGAATTACGATCGCGATCCGCGGAATATCGCCCAGCGGGCCGAGCGGTATCTCAAGAGCACGAAGATCGGGGACAGCTCCTTCTGGGGGCCGGAAGCCGAGTTCTTCATCTTCGATCAGGCTCGCTACGACCAGACCGACCACAGCAGCTACTATTTCCTGGATTCCGACGAAGGCATTTGGAACTCCGGCAAGGAGGGGGTAAACCTCGGCTCCAAGATCCGCCACAAAGAAGGCTATTTTCCCGTGGCGCCGACCGACACGCAGCAGGACATCCGCAGCGAGATGATCGTCGAGATGCAGCGGGTCGGCATCCCGGTCGAGAAGCACCACCACGAAGTCGCGACGGCCGGCCAGGCGGAAATCGACGTACGGTTCGATACCCTGGTCGCGATGGCCGACAAGATGATGATGTACAAGTACATCGTCAAGAACGTGGCGCGCCGGCACCACAAGACCGTGACGTTCATGCCGAAGCCCTTGTTCGGCGACAACGGGTCCGGCATGCACACCCACCAGAGCATTTGGAAAGAGGGCAAGCCGCTGTTCGCCGGGAAGGAGTACGCGGGCATCTCGCAACTGTGCCTGTACTACATCGGCGGCATTCTCAAGCATGCGCCCGCGTTGGCCGCGATCACGAACCCGACGACCAACTCCTACAAGCGTCTCACGCCGGGCTTCGAAGCCCCCGTGCTGCTCGCCTATTCCAGCCGGAATCGATCGGCGGGCATCCGGATCCCGATGTACTCGCCCAGCCCGAAGGCGAAGCGGATCGAGGTCCGCTTCCCCGATCCGACCTGCAATCCGTACCTCGCGTTCTCCGCGATGTTGATGGCCGGGCTGGACGGCATCGAGAACAAGATCGATCCGGGCGAGCCGATGGACAAAGACCTGTACGATCTGGAGCCGAAAGAGGCGGCCAAGGTGCCGACCATGCCCGGCAGCTTGGACGAAGCGCTCCGTAATCTCGAGCGCGACCATGAGTTCCTGTTGAAGGGCGGTGTCTTCACCGAGGACTTGATCGAGACGTGGATTTCATACAAGCGGACGCGAGAAGTGGATCCGCTGCGGCTGCGCCCGCATCCGTACGAGTTCTTCATGTACTACGATGCGTAGGAGGGAGACGTTGAGTCCGTTGGGTCGGTTAAGTCGGTTGAGTCCGTTGGGAGAAGAGAAGACGTTGAGTCCGTTGAGTCCGTTCTGTCGGTTTCATCCTTGGCAAACTTAACCGACTAAACGGACTGACGGACCTAACAGACGTAACGGACCTCACGGACTCCAATTGAGAAGAGAGCGGCCGACGAGGAGGTCGGCCGTGGACACTGGCAACGGCGCCAGAGTCTGTAGGCAGGCCCTTGGCCTGAGGCAGACGTCTGGCGCCGTTTGTTTTTGGCGGTGCGCCAACCCTGGAGCGTCATGGTGGGACCTGTCGCGATGGTGCGGAACGATCAGAGGCATGGCGACCTGCAGCGGACCGATGACCTGCTGAACGCCCTGTATGCCGTTCTGTCCTCGCCTCGATCCGCCGAGGAAAAGGTCGAGGCCGCGCTCGAGTTGCTCGAGGCGCGTCTCTCCGTACGGCTCGTGCCGCCGGTCGATCGGCCTCCATCCGAAGAAGAGCGTCCCCGGATGCGAGCCGGCCGGCTGAAAGGGATGGGCCCCGGGGGCGCTGAATTGGTCGGCCGGAGCGCAGCCTTCCGGCAGGTCGAAGAAGCGGTGCGTCGGGTGAGCGACAGCACCGCCACGGTCTTGATCCGGGGAGAGAGCGGCACCGGGAAGGAGCTCGTCGCCCGGGCCATTCATGAGTCCAGCGCGCGCGCCGGTGCGCCGTTCGTCCCGCTGCATTGCGCGGCGGTGGCGGACACGCTGCTCGAAAGCGAGCTGTTCGGACACGAACGCGGCGCGTTCACCGGCGCGCACGAGCAGCGGAGAGGGAAATTCGAGCTGGCCGAGGGCGGGACCCTCTTCCTCGATGAAATCGGCGACATCCCGCTCACCACTCAGGTCAAGCTGCTTCGGGTGTTGCAGGACAAGACGGTGGAGCGCGTCGGCGGCAGCCGGCCCGTGGCCGTGGACGTGCGGGTGATCTCGGCGACGCACCGGGATCTGGAGGCGATGGTGCGGGCCGGCACGTTTCGGGAGGATCTCTACTATCGCCTGAACGTCGTGCCGATCTCGCTGCCGCCGCTCCGCGCCCGTCACGGCGACATCCCGATCCTGATCGACCATTTTCTCGAGCGCTTCAATCGCCAGAACCGGCGGCACGTGCGCTTGGCTCCCGACCTGCTCGCGCTCATGGCCCGGTACCACTGGCCGGGGAACGTCCGGGAGCTGCAAAACTGCATCGAGCGCCTCGTCGTGTTGACGGACCCCGCCTGCCGACTCGTGACGCTCGACACCGTTCCCGTGTCGCTGCGCGCGTACTTCGGCGACATGCGGCAGGTCACGACGGCCCCGCGCGTCCCCGCAGGCGTAGAGCCGATCGGGCAGGCCTCGCCCCTCGAAGCCAGCTTGCAGGAGATCGAGCGGCAGCGCCTGCTGGAGGCGCTCGAACGAACCGGCTGGGTGCAGGCACGCACGGCCCGCTTGCTCGGTCTCACGCCGAGGCAGGTGGCCTACAAGATCCGCAAGTACGGGTTCAAGGGCATGCCGCGACTCTGACGCGGCATGCGGCGAAGGCCCGAGCGAGCAACCATCGGGTCCGACCACGGAGGCCGGAGCCCATTTTGGAAAGGAGGAGGACCATGCACAAGCAGGACGTCGTGGGGAGGCTGCTGGCGCTGAAGCAGGCCTCGGGGAAGACCTATGATGAGCTGGCGAAGGCCTTGGGATTGTGCAACGTGTACGTCGCCCAGCTCTTCCGCCGCCAGGCGCAGCTCAAGAAGAGCACGGAAGACAAACTCGTCAAGTTGATCCGCGGCCTCACCGAGGATCTGCTGGCGGAGATGCGCAAGCCGCCCGTGCGTTCTTACGACCCGGCGATTCTCCAGGAGCCGCACGTGTACCGCATGACCGAGGTGTGTGCGCACTACGGCGACGCGATTCTCGCCGTGATCCAGGAACAGTTCGGAGACGGCATTATGTCGGCGATCGACTTCAAGCTCACCGTCGAGAAGATCAAAGGCAGCCAAGGCGAGGACCGCGTCCTGATGACCTGGAACGGCAAGTTCTTGCCTCACATCGAACAGACGACCTGAATCGCGGCCATGAGCCAGGTCGCGATCCCGCGTGCCGCTCCGCGGCGGGCGGCGGGAAGGGAGAAGTGTGGGCGGAGTGCGTGAGGTCCGTTCAGTCTGGTCGGTCGGTCATGGAGCTACGGACAAAACGGACTCAACTGACCCAACGGACCTAACGAGGCAGTCATTGAACCAGGAGGCATGATGAGACGACCGATGGGCGGAGCCGTGTACATTCCTGTCCTGCTCCTGTGCGTCTTCAACGGCGCCGGGCTCTCGTGGGCACAGTCGCCGGGAGGCGGGGGCGCCGCCGGCAGTGCAGCGGATACCGCATGGGTGTTGGTGTCGTCGGCGCTCGTGCTGTCGATGATCGTCCCCGGTCTCGCCCTGTTCTACGGCGGATTGGTCCGCAGCAAGAACGTCCTCGGGACCGTTATGCAGAGTTTCGTGATTCTCTGTCTGGTGACGATCCTGTGGATCCTGGTCGGCTACAGCCTGGCGTTCGGGCCGGACAAGGCGGGGCTCATCGGCGGACTGGATTGGGCCGGCTTGATGGAGGTCGGGCTCACCCCTCACCCGGTCTATGCCCCTACGGTTCCCCACCAGGCCTTCATGGTCTTCCAGCTCATGTTTGCGGCGATCACCCCGGCCTTGATCACCGGCGCCTTCGCCGAGCGGATGAAGTTCGCGGCACTTCTCCTCTTCTCGGCGCTCTGGTCGATCCTCGTCTACTGCCCCATCGCCCATTGGCTCTGGGGCGGCGGCTGGTTGGCGCAGCTCGGGGCTCTGGACTTCGCCGGCGGCGCCGTCGTCCATATCAGCTCGGGGATGAGCGCGCTCGTCTGCGCGCTCATCCTCGGGCACCGCCAGGGCTATGGAACCGACTACATGGCCCCGCACAGTCTGCCGTTGACGCTGCTCGGCACCGGGCTGCTGTGGTTCGGCTGGTTCGGCTTCAACGCGGGCAGCGCGCTGGGGGCGAACCAGACCGCCGTCGTCGCGTTCATCGCCACCCACACGGCGGCGGCCGCCGCCGCGCTCTCCTGGATGGTCGTCGAGTGGTGGCACCGCGGCACGCCGACCGTGCTCGGGATCGCGAGCGGCGCCATCGCGGGCCTCGCCACGGTGACTCCTGGCGCCGGGTATCTGGGTCCGTTCGCGGCGCTGGTCATCGGCCTCCTGGCCGGCGGGTGCTCCTATGCGGCGATCGTGTACAAGGGACAGTGGGGATACGACGATGCCCTGGATGTCGTGGGCATCCACGGCGTCGGCGGGATCCTGGGCATGTTGCTGACCGGCCTGTTGGCCAGCAAGGCCGTCAATCCAGCCGGTGCAGACGGCCTGTTCGCCGGGAATCCATTGTTCTTCGGCACACAGGTTCTCGCCGTACTCGTGGTCGCCTTGTTTTCAGGGGCGATGACATGGATCTTGCTCAAGGTCGCCGATCGCCTCGTTGGGCTCCGGGTCTCGGCAGAGGAAGAGCGGATGGGCTTGGACCTGTCGCAACACAACGAGCGGGCGTACTCGTGAAGAGAGGTTCAGGTTCAGGGTGAGGGTGAGTTGAGGCTGTATTCCCCCTGAACCTTAGCCTCAACCTCAGCCTTCTTCATAGGCGGCGCCGACCATGGTCTCGGCGGCCATGCGGCAGGTCAATCCCCTCGACCTGCGTGCGAAGTGATAGAGTGAGAGCCGTGCGTGCCGCCGTTTCCAGCCGGTTCTAGAGAACCCTACCGTCAGCAACACGCGCCCGATGGGCTGCAGGCGACCTCGGTTCCCGAGACCGCGCCGGAGGCGCGGTTGATCAGTGCAAAGTGGCTGCGATAGCCGTCGGACTCGAGGACCTTGCGGGTTTTGGAGCAGATCTCCAGCGGCTGCCCTCGGCGGTACACATGGTGGTCATCATCCTGGACCTCGAGGAAGGGCCCCACCAGAATGGCATAGTCGCCCTGCCAGACACAGGGGGCGGACTCCGGAAGCACCATGGAGAGACGAGGATCGGCAGGGGCGAGCGAAAGCGGCGCGTCAGACAGCAGGAACAGCGGAGCGAACGGCGGCAACCCCAGGCATGCCGCCGCCTGCCTGCTCAGCGGCGTGGGCTCTCCGCGGCGATACGCCTGCCCGCGCTCATCCGTCACGGTGCTGAACGGTCCTCGCAACGTCGCGAAGACCGTTCCCTGCGCCTCGGCGACCGCCGGAAGCTTGTAGCCGGTCAACGTGATCGAGAAAAAACGAATGCCGTCGATCGTCTGCCAGGGGACTGCCTTCATCTGATGAAGGCCGAGAAAGCCGGCTTGGACCATCCCCGCCATGTAGTCGCCCACCTGAAGGGCGCCCGAGAGGCAGTTGCCCCATTTCTCGGTGTCGTACTGGAGGTAGTTCGGGACGGGCTGATCGGAGACAATGTCCGAGATGGTGAAGCGGCCGCCCGGCTTCAAGACCCGACACATCTCACGAAAGACCGCATGCTTGTCCGGCGCGAGGTTGATGACGCAGTTCGAAATGATCAGATCGATGCTCCCATCGTCGACCGGCATGGCCTCCGCCTTGCCTTGTCGGAACTCGACGTTCGGTCGGTCATAGCCGAGATTGGCGGCGACGATCGGAGCATGGCGGCGCGCAATGTCCAGCATCGTCTCGGTCATGTCGAGGCCGATGACGTGTCCGCTCGGGCCGACGCGACGCGAGGCCTCGAAGCAATCGATCCCGCCGCCCGAGCCGATGTCCAGCACGGTCTCGCCGGGACGGACCGTGTCGAGACCGGCCGGCGTGCCGCACCCGTAGGAGATCTTCAGCACGTCATCGGGGATGAACGTCCGGAGGTCGTCGAAGTCATAGCCGGTCGGGCAGCACATCTGCTCGCCCGTCGCCGCCGCCCGGGCATACCGTTCACTGACCGTCTCGGCAATCGTCTTGTCCGTCATGGCCGTCTCCATGGGAGGAGGTTGAGTCGTATCCTGTATCAAGGGACTCCCTGCCATGTCAACTTTTCTCTTCCGGGCAGCCGACGAGATCGAAGACTATAATGAAGAAGATGCCGAGGGGTGGAAGCCATATGACCCGGCCGCTCTCCAATATTGAGGACTATGCGGTGATCGGTGATTCGAGAACCGCGGCGCTTGTTTCCACGGACGGCTCTATTGATTGGCTCTGCCTGCCCCAGTTCGACGGTTCATCGGTCTTCAATCGACTCTTGGATCGATGGCGCGGGGGACACTTTACGATCACGCCGGTGCGCCCGTTTTCCGTCCGTCGTTCCTACAAAGGGACGACAGCCGTTCTGATGACGGAATTCCAGACAGACGAAGGGACCGCCCGCGTGACCGATCTGATGCCGGTCCTCCCGGAACATCAGAAGCGTGCACGGCTCCTCCCCTTCCGGAGCCTCCTCCGCGAGGTGGAAGGGATTGAAGGCGCGGTGGAATTCCAGGTCATCTTCAAGCCGCGTCCTGACGACGGGCGCCTCGTGCCGATGCTTCAAGTCCGTGGGCACGCCGGATATGTGCTCGATCTTGGGAGTCGGCTCCTGCATCTGAGCTGCGGCACCTCGTTGGATGTCAAGAGAGGCGAACTGGAAGGCCGAATCCGGGTGGAGGCCGGGCAACGATGCCGGTTCTGGCTGGCGTATTCAGAAGAGGCGCCCGCCGTCTATCCCGTGCTGCAAGAGGCAGAATCGGTGACGGCCGACACCTGTGCCTTCTGGGAGGCCTGGGCCAATGCGTGCACCTACCACGGCCCTTACCGCCAGGCGGTGTTGCGCAGCGCACTGACGTTGAAGCTGCTGTCGTTTGCCCCGTCGGGTGCCATTGTCGCGGCCGCCACCACGTCATTGCCGGAGACGATCGGCGGCGCGCGGAATTGGGACTATCGCCACTGCTGGCTTCGAGATGCCGGGCATACCGTGCAGGTGTTTCTACGGCTCGGCTATCACGCGGAAGCGATGGCGTTCGTGAGATGGCTCCTGCATGCGACCGCCCTCACCTATCCGGCGTTCCAGGTGCTCTACGACGTCTACGGTCAGGCCTCGGTCCCGGAGCGGCAGGTCCAGTTCCTCGAAGGGTACCGCGCCTCGCAGCCGGTGCGCGTCGGCAATCAGGCCCACCGCCAGTTTCAGTTGGATATCTACGGAGCGGTGCTCGACAGCCTGCTCGAGGCCGTGGAGGCGGGATATCGTCTCGATCGCGAACTGCGAAACCGGCTCCTCCGGATGGCCGATCTCATCTGTACCGACTGGACGAGGCCCGACCACGGCATCTGGGAAATCCCGGGAGGACGCCGGCATTACGTCCACTCGAAAGTGATGTGCTGGGTGGCGCTGGACCGCGCGGAACGGATCGCACGGCGCGTGGGCGTCCACGCCGATTTCGACGCGTGGAAGCAGGCGCGGGAGTCCATCCAACGGACGGTGTGGCAAGCCGGCTATTCCGCCGGCCTGGCGAGCTTCGTCCAAACACTCGGCGGCGCCGAGGTGGACGCAACCGCTCTGACCTTCGCCACAACGGGGCTGGTCGAGCCCGACGATCCGCGCATGCGCTCGACCATCGACACGATTCGCGCGCACCTCGGATGCGGCGACCTCTTGTACCGGTATCGAACGGACGATGGGCTGCCGGGAGAGGAAGGTGCGTTCCTTCCCTGCAGTTTTTGGCTCGTTGAAGCGCTGGCCGCAACGGGACGGCGGGACGAGGCTCAGGCGCTATTGGAGCGGCTGCAGCAGCGAGCCACTGACGTGGGCCTGTACTCCGAGGAGATGGACCCCGCCACTGGGGCCATGCTGGGCAACTTCCCCCAGGCGTTGACGCATCTCGCCCACATTCGAGCCGTCCTTCGGCTGCATCACAGCCGGTAGAAGGTGCCGAGCACCATGCCGTAGGCGAGATGGGCCAGGATGGTCGCCAGCGGCGTTTGATAACCGTAATTCATCGCAAGGAAGCCCGGCGGTTCCAGAAGCCTGGTGGGTTCAGGGCCCTGAAAGTCGGACGCCATGCGTGGGTGCGCGCCGGGCAAGAGAGGCAGCACGACGATCAAGACAAAGGCGGCATGGGCGAGACCCATCAGGCCGCCCAGCCACCACGTCGCCACGCCGAAGCCGCTGAAGAAGGCGGCGTAGAGTAGGGCCATCCACCATCCATTGATGAAGTGAATGACGAACCCGATGATCTTGGCCCGATCGCGATCCGGCGTGACCATCGTGCCCAACAGCAGGGGCATGTCCATCCGGGTCAGGTGCAGCCCTTGACTGGCGTGGAGAAGAGTTGTCAACAACCCGGTGGCGAGCAAGCCCCAGAGCAAGACCTGGAGAATGTGCATGGGCCTCACGCCACGCGGCCCCGCTCTTTCGCGGCGGCCTCCGGCCCTTTGTGTGGTTCCACCGCGACCCCGTGCACGTACACCAACTCTCCGCCGAGCCAACCGGAGACGCCGAGCAGGGCGACCCCGATCACGGAGAGGACGATCGGCAGGCCGGCGCCCGGCGGACTCGCCATGCGCATCAGGAGATTCACCGCAAACAGGGCCACGATGGTCAGGTTGGTGAGCAGGTGCCATCGGCCGATCCTCGCGACATCGCGATCCGTGAGAGACCGGTAATCGAGGTAGCCGGGAACCGCGGCGGCGAGCGCCCCGAGCAGCCCGCCGATCATCGTGTAGAACGCGAGATCGTTCCACACCTCCGTGCCCCAGCCCATCGCGTACACGACATCGCAGACCAATGAGAAGATCCACAGCGCGATCGGGAAGGGAATTAACATCGGGTGAATGGGATGTTTCAGGAAACTGGCTGGGCTGGCCATATCGTCCTCCCTTGGATTGAGCGTTGAGTCCGTTAGGTCGGTTGAGTCCGTTGTGTCCGTTGACGGACCTAACGGACCAAACGGAACAAACGTCCTAAACCCGTTAGAGTGATTTCAAGTAGTCGATCAAGTGCCCTTTCTCCGTCTCCGTCAGCTTCAAATCGAAGTGGCGGTCGTAGTGAGCGACGACCTCCTCCAACGTCGCGAAGCGGCCGTCGTGATAGAACCCGCCCTTCATTCGGGTGAAGAGCCCGCGCAGGGGCGTCGTCCGATAGCGTTTCTCGGGAGAGCGATTCGCCTGGAAATCATCAATTCCGATCTCCTCCGCGGTGTGCAAGGGCCATCCCGGCTCGGTGAACAGCGGCGGCACGTGACAGGCGGCGCACCGTGCTTTGCCGTTGAACACCTCTTTGCCGAAGGCGGCCGCTTCCTCGTTGTACAAATCCTTCGGCGGCGTCGGCGCCGGGATCGCCAACTGGTAGAAGTGCAGGGCCGCGAGCTTGTCCGTAATCAGGTCGGGCTTCTGCCGCAGGTTGTCGAAGCCGGCTGCGGCCCCGACCGGGAATTGCGACCGGTTGTTCAACCGCGGATCGAAGAACGTGCCCATGCCGACCATCTGGGTGTTGGCGACATAGGCGTTCCAGTACGTGACGCTCCCCCATCCCGTATAGGTGTGCAAGTGGACGCCGGCCAGGCCGAAGGCCGCGGGCAGGACGGTGGCGGCGGACCTGCCGTCGGGGCGGAAGGCTTTTCCGTCCTGGTTCAACTCCGCATCGTATTTCCCGGGCCCCAGCTCAGCAGGACTTGTTTCACGGTGGCGACATCGGTCTTCAAGAGATCCGCCATGGGTGTCAAATCGGGAGCCAGAGCCACGATGGCGCCGACATCCAAGTCGCGGTTGGGCCAGCCGTCCAGCCGTCGACCGATGCCCCGGGCGAACGAGTCGTCCACCGTCGAGTGACAGAAGGCGCACTGGATGCCGATAGCCTGCAGGCGTTCATCCTTCTTGTCGAAAAAGCCGGTGACGCCGACGACCGCATTCGCGCCCAGCAATTCCAGCGTCGGCTCGGGGTTCTCGAGACTCACCGCGCCGCCCTTGATGACTTCGAGCAACGCGGCCGGGATCGCCCCCTGATCCACTTTGAGGCCGAGCTGGAGCGCACGCTTCGGGGTGAGCCCGGGCCCCACGCCGCCGTTCTTCTCTCCCGCGATCGCCTCGTGCAACCGCAGCTTGTCGCCCCAGAAGCTCTCGCTGCCGAACGTGTCGAAGCGGAAGACCTTGCGGCCGTCTTCCATCATTCGGGTGACATGGTCCTCGATGACACTGTCGAAGCTCTCAGCCGGGAAACGCTGTGCTTTCACGGCGGGGTTCGTCTCGACTCCTTTGGGAAAAGGCGCGCAGGCAAAGGCAATGCCGAGACCAATGAGGATCATGAGCCGTCTCTTGTGTTTCATGAGCCACCTCCTGCTCGACGGCGTCGGGTCGAGAACGGATAGGGTGTCGATAGGACAATCGAGGGGCAATGGTTCGAGAACGAAGCCGTCTCCCTTCTATCGAACCAGCCCACCAGGCAGCGGGGTGGTCGGGGAGGAACTGATTTTTGTGTAGGCGACAGTAGCGACAACTCCGTACTCGAATCCGGCCCTCCAGACGCCTGGGCCAGCCAGCGAGGGCCGACGGCCGGTCGTCAAAGGTCTTGACTCCGTACTAGGGTACGGGGTGTACGGTGGGCGGCGGGGATGATGGAGGCTGTCATGGGATCAGGCTTCACGATCGGGCAGTTGGCGAAGCGGGGCGGCGTGAACGTGGAGACGGTGCGCTACTATGAGCGCCTCCATCTGCTCTCGCCGAACACCCGCAAGCCCTCCGGGTACCGGGTCTATGGCCGGGCGGAACTGCGCCGTCTCCATTTCATCAAAAATGCACAGGCCTTGGGCTTCACCTTGCGTGAGATTATGGAGTTTCTCGACCTCCGCGTCAGCTCGAGCAGCCGGTGCGAAGACGTGAAACGCAAGACGCAGACCAAGTTGGCGCAGGTGGAAAAGAAAATCGACGACCTCCAGGCGCTGGCCCGCTCATTGCGGGACCTGATCCGATCCTGCGAGGCCAAGCGGCTCACAGATCACTGTCCGATCCTCGAGAGCTTGGAAGACCCAGTAGAAGAGAGCAGCAAAGAGGGAGAACACCATAAACCAGAACCTATGAAAAGGAAGGAGGATCCGACATGACGAACATGACCAAGCGACGCGTTGAAGTCTTTACGGCCGGCTGCCCGATTTGCAATGAAACCGTAAACCTCATCAGGTCCGTGGCCTGTCCGAGTTGTGAGGTACACATCTACGACTTGCGTGCGGGCTGCAGCACGAACGAATGCCGAGAGAAAGCCGGAGCGTATGGGATCACGGCGGTTCCGGCGATCGCCGTCGACGGCGTGCTGCTGGAGTGCTGCCGGCGAGTACCGATCACCGCATCGGCCTTGCAGGCGGCGGGTATCGGGCGGGCCTGAACGGAGGGAATGCCTTGGAAGAGCAGAAGAAGCCAGACTCGCGGCTCCTCTGGACGGGACTAGTCGGGTCCGCCACCGTCGCCCTGTGTTGCTTCACCCCGTTCCTCGCCGTCACGCTCGGCGTGCTCGGGCTCGGGGCCCTCACAGGATATCTAGACTATGTCCTGCTGCCGGCTCTGGCGGTCTTTGCCGGGATCGCCCTGTACGGAATTGCTCGACAACGACCAGCGGGCAAGAGGGCCTGTTGTGCAGAGCACCCAAGCCTACAATGATGAGTGTTGAGTGATGAATGATGAATGTGAAGAGCTCAGAATCCGAGCGTTCATCACTCATCGCTCATCACTCATCACTTGTTAAGAGTGTAAGGGGAAATGATGAATGCTGGCTGATGAAGGAAAGAGGATGAGAATATGCCGAAAGGGACCTCGATCGACCAGCCATCGATCTTTACGGAATTGCGCCGCCTCAGTCCAAAGGTGACCGGCGGCCTCTTGCGCATGCGGGAGCAGGCGTATCGCGATGCGGCCGTACCCGGCAAGTACAAGCTGCTCGCCGCCATGGCGATCTCCATCGCGATCCGATGTGAGCCGTGCATCCGCGCCTATGTCAGGCTGGCATATGACAGGGGCATCACGCAGGAGGAATTGGTGGAATTCTTGGACGTGGCGATGACCATGCAGGGCTGCCCGGGTGAAGAGTGGGCGCTCAAGGCCTACGCCGCCTACAAAGAGGTCGCGGCTCAAGCCTCAGCGGCTGAACCGGCGGCCTGCTGCACGCACCTTCCATCGTAGGCACGGGGCTCCAGTCGAAAGGAGGTCGCAACGATGAAACACCTGTGCGTGGGCCTAGCAGCCGTCATCATGATGGTCCTCATGGCAGGGGTGGGGGCGGTAGCTGCCCAAAGACTTGCTTCCGGCTCGATCCTCATCCACATGAAAACCTCGCTGGCAGAGGACGACGCCCAGATCTGCGCCGTTCCGAACGTCGCCTGGGCGTCGGTCAAGGCCGGACACAAGGTGGTGATCCTGGTCGATGCCAGCGCGGTTACGTCGGTCACCAAGGGGTTCGGCTGGTTCAATCGCATCTTTCGTCCCGACAGCACGGCCTTGGACCGCGCGCGACTGCCCGAGCGGGAGCGGCAGGCCTTGTCGGAGCAGATGGGGGTGCCCTTGGAGCAGATCCCACGCAACTACGGCGAGTACTTTGCCTCGCTCAAGAAGATGGGCGTTGAGATCTACGGCAATCGGACGATGATGCTGCTCTATAAGATTGATCCGGCTCGTGTGGCGGAGGCGGTGACGCCGATTCCGCTCGAGCAGATGGTGCGCTTGTTTGAGTCGGCGGATCACATGATCGTCTACTAGCGGAGAACTTATAATGTCGGCGGCGACGACCTATTCTTGAAACCCCTCCTTTGTAAGGAGGGTGAGGGAGGTAGAACGATCTTCTACCCCACCTTGCCTGCGCTTACAAAGGGAGGAAGGGGAGCCTGAAGGTATCCCAGCCATGGCGACGAAGACAGTTGATCTGGTCGTGATCGGGACGGGCTCGGCGGCCACCGCTGTGGCGTTCCCGTGCCGTGCGGCCGGGTGGACCGTGGCGGTGATCGACTCCCGACCCTTCGGCGGGACCTGCGCCTTACGCGGCTGCGATCCGAAGAAGGTGCTGGTCGGCGCAGCGGAGCTGGTGGACTGGTTCGACCGCATGCGCGGGAAGGGCGTGCAAGCCCAAAGCGCCGGCATCGATTGGTCGGAGCTGATGCGGTTCAAGCGGACCTTCACCGATCCGGTGCCGCAGCGGCGGGAAGCGAGTTTTGCAGGAGCGGGCATCGCGACCTATCACGGCCGAGCGCGGTTCGTCGGGCCCACGTCGATCCAGGTAGGCGAGGACCGGCTCGACGGCCGCCGCATCGTCGTGGCGACGGGGGCCGCTCCGATGACATTGCCGATTCCCGGAGCGGAACATCTGACGACGAGCGATCGGTTCCTGGAGCTGGATGAGCTTCCGTCCTCCCTCATCTTCGTCGGGGGCGGGTACATTTCGTTCGAGTTCGCGCATCTCGCCGCTCGGGTCGAGGCCCGGGTGACGGTCCTGCATCGCGGGAGCCGGCCGCTGGAGCGGTTCGACCCCGCTCTCGTGGAGCAACTGGTGCGGCGCACGCGCGAGCTTGGCGTGGACGTCCAGCTGGACACGGAGGTCACGGAGATCAGGAAGGCGGACGACAAGATGGTCGTCACCGCCTCGTCGGCCGGGAAGGCGCGCGAGCTCGAGGGCGACATGGTCGTCCACGGCGCCGGCCGGGTTCCGGAGATCGAAGACCTGGATCTCGGGACCGCAGGGATCGAATATGGGAAGCAGGGCGTGTTGGTGAACGAGTATTTACAGAGCCGCTCGAACCCGGCGGTCTATGCCGCCGGAGATGCGGCGGCCGGGGGCCCCCCGTTGACGCCGGTCGCCGGGTACGAAGGCGAGATCGTGGCGGCGAATCTCCTGCACGGGAATCACCGGCAGGTGGACTATCGCGCGGTGCCCTCGGTGGTCTTTACGATTCCCCCGCTCGCGGCGGTCGGTCTATTGGAGCCACAGGCGCGCGAGGCCGGGCTTCGCGTTCGGACCCATCGGGACACGACGTCGAGCTGGTACTCGTCCCGCCGCGTCGCGGAGCGCTCTTCGGGCTTCAACGTGCTCGTCGAAGAAGGGAGCGAGCGGATTCTCGGTGCCCACATTCTGGGGCCGCACGCCGAGGAGGTCATCAACCTGTTTGCGCTGGCCATCCAATTCGGGCTCACCGCCAAAGACCTGTCTTCACTGAAGTACGCCTATCCGACCCACGCTTCCGATATCTGGTACATGCTCGGTGAGTGAGGTCAGGGCCGCAGCCCACGCTCCGTCAAGAACGCCTTGGCCAGGTCCTGGACCCGGCCGTGCTGAACCGTGGCCTGATGATTGAGGCGGCGCATGGTCTCATCGGTGAACTGGCCGGCGAGCTCGTTGAGCGCGGCCGCGAGGCCCGGCTCCCGCTCCAGGGACTCCAGGCGGACGGCGATGGCCGCCTCATACGGGGGGAAACACCGTCGATCGTCCCGGAGGACCGTCACGTCGAGGACGGACAAGAGGCCGTCGGTCGAATTTCCCGCGACCATGCTCACCTGGCGCTGCTCGAGCGCCCGGTACAGTAATCCCAAGTCCATCGTCTTAGGCGGTCCGGTGAGCGGCAAACGGTACGTCTCCAACAGGGTGGCGAGCCCGTCGGGCCGCTGTTGAAATTCGTAGCCGACCCCGAGCGTCCACCCCGGTCTGTACCGCGCCGCGTCGCTCAACGAGTCGACGCGATGGCGCTCGGCATCCTCACGCCGGATCACCATGGCGAAGGTATTGTTGAATCCCAACGGGTCCAGCCATCGAACGCCGAACCGCCGCTCATACTCGTGTCGCACCCGTGTGAGCACGTCGGCGGGATCGGCGGACGGCGGCAGGTTGAGGACGGCCGTCAAGGCGGTGCCGGTGTACTCCGGATAGAGATCGATCTCGCCCTTGACGAGGGCCTGATGAGCGAGCATCGTTCCTCCGAGGTTGAGCTTGCGCTCCACCGTACGGCCCAACCGATGCTCGAGATGCTGAGCGACGATCTCCCCGAGGACGATCTGCTCCATGAAGTTCTTCGAGCCGACGATGATCGGCCGATCCTTGTCCGAGCAGCCGAGGAGGCCCGCCAGCAGGATCACCGCGGCGAACACGTGCGTTCGACCCATTCGAGTCCCCGGTCGGCGACGATGGCCATCAGCGCGGCAGGCACGGCGCCCGAGAGCAGCAGGAGCGAATCGACGGACGCCAGCCCTCGAAAGATGAACACGCCCAATCCTCCGGCCCCGATCGCGGCGGCGATGGTCGCCGTGCCGATCGTCGTCACCGTGGCGATCCGCACACCGGCCAGGATCGTCGGGGCAGCCAGCGGCAGCTCGACTTCCCACAAGAGCTGGCGATCGGTCATGCCCAACGCAATCGCCGATTCGCGGACGAACGGGTCGACGCCGAGGATGCCGGTGACGGTGTTCCGCAGCATCGGCAACAGCGCGTAGAGCACCAGGGCAAGGATGGCCGTATGAGGACCGATGCCGCCCACGAAGGGGAGCGGGATCAAGAACCCGAAGAGCGCCAGGCTCGGGATGGTCTGGGCGACATTGGCGAACCCGAGCAGCCAGTCGCGCAGCCCCGCGCGCCGCGTGAGCAGGATGCCGGCCGGGATCGCGAGCGCGGCGGCAATGGCCATGGAGGCGGCGACCAGCACCAGGTGCTCGACCGTCAGAGTGAGCAACTCGCCCAGCAGCGTCGGCATCAGACCTCGAGGCGCTGCTCGAGACACGCGCGGAACGCGCGCGCTTCCCGGCTCTCGGCGTGCAAGAACTCCGACGGCGTGGCGATGAGGTCGAGTGATCCGCCGGCCAGCAGCGCGATCCGCGTCCCGAGCAGGAGGGCTTCACGCACGTCATGGGTCACGAAGATCGCCGTCTTGGAGAGCTCCCGTCGCAACGCGAGGAACTGGCGTTGAAGCTCCAGGCGGGTCACGGGGTCGAGCGCGCCGAACGGCTCGTCGAACAGTAAGAGCGGCGGATCGGCGGCCAGGGCCCGCGCCACGCCGACCCGTTGCCGCTGCCCGCCGGACAAGTCCCTCGGATAACGATGGGCGAACTCCTCAGGGGGCAGGCCCACCTGGTCGAGGAGGGATCGCACGCGGGCCCGGATGTCGTCAGGCCGCCATCCTTCCAGACGAGGCACGAGCCCGACGTTCTCGGCCACCGTGAAATGGGGAAACAGGCCGCCTTCCTGGATGACATAGCCGATCCGGCGCCGCAGCCGGATCGGGTCCCACGCCGTCGTCGGGGTACCCTCGACGAGCACCCGCCCGGCGCTCGGGCGCACCAGCCCATTGACCATCTTCAGCGCCGTGGTCTTGCCCGAGCCGCTCCGCCCGAGCAGGACCACGGTCTCCCCCGGCGCGATCTGCACCGTGAGGTCATGAAGGACGTTGGTTCGGCCGATGCGTGCGGAGACGTGCTCGAACGAGACCAGCGGGCTCATAGCCGGGGATCGGGCGGGGCGGCGCCGTCGGCGACCCAGAGGTTTTCAGCAAAGGGCCATTCACGATCGACCCATTGCGCGGTGCACACATACCCGGTCCGTTGCGCCATGCCGGGAATCTCCTCGAGCCGGAACTTGTGACACGCTTCCGTCCAAATCGTCTCCCCTTCGCGGAACGCGCAGACCACATCGGCCGCCCGAATCGACACCGTCTGCCGGCGCTCCGCTCGCAGGTGCATCTCGATCCGGCGTTCGCCGGGGTCATAGCGGACGTCATGCGTGAAGGCCGACAAGGCGAAATCTCCGCCCAGCTCGCGATTGATGCGCGCGAGCAGGTTGAGATTGAACGCGGCGGTCACGCCCGTGGGGTCCGCATACGCCGCCAGCATGGTGGCCACGGGCTTCTCCAGATCGGTGCCGAGGAGCAGGGCGTCGCCGGGGGCTAAGCGCCGACGGATCTCGCGGAGGAACGCGTCGGCCTGGGGCCGTTCGAAGTTGCCGATCGTGCTGCCGAGAAACAAGACGAGCAGCGTCTGACCGGGAGAGCGCCGCGCGGCCACGTGCTCGAGGCCCTCCAAGTAAGAGGTTTCCAAGCCGACGAGGCTGACGGCGCCGAGCTCCGACAGCTCCCGCCGGCACTTCACGAGCGCGGCGGCGGAGATGTCGATCGGGAAGTAGCGGAGCTGTTCCCGGTCCCCGAACGCTTCGAGCAACCAGCGCGTCTTTCGTCCGCTCCCGCTCCCCAGCTCCGCGATGATCAGCGAGGGGGGAAGCGCGTCGCGGATCGCCGCCGCATGACGGCGGAGCAGCCGCTCGTCGGCGCGAGTCAGCCCGTACTCGGGCAGCAGGGTGATCGCCTCGAACAGCGCCGTGCCCAGCTCATCGTAGAGATAGATGGACGGCAATTCGCGTTGGGGCTTGGCGAGCCCCACCCGTACGGCCCGAGCAAACTCCTCCACAGCGGAGGAGTGGCCGCCGCGCCGGAGGGAAGCCTTAACGGTCAACGCATCGAAAGCCGGCATAGACGTACGGATAGTTCGGCCGGAACCAATTGCGGAACGAGCGGCGCAGAAGACGTGCGGCCGTCCGCTGCGACCCGCCCTTCAGCACGTAGTGCTCGCCGTCGAAAAAGGGCGCGGAGTATCCGGGATAGAACGCGAACGGTTGAAAGCCGGGGAAGGGAGCAAAGAGGGTCTCCGTCCATTCCCAGCCGTTCCCCACGAGCTGCGAGACGCCGAACGCACTGTTCCCTTCCGGGGTGGCGGTCACCGGCACAGGATCCCAGTGATGAAAATCGAAGTTGCCATGCCGGGGAGACGGCGGGGCGTCGCCCCAGGGGTAGCGCCGCTCCACGCCGGCCGGCGTGCCATACGCGGCGCGGTGAAACTGCGCCTCGGTCGGGAGCGCTTTACCGACCCACTGCGCGTACGCGCGGGCTTCCTCATGGGTCACGTAGACCGGCCAATCCAACGGCAGCGGGACGTCGCCCCAGAGCGTGCGCCAGAACCATTGGTCGTCATGGCGGCGCCAAAAGTGCGGCGGCTTGGCACCGGCCTCGACGAACGGGAGGTACTGCCCGTTCGTGACCTTGTATTGATCGATGACAAAGCCGGGAACCGAGACGATCTGTTCCTCGAATTCGTTGTCCCACCCAAAGGGAGCGGTCCTATTCTCCAGCGCGCCGCGACTCCGGCCAAGCCGGGCCGTGCCCGGGGGAATTTCGATCATGGCGTTACGGCGGGCCGGAGAAGCGACAGGCGCCCGCTGCTGAGCGAGAGGCTGCCACGACAACGGCTCGCTGAGATTATGAATCAGGTACGTAAAGGTTTCGGCGTGCATCAGCCGGTGCTCGATCGCTGCGTCGACGAACAACGAGGGGGCTTCATGGAGGCGGGCATCGAGGCGCTGGCGCACGTGGACCACATAGCGCCGGGTCTCCTCCAGCGTCGGCCAATCCGCTGGCGTGTCGGTCGGGGCCTGACCGGCCTGAGGATCGATCCCGAACGCGAACAGCCGATCGAATTCCGGATGGAACGACGGAGAGTCCAACCCCCGTCGGCCGATCAGATTCCAATCAAAGGCGTCGACGTGTCCCAGGTAGAAGAGCAGACGATGCCGCTCGGGAACCGGGCGATCATACCAACGCGAGTCGGGAATCAATTGGAACAATCGATCCGTCGTCGCGCGCACGGCCGCCAGCGTGCGGGCCGCTCCGGTCTCCACTGTCGTCGATTGCGCCACCTGAAATCCGCTCCGGGCAATACGGTTATTTGTACACGACGTTGCAGGCGTTGGATAGTCGGAATCAATCCTGTAAGCGTTCCCGGAAGGGATGAGGTGATGGCCTTGTGGCAGGTCCCCTGCACCCGCGTCACGAGGCCGCACGTTACCGCATGATGACCTTGCCGGTCCTGCTCCAATAATAGTAGATCGAAAAATTCGGGTAGATCGCGGCGAGCGTATTCTGTCCGGCGACAGAAAACAAGACTCCGGCCGCGCCAACCCAGTGGTCGCCGATCCGATACTGAATGGTCGGTTGGATACCGAGCGTGTTGAAGCCGACACCCGGGAGGATGCCGAGGGCCTGGATGAACGTCGCGCGCTGATCGCTTCGCATCGTTCCTTCTGCTCTCCGACAAATGAGCAACGAAAAGCGCCTCACAAGCAGAAGCCGCTCAGAGCACTCGGTGAATCAGGAGGTAGGCGAGACAGGCCAGGATGCCCGCCGCGGGGAGGGTCACGATCCATGCCAGGACCATGTCCCGCACGGTCGTCCATCGGACCGCGCGCAGTCCCTTCAGCAACCCGATGCCGATGATCGCCGAGCTGCTGACGTGCGTCGTCGACACCGGGAGTCCGACGGTGGCCGAGATGAGCACGAGCGAGGAGGTCGTGAGGTTGGCAGAGAGACCTTCCACATGATCCATGCGAGTGACCTTCTCGGCCAGCACGTGGGTCACGCGCAGGCCGCCCAGGTAGCTCCCGAGCCCCATCGCGAGGGCCACGCTGCCGAATACTACGGCTTGACCGCTCGGGTTTTCCCAGGGAGGGACCGTTGCGCCGAGCATCAGCATGGCGATGATCTTGGGCGCGTCGTTCGTGCCCCGGGCCAACGAGGCCAGTCCACTGGAGACCCAGTGGATCGTGTCGAGACCGACCGCCAGTCCAGCCAGGCCGCTGCGGTCGCACCGGGCCGGCACGTCGACGACGGGTGGACCGAAGGCCTGTGTCTGAAACAGGATGCGAGTCACGCCCTGCGGATCGAGGGTCACCAGGGCCCGGGAAGCGGGCATCACACAGACGCACGCGCCTTCCCAGCGAGCGGCGAGCGCTTGCACCAGAGGATGAACCAGCACCGAGGCGAGAAGAGCGAGGGCGGGGCTCAGCAGCAACGGCAGGACGATCTTCGTAACCATGGTCGGCCAGACCAGGCCGTGCGCGCCGAAGGCAATGAGTCCCGCGCCGACAAGGGCGCCGGTCAGGGCGTGGGTCGTCGAAACGGGAAGGCCGGTGCGCGAGGCGATCAGCACCCACGCGATGGCACCGATCAGCACCCCCAGGATCAGCGCCGATGGAACGATGACGCCGGGCCGGAGTAAGCCCCTGCTGAAGGTCGTCACCATGGCGCCCGCGACCAACGCCGACGCCGAGGCGCCGACGATCGTCCACGCCGTTCCCCAGGCGATCGCCCACCGATAATTGGTAATCCCGCTGCCTACCAACGTGGCGATGGCCTTGGAGACATCGTTCGTCCCGTTGGCAAAGGCCAGGGTCGTCACCAACAGCAGGGCAAGGAGCGAGGAGTCCATCAGGAGATGACGGCACCGTTGCAGGACAATCCGGTACCCGCCGTGCAGCCGTAGCAATGATTCCGATGCTGGTACTGTATCTCAGAACGTGATCACGTGATAGCCCTGAGACACGAGCTTCTTGAAGCTGGGGTGCCCGTCATACTCGCCCATCAGAGGCACCCCGCCGCTCGTCACGGATTCCGTCGCGCCGAACGCGCCCGCGCAGAATCGGCAGGCCCCGGTCGCGCGATCCTTGACGGCGTCAAACAGCCCCTTCACCTTGTGATCCGGCTTGGCCAGCTCGCCGATCCATTTCGTGCCGGCGCCGTCGAAGATGAGCTGGACGTCGTCTCCGGCTTCCTTGAACTCCTTGACCGCTTCGAGCGCATTGACCAGGCGCCCGAGGTCCCCATGTGATTCGGTATCCGCGAACACGACGATGGCGACCTTCTCCATCACAACCCTCCTTGTGATCTAGCCGCGTGATGCCGCGCCATATCCGGCTCCGGCACCACAGCGGCGCATGAGTTTTTACTAGGTTAATCCGGCGCCTCCTGATGGTCTGTGAACCAGCTTACAGACTCGGGCGCCGGGGTCGGTCCACCGGCTCAGCCATCGCCCTGAGATGGCATCGTCGCGCACGCCGGAGCGGTCGACGCATCACGACATCCGGAGCGGGTGAGCATCGGCTCACGAGCCGGGGGGGCACGAGCTGGAACGAGCGTCAGGCCAAACAGAAAGCCAGACTACGCGGACCGCTCGGAACGATCTGTGAGCCAGGTTACAACGGCGTGCGAGTGTGAGCGTCCATACAGTAGGTTGCCTCGGAGGCCGGCTATGATGGGAGCCGCGGAGAGGGGGGTTCTCGAGTTCACGGGGAGGGAGCGTATGAACCGGCAATTGGCCATGATCATGGACCTTCAGGCCAGGCTGTCCGAGCGTACGTGTCCGGGGTGCGGCCATGACAAGCTCGAGCTGGTATTACGGTGCGATGCGCATGCCGAGCACTGCACGTTCGTCGTCCGGTGCGCGGGGTGCGGCATGCGGATGCTCGTCGATCTCGACACGGTGGCCCCCACCGGCCCGCAGGATGGCGCACCGGCCGGCGTGAGTGAAGTGCGATGCCCTCGGTGCGGCAGCGCGGACTGCCAGGTGAAATTTCGGTGTGACGCGTCCACGCAGCGCTGTGCGTACGAGGTGGAGTGCAGGACATGTCATCAGATGGGGCGAGACGCCGCCCCGCGGCGCTCCGTGGCCTGATCCTCCCTCCTGAGAAGCCCAGGAGAAGGCGATCGACTCGCGCGCCGGTCACGGCCTTCCGCAGAGGTCGGCCGGGCAGGCCAGCACGACGTGGTTGAGCAGCGCATGGCGTTCATAGCTGAGGAGATAGAGATGCAGCGTGGCGGGATCCCGTGCGTCGCGATGCAACAATGGTCCATCCACCCCCACGGCATGATGGTCGATCCAGCGATGGTGCGCGTCGAGATGGAAGCCGTAAAACGTTCGCCCGGCCGGCGGAACCGCGACAAGGTCCTCGTAGCGTTCGAAAAAGCTCGGGTTGGCGATGCCCATCGGCGCCTGCCATCCTCGTTCATAGGACTCGGGTGTCGTGAGGGGCAGCTTATCGAGATCAAGACCGCCGAAGATCAGCCGACTGACCTCCCCGGTGTCACTGTTCCTGAAGACGAGCTCGATCTCGACGAGCGGCTGAGGATGGCCCGGCATGCGCACGCGCCTCAGCACCGCCCCGGTCAGGTCCGCCAAATACTGCAGCTTCGTCTCGCGCGGGTGAGCGACGGAATACCGTCCCGGGGGGATGAAGCTCGCGAACCGGACCGGCTGCGCGTACCAGTCGCGATAGGTGTAGACGGGCGGTGCCAGAATATTCCGCCGCTTGAGCGCCTGTTCGCCGCGCGCCGCCGGCGGCTCGTGCCACCGGACGTCGGGCGCCACGGGCCGTTCCTGCTCGACCGTCCGAATCCGATCCAGCCGGACGGGGGTGCCTGCCGGATCGACCCAGTGTTCCAGCGACCACCAGTGATCCCAATAGGAGAGCCCGTTCACGCGTTCGAACAGGTGCTTGTACAGGCCGAGCGGGAACGTGAACCAGACGTGTTCGTACACTCGCTCCATCCCGTCTTCGGTCGTGAACAACAGCAGTTCCCAGAGCCCCGCGTTCAAGCAGTTGCGAGCGAGGTCCACGCGGCTCAGCCGGTGCTGTTCGAAGCCATCTCCCCCGTCGTGCACCTGTACAAAGGCGTCCCTGCTGAATTGCACCTGCTGGCGATTCCACTCACGATCGATCAGACCGATCTTCGTCAGATCCGCATCCGACTTCGCCCACGGGGGGACCGCCGCAACGAAATGGGCCAGATCGACGTCGGGAAGCTCGATCGTGGTCGAATGGGGTGAGGCCGGCTCGAGCACGAAACGAACGCGTGTCTCCGCAAGCCGCTCGATTCGAAGGCGGCGATGCGGGTAGTTCCCGAAGACCGCGCTCCGATCTTCGGGGTCTTCCGGATACTCCGCACTGCTGAACGCGGTCAGCGGGACCACCTGCTCCGGGGCGTCATCATAGCGGGCCTCCCACCAGGCCGTCCCTCCCACTACGGCGCCCGCTGTCAGTATGACGGCGCCGATGCCGACCGAACGTGTTCTATTCAGGCGCAGAAGGCTTTTGTTGAATCCGAGCATGGCCGTGCGTCTCCTCCCGATTGGGTCGCGGCAAGCCGTGGTGATCCGTGCGCGGACGCCGCCCGCGCGCTGAGCGCGAAGGACGTCGATCAGGATCAACGAAAGCCGATGGACTGAGCCATGAAGACGACGGGAGGAGCGCGCGCCGGAGCCGAGCCGGTGTCATACGAAGGTGTGGGGCGAAGCGGTGGTGTCTGAACACACGCGGAGGGCGTCGGCTTGGAGACAAGCGGGAGCGCCGAGCCGGTCAAGGCCGCTTCGCCGCTGGTACCGATCCATGTACAGACCTGATGATGCGAGGGTCCGCGGTCCCCTGAGAGAGGCGGGCCGGCCTCCAAGGCCCAGAGGTGCATCCAGACCGCGAGCGAGAGGTAGGTGACGGTGGTGAACGAGCAGAGGAGACGAGCAGACAGGCGCTTCCGCGGCCTCATGGGTCATGCTACGGATGCCTCCCAGCTCTGTCAACCGAGGAATGCAATGGCGTTGGCCGTCTCCTCTCAACGCCCGAAGAAGACCGAGAAGCCGGCATATGGCAAGACCCCGTTCAGCCCACGATTGCGATCTCCAATGCCGGCGTTGGAAATGTGGTGAAACCGGACCCCCGCCGTCACGCTCACCGTTGTCGTGATGAAATACTGCACGCCGGGACCGGTCTCCAAGACGAAATTGAACGGGATGCTCTGTTCCGGGATGCGGGGTGCCAGGTTCGTCCACAACAGGCCCGCTCCAACCTCCCAGAAGGGCATCCAGCGTCCAAAGGACAGCAGATTGTATTTCAGGATCAAGGCCCCACCGGCCGCCTCGGCAGAGAACGGTCGAGTAAAGCGGGCGAAGAACGGCTCCGCGATGAGCTGAAGATTGCCGGTCAGGCGGCCGGCCTCGAACGGGTCCGTGAGCACGATCCCGAAGCGTGGGAGGAGAAACGCCGCGGCGCGATCGCCGCCGGGCGTGCCCTCCACGAGATCCACTCCCTGCCAATAGCCTGCTCCGATTCCCGCTTCCAGCCTGCCACGGGTTACGATGTCGCGTGCGTCGGGGGCTGAACCTCCTGATGCCGGCAGAGCCGGCATCGCGAGGAGAATCCCCACCAGCAGCAGCCGTGCCCCGAATGCCGTCCCACTCCTCATCGGCACAGTCACCCCTTGCTCTCGTCCCAGGAGGATGATGGTCTCTTGAGGAAGTCGCGAGAAGCCGCTGGATCCTTACGGCTCGGTCGCGGCTTCCGCCACTGGAAATCTCTAGGCGATTGGTGGCAGTTGCGCGGCGTCATCCCGAGGCGTACCCTTGGCGGTACGCTGAGGTCCGGACTGCCGCAAGAGGAAAGTTCGAGGCTTCTTCAACATCCTGTAGTGACTTCGTCTGAGGGGTGGCGACATGGTCGAGCCACGAGTCGCACAGAACAAACTGTGGTACCTCAAGCACATCAATCTGTTCTCCACGCTCAGTCGCCGAGAGCTCGAAGAGATCGAGCGCATGACCCGGATGCAAGAGGTGCGGAAGCGCCAGCTGATCTATCTGCCTGGTGACCCGAGTACGACCGTCTATCTGCTGAAACGGGGGCGCGTCAAAATCGCCAGCACCAATGCGAGCGGGAAGGAAGTGACATTCGAGATCCTCGAGCCGGGTGAAATCTTCGGGGAGTTGGAGGTGCTGGAGGACTCACCCCGGGAGACGCAGGCCGAGGCGCTCGATGACGTCCTGATCTGCGCGATTCACCGAGAAGACTTCGATCGCTACCTCCATGAGCATCCGGACATGACCGTCAAGTTGACGAAGCTCATCGGACTTCGGCTCAGAAAGATTCAAAGCCGTGTCGAGGATCTGGTCTTTCGCGATGTCCCGGCCAGGCTCGCCCACGTCTTGCTTGAGCTGGGCAAAACGGAAGGCATTCCAGATGGGGCCTCGATCCGTATCAGAGCGAAGCTGACGCACCAGGAGCTGGCGAACCTCATCGGATGCACCCGAGAGACCGTCAGCAATACCTTGAGCCAGTTTCGCGAACAAGGCGTGATACGGATCGACGGCCGATCCATCACGATTCTGGACGCGGCCCGGCTCTCGCAACTGGTGTCCTGACCTCGTCCGAGCGCGGGCGCTTCCGCCTCCGGTACCGCCAGAGGGCTACGTCCGGACGGATGGCCCCACGGCTCTGAGGCTGTCGCGCTTCTCTTCATCGTCGCCCGCTCAGCCGTCGTGGAGTCCGAGCCAGCCCGCCCTGTTTCTGCTCTTGTTTCCATCGACTTCACGCCTCTGCTCGCCTCGCCGTGAGGGAACTCGGCCATGTGGCCGCCGCGACGTTGAAGATGGAGCACGGGAGGCGGCCGCTACTCGTGGCCGGACAGCAGGTGCTTGATCCGCTCACGCGCTTCCGGTGAGAGGGAGGGGGTGTCGGGTGGCTCGAGACGATCAGGATGGCGTCCCATCGCCTGTTTCACGAGCAGCAGTTGTTTCCGATAGCGGTCGCAAAACTTACAGAGGAGAAAATGGAGCCGTAAGGCGGCACGTTGCCTGAGCGGCAGCGCTCGATCCATGGAGTCGGAGAACAATCGCGTGGCGTCTTGACAAGACAGCATGGTCGCTCTACGGAGTAATGCAATTCATCTCCAGGCACCGACGCAGTTGCATCCGTGCGCGATGGAGCATGACCCACAGATTATTCGCAGAAATATCCAGAATCTGACAGATCTCTTCGGTGCTGACGTCGTCGAGCTCCCGAAGTGAGAAGACACGGGCCAATCGGGGCGGAAGGGTCTCGAGGCATCGGCTCAACCCATCCCAAAACTCCTTGCGCTCCAAGAGCACACCCGGGTCTTCGCCCCACTCTTTGGGGCGGCCGTCGGGGTGCCAGTTCCCGACGTCGTCGAACGAGTGTTCCCGCTCGCCGCCGCCGTGTACGTCACCATCCTCCGCCGGTGCCTCCCGGCTGTGCTTGCGAAAATGATCGATGACCTTGTGCTTCAGGATGCCGACCAGCCAGCTCCGCTCGGACGACCGCCCCGCAAAGCGGGTGCGGCTTTGAAGCGCGGCCAGCAAGGTCTCTTGCACAACGTCCTCCGCGGCCCGGGCATCGTGGACCCGGAGCAACGCGCATCGATAGAGATAATCCCCGTGTCGAGTGAGCCACTGTTCAGGATCAGATGGGGCATCCGTTGCCATCGAGCCGATCGGGGAACGGACGGGACGCGTCAGCGGGCGCATCATCTCAAGCCTTCCTCCTATCATCAGGCCGCATGCCCGACGTGCCGAGCGCTTGCGACGCTCGTCGGTCCGTGGCACGTCGTCTTTGCCCGGCCGGTCAAATCCATCATCGCTCGTCCCTCCCGTCTGGTGCGTGGGCGCGTCATCTATCCGATAGTCGGCGTCCCCTCAGAGACCTTACAGGGGTGAACCCGGCGAGTGCTGCCCTTGGAACCATCAGCGGCCCCGCCATCGTGCCAACCTGGGAAGTCTCTCAGCACTAGTGTTCGACGGTGACGCCCTTCCAGAACGCCACGTAGCCGGCGATCTGTTTGGCTCCCTCTTTCGGCATCGGGTAATACCAGGCCGCATCTTTATTGACCTGACCCCCGACCTCGATATCGTAATAGCTCGCCTGGCCCTTCCATGGACAGGTCGAATGCGTGTCGCTGGGCTTGAAGTATTCCCGCTTGATGGCGTAAGGCGGAAAATAGCAATTGCCTTCCACGATCTCGCAATGATCGCTTTCGGCCAGCACGGCTCCGTTCCACGTTGCGCGGGGCATTGGTTCCTCCTTCCTTGTCGGATCGCGCGGCTCTCTCCCGGGGCTCGGCCCAGCTCTCTACCGCGTGCCGTGCACCCAACCCCTCGGTCTCTGCCGGAGGAGAGGCGTTCGGTGGATGTGACATCCTCGATGGTGGTCATGTTCCGAACTGAGCATCGACCGGCGTATGGACGATGTGGTTGATGTAGTTCGAGATGGTCTTCAAGCCGACGAACGCCACCACTTCGTACAGCTTGGATTTGGAGACACAGTGCCCTGATAGTCATACTCAACCATCAAGCCATGACAGCGGCGACAGTGCTCCATAGGAATGCCTCCATCCGGCTCGGCTGAAGAGCCAACCGTCTTCTTGCACCCATTTCCGAGAGAGAACCCCCAAGATGGTTCCAAAGACAAGGTGTGCGAGGATGATCGTCACGGGCATCATCGGTCGCCCCAGGCCCATGAACCCGGCCCCCGTGGCCTGAACGGCAGGGCTCACGAGGAACATCACCGCAATGACGAGAGCATAGACGATTCCCCAGATCACCGGCTTGCGACCGACGAGGACGGCAAAGAGGATGCCGAACGCGGCGCCGTTCCAGTAGTGGTACAGATATCCAACGAAGTTCGACAGCGCTGAAGGGCCCTCCATGAAGCGGTCGGTCAACAGAACCCCCAGCAGCATCGCGAGGTCGCCCGGCATCCACCCGAGATGAAACCCTGTGAGACGCACCACGTCGAGCCCGACGGTGGCGATCATGCCCGCCAAGGCCCCGGCCAGCATCCGGTTGCGCAAGCGCCGGTACCCGCGGATCATGGCGGCGATAACAACACCGGCGAGGAGCACCAGAGAAGGCATCAGCAGTCGGGTGGCGAGCCAGGGCATAGGGGCCAAGCCCGCCTGGGCCGCGGGGAAGATCACCGGCGAGATCCCCGCGGCCAGCAAGACGACCCCGCTCAACACCGTCTCTTCTTCGAACAGTCGGGACAAGATGCCGCGCATGGGTAGGCTCCGATCTCAGCGGGTGGACTCTATTGAGCCCACCCGCCTTCACCGTCGTTATTGGCCCAACATCTTGACCATGTTCTGGAGCTTGCCGTCCAACATCTGGCCCACGTTCGTGACTTCGGGGTTTCCGAACGTGCTCAGGAGCGCCGAAGGCTTGGCATAGCTCACGACCGTCGTGCCCTGCGCGTCCTGATAAATGTTGATACGGACGGGGACGACGACGCCGGCGCCCGGTTCGACCGTGAACAGCTTCTTTCCGACGGTGGGACTGCCGACGAAGAGGCTCTCCGACTGTACGTTCAGGCCCGTCATGGAGAGCACCTTGCCTTGATGCAATTCCCCCATGACCATCATGTCGTTCCCGGCGACCACCTTTTTGAGCCGGCCGACCGTGTCCTCCACAGACCCTTTGACTTTGACGTGTACGACGGTATCGGCTTGCCCAGCGGCCCACCCGGGGAGCCCGCTGGACACCGACCCTGCGAGGATCGCCACGGCAAGGGCTGCCTTGGCGGCTGTTCTCAGACCTGTGCGTCGTCCGATCATCTCGACACTCCTTTCGAAAGAGTTGAACAATGGCTGCCGCTGACCGGCATTGCACGGTAGTCGCTCATGCATCGGATTCCTTACAGGGGGCGCCTGGTCCGGCAGTGCCCTTCTTTCCGGCTTCGCGTGCGTCCCGCAGAGCGGCCGCGATCGCATGTTGTAAGCGGAGGAGATCCTCGGGCCCGGAGTCGGCGGTGAAGGCATCGACGATGGCCTCGGCTGTGGTATCGGCCCAATTTGCCATGAGGGCATCTCAGCTCCGCATGGTGAGCGAAGGAGGCGACGGCACGAAGGCTCAGTCTAGACCAGGGCGACCGCGCTCTCTGTCAGCCGGATCACAGATCATCGGGCGGAAGAACGGTATCGAGGTCCAAAAGGAAATCGTGCAGCACGCCCCAGCGGCGCTCACGATCATCATGGGGATGGAGCGGATCGGCATCAATCTGCCTCCGGTGAGCGCCGCGCCCGAGAAGTAACCGGCGCCGCCGTCAAGGACTCCGGGGAGAGCTGTTGGCGAGCGGCTCGAGCTCTCGCGCGGCCGACTCCAATTCTTTCAGTTGATCCCGGAGAGTCTCGAGGCCTGACTTATACCCTCGCACCAGCGTCTGTGCGAGCGACTGGATCTGGGAGGAATGGGTGGTGAGCAGGGAGTGGACGCGCTGGCTCGTGGCTCGGAGCGAGGTGAGGTCCTCCTGCACTTCCGCGAGCTGCCTTCGTTGCTCCCCGACCGTGCTCTGGATCGATTCGATCTCCTGAGCCCGTCTGATGTTCAGCTCGTCGAGCGACTTTCTCACCGCCACGGCCTCGGTCTGAAGCTCGTCAGCCAACACGGACAATCTGGCTTCCACGGCCTCGATGGCCTTTTTCTCGGCCTCGAGGGCGGCCCTGGTCTTTGCCTGCAGCGTCGCGACCTTGTCCTGAAGCTCCTTGACCTCGGTGCGTGGAGCCATCTCCGAGGTCAGCTTCTGGTGAAGCCGTTCCACATCGGACGTCGTCGCGCATCCCCCGATCAGAAGGAGCAGGAGCAGGACGACACTCGTTCGGAACAGCATGCGGCCGACTCCATTCCACATATGCTCCTCCTTCCTCAACGCACCAGGTGGAGCCGCGGATCGAATCAAAACTGATCGAGGAGACTCTGCAGCCGCCGGAGGTGTTCGTTCACGCCTCGTGTGGGGTCCTCGGCCGACCCTCGAGCAGAGCGACTGGCGGCGTCACCCGGCGTTCGGAGCTCCTGGGTGCCGGAAGGTCGGTCCGGCCGGCGATCCCGCTCTTGCCTGGCCTGCTGCTCCCGTTCGATCTTGAGGCGCAGCAGCTCATCGCGTGCTTCCCGCCATTCTCGCTCCGTTCGTGCCGTGTTCTCCCGGGCGTCACGCAGATGTCCTTCCAATTCTTGAATGCGGTCGTTCAATCTCTTTACCGTCGATTCGAGTGCGTGTGATTTCTGGACTTCCTGTCGATACCGCTGTTTCGCGGCTTCGGATTCCTTGACGACCTGTTCAAAGCTCTCGATGCTGACGCAGCCGGCGCACCCGATGATGGCGAGCGCCACGGCCGTCCCAATGAAGCAGGCCGTCCTCCCCGATGGTGTGCTCATGGCGTCGATCCTCCGTTATCCGCTCCCCTCCCGCTGGGCGTGAAACACCTCGGTCTCGGGATGAAAGGCATACCAGGCGAACCAGAAGGCCAGGAGGGAAGGGATGGGTGTGCCGTCGCGCGTGGTCACGGACGCGGTCTGGGCCTGTGAGTTGTAGAGGATGCGGATCTCTTTGTGGTTGACCGTGTCGATGAGCGGCGTCTTGGCTTTCTTGAGCTCTGAAAACGGGTAGGCTTTGAAGCGGCCGTCGACCTCGACCCCCAAGACCCATTCCTTCGGGTGGTAGCGCGGATCGACCCGATTCGTCTCGAACATCACATCCGGGCGCTGAGCATAGCCGGCGTAGGGGTCTCGGTCATAGTCTCTGGCGTAGCCGGTCTTCGTGGACAGGACGAGCGTGGATGGGTGCGCCTGTCGCCATTCGCCCCAGGTGGTATGAGTCAGGAAGATGTGCCCTAGCTTCGTGCCGGTCATCGGACCGGCCACGGCGTCCATCGAAATCTGAGACCAGAGGCTTTCCGTCTGGTGGTCGTACATCAGGAGATCGCTCTGATAGAGCAGTCCCGAGACGCCGAAGGTGTAGCGCCGCCCGCCGATGACGGGATCGAATCCGATCCCGGTTCCGCACAACGGGCAATAGGTGACGAGCACGGGCCGCCCGCCGATCGTGTCGTTGACGATCTCATGCCAGTTGAGGATCTTGATCGGATAGGCTTTGGCTTCCTGCCCCTGGCTCATACCCAGGACCCGGTCCTCGGCGTGGAGGAATCCGGCGTCCTGCGCGCGGACGAACAGCGGGTTGAGAATGGCGGGGATTCCATCCTTGCCCGGGCCCCCGGAGACGATCTGATCGAGCGGAACGCTGTGCTTCGAGAGGTCGAACGCCCATGCCCCGATGAAGGAGGTGAGCCGGGTGGCGAACAGCGCCAGGGCAACCATGACCAGCACGATGAGGAGGATCAGGCTCCGTCGCGGCGACATGCGTTCACCACTCAGATCACGAACAGGGACGCGGCCGCGATCACCGTCAGTGCGAGCAAGACCATCAACAGGAACCAGTCATACCAGTACGTACCCGCGTCGTCTTCCGCGCGTCGCCTTCGTCGTGCGATGGACACTGCGCGCTCCGTTCGTAGCTCACCGCGCCGTCGAAGCCTCAGAGGTCATGACTGGACTTCTCCGTGAAGCGTGGCGAGCACGCGGTTGAAAGACTCGATCATGTGCACGACGTCGAGAAGCTCGCGGAAGTTCTTTTCATCCAACCCGCCGTGCTCGAGCTCGGTTCGAAACGCCATGATGCGCTCTTGGCACTCCTTATCGGCGGAGAGCATGGCCGCCAAGATGCGCTTGGCGGCCGGCGTCAGGCGTTCCAGGGCAACCCGCTCCTTGAACAGGTCCCACGCGGTTTCGAGATACCCCGGATGCCGCGTCATCGGGATGAACAGGTCGGGAACGCACGGGGTGGCGAAGGTGCGTTGAATGTCGGCCAGCGTCTCCGCCACGCATCGCGCCTGCTCCAGCTCTGCTCGCAGCCTCTTCATCCACTGATCCATCCTTCGATGATCCCATGCGGTTAGCCCGCATTATTCATGACGGTTCGTGACGAAACCGCCAAGACGCCAGGCGCTTGGGTGCTGAAATGCGCACCCAAGCCTGTCGCAGCGGCGTATCGGCGGTTGCAGTAGAAGTATTCATGAATAATGCGGGTTAAGAGCACCCGCCCTCCTGATCGAGACCCGCCTCACACAGCTTGCGCATCAGCCACTCTCCGCGCGGAACCCCCACTGCGATGATCCGCCCGTTCAGGACGAAGGCCGGCGTGATCAGGATGCCGAGGACATCCGCCCGATCCTTCGAGTCGACGAGCGACCGAATGCGGATGGTCAGATCGGGATGGAGCGCTTGAACCTGACGGGTCAGCGCCTCGACCGCAGCGTGGGACAGGCAGCCGGTGTGCACGAAGACCTCCAACATGGACATGGCCCGCATTGTCTTCCATGTGCCAGGCGGGCTCTGTGAGCCAGCTTACAGATCGAGCGCGTCTGCAGGTGTAGGGTCGTCGTGACAAGGCCAAGGCCAAGAGGCGGCTCGAATCAAGGAGGTGGGTCATGTCCGGCAAGATGTTTGCGATCAGCAGTCTTTCGGCGCTCCTGATCGGATGCGCGTGGTTGACGTCGGGCACGGCCGGGGAGGCGAAGAAGGCCCCGGCGCCCGAGGCGCTCAACAATGTCGGTCCCACTCTGGCGAAGACCTATACCTTCGAGCCGTTCCATCCCGGGATGCCGGACCATCTGTGGCTGGATGCGGGCCACGGCCGTGCGGTCTTTCTGCACTTCAACAAGCCGGTCACTGATCCGACCGCGACGGTCATCTTCGTCGGCGAAGGCATCAAGGGCCGGAATTGCGCCGAGGATCAGCCGGACGGGGGTAAGACCGGCTTCGTCCATTTCCACCGGTCGCACACGCCGGAAGGCGAACATGGACCCGAGGCCCATGGCCATGGGGGGCAAAAGGGCGAGGAGGGGTATTGGCTGAAGCACGTCGCCGTCGGCGAATTCGACATGATGGGCATGCATTTCAAACCCGGCACGGCGATGAACTTCATGCCGACCCCTCCGCCCCGGTGCGGAGCGTGAGCTGAGGCGACACTCACGATCCGCTGTGTCCGACTTATGATTGCGGACACGTTGACGCTGCACGCGGGAACGTCTTGGTGGGACTCGTCCCCGCTTCGATAGACTCTTACCCGACCTTCCTGGAGGCTGTCATGATGTCAGCCCGGGAGAATACGCTCCACTGTCAGCAAGTGCGCGATGAATCACGGCTCGGAACTGATCGGCGTCCAAGGGTTTGCTGATCCAGGCGTAGGCACCCCATTGCAGTGCCCGTTGCCTTGCTGCGCCGCCATCGCCTGACACCAGGACGACGGGCATCGTCGGCCAGACCACGCGGCTGACGCCCAGCAGATACAACCCGTTCAATTTCGGCATCACGTAATCGGTAATAAGCAGGCGATAGTCCTGCCGCTCGAGATAGGCCAGCGCTTCGATGCCGTCGATCGCCCCGTCGGCCTCGAGCCCATCGTGCCTCAAGAGATCCACCAGGCACGTCCGGGTGGCCGGATCGTCATCCGCGACCAAAATTCTTCCGCTCATCTTCATTCCTGTCCCTCCTGTCTCGTCGTGTAACGACCGGGTTCCGACCGGCATTCGGTACCCACGGCGTCTGTCTTACTGGTTTTGCATGAACGGGCGTCGAAGCGAGGATGAATGTTTGTTCATCTGTAACGATGGCTGGGCGAGATGAAGCAGCCTTCACCATTGCTTCAGACGCTACTCATGTTCGGAACGTACCGTGAGGATGTGTCCAGGAACGTGAAGGAGAACGATAAGGAGAACGATCATGGAGGCTGCGATAGGAATCGGGTTGCTCATCGCGTTCATCCTGCTGGCCGGTTTGATGATAGTCCGCGACCGGTCGCGCCCCACCACGCTGCGCTTGATCCGACGATTGAATCGTGGAAAGGCGACCGGAGGCGTTCATGAACGACAGATGCCGACGCTGTGACGGATTGATGATTACCGAGTGGTGCCATGATGCATTGGATCAGATCAAGTGGATGCACCTACACCGATGCATCGCGTGCGGCCATCGTCAAGATGAGGTGCTGCGTCGGAACCGCACTACACCTCCGGGGCCTGTGGCGTCGAAAGCACAGCATAAGCCTCCGATAGCCGTCTCGCTCTTCTCGAAGAGCGCCGCCCGTCCGGCAGGAGAGTCCCGTAGAAGGGGGAAAGGAACAAGGACATGCTGAAAATCACGATCCAGCCGAGGTCCGCGGGTACCACGTTCGCCCTTGAGGGGCAATTGGACGGAGCCACCGTCACGCAATTCGAAAAACTGTGGCGCCGGATCGACCAGGAGGCGCTGTACGGGCCTGTTCAACTGAATCTCACCTCCGTGCATTTCGTCGATCCGCACGGCAAAGAACTGTTGAAGCGGATGCACGAGCACGGGGCCGAGCTGATCGCAGAGGATCATTTGATGAAATCCGTGGTGGAAGAGATCACGGGGAGAGACCATATCGGTCGGCCCCGGCCTATGCGGCGCCACGGAATCGGATGCGGACGGCCTAGCTCTGAAACATCACGGCGAAGAGCGGTGCGAAGATAAAGAGCGCATCCCGAGACTTCCGGGGAAGGAGAACGCGAACGTGATCGAGACAATCTTATTGGCCACCGATTTTTCCCCAGCCTCGAATCGCGCATGCCAGCACGCGTTGCACTTGGCCGCTGCACTAGGTGCCCGGCTGGTCATCCTCAATGTGCTGAAGGCCGCGGGCAGACCAGGGCGTGAGAGGCTGATCGGAAACCGCTATCTGGATGACCGGCGTACCCGTGCGCTGTTGGATCTCGGACGTGTGGCCCACCAGGCCAACGAGAGGGGAATCCCCGCCATACCTCGGTTGGTCCTCGGCAGCCCCGCAGACCTCATCCTGGATGTTGCCAATCGGGTGCAGGCCGGTCTGATCGTGATGGGCACCCGCAATCGCACCAGGTGGGAGAGGTTACGAAGCGGCAGTACGGCCGAGGAGGTCATTCGCAGGGCTCGGTGCGCTGTGCTGACGATAAGAGAAGGGGCTTCGGAGGACGACCAAGGGCGTGAAGGAGGTAGACGTGAAGGAGGTAGAGAGGATGGCAAAAAGCAACGACAGCAAGGTCCGCGTCCGCATTTTTGTCGAGGAACGGAGTCACGGAACAGTGTGGGTGCCCTACAAGACCTTGATCGGTTACACGATGAGGAACCGCCCGATCATTGGTCGACTTTGGGAACAAGAGTACTGCGTCGACGAATTCGGAAGCAAAGTGGAAGCGGTCGGCGAAGCGAAGCGACGAGCGCGGAGCAGAATCATGGAGCTGTTGGGCCACACGGATGTGGCGGACACTGAATGGGACGTCATCCATGAGCGGGGCCCTGACCGGATCGCCGTCACCTATGAAGAGACGTTGCCAGCCAGGCAGGAGGCGGTCGTCGGGGCATAGCAAGAAAGAGTGACGAACGGAACGCGCGGTACCGGCTGGACTGTTGAGCGGTGGACCCGCAGCCGCTTGAAGAAGGAACACTGGGGACGATCGAGCGGAACGAAGACGGGAAGGTCGTCGCCCTGCGCAAGGCAGGCTGACTCATCCATCACTCCGCAGGCCGGCACGTACCGGCGACCGAGCCGGCCGCGTCCATCAGGATGTGCAATCAAAGGAGAGCCACTCATGCGAGACATCCAAGTCACGAACTTCGATTTGAAACGGCTCCGAGAGCTCGTCCATGTGGGGATCTCGTTCAGGGAAAAGGACCGTCAGTATCTCGAGCAGCTGCAGGAAGAATTAGAACGGGCTCACATCGTCGAGCCGGCCGAGGTCTCTCGCGACGTCGTCACGATGAATTCCCGAGTGCGCGTGAAGGACGTCGACACGGGCGAAGAGAGGGCTTTCACGCTCGTGTTCCCGTCGGACGCCAAGCTCGAGCAGAATAAAATCTCCGTTCTTGCTCCAATCGGCACCGCCGTCCTCGGCTACCGCGTCGGTGATATCGTCGAGTGGCAGGTGCCGGCCGGGGTCAAAAAGCTGCGCATCGAAGAGATTCTCTACCAGCCCGAGGCCGAAGGCCGTTACGACCAATAAGAGGGGATCTGAACGGCATGACTATGCCTCGTTCTCGCCAAGCGGCGGCATTAGCCCGGAGATGAGGAGCAGCACGAACAGCAGAACAATGACCATGCGTGCCCTCCTTTCAAGGCTCGAGAGAGAGCCGGTACACGAAGATCTCACCAAGAAGGGGTGACCTTCCGTTCACGACTCTTCCGCATTCGGCACATCGATCGCCACAGCGAACCCGAATCCTGTTGCCGGAGTCGCAATCGTGATGAAGACCTTTTCATTGGACCTTGGCGGGCTGTTCATACTCACCGGTTATCTTGAGAAGCGGACACGGCAGCCTTAACGCTCACCACGAATAGGAGGTCGCCATGATGGATTTCAGTTCGGTGATTGATGCTGCGATAGCTTTCCTGGGCGGAGTGGCGGTTCTGATAGCCGGCCTGAAAGGGCTTCCGACGGCCAAAGGGCCGACCAAGCCGGCAGCATCGTTCGAGGCACCAGTCCATCGCCCCATCGATGAAGGGGCCACTCTCCCGAGGGCCGCTTAAGATTCGGAATCCAGAGGGCTCGGACAATGGCTCGAACGAACTGTGGCAGGCTGACAACGGAACGCATTGGACGCAGAGGGACGCAAGCGGACTGGCAGAAAGGAGGAGTAGATGTTGGCCGTTTGGGCATTCGTTGTACTGACTTTGTTTTGTTGGGGCGCCGCTATTTGGGCCTCCTTCATCGACGAGCCTGTTGGTGCACGCCGACAGCTGACCGATGAGAACCGGAAAGCCGCGTGACGCGTATGAACGATTCATCACGGCGTTTTCGCGGCACTTTCATAGTCGCGCATTATCCTGTTGATCAGGAATCAGTCCTTCGATTCTTAGGCCAAGCGGCGGTCGCATTCGACGCGAAGCAGAACGCATTGGCGAAGAGTGTTGTGCTGAAGGCTCTCGGTGTCTTGGACGAGGGGGGGAGAAGAACTGCTACTCAGAGGCCGATATCGCGTCGCTGCTCTCGCTCGTCGAGACGCATGTCGCCTATGTTGGCTTGTAGGCGTGTACCTCATGCGCGTGTAATCCGGCCAGGGCTGAACGGAGCGTCCAGAGCATTGGCCGTTTTCCGAGCGCCAGCAAGCACCAACGACGGCGGCAAACTGGCCCAATCGAAGGTGGAGATGGAGGTGAAGGTGAAGATGTCAGATTTGATCCTGCCTGTCATGTACGTCGGTCTGATTCTCTTGGCGCTCGTCCTCGTGGTGATGTGGGGAATCTCGCTCATGGAGGTCTGAACCGGCAAGACGCAGGAGCGATGGACTAGCGGAACTGGGGGGCTGAAGAACCGAGGGCGGAGAGAAGATGTAGAGCGACGCCGTCCTTGGAAGATGAGCATGCCAGGTGACCCTGCCCGGAGTGGTAGATCGGTCTCGGCCGCAACAACAGTGAACAGTATCGTGTATGACGATGACCAGAGAATGAGGTCTGGCATCATGCGGATTTTGATTATCGAAGACGATCGGGACCTGGCTCAGTTCATCCAGAAGGGACTGAGGGAGGAGCGCTACGCAACCGATTGGGCCCCGGATGGCGACGAGGGTCTGAGCCTGGCCGGTCAGGCCGAGTATGATTTGATTGTTCTCGACATCATGCTCCCCAAGCTGGATGGGCTGACCGTGTGCCGGCGCTTGCGGGAGCGTGGCTACAAGGCCCCGATCCTGCTGTTGACCGTTCGCGATTCCGTGGAAGACAAGGTCGAGGGTTTGAATACGGGCGCGGATGACTATCTCACGAAGCCGTTTGCGTTTGCCGAGCTGGTGGCACGGGTGCGGGCTCTGCTGCGCCGAGGACCCCAGGTGCAGGGCCCGCTCAAAGCTGCCGATCTGGAGCTTGATCCGGTGGCGCACCGCGTGTGGCGGGCTGGCAAGGAGATTCCGCTTACCAACAAGGAATATGCGCTCCTCGAGTTCCTCCTTAGGAACAAGAACCGCGTTTTGACACGCACGGCGATCATCAACCACGTCTGGGACATGAGCTATGACCCCATGACGAACATTGTTGACGCGCACATCCGGGCGATTCGTGCGAAAATCGATCGCGACTTTTCCCCGCCGTTGATCACAACCGTTCGCGGCACGGGATATATGCTGGAAGTGCCCGAAGACGCCCCATGAAGACCCTGCGAAGCGACATTCGCTACTCGGCCTTGGTCGTCATTGCAGTGCTCTTGGCGGGGTTCAGCCTCGTGCTCTATTGGGGCTTTGCAAACCTGCTGCACCAGTACGTGGATGGACGATTGCTTGGAGCGGCGCAGACCCTGGCGAGGTTGATCGCCGAGCGTCCCGACCTCTTGCGCCAACCCGGCGAAGAGATTATCGGCGTCGATCGGGAGCACGAATCAGACGAGAAGCAGCACGAATTGCGTGAGACGGCACTCTCGATCGTCGTGCTGACCTTGGATGGGCGGCCCGTATGGAAGGGCTCTCATGTCATGCCGCGCCCACCCATCTCTCCGGAACGTCTGCAAGAGGTTCGCGGCGGTGAGCCGGCCTTCGAGACCATTGCAACCGGAGACGTCGCGCCTGTCCGGCGCGTGTCGGTGCCGATTCGTTTTCAAGGCGAGATCCGCTATGTGCTCCAAGCCGAGACATCCCTGGCCTTTTCCCAAAAGGCGCTTCGTGGCCTCATCCTCTTGCTCGTGACGGTCTCCACCGCCTTTGTCGCCATAGCATGGATCGCAAGCGACTGGCTGGCGCGGAAGGTCCTGGTTCCGGTGAAGCTGCTCAGCACCACAGCCGAAGCCATCACGGCGTCTGCGTTGAAGGCTCGCGCCATCCTCGATTCACCGTACGGGGAGCTGCATCAGCTGACCGATGCCTTCAATGCCATGCTGGATCGGTTGCAGAAGGTCTTCGAAGCTCAGCGGCGCTTTGTCGATCATGCCGCGCACGAAATGCAGACGCCGCTGACCGTGCTGCAGGGCAATCTCGAGGTGGCGCTCCAGAAAGCGCGCACGGCCGAGGACTATCGAGAGACGCTGGTCGGCAATCTCAAGCAAGTGGAGCGGTTGGTGTCTCTGGCGCGGTCGCTGCTCACGCTGGCGCGCTTTGCCGGGGATCGTCCACCGGTTCAGCTTGTCCCGCTCGCGCTCGAGCCCCTCCTCCGCGAGATTGTGCAGGACCTGGCCATTCTCGCCGAGGAGCAGCAGATCCGCTTGAGCTTTCACTCGGATTCTGCCCCTCCGATCATGGGGGACGCCGAACGGCTCAAGCAAGTGGTCATCAACCTCCTGGACAACGCGCTTCGATACACAGACCCGGGCGGATCGGTGACCGTAAGGTTGAGCGTGCTAGGTCACCAGGTTGTCGTCACAGTCGAAGACACGGGCCATGGAATCGAATCGGAACATCTTCCCTATCTCTTCGATCGCTTCTACCGGGCTGACCGCGCGAGGGCCAGGGATTCAGGTGGTACGGGGCTCGGACTGCCGATCGTGAAGGAAATCGTCGAGGCGCATGGAGGTCGGGTCGAGGTCGCCAGCCAACCAGGAAAGGGCACCCTCTTCGCGGTCCTGCTTCCGGCAATAGCAACAGAAGGTCACGTTTCCGATCGGTCCCGTTCCGCTCCTGATCCTCGGGCCACTGAAATCGAACGCTGCAGGCGCGACTGGAACTCTCCCCCCGAATAAACTCATCTCGGACACGGCTCCATATCACGCGGCCTCCGAGTAGAAGATCGAAGGTCGAGATGGAGCCGTCCAACACCTCGGCCTGCCGGCTTGCAAGTCCGTACCGGGCGGCATGCCGGTTGTCTCCTACAGGCGATGGCCCGGGAAAGATCTGTCTCATGCAATACGTCTCACTCTTCCAAATAAAGTTGAGCGTGAGGCTGTACTATTTCAGACTCGGCTTGTCCCACAGGGTTAGAAGCGGGCTCGCCACAAAAATAGACGAATACGTTCCGATCACCACGCCCATCAATAACGCGAGAGAGAAGTCATGGAGCACTTCACCGCCGGCCACCGTCAAAGGAATCAGGACCAGAATGACGGTCAGCGAGACGACGACCGTTCGACTAAGGACTTGATTGATCGCTGTGTTAATCACCTCCTCGAACGTTTCTCGACGGCGAACCTTGAGAATTTCCCGGATGCGGTCAAATACGACGACGGTGTCAGTCAACGAGTACCCCGCCAAGGTGAGTAAGGCGGTGACCAGGAGGAGGGTGAATTCCTTGTCCAGCAGGTAAAAAATTCCGAGGACTGCCAGGACATCATGCAAAGTCGCCAGCGCTGCGGCGAGACCAAATCGCCATTCAAAACGAGCTGCGATGTAGAGGACGATGCCCACCATGGATAGGGTAATGGCCAACAAGGCATCGTGCTGCAGCTTTTCGCCAATCGCCGGCCCGATTTCCATGGTTGATTCGACCAGAAACGCGTTGTCAGCAAATGCACGATTCAGGCTGTCCATCACGCGCTCCGCCATCCTGTCTTCAACGCTCGCGGCGGCCTTGAGTCGGATTAAGACCTTATTTCCGCTCTCGATGTCCTGGAGTTCGACCTCGGACCACCCATGCTCACCGAGCGCTTTGCGCACCTGCTCAATCGACACGGGACGTTCAAATTTCAGCTGGACGGCAGTGCCACCGGCAAAATCGATTCCGAGGTTTGCGGCTCCTCTGGCCGTCTGGATGAGCGCGATCAGTCCTAGCAGCACGAGCAGCGAAGACAGTAGAAAGGAGTGCCGGCGCCAGCCGATAAAATCAATGGAAGTCTTTCCTAAAAGCTCAACCACGGGGATCTCCTTATTCGTGAGCCCCTCGGCTCGCCGGTGAGGACGCGCCTGTCTGCAACCGCATCCATATCAAGCGCGGTCGGGCAGCAGGGGCTCTAGAGACACGAACAGAATCTGTACGGGAGTACGCGCACGTGATCCGTGCGCCGAGGTAGACGAGCGTTAAATACGATAGACGGAGAGCTGCTCGTGGAGAGGGCGGGAAAGGGGTCTACTTCCGGCTAGGCTGTCTGGTTTGGCACTCGATGGGGCGCCGGATGACGATGTGCCTGACATCGCCTCCCCTCGCAGCAGGAGGCGGGTTGAGCCGTCCCGCCTGGTGAAATCGCCCGTTTCGCTATGTGAAGTTCCTGTTATCGCGGTCTGATCCAGGCCGTGATTCGGAGCTCGCTCAAGACAGGACTGCTGCGAGGCTAAACCCGGCTCAAGCAAGCGAAGAACGTCTGAACAGGTCCAGACGATGAGAGTGATGAGGAGCACCAAGGGCAAACGCCAATGCCCACGCATGCCGTACTCTAATCATTCATCGACGATGAATCAAGCCAGGATCATAGCGTCCCTCGACAATGGTGGCCTGGAGCACCCGGTCTCTGGCTCGAATTGCGTTGTATGGCAGGCCCGAGGGGAGGTGAGACAGCCCAGTCCCACGGTGGAAGAAGACCCTGGAAAAAGGGCCTCGTAATCCTGAGTCTCATGCCCCGCTCGCACGTCCTTCGACATGGCTTCGATCTTTTTGCCGGATATCAGTTGACAGTAGTAGTCTTGTGAGGATGCCAACGCACCGATGTGGGTGCCAACAACAGCATGATGAGGCCGCCACCACAATAGCACCGGGGGCCGTATCGCTCGACTTCAAGGCTACGCAAGGAGGGCCACCTGAAAGCGAAACATTGAGGGTCGTCTCACTGAGAGCAGCGGCGCCCCGAATAGCCTGGGGCGCCTTTCTGTAGGACGACTCAGCTACCTGTGTTGATCATCCGGCAGAGGGTGTACTCAGTGTGTTGCCGACGCGAGAGTACGAGCAAGACGGTCGATGGCACGGGATCGTGATGATGGCAACTCGTTTCATGGCAAGGTGTACGTGAGATTCGGCCAATACGCATACCCGAAGGCTTGAACTTTACCGCCTTCAATCCGTTGGATATCGATACGGCTCCGGAATGGTGTCGCTCCGGATATCCCGCTGAATCCACCCTCGCCCCCGGTAAAGAGGTAAACTCGCCTTCGCATTCATCGAGAGCACCGGCGCACTTCCATAACCCATAGGCGATATCCTGTCCCTCATGGGCAACAAGGGTGCAGACCCCGACTGATTCTCGACGATTCTTCTCTTTATCCAAGACGACACGAACTGGGCACTCGAGCTTGGTCGCATGGATCGGACCTCGGACTGCGCCCTTGGAGTGGCGGACGAACATCACACCCTTGAGCGTTCCGTTGACAACCTGTTTCCCCTTCCCGGTATCAAGCACCTCGCCGGTCCCCATCCAGCTCGTGCCTCCATCTCCAGCCTCCACGGTTTTTGCGAAAGTCATCGAGGACCAGCCAGCCATTCCGAATGTGGCAACGGCGGCGATCAAGAATGCGAGAGATTCGGCGAATCTCATACGGACTCCTTTCATGGATAGTGGACCCATTGCGGCGGCTGTGAGGAGACGTAGCAAATGACCACGGCGGGCGCAAGAGTCCTTTCGGAGTCCTGGCGTCGGAAATGTCCTAATGAGGAAACGCCCTAGAAGATGACTGCGGACCAAGCGCTCGGCATCGGGTGTTCGGCTGTTCGGAAGCCGACTACCGCCATGCAGGCGACCGACAAGTCGAGCGAGCTTCCAGGAGAAGCCCCATCAGAACCGTCACGAACTGCTCTGAAGGCCGTGGCTCCTCTTGAGGGACTCAGGCATTGTGAAGTCGGACGGTCAGCCGATAATGCCGATCTGGCCGGCAATCCAGACGGCGTGCACGAGATCCTCCGCATAGAGTTTTCCGATGATTTCCTCGGTATGCAGCTTCACGGTGCGCGGCGAAATGCCGAGCTCGGCGGCAATGAGGGCGGGACGCATGCCCTGGGCACGCCATAAAAGGATCGTTCTCTTCCGATCTGTCAGGACCGGATATCGATAGGATTGGACGAGCGCCCGAAAGAGAGCGGGTAATAGCTCTCCCAATGGTCGCAGAGCCGTCCGCGCTTCTTGCTCCCCGTTCAGAACCACCGAGAACATTCCTTCGCGTTCCGCGACGCCCTTGACTCCTTGGATTTCGTATTGGAGCTGGAACTCCCGGATCTTCTTTACGTGGTCAGGGCGATGCGCATGGGGCAGACTGCTGAGCAGGTCCGATCGCAATTGCGGCTGTTGGGTCTTCAAGCATTCCTGAAAGAGTGGATCGGTCCGAACCATCCCGGTGGCCAGGTACCAGCCAAGGTACTGCCTGGGATAATCGACGTCCAGCATCTGGACGACTCGGTGGGTCGCCGGATTACAGGAGATACAGGCCAGCCCGCGATACGGAACGACGGAGCGGAGGTCGCGAAGCAACCGCCTGAACTGCCTCGGTGTATGTGTCCTGACAGCGTACTCCTTGATGGATGCCACGGTAACCCGCGCTGCCATTGACGGACCTCCTCTCGGGCCATCCTCTCACCCTGTGGAGTCACTTCTCATCGCCGTCGGGAAGAGTCCGCCTATCCTGTCCTTGCAGACAGGGGGCCTCGGACCAGGAGGACATCCGTCAGCTAGTCCGTAGACCGTCGATCGAGTACCCTGGGACACATGAGAATGGAACGCATCCTACATAAAAGTAGCGACGGTCCGCAAAACCATACTCCCGGACTCTGGAGAGACGTTCGCCCGTGCTTACAATACCCGAGTCTGGGCTTAGATGAGCAGCGTTCTCGTGAGAGTAGGACGACGCATTCGGTTGCTGCGTCTGCATGCCGGCTTGACCCAAGAGCAACTGGGTGAACGCGCTGGTCTGCATCCCACGTACCTCGGCGGCATCGAACGCGGCGAACGGAATGTATCGTTGAAAACTCTGGCCAAGGTGGCCTCAGCGCTCCAGGTACCGTTGAAGAACCTTGTCACCTTCAGCGATCACGATAAGGAACAGACCCTCGACGCCCTCAAACGATTGGTTCTTACCGGAGATTCCCGTATGGAAACGTTCTTTGCCGCCTTTTGCGGGAGCTGCAAGTATCTGCACAGCTTCCTCGAACTCGAAGGCAACCATGACGCCTTTGCCTTTTTCTCGATCTCCTGCAAGAACTGCGAACCTCTGAGGATCGTTCGGGAGTTTCTCGGTCGATCGATCCCGGAGAAGAGATGAAGAGCCATGGAGTAGAGCCGGTCGAGGTGACCGAGAGAGGTCTTCCGATACCGGGAACCGGGCACGCCAAAATTCGACTCCTGATCGTAGACGACCAGCCCCTAATGCGAGAGCAACTGCGCCGGATCGTTCAGGAGGAGCCCGATATGATCGTCGTCGGCGAGGCGGCCGATGGCTCCATGGGCGTGACGATGGCGCGCACGCTACGTCCGGACATGATTCTCATGGACGTCAATATGCCGGTCCTGAACGGGTTCGCGGCGACGAGGCAAATCAAAGAGGAGTTGCCTCATATCGTGATTATCGGCCTCTCCTTCCACACGGATGCGGAGATTGCTCTCGCCATGCGGAAAGCCGGCGCGGACGCTTATATGTCCAAAGCCTCTCTGCTCGAATCGCTCTGCGAGACCATTCGACAGGGTGGGCGGAAGGCCAACCAGACCCGCTGAGAAGAATATGCATCGCAAGCGATGGTCTTGGTGGTCGAAGCATCAGAGATGTTCCTCGATCAAAACAAAAAATACAGGCCGACACCGACCATCTCGATCTTTTGCGCGAAGAACTGCCCGTAGGGAACAAAGCCGCGATAGTAGTTGACCAGCAACCGGAAGCGGCGGTCGGCTCCGGCTTTCGACCATTCCAACCCACCAACGACGTTGGCGTTGATGATCCAACGAAGCTCCTCGTACGACTGAAAGTCCGCGCCAAAGACCGGCGTGATCCGGAGCCGAGGCAGCTGCCTCGCTAGAATCGGCGGTGTGGTAGTAGGCCCTCGCAGCTCAAGCCCCCAGTGCACCCCATTCCGGTCCAGCGTGGCGGGTTCCCGGTGTATCAGTGTGCTGCCGCCCGCATACACCCGCCCCCACCCTCCTGGCGCATCGAGCGACAGAATCGCCTCGAACGCTTCGAAGCTCAGGTTCACACGGCGAAAGCCCGGCCTGCCCAACAGGAACTCATCGCCCAAATGACTGCTCTGGTGGTACACCCGGATACGGGTCGAGAAGAGCCGGTATCGCCAGGAGACCGGAATCCCGACGACATAATCGGCATTGATGAGGTCGGTTGATGGCGAATCGAGATCGAACTGCGCAAAGACTCCGCCGAGAATGCCGACTTGCCAGCCATTGCAGCCATTGCGCCGTCCCAGCAAACCAAAGGTCTCACCCAGGCCCACCGATGCGAGGTTGACGTAGGTGTTATTGGAGCGGACACGGGTCGCCTGCCAGGAGGCGAAGAACTGAGGCTGCTTCGGATCGGCCCACAGCGGACGGAAGACGTCGTTTTCCGGAAAGACCTCCAGCGGAGACGAGCGAGCGCTGCCTGGAGACACCGCCCCAATCCCTTCGTAGCGACAGTCGACCCCCGAGAGGTCCATAGTCGTCGACTCTTCAGCCGCCATCGACACGAGGGTGAATGCGCACAGTGCCATGACGATCCCACATGGCGCGAGCCATGAGTAGCCACACCGCCTCTCTCGATGACTCAAGTACCCATAAGGCCCCCGCATGCCTTTCTCCCGTGCGGCCTTCGAAAGGAGCGAGGACGGCATACCGCTACTCGGTGCAACGGCCGGTTGGGGTGGAGCCTCGTTTTGACATCCTGTCCATGGCGGCCAAGACGAGTTGGAGAGCGCATTCCGCCTACGGATAAACACCTCGGGCAACCGCTCGGCGCGCCGACTACCTGAGGTGCGTCATCTCCATAGAGTAGTGGTGGCCATCATTGAGGACGACTTCGGCCACCAAGAGCGGGACGCCGGCCTTGTCATGAAGCGTCAAGGTGCCGGTTCCCAACAAGATCTCCCTTCCACGATCGCTGACGAAATTGAAGTATCCTCGTTCTCTGATTGTCAGAGTGACCTACGCATGCTTCCGCAGAGATTCCTCCGTTGCGTCAGCACTATCGTCATCGCATCCTGACCGTCTTCGCCTCGAAGCGTGGCGACGCGACCGCCGCCGCGGCCTCTTCTCCTCCAGCGGAAGAGGACGCGACTACGGCACATCGGGCCGAGGGTCCGGGATAAACCCATGACGGTTCGGCATCTCGATCTTCGGTAAGGTCTGCGTATCGATCACGGCATCTTCCGCGACGATCTGATTCTGGAACAGGAGCCACGCGATGACCGAATAGGCTTCGTCCGGGCTGAGCGACTGCGGCGCGTCGAACGGCATGGCTCGGTAGATGTAGTCGTACAATGTCGTCGCATAGGGCCAGTAACTGCCGATCGTTTTAATCGGCTTCGTCGTCGTCAAGGTGTTCCGGCCGCCGACGAGCCTATCCTTCGGCCCCTCGGTTCCCGTCGCTCCATGACAGGAAGCGCATTTGCGGGCATAGATCTGTGCGCCTTGTTTGACCGTCCCTCGACCGGGTGGAAGTCCCTCACCGGTCGGCGAGACATCGATGTTCCAAGCCCGTATCTCATCCTCGGTCGCCGGCCGGCCCAGGCCATACGTGTCGTGCTCGTCGATGGCCCATCCGGCCGAACTGCTACTCAGCGCGAAACCGAGCATGCCGATGACGATGAGGAATCGCTTAGGCATAGATGTTCCGCACTCGTCCATCGCGTTCGACCTTCCAGCTTTGAATGGCGTGGTAGTGATAGACAGCATTCGTTCCTCGCACCTTTACAAGGTCCTCTCGGGAGGGTTGCACATACCCGGTTTCGTCGACACATCGACTTTGCAAGATCGCCTCTTGTCCGTTCCACCGCCAGGGTAACCGGAATCGTGTGTGACACTTCGGAAGGACCGGCTCCTGAAGACGAGCGGACTGCCAGGTGCGGCCGCCATCGACACTGACCTCGACCTTGGCCACCCGTCCTCGGCCGCTCCAGGCCAATCCGCTGATCTCGTGAAAGCCCGGTTGAAGACGTCGCTGGCCCGAGGGGTAGGTGACGACGGACTTGGCCTCCATCACCAGAGAAAATTGATAGGCCTTCCCGTCCGGCATCAAATCCGTGTACTTGGCCGTCTCCCAGCGGGTCATCCACGGTGCCGACCCGAGCTTCAGCCGCCGCAGCCATTTCACATTGATGTTGCCTTCATAGCCGGGCAAGAGAAGGCGCACGGGATAGCCTTGCTCCGGCCGCAACGCTTCGCCGTTTTGACCATAGCACACGATCGCTTCTCGCAACACGTCCTCCGTCAGCGGGACGCTGCGGTCGAGGCCGGCCGCGTCGGAGCCCTCCGCCAAGACCCAGCTCGCTTCTCGACGAATGCCCGTGGCCTCGAGGAGCGTGGAGAGCTTGACTCCGGTCCACTCGCTGGTGCTCATCAATCCGTGGGTCTCCTGAACGGTGAAGTCCCGCGCCTCGCCCCATCCATCCCAACTGTTGCCGGCGCATTCGATGAAGGCGAGCCGCGAGACGGAGGGCAATCGTTTCAAGTCCTCGAGCGTGAAGACGAGGGGCCGCTCGACGAGCCCATGAATGAGGAGGCGATGGCGCGCCGGATCGATCGTGGGCACGCCGTTGTGGTGGCGCTCGAAGTGCAGGGAGGACGGGGTAATGATCCCATGCAGATCCTGAAAGGGGGTGAGCGAATTGTAATTGTCCGGGGCATTGGCCCCCCATCCTCGTGGCGCTCCCGGTCCTGCTCCGCCCAATCGCGTGGCCTTCTCGAACGGAGATCGTTCCCCGTATGGACGCGGCAGGGCGCCGGGAACGCGCATGGGATCATCCGAGCGCGTTTCTTCAGCTTTAAGCGTAGGAAGAACAAGCGCGGCCGCTCCCGCTGCCGTGAAAGAAGCCGCCTGTCGTACAAACGTCCGTCGATTTATTTGCTCTGCTATGTGGTTCATAAAACGCTCCTGAGAAGCGCGGCAATTTTTCATCATGATTGATTATTGTCGTCTAATCTCGATCCTCAATAGCCCACTGTGAACCGCTGCCTGATGTGCTTGGGCTGCTCCACTTCATCGATCATCGCCATCGCGTAATCCTCGAGCGAGATGCGGCTCTGTCCCTGTGCGTCCACCAGCAACTGATCCGTGCCCAGCCGGAACTTTCCCGTCCGCTGCCCGGGCGCCAGGTTCGCCGAGGGCGCGAGGAAGGACCAATCGAGCGTGGGCTCCTGGCGGAGCATGGTCAGCGCTTCGCGAGTCGCGAGCGCACCCTGCTTCCATTCCTTCGGGAACTCGGGCGTCTCCACCAACTGAACGCCCGGCTTCACTTCCAGACTGCCCGCGCCTCCGACGAACAGGAGCCGCTTCACGCCGGCCTGCTTGACGCCATTGATGATGGCCCGCGCCCCCTTGACCTGGTGATCGTAGAGCTGAGGATCCGTCCAGCCCGGATTGAACGCGCTGATCACGGCATCATGGCTTGCGACCAGCCGAGCCACTTCCTCTTCGTCGTAGACGTCTCCTTTTTGGGGATGGAGTTTCGGGTGGGACGGTAACTTCTCAGGATGCCGGACGATCGCTGTGACCTCATGGCCGCGATCCAACGCTTCCTTCAAAATGGCTGACCCGACAAAACCGGTGGCTCCGATCAACGCGACCTTCATGGTTCGCCTCCTCATGACCCTTCAACCCCGTACTCTGCCTGGAAGGCGCAGATGCTCTTGGCGGCCGGCGTCGGAGAGCCGGACCACCGTTCCCGTCTCGATCGGCAGACAAGCATGGTCGTTTCAATGGATGAGCTTGAACCCGATCTGCGTGCCCATCTTGAGGACGTAGCCAAGCTGGATGTTCAGGTACCCCAGCGTCTCGAGCCAGCGGGCATTCGTGAGCGGACCGGCATCCACAGCGTCGAATCCGATATCCCGCCCCAGGCCTAGCACAAGGTCCTTGGCACCCTGATCGTCAGCTGCCACAAGGAGCGTGAGCGCAGTGCCCTTCACGTGCCCCGTGGCCATGTGCTCGGCGAAGACCGTGTTGAACGCCTTGACGACTCTGGCCGCAGAGGCCTTCTTCTGAAGCTCCTCCGCACCGCTCGTCGTGAAGCCGAGGGCGAGCTGAAAATCGGCCGTGAGGACATTGGTCACGTCGACGAGAGGCTTGCCGCGGATGGTGTCACCCAACTCGCGGATCGCGTCATCGACGGCGGAGTAGGGCACTGCAAGGATGACGATGTCTCCCCACGCGCCCGTTTCACGGACGCGTGCCGGATCCTTCCCGACGGCCCGCACCTCGTAGCCGGCGCCCTCGAGGCCTCGGCGGAGCGCACCGCCCACATTCCCCGTTCCGATCACCGCAATCTTTGCCTTCATGCCGCACCTCCTTCCTCAAAGAAACCTTCCAGGGCTAGACACATGCCGTTCTTTCGGTAACCTGACGCTGCGCTCTCTCATGAACGCGCCTGCCACTGCGATTCGGAGCGACTGAGGCCGATCTCGGCCTCGCCGCGCGCAGCATCCACGCTCCAGATGCCAGACCCGTGGGCCGCGATGAACAGAAAGACGAAGCAATACAGGGCCGCCAGCTCGCCGCCGTTAATGATCGGGAACAAGGCCTGCGTCCCATGAGCCATCCAATAGGCCGCCGCCATGAGCCCGCTGCAGAAGAACGCGGCCCAACCGGCGAAGAGCCCGATGGCGACGAGCAGGCCGCCGATCAGCTCGATCGGTCCCGCAATGTAGGTCACAAACGGTGGGACCGGTGGAGGAGACCCGGGAAACCCAAACAGCTTCTGCGTGCCGTGCCATAGAAACAACAGGCCGGCCACGATGCGCATCAACGCATACGCCTGGGGTTGAAACGGTTTCAGGAAGGTTGGCATGCGTGACCTCCTGTGTGCCGGCGTCGTTGACGTTACAGATGATGAGCCGAGTCGTCGTTCAGGATCCGGACAATGTGAGCCGGGTTGCCTGCAACGACGCAGGCTGAAGGGATATCGCGCGTCACCACGCTACCTGCGCCAACCACGCTCTGGTCTCCAATGGTCACGCCGGGCAAAATCACCACGCCGCCTCCGATCCATACATCGTGGCCAATGCGGATGGGGCGGGCGTATGCCATCCCGGATCGCCGCAGATCGGCTTCCAAGGGATGCGCTGCGGTATACAGTTGTACCGCCGGTCCCATTTGGAGGTTGTCTCCGATCTCGATCAGGCCGCAGTCGAGGAAAACGCAGTTGTAGTTGATGAAGGCGTTCCGCCCGAGCCGGATGTTGTACCCGTAATCACACGCGGTGCCTTGGTAACGGGCGAGCAGCTCATTGTCGTCCCGTTCGCCTGTACAGTCAGAAACGACCCCTGGATCATCATTGGCAGGACGACCACAAGGATCATGTCGCGTCTCAATGCCATGCATGACTCCTTTTCTCTGCCTAGAGCCAAATCCCCGATTTGCCCGGAGCCAGGATGCCGTTGGGATCGAGCGCCTGTTTCAAGGTGCGGTTCACCGACCGCTGAACCGGCCCGAAGCTGTCGGCGACTTTGTCCATGAACGCCGGGTTCGTCCGATAGGTGCCGTACCCGACGGCCAGAAACTCTGTCAGCAGCTCATCGAAACATTGATAGGCGGCCTTTGTCATGTCCGCGTCCGTTCGGTCGTACAGCACATCGATGATGTGGTGCATATCGCGCATGCCGACGATGAACTCCCCGCAGTAGTCCAATCCGTACTTGGCAAGAATGCGCTTGGCGAGCGCCACTTGGCTGAGCGTCTCGCGGCCGCGCGCTTGAGACACGGGCGCGAACCATAAGGAGCCGCCGCCCCCGCGCCAGTTGTACAGCCCGAATTCCCTCATGTCCATTCCGCCCCGCATGAGTGCGGCCCGATAGCCGAACCCGGGATCGTCGCAGACGTCGTCTTCGGTCAGAAACTTGGCCTTGCCCGACCTTCCAAACGCGTCGGTGACGATCTTCCAATTCACGTCCACCTGTTCCTTCGTGCCATAGAGCGCCGCGTAGACGTTCCACATGCCCATCTTGGTGTCACGGATGAGCCGGCGCACCGCTTCGTCAGAAATAGAGCCCGGTCCCGATACATAGTCGCGCCGCTTGGCTTTCAACGGAGCCTCGTAAAGCGCATGCGCGATCACCCCGGAGTTCGGAATGACGCCATTGATGCGGAGCGGCCGCATGAGTTCTACGATCTCCACGAGGTCGCCTTCCTCGGGATATTGGATGAGGAACGGCTTGTACACGGGCGGCGCGGGCTGAAGCCAAAAGCCGAATTTCGTGACGATCCCATAGTTGGACTGGGTAAAAATTCCGTCCAGGTAGGGGCCGTACCCCCACTTGAAGACCTGCCAGGTGGTGGATTTCGCCAAGCCACCCATAGCCGTGCGTAGGATGTCACCGTTCGCGAGTACGACTTCCATGCCGCAGGCATTGAGAAAATGCTCCCCGTATGGTGTATATCCGACCCCCCGGTCCAAGGTATTCCCCGTTGGACTGGCGATGACGGACGGCGCCGGCACCGACAGCCATAAGCCGAGCTTGTGTTCTTGGATGTAGTCGTATAACTGCTTATAGGTGACGCCCGGCTCGACGAGCGCATAGCACAGGTCGCCATCGACCTCGAGAATGCGGTTCATGCGATGCAGATCGAGCACCACCTGACCACGTTGCCCTGGGAGGGCGTCTCCATAGCCGAGGTTTTTGCCGGTCGAGAACGTCCAAATCGGCACCCTGTATTTGTTGCATACGCCCACGATCTTCTGGATCTGCTCCACGGTCGTCGCTATCATCGCGGCGGCCGGCACGTACTTCTCCTCGTGTACCGGCATCATGGTCTTCAAATAGGGCGCAAGCTGTTCGGCCTCCGTCAGCACGTTGTCGTCGCCCAAGATCTGGCGGAACTCCTTGACTGCAGCGTCGAACGCCTGTTCTGATACCCCCTTCGGCAGCGCGAGGTATTTGCTGGCCATGCTCCTCCTCCTTCGGTCGGCTACACATCCAGGACGAATGAGACAAAGCGGTCCATCGGCTGCCGTTGCCCGTGGCCGTGCGGGTGGTCATGGACGAAGGCACGGCCAGAGCAGGATTCGCCGACTGTTGCCACCCCAAGAGCTTTGGCGGTCACCGCATAGCCGACGGACTCGGCCCAATTCCTTGACCGCCAGCTCACAGCCTCACATCTGCACGCCTCTGGAGGAATGGGCGTCCATTCGTCATCGGCGACGAGACCGATCCATCGACAGCCTTCAGCCAACGAGAGGTCCGAGCAGTGAAGGTGCATCGCATCCGGCCGGCTTACCCGGTAGGAGGAGAACCCTGGAGCCGCCCAACCCTTCAACGTCCGCTCATCACCCGGGTCTTTGAGACAGCGCTCCGTGATCGAAAAACTGATGCGCTCTTTGATCATGTGCGAGGCCAAGAGCCCTGCCGCGCCCTGAACCGGCGAGGCGACCAGCCAGTCATGACGAATGCGACACGAACCATCATCCACCGATGCATGCGAACCGATCGAGAACAATCGCACGCCGATCGTCCGAATGACTTCTTGGAAGATCACGGCCTCGGCATCGTCGAGTACGGCAATCCATCTCGTTCCTCGAGATCGCGACACCATCCCGTACACGATGTCAGTCTCGGTTAACACACTGTCCTTCAGCTTGGTGACCCGCAGTCCCTCGAAGCCTCGTGCTGCGCAGGCTGCCCGCGCGCCGGTCGCGAAGGCGTCGTCCGCATTGAGATCACCCAGCAGCAACACATAGTCCGTGGGCGTTCGCGCCGGCGAGCGGGCGAAGGCCCCTGTCGGCACACCGAACGCCAGGAGCGCGCCGCTCGCGAGCATGCCTTTCATCAGACCACGTCGATCGACGTCCATGGCCTGCCCTCCTCACTTGTCGACTGCTTGTTTCGAGACGTATACCGCGAGCTCGTTCAAAGCCTGATCATCGATCTCGGACTGCCGAAAGGCCGGCATGGCCCCGTTGCCATTGCGCACGATGAAGCTGGTGTAGAGAGGGTCGAGCCCGCGGCCCAGAAGGGCCGGACCTATTTTTGTTTCGTGGCAATAGGCGCACACCTTCGCGTAGACCTCCGCTCCGTCCTTGTACCTGAAGCCGGTGTCCGGCGACTCTTTCGAGCCCGCCCATCCCATGGCGGCTACCAGACCGATTCCGGCGACCGCTCCCAGCGTCGAACCCCATGTGAACGACCTTGTGTTCATGTCGCCTCCTGGGCAAAGCGTTAGGCCATGGCCTTCCTGAGCCTTCGCGTCCACGCCACCAACGCCTCGAGGAACTCTTTGATCTTTTGAGTGGTCTTCGCGTCCTTGAGATTGCCCTGCTCATCGAACTTGTCGGTCGCATTCGCAATCATGACTTCCGGATCGTTCAGTGGGAACATGTTCAAGAAGACGAACATCTGCCGCAGATGGTATTGCGCGCGGGCTGTGCCCAGGTTTCCGATCGAGGCGCCCATGATTCCCACCGGTTTGCCGTTCCAGGCGTTGTCGCCGTAGGGGCGTGAGGCCCAGTCGATGGCATTCTTCAGCACGCCGGGGACGGAGTAGTTGTATTCCGGGGTGACAATGAGAATCGCGTCGGCGGCCGAGACTTTGGCTTTGACCGTCCGCACCGATGGCGGCGGTTGATGCTCGTGATCCTGGTTGTAGGGCGGGATGCCGTCGAGCTCAACGATCTCCAACGTGCTGCCGGGAGGTACGAGCCCAACCGCCGCTCGTAGCGCAGCTCGGTTGTACGACTCTTTGCGAAGACTGCCTGCGATGCCGAGTATGCTGATCGTCTCGCTCATCTCATGCTCCTTTTCTGTGCCGTCAGCCACCGTTCACCCGGCCTGTCCCATCTCTCGCCTTGGTGCGGAGGAGACGAGCGTCTCTTCCTGGGTGGTAGGGAGCCGTCGCGCCGCCAGGGCCAGCATGGTCAGCCACGTGCCGCTGAAGATCATGTCGATGCCGACGAAGAGGCCGATCACCCACAGCCCGGATACGGGCCACTCCGCCAGGATCAGAATGCCGAGCAGCAGCGTGACCACGCCGCTGACGACGAGCCATCCCCATTGCGGAGGCCGCAGCGCCGAAGCGGCAACAATGCGGAAGACCGCGCTCGCCAGAAAGAAGGCCGCGATCAGGAGCGTCAGGGACAAGGCGCCGACTCCAGGGTTGAAGAGCAGCAATCCACCAACCACGACGTAGAGGATGCCCATCAGCAGCTCGAGGACGAACCCGCCCCACCGATCGATCTTGAAGGCATGAACCGCCTCGAAGAGACCCCCGACCATGAGCGTCGCCCCGAACACCAAGACCGAGGCCAGCGTCGTGAGCACCGCGTACAGCAGCGCGAATGTCCCCAGAATGACAAAGGCCGCACCAGAGGCAAGAATCCATCCCCAGTTCTCTCGAACCGAAGCGAGACCACTGTGCAACAGGTCGCGCCGACCGAGAGGGGCATCGTGGTTCATGGTTGTGCCTCCTTGTTCGTGGTCGATCGAGCTTTCCTCCTCTACTTTCTCAAGGACTCGACATACGCCAGAACATCGTCGATCTCTTGTGCCGAAAGCTGGGACTTCCACGCCACCATCGAGGTCTTGGGGACGCCGTTTTCGATGATGCGCCGCAATTCTTCCGGGGACTTCTTCTTGCTTTCGGGGCTCGAAAAATCGCCCGCGGGCGGCTTGAGCTTCTTCCCGAGTGGTCCATCCCCTTTGCCCTGCGGCCCGTGACAGGTGACGCACTTGGTCTGGTAGATCGCCTTCCCGTTGGCCGCATCTCCCCCCGCGGCCAACGCGGGCTCGCCACACCAGAAGGCACTAGTCATGATTAAGCACGTCGGCACGGCCACGGACCAATAGGATGCTCTCATGGTTCTCCTCCTCGGAAGAATTGCCTGGTTGACGTCAGCCTCTCTTTCAATCGCCACTCCAGTAGCGGATCGTGTAATAAATGCCCCAAACGATCAGTCCCAAGGCAACGAGCTTGAGCCACATCGGGACAGAGCCGCTGTATTCCCGTATTCCGGCCGGCTCATAGACATACATCTCCGGCGGCCCCGCAGGCTCGTGTTCCGACTCCAGTGGACGTCTCTCATCGGCGCGCGCCAGGTCTTCTGTCATCGCCTCCTCTGTGATCCTGGCCAGCCATACTGTGTGCATGGACCTCGTTCAATGTCCCGGTCATGACCATCTTCTGATCGTGCTCAGCCCTCGACAGTACGGCCCAAATTCTCTCTCTCGCCGTCGGCCGGTCCTCTTCGTTCAGTCCTCTGGCCACAAGCTCGGCTTCATGAGCCGAGGCTCTGAGAGATTGGACATAATGGACGAGGTCCCACACCTCCTCTGAGGTCACACTGCCCTCGAACGGCGGCATCGGGGTTCCACCGATCCCCGCCATGATCGTTTGAAACAACCGCACCCCGTTGTGGCCCAATTTGACGCCTCCCGGCGCCCCGGCCGGGAGCGCGAGATGGGCCGGTTTGATCGGCTGGCCCCAGTCGTCTTGAAGGGCAGCAGCCAAGGGCCCGTCGGCTTTTCCCTCCGAACCGTGACAGATCATGCAATTGCCGTCGTACAGCGTTTTGCCCTTTTCAATCGAGGCCGGCGTAACGGGCGGTTCAGGCGGAATCGACATCGGTTGCTCAACGGATTCGCGCCCCCATCGATCGGAAAACGTCTTGAGGTACTGTACGACGGCCCATCGCTCGCGGTCCGAAATCGTCTGCCATGACGGCATGGAGGTTCCCCAGAGCCCATGGGTGACGACGAGAGAGAGGTCCGCGTCCGTCGGGAGCGAATCCTTCCCGGTCGTCGATCGAAATTTGAAGATGCCGGTGGTGAAGTCACGCGCTTGGGGCGTCAAAAACCGGGCCGCCGGGCCTTTCCCGTCGCCCTTGGTGCCATGGCACCCGGCACACCGTCGTTCGTAGACCTGTTTGCCGAGGGAGAGGAGCTCCTCGCGACCGTGTGACGTCTGAGGCATTGCTACGGCACCGGAGATTCCGATTGACCAGCTCTCGAGCCAATCGCCGATCGGGGTGCCGAGTCGCTGAAGATAGGCGATGAGCGCCTTGCCATCCTCGTTCAGCGGCGGTCGTCCGCCGTCTTGGCTCAACGCAAAGAGCCAGGGGAAGCGCGGCATGATGGAATCAGGCACGAGGTCCTGCGGGTTCCAGAGATGGGCGATGTGCCAATCGTCGCCATACTTCCGCCCGACGCGCGCCAGATCCGGACCGATGCGCCGGGTGCTGAAGACGTGTGGCCGGTCGTAGGCGTACTCGCCGATCTGTGAGACCGGCCCCCATCGCCACGTCTCTCCCGTCACGGGCCGAATGAATTGCGAATGGCATTGCCAACAGCCGTCGCGTAGGTAGACCTGCCGACCTCGCTCCTCGAGCGGCGAATACTCAGCCACCTGCACAGGCAGACCCGTGACGACATCCGAGACGGTGGTCGAGCGCGTCGCAGCTTGAAGCCACGGGAGGCCGCCCAGGAGGAAGACGGCGCCGATGAAAAAGAGGACGCCACCGACGAGGCCGACCATCGACGGGTTCTCCAGCCAACTCTTGCTCGGCGCCATGGCGATCGGTTGAGTCACTTTCGGCAGTGGCTCGCGGTCCTCCGCTTCGATCGGCTGCCCTTCACGGAAGGTTTTATAGAAATTGAACGCCATGAGCGCGAGCGCCACATCCATCATCGTGCCGACGATCGTTCGAGCCACCCACCACGGCAGCATCTCTTTGACCGAATCGACGAAGTCGGCGCCGTTTTCCAGCATCGCGCCTTGGATAAAGCCTTGCGCCGTCAGCCCAAGAACCATCGTGGTAAAACCCACGATCGTGAGCCAGAGGTGCCAGCTCGCGAGGCGATCGCTCCAAAGCTGTCTGCCGGTCAACCGTGGCCAGACGTAGTACAGCCCTCCGACGACCCACAGGATCATCGCGCCAAAGACCGTCAAATGGGCATGACCGACGACGAAATCGTTGAAGTGGGTCAATTGCTGAAAGCGGTGCAAGGATTCGATCGAGCCCTGAACGCTGCCGATGAGGTAGGCGACCACGCCCACCATGAGAAATTTCGCGGCGTAGTTGTCCGCTCCCCCTCCTCCCAAGACCGCGCCCCATCGTCCCAGCATGGTACCGAAAAAATTCACGATGACGGTGAAGACGGGAATGATCATCCACATGCTGTGGACGATCGCGAATGTCTGCGTCCAATGCGGGATGGGACTGTAAATGTAATGATGCGTGCCGGTCAGGGGATAGAAGAGCGCGAGCGTCCAGAATCCCAGCAACGAGAGTTTGTGACTATAGAGGGGGTTCTTCGCGCTCAGCGGAAGAAAATAATAAATCGTCGCCAGTCCGGCAGGCGTAATCCACAGCCCGACGAGGTTGTGCATGTACAGGCCATGCATCGCCGCACTGTTGACGCCGGCGATCGGGCCGTACGAGACGAGTAGGCCCCCCAAGGGCAGGTTGAGGAACGTCCAGACCGCGGCGGCGAGCGTATACCACAAGGAGACGTAGAAGCGCGGTGCTCGTCGGCGAACGATCGTGCCGATCACTTGAATCGCCACGCCGGCGATCACGACATAGCGCAGGATGTTCACGGGCCACGTGAACTCGGCGTATTCCACACCGCTCGTGTATCCGAGAAAGAGCGACAAGGAGCCGAGCACCAGAAAGGCGTTCCAGGTCCAGAGCAGCCACCATCCCCATTCGACTTGGTACAGCGGAGTCCCACAGAGGCGGGGAACAAAGTAATAGAGGAGCGCAAAGAACGCCGTCGTGAACGAGCCGAAGAGCACGCCGTCCAAGTGCACCGCGCGCAGCCGCCCGAAGGTGAACCAGGAGAGCCCGCCCAAAAATTCGGGATTGTGGAATTGGATCGAGACCAGGATCCCAACCAGCGGGAACACGGTGAGCCATACCAGCGCCCACCAGGCCCAGGCTTTGACGAGCGGTTTATTGGTCAAGTCTGTGTCTGCCATCCATCCACCAACTCGTCGGGGAGGGTCCTGGCTCCCTTGTTTCAGAAAGAAGCGACAGGTCCTAATCTCATCGTCGTCTCCACGAGCTGCTCTCCGGATGAACACGTTATGAGCGGGTTGGGCTGCCTCTGTCGGGTCAGGGTAGTTGAGCGAGGCTACATCTCCGCGGTCTCACCCTTAATCAGCGCGTAGCGTAAAAAGATGTCGGAGCGGTTTGCCGGGTCTCTCAGCCGACGCATGAACCAATGACCGGTGAGGACGGCAATGCGGGAACGGAGAAACGCACGGAGTACAGTCAGAAACGCTCAACAAATGAGATGTATCGCGTCCTTGAGTATGCTGACCGGTGTCAGGAGAGCTTCTGTCCCGTTAATCAGGGTATTAATACCTGCAAATTCTTTTTCAAAACACAAACGGCGGCCTCTGAATCACTACGCCGTGCTTTTCCTTCACATAGATTCTTCAGTTCCTTGGTCGATCTGAAGCGTCCTCGCGGCAGCATTTGGTGGAATCGGGCAGCGGAGGAGCTCGGACACAGCGGATCGTAGGTGTCGCCTCAGCTCACGAACTCCCCGATGCCCACGTGCGCCAGTAGTGGGATCGACATTTTTGAGCGCCTCGGGCGCCGGGGCCTTCTTCACCTCCCCGGCCGTGCCCGACGTCAACCTGGTCGGACTCGTCCCCGCTTCGCCCGCTTCGATAGACTCGTCCCCGACACGATAGGCTCTCACCCAAGCCCTCCGCCTACAGGCCGCTCTCCGCGCGGGGTTCTTTGACGCCAGAACATCGGCGTTTGTCATCGACCAATCGAGAGGTGCACGTGTGGCGAGCACGTGTCGCGGCTCTTGGTGTACCAGACTCTATCTCGGCGAGCACGAGCAGTGTAAGCCATGGCAGGGGTACGCGCTGTGATGTGCATCACAGAACACGCCGGTGTCCGACGCATATCGTAGAACGCAGTTGGCCTCGAGGGCAGGCACGAAGAGTGTCCGAACGCGGCTGACACCTGCAGCCGTGATGGCCTCGGTAAGATCGAAGAGGAGGTGGAGTGATGAACCAGTACTTTGCACGGAAGCACGTCAACGTCGGGGACGCTGTCTACGCCGGAGTCCTGGCGGGCCTTCTAGCCGGCGTCGCCATGGCGATGGTCTCGATGATGATGTCGATGATGACGGGCCAAGGGTTTTGGATGCCCGTCAAGAAGATTTCCGTCACGTTGCTGGGACAATCAACGGTCCAAGACCCCGGGTTTCAGATGATGCCGGTCATGGTGGGGATGATGATTCATTTCGCAACGGCCATCATGTTCGGCGTCATTTTTGCGCTGTGGGGAGGACGCTGGTCCTATGGTCCGGCGATCGGCTGGGGGATCGCCTATGGCCTCGCCATCTGGGTGGTCATGCAGTTCGCCGTGCTCCCGATCGTCAACCCCGTCATGGCCGAGATGCCGTATCTGCAATTTGCCATGCTCCATGTGATCTTCGGCGGCACGTTGGGGAGCTATCCGGCCTTCTTGCCTTCCGAGAGCGAGAGCCGGGCCAAGGCGCTCCGGTCGGAGAGAGCCGCGTGACGCCGTGCCAGCCGTGATTCAAGGTGTGGGTGGGTCATGCTCAGGATCGTGGTTTCCATTCTCCTCTTTCTAGTCCTGGCAGGAATGACGGGAGCGCTGCTCATCTCGGCGGGCGCCTATAACGTCTCGGCGGCCATCCCGCACACCGAGATCGTGCAGTGGCTGTTTGCGACGGTGCGCGATCGGTCCATCGCCGTCCGGAGCGATGACCACCAAGCTCCTCGACTGGATGATCGCGAGCGGATCAAGGCCGGATTGCGCTCGTACCACGATATGTGCCGTGTCTGCCACGGAGCCCCGGGAGAGGAACCGACCCCCATCCGGCAGGGGCTCAACCCCCAGCCGCCGAAGTTGGACGCCCAGCGGACGCAACGGCGGGATGAGGGCGAGCTCTTTTGGATCATCAAGAACGGCATTCGCATGACCGGGATGCCGGCGTTTGGGAAGACCCACAAGGATGAGGACCTCTGGTCTCTGGTCGCATTCATCCGGCATCTCCCGGCCGTGCGACCCGAGCAGTACGAGGCCCTGCTCAAGGAGGCCGGGCTACCCGAGACGCCGCCGCCGGCCGACGGCCACGACCATGAGCACTAACGTCATCCGGGTCGCCGACCAGGCAACATGAGCCGGCCCCGCGGCCGGACCGGGAGAAGACGGAGGACACCATGACGACGCACGAGGGTCTGAAAGCCGGAGTGAACGAGTCGGGCGCGAGCACGGTCGAGTATTTGCCGAAGGAGGAACCGACGCCGATCTTTCCCCGCGACCGAACCGTCCTGCTCGTCGTCGATCCCGTCAACGATTTCCTTTCAGAGGGCGGTGCCGGCTGGGACTTGGTCAAGACCACGGTGACGATGAACGAGGTCGTCGCCAACTTGAAGCGGCTGATCGAGGGCGCGCGCAACCGTCGGATTCCCGTTCTCTTCGGGCCGATGGCCTACGTCGAGGAGGATTACGCGGACAAGGCGCTCCAGCAGCGGAGCGGCATCAACCGGATCATGTTCGAGCAGAAAATGTTCTTGGCGGGGAGCTGGGGCGCCGACTTTCACCCCGACCTGAGGCCCCGGGAAGACGAGATCGTCCTCCTGCCGCATAAAGGCATCGACGTGTTCGAAACGGATTTGCCCGAGCACCTCCGGCGGCTCGGGACGACGCACCTGGTGATCGCGGGCATGACGGCCAACCTCTGTTGTGAATCCACCGGCCGGCATGCCATGGAGCGGGGCTATGACGTGACCTTCATCTCGGATGCCGTCGGGGCGGAAAGCGTGCTCGCCTACGAAGCGTCCATCCGGATCAATTATCCGCTGGTCGCGAACGCCGTGATGACGGTGGACGAATTCCTCGCGGCGGTGGATGCCCGTGTGGCTCCCGGTGTGAAGGTGCAGGCCGGAGACAGGGTGCGAGGGTCCGATGACGGTGAGATCGGCGTGGTGGACCGGGTGGTGGAAGCAACGTCCGAGACCGACGGCCACCTGGTTGTCCCGAGCGGCATCATCTTTCAACAGGACCTGTTCATCCCGCTCGATGCCGTCGTCAAGCGGACCGACTCGCTGGTCTTCATCAATGTGCCGAAGATCGTCGTCGGGCAGATGCCATGGAAAGAACCGCCGCGCCGGACGGATCGACCGGCAAAGCTCGGCCCCTCCGCCGGCGGCGTCAAGAAATTGTACAGGTCACGCGCAGCGTCGGTGCAGGAACGGGCAGAGTAATGCGGGAGAGGGGACTTCGTTGTCCGCGATGCCTCCCGCCGTTCGGCCGTCACGAGCCGAATAAGGTGCTGATCGCGTGATCAAAGCAAAATCCCGTATGAAGGGTGCGCTGACGACCTATCCCGAGGGCAGTGATACCTAGAGCATCGCCCATAAGACTTCAAACCTGAAAGCGTTCGCCTGAGAGCTTCACCCCTTCCGACCATCCTTCTCACCTCGTCCCCATTGCCTGACAGTGATCGGTCGGGTCCCTTTTTAGAATGGATCTAGGCTCCGACCTTCTGGTGAAGGTCGGAAGTAGGGAACGGTGTGGGATGCGCTGACCGGCGAGCCGGTCCCTTGGTCTCTTCGGGCTTGCGCGCCGGCGAGCACGACGACCGTCGTGTGGAAAGGAGTCTAGAGGACAAGGAGGTCAGGCGCGCCTTTTTTTGAACCCTGCAGCCGATGAAGGGGAACGTGACCGGAGGCGATGTGGGAGGCGGATGAGCATGAGTGATGTGGCATTGGCGGCCGGGCGGAACCTCGACGAAGAAGTCGCCGAGACCGTCATGGGCTGGCGGCGCGAAGCGGGAGAACGGTCGGGGAGATGGCGACGACCTGATGGGACGGTCCTCACCGACTTGCCGAAGTTCAGTACGGACATTGCCGCGGCATGGCAGGTCGTGGAGAAGCTCGGGCTGGAGGATGTGTTCCTGGCGATCAGGCTCTTGCCCGACGGGGAATATGAGTGTACGGCGCAGAACGAGATCGGCGAGACTTTGAAACTGGGCGACTCGGGCCGTGTGCAAGCGGCGAGCGCGGCGCTGGCGATCTGTGTCGCCGCCATGTTGGCGGGAAGCGCCGTCCCTCGCCCGCCGCTCCAACGCACGGACAGGCCGAAGGTCTAGCCGCCTGCAACCACCCTCATCTTTCTGCACGCCGCGCGTCTCAGGCCTGTCGGGTGACCGCCGACCGACGCATCTCCTGAGAAGACCGGCAGTGTCAGCGCGCAAGATCGACACCTTGGTGCTCGGCCGACTTGAAGCCTGAAAGGAGAACGCGCGAGAAAAGCACGAGTCAAAACAGCGGTTGGGTGCTCTGAAGGCCCCTCGCGGGCATAGTGGAGACCGTCCTGGTTGGTCAGCAGCCGAGTCGGCGGAAATCCGCTTGCGCTCGCGTTCATGGCGTGCCATTGTCCAAGTCACTGATCACTCCTGTCGGTTCTTTGGAGCAGGGCTGCTCGCAAGTGGGACCGGCAGTCTTCCCTCTCCCTTCAGGGATGGAGCTGATCCGGCGGAAATCGGTGCCGGTCGGAGGACGACATGGCGGCTCAATGTACCCATCTGAATCAAATCCGACAGGTGATACCCAGCGCGAGCGGCTGCGAAGACTGCCTGAAGATCGGAGACGCCTGGGTCCATCTGCGCTTGTGTCTTACCTGCGGCCATGTCGGCTGCTGCGATTCGTCGAAGAACAAGCACGCCACCAAGCATTACCACCGGACTTCGCACCCGATCATCCAGTCGTTCGAACCCGGAGAGAATTGGAAATGGTGTTATTCGGATCACCTGTTGCTGGAATAGGGCTGGTTGCCCATGCTCCTCGGAGAGAAGTGAGATGGAACTCATGGCGGCCCTGGTGAAACGCGGCTGCTGAGGCTAAGCCATGGCGAGCGGAATGCGAAGAACGCTCAATGGATCTGCCGCTGACTCGCGTCCTGACGTCTTCGCTGATTCTCAGACTCGGGAAGCTCGGCCTTCCTGCATTTCTCACCGAGAGGCAGCATGAGGCGGCTGGACAACAAGGTCGTCGTCATAACCGGAGCCATGGGCGGATTGGGAACGACCGTCACGTCGGTCTTCGCTGAGACGGGTGCGAACGTCATGGCCGTCGACCGGGCGGTCTCCGGCCCTCTGCCCACCGGCGTGACGGGGTTCGCCGGGGACGTCGCCGACGAAGCCGAGGTGGGCCGCCTCGTGCGCGAGGTCGTGATACGACTGGGCCGGATCGATGCGCTGGTCAATCTCGTCGGCGGCTTTGCGATGGGACGCGCCGTCGAGACCGACGTGGGGGTCTGGCAAAAGATGCTCACCGTGAACCTGACCTCGGCCTTCCTGTTGTCGAAGGCCGTTGCGCCGATCATGCTGAAGCAAGGCGCCGGCCGCATCGTGCACATCGCCGCCCGCGCTGCGCTCGATCCCTTCCCCGGAGCCGCGGCGTATCTTGTAGCCAAGTCGGGGCTGATCGCGTTGGTGAGAGCGCTCGCGCTCGAGCTGACTGGCACAGGCGTGAGCGTCAATGCCGTGCTGCCGGCCACGATCGACACGCCGGCCAACCGAAAAAGCATGCCGGAGGCCGATCCCCACTCTTGGGTCAAGCCGGATGCGATCGCCGGCCTGCTCGTCTTTCTCATCTCCGATGAGGCCCGTGGCCTCAACGGCGCCTTGATCCCGATCGGTTCGACTTGAGCCTGCATGAAGTCCGAGTCGCCCGTCAGCTCAAGGTCATCCTGCTGCTGAAGCCCGCTCCAAAAGGGAGGTCGTATTATGCGTGAGCGTCCATGCCTTCCTACGGATCCGGATGCTTGGCCTAGCCTGCCGCTTGAAGCATGGCGAGAGACCTACGCGACGCTCCACATGTGGATGCAAGTCGTCGGGAAAATCCGGCTCGCATTGGCCCCGATGGTATGCCATTGGTGGCACGTGACCCTGTATGTCACGGCTCGCGGTCTCACGACCTCCCCCATCCCGTACGGCAGCCGCGTCCTTCAGATAGACTTCGACTTCCTCAACCACCAGGTAGTGATCGAGACGGTGGATGGCCGAACCCGCTCGCTGGCGCTGGCGCCGCGCTCCGTGGCCGACTTTTACATGGAAACGATGTCGGCCCTGCGGTCGCTCGGCGTCGATGTGAGCATCTGGACGACACCCGTTGAAGTCGAGGATCGGACTCCGTTTGAGCAGGATCACCAGCATGCGGCCTATGACCCCGAATACGCGCAACGGTGCTGGCGCATCTTGGTACAAACCGATCGTGTGCTGAAGGAGTTTCGTTCGCAGTTCATCGGCAAGGTCAGCCCGGTCCATTTCTTCTGGGGCGCTTTTGATCTGGCCGTGACCCGCTTCTCCGGTCGCCCGGCCCCTCAGCACCCGGGTGCGCCGAACCTGGCGCGTTTCGTGGCCCGCGAAGCGTACTCGCACGAGGTGAGCAGTTGCGGATTCTGGCCGGGAGGGGGTGTCGTGGACAAGCCGGTCTTCTACGCCTACGCGTATCCGGAGCCGGAAGGGTTTAGAGGTTGTCCCATCCAGCCAAAAGAAGCTTTCTACAGTGAAGAATTGAGAGAGTTCCTGTTGCCGTACGATGCGGTCCGAACTGCCGAGTCGCCCGATCAGGTCCTGCTGTCGTTTCTCCAGAGCACGTACGAGGCCGCAGCAAACCTCGGCAAGTGGAACCGGGCGGCACTCGAGCGTGATTGGAGCCGCTCAAGAGCAGGAGAGTAGGCTGCTCAGACGCATGGCGCAAGGGCGGAAGGCAGGCGTTGTGGTGGGCTCTGCCGAGGCTGCTGCGTTTACCGAGTGACGATCTCGAACATCTTTTCAGCCTCGAGCCGCTCGTGCGCGTCCGGACCTTGGGGCACGTCGCGGAAGTCGCCTCGAAGGGCCTTCAAGGCATACCGTTCGTAATCGATCTCGGTCTGGGTGCGAACGCCCATGCGCCGGAACAATGGAACGGGGGGACACCACCCCTGGACGGCATGTTGGAGCAGAAACGTCGCGACGAGGGTCGGCAGCAGATACCAGCGACGGTGGAGCAGGGTTCCCAGGCTGAGCCCGATCAGGGACACCACCGCGGCGTTCGCTTCGAGTGTCCGCTCGATGTCCCATTCCTGGTCCAGCTCGGCCAGCCGCCGAGTGATGGCGTCGGGGCCTAGTTTTCCATAGTGCCAGATATGGCATGCCGTCTGGCGGCGGATGCGCTCGTTCAACTCTGCTTCGGTCTGCCGCGGCACGCGAGTCGTCGTGGCCGGCAGGTCCAGCGTTCTCCCCATCGCATCCTCCTTTGGGTCGGCTCTCCGCCGGGTTCATCCCACTTCGATCCTGATCCGATCGATCACGTTCCACAGGGCGCCATCGGGGTTCCAGAAGGGCTCGATCGGCTGGAAGCGATTCAGGCTGTCGCGGGCGCGAGCCATGGCGACGTACGCGCCCGGTTTCTTCACCTCCCACTCATATGTCCAGAGCCGCCAGGCATATCGGGCCTTATCTCCCCCCAGGGCGGCGGGTTCCCAGTGACGTCCTAAGTCGGTCGAGACGTCGACCCCCAGGATTTCGCCCTCGCCGCCGTAGGCCACGCCGGTGACCCGGATGCGTCCGGCTTCGATCCGGGCCCCGTCCATCGGGCCGGTGATCAACGACTTCACGGGCAGACTGGTGATCATCTCCATCTCCGAAGGGGGCACGTGCGTTCCCGGGACGACATACGTGGTAGGAAATCGGTACTCTTCCTTCATGAAGTGTCCGCCATCGGGCTCCGGAGCTACCCGAATCTGGGTCAGCCACTTGACCGAATGGTTCCCCGTCCAGCCGGGGACGATGACGCGCAGGGGATAGCCGTGGGGGATCGGAAGAACCTGACCGTTCATGTCGAAGGTCAACAGCGTCCCGTCGTCCATCGCCTTGTCGATCGGGAGGCTCCGGACGTAATCGGGCTTGGTCCCCCGGGTATCGGCGCCGTCGAAGACGACATGGCGGCCCTGTTCCGTCACACCGGCACGCTGGAGCACATCGGCCAGCCGAACCCCGGTCCACCGGGCCGTCCCCACCGCGCCTTTCTCCCACGGCACGCCCTCGACTTTCGGTGTGAAAAAGGCCCGCCCGTTCCCGGAACACTCGAGGGTGACGACGTCGGAGACGATGGGAAATCGCGTGAGCTCATCCAGTGTGAGCGTGAGCGGGTGCTTGACCGCTCCATCGACGCGCAACCGCCAGCGACCGAGATCGACGTGCGGCGTGTCGTTGTGGGTGCGCACATAGAACAGGTCGTTGGGCGTGATCCACGTCCTGAGCCGATGGACGGGGGTCTCGAGGTTCTGTGGCTCCGCCTCCCGGATGATCAACCCGCTCTTGTCGATCTGCGGATTCGAGTCCACGGCTCTCACCAAGAGAAGGGTAAGGCTGAGGTTGAGGGTAAGGTCGGAGCCAGAACACTCAACCTTAACCTGAGCCTTAGTCTGCATCGAGCCTCACAGGAGGGCATGGATTGTCAGCGAGATCGCGGCGTTCACGTGGGTGACGACGGCCGTCCGGGTACACGGGGTGGATCCTCCGGCTGGAAGCGCAACGAACGGACAAGACGAGACACCCGCCGCTGACAGCCAACCGGCGCTGCCATGTGCCACACAAGAAGCCATGGCGGTTCTCTCGCAGACCGATCCGGAGCAGTTGCGGCGGGAGCTCCAACAAGGAGAAGGCCCCGACCTCCGGATACGCCGGGCGATCGTCGGGCTGTCGCTGGTCGGGATGGCGAGTATGGCCGTCGTGTCCCTGTTTCAGACCGGCGTCATCCGGCACTTGCCAGATCCTCCGCTGGATCGCTTCAACTCGGACAAGGTCAACTCTTCGGTCACGGCATATCACTGGGGGGTACCGGACGGGACAGTGTCGATGGCCGGTCATGCGGTCAACGTCGCGCTCGCCGCCGTCGGGGGACCCCAGCGGGTGCGCGAGCAGCCGTGGGTACCGCTCATTGCCGCTGCGAAGGCTGCGGCCGAAGCGGCGGTTGCAGCGCGGTACCTCTTCTACGAAATGCCGATCGTGCAAAAAACGTGGTGCGGGTACTGCATCGTCGACGCGCTGGCCCACATCGGCACGTTCGCCCTGACGTTGCCGGAGGCGGGAAAGGCGCTGGCCGCGATCCGACAGACGAGATGACCGTTGAGGACCCGGTCGGCGCCGGTCGGCGACTTCGAAGGGGCCTTCCTTCCCTGTACCTTCTGGCTGGTGACCACCTATGCGAGGACGGGTCGCGTCGACGAGGCTGAGGCGATCCTCGATCGGGCCGAGGCATGGGCGGGGCCGTTGGGCCTGTTTGCGGAGGAGGTGGACCCGCGGTCGAGGGGGTACCTTGGAAACCTGCCGCTCCTCTTTGCCCACGTCGAGTACATCAGAGCCGTCATGGAAGTCGCGAAGGCCCGCCCATTGGATCGTCTTCGGCTGATGATCGGCCACATCACGCGATGGATCGGCCGGCAAATTCCGCTCCCCCGCTAACGATCGGCCTTTCCACATCGCCTGCATCACCACGTCGCAACCACCCTCCGCTTTTGTCCGAAGTGCGACAGGATTGTCGGATCGACGGAGGCTGCCACTTCAAAGCCAGTGAAAAGACACGGCACGGCAGCTGGCACCTCCATTGCTGTCCAGTAGAATCATCGAGGAAGGAGGATCGCCATGAACAGGATGCCCCGTTCTGAACACTTCTCAATGGAGGCCGAGATTCTGGAATCCTTGCGGCACGGGCCGCTGGAACTCCAAGCTCTCGCCGGCTCGTTGGGGGAGCGGTGGAGCACGGCCTTTCTCGCGGTCGACCAGTTGAGTCGTTCTGGACGTGTGAGGCTCGAATGGGTGGGGCGGGCGCGGTATCTCGTGTCGCTGGCGACCGGGCGGGGTGCAGGCGCGGATGAACAGGATCGAAGCCTACGGGAGCGCGACAAGCTGGATGTCTGCGAGAGGATCGACGCGTATGCGCTCCCGGTGATGGCAGTCCATGACCGACAACGTTCAACGGCGGAATGAAAATGGTACGGGCTCTTCTTGCGCACTCCCACCTCCCGCTACTTCATGATCAGGGAACCGCTCTCAGCCATCAGCGTGGAAAGAAGCTCGCGCTCCCTTCCCTTCATCAAGCTGATAGCAAACAGCTGAAAGCTAACGGCTCGTTCCTGCCCCGGAACAGTTCTCAGCGATCAGCCTTCAGCAGTCAGCTCAGAAAAAGCTTGGCTACCCGGCCGCACCCTTCCTCAGCTGATAGCTGATGGCTGAACGCTGAAGGCTGCTTCCTTCCCCCGAGACTACTTGTCCGAATTCGGACAAGGTGTATCGTCACTTCGGGGATCTTGCGCCGTGCTGCTGTCGGTCTCCGCCCGACCTGTCGTCCGAGGCCATCTCAAACCAAGCTGAAATCAGGCCGTTGGCGAGCACGATCGTATCACCCGCGTCCGCCGGTCCGGCGGCGCGCCGCTTGCACTGTTCTCTCTCCGTTTCTTCCAGCGAACACAACCACCAAAAAAGAGGCCGGCTATGGGCAAGGCGTTCGTGCTGTGGTTGCTCGGGGTTCCGGTCAGCATCATCGTGCTGCTGTGGCTGTTCGGCATCCTGAGCTGAAGGGAGCGTCGGGAGTTCAATCGATCTAATCACAGGGAGGTCTCACATGTACAACGAGTACGAAGGGAACGACTATACGGCGTGGTCGGCGTTTCTGGCCGGGGCCTTCATCGGCGCCGGCATCGCCCTCTTGTTTGCCCCCCAGACGGGGTCCGAGCTGCGCGGGATGCTGCGCAGTTACGCGAACCGCGCCAAGGACGAGGTCGTGGAGCGAGGGCGCGAGGCCTGGGACACCGCCGTGGAGCGGGGGAAGGAATACATGGACACCGGGCGTGAGACGATTCAGCAGGCCGGTCGAGCGGTTCGGGAGACCGTGCAGCGGGGTCAGGAGACGGTCAAGGAAGCCGGCCGCGAAGCCATGAATCGCGGGTAATCCACACTACAGCAGGAGGACGACCATGTTGAGAAGTATGACGGCAGCAGTGTTGGGGCTGGTGATGATGGCGGCGACCGGCTGTCAGTCCATGACGGGCAAGACGGCCGGGGAGAGCATGAGCGATTCGGCGATCACGGCGAAGGTTCAAAGCAAGCTGACTGCCGACCGTCTGTCGAACTTCACCCGGGTGGACGTCGATACCGAGCGTGGGATCGTGAATCTGAGCGGGGTGGTGCCGACCGCGGAGCAGAAGGCGCGTGCGGCGGAGCTCACCCGCCAGGTGGAGGGCGTCAAGCGCGTCAACAATAATCTGCAGATCGAAGAGCCGACGAAGACCGGCAAGCTCAACGAGTAGTCGGCCTGTCCGTCAGCCACCGGGTCGGGGACGGGGGCGGCTCCGGCCGCCCCCGTTTTCGTCCGATGGATGGCGGTGCGGGCAGCGGCCCGTAACAGCGGATGAGAGAGGTCATGAGGGAGAGAGAGGGACCGGAGGAGGACCAGAAGGCCGCGCAGGAGCGCTTCTTCTCTACGCTGCTGGGCGCCGGGTTGACGCTCTACGGCGTGCGCCGGCGGGCGATGCCGGGGCTTTTCGCGGCGGGCTTGGGATTGTGTCTCTTGTACGGATCCGTGCCTTCCGCGTGGCGACGCCGTTGGGCCGCCCGCGCGAGTGGGATGCCGGAGAGGGGCCGCGGCCACGAAGGGGAACGGGGTGATGACGCAGGGGCACGAGAGGGAGCAGCCTCCGTCCGGCGGGGGATCGAGGAAGGTGTGACGATTCACCGTTGTGCCGCCGACCTCTATCGCTTCTGGCGCGACCCGGAACACCTTCCTTCGTTCATGCCCTATGTCGAACAGGTCACGGCGGCCGGTCCATGTCTCTGGCAGTGGGTACTGAAGACCCCCGCCGGCCTCACCGTCCGGTGGGACGCCGACCTCGTCGTCGACCGAGAAGACCGGCAAATCCGGTGGCAGGCTATGGCCCCTCGAGGGGTCGACGTGGCGAGTACGGTGGAGTTCCGGCCGATCGGACCGGATGAAACCGAGGTCCAGTTGAGCCTCGACTATCGTCCGCCTGGAGGATTGGTCGCGACCGCGCTACGGGCCGTTCTGGGAGACAACCCGGCTCGGACCGTCCGTGCCGACTTGGAGCGGTTCAAGCGTCTGATGGAGACGAGCGATGAGCCGGTCGCCGCACCCATCGGGAGCTGACTCCTCGCGGCGGGACGTCATCATCGTGGGAGGCGGGCTGGCGGGGCTTTCGGCTGCGGTCTATCTCGCCCGCAGCCGCCGGGATACCGTGCTGATCGAGTCCGGTCATTCCATGGCCGTTTGGGAGCCGGACGTCCAGAATTACCTGGGCTTTCCCGAGGGGATCTCAGGGGAAGCGCTCCTCGGGCGAGGCCGAGCGCAAGTGGAGCGCTTCGGCATCACAATCGTGCGCGACGAGGTCCGCACGGTATGCCGGCTGGCGGACGAATTCCGGGTGGAGGGTCGGGGCGCGAGCTATAGGGCCAAGCGGGTGCTCCTCGCGACCGGCCTGACGCATCTCCCGCCGGATATCCCCGGGGTCCGCGAGTGCCTGGGGAAGAGCTTGTTTTTCTGCAAGGACTGTGACGCGTTCCGGGTGCAGGACAAGCGTATCGTCATCGTCGGCTGGAACAACGAAGCCGCGGAGTATGCGTTGGCGATGCTCGCGTTTTCCCCCAGCGTGCTGGTGGCCCTGAATGGCCGGGAGCCCCATTGGGACGACCGGCACGACGGCTGGCTCAGGGAGTACGGGGTGCCGGTGCGCCGTGAGCGGGTCACCGTGGTGGACCATGCGGAGGGATGTCTTCGCGCGTTGCGATTCGAGCATGGCGAGTCCATCCAGGCGGATGCAGTCTTCACCACCCGGGGAGACGTGTATCACACGGCCCTTGCGGAAGGAGCCGGGGCGAGCCTCGACGAGGAAGGCCAGGTCGTCGTCGATCATCACATGCGGACGAGCGTCCCCGGTCTCTATGCGGCCGGCTGTATGACGCCCGCCAATTGCCAGATGATCATCGCCGCGGGCCAGGGTGCGACCGCGGCGCAAGCGATCAATCGGGATTTGTTCGAGGAGAGCCTCCGGCAGCACGCGCTGCCGGTGTATGAACAGTCCGTTGAGTCCGTTAATTCCGTTGGGTCCGTTTGGACCGTTAGGTCTGTTGGGGATTCGAACGGACTCAACGGACTTAACCGACTAAACTGACAAAACATCCTGTTCCGACTATGCAGCCGTCCAACGACTCCTTGCGTATCGCGGCGATGGCGGACCTGCACTGCCCGCGGTTGGAAGGCGCGGAGCTGCGGAGCCTGTTCGAGTATGCCGCCGACGGGGCCGATGCCATGGTCCTGTGCGGCGATTTGACCGACTACGGGAAACCCGAGGAAGCGCGGGCGCTCGCCGCCGCGTTGCCGGCCGCTCGACGCGTGCCGGTGCTCGCCGTGCTCGGCAATCACGATTATGAATGTGGCGCGCAGGACCAAGTGGAACAGATCTTGAAAGACCACGGGGTCACCGTGCTGAATGGGACGACCACCGAAATCCGAGGCGTCGGGTTTGCGGGCGTGAAAGGGTTTGCCGGTGGGTTCGGAGACCGGGCTCTGCAGCCCTGGGGTGAGCCGACGCTCAAGCAGTTCGTCCAGGAGACGGTGGAGGAGGCCCTGCGCTTGGAGTCGGCCTTGGCGAAACTCCAGACCTCGCAGCGCGTGGTGCTGATGCACTATTCGCCGATTCTCGACACCGTGCTCGGTGAGCCGGCCGACATCGTGCCGTTCCTCGGATCCAGCCGCTTGGAGGAGCCGTTGAATCGGTACGCGGTGTCCGCGGTGTTTCATGGGCACGCGCATCACGGGTCGGTCGAGGGGCGGACGCGGGAAGGCACCCCGGTCTACAACGTCGCGGTGCCGCTGCTGCGGCGCCTCTTTCCCGAGCAACAGCCGGTTCGGTTCCTCGAAGTGCCGGTTGCGAAGGCGCCGGTGACGCGATAGGAGGTCTCATGGAGACCATCGGACGACCGCAGGACGCAGCGCATCAGTTTTATCGGGACACCTTGCGGCTCTTGAAGCAATCAGGGGTGCCGTTCTTGGTGGGCGGCGCCTTTGCGATGGAGGCGTATGCCGGCGTCACCCGGCGCACCAAGGATCTCGACGTCTTCGTCCGACCGGAGCATGCGGAGCCCTTGCTCGCCTACCTGAGCAAAGCCGGCTACGAGACCGAGATGCGGTTCCCACACTGGCTCGGCAAGGCTCGGCAGGACGACCACTATCTCGACATCATCTTCAGCTCGGGCAATGGGATCTGTACGGTCGACGATCTCTGGTTCGAGCACGCCTTTCACGCGACCGTCGTCGGCGTCCCCGTGCCGATGGTACCGCCCGAGGAGATGATCTGGTCGAAGGCGTTCATCATGGAACGGGAGCGCTACGACGGTGCGGACATCGCCCATCTGCTGCGCGCCCGCTCGAAGAGCCTCGACTGGGCTCGCCTCCTGTATCGCTTCAACAGCCACTGGCGGGTCCTGTTCAGCCATCTCATCCTGTTCGGGTTCATCTATCCGGCTCAGCGCCTACAGATCCCGGCGTGGATCATGGAGGAGATGATTCGCCGGTTGCGGGTTGAAATGTCGACCCTCCCGAGCGACCAGCGGCTGTGCCAGGGGACGCTGCTCTCGTGGTCGCAATACCTGGTGCACACCCAAGGCGGGGATTACGAGGATGCCCGACATCACCCCCGCGGGCCGCTGACGAGGCAGGAGACGCGGCTCATGACCGACACGCTCCTGCGGGAGCAGAAGAAAGCAGGCTGAGGTCGTCGGTGCAGGCCCCGGCCTCGCCGACGCCCAAGAACTCAACGAACCCTGTCACATCGGTGCCGTCATGCCAGACACGAGCGTCAAAAAAGTCAACGCGCATTACTCCCCCATGGGAGAGATGGGGCAGAAGTACTTGGTGTCGGGGAAGTCGCTCTCCATGCGGTTGTGGGAGGACGAGCCGGCGGGCGTCAAGAAGGAAGCCACGCGACGGCAATACGAAACCGTCGGTTACGTCATCAAGGGACGCGCGGAGCTGCAGATCGAAGGGCAGACCATCCTGCTCGAGCCCGGAGACTCGTGGGTCGTCCCCAAGGGCTCGTCCCACAGCTACTCGATCCTGGAGCCGTTCACGGCCGTGGAGGCGACCGCGCCGCCGGCGCAGGTCCACGGGCGGGATGAGAATAACCGTTAGGACGTTGAGTCAATTAGGTCTGTTTCGTCGGTTGAGTCCGTTAGATGACCCAACGGACCCAACGGAATTAACGGACCCAACGGACCCAACGGACCCAACGGGACAGTGAACCGCGGAGGGAAGCCATGCGAGCACAGGGTGACTATATCGCGCTGATAGGACGAATCCTCCTGGCGGCGATCTTTCTCATGTCGGGGCTCAACAAGATCGCGAACCCCGAGGGCACCCAGCAGTACATGCAGGCGATGGGGATGACCACGGCGACCACCTTCTTGTACATCGGGGCCATCGTCCTCGAGGTGGGTGGGGCGCTGGCGATCCTGCTCGGCTACTGGACCCGGCTGGGCGCCTGGGCGCTGATCCTGTTCATGATCCCGACGACCTGGATCTTTCACACGAACTTCGCCGATCAGAACCAGATGATTCATTTCATGAAGAACCTGGCGATGATCGGCGGGCTGCTCTATGTCGCGGGGTTCGGCCCCGGCGCCGTGAGTCTCGACGCCCGATCGGGAGTGCCGGGCCAGACCACCGTCGATATCGGCGGCGTCATGCGGGCGGCTCAACGCAGGACGGGATCGGATTGAGCCGCTCACGCCTCCGCCGCCTTCCATGGTCGGGCCTCGGTGTGGCCGCCGCGTTCCTGGTTCTGTTCCGGCAGGAACGCAGACGGCCCTTGCGGCGCCGGTGCGGCGACATGCCCGCCCGGCTGGCCCGCAACGCCGTCATCGCGGCGACGAGTGCCGCGGTCGTGCAAGCCGTGGAGCGGCCGATCGCCCGTTACCTCACGGCCGTGGTGGCGCGTCGGGGCTGGGGCCTGCTCCAGGCGCTCCGGCTACCCGGCTGGCTACCCGGCTGGATGGAGACCGTGAGCGCCGTCGTCCTCCTCGACTACACCTTGTACGTCTGGCACGTGTTGACGCATCGAGTGCCGACGCTCTGGCGGGTCCATCTCGTGCACCACATCGACCGCGACCTGGACGTGACCACCGCGGTGCGCTTCCACGGGGCCGAGCTGTTGCTGTCGGTCCCATGGAGGGCCGGGCAAATTCTCTTGATCGGCGTCCGGCCGCGCGCGTTGAGCATCTGGCAGACGGTGACGCTCATCTCGGTCATGTTCCATCACTCCAATCTACGCCTGCCGGTCGGGGTGGAACGAAAACTGGGGAAGGTGTTCGTGACGCCACGGATGCATGGGATTCACCATTCGACCGTCGAGGAGGAGCGGAACTCGAACTGGTCGAGCGGGTTGACCTGGTGGGACCGACTCCACGGCACGTTGCGCCTCGATGTGCCGCAGGAGGAGATCATGATCGGCGTTCCGCCCTATCGCGACGAGTCCGTGGGCCTCGGTCGCCTGCTCACGTCGCCGTTCCAACCGCAGAGGCGGAGGATGGAGCGCCGCCGATCCTCTGTCGGCGTACGAGCACAGCCTGCAAGGGCGGAAAGGGCCGTCTGATGTTCGGCTTGGGGACACCCGCGTCCATCGCCGAGCACGAGGCAACCGGGGAGGTGGCCGAGATCTACCACGATCTCCAGCAGACCTTGCGTGTCAACGGCGTCAACCTGGTCTTCCGGACCTGGGCGGGGTTCGGGCGAACGCTTCGCCCTCTTTGGGACGCCTTGCGGCCGAACGCCGGGACGCGGGCGTTGGAAGCGGCGGCCGATCGCATTCGCGCCGAGGCCGTCGATGCCGCCGAGGCAATGGGGTTGCTCGGCGCGCGTGGGCTCGTTCGACTGGGAGAGAGCCAGGCCTATCACATCCGGAAGGCCCTCGCCCTGTATCACTACATCAATCCGAAGCTGCTCGTGCTGACGAGCGCGGTCACGCTGGCACTCGACGGGCAGGCGATCGGCCGCGGCGACGCGCCCGAGGACCCCGGCGTCCCAAGGGGGGTACCGCCGACGATGTCCCCGATGGAGATGGTCGACAGCGAGCCGGATGACGAACGGCTCCAAGAGCTGTTCGAGGACATCTCGACGACGCTGGAGCTGTCGCAGATCAACAGCGACTATCGCACGCTCGCTCTCTGGCCCGACTATCTCGGGGCCGCCTGGGCGCAACTCAAGCCGAAGACCAAGCGCGACGACTACCGTCGCGCCTCAGAGGACCTCCGGAAACGGGCACGGGACTCGGCCGGCGCGTTGCCCTATCCCGTCCCGATCACCGAAGCCCGGATCGATGAGGCCGGGGACGACGCGGCGTCGTTCAAGCAGCTCACCCTGTCCTTCGAACGCCTGCTTCCGTCGCTGATCGTCAACGTCGCCCTCATGCAGTTGGACTGGCTCTCGCCGGAAGAGGCCCGGAGGTCGCCCTTTCCCGTGTCCTAAAAGAAAGAGGCCGAACGAAGGAGTCGCCTCGAAGCTGTAGCCATGATGAATTGGCGGACCTATCAGGCGCAACAGCGGGTCATCGAGATTGCAGATCGGTTCCTCAGTTACCTGGATGAAGGGGAGGGGCCTCCGGTCGTGTTGCTGCATGGTATTCCCACGTGGGGATACCTCTGGGCCGGACTGCTTCGAGTACTGTCCCGGGAGTGTCGGGTCCTGATTCCCGACCTGCTCGGGTTCGGCTATTCCGACAAGAGCGACCGGTTCGAGCGGGGCCTCGATCGGCAAGCGGAGGCGATCTGTGCGTGGATGGACCGGCTCGGCGTCCCGCGGGCTACGGTGGTCGGTCATGACATCGGGGGCGGGGTGGCCTTGCGCCTGGCGGTCTTTTCCGCTGAGCGCGTCGAGCGCCTGGCGCTGCTCAATACCGTCTGCTACGACTCGTGGCCGATCGAAGCGATGTTGCAGTTCGGACATCCCGAGGCGAAGCGCCGGGTCTCGGCCGCCACCGCACGGTTCCTGCTGAAGCAGGCGCTCAAGCGCGGGATGGCGACCTCGCAGCCGGCGGAGGTCTTCGACGGGTTGCTCGCGCCGTATGCCACCGAGGTCGGCAAGCTCTCGCTCGTTCGCAATGCGGTGGCGCTCGATACGAACCTCACGATGACGCTGACGCCATACCTGGCCGGCGTCCGGATCCCGACCCTGGTGCTGTGGGGCGAGGAGGACGTCTTCCAACCGGTGACCTATGGGGAACGCCTGGCGAAGGACCTGGGCGCGGCCCGTCTGGTCCGTGTCCCCGGCGCCCGGCACTTCGTGATGCTGGATCAGCCCGAGGTCGTGAGCGAGCGGCTCCTGGCGTTTTTGGCCGATCGGAGCGCGGCGGCAAGAGCGGCGTCCTAACGGACGTAACATTAATAGCCCGGGGCCAGCAGCCTCACTCGAGACACTGATCGCCTGAGCACCATGCACCCACACATTCGCCTCGGTCGCATCGCCGGTATCGATGTCGGTCTACACTACAGTTGGATCGTCATCGCGCTGTTGATCTCCCTGTCCCTTGCCGCCCATTTCTGGGACGTCAATCCCGACTGGCCGAGCGGGGTGATCTGGACCAGCGCGATCATCACGGGGCTGTTGTTTTTCGGGTCCATCATCGTGCACGAGTTGGCTCATGCGCTGGTCGCGCGCTCACGCGGCCTCCCGGTCCGATCCATCACGCTGTTCGCGCTGGGCGGCGTCGCCTCGATCGAAAAGGACGCCGGAGACGCCAAGACCGAGTTCTGGATGGGCATCGCCGGTCCTTTGACCAGCATTGCGATCGGGCTCCTGTGCACGGGCGCGGCATGGGTCATGGGGTGGGGAGTCAACCTCACGCCCTCCAGCCCCCCGATGGCCGTGCTGGTCTGGCTCGGGTACATCAACTTCCTGCTCGCGGGCTTCAACATGATCCCCGGCTTTCCGCTGGACGGCGGCCGCGTCCTGCGCGCCGCGATCTGGTGGAGCACGGGCGACGCGGAGCGGGCGACGCGGATCGCCGCGCGTATCGGGCAGGCGGTCGCCTTCTTCTTCATCCTGCTGGGCGTCTGGCAATTCCTCAGCGGCACCGGATTCGGCGGCCTCTGGATTGCCTTGATCGGCTGGTTCCTGTTGGACGCGGCGGGCGCGGCCTACGCTCAAACCGAGATCATCGCCGGCTTACGCGGCGTGCGCGTCCGGGACATCATGGCGAACGACTGCTTGCGCGTGGACGGGCGGATGACGCTCCAGAAGTTCGCCGAGGAGTACGTCTTGCGCACCGGGCAGCGCTGTTACGTGGTGGAAGAGGGCGGCACGGTCGCCGGGCTCGTGACGGCCGGCGATCTCAAGCAGGTCGAACGGGAGCGGTGGCCCTTGGTCCCGGTCAGCTCGGTCATGCGCCCGCTCGGGCGGCTCCGCACCGTGACGCCCGACACCCCGGTGATCGAGGCGCTGCAGGCGATGGGGCGCGAGGACGTGAATCAGCTCCCGGTCGTGTCGGATGGCCGACTCCAAGGCATGCTGTCGCGAGGACATGTGGTGCAGTTGCTGCAAGCACGCACCGAGCTCAGTATGTAGCGGCGGCTGAAAATGGCCTCCAGCGGCGTTCTCGGTTGGCATCGCCCTGCGGCGTACAAGCCAAGTACGCCTCGGTCGCTGCCGCCCTGCGGCCTTGCTGGCGACCATTTTGAGTCGCCGCATGTGAAGGCGCTGAAACGGCTCCCCAACTGCGTTCTCGGCTTGCCCGAGTCCTCAACGTAGCCTACGGCTACGCCTCCGGCTCGGGCTTCACCTGCGGCCTTGTTGGAGAAGCCGTTTGAGCGCCTTCAGGAGTCGTCACTGTAGAGGAAGGTTAAGGTTGAGGTTAAGGGTAGTTACGGAGAAGATGGAGAAGACACCTCTTGCCTCCTCTCTTGTCTCTTCCTGAAACCTCGACTTGAACCTTGGCCTCAACCTCAACCTCTTCCTCGGCCTTAACCTCAACCTGAACCTTCTTCTTATGCCTGCCGCCGAACCGGTCTTGGCCCCTGTGGAATCGGCGAGGAGCGCCGGGCTGCGCTACGTCTCTGATACCGAGCCCGGCATCCGGCGACAGAAGTCCGGGAAGGGGTTCGTCTATCGTACCCCCGAGGGGCGGGTCGTTCGCGACGCGGAGACGCTGCGCCGCATCACGTCGCTCGCGATCCCCCCGGCATGGCGTGACGTCTGGATCTGCACGGACGCCCGCGGACACCTGCAAGCGACGGGGCGGGATGCCAAGGGCCGGAAGCAGTACCGGTATCATGCCCGGTGGCGCGAGGTCCGGGACGAAACGAAGTATCATCGCATGGTGGCGTTCGTCAGGGCCCTGCCGAGGATCCGCCGGCGGGTCGCACGGGACCTGGCCAGGCCGGGCCTCCCGCGGGAGAAGATTCTGGCGACGGTCGTCCGCCTGCTCGAGACGACGTTGATCCGGGTGGGCAACGAGGAGTATGCCCGGGACAACGACTCGTTCGGGCTCACCACGATGCGCGACCGGCACGTCGACGTGAACGGGGCGGCGATTCGCTTCGAGTTTCGCGGGAAGAGCGGGATCAAGCACACGGTGGATCTCACCGACCGGCGGCTGGCGCACATCATCAAGCAGAGTCAGGACCTGCCCGGGTACGAACTGTTTCAATACCTCGAGAAGGACGGCGTCCGCCGAAGCATCGACTCGACCGATGTGAACGCCTATCTGAAGGAGATCGCCGGGGAAGAATTTACCGCCAAGGACTTCAGGACGTGGGCGGGCACGGTGCTCGCCGCCCGTGCGTTGCAGGAGTTCGAACAGGTCGGGACGGCGGCGCAGGCGAAACGGAACGTCGTCAAAGCCATCGAGGCCGTCGCCTCGCGACTCGGCAACACCAAAGCGGTCTGTCGCAAGTGCTACATCCATCCGGCGGTCCTCGACCTGTACTTGGATGGGACGCTGATCGAGGTGCTCCGAGGGCGGGTCTCGAAGGAGCTGACGACCGGGCTCCACGGCTTGCCGCCGGAGGAAGCGGCGGTGCTGGCGCTGCTTCAGGAACGGCTCCGCCGTGAAGCCGAACGGACGGGGCGTGGCAAGGGCGGCCTCGTTCGTGCGCTCACCCGCTCCCTGCATGCCGAGCGCCGGGCCCGGCGCGGGCGAGCAAGAGGATGATCATCGAGAAGTCCCCTCGTCCGGCGTGCAGCGCTCCCGCAGTCGCCGCACTCCTCCTGATCGAGGGCATGAGCCCGTTGCGTTGGAGCGGGACGAGGAGGGATATTGTAGCGGCGGGCACGGCGCCCGTAGGTCCTGGGAGGGGACCGCGGAGAGGGGTGGATGACCGGGCGGACCTGCATCTCGCTGCTGCTCATGCTCGTCGTCGGCTGCACCGCCGCCGACGTGCCGGGACCTGCCGGGGCCCGCGTGTCCTCGGTCGTCATTGTCGTGCCGGGATATTACGGATCGAAGCTCGTCCGCGTGGCGGACGGGAAGCTCGTGTGGATTTCGGCGCTCCAGGCCGTGCTTGGCGATCACTCTTTGGCGCTTCCTCTGCCGGGCCTCGATGTCCAGGACGCGGTTCCCCTGCGCCCGGACGGCGTGCTCGAGAAGATTTCAATCGTCCCGCTCTTGTACTCGGTGGACGGGTATGGCGCGATCCTCCAGGCCCTGCGGGCATCGGCCGGTCCCGGGACCGCGGTCGTGGGGTTGTCTTACGATTGGCGGGCCGACCTCATGGAGGCGGTCCGGAGCCTCGATGCGACGATTCAGGCGTGGCAGGCGTCCGGCGCGGGCGAGATTCGGATCGTCGCCCACAGCCTGGGCGGTCTCATCACGGCCTATTACCTTCGCTACGGTACACAGCCGCCTGGGACGGCGAGTGAAACATGGGCCGGCGCCGAGCTCGTAAAGGCCGCAGTGCTCGTCGGCGTCCCGTTCAAAGGGACGATGATCGCCCTTCGCAACAGTCTGTACGGCGAGGCCATCGGCTGGAACAGGACCCTGCTGACCGCGACGGCCGTCGCGTCGTTCCCGTCCACCTATCATCTGCTGCCCAGCGCAGAGGCGGACGTCTTGCTCGATCGAGACCTACGGCCGGTTCACGGAGCGATTCGGGATGCCCGAAATTGGACGGTCTCCGAATGGGGGCTTCTCGCCGGCCCGTCGCTGACCAAGGACGTGAGGGAGCGGCGAGAGGCCTACACGAGAGCCTGGTTGTCCCGATCGCAGCGATTCGTCTCGCTGCTGTTCGCGCCGCAGTCGGTCGCCGCTCACCGCTCGCTGTCTTTGCTGTCCGTCGTTGGGACGGGGCAGCCGACGCTTGCGACGGGCGTGTGGGCACCCACCGCGGCCGGTTCACAGCGCACCGTGATTTTTGAGGGGCCGCAGTTGGCGGCGGTCGTCCCCGGCGTCACACGCTCGATGCTCTATCGAGACGGCGACGGGACCGTGACCACAGCTTCCGCCGCCCTCCCGCCGCCCTATGCCGAGGCGTTCCCGGTCACCGTCCGCAGGTATCAGGTGAGCCATTCGGAATTGGTGGCCCGACCGGACATCCTCCAGGAGATCATCGCCTTTCTTCACGCCGATGAGGAGCGCGGGTAATGACGGCGCCTCGCGCATCGAGGCCAACTCCTTCCCTATCCCATATCACCTAACCTTCTCCCCTACTCTTCACTTATCCCATACCACCGATCCCTCTATCCCCACTCTTCGCCTCCCCCGTACCACCTCCCCCTCTACCTTTACTCACGTCCGCTACCCCTCTCAATAATAGAAGAACGGACGGTAGCCGTACCAATAGTAGCCGCCGTAGTACGGGTAGGCGTACCCCCAACGACGGGCGTCCCGCTTCTCCCATTTGGTCAGATCTTTGATCCGGATCGTGGGGTATTGGTACTCGGCCTCGTCCAAGCGATCGGTGGTGGCGCCCGTAACCTCTCCCACGATCGTCACCGGCGTTCCCTTTTCGAGGGTGGCCGGGTCGATCAGGTCCTTGCCGGCATCGAACGCATAGAAGCGTCCGCGTGACGCCTCCGTGCGGTCCGCCTGCGGAACCAGCTCGTCGGTCAGCGGCAGCTCCAGCACCTCGATCCGGGTCTTGTCGCTGAGTCGCTTCGCCGAGAGCACCTCTCCGCCGAGGACGACCAGCTCACCCCTGTGTGCATCCGGACGTGTCTTGATCTCTTCGAACGACAGACTCTTGTTGACGTGCCGCTCGAGGCGGTCCGGAATCACCTCGTAGCGGCTGCAGCCGGCGGTCAACGAGAGCGCCGTGCAGAGGGCCAGGGCGGACGCCAGGGTCAGGAACGATCGTCGTGTTGGTCTTCGCATGGATCTCCCTCGTCAGTTCTCCACGTTCAGCGTTGGTCCTTCGGTTCGGGTTGCATGGGGTCCTGCATCGGATCCTGTTGGTGCACCGGCTCGGACGCCTGCGGCACGCGCTCCGGATTGCCGATGTAGTGGCGCTCGCCGGTGTAATGCCCCTTTTCACAGGCCGCCATGAGCACCAAGAGGCACAGGGTGAGGAGCACGGGTACCCTCTTCATGGTTCCTCCTTTTCGCTGTTCAAAGCCATCGGTCGTCTATGCAATTGCCGCTCCCGGCCCTCACCCTCACCCTCACCCTCAACCTGCGCCACGGTTGTGGCGCCCCGAGGGACGTTTTGTGCCGGACGGGACGACTGTTCCAAGGACACGGCTTTCGCCGACCGGCTACGCCGTTTCTACGGACAGCGGCCTAGGGCCGTGTCCGGCTGTCGACGGACGCGCCGGGCGACATAATGAATCGTGAACGAGGCGTGGTCGTGGTCGCCGAGGAACGAACGCCGGGCGATGGCCCGATTGGGGGTCGAGCGATATCGGCCCGGCCAGCGTGAGCTCATCGACGCCGTCATGCGCGGGCAGGACGCCGTCGGCGTGCTGCCCACCGGCGGCGGCAAGAGCTTGTGCTACCAGCTCCCGGCCCTGTTCCTGCCTCATGCCATCCTCGTCGTCTCCCCGTTGATCTCGCTCATGAAGGATCAGCACGACAAGCTGACCGAGCGGGAGATCGCGAGCGCCAAGCTCGACTCGACCCTCAGCCGCACCGAGGAGAAGGCCGCCGTCGACGACATCCGGGAAGGCGAGCCGGAGCTCATCTACGTCACCCCCGAGCGGCTCGAGAACCCCGAGTACCTGCACCTGCTCGAGACGACCCGGGTGTCCCTCTTCGTCGTCGACGAGGCGCACTGTATCTCGCAGTGGGGCCACGACTTTCGACCCGCCTATCTGGCGCTCAGAGACGCGATCCGGGCGCTTGGACGGCCGCCGGTGCTGGCGCTGACGGCGACCGCGACGGCGGACGTCATCGAGGACATCCGCGTGCAGCTTGCGATCCCCGACGCCGTCGTCGTCAACCTCGGGATCGAGCGCGACAACCTCGTCTACGAGGTGGTGCGGACGGTCAACGAAGCGGAAAAGCTCGAGCGGCTCGTCGAGTTCCTCGGGGCGCGTCCCGGGCAGGTGGGGATCGTCTACACGGCGACCGTGAAGCTGGCGGACGACCTGTGGCGGCGGCTCAACGCGGCGGGGATTTCCGCGGCCCGATACCACGGAAAGATGCGGGGACCCGATCGCGAAGAGGTCCAGACGCGATTCATGGACGACGCCTATCCGGTCGTCGTCGCGACGAAGGCCTTCGGGTTGGGCATCGACAAGCGTGATCTCCGCTTCGTCGTCCACTACACGGTTCCCGATTCCATCGAGAGCTACGTTCAGGAAGCCGGGCGGGCGGGACGCGACGGCAAACCGGCCACGGCCGTGCTGTTCTATCGGGTGGAGGACCGCAGGGTCCAGGCGTATTTTCTCGGCGGGAAGTATCCCCGGCGTGAAGAGTCGATCCGGGTCTACCGCACCCTAGGCCGCCTGGCCGACGCGGATCGAGCGCACCAGGGCGTCATGCTGAGCACGTTGATCGAGGAGTCGGCGTTGCCGAGGAACCGCGTCAAGGTGATCGTGGCCCTGCTCGAGTCGGCCGGCCTCGTCGAGCGGGGGCGGCGACTCCGCAAGCTTCGCGACATCGAGAGCCACGAAGAGCTCGAGGGGCTGCTGGCCGAATACGAGGAGCGTCACGCCGACGATCGCGAGCGGTTGGCGTCGATGATGCGGTACGGACAGACCACGATGTGCCGGGTCCGCTACCTCACACGGTACTTCGGGGAGGAGACCCCGAACGACTGCGGACGGTGCGACAACTGCCGAGCGGGCGTCACGACCCACAGAGTGGACGTCGACGCCGTCGTGCGCGGGGAGCGCGCCGCCGTGTGAGCGCGATGGTCGCGCACGCTCGCGCGGGGCCGCGAGGGCTATGAGCCGAAAGCAGGTCTTCACGATCACGTTTCTGGCGCTCTTCCTCTTCCTGCTCTACGAGCTGATCCAGATTTTCACCCCGTTCGTGATGCCCGTCTTGTGGGCGGTGATCCTCGGCCGTCTCGCCCATCCGTTGTATCGCGAGGTGCGCGCGGGGCTCCGCGGCCGCGAGACGCTGGCCGCCGCCCTCGTGACGATCGTCGTGTTCGCCTTGGCCGTCGTGCCGGCCGTGTACGTCGTCGTGCTCCTCGTCCAGGAGAGCGTCGCGGCGTACGAGGCCGTCCAGGCGTGGCTCAACGAGGACGGGCTGGCGCGCCTGGCCGAATCCATCTCCCACCTTCCGCTCGTCGGCCGGTACAGCCAAGAATGGATCGGCCGGGGGGTCGTGCATCTCCACAAGGACCTCGAGAGCTCGATCCTGCAGGGCGGCCGCGCCCTGAGCGGGTTCCTCCTGGCGCAGGCCACCGACGTCGCGAAGAACGCGGTGGCGGTGATCACGGACTTTCTGGTGATGCTCTTCACGCTCTTCTTCCTGTTCCGTGACGGCGACCGCGTCGCGACCCGGCTCTACCGGGCGGTTCCGCTCGAGCCGGCGCACAAGGCCAAGCTGTTGCAGCGGCTGAACACGACCATCTCGGCCGTCGTGCGGGGGACCCTGCTCACGGCGCTCGCGCAAGGGACCGCGGCCGGCCTGACGTATTGGCTCCTCGATGTCCCGTTTCCGGTCTTTCTCGGCGCGCTGAGCGCGCTGCTGTCGCTGCTCCCCTTCGGCGGGACTTTCCTGGTGTGGGGGCCGGTGTCCGCTTACCTGTTCGTGACGGCCCCCATGTGGAAGGCCGCGGTGATGCTCGCGGTCGGCGGTCTGCTGGTCGGCCTGATGGACAACGTGCTGCAACCGCTTCTCGTCGGAACCGGCGCGAGGCTCCCGCTTCTGCTGCTCTTCTTTGCCTCCATCGGCGGGTTGGCCTACTTCGGGTTCATCGGCCTCTTCCTGGGGCCCATCCTGCTGGCGATCGCGCTCACGGCCTTCCAAATCTATGAAGAGGACTATCAAGAGCCCGCGACACGGGACGAGACGAGGCCGGAGCCCGTGTCACGTCCGCCCCGTCGCGCTGCGGCCGACCGGAGCCGGGTCGGGCGCGCGCGATGACTGCCCCCAGCACCGGCACACCCGGATCGCCGCGGCCTCCGTCCCGAGCCTCGTCCCGCACGGGCCCAGGGGGGGCGGTCGCCCCCATACCGGCACGCGGCCCCCGCATCCAGCCGCATCTCCCTGATGCCCATGCCCGCAGGCCGGGCGGCGAGGCGAGGCGGCCGTGCCGTTGATCGAATCGATCCTCTTGCTGCTCGTGCTGTCCCGCGTCGCCGGTGAAGTGGCCGAGCGATACGGGCAGCCTTCGATGATCGGCGAGATCGCGGCCGGCATCGTGCTCGGCCCCTCGGTCCTCAACCTCATCCAGGTCACCCCGGAGCTCAGAGCCATCGCCGATCTCGGCGTCCTGTTGCTGGTGTTCCTCGCCGGGATGGAGATGGACGTGCACGATCTGTTCGGCGCGCTGAGAGGGCGAGGGATCTGGGTCGGCATCATGGGCTTCGTCGTGCCCCTGGTCCTCGGCATCCTCGTGGGCCATGCCTTCGGCTTGGAGCGAACGATCTTCCTCGGCCTCTGTATCGCCATCACCGCGTTGCCGGTCAGCGTACGCATCTTGATCGATCTCGGGAAGCTCACCACCCCGCTCGGCCGGCGGATCGTCTCCGCGGCGGTGATGAACGACGTCACGGCGCTGCTGATCCTCGGTGTCGTGCTCGGCCTCCCCCACGAGGGGGTCGGATGGACCGAGTTCTTCCGCGCGGTCGGCCTCGTCCTCGTGAAGGCGGTGGGGTTCATGATCTGCGTGGCCGCGACCGCCCATGCGGTGCGCTACTCGACCGGGCGGCTTCCGGTGTCGCGGCAGTGGCTGACCCGCCTGCTGCCGCACCTCCGAGGGAAGGAGACGGTGTTCGCCGTGACGCTCCTGTTCGTCCTGCTCTTCGCCGGCGTCTCCGAGGTCATCGGGTTGCATTTCGTCGTCGGGGCCTTTTTCGGCTCGATGCTCCTGAGCCACGAGCTGCTCGGCAGGACCCATTTCAAGGCCGTGGAGCGGACGGCCTCGAGCGTGACCATGGGATTTCTCGGGCCGCTGTTCTTCGCGGTGATCGGCCTGGAGTTCAATCCACCCAGCTTGTCGAGCTGGGCGTTGGTCGCCGCGGTCCTCGCCGTCGCCTTCCTGGGGAAGATCATCGGGGGTCTGGGGCGGGCGACTCGCCGGTCACTCGAGCCGGGAAAGCTGGACGTTGGGCCTGGGGTTGAACGGGAGAGGCATCATGGAGCTGGTCATCGCGAGCATCGCGCTCGCGAACGGATTCATCGACGAGCAACTGTTCTCGATCCTCGTGCTGATGGGGGTCGCGACGACCGTCGTCACTCCCGTCCTGCTCGGCCGCGCGTTCGGGCGTCTCACGCCGCCGGCGTCGGCGGCCGCCGGCGCGCGGGCGGCAGAGCCGGGGCAGGGCGCCGCGTCGACCGCCGCGGCGAACCAAATCAACGACCCTCCGGTGGCCAATCCTGATTTCAAGACCATGCTCCAGGACCGGACGCTGCGGTTTCCGGCGAGCGACCTCACCGCGAACGATACGGACGCCGAGGGGCAGCGGTTGTCCGTGATCGCCGTGCTGGCCAATGCCGAGACGCACGGCTCGGTTCGTCTGGCCGACGGGTCCGTGACCTATGAGCCCGACGCGGGATTCGCAGGCCGTGCGATGTTCGGGTATCTCGTCAGGGACACCGGAGGGGCGACGTCGATCGGGAACGTGTACGTGACCGTGGTGCGGGCCAGGCGCCCGAGGGTCGCGTAGACGTTCGGCATAGAGCGGCCTCATGAGCCTTGAAGCGTGTTCAGCCGTCAGCGCTTCACGGACACGCCGGTGCACGGTGCATGGCTGGCGTCCTGCGGCGCTCCAAGCGAGAATGCGCGGTGCATGGAGACGGTCGGCGGCCTCTCTGGAAGCGCAGACGCGCCGAGGCGTGCCCTGAGGAGCAGGAACCGACGCCGAGGCCGTATGCGGGGAACCATGGGGAACTTTGGATGGGATCGACCAGGAATGAGAGGAACGGAGGACGCCGGCGGGAAGTGGTGGTCGTGACGGGTGCGTCGGCCGGCGTGGGCCGGGCGACCGTTCGAGCCTTCGCCCGTCGAGGGGCGTGGATCGGGTTGCTCTCCCGGAGCCGGGAGCGGCTCGAGGCGGCGGTGCGGGAAGTCGAAGAGCTGGGAGGGCGAGGGCTGGCCCTCCCCGCGGACGTGGCCGATCCCGAACAGGTCGAGGCGGCGGCGGCGCGCGTGGAGGAGCAGCTCGGCCCCATCGAGATCTGGGTCAACAATGCGATGGTCTCGGTCCTGTCGCCGGTCAAGCAGATGACGCCCGCCGAGTTCCGGCGTGTAACGGAGGTCACCTATCTCGGCTACGTCCACGGCGCGTTGGCGGCGCTCAAGCGCATGCTGCCGCGCGATCGCGGCGTCATCGTCAACGTCGGCTCGGCGCTGGCCTACCGGTCGATCCCGTTGCAATCGGCGTACTGCGGAGCGAAGCATGCCATCCAGGGGTTCACGGAATCGCTCCGCTCCGAGTTGATCCACGACGGCAGCCGCGTCCACGTCACGAACGTCCAACTGCCCGCGGTGAACACGCCGCAGTTCGGCTGGATCAGGACGCGGATGCCCCGCCACCCGCAGCCCGTGCCGCCGATCTATCAGCCGGAGGTCATCGCCGAAGCCATCGTGTGGGCGGCCCATCATCGCCGCCGGGAGCTGACGGTCGGATGGCCGGCCGTGAAGGCGATCCTCGGGGACAAGTTCATCCCGGGGATCCTGGACCACTACCTGGCGTGGAAGGGCTACAGCGCCCAGCAGACCGAGGAGCCGGTCGACCCCGATCGTCCCGACAACCTCTTCGAGACCGTCCCCGGTCAATTCGGCGCGCACGGCAAATTCGACCGCGCTGCGCGGACCTCGAGCGTCCAACTCTGGATGAACATGCACCGGGGCATGCTCGCGCTCTTGGGCGTCGGGCTTGCCGCGGTGGCATGGTCGATGCGCGCACGGCCCGGACGGCGCGCCGGGCATGAGCGAAAGCCGGTCGCCGCTCTCGGGTGAGGGATCGAGAAAGTACGTACGCCGCCATCCGTCTGCGCCGTCGCCTTTTCTTCTACGCAGGACGTGTCCTCGTTCCAGTGGCGACGCCGGCGCGCCGGGTGTGAAGTGTAGGAACGTGTCCCTGAGAAGAAGGAGGGGTTATGGAAACGAAGGTTATGATATCGATGGTGGCATTGGCGGTTCCGCTCGCTCTCCTGGCGGCCTGCGCTGCGGAGCCCGAGCGGCGCTCCATGGACCGCTCGGCGGCGATGGAGCGGCCGCCCGCGGCCGCCGAGTCGCCAGACCGCCACGCGCGGGAGGCGCGACCGGCGCCGTCCCCGAGCCCGACGGAGCCAAGCGGGACGTCGGCAAGCGAGCCGCCGGTGGTCCGGGAGCGCACAATCGTCATCGTCCCGACGGAGTCGAAAGAATCGGAAGTCTCGCTCCGGCAGCAGGAGGAGGCGCAGGCGGCCAAGATCGGGGACATCACCGAGTACGAGGCGGACTTCCGCCGGAACTATGAGACGAACTTCGCCGACACCGGTTATGGGTACGATCAGTTCCGCCCCGCGTATCACTACGGGTACGAGCTGGCGAAGGATCCGGCCACCCGGAACCTCGACTGGGATTCCCTGGAGCGGACGGCCCGGCGAGGTTGGACGGAAGCGACGATGGGACCGTGGGATCGGTACAAGGATGCGGTGCGCTACGCCTGGGAGCGCGTCCGTCAAGGCAAAGGATGAGGGCGGAACGGACGGCGTGCTCGGGCTCCATCGAGGGCCGGACGCGCCCCGACTCGATCAGCTCTTTGCCGACTTGAATCCCGAGACGGTGACCGGGTCGAAGTGCTCCGGCGGGGGGCGACGCAGTAACTTCGAGCGGAGCAAGGCGCGGCTCACGACCGAGAAGAAGACGTCGACGACGAACGGCTTGTGGATGAAGGCGTAGGCGCCCATCCGCAAGGCCCGCTCCTCAAGCCGCGGGTCGCCGAAACCGGTGATGAGGACGACCGGTGTGTCGGGCCTCACCTCTCTGGCCTTGCGCAGGAACTCGATGCCGTCCAGGCCGGGCATGCGGATGTCGCTGATCACGACGTCATAGTCCTGCTGTTGCAACAGCCTAAGTCCATCTTCGGCGCTGGTAGCCGTCTCCACCCCGAAGTCGCCTTTCCGGAGCTCGGCCGCTTCGGTCAGCGCTTGCAGGAACACGGGCTCGTCGTCGATGACGAGTATTCTTGCCATACTGCCCGCCACTTAAGCACATACTACAGGGCCGACCCCCGACGTGCGTATCAGCGGTACCACTCGGAGCGGGTCCGGTGGGGTCTGACAACGTGCCGGGAATGCTGCGGCGGAATCCCCGCCTGTTCGTGAGCGGAGGGATGATGTCCGATTTGCTCGCGGCCCGCGCCCAAATGGCGATGTCGCTGGGTTTTCACATTATTTTCGCTGCGATCGGCATTGCGATGCCGCTGATGATGGCCTTGGCCGAGTGGCGATGGTTGCGAAGCGGAGACCGCCTCTATCTCGCCCTGGCGAGGCGGTGGGCGAAAGGAACCGCGATCCTGTTCGCGGTCGGCGCCGTGTCCGGCACCGTCCTGTCGTTCGAATTGGGGCTGTTATGGCCGGCCTTCATGGAGCAGGCCGGACCGGCGATTGGGCCGCTCTTTGCGCTGGAAGGGTTCGCGTTCTTTACCGAAGCGATTTTTCTGGGCATCTACCTCTATGGGTGGGAGCGGATCCCGCCGAGGGCGCACTTGACGGCGGGGTTCGTCGTGGCCGCCAGCGGCGTTGCGTCCGCGATCGTCGTGGTCATCGCCAACGCGTGGATGAATACCCCGACGGGGTTCCAGGTGGACCAAGGCCGGCTCGCGCACATCGATCCGATCGCCGCCATGCAGAACCCCCATGCGTTGCATGAGACCCTGCACATGGTCCTGGCGGCGTTTGCCGCGACGGGCCTGCTCGTCGCCGGCATTCACGCCTGGTTGATCGCGCGGGGCGGTGACACCGCCTTCCAGGCCCGCGCCCTCGGCTTGGCCCTGCTCGTCGGCGGGATTCCGGCCGTGCTGCAGCCGATCAGCGGGGACCTCCTGTCCCGCGACGTCGCGAGGCATCAGCCGGCGAAGTTCGCCGCCGCCGAGGCGCTCTATGAAACCGAACGCGGCGCCCCCTTCCGGATCGGCGGCATCCCGGATTCCGATCGGCGCACCGTCTCCTATGCGATCGAGATTCCCCACGCACTCAGCCTGCTGCTGTACCTCGATCCTCATGCGACCGTCGTCGGGCTCGACCGGGTCCCCCGGGACCAATGGCCGCACGTCGGCGTCGTCCACATTGCGTTTCAGGTCATGGTGGCCGCCGGCCTGCTGATGGCGGGCGTCTCGCTCTGGGCGGGGTGGCGCTGGTGGCGGGGCGCGGCGATCGAGCGGGATCGGGTACTCTTGTGGGCCTTGGTGGGGGTGGGGCCGCTGGGCTTCGTTGCGATCGAAGCGGGATGGGTCGTGACGGAAGTGGGCCGCCAACCCTGGATCATCTACGGGGTGATGCGGACGCCGGATGCCGTGACGCCCATGCCGGGGCTTTGGGTCCCGTTCACCGCCTTTACGGTCTTGTACCTGGGCCTCGCGCTCGTCGTCGTCTGGCTGCTCTGGCGCCATGTGACGAGTAGTGATAGAGGGGTATGGGGTAGAGGGGTAGGTAGTAGGGATATGGGATAGGGATATGGGATATGGGATATGGGGTAAAGGGGTAGAGGGGTAGGGATATGGGGGTGGAGTGGTATGGGGTATGTGAACGGGGAGTTGGTATAGATTACGGCCACTCTCTGCTCTTCGCCATACCCCATACCCCTGTATCACTCTATCCCCACTTGCTGGCTGGTGTCATCGTCGTGTCGCTGACGTTCTATGCGCTTCTGGCGGGCGCCGACTTCGGCGCCGGTGTCTGGAGCCTGATGGCGCGCGGCCAACGGGCCGCCGAGCAGCGCGCGCTCATCGCCGATTCGATCGCGCCGATTTGGGAGGCCAATCACGTCTGGATGATCCTCGTGGTCACGGTCTTGTTCACCGGCTTCCCCAAGGCCTTCTCCCTGATCACGACCGTGCTCCATATCCCGCTCACGCTCATGCTGATCGGGATCGTCCTCCGGGGATCGGCGTTTGCGTTTCGCACTCATGACGTACCGCACGCCAAGAACAGCGGCACGGACGTTCTCTGGGAACGGGTGTTTGCCGCCTCCAGCATCTTTACGCCCGTGATGTTGGGCGTCACGATCGGCGCGATCGCGTCCGGACGGGTGACGAGGGGCGGCGCGGGATTCGTCGCCGTGTTCGTACGCCCGTGGCTTGCGCCGTTTCCGATCGCGGTCGGGCTGTTCTCGCTCGCGCTGTTCGCGTTTCTGGCCGCCGTCTACCTGACCCTCGATGCACGATCGGCCGACCTGAAGGAGGACTTCCGCCGCCGGGCGCTGGCCGCCGCCGGGATCGTCGCGGGGCTCGCGCTCGTCGTGCTCGTCCTCTCCAAGGATGGGGCGCCGGAAATCCGTGAAGGCCTGGCGCACAGTGTGGGGGGGCGGCTGATCCTCGGGCTGGCCGTCGTCAGTGCCCTCGCCGCCGTCGGGCTGCTCGGGATGCGCCGCTATCGGGCGGCGGCGGTCTCGGCCGCGGCCGAGGTGGCCCTGATCATCTGGGGCTGGGCCTTGGCCCAGTATCCGTATCTGGTCGAGCCCGATCTCACCATCATGAACGCGGCCGCCCCGCCTTCGACGCAGCGGTTGCTGCTCGCGGCGCTCATCGCAGGCGCGGTCCTCTTGTTTCCCTCCCTGTACTACCTCTATCGGATTTTCAAGGGGCAGGTCGTGTTCGAGAGTAGGGGGAGTAGGGATAGAGGGGTAGGGTGATAAAGGGGTATGGGGGAGAGTAGGGATAGAGGGGTAGAGGGATAGAGGGGTAGAGGGATAGGGGGATGGGCTGGAAGAGGGAAAGAGGGAGAAGGTGATCAAGGGATCGTGGGGAGCGCATTGGATGGGAAAGAGCCTCCCGAGCTTCTTGCTCACTCTTGCCATCGCGGCGCTGGCGGCGGCCGTCTTCCTCTTGGATCTGTGGCTGCCGTTGGGCGTCGCCGTCGGCGTACTCTATGCCGGCGTCGTCTTCCTGGCTTTGTGGTCGCCGCGCCGGCACGATGCCTTGCTGGTGGCGGCCGGCTGCAGCGTCTTGATCGCCTGGGCGTTCTTCAGGTCTCCCCCTGGCTACGACCGCTGGATCGATCTGACCAGCCGCGGGCTCGAGATCTTCGCCGTCTGGACGACGGCCCTGCTCGTTCTGCTCCGCAAGCAGACCGAAGCGGCCCTGCATCGGGCCCAGGCGACGTTGGAGCGACGCGTGGAAGAGCGGACGGCCGAGCTGGCGCGGGCCGTCGAGGCCGCCCAGGCCGAGCTGATCGAGCGAAAGCGCGCGGAAGCGGAGCGGAGGACCACCGAAGAACGGCTGCAGCTCATTGCGCGTGCGACGAATGACGCCGTCTGGGAGTGGGATTTCGCGACCGACGCGGTGTGGTGGGGAGAAGGGCTGCATGCGCTGTTCGGATACGAACCGGCGCAGGGGGCGACCACGATCGGATGGTGGTCCGAGCGGATCCACCCGGACGATCGTGACCGCATCGTCACGGATGTCCGGGCGGCGCTCGATCGTGACGAGCGGGCGTGGTCGGGGGACTACCGGTTCCGGCGCGCGGACGGCTCCTTTGCCCACGTGCTCGATCGGGGTTACATCGTCTACGATGAGCGAGGGCGATCCGTCCGGATGATCGGCTCGATCCTCGACATGACCGAGCGCAAGCGGGCCGAGCAGCTCCTGCACGAGAGCCAGGAGCAGTACCGCCGGCTGTTCGAGAGCAACCCGTTGCCGACGTGGGTCTATGACGTCGACACGCTCGCGTTCCTGGCCGTCAACGACGCCGCGGTCCGCCACTACGGGTACTCGCGCGAAGAGTTCCTCGCCATGACCATCAAGGACATTCGGCCTTCCGCCGACGTGCCGCGGCTGCTCGACTATCTGTCCACGATCCGCGACGCGGCGGAGGGGACGAACATCGGGGCCTGGCGGCATCGACGGAAGGATGGCACCATCATCGATGTGGAGCTCGCCTTCCATACGCTGCCTTATCAAGGGAGACCGGCCAGGCTGGTGTTGGTCAACGACGTCACCGAGCGCAGGCAGATGGAGCAGATGCGGGCCCAGCTCCTCGAGCAGGTCATCACCGCGCAAGAAGAGGAGCGCCGGCGGATCGCCCGGGAGCTCCACGACGAGATCGGGCAATCCCTCACCGCGCTGCTGGTCGGGCTGCGCGCGATGGAGAACGGCCGCCGCGAGGGCGCCGGCTCGGCCGGGGGGAGCGAGCTGTGGAAGATCGCCGCCCAGACCTTGCAGGAGGTCCAGCGGCTGGCGCTGGGGCTGCGGCCGAGCGTCCTCGACGACCTCGGCCTGGAGGCCGCGCTGAACCGGTACACGGATGAGTTTGCCAAGATCCACGGGATCGAGACCGAGGTGCAGGTGGTCGGCATGGACGGGCGGCGATTGCGGCATGCCGTCGAGACGGCGCTCTACCGGATCGTCCAGGAGGCGCTGACCAACATCGCCAAGCATGCCCGGGCGACAAGCGTGAGCCTGCTGGTGGTGCGAGGCCCGTCCGCCGTGCAGGCGATCGTCGAAGACGACGGCCGCGGGTTCGAGGTCGAGCGGGTCCTGAAGGCGGGCGCCACGCGCCATCTCGGTCTGCACGGAATCCGGGAGCGGGTCGCGCTGCTGCACGGAACGCTGTCGATCGAGTCGAGCCCGGGCGGAGGCACGGTCGTGTCAGTTCAGATTCCCCTCGAGGCGGAGGCGCGATGACGATTCGGATCCTGATCACGGATGACCACGCGGTGCTGAGGGCCGGTCTGCGGCTCTTGTTCACGGGCCAACACGACATGGAAGTCGTCGGCGAAGCGGCGGACGGGCTCGAGGCGCTCAGCCAGGTCGAACAGACGAAGCCGGACGTCGTGCTCATGGATCTGGCCATGGTGCGGCAGGCCGGGATTCCCGCGATCAAACGCATCCGGGAATTGTCGCCCGCAACCCGGGTGCTGGTCCTGACGATGTACGCGGACCCGGCGTATCTGCGGATGGCGCTCGCCGCCGGCGCCGCGGGTTACGTGGTGAAGAGCGCGGCCTATACCGAGCTGCTCGAGGCCACGCGCGCCGTCGCTCGCGGCGGCACCTTCGTCGATCGTTCGTTCGACGCCCAAGCGGTGCTGGAAGCGATCGACCCGAAGCCGCGGAAGGAGGCCGAGAGGCGAACGGGATCGCTGGCGGTCTTGAGCCCCCGCGAGCGCGAAGTCTTCGAATTATTGATTCACGGGTTTACGAACCCTCAGGTCGCCACCCACCTTGGCATCAGCGTGAAATCGGCCGAGACCTATCGGTCCCGGCTGATGGAAAAGCTCGGGCTTCGGAATCGCGCGGATCTCGTCCGCTTTGCCCTCGGGTGCGGTCTTCTCGTGTCCGGCAAGAGCGCGGAAGACTCCTGACCGCCCGCCTCGCGAGGCTGTCGGGGAAACCCTCACCGTCCGGGCACTGTCGGAGTTTCCCTGCTAGCTGCACCGCCCGCCCTCTGCTACTCGTGAGCCCAGTCGGGAGAAGGAGCTGTGGGGTCTGACACCCGATCCCGCGCTCGAGCGGGAGCGGGGCCGCGTCCGGCGTCACGCCGGGGAGAGCGATCGGGCGTCTCCCGGACCAGTCGGCGAGCGGGACGGCGCGCATGATCGAGCGTGCCGGGCTCGTGCGTCGTGAGCTCCCGCCATTCCAGCCGTGACCTCACCACCAGGGCCACCGTCGTCGTCCATGGACGGCGCGAGCGCTCGCGTGCGCGTCCCCCTGATTCTTCCTTCCATTCACGCCACTACACGGGCAGAATCGGTACGATGAGAACTGCGTCTCGAGCGCGAGAGGAGGATGACATGGAGACGAGTCCGGCGGTTCCAGACATCGACACGGCGCAGCAGGCCGCGTATTACCGGCAACGCCATCCACGCTTCGCACGCTGGGCGGCCGGCTATGGGGCGATCCGCCATACCGATCAGACGCAGGTCCGCGTTCATGATATGGCCGGCCGGCTGGCCGGCGGCGTCGACGAGGAGCGGGTCTATGACCTCCTCTTCGCGTTGGACCGCCTGACCAGCGCCGGGCTCTGGCTGGTCGTGCACCAGACGTATGCACGGAACGTCTATCTCGATGGGCGGTCCTTGGTGGCGGAGGATTTCAAGTGCCGACCCGAAGGGCATACCGGGGGATCGCTCAACATGGTTCCGGCCTATGCCGGATATCTCGCGGTCAACATCCTGACCCAACACACACGCGGTTGGCTGATGGGGCAGGGGCATTGCGTGGCGGCGGTGGACTCGTTGAACCTGCTCGTCGGCAACATGACGCCGGGGCATGCGGAGCGGTACTCGGTCTCGGACGACGGGCTCAGCCGGTATGTGCGGGACTTCTATGCCTATCGGCTTCGGGCCGACGGGAAGCAGGAGTCGCCGCTGGGGAGCCACGTCAACGCGCACACCGCCGGCGGCCTTGCGGAAGGCGGGTACCTCGGCTTTGCCGAGCTTCAGTACGTCCATATGCCGCTGCCGGGCGAGCGTCTGGTCGTGTTCTTGTCCGACGGCGCCTTCGAGGAGCAGCGGGGGAGCGATTGGGCGCCGCGGTGGTGGCGCGGCGAGGATTCGGGCCTGGTGGCGCCGATCATGATCAAGAACGGCCGGCGGATCGATCAACGCACGACCCTGTCCCAACAGGGCGGAGCGGACTGGTTCTGCGACCATCTCCGGCTGAACGGGTTCGACCCGCTGGTCTTCGACGGACGCGATCCGGCGGCGTTCGCCTGGGCCGTCTTCGAGATCGAGCGCCGCCTGGAAGCCGCCGTCGAGGACGTGACGATGGGCCGCCGGCGCTATCCGGTCCCGCTTCCTTACGGCATTGCGATCGCGCCCAAGGGGGCGGGGTTCCCGGGGGAAGGCACGAACCTCGCGCATAACCTGCCTTTGATGGGCAACCCTCGGCAGGAGACCCGTGCGGCGGCGCTCTTCAATGAGGGGGCCAAACGGTTGTGGGTGCCGCCGGACGGCCTTCGCGAAGCCCTCCAAGCCTTCCAGCAGCACGGCGCGCAGGACCGGCCGCGTGAGCGCGATCATGCGTTCGTGCACCGTGCCGTGGAGCTGCGGACGCGCCCGGCGGTCGCTTTCAAGCCCGTGTCCGCACAGACCCGCCGGGATCCGGCCGGCTGGACCTACTCGTCGCCGATGACGGCGGTGGACCACGTCTTTGCCGCGACCGTCGTCGCCAATCCGCACCTGCGCCCCCGCGTCGGAAACCCCGATGAAATGCTCTCGAACCGGCTGGTGGAGACCCTCGGTCTCTTGAAATTCCGCGTGACCGATCCCGAGCCGGCCATTCCCGAATCGACGCATGGGGCCGTCATCACGGCGCTGAACGAAGAGGCCGTCGCGTCCGCGGCCTTGGCCAACAAAGGCGGCCTCAACCTCTTCCATACGTACGAGGCGTTCGGGACGAAGATGCACGGCGCCGTCCGCCAGGAGGTCATCTTCGCCAATCACTGTGAGGAAGCGGGCCGCCCGCAGCGGTGGCTGTCGATCCCGCTGATCCTGACCTCGCATACCTGGGAGAACGGGAAGAACGAGCAATCGCATCAGGATCCCAGCATGGCCGAAGCGCTGCTCGGCGAGCCCGCCCCTGTCTCGCGCGTGGTGTTTCCCGCCGATTTCAATACGGCGGCCGCCGTCATCGAGCGGGTGTATCAGACGCACGGGCAGATCTGGACCGTGGTCCTCCCGAAGGCGGACGTCATTCCGGATCTGTTCACCGCCGAGGAAGCGGCGCGCCTGGTGTCGGACGGCGGGATGACACTGGAATGGGCGGGGCGGGATCCGGATCGCGCGCAAGTGATCCTCACGGCCGTCGGCGCCTATCAGCTCGGGGAGGTGCTCCGGGCCTCACGCCGTCTCGCGGAGCGTGACGTTCGGCACGCCGTCGTGTATCTGTTGGAGCCCGGCCGGTTCCGGGGGCCGCGCTCCGAACGGGAGCAGGCGCACGGCGCCCCGTCTGATCTCGTCGAGCGGCTGTTTCCGGAGACCGTCCATCCCAGGCTGTTCGTCACGCACACGCGCCCGGAAGTGATGCTGGGGACGCTCGTCCCGCTCCACACCGGGCGGCGGACGTGCGGCTTGGGCTATATCAACCAGGGGGGCACGCTGAATACGCCGGGGATGCTCTTCGTCAACCGCTGCACCTGGGCCCATTGCCTGATGGAGGTGGCGCGCCTGCTCGAGGTTCCGCGGCAGCACGTGCTGGCGCAAGAGGAGCTCGAGGCCCTGGACGGAAAACGAAGCCCGCACGGCGTGATCATTCCCGAGGTGAGCGAATGAGCCTCCCGCACGTGCGACAGGGGGCGACCCTCAGCACGCCGGGTGCGAGCCGCGGTGCATGAGCCCAGAGCTTTGCTTTACCAAGTCCGGTTCGATATTCTTGCTCCGGCGGCCGTGGAGCTCGTGATGGCGTGCCGTGCGCCCTCAAAGGTGCACGGCAGCGTCCGCATGCTCATCCCTCGCTTTTCCGGAGACGCCTGGATCGGCACGGCGCGTCCCCGTCGCTTTTCGGGAGTCACACCGGCTCCTCTCAGGAATGTCGCCCCGTCGTGCACCAAGGGAAGAGCGGGGCGTGCCGAGACGTAAGCTGCCGCCTTCGGTCCACCGTGGCGACGATGCTGACATACCTGCGACCTCTGACAGGAGGGAACGCGGTCTCTGTTCACGATGTCGATAGAAACGATATTCCTCGGCGCATCGGTTCTTCTGCTCATCAGCGTTCTGGCCAGCAAGGCCTCCGCGAGGCTCGGGGTTCCGGCCCTGCTCCTGTTTCTCCTCATCGGCATGTTTGCGGGATCAGAGGGGCCGGGCGGCATTGAGTTCGACTATCCCCGACTCGTGCAATCGGTCGGCGTCGTGGCCTTGGTCTTCATCCTCTTTGCCGGAGGGCTTGATACGGAATGGGCGAGTGTGCGCCCGGTCCTCTGGCAAGGCGTGGCGCTGTCCACGCTCGGCGTGGCGTTGACGGCGCTGCTCGTGGCCTGGTTCGTGGTTCGCGTCCTCGACTTTTCCTTGTTCGAGGGTCTCCTCCTTGGGTCAATCGTGTCGTCCACCGACGCCGCGGCGGTCTTCGCCGTCCTTCGCTCGAGAAACGTCAGCCTGAAACCTCCGTTGAGGCCCCTGCTCGAGCTCGAATCCGGCAGCAACGACCCGATGGCCGTGTTCTTGACGACCGGGTTCATCACCCTCCTGGTGAACACAGACAGCTCCCTGATGGACTTGCTTCCGATGTTCACGCGCCAGATGTCGGTCGGGGCGTTGCTCGGCTGGGTCATGGGACACGGGATGGTGTTCGCCATCAACCGGTCGCGGTTGGAATACGACGGTCTCTACCCCGTGTTGAGCCTCTCCCTGGTGCTCTTCACCTATGGTCTGACCGACGCGCTCGGAGGCAACGGCTTCCTGGCCGCGTATCTCGCGGGGCTGATCATGGGGAACAGCTCGTTTGTTCACAAGGTGAGCTTGATGCGCTTCCACGACGGCCTTGCGTGGCTGATGCAGATCACCATGTTCCTCGTGCTCGGCCTCCAGGTCTTCCCGTCGCACATCGTCCCGATCGTCGGCGTCGGCCTGCTCGTGTCCCTCTTTCTCATGCTGATCGCGCGGCCGCTGAGCGTGTTCGTCACGCTCGCCTTTACCCGCATGTCCTGGGCGGAAAAGACGATGATTTCGTGGGTCGGCTTACGGGGCGCCGTCCCGATCATCCTGGCCACCTTTCCGCTGCTTGCCGGGGTCCCTCAGGCGAACATGATCTTCAACGTCGTGTTTTTCATCGTCCTCACCTCGGTGCTTCTCCAGGGAACCTCCCTGCCCGTCGTGGCCCGGTGGCTGCGCTTGGACGCGCCTCTGCCTCGCGCTCCGGAATACTCATTGCCGTTGGAATCGCCCGATAGTATTCGGACGGGTCTCGCCGAGATCACGATTCCTCCGACGTCAAAAGCAGTGGGGAAGCAAATCGTCGAGCTCGGCCTTCCCAAGCAGGTCGTGGTCATGATGATCGGAAGGAACAAGCACGCCTTCATTCCAACCGGGCGTTCCGTTCTTCAGCCCGACGACAAATTGCTCGTCTTCGCCGACAAGGAGATGCTGCTGGACACGATGAGGATCATCGAAGCGTTCGGTACGCACCAGATCCCAGGGCCACGCGGGGACGTGGTGTAGGTGTTGCGAGCGCGCCGGAAACCGGGAGGGCGGGCACGAATGAACGACAGGAACGAGCGCATGTCTCGAATTCTTCTCGCGACCGATTTCTCGGCCCCGGCTCGGCGGGCGTACACCTACGCCTTGAGGATGGCGCAAGTCTTTGCAACCGATGTCACCATCCTCCACGTCTTGAAGGCCCCGCCCGGGTTTGACGCGGCGACCTCCGGGACAACCTCCTCTCGTCTCGATGATGAGAACACTCACGCCCTCGTCGAGCTCGGAAGGATGCTTCGTGTCGCCGACGAACATGCGGTGAAGGCCGAGCACAGGGTGATCGTCGGGGCGCCCGACCAAGCGATCTTGCAGATCGCGGAGGAGATCGGCGCCGGCATGATCAGCATGGGAACGCACGGGCGAACGGGTTATGACCGGCTTCAGTTCGGAAGCACGGCGGCATCGATTGTCCGCCAGGCCCGATGCCCCGTTCTGACGGTCCACGCGGGGATCGTCGGAGACTTACCGATGACCGTACGGCGGCTCAGGCTCGCCAACATCCTTGTGGCGATCGACGTTGACGCTGATAGTCACGCCGCCGCCCTCAGGTGTGCCTCGGCTCTCGCGACCCGAGTGCAGGCGCGAATGCGCCTCGTCCATGCCGCCGATGACGTCACCGTTTCTTCCCCCGCACGAGAAGCGGTGCACCAGCACGCCTCCGTCCCGTACGTCCCTCCTGAGCTCCGGGCGGCCGTGTCCGTCGTAAAGGACATGGGAATTGGGGCAGAGGCCGTCTGCGCCCCGGGACGTCCTGTCGACGTCATCTTGAAGGAGGCTGCATCCTTCATGGCGGACCTCCTTGTGATGGGGACCCGGCGGACGACAGCTCTCGGACGTCTGGCGCTGGGGAGCGTCGCCGACTCCGTCATCCGAAGAGCCGGCTGTCCGGTTCTTGTCGTGAAGGATGAGAGCCAGTAATGCCCTGTGCCGTCCTACCTCACGCACCTGGTCATAGGCCGGCGGCTCCTCCTTTGGGATTGCGACGAGGCGTCAGACGCCTGTGGAGTCGGTGCTCCAAGATCCGGGCATCGTCGTGGTCAGGGGCTCGGCGCAGGTGATGAAGAAGAGGTCGTATCATGAAAGGTCTTGAGGCGCACGCCTCCTCGAATCCACCGGTGAATCAGCAGACGTTCCCGCCGCCGAGCCGCCTCCATCACCTGCCGGCCCACGAAGTGCTCCTCCTGCTCGAAACCGACCGGGAGCGGGGGCTGACGTCGGAGGAGGCCGCCGCGCGATTGCAGCGCTTTGGGGCGAACGTCCTCCCTCGGCTCAAACGTCGGGGGCCGCTCCTGCGCTTCCTGCTCCAGTTCCACCATCCGCTGATCTATGTGCTCGTGGCCGCCACGGCGATCACCGCGATGCTGGGCGAGTGGGTCGATGCCGGGGTGATCGCCGCCGTGGTCGTGATCAATGCCCTCGTGGGGTTCATCCAGGAGTCGAAAGCCGAGCGGGCCCTGGAAGCGCTGGCCGCGATGATGACGACCGAGGTGACCGTGCGGCGGGACGGACGGAAGCGCCGCATCCCCTCGTCGGACGTGGTGCCCGGAGATCTCGTCCTGCTCCAATCGGGGGACAAGGTGCCCGCCGATCTCCGCCTCGTCTCGGTCCGCGAGTTGCGCGTGGACGAGTCGGCGCTGACCGGAGAATCGGTGCCCGTGGAGAAAGAGGACCGGGTCCTGCCTCCGGACACGATCGTGGCGGATCGTCGGAACATGGCGTTCTCGGGGACCTTCGTCACGTACGGGGTCGGGGCCGGCGTCACGGTGGGCACCGGCGCGAGCACCGAGCTCGGCCGCATTCACCAACTCGTCGGAGAAGCCGCCGAGATCGCCACGCCGTTGACGAAGAAGCTGGCCTACTTCAGCAAGATTCTCACCGTGGCGATTCTCGGCCTCGCCGCGGTCACCTTTGCAATCGGGATGTGGCAGGGGCGGCCGGTGACGGAGATCTTCATGGCGGCCGTCGCGTTGGCCGTCGGCGCGATCCCCGAAGGGCTCCCGGCCGCCGTCACGATCACGCTCGCGATCGGGGTCAGCCGTATGGCGCAGCGGCATGCGATCATCCGGAAGCTCCCGGCGGTCGAGACGCTCGGGAGCACCACCGTGATCTGTACCGACAAGACCGGGACGTTGACCAAGAATCAGATGACCGTCCGCGCGGTGCTGGCGGGCGGCCGGCGCTTCGAGGTGCAGGGGAGCGGGTACGAGCCGGTCGGGGAGATCCATCTGAACGGCGCTGCCGTCGACGTGGACCAGGTACCTCCGTTGAAGGAATGCTTGCTGGCCGGGACGCTCTGCAACGACGCCCAGATCGTGGAGAAGGACGGCCGATGGGACGTCGTGGGCGATCCGACCGAGGGCGCGCTGCTCGTGGCGGCCCGCAAGGCCGGGATCGATCACGGCGAACTGCTGAACGTGTGCCCGCGCGTCGACGCGATCCCGTTCGAGTCCGAACGGCAATACATGGCGACCTTGCACGGGGGCGCGGCCGACGGCCGGGCGGTGATCTATGTCAAGGGCGCCGTCGAGAAAGTGGTGGCCTTGTGTGCCCGGGAGCTCGCGCTCGACGGCACGGAGCGGCCCATCGGGGCGGCGGCGATCCTCGATCAGGCGTCGGCGCTGGCGGGAGAGGGGCTTCGCGTGTTGGCGTTCGCCCGAAACGGCGCGACCTCTTCCCTGAGGCTCGTCGAGGAGGAGATGCGGGCGGGCGGACTGGCGTTTCTAGGGCTCCAGGCGATGATGGATCCGCCGCGGCCGGAAGCGATCGCGGCGGTCCATGCATGCCAGACGGCCGGGATCGCGGTCAAGATGATCACCGGCGACCATGCGGCCACGGCCCGGGCGATTGCCGAACAGATCGGCCTCGACGGCTCGACCGGCGGAGGGGCCGGAGGCCCGAACGTGATGACGGGCGTCGAGCTGGCGGCCTGCCCTGCAGGGGAGCTGCCCGACGCGGCGAGCCGGACGGCGGTCTTTGCGCGGGTCTCCCCGGAGCAAAAGCTGCGATTGGTCGAAGCGCTGCAGGCGCGCGAACAGATCGTGGCGATGACCGGCGACGGCGTCAACGACGCCCCGGCCCTGAAACAGGCGGACATCGGCGTGGCGATGGGGCGCGACGGCACCGAGGTCGCCAAAGAAGCGGCGGACATGGTGTTGACCGACGACAACTTCGCCTCGATCGAAGCGGCGGTGGAAGAGGGCCGCGGAGTCTTCGACAACCTCACGAAGTTCATCGTCTGGACGCTTCCGACCAATATGGGGGAGGGGCTGGTCCTCTTGGCGGCGATCGGCGCCGGGATGGCCCTGCCGATCCTGCCGGTGCAGATCCTGTGGATCAATATGACGACCGCGGTCGCCTTGGGCATGACGCTGGCCTTCGAGCCGAAGGAGCCGGGCATCATGCACCGGCCGCCCCGGGACCCGGGCCAGCCGTTGTTGACCGGCGCCCTGGGCGAGCGCATCGTGCTGGTCTCCCTGCTCATGCTCACGGGGGCGTTCGGTGTCTTTCTCTGGGAGCAGGAACGGACGGGTGCCATCCAAGAAGCCCGAACGGCGGCGGTGAACCTGTTCGTGATGGTCGAGCTCTTCTATCTGTTCAATTGCCGGTCCCTGACGCATACGATGTTCCACGTCGGGGTCTTCTCCAATCCATGGGCCGTCTGGGGGGCCGGGGCCATGGTGGCGCTCGAGCTCGCCTTCACCTACCTCCCGGCCATGAACCGCTGGTTCCACACCGCCCCGATCGATGCGACCGCCTGGCTGCCCATTCTCGCCGTCTCGGTCCTGGTCTATGCCGTCGTCGGCATCGAAAAGTGGATCAGGCGGCGGTTGGCGGCGAGGCAAGGGCGGGGAAGGGGGACCCATCGCAAGAGGAGAGCCGAATGAAGGTCTTGTTGGCCGTCGATCAGTCGCCCCATTCCAGGGCCGCCGCCCGTTTTCTTCAGCGGGTTCCGCTTCCCGCCGGATCGGTCGTCCACTGCCTTCATGTCGTGGAGCTCCTGCATGTGCCGGCCCGATGGCTGTCCGCCCGCGCGGAGCAAGACCTCGCGCGGCTGCGCGCCGAGGCCACGCGGCAAGCGGAGCGCTTCGTCGCCGGCACCGCGGCCGGCTTCTCAGGCCGGACCAAGGCTTCCGTCTCGGTCACCGAGGGATTCCCGGGGGGAGAAATCCTCGAGGCGATCGACCGGCTGAAGATCGACCTTGCGGTGGTGGGGACCCGCGGGCTGTCGGCGCTCCAGCGGTTCGTGCTCGGCAGCGTCGCCGAGGAAGTCGTCAACTACGCCGCCTCCTCCGTGTTGATCGTGCGGGAGCGGCCTCGCCGGCCGCCCGCGGCCGGCTTGCGCGTCGTCGTCGCCGTCGATGAGTCCCGCGGCGCGGCGGCGGCGCTTCGGTTTCTCCGGCGGCTCGACGTGCCGTCCTCCTCGCGCATCACGCTCGTGCAGGTCGTCGGCACGCCGGACTTGCAGTTGTCCCCCGAGCGCAGCGATCTGCGCCGGGTCGTCCACGAGGTCGTCCAGGCCGGCCGGACGCGGGCGCAACGGCTGTTGGAAGGACTCCGGCGGCGGATGGCGCGTTCGGGACTGCACGTGGACAGCGTCATCATGGAGGGACGGGCGGCTGAAGGCGTCGTCCGAGCGGCGAAGCACTGTCGCGCGGACCTCATCGTCATCGGCTCCCGGGGCCTGGTCGGGGTCACGCGCATCATCCTGGGCAGTGTGTCGAGCAAGGTCGTGCGGGCCGCGCCTTGCTCGGTCTTGGTCGTGAGAGAGCGGGCGGGACGCTAGCTCGGTCCCGTTCCGCACCGCCGTACGGAGCCCGGTATAGCGGGAGGTCCATCGGAGGCAGAGGGTGCGCATGGCGTGGTGGCGTATCATCCGGGGGGCGGTACACAAGTTCTTTGCGGACCATGGACTCTTTCTCGCCGCCGGGCTCGCCTTCTACCTCTTGCTCTACTGTTTTCCGCTCGTGCTGATCGTCATCTCGCTGCTGGGCTATGCCGTCGCCGCGGAAGAGGCCCTGTCGATTCTCCAGGTGGTACTCTCGGGGCTCCTGCCCTCGAACAGCCGACAGCAAGTCTCCGATGCCCTGGCCGTCATCGTCGCGAACAGGGACCTCCTCGGGGTCACCGGGTTGGTGATCCTGCTCATCTTCAGCACGGCCGTGTTCAGCGCGGTGCGGGTCGTCCTCAATCTGGTCTTCGGCGCGCGGCAGTCGCGGCCGATGTGGCATGGGGTGGGCATCGACGTGCTGATGATGTTTGCCGTCGTGACCCTCGTCATGGCCGCGGCGGGGATCGTGTGGACCTTGTCCTTGGTGCACGCGCTCCTGGAGCGTCTTCCCGGCGGCAGCCTGATCCTGCAGCCCGGCTGGCTGCCCGGCCGGGCTGCCGGGCTCGTGGTCGCCTTCGTCCTCTGCTACGTGCTGTACCGCTTTTCCCCCTCGGAGACCTTGGCGCCGCGTGCGCTGCTGATTGCCTCCGGCACGGGAGCGGTGCTCTTCGAAGTGTCCAAATCGCTCTTTGGCTGGTATCTGGGGGTCGCGGAAGGCTACGCGGCGATCTACGGCGCGCTCGGCGGCGTCCTCTTCTTCTGCCTCTGGCTCTACTACGCGTGCGTGGTCTTCATCTTTGGAGCCGCGCTCGGGTGGGCCTATCAGCAACACGACCGCCTGTCCGGGTTGGAAGGGGCAGGTACAGGTTAAGGGTCAGGCTAAGGCTAAGGGCGCTTCCGAAGTCCGAACCTGCGATCAATGAGGTGCTCGCCTACATCCGGACGTTGGGTCGCTGAGCCGGCCTTCGCCGCGCGTCGGTTCCAGATTCCCGGCAGGATCGTGTGAATGGCGGCGCCGAGACTCCGAGGCGGTCATGAGCAGGACAAGCGGGCGGTAGGAAGGGAAGGGAGGAGGTGACGGCATGATCGAATACCCGTGCGACGACGAGACATCGCCCCAGTGTCGGGAACAGGCGGCCTCGTATCGAAGGGCCGATCAGGATCTGGACTTCCTGGCGAGGCCCGAGCTTCGGCCCGTTCGAATGCAACTGGAGCTCCTCAAGCCCGAGCTGATCCAGCAGGAAGCGGGGATCCGCTCCACGATCGTGGTCTTCGGGAGCGCACGGCTGCTGGAAGCCTCGGCCGCCCGTGAACGGCTTGCGCTGGCCGAGGCGGCCTTGACCGAGCGTCCCGGCGATCCGCACGCCGAACGCGCCGTCCGGCTCGCGAGACGGCAACTGACGATGGCCTCGTTTTACGACGAAGCCCGTGAATTCGGCCGCCTCGTCTCGTCCGCATGCCGGGAAAACGGCCAGACCGAGTGCGTCGTGGTGACGGGGGGAGGACCCGGCATCATGGAGGCGGCCAATCGCGGAGCGGTGGACGGCGGAGGGCGATCCATCGGACTCAACATCGCCCTTCCCTATGAGCAGGAGCCCAATCCGTACATCACGCCGGGCCTGTGCTTTCAGTTCCGCTATTTTGCGCTGCGCAAGCTGCATTTCTTGCTGCGAGCCCGGGCGCTCGTCGTCTTCCCCGGCGGATTCGGGACCCTGGACGAGCTGTTCGAAGTGCTCACCCTCCTTCAGACCGGAAAGGCGGTCGACATCGTCGTCGTGCTCGTCGGGCAGGCGTTCTGGAAGCGGCTCATCGATTGGTCCCTCCTCGTCGAGGAGGGATTCATCAACGAGCAGGATCTGCACCTCTTTCACTTTGCCGAGACCGCGGCGGAAGCGTGGGACATCATTTCAACCATGCGGGGCGCGGTGACGGCCGTGGAGCGACCGCCGGGCCCCACGGCATAGTGTCCGGGTTCCCCCGATACCGCAGGCGGGCGCACGCTGCTAAGTAAGAATTGCAACCGCTCGCGGAGGCGCGGGGCGGCGCCGGTGGTATGCCGCTCGGCGGCGATCCGGCGCCGCGCGCCGTTCATGAAGATCGACGTGGAGAACCGGGTCTCCATACCGTTTGCTCCGCTCCAACGGACCGACGGCTATCTGCCGCTCGAGGACTACGGCCTCATCGGCGACGGGGCGACCGCCGCCCTGGTCGGCCGCGACGGTGTGATCACGTGGATGTGCGTGCCGCGGTTCGATTCGCCGCCGCTGTTCTGCGGCCTGCTGGATGCCGGGCGCGGCGGCGTCTTTTCCATGACCGTCGACGGGCTCGTCGAAGCCCGCCAATACTACGAAGGAGAAAGCGCGGTGCTCGTCACGGAGCTCCGGAGCCGCACCGGCTTGGTTCGGCTCAAAGACGCGCTGACCCTCCGGTCGGGCGCCGATCTCACCGAAGACGTTCCCGCGGCCAGGCGAGAGCTCCTCCGGTCGGCCACCGTCGTCGACGGCCATGTCCGCTTGCACATCGAGCTCGCTCCTCGGGGCGGCGTGGAGACAGAACGACGGAGCTGGGGGCTCACGCTCCATTGTCCCGGACATCCGCAGCTCGACCTGCGTCTCTCGGCGAACGTGCCGCTCACGGGGCCGCGCACGCGGCTGGCGTTGAAGGCCGGGGATCACGTGGACCTGCTGCTTCGTTGGGGGGGCGGCCACGGTCCGCACGAGCCGCTGAGCCCCGACGAGCTGCTGTGGGCGACGCTCGATGCGTGGTACCGCTGGACGGCCCGGATCGAGTATGAGGGGCCTCAGGCCGCGCTCGTGCGCCGCTCCGCCATTACCCTCAAGCTGCTCGATCACTTCGAGAACGGCGCCATCGTAGCGGCCCCGACCTCTTCCCTCCCCGAGGCGCTGGGCGGCCCTCGCAACTGGGATTACCGCTATGCGTGGATCCGGGACGCCGCCTTCTCCGTCTACGCGCTCCATCGGATCGGCCTCCAGCAGGAAGCGTCCGGATTCCTCGCCTGGGTCTTGGATGCCATCGAGCGTGACGGCCGTCCCCGGGTGCTCTACACGCTCGACGGCAAGGCCCCGGACCCCGAGCAGGAGGACCCCGGGCTCGAAGGCTATCGCCGGTCGCGGCCGGTCCGTTGGGGGAATGCGGCGGCCGAGCAGCGCCAGCACGACGTGTACGGCGAGATCCTGGACTGCGCCTATCAATGGGCCCGGCACTATGGGCAGATCGACGACGTGCTCTGGTCGCGGCTGCGGAAGCTCATCGACGCGGCGGATCGGGAATGGCGCACGCCGGATCATGGAATTTGGGAGGTGCGCACGAGCGGTCGGCCGTTTACGTACTCGGCCGCCTTGTGCCAGGTGGCGCTGGACCGGGGCGCGCGATTGGCCGAGCAATTCGGGCTGCCCGGCCCGTCCCCGAGCTGGCGGGCCGCCGCGTACCGGATTCAGGCGGCGATCCTCGAGGAAGCATGGGACCCGGGGCTCCAGTCGATCACCGAGCATTTGGGCGGCGGCGCACTGGATGCGAGTCTCCTCGCGCTCCCTCTTCGCCGGGTGCTCCCCGCGGATCATCCGCGGATGGTCGCGACGACCGCCGCGGTGTCGCGCCGCTTGGGCGCCGGTCAGGGATTGCTGTACCGGTACCTTCCCGACGACTCTCCGGACGGTCTCCCCGGACACGAAGGCGCGTTCCTGCTGTGCAGCTTTTGGTTGGTGGACAATCTCGCGCTCCAAGGCCGGCTGGAAGAGGCGTTCGACCTGTATGACTCGCTGTGCCGCCGCGCCGGCCGTTTGGGCCTCCTTCCCGAGCAGATCGATCCCCCGACCGGCGCCTTCTTGGGCAACTATCCGCAGGCGTTCAGTCACATCGGGGTCATCTCGAGCGGAGTGAATTTGGCGCGGAGGCTCGCCGCCGTGCGGCGGGGCGAAAGCCGACCCTCCCAGGTCGTCCCAGGACCGTGAGTGCGGCCGGGGATTCTCCAAACGGAAACCCGAACAACGAGAGGTCAGCATGGACATCCTCGCCATCATCGGCCTGCTGGCGTTGATCATCGGCGTCCTGGGGGTCGTCGTCCTGTTGAAAGGGAAAAAGAAGAAGACGGGCCGATCGTCCTGATCCGTGAGAAGAGCACAAGGAGCGCCTCTTTCGTTCGCTCGAGCCCGCCGTCCACTCGAGCGCGCCGTCCGCCCGGAGCGATCTGTCCTCTTCATCCGGACCAAGTGTCCATCCGAAGACAAGCTGCCCGCCCCTGGGTCGCAGTGTGAGGCGTGGCGGCGGCTATGCGATTGACGATAGGCCGTTGCGGAGATCCGCCTGAACAGGTCTGGGGCTTGCAGCAAGGAGGGAGAGCAAGCGGAAGACGTATGGAGCGGATGGTCACGCGAACCGAGCAAGGCGAGCCGACCGGCCGGAACGGATCGGCGTCGGTCAATGTGAGCGATGCCGAACGGATGGCCTCCGGGATCGCCGGAGCGGCGCTGGCGGCATTCGGGATCCGGCGAGGCGGGGTTCCCGGGTTGGCGATGGCGGCGCTCGGCGGCGCGCTGCTGTATCGCAGCGTCACCGGCCACAGCCGCGTCTACAAGGTGATGGGGTTGCGCGTGGTGCGCACCACCTCCGGCCGTCAGCGCATCGAGGTCGTCCGGACGATGACGATCAATCGGCCGGCCGACGAGCTCTACCGTTTCTGGCGCCGATTCGACACGCTGCCCCAGGTCATGACGCACCTGGAATCCGTCCACGTCCTCGATGAGAAGCGGTCCCACTGGGTGGCTCGTGCACCGGGCGGCGGGACCGTGGAATGGGATGCGGAGATCGTGAACGAAAAGGAGAACGCCCTGCTCGCCTGGCAGTCGTGTGAAGGGTCGGACGTCGCCCATTGGGGCGTGATCCGATTTACTCAGGCTCCGGGTGGGCGGGGGACCGAGGTGACCATCGAGCTCGAATACGAGCCGGTCGGCTCGACCCTGGGGTCGGCCCTGGCCAAGTTGTTCGGCGAAGAGCCGAGCCAGCAGATCCAGGAAGATCTGCGGCGGTTCAAACAGCTCATGGAGACGGGGGAGGTCCCGACGACCAAAGGGCAGCCCCGCGGTCCCCGGAGGTAACGATCGATGCCACGGCCTAGCCGTTCGTCTGTTTCCGAACGCTCCCTAAATCTGAGCCTTAACCTCAACCTCAACCTGCTCCCGAACGGTGCGCCATGAGAGCCGCGTGCTGGTACGGAACGAGAGACGTCCGCGTCGAGCACGTCGAGGATCCGAAGATCCTGAATCCTCACGACGCGATCATCAAAACGACCCTGACGGCGATTTGCGGGTCGGACCTCCACCTGTACGACGGCTATAACCCGACGATGCAGGCCGGAGACATCCTGGGGCATGAATTCATGGGCGAGGTCGTCGACGTCGGGAGGGACGTGACGTCGCTCAGGCCTGGCGACCGTGTCGTCGTGCCGTTTGCGATCGCGTGCGGGAAGTGTTTCTACTGTACGCGCCTGTTGTGGTCGCTTTGCGACAACACGAATCCGAACGCCTGGATGGCCGAAGGGCTGTACGAGGACAGCACGGCCGGTCTCTTCGGCTATTCGCACCTCTTCGGCGGGTATGCCGGCGGGCAGGCGGAGTACGTGCGGGTGCCGTTTGCCGACGTGGGGGCGCTGAAGGTCCCGGGCGAGCTGTCGGACGAGCAGGTGCTCTTCCTCTCCGATATCTTTCCGACCGGCTATATGGCGGCCGAGAACTGCGGGATCCAGCCGGGCGACACGATCGCCGTCTGGGGGTGCGGGCCGGTGGGGCAGTTCGCGATTCGAAGCGCGCTCCTGCTGGGCGCCTCGCGCGTGATCGCGATCGACCGGTTCCCGGAACGGCTGGCGATGGCCAAGCGCGACGGCGGCGTCGACGTGCTGAACTATGAAGAGGTGGACGACCTCGTCGAGACGTTGCGGGAGATGACGGGCGGCCGCGGCCCGGACGCCTGCATCGACGCCGTTGGGATGGAGGCCCACGGGACGACGCTTGCCGCCTGGTATGATCGGGTGAAGCAGAGCATGTACCTGGAAACGGATCGACCGATCGCGCTCCGTGAGGCGATCCAAGCCTGCCGGAAAGGCGGGACCGTGTCCATTCCCGGGGTCTACAGCGGGGTCATCGACAAGGTGCCGATCGGGGCGGCCTTCACCAAGGGACTCACGTTCAAGATGGGGCAGACGCATGTGCACCGCTACATGCGGCCGCTGCTCGATCATATCCTGCGGCGGGCCATCGATCCGTCGTTCGTGATCACCCACCGGATTCCCTTGGAAGAAGCCCCGCGTGCCTATCGACTGTTTCAAGAGAAACAAGACGGCTGCATCAAGGTGGTGCTCACATCATGAGGCCGCAGGCGCCACCGCGTCGAACGACCGTGGGCGCTCGAGCACGGGTGCCGCCGGCCAGGAGGCAACATGGCCCGGAAGAAGAACACGAAGCAGAACGAGGACAAGGACGTCCGTGATGCGAACGAGGTGATCCGCGACTATTACGAAGGCGATGCCTCCGTCGAGGCCGAGGCGAACGAAGAGGTGAAGGGAGAATTTCAGGAGGCGCAGCGCGTCCGTGGCGCCGAGACGCGGCGCGGAGCGCCGGCGGACTATGAACCGGGCGCGACGGAGGTGTCCGGCGGAGACCTCGACGCGCGGTGGGACCGGGAGGACATCGGGGACGAAACCGTCGGCGGGTCCCATGCGCTTCCGGACCAGGACGTCGTCGAGAAATTGGGAGAGGCGGTGGGCCTGACCTTTCAGGACACCGAACCGCTCGGCGCCGGCCGAAAACTCGAGGAGCGCGATACGAACCGCTGGGAGTTGAATCCGGCTTCTTCCGAAGATTATCAAGAGCGCCGCCAGTTCGAGGCGAGCGGGGAGCCTCCCGAGCAGGCCTCGGGGGGAGAATCGGGAACGGAACGAAAAGCCGGCTAGGAGTGCGGGACAAGGTCCATGCAGGCGAACAGAGCCGAGACAGCGGGGAGGCGTGAGGCGGAGCGCCGCGTGGTGGCCGGGCTCTTTCGGGATCTCGACACCGCGGGGGAGAGCGTCAAGGCGCTCAAGGCGGCCGGGTTCACCGAAGGGCAGATCGGCCTCGCCATGCACCGGCCCCAAGAGCCGGAGCCGACCGCCGAGACCGGGACGCGAGCCGCAGAAGAAGCGGCCAGGGGCGCCGTCGGGGGCGGCGTCCTCGGCGGGCTCACGGGGCTCTTGGTCGCCGTGGGCGTCGTGGCCGTTCCCGGATTGGGCCCGCTGCTGGCGGGAGGGGCGCTCGCCGGGGCCTTGGGAATCACCGGGGCGTCGGTCGTAACGGGAGCCGGGGTCGGTGCGGCCGCCGGGGGGCTTGCGGGAAGTCTGGTCGGCATGAACATCCCCGATGCCGACGCGCAGCAATTGGAAGCCGGCGTGCGTGCGGGACGAGTGCTGGTGACCGTGACGGTCGAGACCGGCGAGCGAGCGGCGGCGGCGCGAAGGCTCTTGGAGCGACACGGGGCCGACACCGCGGTGGGGGGCGGGGCCGAGCCGGCTGCGCACACGCTGATCTAATCGAAGAGCAACTTGACTCCGTCGATGGTGGCATGCCGTTCCAATCATTTGTCGCGTCCGTCGACCACGTCCGGAACCTGACGCACGACGTCAGAGAGATCTCGTTCGGTCTCCTCGAGCCCAAGGAGATCCGGTTCAAAGCCGGGCAGTTCATTTCATTCGAGCTCGAGTCCCCGAGGACGGGGCGGAGCGTCATTCGACCCTATTCGATCGCCTCGCCGCCGCAGCAGGTCGACCGCGTGACCATCGTGCTGAATCGCATTCCGGGCGGGGTCGGGTCGACCTATCTCTTCAGCCTGCGCCCGGGTGATCGGGTCACGTTTCAAGGGCCGGCCGGGTCGTTTTATCTGCATGACCGCACCCGCGACTGCGTATTCGTCGCGACGGGGACCGGAATCGCCCCGATCCGCTCCATGCTCTGGGACCTGTTCGAGTCGGGTTACTCGGCGGAGGCCACGCTGTATTGGGGGCTGCGGAGCCAACGCGACCTCTACTATCAAGAGGACTTCGGCGCACTGATGAGGGCGCATCGAAACTTCCGGATGCAGGTGGCGTTGTCCCGGCCTCAGCCCGCAGGGCCGGGCGTGGCTGGATGGGACGGGTACCACGGACGGGTGACCGAGCTCGTCGACAAGACGATCACGTCGGTTCGGAACCTCGCGGTCTATCTGTGCGGGAATCATGCGATGATCAAGGAGATCACCGCCTCGATCCACAAGAAGGGGCTGTGCCCGGTCTACCGGGAGATCTACTACGACGATCCGTCGCCCCAGGCCCCGGATTATTGACCGGTGGAGCACCATGCGTCTCAAACGCCTGTTGATCCCGACCGATTTTTCAACCCCGGCCGAAGCGGCGTCCCAGTTCGGGCTCCGTGTGGCGGAATACTGCCGCGCCGAGGTGCTGTTCCTCCACGTGGTCGAATTCGAGCCCGGCCTCTATCCCTATCCTCTGCTCAACGATTTGGCCCTGCAACAGATCCGGGAACAGGTCGGGGCGGCGCTGGGCGGCATGGTGGCGGCGGCGGAGGGGCGCGGCATTCCAGCGACCGGACGGCACGAGCAGGGGATCGCGAGCGAGCGCATCATCGAGACGGCGACCGTCTGGGATGCCGACCTGATCGTCGTCGGCACACGCGGCCGCACCGGGCTCGACCACGTTCTCTTGGGCAGTACGGCGGAGCGGGTGGTCAAGGGGGCACCCTGCCCGGTGGTGACCGTACGCGGGGATCGGGACACCTCGTCGATCCAGCGGATCCTGGTTCCCCTCGATCTGTCCGATTGCTCGCTCGAGGCCTTGGAGTACGCCGCGCAGACTGCACGCGAATTCAAGGCGGCCCTACGCATGCTGCACGTGCCGGATTGGGCGTCGATCAGACTCAACTTCAGCCCGGCCGAGCTCGCCGACCATGAGCGCGTCCGGGGCGAGATCGAGACGCGCTTGGGCGGGTTCGTCCAAGCCTTCGGCCGTGAGGGCATCCCGGCGAGCTTCACCTTGCGGAACGGTCCGCCGCCGGATGCCATCTTGGAAGAGGCGGGCGAGTCCCGGAGCGACCTGATCGTCATGGGGACCCATGGCCGGCGCGGGGTCTCACGACTCCTCTTCGGGAGCGTTACCGAGGCGGTGCTTCGGCGGTCCTCCGTGCCGGTGCTGACGCTCCGGAGCGCGAGATTCGCCGGACGCGAACGGCGCCTCGTGCCGCAGGCGGCCGGCGGCCGGTAGCGGTCGGAGGCGGGCCGCCGTGCGACCCGCTCGCCGGCGAGCCGGTCTGGAGCGGATACCCCGTTGCACGCGGGGCTGATAGAGGCCATGACTCGACTGGGGAAGAATGATGGACTCAACGAGGAGGTGGTCCATGCATGAAGGGAAGCGAACGCTCACACAAGACTGGAAGGACTGTATCGCCGAGTGCTTTCGGTGCGCCCAGATCTGCGAGGAGTGCAGCGACGACATGATCGGCATGGAACACAAAGGCGATACGCAACTCATGGAACGGTGCATCCGGTTGTGCCGGGAATGCGCCGACATCTGTGTGATGTCCGCGCAGTGGATGAGCCGGGTCTCTCCGTTGGCGGAACGGATCTGCACCCTCTGCGCGGAGGTCTGCGACCAATGCGCGCAAGCGTGCGAGCAGCACGCGAGCCATCACGCGCTCTGCGGACCGTGCGCCCAGGAGTGCCGGCGGTGCGCCGATCTGTGCCGCCGCATGAGCCGAGCCGGGGCGAAAGCAGCATAGGGAAGTGCTGAGTGACGAGCATACAGGGAAGTGATGAGTGATGAATGATGAGTGCTGAGTGGAGGACGGGGAAGGAGAAGGGAAGTGATGAGGGCATACAGGGAAGTGATGAGTGATGAATGATGAGTGCTGAGTGGAGGACGGGGAAGGAGAAGGGAAGTGATGAGGGCATACAGGGAAGTGATGAGTGATGAATGATGAGTGGAGGACAGGGAAAGAGAAGCTTCCGTGGCTCTTCAACTCATCACTCATCACTCTGCACTCATCACTTCTTTGGGGGGCCTCAACTCATCACTCAGCACTCATCACTTCTTCGAGGGGTGAATCATGATCCGAAGCATGGCGTGGCTGACGGGTGCGGGACTGGGGGCGGGCCTCATGTATCTGTTCGATCCGGATGGCGGCCGCCGCCGGCGGGCTCTCCTGCGCGACCAGGCGGCCAAATCGCGGCGGATGGTCCGCGACTCGGCCCAGGCCACGGCGCGCGATGCGGCCAACCGGGCCAGAGGGCTCATGTATTCCTTCCGAGGCTTCCTCGCGGGGGAATCCGTGCCGGATTCCGTGCTGGCGGAGCGCGTGCGGGCCAAGCTCGGGATGCTCGTCCGGCACCCGCGCGCGATCACGGTCGAGGTGGATCGAGGCCGGGTCGCGCTGAGCGGGCCGGTCTTGGCGGACGAGCTCGACCATCTGCTCAAGATCGTCGCGCGGGTCCCGGGCGTCGTCCGGGTCGACAATCAGCTCGACGTGCACGAGCAAGCGGACGGCGTTCCGGAGCTCCAGGGCGGACCGGTCGAGCCGCGTCGCGGCGAACGCTTCGAGCTCATGCAGCGCCATTGGTCGCCGACGGCCCGGCTCCTCGCCGGGACCGGCGGCGCGGCCTTGGCGGCCTATGGGCTCGGTCGGCGCTCGCCGGCCTGGATTGGCTTGTCGGCGTTGGGGGTGGCTCTCCTCGTCCGCAGCGTGAGCAACGAAGAGTGGCGCGGTCTGATCGGGCTCGGCGCCGAATGGAACGACGAGAAGGCCCGCAGGACGGGGCGCCCCCGCCGGCTCGATCGCGAGGAGCGAGAACGCCCGGGCCGCCGGCTGAAGGACATCATGACGGCCGAGGTCGAGGTCATCCATCCCGACGCCTCCATCGAGGCGGCGGCTGAAAAGATGAAAGCACTCGACGTCGGCGTCATCCCCGTCTGTGACGGGGAGCGACTCGTCGGGATCGTCACCGATCGGGACCTCGTCGTCCGAGCGATCGCCGAACACCGTGATCCCAAGCACGTGACGGTGCGGGAGGTCATGTCCGACGAGGTCATCTACGGACGCGAAGACGACCTCGTCGAGGAGGCGGCGCTGCTCATGGTGGAAAAGCGCATCCGGCGCCTGCCCGTTCTCGACCGTGAGCAGCGGCTGGTCGGGATCGTCTCGCTCGGCGACCTCGCCGTGCATACGACCGATACCCAGCTGAGCGGAGAGGTCCTCGAATACGTCTCCCAGCCGGCGATGCCGAGGAGAAGAAATAAAGAAGAAGTAAGTAAGTAATTTACTCAATTCCTTACTTCCTCAATTACTTCCCCAAATTACTTCCCGGGGGTGTGCCATGAAAGCGGTGGTCTTTTACGGCGTCGGCGACATCCGAGTCAGCGATGAGCCGGAGCCTCGTCTCCAGCAGCGGACGGATGCGATCGTCCGGCTGACGGCGAGCGCGATCTGTGGGACGGACCTGCACATGATTCGGGGAACGATGCCGGGCATGGAGCCCGGGACGATCCTCGGGCACGAGGGAGTGGGCGTCATTGAGGAGCTGGGGCCCGACGTGCGAAACCTGCGCGTCGGCGATCGGGTGGTCATTCCCTCGACGATCGCGTGCGGGTCCTGCGTCTACTGCCGCGCGGGTTATCAGGCGCAATGCGACCAAGCCAATCCTCATGGGCCCCGTGCGGGGACCGCGTTCTACGGCGGCCCCAAGCAGACGGGACCGTTTCAAGGCCTTCAGGCCGAGAAGGCGCGCATTCCGTATGCCAATGCGAGCTTGGTGAAGCTGCCCGACGATGTGAGCGACGACCAAGCGATCGTGCTGTCCGATATCTTCCCGACGGGCTACTTCGGGGCCGATCTCGCGGAGATTCGACCGGACGACACCGTGGCCGTGTTCGGCTGCGGCCCGGTGGGCCAGTTCGCGATCGCCAGCGCCCAGCTCCACGGCGCCGGGCGCGTCCTGGCCGTGGACACGATCCCTTCTCGACTGGAGATGGCGCGGGCGCAGGGTGCCGAGGTGATCGACTTCCAGGCGGAGGACCCGGTGCAAGCGATCCTCCGGCTGACCGGGGGGATCGGCGTCGATCGGGCGATCGACGCCGTAGGCGTGGATGCGACCCTGCCGCACCGGGGCCCGGCGGCCGAGCAGCTCGAAGGCCGGCGGGAGCAGTTCGAAGAGGAGCTGAAACAGATCGCGCCGGCGACCAATCCCCAGGGCGATAACTGGCACCCGGGTGATGCCCCCTCCCTGGCGTTGGACTGGGCGGTCGAGGCGTTGGCCAAGGCCGGGACGCTCGCGATCATCGGCGTCTATCCCCAGAGCGCGTCCGCGTTCCCGATCGGGGCGGCCATGAACAAGAACTTGACGCTGAAAATGGGGAACTGCAACCACCGCCGGTACATCCCCCGTCTGCTCGAGCTCGTGCAGAGCGGGATCGTGGATCCGGCGGAGATCCTCACGCAGGAGGAGCCGCTGACGTCCGCGATCGAGGCCTACAAGGCGTTCGATACCCGGCGGCCGGGCTGGATCAAGGTCAAGCTCGACCCCGAGCGGGTGCATGCGAAGGCGTCATGACGGCGAGCCGAGGCGCCGGGGCCCAAAAAGGAAAGGTGGAGCGATGCGATTGAGTGCCTGGTTCGTGGCGGTGCTGCTGACGGCGGGCATGACGACGGCGGGGTTGGCCGACGACCCAAGGCCCAGCCCGGGGCCCACGGATCCGACACCGAAGCCGAGCGACCCCTTTCCGGGGCCCAAACCGGAGCCGTTGCCCATGCCGCTGCCGCCACCGCCGACGCCGTTGCCGCCGAGCTAGCGACGGGGTGGGCTGATCGAGGATCATGGAGCGCGCTCGATCGAGTGAGCGTGACGGGATGGAGCCGACGTACAGCGAGATGGTGCGGATCGGGTGGGCAATCTGGTGGCGTGCGGTGGGAAGCTTTCTCCTGCTGCTGTTCGTGATCAACCTGGTGTTGCTCCTCCTGGTGCCCGAGCTCGTCCGGGCCGGACCTTCGGTGTGGGCCTCGGTGGTTCCGATCGCCGTCAGCACCGTGGTGTCCGTGTTCCTGATCATGCCCTTCGTGGTCCGTGCGCTGCTCGGGAAATCATTTCGGGGCGGCCGCCTGCACGTGGCCTTCCGCGAGGAGCACGGCGCGCCGCACGAGCGAGTCCCGCGACCGTCGGGGACCGAGGGGCGGGGATAGTGGACAGCATCTTTCGCGACCGGGTCGACGCAGGCCGGCGGCTCAGCGAGCATCTCAGACACTACCAGGGGCGGGGCGATCTCGTCGTCTTGGCGCTGCCCCGCGGCGGCGTCCCGGTCGGCTATCAGGTCGCGCAGGCGTTGCAGGCGCCGTTGGACGTTATGGTGGTGCGCAAGCTCGGGGTGCCCGGCCATGAAGAGCTCGCGATGGGGGCGATCGCGTCGGGAGGGGTGCGGGTCGTCAACGAGGAGGTCCTGCACATGCTCGGCGCCCCCGACGCGCTCGTCGACCGGGTCGCCGCCCAGGAAGAGGTGGAATTGGCCCGGCGCGAACGCGCGTATCGCGGCGATCGGCCGCCCGTCCAGGTCGAAGGTCGGGTCGTCATCCTCATCGACGACGGGCTGGCGACGGGGGCGACGATGCGTGCCGCGGTGTCGGCGCTCAAACGACGGGGGCCGGCCCGGATCGTCGTCGCAGTGCCGGTGGGAGCGGAAGAGGCGTGCCACGAGCTGCGGGCCGAAGCCGATGAAGTGGTCTGCGCCGCGACCCCGTCGCCCTTCTTCGGCGTCGGCGCCTGGTACGAGGACTTTGCTCAGACCACGGATGACGAAGTGCGCGAGCTGCTCGAACGAGCCGCAGCGGCAGGGAGAACCGAGCGGGAATGAAGTAAGTGAGTATGGCCCCAATCACAAGCTCCGGTCTCGATACGGTCCGAGAGGCCGCCTTTCCCATCGTCGGCTCAGGGGCGGATTACGACCCGCTCGTCCAGTGGATCGGCGACGCCCGGTTCGTCCTCATCGGCGAGGCCTCCCATGGGACGGCCGAATTCTATCGGGAGCGGGCGCGCATCACGAAACGCTTGATCCGCGACCATGGGGTTACGGCGGTGGCGGTGGAGGCCGACTGGCCGGATGCCTACCGGGTGAACCGCTACGTGCTCGGGCGGAGCCGGGACCGGTCGGCCCGCGAAGCGCTCGAGGACTTCAGGCGGTTTCCCACCTGGATGTGGCGCAACCGGGAGGTCCTCGAGTTCATCACCTGGCTGCGTGAGCACAACGACAGCTTGCCTGCGCGCGCGGTCAAGACCGGCTTCTATGGCCTGGACCTCTACAGTCTGCATGCGTCTATGGCGGCGGTGCTCGACTATCTCCATCGGATGGACCCGGAGGCGGCCGCCCGCGCCCGGTCTCGCTACGCCTGCTTCGACCACTTCGGCGAGGATACCCAGCGCTACGGCTATGCGGCAGGGTTCGGCCTGAGCCGGTCGTGTGAAGAAGAGGTGATCGGAGAACTCCGCGACCTGCGGCGTCGAGCGGAGGCCTACCTCCAGCGGGACGGGTTCGTGGCGGAGGACGAGTACTTCTATGCCGAGCAGAACGCGCGGCTCGTCAAGAACGCCGAGCGCTATTACCGGACGATGTTCCAGGGGCGCGTCTCCTCGTGGAACCTCCGCGATCAGCACATGGCGGAGACGCTCGATGCGCTGGTGGCGCATCTGGGCCGCCGCCACGCGGAGCCCAAGGTGGTGGTCTGGGAGCACAACTCCCACCTGGGCGACGCGCGGGCGACGCAGATGGGCGAGGCCGGGGAGCTCAACGTGGGCCAACTGGTGCGTGAGCGTTACGGCCGGCAGGCCCGGTTGATCGGCTTGACGACGTACACGGGGACGGTCACCGCCGCCTCCGATTGGGACGCGCCGATGGAGCGCAAGCAGGTGCGGCCGGCCTTGCCCGAGAGTTATGAAAGCCTGTTCCATCAAGTCGGCATCCGGACCTTCCTGGTCTCGACCGGAGACCCTCGCCTCGAAGGGGTGCTCCGGGAGCGCCGGCTGGAGCGGGCGATCGGCGTGGTCTATCTGCCGGAGTCGGAACGGGTCAGCCACTATTTCTACGCGACGCTCCCCGACCAGTTCGATGCCGTCCTGCATGTCGACGAGACCCATGCCGTCGAGCCGTTGGATCGCCCGGCCGGATGGGAAGGCGGGGAGGTCCCCGAAACCTACCCCACGGGGATTTGACGTCGGAGGAGGACGCATGCCCATTCCAGAAAAAGGACACGTGTACACCCGGCACCCCGTGGACGCCCCCTCCTCGACCCAGGAGCGCACTATCCAGATCCTGCTCGAAGAGGCCGAGCTGACCGGCGATCTCGCCGTCCCCGATCGCGCCCGGGGCGTGGTTCTGTTCGCCCACGGCAGCGGGAGCAGCCGGTTGAGCCCGCGCAATCGGTTCGTCGCGAGGGCGCTGCAAGCGGCGGGACTGGCGACCCTGCTCGTCGATCTGCTGACCGAGGCGGAAGAGCGGGTCGATGCGCAGACGATGGAGCACCGCTTCGATATTGGTTTGCTGGCCCGCCGGCTGATCGGCTTGACCGACTGGTGCGCGATGCGGTCCGATATCGGCGACCTGCCGCGCGGCTACTTCGGCGCCAGCACGGGCAGTGCGGCGGCGTTGATCGCGGCCGCGGAGCGGCCCGACCAGGTGCAGGCGGTCGTCTCGCGCGGCGGCCGACCGGACCTGGCCAAGGCCGCGCTTCCGGCCGTGAAAGCGCCCACGCTCCTGATCGTGGGCGGAGAGGACGAGCCGGTGATCGAGTTGAACCGCGCCGCGTTCAGCGTGCTGACGGCGGAGAAACGCCTCGAGATCGTTCCCGGCGCCACCCATCTGTTCGAAGAACCCGGCGCATTGGACGCGGTGGCCCGGCTGGCTGCCGAATGGTTCAGCCGCCATCTGAGCGGAAGGTGAGGCATGTCGGCCAAAGGCGAGACACGAGCCACGCGTCCCGCTGCCGGATCGTCGATCCGCGAGCGTGAGGTGCAACAGACCCCTGACGGGCGGCGGAGTCGGGAGCTGCTGGAAGAGCTCCAGGACGAGGCCGCCACCGCCAATGAACGGGTCGACGATCCGCAGGAGAAGCGCCGCGTCGTGCCGAGCAAGCCCTGCTGATCGCTCACCCGGCGCGGGAGCGTCGCAAGCCGGCGCGCTTCGGGGCGGCCGACCGGCGTTGGAGCACGCGGGCAATGGCCTGAGGGAGGGGGGCGCTCTCGATCTGTTCCAGGGTGAGCGGGAGGGCCAGCGACCAATTCGGGTAGGAGCCGGCGGCGCCGGGCATGTTGGGGCGCGTCGTGACCGCGCAGGCGTCCTCCAACGAGGCCATCACGACCGCGGAAGGCGCCTGAGCGAGCCCCTCGTAGGTCTTCGCGATCACCTGCTCGGCCTGCGCGCCCGGCGGCAGTCGCGTCGTCTCCGCCAAGACGGCCTTCAGCTTCTCCTGATTCGATTCGTCGACCTTGAGCCCGAGGCGCCGCTGCGTCTCCACATCGGCCCCGGTCCACACCCCGGCGATCGTCGGCAGATCGTGCGTCGAGACCGCCGCCAAGGCCTTCACCGGGTACTGTGAAGGCGGGGTCTCTTCGAACCACAAGAGGCGGTACGACAGGATGTCGTGGGCGCTCAGTTCTTCCCGGACTCCTTCCTCGACCGTGCCGAGGTCTTCCCCGACGACGATCGCCCGGGCGCGCTGGCTTTCCAACGCGACGATCGCGAGCAGGTCCTTTGCCGGGTAACGGACGTACGCCCCCTCCCCGGGCGGGTGGCCCGCGGGGATCCACCACAAGCGGAAGAGTCCCATGACATGGTCGATCCGGAGTCCGCCGCCGTGGCGCAGGATGGCCCGGATCGTGTGGATGAACGGCTCGTACCGGGCCGACTGGAGCTTGTGCGGGACGAATGGCGGGAGCCCCCAATCCTGCCCGTCCACGCTGAAGAGGTCGGGCGGAGCACCCACGCTCATTTCCATGGCGAGACAGTCCTGCCACTCCCAGGCATCGGCGCCCGCCGGTGAAAAGCCGACGGGCAGGTCGTGCATGATCCGCACCGGCGCCGCGGCGTCTTGCAACTGCCCGTCCGCCAACCACTGCAGCCACTCGTGGAACTCCACGCGATCCGCATGGTCGCGGGCGAAGGCCTGAACCGCGGGTGAGTCGGGACGGCGGTACTCGGCCGGCCACCGGCGCCAATCAGCCCCAAGGTGCTCGGCCAGGACGCAGAACGCCGCAAAGCGCCGGAGCGCGTCCCCTTGCGCCGTGCGATAGCGATCGAAGTGGTCGTCCCCGTGGAACCGCGTCCAGAGCGCCTCGAGCGCCTCCTGCTTGAGACGGAAAACGCGGTCGCGGTCGAGACGGCGCTCCGCGTTCAGGGCTCGTCCGGTCTCGCCCCATCGCCGGAGGTCCGGACCCAGCGTGGAGGGGCCCGGGACGTCTTCGATGCGGAGGTAGAGCGGATTCAGATATCGGCGACTGGACGGTGAGTACGGACTGGCCTCCTGGGGGGTCGCCGGAAGCACCGCCTGCAAGGGATTGATCATGACGAGGCCGGCGCCGGCCCGGCTCGCCCACCGGGCGAGCCGGGCGAGATCCCCGAGGTCGCCGAGACCCCAGCTCGATTCGCTCCTGGTCGCGTAGACCTGTGCGGACCAGCCCCAGATGCGAAGGTCGGGAGGAAGAAAGCACCGCGCCGGGCTGACGATGATGCGGACCGTCCGCCCGTCCGTCGAAGTCAGGTCGTGGTAGCCGATCGGCAGATCGCCGGGAAGCCGGCCGCTCACCCGCATCGCGCTCCCGTCCTCCAGCGCGAGGTCCGCCGCCGCGGGGACGGCGAGCCTGTCGCCCTGCCTGAGGACGACGACCGGCCTGTCGAACAGGGACCGTGCGGGTGGAGGCGGCGTGCCGATGGCCCGGCGGATCGTCCTGCGCACGGAGGCGGGAACCTGCTTGACCGCCCCGTGCGCGTCTTCAAAGCGATCGTCGATGCCCCACCGATCGGTCACCGCGCGGCACCTCCACGGTCCCGTTGAAGACTGAGACGGCTGGACGCCGTCTTCGGCCGGGGTCGTCGAGGCGGCCGGCCCGGCATGGCGCTTCGGTCATCCCCCCGGGGCCGTTTCGGTCCGCTCCCCCGCCGGCTGCTGGGCGTCGTGCGGGACGATCCCACTCTCGATGACGCTCTTCATCCGCATCAGGTCCTCGTCGAGCAACGTCTTCGCGTCCTCTCCGAGCAGCGTGGCGAGGCCGTGTCCCACGGCGCCCGCGGGCGGATTGTAGGTCATGCGGAGGTGGATCGTCGTCGTCCCGTCCTGGTTCTCCGTGAACTTCACGATGCCGGCATGCTGAACGGTGGAGCCGGGCTCGGTCTTCCATGCCAACTCCCGGTTCGGCACGAACCGCGTGAGGACCGCTTCCCACGTGAGGGGCACTCCGCCGGGGCCTTCCAGCCGCCAGCGCGAGCGGCCTTCACCCGTCTTCCGGACCTCCTGCACGCGACTCATGAAGTGCGGGAAGTTGTCGTAGCTCGCCCAAAAATTGAAGACCTGGTCGACCGGGGCGGCGACCCGGATCGTCTTCACGACGTCGATCGCCCGGCGTCCCGAGGCGATCCCCACGAGCCGTTTCATCTCCAGGTTCGTGAGCGCGCGTCCGACGAGCGCAAGCCCGACCAAGGCGAGCGCGGTGCCTGGAAGGTCACGACGCGCGCCGCCGTACCAGGCGAGGGCGGCGCCCGTGGCCCCGGCCGCCGCGCGTGCACTCGGCGACCAGTTGGTCTGGAGCCATTCGATCTGCCGGCCTTGCGGTCGCCGGGGCGGCTCGCCCTGTAAGCCGGGGACGTTCCCCGGTTGCTCGTGCACCTCGAGGCGGTTCTCCACCTCCCGAACGCCGCGGACGTTCCGGACCTGGCTCACCAGCCGGTCCACCTCGTCGGCGAGCACCGGCCCGCTCAGGATCACCCGGCCCTGATCCGCGCACACCTCGATCGAGCCCGGGTGCCGGACGAGAAAGCCGAGCTGCGACCGGACCCGTTCGACCAGCGTCGCATCGCTCACGTCTTCCCTGTGCCAGACCGACTGGACACGGGCCGTCACGCCGGTCGCCCGGTTGCGCACGTCGCGCCACGTCGTATCGAGGGCTTCGCCGGTCACGTTGGCGGCGCGGCTGAGCTTGTCCCGTACCAGCGCACGCCGGCGGTTGCCCCCTTCCGGATCCAGGATGTACATCAAGCCGGCGCCGATCCCGGCGCCGCTCAGCAGTAGCATGACTCTGTTCATGGTGCCCTCTCGTGTCGTGGTTGACCGCCGACTCTTTCACACCTACCCAGATCGGGGGAGTGCGCCTAGCGGCGCGAGCGGCACCGGGATGTAGGGTGGCGGCGTACAACGGGCGTGCGGCGAATGCCTTACCATTCGATGACCGCGGTGACGGGCAGGTGATCCGACGCCCGTCTGGCGAGCCCCGAGCGGTGGACCTTCAGCCGGACGAGCGTGCCCGGTGGCCTGATCCAGATACGGTCGAGGGCAAAGATCGGGAAGGAGGACGGAAACGAGGCGGGCGACGGCGAATGGCCGAAGATGGCCTTGATCCACCGCAGCGGGCGGCCCCAGAGAAACCACTCGTTCAAGTCTCCCATGAGCACGCAATGTTTCGTACCGAAGCGCGCCAGCAGCCGCTGGACCTGCATCCGGCGCTCGGCCGGGTTCAAGCCGAGATGCGTGGCGATGAGCTGGAGGATTTCCGTGTCGCATTGGAGGTCGATGTCCAGCGCTCCCCTGGGCTCCCGGCCCGGCAGGCTGAGGTCGACGCGCCGGATCTCGCGCGCCGGGCAACGGGTCAACAAGGCGTTGCCGTAGTGTTCGGGGTCCTTGATGAGGGTCGGCCCGGCGATCGGCTGGAGCTTCGTTTCGGCGGCGAACCACTTCAACAATTCGAGCCCCCGGTGCTCCCGGGAATTCACCTCTTGGAGCGCAATCACATCGGCATCGAGCTCCCGGAGGACGCCGAGAACCCGGTCGGGGTCGTACCGCCCGTCCATGCCCTGGCACTGGTGGATGTTATAGGTGGCCAACGTCAGGCGCATCGTCCCGAGAAGCGATCCGGCCGCCGGACGGCGGGGATGCAGTACAAGGCCGGCGCCGCCGTCACGGCGCCTTGCCTCTCAGCCAGCGCCGCAACAGGACCGCGCCTCCGGCAAGCACCAGGACGATCACGGCCAGCAGCAGGAAGCTGCCCGGTCCCGGGTCCCGTACGGCCGCCGCCACTTGGTCCATGAAGATCGAGATGCCCAGCAGGCCGGGCAGCTCGCCGATCACGGTTCCGATGAGGAAGTCGCGAAAGCGGATGTGCGAGGCGCCGGCGACCAGGTTGACGATCGTGAACGGGGCGACCGGGATCACCCGCACCGCGACGACGGCCAGCACCCCCCGCTGGCCCAGGCGCTGGCTGAGCTTGTGGAGCCGGGACCCGGACAGTTTCTGAACGGTTTGTTGGCCGAGGAGATGACCGAGGCCGAACGTGAGCAGGGCGCTCAGCGTCATCCCCGCGAAGGCATAGGTGAAGCCCGCGAGCGGGCCGAAGGCGAGGACGCTCACGGCGATCAGGAACGTGACCGGGACGACGGCCAGGCCGCCGACGACGAACCCCCCGATCGCGACGATCGGGGCGATGCGGCTGTCCTGGAAGGTCGACACGTACTCCACCATCTTCGGGATGTCGAGCCACGCTCGAAGCGGGGTCCAATGCCAGGCCGCGGCGAGCCCGACGAGTGCCAGCAGCAGCGAGGCGCCGATGACGATCTGGCGGCGGGCGGGTTTGCGGTGGGGCGGCGGCACCATCTGATCGACGAGGATCTCGGGGTCGAGCGGCCGGTCGGGATCGATGAGGACCGCATCAGGGACCCAGGAGTCGACCTCGGGCGGAATCTGGCTGTCGAAGATGCGCAGGGACCGCCCGTCGCTCCTGAGCCGTTCGACGGCCTTCAGGAGCGAGCCCTCCCGGCGCACCGTCTCGCGCACGGTCTGCGGAGAGGTCCCCACATGCTCTCCCAACAATCGGCTTCGAAACTGCACGATCCCTTCCCGGACCCTCGGATCGCCCTGGGCTTCCACGGCGACGTCGCACTCCGTGTCGAACCCCATCGAGCGATTGCTCAGGTTGGCCGATCCGACCCGCACGAGGTCGTCATCGACGATGAGCACCTTGCTGTGCACGCTCATGCATTCACCGGAATACTCGGGGACGTGCGGATAGTACAGGCCGAGCCGATGAGACCGGTCGGCCGCGCGCAGGCGTTTCAAGAGGCGGCCCCGGAGGACATCCATCGTATGTTGCTCGAGCCACCCGTCGCTGTTGGGATGCAGGACGATCAGGATTTCCGGACCCTGCGGCTCCTGGAGCCTGGAGACGAGCGTGTCGACGATCGCCTGGGACGTCAGGTATTGCGTCTCGATGTAGACGTGGCGTCGGGCGGCCTGAAGGGCGTCGAGGTACAGGCGCTCGACCTCGCGGATCTCGGGACGGTCGAGATAGCGCGGCTGCGTGCGCGCGATCGCCACGTCGACGTCGTGGAGATCAGGGCGGTACGCCTCCGGCCAGCAGCGGCCGAGCGGCATCGGCGGCAGCGACGCGATGTGCCGTCCCGTCGCCGCCCGCCATCGCTCGCGGACCAACGTGCCGAGCGCGCCGGCGACGGGCCCCTCCAGCATGACCATGACGTCGTGGAAGGGGCGGCAGGGCTTGCCGTCGGGAAAGACGCGCAATGGATGATGCGGGCGATGCTCGGAGGTGTCCCAGCGGCACTGCGCCAGGTCGAATCCGCCGACGAAGGCGAGTTGGTCGTCGACGACCACGACTTTCTGATGGTGCGACGCGCCGGGCGGGTGCGTGCCGTCCATCTTGAAGTGCAGCCGGCGGTCGGGGCCGATCTTCGACAGCGGCCACCACTCACGCTCGAACGCATAGATCATGTGATAGTCCCAAGGCAGGACGTAGACGTGGAGATCCCGCCGGCGCCGGAGCAGGGCTTTCAAGAAGTCGCCGAGGACCGTGGGGAGGCCCTCCGCCTGAGTGTCCTCACACAGCCGGACGCGGGTATCGAAGTCCCAGCCGAGGATCATGATGGCCCGCTCGGCCTTCGCCGCGGCGCGCCGGAAGGCGGTGAAGTACTGCTCGCCGTCGATCAAGAAAGCCACGCGGGCCGCGCGCTCGATACGCCAACAGTTGCGCCCGGGTTCGAGCAGCCGGCGCGTGTCGATTGGACAAGGATGAATCAAACGGACCTCTTGCGTGCGAGGCGCCCGAGCATGGCGGGGCTCGCTGACCGGGGACCGGGCGGGCTCCCACGTGGCTCTATCGTAAAGGTTGACCCGGGATCTGAATCAGTGCCGATAGCAGAAGGGCGGCTGTCGGAGGGAGGATGACAGAAGAGAGCGCTGAGTGATGAGTGCTGAACGAGAAGAGAGCGATGAGTGATGAATGATGAGTGATGAATGGAGGATGGAGAGCTCGGAACGGAGAAACGGAAACGAATGCTGAAAGCTGATGGCTGAAGGCTGATCGCTGAATGATGAATAATATGATGAATGGGGGAGGAAGAGAGCGCGGAGCGATGAAGGAGGGGGGAAGAGAGTGATGAGTGATGAGTGATGAATGATGAGTGATGAATGGAGGATGGAAGAGAACGCGGAGTGATGAATGGGAAGAAGAAGAGAGCGCGGAGCGATGAGCGGGAAACGGGAAGCGGAAAGCGGGAAGCGGAAAGCGGAAAGCGGAAAGCGGAAAGCGGAAAGCGAATGCTGATCGCTGAATGCTGAACAGAGCAATGGACGACGGAACGGGCGCTCGCATGAACGGCATGCAGACGGCGGAACGGGCTAATCAACTCGAGCCGTCCTTTTCAAGCTCAGCGCTCAGTGCTCATCGCTCCGCGCTCTCTTCCCGCTGGGTGCCGACGCGATTCGGGCGCATGCACGCGCGCGTGGGCGGCGCCTCAGCCGAGAGCCGCTGGACGGCCGTCGTCCTCCTCCATGGCCTCGTGATCTCGAGTCGGTACATGGTGCCGACGGCGGAGCGGTTGGCGGCGTACGGCCGCGTCTATGCCGTCGACCTCCCGGGCTATGGCTTGAGCGAGAAACCTCGCCGGGTGCTCTCGCTCGCCGAACTGAGCAAGGCGCTCGCGTCATGGCTGGATGCCGAGCGGCTGGATCGGCCCCACTTCGTCGGGAATTCATTCGGCTGCCAGATCCTGGCGGACTTCAGCGTCCGGTATCCGGAGCGGGTGGATCGGCTGGTGTTCCAAGGCCCCACCATGGATCCGCGGGCGCGATCCTTTTGGATGCAAATGTCTCGGGTGGCGCAGAACTCACGGAGAGAGTCCCCGGGCTTGGGTTGGATCACGCTGCAGGATTACTGGCGGGCGGGGCTGCGCCGGATCATCGGAACGATCCGGATCGCGCTGGACGATCGCATCGAGGAGAAGTTGCCCGCCATTCGCGCCCCCGTCCTCGTCGTCCGCGGGGACCGCGATCCGGTGGTGCCGCAGGAATGGGCCGAGGAGATCGCGGCGAGGCTTCCCAACGGCCGGCTCGCCGTGATTCCGGGCGCAGCCCATACGATCAACTATACGAAGCCCGGTCCTTTCGTGGACGTCATACGACCGTTTCTCGAGGGCTGACATGCCGGAACAGCCGTCCTATCTCGCCGACTTTGACTCCGCGCTCGGGATGCTCCGGGCCCTGTCCCGCTGCCTGCGCGGCCGGGATTTTCCTCTTCTCGGGACGTTGCCGAGGTGGGCGGGGCCTCCGATGCGCTGGCTCGGGGCCGTCATCAACCGGTTGCCTCGGGCGGCCCGGGAGCAGGTCTACATCTGGAGCGGCCGGTTCGAGGCGATTTCCGGCCGCCGCCTCCAGGAGATCGACGGGGACGCGATCGCCGACTGGATCGTCTCGTGCTACCCCCCGCGGTCCTATCCCGCGGTGGCCATCGGGTCCGCCAACGGCGCGGCGACGCACCTGTGGGCCGCGCTCGGCGTTCCCTGGCTCCCTCAAACCGTCTTGGTTCCGGTCGCGCGCTCCGGCATCGCTCCCGATGAGCCGGAACGGGAGATGGCTTGGGGACGAGCGCCGGGCCGACTGGTGCTCCAACGAAACCCGGATCTTCAGCTCCATCACATGCACGACCCCGTGCAGGATCGCTTGATGGTGCAGCGGATGAGCTATTTCCGTTTCAAGCGGCGGACGCTGGGCCAGGCCTATCGACGATTCCTCGAGCAGTCGCTCGAGCCCGGCGGCACCGTGCTGCTGGTGGAATGCGGGTTGAGCTGGCCGGTGACGGAGTGCGGCGAGCGCCATGTGTTCCAATTCGGCGCGCTGGGCGGCGCGACGGTCGAGGAGCTGCAGCACGGCGGCCCCCGCGTGGCCGACTATCTGCGCCGCTACGGCTCGCCCCTCGACCGCTGGAGCCCGCCTCCGGTCGATCGCTGGGCGCCGGAGGCGGAATGGGGGTTCGAGCCGTCGTTGCGCGAGGAGGTGCTGGCGCTGGCGGAGCAGAACGGCTGGCGCGTCCGCCGCGTGGTCTTCGAGCAACCGGAAGCGATGAGCCCCCTGGTCGCGGATCTCTACGAGTGGTGGAACCGGAGACGCGGGATCGAGGCGCGCCGCCTCCTGGTCGAGTCGTTCATCCTCATGGAGCCGTATTGGACGATGCGAACCGGCTCGATTCCGTTTTGGATGGTCTTCAACAAGGAGCCGTCGCTGGAGGCGCTGGAGCGCTATCTGGACCGCAAGACGGTCGAGGAGATCTCTCTGACGCTCTTCTCACACGGCGTCGATTCCATCGGCCTGGTCCCGATCGAGCGATGGCGGCGGGTCCTCGCTCGCGCCCGGGTGGGCCGGTTCGTGGGCGTGGACGAGCACGCCTTCCCCCGGGATTTCGCGGTCTATTCTCGGTACTCCTACGATCTGCTCAAGACGGTCTCGGCGCGGTATCCTATGCCGGTGCCGCTGACGCTGAAGGACCTGGACGTCTTTCTCGACCAACATCCCTCACCCGCCGTCGAGTGGCGGGCGGCCTGACCCATGTCCGTGCCTCGCCGTCTGACTCGCGTGACCCGCGGCATCATCGCCCGCCTGGCGCTCCGTCTGCCGCCGTTCGTCCGCTTTCTTCCCGTGCACCAGCCGCTGCCCGCGGAACGCCACGTCGCTCCGGTCGTCGCCGGGGAGCGCGATCTCCTCGTCCTGATGCCGGGGATCGCCGACAGTCCCGAGGACTACCGGCGGTGGGGGTTCGTCGAGCTGCTGCACGCCGGTGAACGACCGTGCGACGCGATCGCCGTGGACTCACACTATGGCTACTACGCTCGGGGAACCGTGCTCGAACGGTTGCACGAGGACGTCATCCGGCCGGCACGGGCCGTCTATCGGCGGGTGTGGCTCGCCGGCATCTCCATGGGAGGATTCGGCGCGCTCCTCTATGCCAGCCGGTACGAAGGCGAGGTGAGCGGCGTGATCGCGCTGGCGCCGTATCTCGGGGGTCCGCCCCTGGTCGACGAGATCGCGGGGGCCGGGGGATTGCCGCGCTGGATCCCTGCCCCGGCGGGTCGCGATCATGTCCGGTGGGTGTGGACCTGGTTGAAGCAGTACGAGCAGGCTCCTGAGCGGGTGCCGTCCTTGTACTTGGCGTACGGCGAACGAGACAAGTTCGCCCCGGCCCACCGCCTGCTGGCGGCCGTCCTGCCGAAGGAGCGGGTGTTCGTCGAGCGCGGGGCGCACGACTGGCCGACCTGGCGGCGGCTCTGGGGGCGTCTTCTGGCCGCCGGTGCCTTACCGCCTCCCTGAGGTCACGTTGGGCCGGGTGGCGCAATGGCACGAGGGAGGCGCGAGGTTATTTCTTGCGAATGACGAACAGGCTCACGTGGATGACGACCAGGGTATAGAGCATCTCCATGGAGGCGGGGAGGCGGCGGCCGAGCAGCTCTTCCTCATAGAACAGCGGCGCGAGGCCGACGCATAGGATCACCGTGCAGATGACGGCCGGGGTGAATCGTCGCGTGAGGGAGAACCGGTGTCCGAGCGCCATGCCTTCGTCCAAACCGGGCCATGATGCCCGGTTTCGTGCGCTTCTTCAATCGATCCTTGGGAGTACTCCTTCCGGAGGGGAAGGCGGCTGCCCCGGCGGCCGGTTGGTCGCCCGCTCGAGCGGGTCACCGCGGGCCGGAGGGCGTGTTGCACTGTTCCGCGAGATGTTTCGGGAAGGGCCGCACCGGATCGGTGGTGCGTTTCCACCGTGAGGGATCATCCGGCAACCGCTCCAGGTACTCTTCGAACGAGGTGACCGGATAGGTGCCGAACGGACGCCGGGAAGGAACCTGAGGGATGCGCAGGAACAGCACCGCCTCGAGATCGTCCCGCAACATCTCCTCGTACGCGGTGAGCGTCCGATCCTGCGGGACGGCGCGCTCCGCCAACCGCAGCAGATCGAGCGTCGCGGCCTGAAAGGCCAGCCGCGGCGACAGTCGGGTCTTCTCCTCGATGAAGGCGTTGTAGAACTGCCTGCCTTGGCTGACGTTCCCTTGGGTCAGCGACACATAGACGAAGCCGAGCAGGGCCTTGAAGATCCCGCTGCGGCCCAGGGAGGGAATGTTCCATCCCATCTGGCGGAGCGTATCGATGGGGATGCTCGTGCTGTTCATCGTGGCCACGTCGTATTCGAGGTTGTGGCAGTAGTAGTGGTAGAAGACGTCCTCGATGCGGCGTTGAAACAGGCGCGGCGCGCGGTCCTCCCGCAAGACCGCCACGGCGAGGTAGTTGGGCCGGTAGTAGGCTTGCCCGCTGTTCACGTCCATCAGGTAATTGTCCATCGGGACGATGGCCGAGACGATCCCCTTGGAATCGACCTTGTCGAGCGGATAGAAATTGTTCACGAGCCAATCGGCCCACTCCCCGGCCGGGCCGAGGTAGCCCGTGGCGACCGACATGTGTCCCGCGTGGGCATCGTCGTCGTCCGCCTGGGCTCCGTTCAGCACGAACGCCAGGACCGGCCGGTTGAGCCATCGCCTCGGCTCACCCGGACGCCGCTCCCACAGCAGGCGCATGTAGGGATCCGGAACCGACTCCATCTGCGCCATGATCAACGCATCGAGCTCGCGTGCGTCACGCAAGGGCTCGAGGCGAAGACGCTCGGGAACGATCCGAAAATCCTCGGGCCAAATCGTGCGTGCGACGAAGAGCGGGCTGGCCTCCCGAAACCACAACGTGCCGCGCAGGCGCAGGGGGCGGCCGAGAAAATAGCGGGCGGAGGCGTCGTCGAATTCGGTCTCGGAGTCGCCGGTCCTGGGCACGAGCATCACGGGGATCTCCCCATCGGTGAACAAGCGGACGTGCTCGAGCACCTCCGCGGCGCCGACCCAGATGACGGGCGAGTCATACGAGGCCGCTCGGGGGACGGCCAGCGTCTGGTCGCGCACGTACCAGAGCGTCGCCGCCGAGATGGGGCAGTTTCCACACTGCCCGCCGGTCAGGCGCAACTCGTCTGGATGATACAGGCCGAGTCGCAGCCCTTGTAACGCGGGCCTGAGGACCGGCTCCGCCGCGGGCGCTTGGGCCAAGACCGAGCCGGTCGCGATCAACACGGCCCAGCACGAGAAGACGAGCGCCAATGCGAAGCCGCGCCGGCACGTCTTGGCCCGTGGTGGCCTGGCTTCGCCGGGACCCGCTCTGACCGGGAGAAGATCCGGGATCCAATTCATCTCATCACGTCGCGTGACGGTCGCCTCATCTTAACAACAGCGCGCACTCGGGAGACGGCTGTCGGTGAAAGACGGGCAGGATTCGACGTAGTGAGCCGATGGTCGATCGTCGATCCTTCTCACAGAATGGACGAGATGGGGTGTGCACGGGGTCTCGATGTGAAGGGAGTTGCCGATGAAACAAATGCCGCATTACACTGCCAAATCCTTCGACCTCCACGGTCTTCATGGGATCTCGGACCGGACGATCGACATGCACCTGAAGCTGTACGAGGGCTACGTGGCCGCGACGAATACCCTGACGGCGCACATCCGCGAGTTCCTCAAGGACGGCAAGGTGGACCAGGAGGAGATGCCGGCCTATTCGGAGCTGACGCGACGCCTCGGCTTCGAGTACAACGGCATGGTGCTGCACGAATACTATTTCGAGAACCTGACGCGGGGTGGGTCGGGCGACCCCAAACGGGACTCGGCCTTCCTCCGCGCGGTCGAGGACAGCTTCGGGAGCTACGACGTCTGGAAAACCGATTTTGCGGGGGTCGGCAAGATACGCGGGGTCGGGTGGGCCATGTGCTATGCGAATCCCGCCAACGGCCGCCTGTCCAACCACTGGATCACGCTGCACGAGATCGGAAACGTCGCCGGGTTCATCCCGGTCTTGGTGATGGACGCGTGGGAGCATGCCTATCTGCTCGACTACGCGCCCTCGGAGCGTGCCGATTACATTCAGGCCTTCTTCTCGAACGTCAACTGGCAGGCCGTCGACGCGCGTCTCTCGGCCCAGCCCGCGTACGCGCGGGCGGGATGAGAAACAGTGCTGAGTGCTGAGTGCTGAGTTGGCGAGACGGAAGTAATGCTGAGCGGGGAGACAGACGACCGGAATGTTGAAAAGGGATGAAGAAATAGTGCTGAGTGCTGAGTGGGGGAGACGGAAGGAGCGCTGAACGCTGAGTGCTGAGCGCTGAGTAACGAAGGGACAGAAGATTTCTCCATGCGGGGAATGATACGGTGAGATGATCGTGACGGGGACATCAGTTACACTTTATTAACTCAGCACTCAGCACTCAGCACTCAGCACTCAGCACTCAGCACTCAGCACTCAGCACTCAGCACTCGTATGCGCTACCTTGCACTTGCCGCGGATTACGACGGGACGCTCGCCAGCCGAGGGGTGGTGGGCGCCGACACCGTCGACGCGCTCGCGCAGTTGCAGGCCTCCGGTCGCAAGCTCCTCCTGGTGACCGGCCGCGAGCTCGACGAATTGCTGTCCATCTTCCCGGCGATCGATCTGTTCGAGCGGGTGGTGGCGGAGAACGGGGCGCTCCTCTATCGCCCGGCGACGCGGGAGCGCGTCACGCTGGGCCAGGCTCCGCCCGACGTCTTCGTGACGGAGCTGAAGCAGCGCGGCGTGGCCCCCCTGTCGGTCGGCCGCTCGATCGTGGCGACCGTGCACCCGCACGAGACGACCGTGCTCGAGGTGATCCGCGATCTGGGGCTGGAGCTGCAGGTGATCTTCAACAAGGGCGCCGTCATGGTGCTGCCGGCGGGCGTGAACAAGGCGAGCGGGTTGATGGCGGCCCTGAAGGAGATCGGGCTCTCGCCGCACAACGTGGTCGCCGTCGGGGATGCGGAGAACGATCACGCCCTCCTCAGCTTGTGCGAGTGCGGCGTCGCCGTGGCCAACGCGGTGCCGATGCTGAAGGAGACGGCGGATTGGATCACGGAGAAGGATCATGGCGCCGGCGTGCAGGAATTGATCGAGGCCTTGCTCGAGCACGATCTGGAGCACTGCGAGCCGAAGCTCGTGCGGCATCGGATCCTGCTCGGCACCCGGGAGGACGGCCAAGAGGTCAGGATCAGCCCCTACGGCGCCAACCTGCTCATCGCGGGCTCCTCGGGGAGCGGCAAGTCCACGCTCGCGACGGGAATCCTCGAGCGCCTGGGCGAACGCGGTTACCAATTTTGCATCATCGATCCGGAGGGCGATTACGAAGCCTTCGACGGCGCCGTCGCGCTCGGCACCAGCGAACGGGCCCCCACCGTGGCGGAGATCATCCAGCTCCTGGACAACCCGGAGGCCAACGGGGTCGTCAACCTTCTCGGCCTGCCGCTTCAGGACCGGCCGGCGTTTTTCGTCGGGCTCCTGCCGCGGCTGCAGGAGCTGCGGGCGAAAACGGGCCGGCCCCACTGGATCCTCGTCGACGAGACGCATCACCTCCTGCCGTCCGGCTGGGACCCGGCGTCCTTGACCCTGTCCACCACCCTGTCCGGCATGATCTTCATCACCGTCCACCCCGACCAGGTGGCCGAGTCGGTCCTGAAGGACGTGGATCTGGTCCTCGCCATGGGAGAGGCGCCGGACAAGACGTTGTCGTTGTTCGGGCAGGCCATCGGCCGGGCGATCGAGCCGACCGGGACCGTGGAGTTGGACCCGAGGCAGGCGCTGGTGATCGGGCGGCCGTGGTCGGAACGGCCCTTCCGGCTCACGATCGCGCCGAGCAAGCTGGACCGCCGCCGGCACCAGCGCAAGTATGCCGAGGGGGAGCTGCCGACCGACCGGAGCTTCTATTTCCGCGGGCCGGACGGCCGGTTGAATCTCCGGGCTCAGAACCTCGTCTTGTTCATGCAGATCGCCGACGGCGTGGACGACGCCACCTGGCTGCATCATCTTCGACGCGGAGACTACTCGGTGTGGTTTCGTGAAGCGATCAAGGACGACACGCTGGCCCAGGAAGCCCGGCAGATCGAATTGGATCGTACCCTGTCGCCCGCCGAAAGCCGCCGCCGTTTGCGGGCGGTGATCGAGCGGCACTACACGATTCCCGCATGACCGCGAGCGCCGCTTCAACGCGACCCACGGCGACCGCGGACGCTGGCGACCGAGAGGACCGTGCCGGATGATGCGCCCAGCATGATCGGGAAACCCGGGCGGAAGGGCCTGCCGCCCGCCGCGTCCCGGCCGGCCGCGGATCGTCATCTCTGGCAGATCGTGCCCGTGCGCGACGTCGTCTGGGTGGCCCTGGTCGTCGCCGGGCTCGTCTTGGTCTACGAGCTGCGCGGCGTCTTCGCGCCGATCTTCTTCAGCCTCCTGCTCGCCTATCTGTCCAATCCGTTGATCACGCTCCTCAAGATCCAATGGGGATGGCCGCGGGCGCTGGGTGCCGGCCTGCTCCTCGCCGTGCTGGCGCTCGCGGTCACGGGGTTCGGCGCCTGGCTCGGCCCGCTGCTGCTGCAGCAGGCCCAGGCGCTCGCCCGCCGCATCCCCGAGTACATGGAGCGGCTCACCTCGTACTATGGCGTGGAGCTGGGGACCTTGCCGGACCAGGTTTCCACCTGGATGGCAAGCCTGCAGGAGGATCCGCTCGGCACGCTGCAGCCCTTGTTCGCCGGGACGGGGCAGGCCCTCGGAGTCATCGGGCAGGTGATCGGCACGACGAGCTACGTGGCGATGCTCCTGTTCTTGATCCCGTTCTATTTCTTTTTCTTCGCCTGGTACTTTGACGCCATGGCGGGACAGATCGGGCGCTTGATCCCGGCGAGTCGACGGGACGAGACGTTCGAGATCATCAGGAAGATGGACCGGGCCGTCACCGGGTTTTTCCTCGGACGGCTCCTGATCGCCGCGGTCACGGGCCTCATGTATGCCGTGGGCTGGCTGTTGACCGGCGTCCCGTACGCGTTTCTCTTGGGATTCGGCACGGGGGTGCTCAGCATCATCCCATACGTCTCGGTCATCGGATGGCCGCTGGCGATCCTCTTGAAGTACCTCGATGCGACCACGTCGGACGGCGCCGTGAGCTGGCTCGCGGTGGTCGTGTGGCCCAGCGTGCCCTATCTGATCGTCCAGTTCCTCGAAAGCTGGTGGCTCACCCCTTGGATCCAGGGCCGGTCGGTCGACATGAGCGCCGTGACCGTCCTCATCGTCGTGCTGATCGGGGGCGCGGTCGGCGGCTTCTTGGGCCTCTTGCTCTCGATCCCGGTCGCCGCCTGTCTCAAGATCCTCCTGCAGGACCTCATCCTGCCCCGGTTCGAAGCGTGGGCGGCACGGCACTGATCGAGCCCGGCCCGGGGTGGGGCCGGCAAGGACCTGAGACTGGCGTCATTGGTCCGGCCTGCTCCGATCTGCGCCGTGAAGAAGAGTCGTCAAATCGCTGGATGCGCCGCCGAGCAGGTGGGCGCTTGTCGGGCGACAGAAGAGCCGGAGGAGTGGATGACAGGGCTGGACCCGCGACTCCAACTCGTCGAGCGGTTCTTTGCGGGAACGGGCCTCACGTACGACCGCGTGGTCCACGCGGCCACCTTTGGGATCGACGACCGCTGGAAGCGGCGGATCGTCGACCGCCTGCCGCCCGATCCGCGACGGATCCTCGATCTGGCCTGCGGGACGGGCATTCTGACCCTGGCGCTTGCCCGGCGGTATCCCCGCGGTCATGTGGTCGGCGTCGATCTTCGTGACGAGTATCTCGAGATCGCCAGGGGGAAGGTCCGGCGGCTCGGCATCCGGAACGTCGAGCTGATCCAGAGCCGGGCCGAAGACTACCGGGCCGAAGAGAGGTTTGACGGCATCGTCTCCTCCTATTTAGCGAAGTATGCCGATCTCACGATCCTGACCGAGAACGCCGCAGCCATGCTCGAGCCCGGCGGGGTTATCCTCATGCACGACTTCACGTTCCCGCCCAACCCCGTCTTGGTCGCCGTCTGGCGTGGCTACTTCTGGATGCTCCAGCGCCTCGCCGCCCCGTGGCTTCCGAGGTGGCGGGAGATCTTTTTCGGGCTCCCGCGCCTGATCGAGCAAACCCGATGGGTCCCCGAGCTGATGGAGGGGCTCCGGGTGAACGGATTCCAGGCCGTCGAGTTGGAGTATCTCACCGCCTACGGCTCGGCGATCGTCACCGCGAGGAAACCGGCTCGGTCCACCGCAGCAGGAGAAGACCGAGTGCCAGCAGGATGACCCCGAGGCTGATGGACTTGAGGATCGCCTCGAACGGTCGAGCGGCTTCCCGCGCGGACTGACCTCCGTGCGGCTCCCGTCTCAGCTCCTTATACGGGCGCGAGGCCGTAATCTCCACGAGACTGAGCAGCCCCATCGCGGCCGCCATGACGATCGCGGAAAGCGAGACGGCGTTCGTCTGGATCACGTAACCGGCCAGGACCGGCAGCGCGCCCCACGACACGGCAAACCAGGCGTCCGTATGAAACCGGCCGTCGAACCATTCCAGGTTGTAGGCGAAGAGGAAGAATCCCTCGGTCAGGGCGATCAGCGAGAGCCAGGGAGCCGCCTGCACGACGTAGTAGGCGGCGATGACGTACGCGGCGGCGACCGAGGTGAGCGCGATGAGCCAGAGGACGGGTGGGGCGAGCACGGGGCCCCAGGGCTTGCGCCCCTTGCTGCCGACCGCGTCGAGCGCGTGGGCGCCGATGCCGAGTGCAAGGAAATAGATCGCGCCGATCGCGCCCACGCGATCCCACCAGACCCGCTCGGCCATCATCGCCCCGATGACCGTAAAGGACAGCACCATCCCGGTGTAGGGCAGGAAGAGCATGCCCACGAGCCGCCGGAACATCAGGGGGCCGAAGGAGGGGACGTACCATTCGGCCGTCCGGTCGGATCCGTCCAGCGGGGCGCCGGACGGTCGTCGTGCCTCGGAGAGCGGGGCGCCGGACAGGGGCATCGTCTTCTCACGCCGCCACATGGATGAGCTGCTCTCCTCCGACACGAGCCGTGGATCCCGACCCCAGCTTAGCACGCTAGCCGGGCGTCGATCCTGCCTGGCGCTGCCGAGCCATGAGATCTTCGAGCTTTTCTTCGATCGCTTCGATGGTCAGATCGTGGAGATCCGAGAGCGCGCCGACGTAATCGGTCAGCGCGTCGACCCGTTCCTGCAGGCTTTCCAGCGACCGGGGCGCGGCTTTCGCCCGTTCCATTCGCGCCCGCGCCCGTTCCAGGCTCTCGGCGGCTTCTTCGAGGTGCTTGACCAGTGCCATCGGTGCTTCTCCTCCAACGTTCTCCGGGGCGGTTCAACCCGTCGCTGATGATGAGGAGTAGCCATACTCGCTTCGATGAAACAGTCCGCGATCGTCTCGAAACTCCTGCCGAGTGAATGGAAGAGCCATACAGGCGCGGCACCTACGCGACGGCCCTTTACGTCAGGCCCCTGAAGATCAGCATCAACGGCACGAAAGCGGAGCCACGTTAAGGGGACGGGCTGCGTCCCCAACGTGAGGCCGAGGGGACGCGGGCCAAGAGAGCCTCGAGGCTCCAGATCCCGCCTCCCTTGGCCGCGATGTAGAGAAACACGAAGCAGTACAGCACATCGAGCTCCCCGCCATTGACGATGGGGAGAAGCGCGCGCCAGCCGAAGACCATCCAATAGGCGACGGCCATCAACCCGCTGCAGACGAATGCCGCCCAGCTCGTGCACAGGCCGATCATGACGAGACTTCCGCCCGCCAGATTGATCGTGCCGGCCACAGAGATGACGAACGGAGAATACGGAGGCGGCGGAGCGGGAAATTCAAATAACTTTTGCGTGCCGTGCCACAAGAAGAGAAAGCCGGTCACCATACGAAGCAGCGCATAGGCCGGCTCACGATAGGGTTCCATACCGGTAGTCTACATCAGCTTGCCAGCTCTCGTGGACGTTGACGCGACGGGGTCGCCGCTGTTCCGGCAGCGCCGACGGCGAACATCCAGGTCGACGACGATCGGACGCGGGTGCCCCCTATAGAACTCGGTCCGCCCCGGTGCCAATCTCGGCGGCATCTCTCGCGCAGCCCGCGCCGGCCGATGCGGAGCGGGCCCTGAGCTGCATGCGTTCGCATCCGCTGGGAGCCCGTAGCGCCATCATCGGCGAGGTGGTGGCCCGGCATCCCGAGACCGTCGTCCTGCACACGGCGATTGGCGGAAGCCGGATCCTCGATCTCCTGGTCGGCGAGCAACTGCCGCGTATCTGCTGAGTCGAATAGGCCTGCGCGGCCGGCCGCGCGAGGAGGGAGCAGATGGAACAGGGAAACGGAGCGGGACAGGGCGTGCCAGAGATCCATATCCTCTGGACGTCTGAAGGGATGAGCTTCGACGGCGATTCGGTCGACGGCTCCTGAGTGTTCCTCTCGAGTCTTGGATCCCTTGCATCGGTCTTTCCGCTCGCCTTCTGCCCCTAGTCTGAAGGGCGAGGCCCAGGGTGTCGATCAGGCAGGAAGAGGCGCGCATGCCGTCATGACACGGCCCTGACCGTTCGGCGCTCGCCTTACGAAGCGACCACGAGGGTGGAGACGCCTTCATCGGCGTCCGAGGACCCGTTTTCCGAGGACCCGTTGGGTCCTGCCTGGGGTCGGCGGCCAGGGCTGTCGTCCGTGGCTTCGGCGCCGTGTAAGGGTTCTCCTTCTACCTAGTCCGGCCTGACTCGGGTATAAGAAAAGATAGACCGTTCCCGTACGAACGATCGTCTCTCGCCGGCTTTCATCCGAGCTCACGGATCGCTCTCAGGCGGGGCGGCCGCCGTCCCTCCAACGAGGGACCGGCGGGAAGAGTGGAATATGTTCGTTCGCCTTCTGCTGGGCGGCATCGTCTCCGTGTTCGTGGTGCTGCTCTTCCTGCCCGCCTTGCTACGGCTCGACTCGGTCAGCAGCGTCCTGCTCACGGAAGCGGAATCCTTCCTCGGCTACGACATCGAAGCGAAGGCGATGCAGCTCTTCTGGTTTCCACGGCCCCGGTTCACGTTGGCCGACGTGGACGTGAGAGCCCCGGAAGGGACCTCCCCGCTTCTCTCGGCTCGGCGCATCGTCTTTGACCTCGAGCCGCTCGGGTTTTTGGGTCGTCGGCCGCTCATGCGGTCCGTCCGCATCACCGGAGCCCAGTTGCTGCTCCGGCGCAACCCTTCGGGAGTATGGAATATCAGCGGCGGCGGCCATGGGACCGCGGAGGCGCCGCGCGACCTCTCGCTCGTCGCGGCCGCCCTGCCCGCGAGCCTCTCGATGACCGAGACCCGTCTCACGGTCGTGGACCAGACGAACGGTGGTATGCCCGCGGGCCTCGAGGTGACGGACCTCGCCCTTCAGATGACCCGGGACCCGGCGCGGCGCATGATCAGCCTGACCGGCACCGGCTCGGTGCAGAACCGGTCGGGGCCGGGAAGCCTCCGACTGACGGCCTCCGTCCTGGCGCCCGCGGAGGCCGATGCATCACGGGCCGATGCATCACGGAGCGAAGTGCTGGCGGAGGCATCGATTCATCTGGGACGGATCGACGTGAGCGACCTCGCGACGCTGCTGGAATGGCCGGTCGACCCCGAGGTGCCGTGGCCGGCCGAGGTCACGGCCCAGGTCGCGGTGCGCTCCGAGCCGGGTCACCTCGTGCTTCACCTTCCACGGTGGACGATCTCAGGGGACGCCGTGTCTCTCCAGGGGCAGGGCGTGGTGAATCTGGACAGCGATCCACCGCAATTCTTCATCGCGTTCGCTTCCCCTCGGGTGGACATGAAGCCGTTGGTGCACCATCTCGCGCTCCGGCGTCTCGCTCCCGACCTCGCCCCCGTCATCACGGCGCATCAACCCGAGGCGACGGTGGAGGTGGCGTCCATGCTGGTGGCCGGAAGCCTGGGCACGGCGGAGGCGCCCACGGTCATCGGTCGGCTCAGCGTGTCCAGCGGTCGCCTTGCGATCCGTCCGCATGGTCCGGACGTGACTCAGCTCTCGGGTGTCGTCCTGTTCGACCCCGGTCAGATTCGCGTGAGAGACCTCCGCGGTCGATATGGGCCGGTGGACATTACGGACGGATGGATGCGATGGGATTATCGATCGGAGCCGCCGGTCTTCGATCTCGTGCTGAAGGGGGACGCGGACGCCGGCGCGATGGTCTCCCTGCTTCGATCCGAAGGGACCCTCGGAGGCCAGGCGCGCTGGCTCGACACCATCGACGAGGCGGGCGGGCCGATCCGGGTGTCCCTCCACTTCCGGCGGCGCGACGCCGGCCGGGACGTGGGGCTCGACGAGGCCGAGGTCATCTTCAACGATGTGCATCTGGTCTCCGGCGCGCTCGAGGCTCCGTTGACGAATCTGTCTGGGCGGATCTCCTATTCGCCGGGGACCGTGGCGATCGAGGCGGTGAAGGGCCGTCTCGAAGACGTCGACCTGTCGGCATCCGGCGAGATCGCCCTCGTCCAGGAGGGGACGGGGCAAGCCGCATGGGTGGGCACGCTGACCGTGAACGCCGATGCGAGCGGAGCCGCGCTGGCCGCCTGGCTGGTCCGCCACGACGCCGCTCCCGCTGACCTCGACCTCGACGGCACGGCTCGGCTGTCGGTGTCCCTGTCCGGGCCCGTTCAGCAGCCGCGTTTCCAGGGCACGCTCGACCTCACCGGCCTGGGCATGAATCTGCCGCGGGTGCTGCTGAAACACCGCGGGCGTCCGGCCGGCCTCTCTTTCGCGGGCTATCTGTCCTCCTCGGAGGTCGTCGTCGACCGGTTTCTGGCCACGTTTGCCTCGAACGAGGTGGCCGGGCACGCCGTGATCGATCGCGACCATCCCTGTACGTTCGAGGCCGAGTTGGTCATGCCCGGTTTCAGCATCCCCGCGATGGCCGAGACCGTGAGCATGCCGGCGTGGAAAGGTGGTCTCGTGAATGGGGTGGCCCGTGCGGCGGGCCGCGGCTGCCGCTGGCAGGACTGGCGGCTCAAGGGCTGGCTCCGCGTGCAGGATGCCCATATCGAGGCCGATCGGATTCCCATTTCCAGTCGGGACCTCGATGCCGAGGTTCACATTGAGCGGGATCGCCTGGTGATCGATCATCTGACGGGGACGATCGGGGTGAACGGCGTCCGCGTGGCCGGCACGCTGGAGAACTGGCTGAAGGCGCCGCGAGGCGAGCTGGTGGTGGAAGCCTCGGCCTTCGACTTCGGCACCCTGGTCTCCGCCTGGCGCGCCGGGGACGAGCCCTCGAAGGGGCGCGAGCAGCGGCAGGCCTGGGTGCCCGATTGGCTCGCCTCCGCCGACGTGACGACCATCGTCCTGATCGACCACGCCTACTACGAGCGGTTCCTCTTGAGCTCGCTGTCGTGTCGGCTCGTCCTCGCCGATGGGATCCTGGCGGTGGAGGCGCTGAGCGCCGACACCGACGCCGGCCATCTGGCCGGCCGCCTCTCGCTGGACCTGTCGGGCGGATCGCGGCGACTCTCGACCTCGGTCCGGTTGACCGGAATCCCGATCGAGCGCCTGTTCACCGTGTCCGGTGAAGAGGAGGCGCCTCTGACGGGATGGCTGACGCTCAACGGGACGGTCAGCCTGGAGATCGGGCCGAACGGCGTCGTCCCGTCGAGTCTCGAGAGCCCTGGTGTCGTCTACGTCATTGTGGAAGACGGCCGGATCCACAACATGCCCGTCGTCGCGTCCATCCTCAAGCTGCTGAACCTGCCGTCGCTGCTCCAAGGCGAGGTCGATCTGACTCGGAGGGGGATGCGGTACGACCGCCTCGTGTCCGAGCTGCAGGCGGTCGACGGCATGGTGAGATTGAAGCAGCTCGTGCTCGAAAGCCCGATCCTCAGGATCACGGCCGCCGGGACGTACGACCTGGTCCGCGATCGCTGGGACGCCGTCTTCGCGGCGAGCCCGTTCGGCTCCTACTCGAATCTGGTGAAACGAGTGCCCCTGTTCGGAACGCTCTTTGCCGGGGATCGAAGTGGGCTGGTGACCGCGATGTTCGAGGTCGGCGGACCGCTTCGCCATCCCACCGTGGAATACCTGCCGATCGAATCGTTGGCCAGAGGGTTGGGCGGGCTGCCGCTGCTCGCCTTCGATCTCCTGCGCAACGCCGTCACGCTGCCGAAGGAGGTCGTGTCCTTGTTCGAGGACGGGGAAGCGCCCGGCGAGCCCCGGGGATCGAGGACGCGTCCGGTTCCGCCGCGCACTCAGTGAGGGAGGCCATGACGCGTTCACAGGGATGGATCGACGTCAGCGTGGTCCTACGGAACGGGCTGCCGCATTGGCCGGACAATGATCCGGTCCGGATCGAGCGCATCCAGGACTTGGACCGCGGCGACGAGGCGACGGTGTCGACGCTGACGATCGGGGCCCATACGGGGACCCACATGGATGCCCCCCTCCATTTCATCAAGTCCGGGAAAGGGCTGGACGAGCTGCCTTTGGACGCCACGATCGGACCCGCGCAGGTCGTGGAGATCCGGGACCCCACGGTGATCACCGTACAGGAGCTGCGCGAGCAGCGTGTGGAGCCGCGTGGTCGCGTCCTGTTCAAGACGCGGAACTCCCACCGGCGCTGGCCGGACCAGGACTTCTTCCCCGATTTCGTCTACCTGTCCACCGAGGCGGCGCGCTGGCTGATCGAGCAGGGCGTGCGCACGGTCGGGGTCGACTACCTCTCGGTCGGCGGCTTTCAGAAGAACGGGCCCGAAGTGCACCGGGTCCTGCTGGGCGCGGGGGTCTGGATCATCGAAGGACTGGACCTCTCGGCGGTGGAGCCCGGGCCGTACGATCTCATTTGTCTTCCCCTGAAGGTCGCCGCCAGCGACGGCGCGCCGGCGCGTGCGGTGTTGCGGCGCCGCGAATCGAGCGAGCTCACCACGCGATGATCCGGCACCTCGTCATCTTCGGCGCCTCCGGGGACCTCACTTCCCGCTATCTGTTGCCGGCCGTCGCCGCCCTGGCGGTGGCGGGCAAGCTCCCCGAGGGGTTCGTCGTGCGCGGCGTGGCCCGGGATCCGTGGGACGATGACCGATTCCGCCGCCACATCGCGGAACGTCTCGCCCGGCACTGGCCGGCCGGGGACGCGGTCGCTCGGGACGAGGTGGTGAAGATGCTGCGCTATCGGCGGGGGGACATCACGAAACCCGAGGAGGTCCGGACGGCGCTGGCGGGCCTCGATGAGCCGGTCGTGGTGTATCTCGCGCTGCCCCCGCGGTTCTTCGCGCCGGCCATCGAATCGCTCGTGGCCGTCGGGCTGCGTCCGGGAAGCCGGCTGGTGGTCGAGAAGCCGTTCGGCGAGGATCTGGCGTCGGCCCAACGCCTCAATCGCCTGCTCCATCAGGCGTTCGCCGAGCAGACGGTCTACCGCATCGATCACTTCCTGCACAAGCAGACGGTCCAGAACGTGGTGGGCCTGCGGTTTGCCAACCGGGTGTTCGAACCGCTGTGGAATACTCAGCACGTCGAGCGGATCGACATCCGGTGGGACGAGACCGTCGCGCTGGAGGGCCGTGCGGGCTACTACGACACGGCCGGGGCGCTCCGTGACATGATCCAGAACCATTTGCTCCAACTGCTCGCGCTGGTCGCGATGGAGCCGCCCCAGTTGCTCACCGAGCGCGACCTTCGCGACCGGAAGGTCGAGGCGTTGCGCGCGGTTCGGCGCTTCACACCGGACGAAGTCCGCCGCCACACCCGACGGGCGCGCTACACGGCCGGGCGCATCCGGGGGCTGGATGTGCCGAGCTACGTCGACGAGCCCGGCGTGGACGGACGGCGCGGGACCGAGACGTATGCGGAGGTCACGGTCTTCATCGACAATTGGCGATGGGCCGGGGTGCCGTGTCGCCTGCGGACCGGCAAGGCGCTGGGCGAAGATCGGCAGGAGATCGCGATCACGTTCAAGCCCGTTCCGCATCTGGCCTTCTGCGAGCCGCGCGAACCGATGCAGAACGTGCTGCGACTTCAGCTCAAGCCCGATCGACTCTCGCTCGACGTCAACATCAACGGCCCCGGCGACCCCTTCGCGCTCGACGCCGCGCGGCTGGCGCTCGATCTCGCAGATCAAGATCTCCCGGCCTACGGTCGTCTCCTCCTGGACATCTTCGAAGGCACTCCCATTCTCTCGATCCGCGACGACGAGATCGAGGAGTCGTGGCGGATCGTCGAACCGATCCTCTCGGCGTGGCGTATGGGGGAGATCCCCGTCCAGGAGTACCCGGCGGGCTCGAACGGGCCGGCACCGCGCATCGAAGAGATCCGCGAGCCGGCCGAATGGGAGGTCCGAGCGCCGTGACGCGTCAGGGGGCGGACGAGGCGGTGGCCCGCTCGTGCTCCGCGCCGCCATACGTCGGCAGCTCGTCAGTCAGCCGGAACTCTCCAAAGATCAGGTAACCGTTCGCCGCCCGCGCCGTCTCCCGCACCCACCCCATGTTCAGCATGATCAGCATCGAGACCACCCCCAGGAGGAGCAGGACGGACGGGCTGGCCGCGGTCCCCGCGACGGCCGGACGCCACCGAAACCAGCGCACCCCGTACAGCCAGTTCCCGAAGCCGAGCACGACGAGGAGCGCGAGCGCCATGTACTTGTAGGGCTGCATCTTCCCCAGCGGGATGATGCTCCGGTCGGTCAGCAGGTCCATCCCGGGCACGTGCCGGAGATGGTAGGGCAAGGCGAGCAGTACGGCGGCCAGCGCCAACAGCACGAGGGACGCCGGCACGAACGTTCTCGCGGACGATCCGGGAGGGGCCGAGGTCTTCACGATCCTCCAGATGGAGATGGATCCCGCGACGACGAGCACGCCGTAGAAGAGCCCGACGAAATCGAACAGCCAGGATCGTTCGCCGAGCATGAGCGTGTGAAAGGCTTGCGGCTGCCCATAGCGCACATGCAACAAATACTGATAGCCGATGATCGGCATCACGACCAGGGCGCCGAATCCGATCAGGAGACAGAATCCGCCCCCCCAGGCATAGAAGCGGCGATCCTCCTCGGAGCGGGCGAGCCAGGATCCGATCGCGCAGATCGAGGCCAGGGCAAAGCCGGCCCAGGTGAGGTTCCCGAACCAGCGGTGCAGGTCGAGATGCAGCATGGTCGGGTTCAGGATGTTGCCCCACGCCTCCCCCGCGGGATAGGGCGTCAGCATGTACGAAGCGACGATGTCGATCATGAACATCGCGGCGACGGCGCAGATCGCGGCAAGCCATGCAAAGGTCAGGTGCCATCGGCGGCGGACGATCGAGGCGCCCGACCAGGCCCAGAGGTAGTACCAGGAGTAGGCGAAGACGGCTTCCCCCAAGAACAGGCCGGCTTCGAGCAGGAACGGCCAGAACATGATGCGAAAGATCGTGTGCCAGAAGCGCGGCCAGAAAATGTTCAGGCAGAAGACGAGCACCACGCCCAGGAACGAGATCGTGGCGGTGGAAATGACGAGGGAGAAGGCGATGAGATGCGCGAGTCGACGAAACCGTTCCTGGCGGCCCAAATGAGCGACGGTCGCGGTGGCGGCCCCAATCAGGGCGCTTCCGACGATGAACGTCGCACACAGGCCGTGCGTGAGCGCGGCGGTGGCGATGGCGACCCGGCCGGTCAGCAAGGACGTTTGGAGCGGTTCGAGATCCATGGCTATGGATCAGTCGAGTGCTGAGTGCTGAGTGCTGAGTGCTGAGTGACGGAGCCCTTGCCCTGGCGGAAGGCGGCCGGGGTTTCCGCCTCGTCCTGAAGCGAGATCACGCCTCGGATCGTATCGGGATGACGCGCGGTCTCCCGGATGGTGCCCATGGTCAGGTAGGTCAGCAGCGCGCAGAGGGAGAGCCCGACGGCCAGCCACCGCGAGCTCGCGCGGCGGACGCGGCACTCGGAAGCTCCGCTCGTGGCCTGCTTCCAAAGCACCCACCCCGTGACCACCAGCAAGGCCACAGTCCATGCTCGCCGGAGCCAGGGATGGCCGACCGAGGCGACCATCAAGAGGGCGACCGGCACGAGCGCCGCGTGGACCCGTCCAAAGGCCTGCCCCCGGCTGAACGTCAACCAGGCGACCGTTCCCAGGAACAACACTGCGATGAGCGTGAATTGCACGTAGACGAGCGGCTGGAACGGGCCTCGGACGACCTGCTCGTAGGCCGACGGGGCGGCGCCCTCGATCGACTGTGCGTAGACGAAACCGGTGACGGGTTGGAGGAGCAGGCCGATCGCGCCGATCCGGATGCCGACGTCCGCCATGTGGGTGTAGTAGTCGCGGTCGGCGGGGGCCGCGCGAGCGAGTCGCCACGCTCCGTAGGCCGCCATCAAATAGCCGGCCACGACGACGTCGCCAAAGAACCGGTGCGCGACGAGCGGGAGAAAGGTTGGATTCATGAGCGACCACGCCTCCTCACCCGGCGTGAGCATGTAGGAGCCGATTCCGTCCAGGATCGCGACCCAAATCAGGATGCCCGCGGCGGCGACGATCCCGAGCGCCACGTGGAGTCGGAGATGGCTCGCCCGGATGGCCTCCCAATAGTGATAGTACGGATAGAGCGCGAAGAGTTGGACGAGGAAGGCGGCGACCGCCACGCCGATCGCCAGGCGGAATCGATTGAAGATCCACGAATTGGTGAGCGGGAAGAGCCCGATGAACAATTCGATCATGATCACGGCCAAGACGAGGCTCGCCGTATAGGTGACCAGGGTGAACCGGGTCATCGTGTGGGCGAGCTCCGTGTAATGGGCGCGGCGACGCCCGAGCATTTCGGCGACGGGGGCGAGCACCATGAATGCGACGGCGGGGCTCGCGATTGCGATATGGAGCAGGCTGGCGAGACCGACCGCGAGGCTGTTCCCGAGCAATGGGAACCGAATCGGTCCGAGCGGCACACCGGATTCCACCATGTCCGGCCTCATCCTCCGTGCCCGCGGGCCTCGCGTTCCCGCGAGGGTTCCCGCATGAGGGATTTGACGTAGCGGGCCAGCCACCAACGTTCCTCCGTGGACAAGAGGCCGCGGAAGGACGGCATCACATCTTTCCCGTCCGTGATGACGTCATAGACCTCCCGCTCCGATTGCGCCTGCACGTGGTCCGAATGGAGGTTCTTGGGAAGCTCCTTCAGGAACCCGGCGACCGGTCCGTCCCCATGCCCCTCGGCTCCGTGGCAGTGCCGGCAGTTGACGGCGAACAAACGGTCGGCCTGTTCGTGAGCCGGGAGGAGCCCGACCGGGAGCGGTGGCGGGAGCTTGCGGCTCCCCCGCGGGACGCTGTCGGGCGGAGAATGGCGGCGCGGCGCCTCCTGCGCCTGGTACGACGGCTGCTCCACCATGTCCTCCGAGCAGCCGGCCGTGCACGCCAGCGCGGTCAAGAGGAGAGCCAACCTAAGTAGAGAAGTGCTGAGTGCTGAGTGCTGAGTGATGAGCAGGGGACGCCCGAGCAAATGCCGAGTGCTGAGTGCTGAGTGCTGAGTGATGAGTAGGCGACTCACAAAGAGGTACATCGCAACCCTCACGCGGCCCGCAGCTCGGCCAGCCCGTCGGCCCGCAGCGCCGACTCGATCCGGTCGCGGCGCGGATCGGTCGCATCCAGTCGGACCACGAGCCCGAGAAACCCCTCGTCGATCCGCACGTCGTAGTGCTCCGCGGCGCGACTCAGTCGGACGATGCGGACGATCAGCACGATGAACGTCGTCACCACGGCCAGGAGCATCATGACTTCATAGGAGATGATGCCGACGACCGGAAAGGCGACGATCGGTTTCCCTCCGGTCCGGAGGGGGTAGAGGGCGGCCGTGCCTCCGGAGAAGAAGACGCCGACGCCGATGCCGATCAGGCCGGCCACGATCGTGATGACGAAGAACGGCAACGGCCCCCACCGGGCGGAGGCGCTCGGGATTTGCGGCACGGCGGTGAGCACGTCCACCGACTCGCGTGACACACCCTGCGCGCGCAATCGATCCAGGATCGGCTCGATCGCCGTCGACGGTTGATAGAGCGCGAAGAGCCGGGTCTGTTCAGCCGCGTGTGCCATGCAGCCTCCCTTCCTTTTCCTCCCAAATCGAGATGACCGGGACGAGCTTGGCCGCGAGGACATACAAGAGGATCGCAAACGCCAGCGAGCCGATCATGAGCGCCAGCTCGACGAACGAGGGAAAGTAGCTGCTCCAGTTGTAAGGCAGGCGCGGGTGGGTGAGCGGTGGAACCAGGATCAGCATCCGCTCGATGTACATGCCCACGTTGATGAGGGCGCCCACGAGCATCAGCCCGAATGGCCATCGCCGGAACGCCGGGATGGTCAGCGTGGCGAGCGGGATCACATAGATCACCGCGACCATCCCCCACCAGGCCGGTGCAAAGCCGCCGGTGAGCATCGAGTACATGACGTGTTCCTCGTCGGGAATCTTTCCGTACCAGATCGTCAGCAACTCGGCGAAATAGAAATAGGCCAGGGTCAGCGTCGTGACGACCATCAACTTGCCCATCTTGTCGAAATGCTCCAGCCGGATGTAGGCCTGGAGGCCATAGGCGCGCCGCACGACGTACATGGCGATGGCCACCATGGCGAGGCCGGAATGAACGGCTCCGACGACGAAATACGGCGCGAGGATCGAGCTGTGCCAGCCGGGGACGAGGGCCATGCCGAAGTCCCATCCGACGATCGAGTGCACCGACACCATGATCATGACGATCAGCGGGGTGATGATCCGGATGGCGGTTTGGAGGACCTCCCATTCGCCCTGGGTGCCGCGCCAGCCGAGCGAGAGCAGGCGGTACAGCGGGCGGCGCCAGCCGCCCACGCGGTCGCGGGCCAGGGCCAGGTCTGGGATGAGCGGCAGGTACAGATAGATCGCGCTGGCGGTCGCGTAGGTGAAGACCGCCGTCGCATCCCACATTAGAGGCGAACGGAAGTTCGGCCAGATCTCCCGCTGATTGGGATACGGGAGGAGATAGTACCAGCGCCAGACGCGCCCCAAGTGGTAGAAGACGAACAGGGCCGCGATCATGACGGAGATGATCGTCATCAATTCCGCGAGCCGTGTGACGGGGCGGCGCCACTCCGCCTTCGTCAAACGAAGGACCCCCGAGATGAACGTGCCGGAATGGCTCACGCCGATCCAGAAGACGAACGAGGCGATGTACGACGCCCAGAAGATCGGCTTGTGCAGGTTCGTTTGGCCGATCCCCGTCTCGATTTGATAGGTCCAGGCGCCGGCCGCGACCGCGACGAGGGCGAGCAGAAGCATGACGAGCAGGACGTATCCGGCGCTGATGCCTTCCAGCGGCGCCAGCAGGTCGCGGTTGATCCGGGGGAAGTCTTGCAACGCGCGCTCTCGTTCAGCCATCCGGTAATACCAATACCCCTCTATCCCTCTGATCCCCCTATCCCTATTCTCTTGAGGTACGTGATGGCCGGCTCCGTGCCCAGGGACTCGAGCAGGTGGAAGCCGCGGTCGCTCCGGGCCAGCGCGGCTACACGGCTCGACGGGTCGTTGCGATCGCCGAAGACCAAGGCCGACGTGGGACAGGACTGTGCGCAGGCCGGCGTAACCTCGCCGTCCCGGACCCGGCGTCCCTCCTTGGCGGCGCCCTCTTTGGCTTTCCTGATCCGTTGCACGCAGAACGTGCATTTCTCCATGATCCCGTTCATGCGCACGGTGACGTCCGGATTCAGTTGCTCGGCCAACGGCTCGTCCCACTGCGGGTCGAACCAGTTGAATTGACGGGCCGTGTAGGGACAGTTGTTTCCGCAATAGCGAACGCCGATGCAACGGTTGTAGACCTGGGCGTTGAGGCCGTCCGGCGTATGATAGGCCGCGTACACGGGACAGACGGGCTCACAGGGGGCGTTCCCGCAGTGCTGGCACAGCACGGGCAGGAAACGCACACGCGCGTTGGGATACTCGCCTTCCCAATATCGCTCGATCCGGATCCAGTTGATCGCCCGCCCTTCGGCGCACTCCTCCTCGCCGGAGATCCGGACGTTGTTTTCGGCCCGGCACGCCACGACGCACGCTTCACACCCGGTGCATCGGTCCAGATCGATGACCATCTCCCACTTGTACGGCTTGCGTTCTTGCTGTCGTTCATCCGCCACGTGTTCCTCCGTTTCAGTGCGCGGTGAGCCAGGTGCCCGCGACTCTAGCCCGCGGACGGCCTTCCGATCTGGAGGAGCCTCTCGTCTGGCTGCCCCCCGTGATGGATGAGCCGGACGATGCGGCCGGCGCGTTCGCTCGGCTCCACCCGCACGCGCGTGGCTCCGCTTGCGATCCGCCCCGAATCCCGGTCGAGGCGGGGAGCCAAGAGTGAGAGAGGATTGACGCCCCGGCCTCCCGCATAGCGGCCATAGCCGCAATGTCCTTGTCCGAGCGGAATGCTGACGAGATCGGGTCGTATCCCCGGGTAGTGGATGACCGGCGCTTCGAGACTCCCGTACGGGCTCACGACTTTTGCCATGGCGCCGTCCTTCAAGCCGAGCTGTCGCGCCGTGGTCGGATTGATCTCGATCCAGGTCCCCCAGACCGCGGTCGTCAGTGGATCGGGCAGCTCCTGAAGCCACGGCCGGTTCGCCCCTTCCCCGCGATGCAGACCGAGCGAGGGAAATGGGTGGAAGAAGAAGGGGAACTCCCCGGGGTCGCCGTCGAACTCGGCCGGTTGGTACGGCGGAAGTTCCGTGAAGGTCACTGCCGCCGGTTCCTGCTCCTCCTCCCACCAGCCGCCTTGTTCGAGCCGCTGCATCCACGCGTGATCTTCCTCGACCCCGAGGCGGCGCCACCGCTCGCGCAGGAACGCCAGCGCGCTCGACGGTGCAGGCCGCTCGCGGTCCCGACCGAGCCGCCGGGAAGCGTCCAAGACGAGGTCTGCAACGGGCCGGGTCTCGTACAGCGGTTGGACGACCGGCTGCTGAAGGGCCGCCGCCCGCCCGCTCGTCTCGCCTTCATAGACGCGGTCGCCCCATGATTCCAGCGGTGTGTGGACCGGCAGCACGAGGTCCGCCATCGTACTCGTGTCGTCGAGGAAGGCGGAGAAGCTCACGATGAACGGCGCGGCCTTCAGAGCCTCCCGCACGCCGAAGGAGTCCGGCACGAGATGAAGCAGGTCGGCATCGTAGAGATGCAGGGCGCCGCCGCGGTTCACCTGGGTCAAGCAATCGAGCACCTGCTGTTCCGCTGCGGGTCGCGGTCCGGCGGACAGGGGATGGGCACGGGACAGCCAGAGACCGCCCTCCCGGTTGACGGCGCCGAGCAGCCGATTGAGGGCATTGGCGGCCGCCAAGACGAAGCTGCCGTTCGTGTGGCTGGCCGCTGAGCCGCCGGCCAGCACGAGCGGCCTCGATGCCTGCATCAGTTCGCGGGCCAGGCGACGGATGTCCTCTTCGGCGATCTCCGTCTGCCGGGCGACGTCAGCCGGCGACAGCGAGGCGGATCCCGCCCATCGGGATCGCTCGTGGGTGGGTAGGGCATGGGGTCGCTCCTCGAGAACCGCGTGGATCAGCCCCATCAGGAGGAGTCCTTCCATCCCCGGCCGGATCGGCACCCAGCGATCCGCGTTCGCAGCCGTCAGCGACAGGCGAGGCTCGACGTGCACGAAGCGCCCTCGCGTCGTCGGATGTCCCTGTCGCATCTCGCCGTACCCGATGCTCAATGTGACGGGAGACAGCCAGTGCTCGAGAAAGGGGGCGCCCATGGAGAGGAGATAGTCGCAGGACCCCAGATCGTAGCGCGGCAGGCCGTCAACCCCGAACGATCGCTGCATCGCCGCCCGGATGGCCACCGTCTCTTCGGGGGAATAGATGACGGTCCTGCCGCCAAGAGATTTCATGAATCCGTCGAGCAGCACCGCGTCGCTTCCGGACGGGACGCGGGCGATCAGGGCGGCGCCGGGATGGGCGCGCAGCACGCGGAGCCATTCGTCCATGGCTTCGGGCCAGCTCAGCGGCTCGAATCGTCCATCGCCGCGCGGCCCGATCCTTTTGAGCGGGGTACGGACCCGATCCGGATTGTAGAGCGCTTGCAGGGCCGCCTGGCCTCGGGCGCACAGCTTGCCTCTGTTCAACGGGTGCTCGGGATTGCCCTCGATCTTTTTCGCTCGACCTTCCATGACCCGGACCAGCGTCCCGCACCCGGCCTCGCACTCACGGCAGACCGAGGCGTACCAGTTGGCGACACCGGGAACGATCTCCTCGTCGGGCAGGAGGAACGGGATGAGGTTGTGCGCCTCGCGTTGACAGCCCGGAACTGCGGCGGCGGTCACGGAGACGCCGAGCACCTTCAAGAGGTCGCGACGGCCGAGGTCCATAGGTCCTTCTCCTCGCTCGTCGGGCGCCCGCCTTCGGCTACTTGTGGCACGTCCAGCAGTCCAGCGACGCGTGTTGCTGCTGATGGCACGTCACGCACCATCCCATTTCATAGGTCGACGCACGCGGCGTGTGGGGCATCCGTTCCACGTCGCCGTGGCAGGCGGCACACTGAAGCCCGGCGTTCACATGCATCTCATGGGTGAAATAGACGAAGTCGGGCAGACGCTGAAGACGGACCCACTCGATAGGCCGTCGCTGCTCCCAGTGGGCGGCCAGCATGCGGGCGTCCTCCGATCCAGTGGGCATGCTTGCGTGGCACGTCATGCAGAGCCGGAGACTCGGGATGCCGGCGACCTGAGAGATCTCCGCGTGGCGATGGCAGTACAGGCAGGCGATCTTCAACTCTCCCGCGTGCAGCTCATGGCTGAAGGCGATCGGCTGTCGGTCCTGCGCGGCCAAATCGGCGCTGCCTTGTGAATAGAGCGTGGCTAGCCCAGCCGCGAGCGCCACGGCGGCACCGAGCAGCACGAGTCCGAATCGCGGCTTCATCAGATCTTCATCCTCGGGCTCTTTCCGCGTCACGGAAAGCAAGTGGCACGCCGCTACGGTTCACGTTTGCCTGGGGGAAACTGGACGGCGAAAAGGACCGCAAGTCGTGTCGTTGCGATCCGGGGTGCTCTAGCGATGGCTGGCATCCGGTCGCGAGCGGTGCCCCTGGGGACACAGCGTGCCGCATGCCGGACAGCCTGTCCGCCTCCGAACAAGTGACCACCGCCCGAGGCGATATATGCGGCGGGATGTGAACGTCTGCTGCCTACCGGATTCCTATCCCATGACTGATACAGATCGCGGCAGGACGGTGGGAGCATTCGGAGAGGACCGTAGTAGGGGAGGCGCCCATCAGCGGCGAGCCAGAGGGAGGGGACATGGCGCAGACATCGGCCGACATTCTCATCGACATTTTGCACGACTGGGGCGTAGACGTCGTCTTCGGCCTTCCGGGTGACGGCATCAATGGGATTATGGAAGCCTTGAGGACCCGCCAGGACCGGATCCGCTTCATCCAAGTCCGCCACGAAGAAGCCGCGGCTTTCATGGCCTGCGGGTACGCAAAGTACACCGGGAAGTTGGGGGTGTGCCTGGCGACGTCAGGGCCGGGAGGTCTGCATCTGCTCAACGGACTGTACGATGCCAAGCTGGACGGACAGCCGGTGATCGCGATCACCGGACATCATTACCACGACCTGATCGATACGCATGCGCAACAGGACGTGGACCTCGACCGTGTGTTCGAGGACGTCGCCGTCTACAACACGCGGATCATGGGGCCCAGCCACGTCGAGAACGTCGCGCACGTCGCGTGCCGCACGGCCCTCAGCTATCACGGCGTGGCCCATATCAATTTTCCGGTCGACCTGCAGGAGCACACGGTGGACGAGCGCTCGAAGCGCAACCTCCCCAACCGCGTGACGGACGTTATGGGCCGCGGCGCCAAGCTCCCGGACGAGGGCGAGTTGCTGCATGCCTCACACATCCTGAACAACGGCAGCAAGGTGGCGATCCTCGCGGGCCGCGGGGCCCTGGGGGCGGGGCCCGAGCTCGAGCAGGTGGCGGACAAGCTCGGCGCCCCGATCATCAAGGCGCTGCTCGGGAAAGGCGCCGTCCCGGACGACAGTCCCTACACGACGGGCGGCATCGGTCTCTTGGGGACCAAGCCGTCGCAGGAGGCGATGGAAGCGTGCGATACGCTGCTGCTGGTCGGCACCTCCTTTCCCTATATCGAGTTCTACCCCAAGCCCGGCCAAGCCCGGGCGGTGCAGATCGATTTGGATCCCGCCCGAATCGGGCTCCGTTATCCGGTCGAGAGCGGACTCGTCGGCGACAGCCGGCGGGTCCTGCGCGCCTTGTTGCCGCTCCTGTACGAGAAGAAGGACCGGAGCTTTCTCAAACAGGCGCAGGAAGGGGCGAAGGAATGGTGGGCGCTCATGGAGGAACGGGGCACGCGCAAAGACACACCCATGAAGCCCCAGGTCGTGGCGTGGGAGCTCGGGAAGCGGTTGTCCGACACTGCGATCGTGTCGTCCGACTCGGGGACGATCACCACGTGGTGGGCGCGGCAGATTCCCGCGAAGCGCGGGCAGATGTTCAGCGTCTCGGGGACGCTCGCCTCGATGGCCTGCGGGCTCCCATACACCATCGCGGCGCAGATCGCCTACCCGGACCGACAATGCGTGGCGTTCGTGGGCGACGGGGGGTTTTCGATGCTCATGGCCGAGTTCGCGACCGCCGTCAAGTACCGCCTGCCGATCAAGGTCATTGTGATCAAGAACAATACGCTCGGGCAGATCAAATGGGAGCAGATGGTGTTCCTGGGCAATCCCGAGTACGGATGCGATCTGCATCCCATCAACTTCGCGGCGTTCGCGCAGGCGTGCGGGGGGACCGGCCTGACGGTGGAGGACCCGAACGACTGCGGCCGGGTCCTCGATCAGGCGCTTGCGACCCCGGGTCCCGTGCTCGTCGAGGCGGTGGTCGATCCGCTGACGCCTCCGATGCCGGCGAAGATCACGATGCAGCAGGCGGCCAAGTTCGCCGAGTCGCTGGCCAGGGGCGAGCCGAACCGGGGAAAGATCGCGTTGACCGTGATGCACGACAAGATCCGGGAAATGGTGTGAGCGACCGGAGATGCGATCGCAAGCCGCGTGCCGATTCTCGGTGGTGCCAGTCGAGGACCTCCGGATCGCGGTCTATCGCGTTGCCACGGAGACGCCGGAATCCGACGCGACCTTCGAGTGGAGCAGCACGACCGTCCTGGTCGTGCGTGCGTCCGGCGGAGGATGCGAGGGAGTCGGCTATGCCTATGCGGGACCCGGCGCGGCCCGGGTGATCACGGATCAGCTCGCGCCGGTGGTCCGCGGGCGCGATGCACTGGACGTGCCGGCCATCTGGTCGGTGTTGATGGCCGCCGTCCGGGAGCAGACGCGGCCGGGCCTCGCCACCTCGGCGGTCTCCGCGGTCGGCAGCGCCGTCTGGGACCTCAAAGCCCGGGTGCTGGAGCTGCCGCTCGTGTCGCTGCTCGGCCGTGCTCATCGGCAGGTCCCCGTCTATGGGAGCGGGAGCTTCACGTCGGCCTACGTCCCGAGCCTCCAAGCGCAGCTCGCCGGCTGGGTCGAGGCCGGCATGCCCCCGGGTGAAAATGAAGGTCGGACGCGAGCCGGGACAAGACCTCGCGCGGATGCGTGCCGCGAGACACGCGATCGGATCGGCACCGGAGCTGTTCGTCGATGCGAACGGGGGATACATCCGCAAGCAGGCGCTTCAATTCGCCGAACGCTTCGCGGCGGTCGACGTGACCTGGTTCGAGGAGCGGTTTCCTCGGATGATCTCGACGGCCTCCGCATGCGTGGCGCTCGAACATGCAGAATGCCGGGTCGTCTTCAAGGGAGTACCGCCGACCCACGTGGTGGGACTGATCATCTGGCATGGGATTGACCGCGACCGTCGTTTCCGGCTTCCTGCTCGCGGTCGCGGCGCCGTGGCTTCACCGCCTGGCCCGCGGGGCGACCGGGTGGCTGCTCGCGCTGTTGCCGCTGGTCCACCTGATCTACCTCGCCGGGTATCTCCCGTCCGTCTCGTCGGGACGGACGTTTTCGGAGTCGTACACCTGGATGCCGTCGATCGGAATCACCCTCTCCTTCCATCTCGACGGCCTCGGCCTGCTCTTTGCCCTCCTCATCAGCAGCATCGGCGTCCTCGTCTTGATCTACAGCAACGGCTACATGGCCGGCCGCCGGGACCAAGGGCGGTTCTATGCCTTCATCCTCATGTTTATGGCATCGATGACCGGCATCGTGCTCGCGGACGACCTGGTGGTCCTGTACGTCTTCTGGGAGCTGACGAGCCTCAGTTCGTATCTGCTCATCGGGTTCGATCACGAGTCGAGGGAGATCCGCGAGGCGGCCAAGCAAGCGCTCGTGCTGACCAGCGGGGGTGGTCTGGCCATGCTGGCCGGGCTCCTGTTGCTCGCCCAAGCGGGCGGCACCCTCCAACTTTCGATGCTGCGGGAGCACGGGGACGTGGTTCGAGGCGGCGCCTTCTACGCCCCGATCCTGCTGCTGGTCCTCGCCGGAGCCGCGACGAAATCGGCGCAGGTGCCGTTTCACATCTGGCTGCCGAACGCGATGGGGGCTCCCACGCCGGTGAGCGCCTATCTGCATTCGGCGACGATGGTGAAGGCCGGCGTCTATCTCCTGGCGCGGCTGAGCCCGGTGCTCGGCGGCACCGAGCTCTGGACGGGGCTGCTGGCGGCCATCGGAGTCACGACGATGCTGACCGGGGCCGTGTTGGCGCTCCCGCAGCAGGACATGAAGCGTGGGTTGGCCTACGCCACGATCAGCGTGCTCGGCATGCTCGTCCTGTTGCTCGGGCTCGGTACCGAAGCCGCGATGCATGCGGCCGTCTTCTACCTGGTGGCCCATGCGATGTACAAAGGCGCGCTGTTTTTCGTCGCCGGGAGCCTCGACCATGAGACCGGCACCCGGCGACTCGACCGATTGGGCGGGCTGCGTCGTGCGATGCCGGTGACCGCGGTCGTCTCCATCCTGGCGGCCTTGTCGATGGCCGGGATGCCGGCGTTCCTCGGCTTCGTGTCCAAAGAGCTGCTCTACGAAGCGAGTCTTGATGCACCCGCGGGCTCCGTCTTCTTCACGACGGCCGCGGGTGTCGCCAGCCTGCTCTTCGTCGCGGCGGCGTTGCTGCTCGGCGTCCGACCGTTCTTCGGGCGGCTGGGGCGACTTCCCCGCCAGCCTCATGATCCGTCTCTTGGGATGTGGGGGGCGACCGCCCTGCTCGCCGGGGCCGGCCTCGTGTGCGGCCTGAGGCCGACCGTCCTCGAAGACCTGCTCGGACCGGCCGCCGCGGCCGTGGGACCCGGCGCAGGCGACCACCACGTCGCGGCGTGGCCCGGGTGGACGCGCACGTTTGGGCTCAGCGTCCTGACCCTCGCGCTGGGCGTCGCCGTCTTCGCCGCACGGCGGAAGATCTTGCAGGCGGCCGCTTGGTTGGCGCCGGCCGTTCGGTGGGGCGCGCAGGAGGCGTATCGCCGGGGCGAGGCCGCGCTGCTGCGTCTCGCCGCCCGGCAGACCCGGTTGCTTCAGAACGGCTCTCTGAGTTGGTACGTGCGGGTGACGATCGCGACCGTGGTCGTGCTCGCCGGGTATCCCTTGCTCGCGAGCGAGCTCAGCGTGCAGAGCCGACACTGGCTCCACCTGCAATTCCATGAAGTGGGGATCGCGGTCGTCATCGTCGCGGCGACGGGAGCCGTCGCCATCGCCTCGTCTCGGCTGGCCGCCCTGACGGCGCTCGGCGTCATCGGTTACAGCATGGCCCTCCTCTTCATTTTTTTCGGGGCTCCGGACCTGGCCATGACGCAGTTTCTCGTCGACACGCTGATCGTCATCCTGCTGGTGCTGGTCTTGCCGGGCCTCCCCGAATCCCCCGGCCTGTCTTCCCCGGCGACCCGGCTGAGGGACGGGATGTTCGCCGCACTGATCGGCATGCTGGTCTGCGTGCTGGTGTTGCTGGCGACCTCCATCCCCATCAGCCCGGAACTGGCGCAGTTCTACGCCGCGGAGGGGCCGTCGCGGGCGCACGGCAGCAACCTCGTCAACGTCATCTTGGTGGATTTTCGGGCGTTCGATACGCTGGGTGAGATCACGGTGCTGGCCATGGCGGGGATCGGCGTGCTCGCGCTGCTGAAGGGCAGGCCGGTGAGACAGAAGGAGAGCGGATGAGATCGCTCGTGCTGGCCCTGGCGGCTCAGTACATGCTGCCGCTGTTGCTGGCGTTCTCGGTCTTTCTGCTCGTCCGCGGGCATGATGCCCCGGGCGGGGGCTTCGCCGGTGGACTGGTCGCCTCGGCTGCCGTGGCCTTGTATCTGGTGGCGCACGGCCCCGGCCGCACCCGGCGCCTCCTGCCGATCGAGCCGAGGACGGCGATCGCGGCCGGCCTCTGCACGGCCGCCGGCAGCGGCATCATCGCGGTCGGGAAAGGTGAGCCGTTCCTGACGGGTCAGTGGGTCGTGGCGCCGTTGCCCGTCGTCGAGGACCTGCCGCTGGGAACCCCGCTGCTGTTCGACGTCGGCGTCTATCTCGTGGTCATCGGGGTCGTCGTCGCCATTCTGCTCAGCGTGGCCGAAGTGGAATAAAGGGAAAGACATGGAAGCGGTCTTGGCGGTGGTCATCGGCGTGCTCTATGCCGGAGCCATGTACCTCCTGCTGCGGCGGAGCGTGATCCAACTCGCCATCGGCTTCATGTTGCTCAACCACGCGACGAATCTCCTGCTCTTCACGATCGATGGGGTGACTCGCGCCACGCCGCCCATCGTGCCGGAAGAGGGCGCTCGGCTGGCGTGGCCCTTTGCCAATCCATTGTCCCAAGCCTTGATCTTGACCGCCATCGTGATCGGGTTCGGCCTGCTCGCCTTCACCGCCGCGTTGATCCAGCGCACGGTGAAGACGGTCGGGGCCGATGATGTGACCCGCCTCCAGGGGAGCGACCGCTGAGATGAGCGCGTCGCTCCTTGTCCTGCCCTTGGTCGTACCGTTGCTGACGGCGGCCGGGTGCCTCTTCGCCCGCGGACACCGGCGTATCCAGCGCCTGCTCAGCGTCCTCGGCGCGGCGGCCTTACCGGCGATCGGCGCGCAGCTCCTGGCCCGCACGGTGGCCGACGGCATCCTCTCCACGCAGATCGGGGGTTGGGCGGCCCCCTTTGGGATCACCCTGGTCGCGGACCTCCTCAGCGGGCTGATGGTGTTGCTCACCGGGGTCGTGGCGCTCGCCGTCGTCGTCTACTCGTTGGCGACGGCCGACCCATGGCTGGAGTCGATCGGCTACCATCCGGCCCTGCACGCCCTGTTTGCCGGTATTTGCGCGGCGCTGCTGGCCGGAGACCTGTTCAACCTGTACGTCTGGTTCGAGGTCATGCTCATCGCCTCCTTTGTGCTCCTGTCCCTTGGCGGAGACCGTGCCCAGCTCGAAGGCGCGCTCACGTACGTCACGCTCAACCTCATCGCATCGGCGTTCTTTCTCACGGGCATCGCCTTTCTCTATGGGCTCGCCGGTACCCTGAACCTGGCCGATCTCTCGACGAAGCTCCAACCCTTGCGCCATGGGGCGTTCGTCGCGACCAGCGCCATGTTGTTTCTGGTGGCCTTCGGTATCAAGGCCGCCGTCTTCCCGCTGTTCTTTTGGCTGCCCGCCTCGTACCATACGCCGCCGTTCGCCGTCTCCGCCGTCTTTGCGGGCCTGTTGACCAAAGTGGGCGTCTACGCCCTCGTGCGGCTCTCCTCATTGCTCTTCCTGTCCGATCACGGGCCGATGCAGTCCGCCATCCTGGTGCTGGCCGGCTTCACGATGGCGGTCGGAGTGCTGGGTGCGCTGGCTCAACGGGAAGTGCGCCGGCTGCTGTCGTTCCTGCTCATCGGCCACATCGGGTTCATCATCTGGGGCCTGGGCCTGTTCACGGCGCATTCGCTGGCGGGGTCCGTCTTTTATCTGCTGCACCATATGCTGGCCATCACGAACCTCTTCCTCATCAGCGGCATCATTCACTGGAAATTGGGCTCGGAGTCCCTGCTCAGGCTCGGCGGACTCTTTCGCTCCGCACCGGGGCTTGCCGTGCTGTTCATCATCCCGGCCTTTGCGCTGGCCGGGTTCCCTCCGCTCTCCGGCTTCGTCGCCAAGGTCCTCCTCGTGAAGGCGGGCCTCGAGGTGGGCGGGTACGGCCTTGTTGCGGTCGCGCTCGCGGCGGATCTCTTGACCCTCTATGCCGTCTCCACGATCTGGGAGCAGGCGTTCTGGAAGCCGCTTGCCGGCGAGAACGAGAGCCGGCACGGCGGTTCCTGGCTCACCTATGGGCCGGTCGCGGGGTTGGCGGTGCTCACGGTCCTGCTCGGCCTGGTGGCTGACCCCGCCGTCCGGCTCTCCAGCCTGGCGGCCGATCAATTGATGCATCCTGAGCGCTACATCCGCGCGGTGCAGGACGGGGGGCGGGGATGATACGGGCGGCGCGTTTCACCTTCGGGAAATTGCGGCGGACCCTGGAGTTCCTCGTGTTCTTCGGATGGGAGCTCATCGTGGCGAATCTCAGACTCGCCTACGACATCATCACGCCGGGCTACCACATGCGCCCGGGGATCCTGGCGATCCCTCTCGACGCCCGGCGTGACGTCGAAGTCGTGCTCCTCGCCAACCTGCTCAGTCTGACGCCCGGCACCCTCTCCCTGGACGTGCCTCCCGACAAACGGCACCTGTACGTGCACGTCATGTATCTGGACGATATCGACGCGTTCCGCCGGAAGATCAAGGCGGAATACGAACGCCGAGTCATCGAGTTGCTGGCATGAATCCGGACGACCCCTTGCAGTGGCCTCTCGCCGTGCTCTGTGCGCTGGGAGGACTGATCGTGGCGATGGCGCTTGCGTTCCTGCGGATGCTCCGGGGTCCGACGGGGGCCGACCGCGTCGCGGCTCTCGATATGATGTCCAATCTGGTGGTCGGGCTCATCGCGGTCTATGCCATCGTGACCGATCGTCTCGTTCTGCTGGATGCCGCCATCGCGTTGGCCATCGTGACCTTCCTGGCGACGGTCGGGTTTGCCCGATACGTCGAGTGGGGGGGCACTCGGAACAGCCATGATTGAGGTCTTCACGCAGATTTGCCTGCTGATCGGCACGGTCTTCATGCTCCTGGCCGCCCTCGGGCTCGTGCGCCTGCCGGACGTGTACATGCGGCTGCAGGCCGTCTCCAAGGCGGTGACAATGGGGGTGGGATGGATCATGTTGGCCGTCGCGCTCAGCTTCGAGACGCCTTGGGGCCTGCTGCGGGCCGCGGCCATTTTCAGCTTCGTCTACGTCACCGCGCCCGTGGCCGCGCATCTGCTCGGTCGCGCCGCCTATCTGACCAACGCTCCCCTCTGGGAGGGCACCGTGGTCGATGAGATGTCCGCCCATGGCCGATCAGGAAGGAAGCAGGACGGGGCGGAGAAGACGGCACTCAGCCGTTGAGCCTCGGTCCACAGGCCCGGAAGCCCTCACCTCAGCTCCCGTACCGGCCGTGCCCGCCCGTCGTCCCGCTTTCTCAGAGGAATGCTCTCGATCATCGTCGTTGACGCACGCGTCGGTACCCCTCGAATCCTCCGGGTCGTCCTTGACAAGCTGTCGACAGCGAGTGATATTCCGAACCGGAATACGGACGCTCGGGCGACCGACTGATCGGTTGGCTCGGTCGTGGTCTCCCTTCCCGGTGATGTCACCTGCTCGTGTCGAGTGCCCATGTGGACCGACGGTGCCGCTGAGACCTTTGACGTCTGCGTCTGGCATTGCGCTGCGGTCGACTCACTGCACGGGTCCATTTACGGAGGATGACGGCCGTGATTCGGTATCTCCATGAGATGAAATGGAGCAAAGCCGTTCTCTGGTGCTATTTGATTTGGTATCTCGTCGTGACCTATTTCTACTTCGACCCGTCCCCGAAGATCTGGATGAACTCGATCGGGATCAGTGCGGTGGTCGGTACGGCGTTGATGTTGAGCGTGTCCTCCGGCGGGAATGGGCGAAGAGATTACTGGCAGATGTTCCGTCTCTATCTCATGCCATTCTGCGTGTCGAGCTTCTCAGCTTTGATCAAAGGACAGGGATTTATCTTGTTCGTATCACCACGACTCGAGGAAAGCCTGGCGGCAGTCTCCTCGTGCCTTCTGTTTGTCGCCACCATCTGGGCCGTTAAACTCATGAAGGGAAGCCGTGGCGCCCCTTCACCGCCGGCGATCCAGCCGCTCGACCCATAGACGGTCGCGTCTCTCCCGAGAAGCGAGTCCCGGGCTTGCCACACGCTTGTCTGCCGGGGCCGGATGGGACCCGGTCGCACGATCCCGAGTCGGTCGGTGCGAGAGAATGAGACCCGCCAAGCCGATTAGAGGTCCTTCCGGAAGCAGCGTACCTGCCCGATGTCCTGCCCTTCCGCCTCCCTCGTCGCCCGGGCATACAGATAGAACGCCAGGCTCATCAAAAAGATCGCGTACCAGGTCCAATTCCGGCCGGGTATGAAATGGGCTGTGATGTGGGCCAGAAAGACGTCCATCCACGGTTGATGGGTGGCCACGAGAACGTTCCAGAGAATGTCGGGGAACATGGCGACGAGATGTCCCATGAAGGTCCAGAACAAGGGGTGCCGGGCGATCCGGCCCGACGCGAGCGTGATGGTCCCCATCACGCTCAGGGCGGCGGCGGCGCCGACGAAGAAATGCAAGAACCAGTGAAAGCGCCCGTCGTGCTGCTGATACGAGAGATACAGGAACGCCTCGGCGGCGCCGAACAGCAACCAGGGCCACACGGGATGGACGCGCGCCGGGCTCACGGGTCCATGTCCTCCAGGAGAAGCCGGATTTCCCATGCGCGCCGGTTGTATCCGGGGTCCAGGGTGCGGAACCGTATGAAGCCCGAGGCGTCCACCAACACGTAGCCCACCGGGTAGCCGCCGTCGTTCGGCCTGCGGAGATGAAACGCGCGGGCAACGGCCTCGTCCGGGTCGGCCAGGACGCCGTCGATTCCGGTCTCGATGATCGGCCGCGAGCCGTCCGGCGTGACGACGATCAATCGGGCGTGTGCCGCGAGATCGGACTGATCAGCGAGGTCATGGAACAGGTGCCGTCCCGTGAGGGGTCGATCAAATATGACGACGGCCTTCTCAGCCGCACGTGGAAGACCCCGCACCGCCGGCATCGGCTCGCTGCCGGCCGGGAGCAAGACCCCGGTTCTCTGCTGCGCCTGATCCGGATCGTTCAAGGGATTGCGTTGATGTTCGGCCAGCGCCAGGAGTCCCGCAAACACGGCTGCGGCGGCCATCCAGAGCCCTGCGTAGCGGCGGAGGCCGTATCGTAGGCTCATCATCGGCTTGGGACCGGGTCCGAGCTCCCTGCCAGACGCCTTGCCAGCCAACTCTGGAGGTGCTCGGACACCTCCGGACAGTAGAGCGCGGTGCCGGCGGCGTGGCGTCTCGAGTCGGCCTGCTCCTCTGATACGACGAAGAGCCCCCGGTAGCCGAGCCAACCAAAGAGCCATGTATCGTCTTCGACCGCGATAGGAACCTCGGCGCAGTGCAGCAGCGACGGTTGAACGGCGTAGGCGGCCGCGATCAGATCGAAGGGATAGAAGCCGTCTCGGCCGATCTCTTCACGCCAATAGGCCAGCCAGGACCGAGCACCTTGCGCCACCCAGGCGGCGGCGCCGCCGCGGGCGGTCAGCCCGTGAAGGAGCGCGGCGTCGACGAGGATAGCCCGTGCGGCTTCATAGGGGATGAGGGTGGTCGGCACGCCCAGCGCCACCACCGCGGCCGTCGCCTTCTCGTCCTGCGTCACGTTGAAGTCGCGGAACACGGGACCGTGCCCCAGGAACGAACGCGCCGTGCCGCCTTCGATCGGGTGAAAGACATGGCCCTTTCGGCGGCCCATCACCGCAATGAGCCTCGTCACCCGGGCTCGCAGCTCCGGCCGGCCCTCCAGCGCGACGGCGACGTTCGTCAACGGTCCCAGTGCGAGAATCGCCAGCGGCCCTTGCTCGAGAGCCGCGCGGAGCCTCTCATGGGCCTCGTGCAGGGGAGCGGTGTCGATCGGGGTCTGCTCCGCCAAGGGCCCGGGCGACCCACGGTGAACCGGCACAGCCCGGCCCGTGTCCTGCTCGACCAGGGCGAGCAGCGCGCGGGCGGTCCGATCCGTCTCAGGGAACGCGGCGTTCCCGAAGACCGTCGAGACGCCGACGACCTCGACGCCAGGGTCCTGAGTGAGCAGGAGGAGCGCCAGGCAGTCGTCGGGATCGGCCCGGCGGTCCTGCCCGCACGCCGCGTCCGAGTCGATCCACACGCGGACGGGCGCGGGCGAGAACGGCTGAGCCGGCTCGAGCGGAAGCGATGGCGCCGGCAGTTCGCCGGTGCGCCAGGTCTCGACCGGCATGGCCAGCGTGGCAAGAAGGAAGGCCGCACCGGTGGCCGCCAAGGCGAGAGCCGCCAAGATCGCCGTACGGAGAGAGCGCACGACCGAGACGAAGACGAGCATCCTCACGGGCGCTTGTCTTCCCGCCCTTCCTCTATCGTTTCCTGGTGTAGGTGATCTCCATCATCTTCATCTCTTTCCCGTCGCCGTGCGCGCCGTACATTTCGAAGGTCTGGGTATTGGCGTCCACCAACTTCCACACGGCGCGATGCGTCATCTGTCCGCCGCCCGGTTCCGGGTGGCTTCCCTTCAACGTGATGGTCTTGCCATCGGCGCTGGCCGTGCCTTCCATCGTAAAGATCCCGGTGCCCATGCTATCGATCCACGTCGAGACATAGCGCTTGCGAAGGTTGTCGTATCCGGTGATTCCCATTCCGGAGTAGGGTTGCCCCATCATCGTGCTGGTGAAGTCCTGTTGCAGAAAGCGCCCGTCGAACAACGTCTTCAGCTCAGCGGAGCCGGTGGATTCCGTCGGCGGCTTGTCGGGCTCCATCCATTCTTTGGTCGTCGTGGTCCAGCTCCCGGCCAGGCTCGCAAGCTGCTTGTGCGGGTCGCCGGGCATGGCCAGCTTCTTCCACGTCTCCATCATCGCCTGCGGGTCCATCTGTTTGTCGGATTGTTTCTCTTTCGCCAGCGCCGGCGAGACCAAGAGAACCGCACACAACCCCATGCTCAGGATAGATGACAAACGCATAGGAACCTCCTTGTGATGAAGTGATACGCACATTGAGCCGGCGACGTCACCGGTAGCCGGTCGCATCCGCCGGTTTGCCGGCGTCATGAACCTCACGAAAGTAGCGCCAACAATCCGGCTGCGAGCCGTCAAGGTCGGTGAAGCCATACACGTGTGCCAGTTGGCCGCTCGAGAGCGACTGGCCGGTCCAGCGTGACACCTCCGGGTCGCCGGCCAGGTGGGCGACGGCGCGACCGACGTAGCGCGGCGTTTCACTGATCACGAAGTGCGGTTGTGTGACGGTCGCGTCACGCCAGTTCGCTTCGCTGACACCGTAGTGCTCCAGCATCTGCTCGGAACGCAGCCAGCCCGGGGTCAGGGCGACCGCGGTCCCCTGATAGGGGCGAAGCTCCTGGGCAAGCGCCCAGGCCATGCGAATGACCGAGGTCTTGGCCAGATCATAGAACAGCGACAGCCTGTAGTGCCTCGTGTTGTAGTCAACGGTTCCGTCCGTCATCTCGACCAGCAGTCCACCCGGATGCCTGATCAGGAGCGGCAGGGCGAAGTGGCTCGTGATGATGTGCGTGTCGATGGCCAACCGCAGCATGCGCAACCCGCCTTCCAGCGAGTGCTCCCACACCGGCACGTTCCACTCGATCAAGGGATCCGCACCCCACACGTCGTTGACCAGGACGTCGAGGCGACCTTGCTCGCGCTCGATCCGCGCGACCAATGCCTGGACCTGTGCCGGGTCCAGATGATCGACCTGGACGGGAATGCCCCGGCCGCCGGCCTGCTCCACCAGCTCGGCCGTCTCCTCGATCGTTTCGGGTCGGTTCAGCTCGGAAGGCTGCGAGCTGGTCGTTCGGCCGGTGCAGTACACGGTCGCCCCGGCGGCGCCGAGCTCGACGGCGATGCCGCGGCCGGCGGCCCGCGTGGCCCCCGCCACCAGCGCCACTCTCCCTTTCAATGGGTGCGTCATCTCCACGCTACCGGGCATCGATCATGACCGTGAAGCCGCCGTACGCCATGCGCTTCACGTCGAACGGCATGGCCTTGGGATCACACATGTCCGTGATCCTCGGGTCCTTCATGACCTTGGCGTTGACTCGATCACGGTGCGCGCGCGATTTGAACACGATGTAGGCGAAGACCACCGTCTCGCGGGGCTTGGCTCTGGCGCTTCTCGGAAACGGGACGCCATATGCGACGTTCAGGTCGTCGCCGACGCATTCCCGGTACTCGAGCGCGCCGTGCTCTCGCCAGATCTTGCCGGCCTTGTTGGCCATCCGAAGATAGGCCCGCAGGTTCTTCTTCGGAACGGGGAGCACGAATCCATCGACGTACGGCATACGCATCCTTTCGTGTGTGGTGGACCTACCGCTTCTCTCCGATGCCCAAGTCCCGAAACCGTTCGATGGCCTCGCTCGGCTCGAAGTCCTCGAGGTCGAACACCTGCCGCACTTCGATCTCGCCTTCCTTGCCGTCGCCGGCCGGATTGGGGAACTTCTCCGCCCACGCGCGGGCTTCTTCCCTCGACGCCACTTGGATGAGCGTGTACCCGGCGATCAGCTCCTTGGTCTCCGCGAACGGCCCGTCGATCACCGTCCGCTGCCGGCCGGAATACCTGATCCGCCACCCCTTCGAGCTGGGCTGGAGGCCCGAGCCATCGACCAGCACGCCGGCCTTCTCGAGCGACTCGTGGTAATCCGCCATCTCGGCAATGAGCGGCTCGCTCGGCATGACCCCCGCTTCCGATTCCGTGGTGGCTTTGACGATGATCAGGAACCGCATGGTACCCTCTCCTTCTCGATTGGTTCGAGTCCGCCTCCCGGGCTGCCGCCCGATCGGGTTCCATCTGTTAGTCGAACGAGGACGGGAAAATCGACACGGAACCGCTGCCCGGCGGAACCGTCCTCTGTCTGCTGATAGTCGAACAGGAAATCCAAAATCGACAGAGTCTGCAGCGGTCCTCGCGCGCGGTCCGGTTACACTCGCTCGGCGGCGGAGTCGACGACGGCAATCGCCTCGATCTCGATCATGGCGTCCGGGGAGTACAGCGAGCTGACTTCGACGATGGTGTCGGCGGGGTAGAGAGGGGTGAACCAGTGACCGCGCAGCTCCACGATCCGGTCGAAATACCCCATGTCCGTCAGGAAGATGGTGACTTTGACGACGTTCTGGAGGCTCGATCCGCCGGCGCGCAGCACGCGGTCGAGATTCTCGAAGGCTTGCTTGGCTTGAGCGTCGAAGTCGCCGGCGCCCACGATCCGGCCGCGCGGGTCGATCGCCGCCTGGCCGGAAATGAACAGGAGGTCGCCGACTCGATAGCCCTGCGCGAGCCGGAACGGCTCGTAAGGGTCCGGATCGATGGTGATGCGAGCGATCTTCATGTGTGCCACCTCACGTTCACCCCTTTGCTTCCGCCGGGAGGAGGGTCCCGTGCTCCATCTCTTGGTACGCTTCGCGTGCCGGGGCGGGCCGCCGCTGCGCCGCGATCAGCGAGTAGAACACGGGGACGACGAACAGCGTGAACACGGTGCCGACGGTCATACCGGTGACCAGCACGATGCCAATGCTGTTGCGGGCGGCCGAACCTGGTCCGGACACGAGCACCAAGGGCAGGTGCCCGAAGACGGTGGCCGCGGAGGTCATCAGGACCGGCCGCAACCGCGTGAGCGACGCCTCCCGCAGCGCGGCCGCCTTCGAGAGCCCCCGGGCCTGCAGCGTGTTGGCGAACTCCACGATCAAGATGCCGTTCTTCGCGATCAGGCCGACGAGCGTGATCAGGCCGACCTGGGAATAGATGTTGATCGTCGTCAGGTCCAGGAAACTGAACACCAGCGCTCCCGAGATCGCGAGCGGGACCGAGCCGAGCAGCACGATCAGCGGATCGCGGAAGCTCTGGAACTGGGCCGCGAGCACCAGATAAATGAGGACGACCGCGAAGCCGAGCGTGACGGTGAGCGTCGAGCCTTCGCGCCGGATCTGTCGCGACTCGCCCGCATGATCGAGCGTGACGCCGGGCCCGCCCGCCGCCCTCGCCGCCGTCTCGAGCACGCGCAGCCCTTCCTCTTTCGTGACGCCCGGCTTGACGCCGCCGAAGACGCGGACCGCGTTGCGCTGCTGGAAGCGGTTCAGCGTGCGGGGCGCCGTGCCGGTTTCGATGTGCGTGAACGTCGACACCGGGACGAGCTGTCCGCCCGGCGTCTTGATCTTGAGGTCGAGCAGCGGGCCGACGGTGGCCCGGTCTTCGTCGCCGAGCTGCGGGATCACTTTATAGCTGCGCTCGAAGAAATTGAAGCGGTTCACGTAGGCCCCGCCGAGCATCGTCCCGAGCTCCCGGCCCACCCCGGCCAGGTCGAGCCCGAGGTCCGCCAGGCGTTCCCGGTCGAGCACGACCCGCGCCTCGGGCAGGTCGATCTTCAAGTCCGTGTCGACGTACAGGAACTTGCCGCTGTGCCAGCCGGCGCCGAGCACCGCGCCCGTCGTCGCGACCATCTGCTCGATCGGCGCATCGCTCTCCAACACCAGCTCGACGTCGTACTGGCCGGACGTCGGGAGCGGCGGGTCCAGACGCGGGAAGATGCGCAGCCCGGGAACCCGCGACACCGCCCCGAACACCTCGCCGTACATGTCTTCGGTCGAACGGGTCCGCTCGCGCCAGTCCTTCGCGACCAGGCCGCCGAAGCCGCCCCAGGCGGCCGTCAGAGACCACATGAACCGGGCCTCGGGGAACGACGTGATCGCGCGGACGACCTCCAAGGACTCGCGATTGGTCGCAGCCAGCGTCGAGTCGGGCGACGCTTCCAGAAAGAGGCTGATATGACTCTGGTCCTCGACCGGCGCAAGCTCCTGGCGGGAGAACAGGTAGAGCGGCCAGGCGGCGACCATGATGAGCAGCGACGCGACGACCACGGTCCACCGCATCGTCAGCGCCCCGTCCAGCAGCGCGGCATACCGGCGGCGCACCACCTCGAAGCCGCGGTCGACCAGCCGGCTCAGCCGGCTTTCCTGGCCCTGGGGGTGCACGAACCGCGCGCTCATGACCGGTGAGAGCGTGACCGCGACGAAGCCCGACAGGACGACCGCCGCGGCGAGCGTGATCGCGAACTCCAGGAAGAGCGAGCCGGTCAGGCCGCCCTGGAAGCCGATCGGGGCATAGACGGTCGCCAGGGTGATCGTCATGGCGATGATCGGGCCGATCAGCTCCCGTGCGCCGATGAGGGCCGCCTCCATCCGGGACGTGCCGCGCCGGACGTGCCGCTCGACGTTCTCGACGACGACGATCGCGTCGTCGACGACCAGCCCGACCGACAGCACGATCGCCAGGATCGTCAGGAGGTTCAGACTGAAGCCGAACGCAAACATGAAGAGCGCCGCTCCGATCAGCGAGACCGGCATGGCGACGAGCGGGACCAGCGCCGTCCGGACCGACCCCATGAACAGGAACACCACGAGCGCGACGATCGCGATCGTCTCGCCGAGCGTCTTGGTGATTTCCTTGAGCGCGTTCTCCATGAACATCGTGCCGTCCCAGACGAGGCGCATGTCAATGTCCTTTGGGAGCGTGGGGCGGATGCGCTCCATCTCGTCGCGGAGCCGATGGGCGACGTCGATCTCGTTCGAGCCGACGAGCGGCCAGATCCCGAGGTAGACCCCCTCCGTCTCGTTGTACTTCGCGACCATGTCCGCTTCCTCGGCCCCGAGCTCGACCCGCGCCACGTCGCTGAGACGCACGATGGCGCCCCCTCGGTCGGCGACGATCAGGTTCTCGAATTCGTCGACCGAGCGCAGGTCGGTGTTGGCGAGCAGATTGACCTGCACGGCGTGGCCCTTCGTCCGACCGACGGCCGCCAGATAGTTGTTGCGCCTGAGGGCCGCCTGCACGTCGCCGGGCGAGAGGTTGAACATGGCGAGGCGATCGGGGTCGATCCACACCCGCATGGCGATCTGGCGTCCGCCCTCGATCGTGACGCGTTGGACGCCGGACAGCGTCGACAGTTGCGGCTGCAGGGTGCGCAACAGCCAATCGGTCAGGGCCGGCACGCTCCGCTCCGTCGACGTGAAGCTGAGGTAGAACGACGCGTAGGGCCGATCGGCGCGTTGCACCTCGATCACCGGCGGCTCGGCTTCCGCCGGCAGCTCGGAGCGAACCTGCTGGAGGCGGGCGGTGACCTCGGCGAGCGCCGCCGTGCTGCTGTGGTTCAGCTTCAAGTGCACGGTGACCGTGCTCAGGCCCGCGCGGCTGGTCGACTCGAGGTAGTCGACGCCGCTGACCGCCGAGACCGCCCGCTCGATCGGCGTGGTCAGGAAGCCGCGGACGGTCTCGGCGCTGGCCCCGTAGTAAACGGTCGTGATGATCACCGACGAGCTCTCGATCTTCGGGTATTGCTGGACGGGCAGCGACGACAGGGCGCGCCAACCCACGAGCACCAGCACGAGGTTGACGACGACCGCCAGGACGGGATGCTTGATGAACACGTCGGTGAACGAGCGCATGATGGTCACCTCGCCCCGCCGGCCGTCGTCTCAGGCACGTCGCCGGTTGCGACGAGCACGGCGTCCCGCAGCTTGAACGCCCCCGAGGCCGCCACCCGCTCGCCCGCGGCCAGGCCCGCCTGGATGACGATCTCGTCGCCCAGCATCGGGCCGCTCTCGACGTGCCGCGCATACGCGCGGGGTTTGCCGTCCTTGTCGGACCCGATCACGAACACCTGGTCGCCGCCGGGTCCCCGCCGCACGGCGCTGACCGGAACGGCCACGGCGTTGCGCGGCGGGCCGACCGGCACCCGGACGCGCACGGAGGCCCCGGGAGCCGGCGCGGCGGGGCCGCCCTCGATCCTGGCCCGGACCATCTGGTTGCGGGTCACGGGGTCGACGCGGGCGTCGAGCGCGACGAGCGTGGCGGCGATCGGCGCCGATTGACCGGCGGCGAGGATGTCGACCGCGTCGCCCACCTGGAGGCTTGCAGCGACCTGCTGCGCGACCGTGAAGTCCACGTGCGCCGCGTCGTCGAGGCCCTGGAGGGTCGTCAGTTGGGTGCCCTCGTTCAGGTACTGGCCCGGGTGCACGTCGGCGATGCCGACCCGCCCACGGAAGGGGGCGCGGATGGTCTTGCGGGCGATGATGGCTTTGGTGCGCGCGATCTGGGCCAGGGCCACGTCGCGGTCCGCACGGGCGCGGTCCACCTCCTCCTGGGAAGTCGCCAGGTCCTGGCTCAGAGACTGCCGGCGGTCGAGCACCGTCTTCGCGAGGGCGGCTTGCGCCTCCTGTGCCTTCAGCTCGGCCTCTTCGACGGAGATGTCCAGCGCGACCAGCACGGTACCCGCGTCGACGATCTGCCCGGGTGTGAACCTGACCTCGCGGACGGTGCCGGGCAGCTCATTGCGCACGACGATCGAGCGCAGCGCCAGGACGGTCCCGATCGAGGTGGTGGTCGGCCGGTGCTCGATCTCCTTCGCGACGGCGACCGTCACCGACTCCATCGGCTCCGGCTGGTTTGCCGCGGCCGCTTGGCTTTCCTGAATGGACGCGTACTTCCAGGCGGCCAGGACGAGCCCGAGCGCGAGGAGGGCGGCGAGCAGCAGGGACGGTCCAACCCAGCGACCCCGGCGCGCCAACGTGCCGTTCCCATGATGGAGGGGCTCGTCACGGTCCCACGACGGGTCGAGCGCCCCATGACCGTTCCGCGGTGTTTGGCTGTCCTTCAGTTCGAGCATGTCGTTCGTCAAGCCTCCTGTCCGGTTCCCCCAGTCCGTGTCATGCGACCCAGGCGGAGCAGCGTTTCAACTCGGGCTGTTCCACGTCACGGCGCCTCCCCGAAGAGGAGCACCGGCTCATTGCACGCTGGGGCGACCGGGTGTGTGGCCGGCTCACGAGCCAGGAGGCCGCGCTGACCAGCAGCCCCGCGAGGCCGAGGACGTACGCCCAGGACGCCAGATGAAGCATCAGGAGGAGCGTGCCAAAGCCGAAGTGATCGGGTTTCCACTGTGTCGACAGCTCGAGTCCTCCGGCAGTCATGAGAAGCAGGAGCCCCGCGCTGCCCGTCGCCCATGCCGTCCGTTGCAAGAAGCTGCGTCTGTGAGTCGTACCATCCATCTCGTCACCATGGGTTGCCGCCGCCATCACAGGGAGCTCTGCCGGCGGTTTCGCAGGATCACCGGATCGATCATTTCGCCGCATTGCACGCAGCGCCACACGGGGAACTCGACATAGTCCTCGACCACCATCAGGCCGCCGCATCGCCAACATCCAGTCGGACTGGTGAGCTGTCGTGCATCGAGGGCCTCGTCGTCCGTCAAACCTTTTGCCGGAGCTTTGACTGCCGTTGCCATGGTGGCCTCCCTCCAGATTGCGTCCGCCCTGCCCGCCGTCGATCGTACGTGATCCGACGCTCGTGCCCCGTACGACATGGCATAGATCGTTCCAGGCACGCGGCGGCTCGAGACGAAAGACAAGTCGTGGAGAGAAGAGAGGTTTTGAGAGGGGATCAGCTTCCTCCGTCGGCAGGGGAATCTTGTGACGTGGTCCGCGCGCCGAAAGAGTGGCACGGTGCCGACGGATCGGCGCATTCACGACGTGGAGGGAGGAGTGAGCGGCGACTGGCTCCAAGGCGGGCGGTACCCCTGTCAGTCGGAGCTGACGCGGATGTCGGTGCGGCTGGAAGCCGGATCTGAAATGAAGGTGCGCCTGGGACGGCGGCATCGAAGATTGGGGCGAATGCAGGCTGTGCCCCACTGCCTTGGTGGGCTTATTGCGGGCGGGTGATGCCCAACTTCCGCATCTTGGACTGCAGCGTGGTGCGTTTCATGCCGAGCCGGGCGGCGGCGCCGGACGGCCCGCCGATCGTCCACTTGGCCTCCCGCAAGGCGCGTTCGATGTGCTCGCGTTCGGCCATCTTCAGCGTTGTGACGCCGTTCGATTCCACGCCTCTGGGTTCCACGCCGCCGGGTATCTTCAGCTCGGCGATGGGCACCTGAAGCTGGGTCCCTTGCGACAGGATAACCGCGCGCTCGATGAAATTCTCCAGCTCCCGCACGTTGCCGGGCCATGAGTAGGCCGTCAGCGCGTGCATCGCCTCGGCCGGAATCGTCTCGATCCGTTTGTTCATGCGCCGCGCATAGTTCTGCGCGAAATATCGAACGAGCACGGGGATGTCCTCGCGGCGCTCCCGGAGCGGCGGGACGACGATCGGAAAGACGTTCAACCGATAATACAGATCGCTGCGGAATTGTTTCTCGGCGACCATTTGGCTCAGGTCGCGGTTCGTGGCGGCGATCAACCGCACGTCGACGCGGATCGTCCGCGTGCTCCCCAACCGCTCGAACTCCTGCTCCTGCAACACCCGCAGCAGCTTCGATTGGAGCTCCAGCGGGATCTCCCCCACTTCGTCGAGAAAGATCGTTCCCCCGTTCGCCAACTCAAAGCGCCCGATCTTCTGCGCGATGGCGCCCGTAAACGCGCCCTTTTCATGCCCGAAGAGCTCGCTTTCGAGCAGGCCCGTGGGAATCGCGGCACAGTTCAGCTTGACGAACGTACGTTCGCGACGGCGGCTGAGGGTGTGGAGACTGCGCGCGACCAGTTCCTTGCCGGTCCCGGTCTCGCCTTGGATGAGCACCGTCGAGTCCGTCGGAGCGACGATTTCGACCTGCTTGAGCACGCGCTTGAGGGCGGCGCTGTCGCCCACCATCTCCTCGAAATTGTGCTCGGTCCGGATCTCGTTCTCCAGGTACAGCTTCTCTTCCGCGAGCTTGTCTTTCAGCGCCGCGATTTGGCGATAGGCCAGCGCATTTTCCACGGCGATCGCCACCTGTTGGGCCACCTGGCTCAACAGATCGATCTCGTCCTGGGCAAACGCATCCTCCCCGCGCCTGCCCACGTTCAGCGCGCCCAGCGCGCGGTGGTGGGAGAGCAGCGGGACGCAGCAGAGGGACTTCACCCCCTCATGGAGCAAGTGCTCGCAGGCTTTCGACTCCAGGGACAAACTCTTGAGATCCGCTTCCCGAAAGATCACGGGCTTCTTGGTCGTGATCGCGACACCGGCGGGCGCCTTGCACTGCGCATCCGCCTGTCCTTCTTCGACGACGTTGGTGTTCTTCATGAAGTCGAGGATGTGGATGCGATACCGCCGGGTCTCGGGCTCATACAACAGCAGGCTCGAGCTGTCGTGCTGGATGACTTTGCGCAGACAGGCGCTGACGGCGGTGAACACGTCGTTCAAGTCCAAATTGGACACGACGGCATTGTTGACCTCGAGCAACAGTTGCTGGCGGTCCCGTTCACGCGCCAGTTGCCGCTGGGCGGACCGCGCACTCTCTTCATGCAGCACGTTGTCCACCGCGACGGCGACCTGGGCGGCCACCTGCCGGAGGAATTTCAGCTCCGATTCGCCGAACGCATACGGGCTGAAGCTGCCGAATCCCATTGCCCCCAAGCGTCGTACAGCCGTCGTGAGCGGGAGGAGGCAGTAGGATTCGACGCCGATGCCGCGCAGCAGGGCCGTGGTGTTGGGAAAACGCGTCTCTTCCTCTCGGCGCGGCACCACGAGGGGCTGTTGCGTCCTGAAGACCAATCCGCTGAAGGAACCCTCGACGGGCAGCTCCAACCCGGGCGGAATACTGTCGGCTTCGGCGGTGCCGAGGGTGTGCACGCGCATGACGTTTCTCTCGGGGTCATGCAGCGTGAGCGCGATGAACTCAAACGGGACCATGGCGGGGAGACGCCTGGCGAGATCGCGAAAGAGTCCCGTGAGGTCGCGATGCGACACGATGGATTCCGAGACCTCGAGGAGAAACCGGAGCCGATCCCGATCCCGGCTCAACTCCTCGTGGTGGAGGACGTTGTCGACGGCCACCGCGACCTGTCTGCCGATCTGTTGGAGCAGGGCGACGTCCGCCTCGCCGTAGGCTGCCTTCTGGATACTGGCAAATCCCATGGCGCCGAGCCGCCGCAGCGCCGTGGTCAGGGGCACGATGCAGAAGGAGCTGATGCCGTCTTCCCGCATGCGTTGCGTGACGGTCGGCCAGCGGACTTCTTCCGCGACGTTCGGCACGACGATGGGCTGCTGCGTTTGCCACACCAAGCCGGCCGGCGTCTCTTCGATCGGCTCCCCGTAGCCCCCGATGATGTCGGCCGGCACATTCGCCTGCAGCGTGTGGAGCCGCATCACATGGCACGCGGGGTCGTACAAGGAGAGCGCGATGAAATTCACCTGCACGACGCGAGGCAGCCGCTGGGTGAGGTCCTGAAACAGCTCATGGAGGTTGTGGCGGGTCGAGATCAGCTCCGCGACCTCGAGCAGCGTCCGGTATTGTTCGGCGAGCGTATCGCAGGGGGAGATCGACCGGCCGTCCATGGCGCTCAGTATGGGCCATTCATCGCATGGTCTCAAGGGGGTCCGTGCCCCTCGCCCCTCCTAGCCGCCCGCCATGGCGCCGACGATCAGGAACGGCTCGGCGCCCGTGGCGACGGCGTCGGGGAGGGAGGCATCCGGCGATTCGTGGGACAGATCCTGCTCGCAGGCGAAGAACCGGATGAACGGCCGGCGCCGCCGGGTGACGTGGTCGCGGATCGTTCCCCGCAACATCGGATAGCGCGCCTCGAGCGCATCCAACGCCGAGCCGAGCGTGACCGGACCGTCGACCTCCAGTTTCACCTCGCCGTCCACGCGCGCCAATGTCCGCAGATGGGCGGGAAGGATGATTCGGACCATGGCAGTCGTTAACCGTTAAATGTTCTTCGTTAAACGTTATTTGTTAAACGTTAGTCGTCCAGAACATCACTGGACCTTAACCTTAACCTCAACCTCAACCTTCTACAAGGTCTGGACCTCTACGGACAGCACCGCCGGAAAATCGTGGACGATCGCGGTCCAACTGTCGCCGTTGTCCGACGACCCATACACCTGTCCGCCGGTCGTGCCGAAGTAGAGGCCGCACGGATCGAGCGCATCAACCGCCATCGCGTCGCGCAGCACGTTCACGTAACAGTCGCGTTGCGGCAGGCCTTTGGTCAGCGGTTCCCATTCGTTCCCGCCCGTCCGGCTGCGGTAGACGCGCAGCTTCCCGTCCGGCGGGAAGTGCTCGGAATCGCTCTTGATCGGGACGACGTAGATCGTCTTCGGCTCATGGGCATGTACTGCGATCGGGAAGCCGAAGTCGGATGGCAGGTTCCCGCTGATTTCGTGCCACGACCCGCCGGCATCGTCGCTGCGCAGGACGTCCCAGTGCTTCTGCATGAACAGCACATTCGGGCGGGAAGGGTGCATGGCGATCCGGTGCACGCAGTGGCCGACCTCGGCATCGGGGTCCGGTAATTCATATTTCGACTGCAGTCCCCGGTTCATGGGCCGCCACGTCGCGCCGGCGTCGTCGCTCCCGAAAACACCGGCGGCCGAGATGGCGACGAGGATCCGCTTCGGATTATTGGGGTCCAGCACGATCGTGTGCAGGCACATCCCGCCCGCGCCGGGTTGCCAGAGATTCCCTTTCACCGCGCGCAGCCCGGGCAGCTCCTGCCACGACCGACCGCCGTCGGTCGAGCGGAACAAGGCCGCATCTTCGACGCCGGCATAGACGACATCGGGGTCGCTCAGCGACGGCTCGAGATGCCAGACGCGCTTGAACTCCCAGGGCTTTTGCGTGCCGTCGTACCATTGATGCGTGGTGAGCGGCCTGCCGGTCTCGGCGGACGCATCGTAGAGAAACATGTTGCTCTCGCCCTTCGGCATGCCATCCGGCCCCATGAGGTCTTCGGGTTTGGTGCCAGGGGCGTACCACGTTTTTCCGCCGTCATCCGAGCGTTGGATGACCTGTCCGAACCAGCCGCTGGTCTGGGACGCGTAAACCCGATTCGGATCAGCCGGCGATCCCTTGAGGTGGTACAGTTCCCAGCCGCCGAACAATGGACCGTTGATGTCCCAGTTCTTGCGTGTGCCGTCCGAGGTCAGCACGAATGCGCCTTTGCGTGTCCCAACCAATAGCCGTACCGTGCTCATCATGCTCTCCTTTGCAGAAGACCCGCTTCAGTGTCCGCTCGTCTCAACCGCCATGATCCATCAGATCTCGGCCCTGTGATCACAGCGATGTTCCCGTCAACTGTTCGGCGCGACTCGCCTGATCCGACGCACGTGTTCTCTCCGCGCACGTCGCGGCCACCGGCCGGACTTCGACGACACAACCGTGTTCGAGCCCCGGACATCGCTTGGCGATGTCGAGCGCCTCATCCATGCCGGCGACGCGAAGGTAGAAGTAGCCGGCGATCGCTTCTTTGGATTCGGCGAACGGGCCATCGGTGACGAGCAGTCCGTTCTCGCCGGACACGAGCTTGCCCTCGCCGTGCAGCGGATGGCCGCCCGTGCACTTGCCCTGCTGGATCAGCCCCTCGAACCACGTCATCCAGTCGGAGACGACCCTCTGGTGTTGCTCCGGCGACAGCCGCTTTTCCCAGTCGGTGCCGCGAAAGAGCAAGAGATAATCGTGTTGTGGTGTCTGTTGCGACATGGCATCCTCCTTCATCGTGGTGAACGTTCCCCTGACATCGACTAGTCGTTCTGCATGCTCGAAATCGACAAGGCCCGGTTCGTCTTAGGCAGCGGGGCCGGCTGCTTCATCCTTTCTTTATCTCGGTGTCTGGAGATCAGGTCCCCGGTGTCCGCATCCTTTTGTCGTCCGCGAGGCGTGAAATCGACGGCGCCGGGAAGCCGTGGCAGTCCGCCGGTTATTCATGGGGCAGGCCCGGCACCTCTCTCACCGGCCGCACCTCCACCGTGCCGATCCGTGCCCCGGGCACACGAGTGGCGATGAGGACTGCCTCATTGAAGTCTTTGGCATCGATCAGAAAGTAGCCGGCGAGCTGCTCCTTCGTCTCCGCAAACGGCCCATCGGTGACGATCTGCCTCCCGTCGCGCACGCGGACGATGGCGGCCGTATCCGCCGGGTGCAACGGTGACGCGCTCACGTATTGGCCGTTGCCGTGAAGCTGGTGGGTGAGCTGGATCGATTCCGCCAGCATCGCTTGCCGCGTGGCCTCGTTCAGCTTCCCGAACGCCTCTTCATCATGGTGAACGAGCAACATGTATTTCATCTCAGTCCTCTGGTTCGTGAGCTCCTTCGGCGACGGCCACGCCTCGTCCCTCGACTCCGTCTACCGAGTCTCGCTTGCTTGCATCTGAGCAAAAAAGGCGTGTCCACGTTTCTGGATTTCTTCTTGCGAGAGATCCTCTTTGCGGGTTGCCACGCTCCATTTGTGCCCGAACGGATCGACAAACTGCCCGCATCGATCACCCCAGAACATATCGGTGACCGGCATCGCCACGGTTGCGCCGGCTGAGGTGGCGCGGGCAAACGCCTTATCAACGTCTTCGACGTACAGGTACAGCGCGACCGGTGTCCCTCCCAGCGACTGCGGGCTGCGGCAGCCGTGCTCGACCTGCTCACCCCCGAGCATGATGACGGAGTTCCCGATCTTGAGCTCCGCATGCATGATGCTTTTTCCATCCGGCCCGACGAACCGACTCCGTTGCTCGGCGCCAAGGGCGCGCGTATAGAAGTCGATGGCCTTGTCCACTTCCCGAACCGTCAACGCCGGAGTAATGCTGTGATAGCCAGTCGGAATGGGCTTGACCTGTGTTGCCATGACGGTCTCCTTTCTGATTATTCTCTGATGATTCGCGATCAGTTCGGCAAACCCGGTATCTCGATCACCGGTCGAACTTCCACGGTCCCTTTCCGCGCCATCGGAATGCGCTCCGCGATCGCGATGGCCTCGTCGAGATCCTTCGCGTCGACGAGAAAGTAGCCGCCGAGCTGCTCGTGCGTCTCGGCGAACGGCCCGTCCGTGACGAGCCGCTTGCCGTTGCGCACGCGGACACTGGTCGCCATGGAAGTCGGATGCAAGGGGTTCGCCCCCAGATAGTGTCCGTTGGCTTTCAGCTCCTGAGCGAGCTGCGCGGACTCGACGTAACAGTCGCGCCGCTCGGTCTCGCTCAGCGCCTCCTCGTCACCGTAGATCAGCAACAAATATTTCATGGGGCGGTCTCCAGGTAGTCGGTCGCAACCGGGTCACGAATTCTCGTATGCCTGCTTCAAACGTTCAATGTCGATTTTGCCCATTTGGAGCATGGCTTCCATCACTCGTTTCGACTTCTGAGGATCCGGGTCGTTCAGCATCTCGTTCAAAATCGTAGGCGTGATCTGCCATGACAAGCCATATCGGTCTTTCAGCCAGCCGCACGGCCCTTCTTCTCCGCCTCGAGAGAGCTTGTCCCAATACTCGTCGACTTCCTCCTGCGTCGTACAGCTTACGGAGAATGAGATGGCCTCCGTGAATGTGAAGTGCGGCCCGCCGTTCAATGCGATGAAGTCTTGCCCCTCGAGCTGAAAGACCACGGTCATCACGGTGCCTTTGGGACCGGGCCCGGCTTCTCCATAATGGGTCATCGTCACGATCCTCGAGTTCTTGAAAACCGAAACGTAAAAGCGTGCCGCTTCCTCGGCCTGGTTGTCGAACCACAGGAACGGCGTGATTCTTGGCATAAAGCGCGGCTCCTTGCACCAGAATTCGAACGACGGTGACGACTGCACGAGATTTGAACAGGATGACGGCGGCCTCCCTGTGTGACCCCCGGCGATCCGGTTCCGATGGAAACCTCAAGCGCCGTGGACATCCTATAGTCGTCGGGGATGGGCAAAATCGACAGTCAGCCACCGGCAGGGAAATCAAGGCCTTCGGTTGGGCTGCCCGGCGTGGATCGGTTCACTGATTGTCTGATCGATCCGCGGTGGCGCTGTCCGCCGTCTCGGCGCGCGGCTGACCTGACTTGACACGCACTACACATCAGCGGATCTCGAACGCCTCGGTTGATCTCTCTTAAGATGAGCCGTCGGCTGACGAGGAATTCGAATTCGACGAGAGGCGTCCCTCTAAGCCATTTACCTAAAGGGTTCGTTCAGCGTGAAGTCAATGACGTTGCTTGACAAATCATCATAAGCAAGCGATATTCCGCGCGAAATAGATCATTGTGAAATGAAGTTCCGATCAGCAGGTAGCCGGGATGACTATCTCGACGCAATGAGCCAAGGTTCGTTTGGGCCTGCGGTGATGAGACTTGAATGAAATTCTCTTGGGACCCGAAGAAGGCCGTGCCAATCTGAAGAAGCATGGGGTCTCATTTGAGGAAGCATCAACGGTCTTTCTTGATGTATTGTCGGTTACGGGCGCGGATCCAGACCATTCTGTTGGAGAGCAGCGCTTTGTGACCTTTGGCGCTTCGAATCGGAATCGGCTGCTGATCGTGGCGCATACCGGGGAAGGTGAGGGCCCGGAGAAAAGGGGTCGGGAGTCGATGCGGGGCATGGTTTCCGTTCTCGTCGGAGCGCATTCTGGACTACGTGGACGATGGTGGTTTCGCCGACATGAGATGTAGAGGATAAGACTCCCGACCCCTTTTCTTCCCCCTTTAGCGGTAAAGAAAAAAATGAGTAAAGAAGTTCGTTGGCAGCACGCTACTGGAAGGCGGTTGTGTCTGTTGGAAGCAATAAGGCCTTAGGCGGACAGTAATTTGCTGTGCCGGGAGCGGTCTTCTTTTCCGCCCAGCAATAAAAAGACAACCTTGCGCCGAACTCATTCTGAGTCGAAGGGTTGACGAATGAAGCTCTTAACATTTAAAGCGATCCGCTACCGCAGCCTACGCGATGAAAGCATCGAACTTCGTGACCTAAATGTGTTCATTGGCACGAACGCCTCAGGAAAGAGCACCATACTGGATGCGCTTCGCTTCCTTCATGAGGGAGTACAAGAACGTGACTTCAGACAGCCTGTCTTCTCGCGTGGTGGAATTCTCCATCTGGCCTGGAAAGGAGAGGAAGCTCGACAGATTGAGCTTACAGTGCGTCTAGAAGATGCTGGCAAGGTCTACGAATGGTCGATCCGGCTTGCAAGAGAAGGCTACGAGTTCTCCGTTCAAGAGCACGTTGATGAATTGCCTTGCGGCTCTCCGCCAAACCGCCTGCTCGATGCCAATAATGGAATGGGATGGTGGTGGTCTGCTGAGAAGGCAGGGCAGAGGGTTACCCTACAACAGGGCCCAACAGCCTGTGCGCTTGCAGCGGCGGCGGCTGATGCAGCGTTTCCAGCGCGTGGCGTCGCAGAATTCGTGAGCCGCTGGGGTTTCTTCGATCCGAACCCGTTCCTGCTCCGCCGTGACTGGGCCAATTTGGACTCGTCTCATTTCGATCCTTACGGCCGAAACCTTGGTGAGAGGCTTTACTTGCTTCATAAGGCTTCGCCGGAAATTTTCACTCAGATTGTGTCGGCGACTCGGTCGGTCTTAGGATTGCCGTCGAACATTGAGCCTCGCGAATCTGAGGATCGCTTTTATTTTGTACAGACCGAACCTGGGCTTCAATATTCAGTGCATCAAATGGGAGTATCCAGTGGAACTCTTCGTATGCTGGCTCTCATGACAGCGCTTTTTGGTGAAGCCGGCACGAACTTGATCGGGATTGAGGAGCCGGAGAACCATATTCACCCAACAGCCTTGGCCTCCTTTGCCGAATACCTTTTGAAGGCGCGTGATCGCGTTCAGATCCTTGTGACGACGCACTCCCCTCTCCTGCTCGACTTCCTGAATGAGCCTGCAGCTATTTATGTCGTTCGGCACACCGGCCAGCTAGGCACACGCGTGAAGCGGGAAAAGAATGTGGATTCTGTCCGGCAAGCGTTGGAAGCTTCTGGGTTCGGACTCGGGGAGTTTTACGAGACCAAAGGCTTCGGGGGCTAAGCAAGATGGCAAAACGCGTAATCGTCGTCGCCTCGGGCGAAACCGAACGCCGTTCTCTGCCTCACCTGGTGGAGCACCTAAAGTCTGAAGATATCTTTGTGACCGAAATACGTATACCGCCAAGAAGTAAGGCGCTCAATGTCGAGATGGCAGAAAGGCTTGTGAAGGCCGCGTGGTATGAAAACATCGCTGCCCCGCCGGATAAATTTGTTGTTCTGATGGATCTTGATGGTAAAAGCCCCGATGACGTCATCCGCCCATTACAGGAACAACTTCCCGTACGCCTCGGTCCGAAGATCCAGGCAACAATACAGTATGCATACGCACAATGGCATCTTGAGGCTTGGTATTTTGCTGATGCCACAGGGCTAAGAACATACCTAGGGCGCGATCTTGGCCAGATAGATAGCTCTCAACCGGACGATATCCTGAATCCTAAGCGGCATCTAAAGCAGTTGTTGGGAGAGCAAGCTTATACAGCTGTGCTCGCCGAAGAGATTGCAAAGTGTCTGAATGCAAGAACGATCGGCCAGCGAAGCCCGAGCTTTCATGGATTCGTTGATGCCGTTAGAAATGGAGAAATTTTGCCTGGGGATTGGGGGGGAGTGACACCTGCCACATGAAAAAACGAAAAGAGGGACATTCTGACCCCTATTCTTGTCCATGTCTTGAGCCAGCCTGCCCTTCACCACGAAAAGGCCGATGTCCTCATCAAGCGCTTTCTGATGTCTCCAAATGTCACAGGCTGAACTGCCGAGCAACGAAGGATCTGCTGCATCACCGTGAAGCATGGGTCGAACTCAGGAAGCGTTTGCGAACCGGACTGATCACTGAGTGGAGGTGGTTCTGATCTCACGAGCCGTTCAGCGCTTTTCCGTCCAATTGCCAGTCGCCTTCGACGGGGATACCGAGGGGGTGGGCGTGATCCGCGACCTTTCCATTAATGGCTGTCGCATTGCCAGCGGAACCGTGCTTCAGCCGGGAGCAGCGGTGAGCCTGAGCCTCCACCCCGGGGATGGGCCACCGATCATGATCGAAGTTGCGGAAGTTCGATGGGCGACCGCCTGGGAGTTTGGCGTCCTTTTCCGGACGCTGGAAGCCGACGCTCAGGAACGGCTGCTTGCCTTCATCAGTACACTCCCCTCGGCGTAACTCGGACGGTTCTGCTTCGGTCATGGCTTCACCGCGACAACACAGAAATCTTCGTTCACATCCTTCACGTGTACACCGGCGAACCCCGCCTCGGCGAGCAGTTCAAGCAACCCCTCTTTCCGTTGTCCGGAATAGGGGGTGAATCCGAGCACGAGCTTGCCTCCGGGTTTCAGGACACGCCGGATCTCTCGGAGCCCTGCTCCGGCATCCGGCCAGATCTGCATGGAATTGATCGCCAAGGCCTTGTCGAACCTCGCATCCTTGAACGGCACGCTCTCCGCGACGCCTTGCTTGAGCACGACCCGCCCGGTTCTGATGCCCTCGGCGTTTCGAGCCGTTGCCTGATCGACCATCTCTGTAGATGGATCGATCCCGGCGACCAAGCCCGATGAGGCGGAACGAGCGAGCAGCTCGATGCCGACACCAGGCCCGAAGCCAACCTCGAGCACGCTGTCATTCGGCTGAGCGTCGAGCAGCTCGATCGCTCGCTCGGCGATCCGCCGGTTGGTGCGGGCCATGATCATGCCGCCCAACCTTCCCAACATGCCGCGGGGACGACCGAATGCGCGCATCAGGATGCTCTTCGCGAAATTCATCAGCTACTGATCGTCCTTCTGTAGTCTCGAGCCTTCGTTCATGCCTGTCAGTCCTCGACTTCCCACTCAGGATTCCACGCGATCTCCCAAAGGTGTCCGTCCAGGTCCTGAAAATAGCCGGAGTAGCCTCCCCAGAAGCGCTCGTGCGGCGGGTCCGTGACCCGTGCACCGGCTCGCGCCACTTGCGCCATGATCTCATCGACTTCCTGTTTCGAGTTGACGAGGTGACCGATGGAGAAGTCTGCGGGATTTGATGGACCCACGGCGACCTTCGCATCCTTGCCCAAGGCAGCTTTCGGATAGAGCGCCAGGATCAGGTCGTCCTTCATCTTGAAAAAGACCACCGCGCCGTTCTCAAACTCCGTCCCGACAATCCCCTCCGTCGGCAATCCGAGCCCATCGCGGTAAAAGGCGAGCGCCTTCTCCAAATCGTTCACACCCAATGTGAGCACGTTGATGCGTGGCTTCATTGGACTTCCCTTTCTAGCCACCGAATGACAAGACTAGCCCTTTTGGCCGGCGATCGATATCTGAACCGCTTTGCGACAAAGGACTGCGACGTGCCCTCTGGATGATGGATCATCGACTTCTGACAGAAGGATCTCGAAGCCGGCCTCACGGAGCAGCGCTGCGCTGACGTCGGGTGCATGACCGCTGTAGAAGAAATCCACCTCGAACATCGGAGCGATGAACTCATCCTCGCGGCCGCCTACCGATAGAAGGACTGGCGCGCCCGGCCTTACCCACTCGTGCATCTGGTGAAACAATGTTCCATGCTGCGCTCTCGGGACATGAAAGATTGAGTCCCAGGCAACGATTCCGTCATAACGGTGAGAAAGGTCGATGGCCGATAGATCTCCCGCGATCAAGTCCGCCTCGGGGCAATTCATGCGGGCCAGGCGGAGCATCTCGCGAGATGAATCAACGCCGGTGACCCGGTGTCCGCGGTCGAGGAGGTATCGGGCAATGGGTGTGCCTGTCCCACACCCGAGATCGAGAAGATGTGCTCCAGGTTCGACGAGGTCGAGAAAGCGGTCGACATATGGTTTCTCGCGGAACCCGGATAGACCGCGCTCGCGCGACCACTTCTCGGCGATCAGATCATAGGGTGCGCGCGCTCGCATGCGGTCTCTGATGGTCCATGACACATCGCCGCGAACGAGACAGGAGGATTTGAATCAATGAGCATCTACTGTATACTAGCCACATGCCGTTCAACCTGCCTCTCAGAGATATGACACTCCAGGAAAAGCTTGCGGCCATGGAGTTGCTTTGGGAGGATCTTGCGCGCACCCCGGAAGCCGTCGAGTCTCCTGCCTGGCACAAAGACGTCCTCGATGATCGTGAGCAGCAACTGGCCGACGGGCAATCTCGCTTCACCGATTGGGAGACAGCCAAAGCCAATATCCGTAAGAAGCTCTCGTGAAAATCGAGATCCTCGATCAAGCCCAGGAGGACTTGATCAAGGGTTTTCGGTTTTACGAGGACTGCGAATCCGGCCTCGGCTCCTATTTCGTCGACTGTCTCTTCTCCGATATTGATTCCCTTCTATCGTTCGCAGGAATTCATCAGGTGATGTACGGCTATCATCGGTGCCTCTCCAAACGATTTCCGTTTGCCATCTACTACAGAGTAGAAGGAGAATTGGTTCGTGTGTTTGCTGTACTGGACTGCCGTCGAAAACCATCCTGGATCAGAACACGACTCAAAGAAGGCGGTCAGCCAAACCCCTAGTCTGGTTACCCGTAGAGCCGATCGCCGCTTCAGTCCAATTCGCGCAACCGCCGCTCCAGAAATCGCCGTTCCGGCTCCTGCTGCGTGAGCCTGAGCGCCCGTTCATAAGAGGCTCGGGCTTCCACGGTGTGTCCCAGGCGCCGGCAGAGGTCCGCCCGGGCCGCGTGTGCCAGGTGGTAGTTCGTGAGCTCGCCACGGGCGAGGATGGCGTCGATGAGGGCCAGGCCCGCGGCTGGTCCGTCCCGCATGGCCACCGCGGCCGCGCGATTCAGCTCGACGACCGGCGAAGGATTGGCCTGAAGCAGCACGTCGTAGAGTGCGACGATCTGTGCCCAGTCCGTGGCCGCGGCCGTGGGCGCCTGGGCGTGCACGGCTGCGATCGCCGCCTGCAGGATATATGGGCCCACCTGGCGGGATGACAGCGCGCGTTCCACGAGGGAAAGCCCCTCCTTGATTTGATCGCGGTTCCACAACGAGCGGTCTTGGTCCTCGAGGAGGATCAGATCGCCCGTCGGCGACATCCGCGCCGCGCGTCGCGAATCGTGGAGCAGCATCAGCGCCAAGAGTCCGATCGCTTCGGGCTCCGGGAGCAACTGGGCGAGCAAGCGTCCCAGGCGGATCGCCTCACCGCAGAGATCGTGCCGCGTGACCGAGCCGCCGGATGAGGCGGAGTAGCCCTCGTTGAACACGAGGTAGACGACGCGCAGCACCGCGTCGAGCCGGCCCGGCAAGTCCCGCTCGGAGGGCACGACATAGGGGATGCGCGCGTCTCGGATCTTCGCCTTGGCGCGTACGATCCGCTGAGCGACGGTGGCCGGCTTGGTGAGGAAGGCGCGGGCGATCTCCTCCGTGGTCAGCCCGCAGACTTCGCGCAGCGTCATCGCGACTTGCGCCTCCGGCGGCAAGGCGGGGTGGCAACAGGTGAAGATCAGCCGCAGGCGATCGTCCTCGACGCTCTCCTCGTCCCATTCCTCGGCGTCAGGATCGGTGCTGGTCGTCGTGTCCAGTTGCTTGGCCAGCTCCTCCATCGACGCGTCGAATCGAGCGCGCCGGCGCATTCCGTCGATCGCCTTGAATCGGCCGGTCGAGACGAGCCAGGCCCGCGGGTTGGTCGGCACGCCGTCCCGTCCCCATTGCTCCACCGCCGCCGCAAACGCCTCGTGCAACGCCTCCTCGGCGGCATCGAAATCGCCGAGCAAGCGGATGAGCGTGGCGAGCACTTGGCGCGACTCGGAGCGATAGACGGCATCCACCACCTCGCGGATCTGTTTGGTCGTGCCGTCGTTCACTGTCCGCAGGCCTTGAGGAGGGCTGAGAGATTAGCGTGCGAGAGAGGGCGAAATGGCTTAAGACCCTCGTGCCTTCATAGGTCGTCCGGTGTGAGTCCCGTGAGCTTTGCGAGACGGGCAAGCATCTTTGGCCCGATCTCGTCGCGCTCGTGAAAGGCGAACACCACATCGGGCCAATCTGTACGGGCCAGCACGCGATGCGATCCTGTGGTTCGTTTGATGTGCCAATCGATGCGGAGCAGCGCGGACAGGACCCGAGAGGCCTGGGTCGAAGGCCAGCGGCTCATGCCGCGATAAACGAGACGTTCAAGAATTCATCAGGGAGAGCCTCACCATGTTCCAGGCGATCGGCCATGACCCGAAGCGCCAGAGCTTGCACTGCGACTAGTGCTTGTGTGCGAGTGGCACCATACGCCACCACACCCGGCAGCGCCGGCACTTCGCCGATCCAGCGCCCGTCGTCTTCCTGCTCAAGCTCGATCGTGAATTGATTAGGCTTTGACATCTTGTGTGTGGGTCCGCTTCTTCATCTTGTCGGCAGGAAGCGGTGTCTCACCACAGTGCTTGGCAACGCGGTGTTTCGAAGGCACGCTCATCTTATAACCCATCCCTTCACACCTGTCGAGACGGGAAGGGGATTGCCGCCGAGATTGCCGTGCGGAAGCGAAAGCGGCGGGACATGCCTGACGAGTGCCGCTCCTCTCCTGTTCGGGCGGTGCGCTCGCCGCGTGCAAACGGTCTAGGCGGTCGTGCCCTTACATGCTGACGTGCTTCTTGAGAATCTCCGACTCCTTGATCGTGGGATCGTTCGGCGCGAGCTCCAGCGCTTTCTTGAACGAGGCGGTCGCCTCGTCATGTTTTCCCATCTTGTCGTACGTCAGCGCCATGTTGTAATGCACGACCGCCGAATTCGCGTCGGCTTTCACGGCCTTCTGGAAATGCTCCATCGCCACGTCCCAGTGCCCCTGCTGGTAATGCCCCACCCCTTCGTCGTTGGCCGCCCGAGCAGCCGATGCGGCCGGGGCGAAGAGCGGAGCATCGGCGGCCGTTCCGGCTTTTCTTGTGCTGTCGCCGGTCTGGCTCGTATCACACCCGAGCACGCTGCTGATGGAGAAGAGGACGACGCCGAACAACACGGTGCTCCGTTTCATGGCCGCCTCCTTGGTGAGAAGTCTCGATGCACGATGCTCCAGTCTAATACAGGGACGGAGGCGAGGGCTATGAGATCCGGTGGGGCTGGCTGCCTCATCCGGACCGTCGGTTACCATGCGGAGAACGTAGGATCGGGCGTAATCCCAGGGCCGTCGACTATTTCGACAAGCGAGATAGAGCAATCGTACGAGTTCCGCGCTCTGATACAATCGGTGCCCCGCGAGAATAGGCACGTCGCATGACAGCACCGCTGACCGTCCAGCTTCCTGTCAGAGGCGAATGGCGGGTGATGCAGCCGCCCGGTCATCCGGAATCGGCCTTCGACCTCCTGGCGGTGAAAGGGGAGCAGCGGGACTACGTCTCGACCGGTTATCTCCGATGGATGTTCGGCATGCAGCCCGTGGAAGAATGGTACGGCTGGGGACAACCGATTTATGCCCCCTTCGAGGGCGTGGTCGTCCAAGCGCACGACGCCGTCCCCGATCGGACGCCCGTCAACCTCATCAAGGATCTGGCCTTCACCATCCTGCCGATCTCGCTCTTCGCCCCGCGAGGCGTCAATGCCGACCTGTCGCGCTTCGCCGGCAATTATGTCGTGCTCCAAGCGGGATCCGTCTACGCCCTGCTCGCTCATTGCCGGCTGCACTCGCTGAACGTGCGTCCGGGGCAAACGGTGAGGGCAGGGGAGCCGCTGGGCCAGGTAGGCAATTCCGGGAATTCACTCGTGCCGCACCTGCATGTTCAGCTCAATGATGGCCCCAACCTGTTCACGGCGGGCTCGGTTCCGTTTCGCGTCAGTCGGTTCGAGCGATGGACCGGGCAGGGATGGAGGTCGGTGAGAGACGAAGCCATCGCCGGCGGCGACGTCGTGAGAATGGACGGCGAACGCTCGGGGAATCCATGCGACACCCACCGAGCGCGTCACTGATGATCCACTCGGATACCGTCCGGTTGGAGACGCGGTCATGAAGAATGCGGGCTAGTACAAGACAGAAGGGAGAAAAGCCCCGGCCGGCTTCTGGTACAGACCACGGCTCATGAGCGTCATGGGTTGAACGATCCGAAGCCCCTGCGCCAGGCACCACCGGAGCAACTCCGCATTCCGCGTCGGCAGCAAGAACCCCGGACCGGTGAACTCCGGCGCCGCACCGATCAGCGCCTTCAGGTCGTCATTCGTCTGCCCGACCGCGTGGGCAAAGAAGCCGATGGCCGTCGCATAGGCCGTCACACGCCCGCCACGTTCCACCAGTCGTGCCGTGCCTCGATCGATGGCATCGGTCACTTCACGGCTGCGAGCATGGCCGTGGATGCTCGCGCAGAGGCGATTGCAGGCCTCGAGATCCTCGATCGTCGCGGGCCGCACCCGGTAGCCGGGTATCTCCAGTTCGAGCGGGGGGCCCTGCAGCACCGTCAGCGGTTCGCGCGCATCGAAACCGAGCTTGGTGTACATGGAAAGCGAACGATTATGGTAGGCGGCTTGGACGAGCCTCACGCCGATGAACCCCCGTGCATGAGCCCGATCCAAAACCCGCTCCATCAATCGCCGTCCGATGGAGCCGTTCTGCACAGCAGGGTGGACGGTAATGGGTCCCACGCCCGCAATGGGATCGCCTTCCCAGAGGAAGTTGCTGCCGATCACGCGACCGTCACGCTCGGCGATCACGGAGTAGACGTCCTTGTGCGAGAGGACCATGGTCAGTAAGCCGACCGCCGCGTCGGGTGAGGGAAAGTCCGGGGGAAAGTTGTGCTGTTCCGCGATCGTCTTGAAGGCGTCGTAGCATACGGTGCCACAGGCGGTCGCGTCCGCGATCGAGCCCGATCGAAATGTGGCTTCCATAGATCCGTCCTCCCTGCCTAGGTCATCGCATCCCACAGGGGCCGGGTAGAGGACGACCTCGATGGGTCAACTCCTCGCACCTGCTCGGTGCCGCCCCTCGCCTGGCTGCCCATTCTCGCTATTGCCTGTCTTGTATGCAAGCACCTCGAACGCGATCAGCCCCGGAAGGGCAGCTCTCTCACTTCTCTAAAACGCTCCACACCTCCTTTTTGTAGGGTCCCAGACAAAATTGTCGCATTGGCGATCCCCCACGCTGGAAATGGCGTCAGTTTTCCCAGAAAACCTCATCACTCCCGATGGCATAGACGTTGCTGACCGTACCACTCCATGTCGCCTTCTATCATGGAGGTCATCATGAGCAGGGCGTTCAGGCACCGAGATGAGCGGACGTCGGTCGACGAGGAGCTGTTGTCCGTGCTGAGAGGCGTGGGGCCGCAGAGCATCGAGCAGGTCTGTGCGATGACCGGCATGGATTGGCCGAGGGTCTTTCTAGCCGTCGATCGGCTGAGTCGATGCGGCACGATTGCGCTCCACAGGAGTGGCCGAGGTCAGTATCACATTTCCCTCCCCAGGGCCGCGTGATGTCGCCGAGCGATCACACGGCCTGGCTGCTGATCTCCACGACCCTCCTCATGCTGACCCTCCCCGGCGTAGCCCTGTTCTACGGGGGCATGGTCAGGAAGAAGAACGTGGTCAACACCATGGGGCTGCCGCTCCTGGCGCTCGCGCTGGTGTCGATCGGATGGGTGATGGTTGATGGGGTGGCCGTCACCGGTGAACCGTCGGCGGCTGGGACTGTCCGGTCCGCCGACCGGCCGCTCGAACAGTTCTCTGACGTCATTGCGGGCGCACTGGCCCTGGCCCTGGTTGCGGGCGCCCTCGTCGAGCGGATGCGCGTCTCGTTTTTCTTGCTGTTCGGGTCCCTGTGGGTGACCGTCGTGTACGCACCCGTGGCCCACTGGGTATGGGGAGGGGGATGGCTGGAGAATCTCGGCGTCCTCGATTTCGCCGGTGGGGCGGTCATTCATCTGACCGCCGGCGTCACCGCGCTGGTCGGCGTGCTCCTGATCGGCCCGCGAAGGGGGTTCGGACGCACCGAAATGATGCCCAACTCCTTGCCGCTGTCGGTGTGCGGCGCCGGGTTCCTGTGGGTGGGCTGGTTCGGGTTCTCGGCCGGCGCCCGGGTCACGTCCATGGCGGCCTCCACGATCGCCGTCGTCGCCATTCAGGCCTCGGCATGCGCGGCCGCGCTGAGCTGGACGGTCGCCGAGTGGCTGCAACGCGACAAACCGACGGCGCTGGGGACGGTGAGCGGCGCCGTCGCCGGTCTTGTGGCGATCGCGCCCGCCGCGGGCTACGTCGGCCCGCTGTCGGCCCTCGTCATCGGGATCGGCGCGGGCGGCGCCTGCTATATGGCCGTCAACTTCGTCAAACCGATTCTCGGCTACGACGATTCCTTGGACGTGTTCGGGATGCACGCGGTCGGAGGCACGTGGGGCATGGTCGCCACCGGGTTGTTCGCGTCGACCGGCGTCAATCCGGACGGCAGCGACGGCCTGTTCTTCGGCTATCCCTATCAGTTCTTCGCGCAGTGCGTTGCGGTTCTGGCGGTGTGGAGCTTTGCCGCCGGGGCGACGTTCGTGATCGTGAAGGGGCTCCAGCTCGTGCTGCCGGCGCGGGTCGACGCGGACGCCGAGCTGCTCGGCCTCGACCTGAGCCAGCATGGGGAGAAGGGATATTCTTAAGCAGTGAAAAGTGCTGAGTGCTGAGTCCTGAGTGTGAGACCGTGAAGCGGATATTGAGTTAGGCGAATTGAATTACGGAGTAATGAGGAATGAATAGGGAACCAAGAGTGGGAGAAACTTTCTCTACGTTGCATGCTGGGCTCTTCTTCAGCACTCAGGACTCAGCACTCAGCACTAACGGGGCAGTTATGGCCATCATCCACGATGACAGTAGTCGCAGGCGGTTCCTGAGCCAGGCGGTGATGGGGTTCGGCCTGCTGTTCGGCATGGGGACATTGGGGGTTCGGTTTCTCCAGTTCCTGATTCCCAGCCCGAAGCCCCGGCAGGCGGCGCCCGTCCTGATCGGGACGGAATCGACGATGCCGCTCGGAGAGGCGGTGGCCATGGACCTCGGCGGTCAGAAGATCATGGTGCTGCGGACGGACGATGGCGTCGCGGCCTTCTCGCGACGGTGCACGGACCTGGGCTGCCTGGTCTCATGGAGCAAGGAGCGTGAACAGTTCGTCTGCCCGTGCCATCAAGGCGTGTTCGACAAGACGGGGCGGAACGTGGCCGGTCCACCCCCGCGGCCGCTCGATCGTTTCCAGGTGGTGAAGCGGGGTGAGCAGCTCTACGTGAACATAGAAAGCACTTAGAAGATGTTGGGTCCGTTCAGTCGGTTTGGTCCGTTAGGTCCGTCGGAAGCGGATCAGTTCCTAGCTCTGAACGGACTTAAACAGACTCAACGGACCTAACGGACTCAACCGACCTAACAGACCCACCGAACAACACAAGAATTCAATCGTGGCCACGGAAGCCAAAGCAGAAGCACTTGAACAGGGGCCGGAGAAGAAGACCCTGATCGACTACATCCAGAAGGATCTCCCGGAGCATCTCGACTGGTGGCCGTACACGCTCGGAGCGATTCCGCTCACCTTGTTCGGCGTGTTGATCACGACGGGGCTGCTGCTGACCTTTTACTACGTGCCGTCCGCCGAGAAGGCCTATGAGAGCGTGGACCAGATCACGCATGAAGTGTACCTCGGCTGGTTCGTGCGCGGCGTTCACAAGTTTTCCGTGGACCTGATGATCCTGTTCCTGCTGTTTCACGTGATCCGGGTGTTCCTCACGCGTGCGTACCGGGAGTCGGGAGAACTGAAATGGGTGTCGGGCTCGCTCGTGCTCTTCGTCACGTTCGCGATGGGCTTCACGGGCTATTCCCTAGTCTACGACAACGTGTCCTACTGGGGCATGACGGTCGTGACCAGCATGCTCGGGAGTTTGCCGATCGTCGGCGCTCCGCTCTTGTATCTCCTGCGCGGCGGCGAGGAGGTCTCCGGCGGGACGCTGTTGCGGCTGTACGACCTGCACACGAAGCTGCTTCCGGTCTTGCTGGCGGGGCTGGTCCTGGGACACGTCGTGATCGTCCGGCTCCTGGGTTTCGCCACCGTCAAAGGCAGCCGCGGCTTTCATCCCTTCTATCCCGAACACACCCTGATCATGGGGGCGATTGCCGTCGGCCTGCTGGTCCTGATCGTGGACCTCGTCATGATCTTTCCCCCAGTGCTCGGTCCCCCGGCGAATCCCCAAGAAGTCGCGGCGGACGTCTCACCGCCCTGGTATTTTTCGCCGGCCTACATGTGGATCACGCTGCTGCCCGGACCGGTGGCGCTCTCGAGCCTGCTCGGGTTGGCCGGGCTCTTCGTCGTCTACCCGTTCGTCGATCGCGTCCTCGCCGAGCGCGGGTGGCCCATGCCGGTCGTGAATGCCGCGGTGGCGGCGCTGGTCGTGCTCGTGTTCGTGGTGCTGATGGTGCTGGATACGAGGATGTGAAGGAAGGTGTTGGGTCCGTTTAGTCGGTTGGGTCTGTTAGGTCCGTTAACGGACGAAACGGAATGAACCGACCCAACGGACTCAACGCGCATGGTGGCAAGGAGGAGCCGTGGCGGATTCATTCGAGGAAGAACGCGCGGAGGCGGCAGGGGCGCCGAACGGCAAGCTCAACTTCACCCGCTACATGATCGGCGGGCTGTGCCTGGTCCTGTTCCTGGCGCTGACGGGCGTCGGGTATGTGCAGGTCGAGGAGCGGCGAGGCGGCGGACTGCGGCCGTTCATCTCGGCCGAGAACAAGAAGTGCATCGACTGCCATCTGGCAAAAGACGTCTCGGTCGGGGGCATCAACGATTGGAAGGCCAGCGCGCATGCGCCGAAAGGGATTGGGTGCGTGGAGTGCCATCGCGCCGAGAAAGGGGACGCCGACGCCTATCCGCACGAGGGCGCGTTGATCTCGACGCTCGTCACGCCGAAGGACTGCATGCGGTGTCACGACAAGGAGGCGTCGGAGTTCGCGCGATCCCATCATGCCAAGGCGGCGCAGTTCGTCGGGTCCCTCGACAATTTTCTCGGCAACGTCGTCGAAGGGCCCGAGGTCGGCACGACGGGCTGCGCGGGCTGCCATGGCAGCGTCGTCAAGGTGATGGAGAACGGGAAGCTGCATCCGTCCACCTGGCCCAACTCCGGCATCGGCCGCGTGAACCCGGACGGGTCGAAGGGGACCTGCTCGGCCTGCCATGCCCGGCACGGGTTCTCCATTGCGCAAGCCCGGCAGCCCGAGAGCTGCGGGCGATGCCACATGGGGCCCGATCATCCACAGATCGAGGCCTATTACGAAAGCAAGCACGGAATGCTGTTCACCGCGAACAAGGACAAGATGAAGCTCGGCAAACCATCCGAGCAGTGGCATCCCGGGAAGGATTATCTCTTCCCCACCTGCGCCACGTGCCACATGAGCGCGACGGGCACGCAGGAGACGACCCATGACGTCGGGGATCGGATCAGTTGGACCCTTCGGCCGGTCGTCTCGACCAGGCTCGAGAACCACGAGGCGCGGCGAGCCGCCATGAAGCAGGTGTGTTCATCCTGTCACAGCGGGGAAATCGTCGAACGGTTCTTCACGCAGATGGACAGCGGCATCACCCTGTACAACGAGAAGTTCGGCAAGCCGGCCAATACGGCGATGAACCGCCTGAAAGAGCTCGGGAAGGTGACGCCGACCCCGTTCGACGAAGAGATCGAATGGGTGTTCTACGAGCTGTGGCACCACGAAGGACGCCGCGCGCGGCATGGCCTGTCGAAAATCGCACCCGATTATGTCCACTGGCAGGGGTTCTACGAAGTGGCGAAGCATTTCTACACGAAGTTCCTGCCGAAGGTCAGGGAGCTGTCGCCCGACGTCGCCAAGGAGATGCTGCGGCAGGAGAGCCACAAATGGGTCGAGAACGGGATGAGCAAAGACGAGATCGCCCAGATGCTGGAGTTCTACGATAAGGAAATGCAGGGCAAGCGGGGAGGGTCGTGAGGGGGTGATAGTTATTCGTTATTCGAGATTCGTTATTCGGGGGATAGAAACAGATCTATTGGCGAAACCTCCTGAGTACCGATTAACGAAGAACGAGTAACAAATAACGATCAACGAGCCTCCACGAACACTGCTGGACGCGGCAAAAGGCTCGCCTTTTCATCAAGACCCGCTTTACACTCCCCCATCCTACTGACACCCGGCCGCTCCGCACATGGTGGTCCAAGAAGCGGCGCCTCATCAACTCAACGCTCGACATGAAGGACGAGAGCCTCTCGCCTGGAACGCAGACTTGGACGGCCGCCTCTTATCATGCCCACGCTCGATTCGTCTCCGATCTGGGTAGCCCGCTCCTCGACCTCTTGAACATTCGACCCGGGGAGCGCGTGCTCGATCTGGGCTGTGGTGACGGCGCCCTCACGGAGAAGCTCGTTGCAGCCGGCGCGCACGTCGTGGGTATCGATACCGCATCAGACCTCTTGACCGCTGCGGCAGCGCGAGGGTTGGACGTCCGCCTCATGAGTGGGGAGCAGTTGGCGTTCGTCCAGGAATTCGACGCCGTGTTCTCGAATGCGGCGTTACACTGGATGCAGAACGTCGACGCCGTGCTTGACGGCGTCCGGCGCGCGCTCAAGTCGGGCGGTCGCTTTGTAGGTGAATTCGGGGGCCATGGTAACGTCGCCTCGGTTGTCGTCGCCTTGAGGGCGGTGCTCTCCCGCCGGGGCCTTGACCCGGCGCGAGCCAAACCGTGGTATTTCCCTACCCGTGACGAATACTTCCAGAAGCTGGAGGCCGCGGGGTTCTCGGTGGAGCACCTGGAGCTGTTCCCGCGGCCGACGCCACTGCCAACAGACCTTCATGGCTGGCTCGAAGTCTTTGCCCCGAGCGTGTTGGGGCAGCTAGTGCCCCATGACCAGCTTGCGGCGCGTGAAGAAGTCGTCGATCTTCTCAAGCCGGCTCTCTGTGACAGTCAGGGACGCTGGACCATCGATTATGTTCGGCTTCGCTTCTCGGCACGACTCAAGTCCCACGATCGTTGAGTGAGACACGGTCGAGGCAAGACGAACAGGCGGTAGCCGGATGCCCGGAGACGGTTCTTCAGCAACTCTAACTGTTACCAAAGAAAGACCTCGAATAACAGAAAGGGGACTGCCGTTGGCAGTCCCCTTTCATCCCGACGTCACGCTTCTTGAAACAGATCACTCACACGGCATTGGCTCGATGGTATGAGTGCCAGAGCACCAAAGCGATCATTGGGACAACGAACAAGAGGAGAGTTCCGGGAATAGGAACGGCTCCTGTGACAGAGGTCAGGCCGGCCTGCTTGCCGCTCGAATCGACGTAGAGCGCCTTGATGCTCCACTCGTTCTGCGGGAGTAGGGCACCGCTCACAATGGTGGTGCGGAATTTGAACGAGTAGTCGGCGGCGTTGGGAACAGGAACGCCGCCGAGGTTCGTCGATTGAGCGCAGATGAAGCCGCTGTTGCCACCCGTTCCGCAGCCATTGGCGTTCAATCCACTGATCCCAGCGCTGGGAAATGAGGAAGGCGCCGACTGAAGCAATGGTGTGCCGACGATGTGATTGTCTTGCGCGACCGTCTTGATTGCGACCGCATCGAGCCCGGACCCTGGTCCATTGTAACCGGCCGTATTCACCGAGAGGAGAAAGTCATAAGTGTGCGTGGTGGTGGTTGAACCGACGAGTTGGCTGACTAACGTATAGACCGATCCAAAACAGTTGCCACTACCACAATCGGGACCAAAGGACACTGCGAATGCGGTCTTCGCAGAGCCAAGGAACAGAGTGGCCATCACGATGACGCTGAAAACGAGTGACCTGATTATCCGCTGTCGCATAGGACACCATCCTTTCTGAGGGCGTTGACGGTGAATGCCAAAAGAGAAGCCAGCCTCGAGCTGAGACCGGTTTACCTCTCAGGCGTGGAGAGGTGTTGCTTCTTAGCCGTTACGCTGTGAGGGAACGTTGTGCAGAGATCAGAGATCTGAAGAGCGGTGGGGGTGGAGCAGGTAGAGCTTCGCCCCGTGAGCCACACTAAGAGAAGGTACCGGCTTTATTCAAGAGAAGGTACCGGCTTTATTCTGCCACATGCTGTGGATCGCAGGAGTCGGCATCACTCTCTCTCTGGCGTAGGTGGTCCCCTTACATGAGAGAGGGGAGGTGGTGAGCCGCAGGGTCTTGGTGATCAGGCTCGGCTTCGCTTCTCGGCACGGCTGAGCGGACCCAGGGTGACGTCGCACCGTCCTAGCCTGCCTTCCCTCCGTTTAATTCGTTCGCTGCCCGGCGCTGGACCTCCTTCTCGAGCTCTATCAAACGGAGCTCGCGCCCGACGGCGACGTCATGGAAGGTCTCGAGCTCTTCGACCTTTTCTTGTAGCGCCCTCGTTCTCTCGTCCACCATCTTTTCCAGCGTCCGCTGGAGTTGCCTGGCCGCCTGCTCGGCCTGCTTGCGGTCGCTGATGTCCTGGAGCAGCCAGCGGATCGCCACGACCTTATCGTCTTTGCCCCTGCTGACGCTGCAGCGGGCGGAAACCGGGATTTGCTGGTCCTGCCTCACGGTAAATTCCGTATGCCAGACGAGCGGGTAGCCCGATGTGGAGGTTTCTGGTGGCTGTTGTGTGATCTTGGAGATGAAGGAGCGGAGGCCCTGGCGGGCTTCTCGTGGGGCGAACACCGCGAGCGGCTTCCCGATCACCCGTGCGGGATCACACTGCAGGAGCTCGCAGAAGGGACGGTTGGCTTCGGTGACGACGCCGAACGCGTCGGTGACGCAATACGCGTCCGGGGCGAACTCGAACAGTTCCAGATAACGGCGTTTCTCGGCTTCCGCGCGTTCGAGGGCCTCGCCCAATGCGGCATTCTGTTCCTGCAGCGTCTCTTCTGCGATCTTGAGCTCTTCGAGTGCGTTCTGGAGCTCGATGAGCACTTCCGGTGAGCGCTGCTCGGCAATGGTCGCCGTCAGCTGATCCACGAAGGCCGCCAACGCGTCAATGGTGAAGCACGTTCGCCGATGGACGTCGCTCATTCGCTCGACCTCACGGTCACATGATACAAAACAATGGCTTCCCTTGTGAGTCGGAGTAAGAGCAGCATCAGTGACGAAATCATCCTACGAATCGTCTCGCTCAGCGAGCGGGATGGATCACCAGATGTAAGCGGACATCATCGAGCCACACGGCGCTCGGCTCTTGGGTGGCCTTGGTCGCAGCGCCGCCTACCCGTACCAGCGCACGCGACTCGGCGGTCCGAGGATCGGCAAGCGAGCACCTTTGGCGAGATGCGGTGATCGGGAGCCTCTCGGGATGGTAGGGAGAATGAGCCGGTCGGGGGCGAAGTTCATGATGCCAGGACATCGCGAGCGAGCCGCCGAGGATATGCCAACGGCCGGCCGGCCGATGCCGCGGCTGTGCGCTGTCTGCTTACAATTGCGTGGATGGGACATCGGGAAATCACCTTGCCGAGTGCGCGCGGGCCGGTCGCGTGCCGGTGGTACGCGGCGCCGGGCAGCCGTGCGGCCGTCATTTGGGTGGGTGGTGTCGGAGGAGGGTGGGATACACCGGCCAAGCAACTGTACCCTCGGCTCGCCGAGAGGCTGCAAGCCGACGGGATCGCATCACTCCGGATTCGATTTCGAAACCCCACCGACTTGGAAGAGGCCGTTCATGACGTCTCGACAGGCCTGACCTTTCTGGAAAAAGACGGAGCCGAGCGGCTCGGCTTCGTCGGCCATTCCTTCGGGGGAGCGGTCGTGATCGAAGCGGCGACGACCACGCCTCTTGCCCGCGCAGTGGTCACGCTGGCGACACAGAGCTATGGAGCCGATCGCGTGAACGAGCTCAATCGGCACTGTGCGCTCCTTCTGATCCATGGGATGCGGGACAGCGTCCTTGCTTCAGCCAGCTCTCAGTACGTCCATCAGTTGGCCCATGAACCGAAGCGTCTCCAGATCTATGGCGCAGCAAGCCACGGGCTCGATGAGGCGGCCGAAGACATCGAGCGGCTGGTGCACGAATGGCTCAGCACACACCTCCGGAATGGCGGCAGGGCGAGGCCGGTACATCGGCGGATCAACACGAGGATCAAACGGGCGAGACAGGCCTGAAGGAGTGAACGATGGCGCAGCCAGGCAAGAAGGGACAAGGCAAGAAGGTCAAGGCAAGGCGACCAGGCGGTGGCGAGGTGCCCGGAGAGCGAGCCCCTCAGCAAAAAAAGTCGGCAGCGAGAACCCCTCGCAGTAGAGGAGCGACCGCTCCGTCACGGTCTCCCCGGTCCCAGGGATCGCGATAACGGGTTCGCGGGGCTCCAACCATGTGGCGCCCCGCCGGCCCGGTCTCATCTCGCTGTTGTTCTTGTTGCTTCACCCGGGCATTTCTGCTAGGGTCGACTCTCCATCGCGTAAGACCTCCTGAGCTCGGGGCAGCCGTCCCTTGGACATCATGGACTCTTACGCGATTTTTTTATTCCCACCCCATCGCGTGCCCACTGAGCCGATCGAGAAGATCTCTTTCTTGGCATCAGCCCCGCACGGTTGTGGATCGTCCCGTTCAACATAAAGAGGTGAATCGTTGATTCAAGAATCGTGGTCCAAAGTTCGAGGATTCTTTCGTGACTCGGCAGGAACTTTCTATCACATTCTCGTCGTCGCGCTCAGCGCAGGCATTGCACTGTTACTGCCGGCCGGCGCGAGGCAGTTCTTATCGGTGTGGTCACGAGTCGAGCATGATAAGTTCTCACTCATCGCCGTGGAGCTGACCGTCGCCATTCTGCTGATCGTCAGCCTGAACTACATCCACCGCGGCATCCGGGACCGTCGCCTGTCCCGAGTGGCGATCGGAGCCGGGCTGGTCTCTTTTTTCCCTCGTCGCGCGCGTGAAGCTCAGCGGCACATCAAACAACTGAAGGAGGAACACGGTACTGGACGCACCATCATGGTCATAGGGTCGAGCGGCTCCAGCACCTTTGTCGATCAAGTGGGGAGCCTCTCCTCGGTCCTCGACAAATGCGTCGGTGCGAAGATTCTCCTCGTGAACCCCTACGGCCAAGAGGCGAGTGCGCGCATCCTGGCCATCGGCCACCCCGAATACACACTGGCCGCCTTCCGGGATGAAGTCCGGCAAAGCATCGGGCTGCTCAAGCGGTTGAAGGCCATGGGGAAGGCCGTCCAACTCAAGCTGTACTCCGACCCGCCGCTGATCAAGATGGTGATCCTCGGCGATTACCTCTGGCTGCAGCATTACCATGCCGACCTCGACGTGCAGACCATGCCGGAGTACGTGTTTCGGCACAACCGCAAGCTCCACGGTCTCTATACGCTTTATTCCCACTACTTCGTACAGCGATGGCAGAGTGCCGAGATTCCCGAATATGATCTCGAGACCGACGAGCTGGTCTATCGAAGCAGAACCGGCAACGAGATTCGCCGGGAACCGTTCGGGATCGAGAGTGCGCCTGAAGAAGCCGGCGCATCGGGCGAGCGGCTCGAACTCACCGACGTCGCTGATCTCACCGCTCGTCGGTGAACCACCGCTGTGTGAATGGAGTTGTCGCGGGCGGCAGGGTCGGCAATTCGGGCAACTCACGCGTGCCACGTGCACGTTCCGCTAGGAGCGGAGCGTGTTCATGGCCAAAGCGGCTCCGTTGCCCGCGCATTCTTTCGAGCGATGAACGGGATCGGGCTGGAAGCCAGCGAGAGAAGAAGCCATGGCGGCGGGGGATCTCATCACTGAGTGAGGGGAGTGACCGGGCAGCATGCGGGTGACGTCCGCGATGCCAATTTGCTAGTTGCGAGACCCGGGCCTGTCTTTTCCTTCTGTCATAATCCAACGTGCAGCTCCGAGCGTGCCAGCGGCGAGGCCAGAACCCAGTCGCATTCAGTACTGATGTCGTGATGCATGACCTGACCCTGAATCTGCTCACGAGCGCTCTCGTTGCTGAGAACGGGTCCTCTCCGCGCGCAATTTCTGTACTTCCTTCTCCATTTGAATCAACTTGAGCTCCCGGCCCACGACCAGGTCATGGAACATTTCCAACTCGTGGACCTTGTCCTGGAGAGTGGAGCGCGAGGCTTCGAGGTCCGCCACGGTCTTGCGCAGTGCGGTCTCACCATCGTGCAACAACTGTTCGGCTCGTTTGCGGGCGTCGATATCCTGAATGATCGCCACGAGCTTCTCCGGTGGGGCATCGCGCCGGAGAAGCGCAGCCATCGCCACGTTGACCCAGGTCTCCGAACCGTCCCTGCGGATATACCGGGTTTCGGCCACATAGTCGCGGTTGTCCCCACCCACGAGCCCCTTCATGAGCGCACAGTGTTTCGGCCGGTCGTCGGGGTGCGTCAGATCCGCGCACGTCAGCTCATGCAGTTCGTTCGGACCATAGCCGAGCAGATCACACAACTTGTCGTTGGTCTCGAGAAACCGGCCCTTGGCGTCGACGAGAGCGATCCCGACGGCAGCTTGATCGAACATGGCCCGGAGGCGTTGTTCGCTTTCGCGTAACATGATCTCCACCTGCTTGCGCTCGGTGATATCCGTGTCGGTTCCGACCATCCGAAGCGGCTTGCCCTCCGCATCCCGCTCCACGACCTTCCCTCGATCAAGATTCCATCGATACTCGCCGGTTTTCATCCGAAGCCGGTTCTCGCACTGATACATGGGCGTGTGGCCCTCCCAGTGAGCCTGCAGCGCTGCCCGCAGCCTAAGCATGTCGTCGGGGTGAACGATGTCTTCCCAGAAGCTGATATGCGGCGGCACGTCGTCGGCGGAATACCCCAAGGATTCGATCCAGCGGCGGCTGAAGAAGACCTCGCCGGTCCGGATGTTCCAGTCCCACAATCCCTCGACCGTCGCATCGAGGGCATGGGCGAGCCGCCGCTCACTCTTGTCCAACGACTGTTTGTGCTGGGTCAGCTCGGCCATGTGTCGCTCGAGTGACCGCCCATGTTCCGTCAACAGTCGAGCCTGCTGCTCGGCGCGCCGCTGCGCCTGCTTCATGGCTTCACAGGTGACGGCAATCAAGCCCCCCATCGCCATAAAGATGGCCAGGGCGGTCAGTGCATGGGGATCCAGTGTATGGACCGGCGGCAAGTAAAAAAAATAGATGGCGGCGATGGCACTCCCGATTACGGCGAACACCGCGGGGCCTGCACCTCCGGCCCATCCCGCCACCGTGATCGCGAAAAAGTACGTGATGAAAGGCACGGTGTCGCCTAACAAGGGATTGAACAGGAGTCGAAGCCCCGTTGCTCCGATGACGGCCAAGGCTGCCGCCCCGTACTGGAGCGGGAGGGACTGCGGCATCCGGCCCAGGATCCTGTCGATCAGCGCTCCAGCGGGCATATGCGCCTCTCTTTGGGGTGGGGGCGAGGCAAGCGGCAAGAAAGGAGAACCCAGTATGGACCAAGACGCCGCCCATTTCAACGCCGGCTCGGAAGAGGGTGATGTAACGTTGTGTGTGTAAAAGAAGAAGGGTGTAAGCTGGGTCGCTGTCCAGGCAAACCCATTCTCCAACAACGGAGGGCTTACACCCATGAGCACGCTAGCACCGTGGACCGAGCAGTTTCAACATTTCATGAGCGACGTCCGCGAGCAGTTCTGGGGCGATCTGCATCGCCACACCCGGGAGGTGTGGCAACGCAGCCTGGAGCGACTCTCGGTCGAGGCGCGGGATCGGTATCTGGGGGTGCGGGAGTATGAGCGGGACGCGAGCCGGCCGGATTATCGCAACGGCTTCTATGAACGAGAGGTCGTGACGGTGTTCGGGACGCTCCGCGTCCGCGTGGCCCGGACGCGGCGACAGGCGTTCCTGCCGCGGGGGCTCCAGCGCCTGCAGCGGCGTGCGCCGGAGGTGACCCTGCTCATCCGCGAAGCGTTCTTACGCGGGATCAGCACGCGGCCCGCGGGGCGCCTCATCGCGTTGCTCACGGAGGAGCCGGTCAGTGCCCAAACGGTCTCGCGCCTCAGTCGGGCGTTGGACCACGCCGTGGCCCAGTTTCATCAGGCGCCCCTGACCGACGACTGGCGCTATCTGTTTCTGGACGGGGTGAGCCTGCGCGTCCGACGCCCCAGCGGCCGCAAGCGCGTCCAGCTGTTAGTCGCCTACGGCATCCGGGCCGATGGGACCCGGCAGTTGCTGGCGTTTACCCGGAGCCGGGGCGAGAGCCAAGCAGCGTGGGAGGGCTTATTGCAGGATCTCTACCGGCGCGGCCTGGAGGGCCGGCACCTGCAACTCGTCGTGACGGATGGCTGTCCGGGGTTAGCGGCCGCCGTGCAGACCGTCTACCCCAGGGTCCCGCATCAGCGGTGTTGGGTGCATAAGCTGCGCAACGTACTCGGGCGTGTCCGGCGCCGGGATCATGCGGCCGTCAAGGCCGCCGTGCAGGCGATCTATCAGGCCCCCAATCGGCGGGAGGCGGAGGCCGCCGCCCGCACGTTCGCTCGGCACTGGCAGGCCGCGTATCCGACCGTGGTCGCGCGGGTGCTGGCGGATCTGCCCGAGTTGTTGGCGTTCTTCAGTTGTCCTCCGCGACTGCGGCGCAAGCTGCGCACCACCAATGCCATCGAACGCTGCTTCGTGGAAGTGCGTCGGCGGACGCGCCCGATGGTCTGCTTTGTCAATGTCCAGAGTGTGGAGCGGATTATTTACTCGATCTTCAACCGGTTTAATTTGCAGTGGCGTCAGCACACCCTTCAGGAATTTACACAAGCGGCTTGACATCACCTCGGAAGAGGAAGAGGCTCAAGCCAGCGAAAAGGGGATCACCATCAAGAAACCAAACCCATTGTCGGATCGCATCAGGAGGATTGAGGCGCGGTGGCCGGGCCCGCAAGGAGCATCACTATCGTGCAGCCACGCGTATCAAACGACCCAGCGCGAAGCCGGTAGCGCATGACGGATTTGACCGTGTGCCGATAGGCAAATCATGGCGGGCGGGCAGGGGCGTTCGGGTTGCGGAGGATCGCGACTATCGGTCGTCCTCGAACGTCTGCGGAGGATGTACGCGCTGTTGCTGCTCTGGGGTGAGTATCTCCCGCGCTTTCAGATACCCGAGGGCCTTCACCTGAGTGATTCGGCTCCGAATCTGTTCAAGGCCTCGAACCGCCGTGGCGATCTTGTCCTCGGATACCGGCGTCTCGCCGTTGCGAAGGAGCCCCAGAAGCTCGAGCTCCGCCGCCTTCAGCTTCGCCTGCTCGATCAATACCGCTTTTCTCGTCTCGTTCTTCGCGGCCACCAAGGCCGCGACCTGCTCCGGCATGAGCCCGAGCCGATCGGTTTGGTCCAAGAAATAATCGAAGGCCGGGGCGGCTGCGGGGCCCCGAGACTCTCCATGTGCAGCGGGTGCATGGCGGTTCTGCTCCCTGTTCGCCGCATGGCGTTGACGGCTCTGTTTCAGCTCGGCCAGTTTCGTTCGCTGCTCCGCCGTCAACTGCGCATCGATCTGGTCGGCGACCGTAAACAGTGTATTGAAGAGCACCCCTTCCGTCTCACCGGTCTTCTGCATCTTGGCGCGGATGACCTCGGGGTCCGCGTCCAGCCGCATCACCAACTCGTCGGCCTCGACGCGGCTGAGGTCGATCTCCGTGCCCAGCCGTAGCACCTCGCGTCGCGCGCCTTCCAGCAACGACTGGATGGCTCGCGCCTGGGCCTCGCTCAAACGCAGGTCGTCGCGGTAGCCGTTGTAGACCCGTCCGATGCCCTCCAGGGACATCAAGCCGATTCTCGTGTTGAATCCTTGCGAGAGCCGAAACGCTATGGTCGGACGCGGGGCCTCATGAAGCTTGGCTTGCTGATCCGCGGTGAGGAGCCCGCGGAGACTGATCAGCGTGTCGATGAAGAGGTTGAGCTCGTCGGTCTCTATCCCTCCGGTCAGCGTATTGGCGATGCGGTACTCGTTGTCCTGCAACAGGCCGTGCCGGCGCTTCTCCTCCAGCTCCTGGAACATCCCGACCAGCACCGCCTCCTTCATCCACATGTCGGTCTTCATCCTCTGCACGAGACGGGCCATGGCCTCCTTCTGCTCCGCCGTCAGCCCCAGCGTGCGGCCTATGTGGGCATAGGATCCTGCGATCCGCTCGATGGCCCGGATCATCCGTGGGCCCGGCGTAAACTCCATGTCGGGCGACTGCGCCGCCGCGCTGCGCCACATGACACCGATCATCAGGACCGCCAACAACACTCGTTTCATCGGTGAGCTCCTTGATGACATCTGGACCTATTCATGAGGGAGGACACCATACGATGCCGGATGCCGTCAAGCGCCGAGATGACCGGGGAAAGGCCCATGAACTCGCAGGCGATCATACCGGCACCAATTCTTCGTCGCTGCGCAGGATGGGCTACGAACACCCAGCCTCCCGGCATCGGTACAGCGATCAGCTTCTCTGAGTACCGAGCCTACTGACTGCCGGTTTCAGCACCGAACAGCCGATTTGTTCTGGAGTTGCGCTGTACTGAGGAGAGGGGCCGCCGCGGATGACCGCATGCTTCGGATTAAAGAGCTCAACGCGCCTCGCAGATTTAGATTACGTCATTTCATCCACAATGAGGCATTCAATCTCTTTCACCCGGCGCAGACCTCGATCATTCCCATAAAAGCGTGTGGCCTTGCGGTTGATGGCCGTGGCCAGTTGAATCGCATCCGGAGTGCTGAGGCGATAGCGTGCACGAAGTTCGGCTGCTCCATCTGCCACATTCATTGTGACGGGAACCCCTCAATTCGAGGGTAGGTACTGGTGAGCGCAAAGATTCTCTGTGCGAGATCCTCCTTCTGTTCCCGATAGGGCTGGACCAGCAATTCCAGAAGCGTGACGGTCGATGTCACCGCGGGATTATGACCTCGTCGATCAGGTCGAACAAGGACGCGCACCATAATCCGTATCGGGGATGGTCTGCGAGAAAATAGATGAAGAGGTTGGTGTCAAGGCCGATGCGTTCGCCTTTGGCAGGAAGACCTGGCGTGGAGGCCTCTACCACGAGCGGCGCTCTCGCTTCAGGTAGCCCGACGGATACGTGCCCTTGGCAAGTCCGCGGAGCGTCCGAGCATACCGCTTGGGCTTGGGCATCACCAGCGTGATTTCATCCTTGACGACAATGAGCAACTCATCGCCGCCTTTTACGCCCATCGCTTGCCGAGCTTCTTTTGGAATGACAATCTGGTTTTTACTGCTGAGCCGCTGAACAGACATCACACCCTCCTTTTGGAGGCTTTACCTTAGCACTGAAAAGTAAAGCACCCAACCCAGTCCTCATGACGTTGAGGGAAGCCCCGAAAGCCAGAAGCCAGAGGCAAGAGGCGGAAGAGTTGATGATCGAGGACAGAGTGTCGGCTTCGTGCGGACCTTGCCCGGTCTGTCAGCACCGGCGTGACGGTGTGAGAGGCCATTCGGGGATGGGTTTGACGGCCATGGCCAATCCCTCCTTGCTCGGTCGGCAACTTCAGCGACCTTACCCCACCGTCAGCAGCTCGAGGATATGCCCGTTGGGGTCGCAAAAGTAGACGCCGCGTCCGCCACCGCGATGGTTGATGGTCATGTTGGTCCGATCATGCGGCTCGCTCCCGTATGGAATACCTTCCGCCTGAATTCGGCCGAAGATCGCGTCGAATTCCGCGTCGCTCACCTTGAACGCATAGTGATGGGTATCGATACGATCCACGTCGTCGTCGAAATCGAGCGTGAGCCTGTCGTTCACCCGGACCGGCGCGAAATAGCCGACATCCTGTTTGTCGAACGGCAGGCCAAAGATCCTCGCGAAGAACTGCGCCGACGCCACTTTGTCACGCGCCGGCACGATCGTGTGATTGAGCTCAATCGCCATGGGAAGCCTTATCGTCTCAACGTTAGGACCGATGAATCACTGGAGGGGAATCTATCCCGATGACTTGAAGACCTCCGCCATTGTCTTGCCATAGGGATAAAACAATTCCGTCCGCCTGCTGTCCCGTGCCCACGCGTCACGAAGCTCGGGTGTGGTGATATCCCAATCCGGACGGATTTGACGGCGGTCTTTCGGACAGTAATGACCGCGGGAGAGGACGAGAATCATGGGGTCGATGCCTTGAAGATCGGAGAGCTTCCGTCGACGTCCTGTGTGATCCGGAAGCTCATAATCTGGAAAGGGAGCCCCTATTTGTACGTCTGGTCTCATATATGCCTCCAGCTCCTCGATGCCGGTGCCCGCAGCCTGCCTATGACCCGACCTCAATCAACAGGGATACCGCCGTGGAGTGTGCTGGACACCGACTCATGATCCGTCGTGAACTCCTCGATGCCACTTCTCATGCGCGGGGACGATCTGTGATCGAGCTCAAGCGGCCCCGTGATGAGCGTTTCTGTGCCAGACGGGTGTGCCGGAGACGTGACGAATCCGACGATGGTGATGATTCATTTGGGCGCGGTGGCGGCATCTTGCGCCACGTGGCCCGTCATGGATTTCTCGGTGATGTTGTGTTCAATTTCCAATGCGATGACGCGGGCGAGTTGATCGGCCGAGAGCGCGCCCATCGGGAGCCCCTGGGTCTCTCGATAAAAAGGGTCATCCGGCGCCGCCGTCCGATAGACATTCACCAAAATACTGGCCGGTTGGATCTTGTGCTCGCGCGCTCCCACCGACACCGCTTTGTCTTGCGGAAGCACGCGCGTGCGCGTCGCCCAGTCCCGTTGCTCGATGTTCACAAACGCCACGTTCCAAATTTTTCCGTTCAACAGGCTTCTGACCGCCCGCGGGGTCTGGTCCATGAAAGACGGCTCCCGCACGATCTTCTGGAGCGCTTCCCGGACGCGAATGTCGTAGTGTTTCGTCGTCGAGTCGGGTTGAGCCGGCGGAAGCAGGGTGGTGGTTCCGACTTCATAGAACGGTCGGCCGTCCAGGCTCTTGTAGTCGTCGACTGTGGTGAGATAGGTGTCGAACAGTTGTTGAAGGACCTGGCTGCGCTCCTCTCCCGACATCTCGCGGATTTCTTTGTCGGTCCGGATCGGCGCATGCGCGACGTCTCGTGCGGCGGAGACCGTTGTGGGTTTCGGTGAGGTATCGGCTTTACTCACGACCCATTGAAACTCTCTGGCCAAGATCGGCGCCAGCCGATCGGGATGGCGCAAGTATCCTTTCTCCTCCAGCGACGAAGCGCTGATCAGCAGCTTGACCCGGCCCGCGTCTTTCGTTCGCGCCACCAAAAACGGAAACTCCTTCCCCTCTCGATTCACGACCGTCGGTTCGATGACGACGCTTTCGACGAGCTCTTTCTTCACCGCTTCATCGAAGCGCGGAAAGTCGCTCCGCCGTTGCATCATGAGCGTCAAGGCATCGACGACGGTTTGAGCCGCCGCTTCGGCCTGCCCCGCATCCAGGTTCGCGCCCTCCGCGTGCGGCCCGCGATCGAGGAAGACACGAAAGGAGGCCCCCGGGATCGGGTACCCGGAGCCCATCGGCGCACGATGGCTGTCCTCACTCGCGACACTGCCATGACCCCCATGACTCGCGTGTGCATACGGCGCCGGCAGCATGGAGGCTGCGAGGAGCCAGACGACTAAGGGTGTTCCGATAAGCCCGAGGCGACGGCCGTCTTGCTGCCGGCGGTCTTTCGTCAGATGTTCCATGTTCGCCTCCTTAGACGACTCAACGTCGCCAAAGAAAGTCTTGGAGCGCCGAGAAGAAACACCATTTGCGGGAGCAGGGTGAACAGTTCAGGAGCAGCGCTATCTTAACCAGCTTGCATCCCGCGTGATGTAGGCGGTCGTCCTACTCGGGCGCCGATCGCCCGTCTGTCACAGTTCGTGATCCGTCCACAAGCAAGCGACATCGTGCGGATGAATACCGGCTACGCGGTTGCGCGTGCGCATGGCCGGCCGGCGAGGGATGCAGACTGTTGGCTTGCGTGCCTCGGCATCATCAGGCGTCGTGCCTGAACAAGCGCGGTCAGATGCAGCATGATAAACAATGGGACGAAAAACGCGGGGACCAGCACGAGCGGCAATTGAGCCATCGGAGCAGTCGTGATGTCACCGGTCGCCATGGTCGACGCGATTGCACCTGTGCTCACCGCCACAACAAGGTCCAAGATCCCAAGGAGGTTCCAGATGACAAAGAGTCGCGTGGCTGCAAAGCCGGGCACACGGATGAGGGTCAGCATGATCCATGGCGCAGTGAGTCCGATGGCGATATCGCCAAGGCCTGCGGGCCACGCGAAGACACCGGGCAGCACCGCGTGCGTGGAGAGGGCGAGAAACCCCAGCCCGGCGAATCTCCACGCCTGGATTCCGGTCAGAAGCCGAAGGTCCAGGCTCAAAACGTACTCTCGGAAGGTATGGAACACCCGGAATGCGGCAAGGAAGACCAGAAGCGGCGTGGTGACGCTGACGAGGATCGGAAGCGGCCAAGCTCCCGGTGCTCCGGCAAAACTCCCGCGTGCACCGAGGAACAAGACAAGCGCGAGCCACAGCATCAGTGCAACGAAGACGAGCGCCGTGACCTGCGACCTGTTTTGAGTGGGTTTCGATGAAAGCATTGTCGGCCTCCATGGGTATGGAATCGCGAGCATACGGTCACGTATCTCAAACTTGACTTCTCTCCGCGAATTCTCAGGATGACTGGATCGAAGACCTCGCCCACTGCACGTCAAGCCACACCGGACGATCAAAACCGGGCTCAATCACCACACGAGTCGGATGCGCCGCGGAATGGGCCCGTCGTTCTCCACAACCCCATGCGCGGTCCGGAGCGGCGCCGCCTGTTGTGCCTGCCACGCATCGAGTCCACCGGCCAGGGGCCGGACTCGCGTGAATCCCAGCTTGTGGAGGCGCAGGGTGCCGTCCGCGCTCGCCGCATCTTCCGGGCAGCCACAATAGAGGATGAGCTCACGGTGTCGTGGGAGCTCACGATGGCGAGCCGCCAGCTCCTCCAGGGGCAGGTGGAGCGCGCCGGGGATGCCTGGCGCCGCAGCGACGGCGGCGTGCGGCCGCACGTCGATGAGGAGCGGAGGGTCCACCGTCCGGAGCATCTGTACCAGTTCTCCGGCGGTGATCCGAGGGACGCGACGAAGCTGGCGCCGGCGGTGGATGGCTTTGAAGGAGACATAGCCGCCCAGCGCAATGATGCCGGCCGCCATCACCACCGGCGTCACCTGGTCCGCATAGACCACCGCCTGCTCGATCTGATCACTGAAGACATAGCCGAGGCCGATGCTCGAGCCGGCCCAGACTACCGCCCCAAGCGTGTCATAGAGCAGGAAAAGAGGAATCCCCAACCCCACGATGCCGGCAAGGGGCGGGGCGATCGTGCTCAGGCCCGGAACGAACTTCGCCAGGACCAGCGAGTGCGGGCCATGCTTGACGAAGAACTGCTCGGTCTTCCGCACGCAGGAATCCGGCTCGAGCGCAATGCGGCAGAGCCACCCGAGAACCCGGCGACCGCGCCGTCGCCCCAGCTCGAACCAGATCCAGTCCGCCGCCAGCGCCGCCCCGACGGTGACCCCGATCGCCGTCCAGAGGCTCATATGCCCGGTCCCCGCCAGGGCGCCGGCGGCGATCAGTACGGGGATGGCCGGGAGCGGCAGCCCGATCTGCTCGACGAATACGACGGCAAAGAGGACCACGGTCCCATACTGCGTCAAGAAAAGAAGTGCGTCGTTCATGGCGTTCCCGTCGGCCTTGAGAGGACCCTGTCTCCGTACGGTCCGATCGTGGCCATCTCCATGGCATAGATCGTTCCAGGAACGCCGGGAAGCAGCGGTCGTTCGAACTCATGGCAAGGGCGTTGGATTTTGACGGCCCGCGGGTGCACGAGCGAGAGCAGAGGCGGGGAGTGACGAGCCCGGCAGGCGACGGCTCGTCACATGCCGAAATCTCGGCGTGCGCAGCTCACTGCAAGCGGGTGGATCGAGTGAGGGCCGGCAAGCGATCAGTCGGGCAGGGACGATCAGCGCAAGGACACGGAAGGCTCAAACCGCGTCTTTCAGGAGCGCATCGATCTCGGCCAGCTCGGCGGGTGAGAGTTGCCAGCTCGCGGCAGCCGCGTTGATCCTCACTTGCTCAGGCGAGGTGGCTCCGGCGATCACCGAGGCGACGCTCGGGCGCACGAGCAGCCAGGAGACGGCGAGATCGACCAGGCTGTGGCCACGAGTCGCCGCACACTCAAGGAGCGACTCGACCAGCTCGAGATTGCGGTCGTTGAGGCTGTCCGCATAGCGGCCGCCGGGGGCCAGTCGGCTCCCAGCGGGTGCCGGCCGCCCACGCCGATACTTCCCGGTGAGCAGGCCGCTCGCCAAGGGGAAGTAGGGGAGGAAGGCCAATCCCAGGCGCTCGCACTCCGGCAGCACGTCCCGCTCCGGGTCTCGGTGTAACAGACTGTACTCGTTCTGCACGCTGACGAATCGGGCGGCGCCCGGGCGAACCGCCGCCTCCGCCTCGCGGATCTGATCGGCCGAAAAATTGGAGCACCCGATCTCGCGCACCTTCCCGGCACGGACGAGGTCGTCCAAGGCGCCGAGCGTCTCGGCGATCGGGACTGCGGGATCGGGCTGGTGGAGCTGATAGAGATCGATCCGGTCCGTGCTCAGGCGGCGGAGGCTGTCCTCCGCGGCCTGCCGAACGTACTCGGGCCGCGCCCCTCGGCGCCGATCGTCGATCGCCATGCCGAACTTCGTGGCGATGACGACGTCGTCACGGCGCTTGCCGAGCGCCCGGCCGAGGAACACTTCGCTCTTGGTCTCACCGTAGATATCCGCCGTATCGAAGAACGTGATGCCGGCGTCGAGTGCGGCGTGCACTACCGCCGTCGTCGCCTGCTCGTCGAGCTTCCTGCCGAAATTGTTACAGCCCAGGCCGACGATGGAGACGTCGAGGGATCCGATTCGTCGCGTGTCCAGGGTGCGTGGCTTGCCCGCTATCGCCATGGCTCTCCTCCGGTTCCAGAGACTACCCGTGCTCCGTGTACTCTACCATCCTCCGTGGCGGGAAGGGGGAGAGGAGCGCGGGGTCTCGGCCTGCAGTCACGAAGCCACCTGCCGGAGGCCGGCGGGCGGAGTACCTAATACATCCTTCGGTCTTGCCGACGCCCGGGCGGCGGCACTACTCTTCTCGGTAGTCTCCAATCCCTCTTCGGAGTGAGGAGGTGCCGCCATGCCGACGTATGAGTACAAATGCCTGGACTGCGGCAAGGAATCAGAGGTGAGCTTGACGCTGAGGGACCATGAGAAGGGCGTCGTGAGCTGCCCCTCGTGCCATAGTCACCGCATGGAGCAGTTGATCAGCAGCGTGATGGCCAAGACCAGCCGAAAGAGCTGACGGCCGTGGAGGTTAGCGCTGAGCCGGTCGGGCCGTCCCCGTTCCCTGTGTCATCGTCACGGCTTGTTCCGGTTTTTGAAAGGGCGTATAAGAAGAGCGTGTCAATCCGGTCGCAGCCCCGCTGAGGAGGCGAAGGATTCCGCGAGGCACCGAATGGGAGGACGCTATGGTTGCCGAACGAGTGTCCGCGCGCGTGCTGATCGCGTTGCTCTTCGTGGCGGTCGGCGGATGCGCCCACGTCGAAGACGGTAGCCGATCCACCTTGGCGCCGCCTACCGTCGCTACCTTCTATGCCAGGGACTATGGGTTCCAAGGCCCCGATGTCCTTCCTGCCGGCCTCACCGTCATTCGGATTCAGAACCAGGGGCAGGAGCCGCATCAGGTGCAATTGCTGAAGCTGGCGAACGGCAAGCGTTCCGACGATGTGCTGTCGGCGCTTCACCTGAGCTTCGTCCAGATTCCCGGGTGGGCCAAGCAGATGGGAGGACCGAACGGTGTGAGTGCCGGAGGGGAGGCGGAAGCCGCCGTGTATCTGGAGCCCGGCTCCTATGCCGTGGTGTGTCTGATTCCCGACCGGCAGGGCCGGCCGCACGTCGCGCTCGGGATGCAGAAGCCGTTACACGTGGTCGACCGGGCCGCTCCGGCCCCGACTCTGACTGGGAACTATCATTTGGTGCTGACGGACTTCGAGTTGACCGTCCTCGAAGAGATGGTCGCCGGGACTCATACCTTCCATGTCGTCAACCGTGGGAAGCAGCCGCACACGGTGAGCGTCGTTCGCTTTGATGGGGACGCGTCGAACGCGGATGTGATTGCCGCGTTCCAGCCCGATGCACGACGTGCGCTCCCGGGTCGGTTGGTCGGAGGCGTGAGCGGGTTGGAGCCGGGGGCCGAAGCGCTCTTCACCGTGACCTTGCCGCCCGGCCGCTATGGCATGATCTGCTTGTTCCCGAACCCCAGCAGCCCGCTGTCCCATGCCGCGAAAGGCATGGCGATGAATTTCACCATCGAATAGCGCGAAGCGCGTCGCGAAGATTTTGCGGAGTCAAGGCGCGGCGTCTGCGTAGGTCTTGGCCTCAGCCAACGCGTCCAATTCCTGCTGAATCGCGACGACCGCCGGATGGTCCGCTCCCCATACCTTCGCTCGAATGTCCCACGCGCGTTGGAAGGCCGCCCGAGCCAAGTCGTCCTTTCCCAGGCTTCGATAGACCTCCCCGAGATGCAGGAGCGTCCCCGCGAGCGCCAGGCCCTCGGGGCCCAACGTCTGTTCCCGGATGCGCAAGGCTCGTTCGAAGAGCGGCTGCGCCAGCACGGCGTTGCCGGACTCGAAGTAGAAGACGGCCGTCCGTTCCAACTGAATCGCCGTCCGGGGATCCTCGGAGCCGTCCGATGCGGCGATCGCATGAGTGGTGGGCGCGAAGAGAAAAAGGGCGAGGATGAATCCGGCCGAGTGCTTCATGGCAGATGGCATGAGCAAGGCCGATACCGAACGCCGGCCACGAAAAAACAAGAAGTTCGGCAGGTCGGCACGCTGAAAGCGAGCGATCCCGCACACCGCGCACTGAGCGGTTGTTGCGTGCCGGCCGGCCTCAGGCCAGCGCGCCCACCCAGGCCCTGATGAGTTGAATCGTCGGGTCCGGATAGACGCCGATGGCGACGAGAAGGATGGTCAGCGCGGCGAGTGAGAGCACACCCGCCCAGGTCCCGCCACGGCCGACCATGGCTCCCTGTACCCGACCGGGCGCCGGTTCGGCCGCCATCGCGACGATCACCCGCAGGTAATAGAAGACCCCGATCACGCTGTTGACGATGAGGAGGACGAGCAAGGCCCAGAGGCCGGCCTCGGCGCCGGCCGCGATCACATAGAATTTCGCCAGAAAGCCGCCGGTGAGCGGCATTCCGGCGAGCGCGAGCAGCATGATCATCAAGCACCCGCTGAGCCAAGGACGCTGCCAGAAGAGCCCCGTGTACCGGTCGAGGGCGTCCGCATCGTCCCCGGGAATCGAGAGGAACGTCACGACCCCGAAGGCCCCGAGTGACATGATCACGTAGACGACGAGGTAGAACGTGACCGCTTCGACCGCGAGCGGTCCGGCGGCCAGGAGGGCTACGAGCAGGTAGCCGAGATGGGCGATCGAGGAATAGGCCAGCAGCCGTTTGACGTTGGGCTGAAGCAGGGCCAGGAGGTTGCCGGCGAACATGGAGAGCACGGCGATCGCACTCAGGAGCAGCCACAGCGGCCGATAGCGGAGCGCATCCAGCAGGATCACGTACCGGAGCAGCACGGCGAAAATCGCCCCTTTCGACACCGTCGCGACGAACGCCGTCACCGGCGCCGGCGCCCCCTCGTACACGTCGGGGGTCCACAGATGGAACGGTACGACCGCGAGCTTGAAGCCCAGCGCCGTGAAGATCATCGCCATCCCGACGAAGAAGACGGCGGAGTGCACCTGCCCCGTGCCGAGCGCCTGGGCCAGGCCGGCGAACTCCATCGTTCCGGCCTCGAAATAGAGCAGGGCCATGCCGAAGAGCAGAAACGCCGACGAGGCCGCCGACAGGATCAGGTACTTGACCGCGGCTTCGATCGGCCGTCGATACGTGCGGGTATAGCCGATCAGCGAATAGAGCGAGACGCCGATGAGCTCCAGTCCGAGGAAGAGCGTGACGAAGTGGGCCGCGGCCACGAGCACGACCGCGCCGAGACCGGCCAGGAGGAGCAAGACGTAGAACTCTTCGACCTGCTCCCGCGGCTCGGGCTGCCGGGTGAGGTAGCCGTAGGCCAAGGCGGTGACCGTCGCCGTGCCGATGAGGATCAAGCCCATGAACAACAACCCGTACCGGTCGATCATCAGCAGCGGCGTCACCTGCCGGGGTGTGGCGGTGGAGGCGACGGGCAGGGTGAGCAGGGCCAGGACACACCCGAGGACGGACAGCGCGGCCGCAAGGGCGTGGCGCCGCACGAACGCGATCAGGACCATGGCGATCACCGCCATGCCGGCGAGCAGCACGATGGGGAGCAGGGCGATGAAATCGGCGGCCGTCATGGCTTACCGCTGGACCATCCTTGCCGAGGCGGTCGAGGCTTGGAGTCGATCGAGCGCCGGCTCCACGGTGGAGAGGACCGGCTGCGGATAGACGCCGAGCCAGACTTGGACGGCGATCATCACGGCGAAGGCGGCGGTCGCCGGCGCCGGCAAGTCCGGAATCGGGCCCGGCGTCCTGATCGGACCGTGGAACGTGCGCTGGACGAGCGCGAGGGCATAGATCGTCGCAGCCACGATACCGACCATCGCCAGCGCCGTGCCGAGCACCGTGACCTGATACGATCCCATCAAGACGAGAAACTCCCCGACGAAGTTCGCGAGCCCCGGCAATCCCAAGGACGCGATGGCGAAGAACAGCGCGATGGCGGCCAAGCGCGGCACGGCCGCCCAGAGTCCTCCCATCCGCCTCATGTCCCGCGTGTGGAGCCGTTGCTGAAGGGCGCCGACGAGCATGAACAGCGCCCCCGTGCTGACTCCATGCGCCACCATCTGCATGACGGCGCCCTGCAGGGCCAACCTGTTCCAGGCGTAGAGCCCCAGCAGGACGAACCCGAGATGACTGATGCTGCTGTACGCGACCAGCCGTTTGAGATCGTGCTGCGCGAACGCGAGGACGGCGCCATAGAGAATGCCGATCACCGCGAGCGCGATGGCGACGGGGGCGAACGCGTCGGACGCCTCGGGAAACAGGGGAATCGCAAAGCGGAGCAGGCCATACGCGCCCGTCTTGAGCAGCAATCCGGCCAGCAGGACGCTCCCGCCCGTTGGTGCTTCCGTATGCGCATCCGGGAGCCAGGAATGGACGGGGAACGCCGGCAACTTGACCGCAAAGGCCGCAAAAAATCCCAGCATCAGCCACTTCGACGTCTCGGGCGAGACCGGCGTCCCGAGGAGGGCCGCATAATCGAAGGTCAACGTGCCGGTCTGCCGAGCGTGCACGAAGACGAGCCCGAGGATGGCGATCAGCATCAAGAGGCTTCCGGCTTGCGTGAAGAGAAAGAACTTGAGGGCCGCATAGGTCTTGTGCTCGTGGCCCCAGATGTTGATGAGGAAGTACATGGGGATGAGCATGACTTCCCAGAAGACGAAGAAGAGGAAGAGATCCACCGCGAGGAACACGCCGACCGTGCCGGCGATCACCCACAGCAGGTTGAAATGGAAGAACCCGACGCGCTCACGGATCTCCGTCCAGGACGCGACGAGCGCCATGAGCCCCAAGAACCCGGTGAGGACGACCAGCACCACGCTGATGCCGTCCATGGCCAGATGCACGGTGATGCCCCAACGTGGGATCCACGCCGCCGTCCATTCGGCGAGCCACCGTCCGGCCGGTGTGGCGGCGTCGTGGCGCGTCCCCGCCCACGCAACGGCGGCGATCAGGAGGTCGAGGCCGAGCGCGGCACCGGCGATCCACCGCGGCCACGCTCGACCGCGCCGTTCGCTCAGCCAGGCGGCCGGCCCAGCCAGCAGGGGGATCACGATGAGCCAGACGAGGATCATGGCGTGGACCACCACAAGACGAACGCGATCATGGCGACCGAGCCGCCGGCCATGACCGCGGCATACCAACGCACGCGGCCGGTTTGGATCCGCCGGAGGCGGAGCGAGGCGAGGCGGCTGACATCGCCGACGGCGGAGGACAGCCGATCCACGACGTCGTCGCGGTTCACGGCGGCGAGCCACAGGAACGGCCGGACGAACAGTCGGTCGTAGAGACGGTCGAAGCCCCAGCCTTCGAACCCCAGCCGCGAGACGACCGCCGCTCCGGGGGCCTGAGCGATCCGGGCCGCGAGCCTCGGCTGCTTGAGGAAGAGCAGCGCGGCGACCCCGAGACCGACCAGGGCGACGAGCATCACCGCCGCTTGTTCCAGCCATTCGGTCGCGTCGACGCCCTCGGCCATCGTCGGCGCCGGGAGCGCGGTGTGCATGTAGTCGCTGAAGAGGGTCACGTGGCCGAGCCAGCCGGGCATCTCGAGGAAGCCGGCGGTCACCGCCAACGCGGCGAGCACGAGCAGCGGCAGGCGCATCGGAAAGCCCGGATGCCCGTGCGGCGTCGTCTTCATCTCTCCGAAGAAGACATAGAAGACCAACCGAAAGCTGTAGACCGCGGTCAGGAAGGCGCCGAGCAGGCCGGCCGCCCAGAGCCACCGGCTGCCGGCCGACGAGGCCCAGGCTTCCCAGAGGATCAGGTCCTTGCTGTAGAAGCCGGCGGTCACGAGCGGCAGCCCGGCGAGCGAGGCGGCTCCGATGAGGAAGGTCCAGAACGTCAAGGGCAAGGCTCGCCGCAACCCGCCCATCCGGAAAATATCGTGCTCGTGGCGGAGGCTCAGGATCACCGCGCCGGCGGCCAAGAACAACAGCGCCTTGAAGAAGGCATGCGTCATGAAATGGAACAGGGCCGCGGACCACGCGCCGACGCCCAAGGCGAGAAACATGTACCCGATCTGACTCATCGTCGAGTAGGCGAGGACGCGCTTGATGTCCCGTTGCACGAGGGCGCTGGCGGCCGCGAGCAACAGGGTGGCGGCCCCGATGACCCCGACGGCGAGCTGCACGGCGGGCGCGAGCGCATAGAGCGCGTGCAGGCGGGCGATCAGGTAGACCCCGGCGGTCACCATCGTGGCGGCGTGGATGAGCGCGCTCACGGGCGTCGGACCGGCCATCGCATCGGGGAGCCAGGTCTGAAGCGGAAGCTGGGCGGATTTCCCGACCGCGCCGCCGAGCAAGAGTGCGGTGGCGGCGACGGCGGGAAGGGCGCCCACGGCCCACTCCCGAGGTGCGCGGGCGAGGAGGTCTTGAATGTGGAGCGTCCCGAAGTGGGCAAACAGCAGGAAGAGGCCGATCGCGAAGGCCGTATCGCCGAGCCGGGTGACGATGAACGCCTTTTGAGCGGCCCGGCCGTTCGCCGGCTCGGTGTACCAAAACCCGATGAGCAGATAGCTGCAGAGGCCGACGCCTTCCCAGCCGAGGTAGAGCAGCAGCAGATTGTCCGCGAGCACGAGCGTCAGCATGGATGCGACGAACAGGTTCATGTAGCAGAAGAAGCGGCGGTAACCTTCGTCAGTTTCACCCGCCGTCTCACCCGCCAACTCCCCGAGCGCGCCGGGACGCGCTCCCTCCCCGTGGCCCAAGCCGGCCGAGACCGGCTCCTTCCCGTGGGCCATAAATTCCGACGAATACAGGTGGATCAGGAACCCGACGAACGTGATCACGACGATCATGACCAGCGAGAGCGCATCGAGATGAAAGCCGATCGACGGGGCGAAGCCCGACGTGCTCATCCAGGTCCAGAGCGTCTGGCTGTAACGGTTCCAGGCGGGCGGGGCGCTGAGGAACGCGGCGGCGACGAGCCCCGTGACGAGGGCGGAGGCGCCCACGGCGCCGACCCCGACCCAGGCGATGGCCCGGCGGGTCAACCGCCCGCCGAACACGGCGAGGATGACGAAGCCGGCCAACGGCAAGGCCGGGATGAGCCAGAGGTAGTCGAGCATCGTGCGTCCGTTGGGTCTGTTAGGTCAGTTAGGTCCGTTGAGTCCGTTCATTCCGTTTTGGCCCGTTAGGTACGGCCGTTTTTTGGGTTCCTGTTACGGATAGAACCGACCAAACGGACCTAACAGACTCAACGTTCCCTCGTCATCCTCTCATCAGGCTGGCGGCATCGGCGTCCAGCGTCGTGAACCGATGATAGAGCTGCAGCAGCAGGGCGAGCGCCACGGACACCTCCGCCGCCGCGAGCGTGAGGATGAAGATGAACATGACCTGCCCATCGGGTTGGCCCCACCGTGCACCGGCGGCGATGAAGGCCAGGCCGGCCGCATTGACCATGATCTCCACGGACATCAAGATGAAGACCAGGTTCCGGCGCACCAGCAGGCCGACCAAACCCAACGCAAACAGGATCGCCGCCAGCACCAACGCGTCTGTCGCCATTTCTCAAATAGTGATGAATGCAGAGTGCTGAGTGATGAATGGAGGAGAAACGAATCCTCTCCTCTCTTGCACTCATCACTCATCATTCATCACTCATCATTCTCTTCGTCGGCTGCTGTCCCCTACTCATCACTCATCACTCATCATTCATCACTCATCATTCTCTTCGTCGGCTGCTGTCCCCTACTCATCACTCATCATTCATCACTCATCACTCTCTTCGTCGGCTGCTGTCCCCTACTCATCACTCATCATTCATCACTCATCACTCTCTTCGTCGTCGTCGGCCCAAGTGATACGCCCCAATGAGCCCCGGCAGGAGCAGCAGCGAGGCCAATTCCACGCCGATGAGATAGGGGCCGTAGAGGCTGATGCTCACCTGCTTCGGGTTGATGCTGGTGAGGAGGGCCTGCGCCTCCTCGCCGACGTGCAGCCAGACGTACAGCAGCTCGCCGAGCAGGATGAGCGCGAGCACGGTCGGCCCGAGGTACATGCGCGGCTCCAGCCAGCGGCGTTCCTGCTCGATGGCCTTCGGCCCCAGGTTCAGCATCATGACCACGAAGATGAACAGCACCATGATGGCGCCGGCGTACAAGATGACTTCCAGGGCGCCGATGAAGGGCGCCCCCAGGATGAAGAAGATCAACGCCACGGCGAGCAACGACACCGTGAGGTACAGCAGCGCATGCACGGCGTCCACGTGGGTGATCACCCGAATGGTCGCGAGCACGGCCACGACGGCGGCGATGTAGAAAGTCAGCTCCATAAAGAAGTAAGTGAGTAAGTGAGTAATTGAGTAAGTGAGTAATTGAGTAAGTGAGTAAGTGAGTAATTGAGTAAGTGAGTAAGTGAGTAACTGAGAGAAAGCGCCCTTTCCCAATTACTTACTCGATTACTCACTTACTCAATTACTGCAGGTCTAATTACTTCCCTTATTTCCTTCACGGTAAAAGACTCCGCACGTCCACGGGCGGGGCCTCGTTTTCGGCTTCGCCTTTGTCTTTGCCTCCGATCTTGACGCCGGCCACACGGTAGAAGTTGTAGCCGTGATACTTGCCCTGCCCGTCGATCAGGAGGTGTTCTTTCTCGTACACCATGTTGCGTCGCTCGTATTCGCTCATCTCCACGTCGGGGATGAGCTGGATCGCATAGGTCGGGCACGCCTCTTCGCAGTGCCCGCAGTAAATGCAGCGTGAGAAGTTGATCCGGAAGAACGCCGGATAGCGGCGATCGTGTTCGGTCGGGTCCTCGGCGGCCTGCAGCGCGATGCAATCCACCGGACACGCGACCGCGCAGAGATAGCAGGCGACACAGCGCTCCTTCCCGTCGGGGTCGCGCGTCAAGACGATCCGGCCGCGAAAGCGCGGCGGCAGATACGGTTTCTCATCGGGATACTGGAGCGTGATCGGCCGGCGAACCGTCCGCTTCGCCACGATCCAGAGACCCTTCACTAGATCAATCAGGGAACGCATGCTCCGTGAAACGGTAATTAAGTAAGTGAGTAATTGTGTAATTCGTTTGAATTACTCACTTACTAATTACTCAATTACTTTCCCACATGCCAGTTACTCAATTGCTTCTCCAGCACGCGCGAGCACTAAGGCGCCCGTCGCCATCACGTTCACCAGCGCCAGCGGCAGCAGCACCTTCCACCCCAGCGACAGGAACCGATCGAAGCGCAGCCGCGGCAGCGTCGCGCGAATCAGGAAGAACAGCGTCATGAAGGCCAGGGTCTTGATCAGAAACCATGCGACCGGCGGAAGCCAAGGACCGTGCCAGCCGCCGAAGAACAGCACCACGATCATCGCCGAGATCAGGATGACGCCCGCGTATTCCCCCACGAAGAACATGCCGAACTTCATGCCGGAGTACTCGGCGTGGAACCCCGCGACCAACTCCGTTTCGGCTTCCGGGATGTCGAACGGCGAGCGGTGCGTCTCGGCGAGCCCCGCGATGAGGAAGATGACGAAGCCCAGGAACTGCGGGACGATGAACCAGCCGTCGCGCTGCGCCTCCACGATCTCGCGGAGGTTGAAGGTGCCGGTGAGGATCACGACGCCCATCAGGGAGAGCCCCATGAAGACCTCGTAGCTCAGCAGTTGCGCGGTCGCCCGCATCGCGCCCAGGAACGGGTACTTGCTGTTCGAGGCCCACCCGCCCAAGACGACGCTGTAGGCCGCGAGCGAGGTCATGGCGAGAAAGAACAGGAGGGCGATGTTCAGGTCCACCACGGCGAGGCCCGGCCCGAACGGGACGACGGCGAACGACAGCAGCGTCGTGACGATCACCACGGTGGGCGCGAGGATGAACACCGGCTTGTCGGCGAACGGCGGCGTCCAATCCTCTTTGAAGAAGATCTTGATCATGTCGGCCGCGGACTGAAGGATGCCGAACGGCCCGACCCGGTTCGGCCCGAACCGTTCTTGCCAGAGGCCGAGGAGTCGGCGCTCGATCCAGATGGCGAGCGCGCTGAGCGTCAGGACGCCTCCCAGCACACCGAGGATGATCAGGATGGTCGCGATCGTCGGGTTCATCCCGCCCCTCCAACGGTCAGATGGGCCCACGTCGGGAGCAGGCTTCGCGGCCAGCCGTCGAGCACCGGGACGCCGGCCGCGCCCTTCGGAATGCCGGGCGAGAGGGCGACCGGCAAACGGTACGTGCGCGCCCCGATCGTGATGATCGCGTCACGCCCCGCGTCCAGCCCCAGGCGTCGCGCGTCGTCGGGGTGCACGGCCACCGAGGGCCGAGGCACGCGGGCGCGGATCGCCGGCGCCCGACCGCTCAGCTCCTCGCTTCCGAACAGATGATGAAACGGCAGCAGCAGCCATTCGCGCGGTCTCGGAGCGAATGCGGGTGGAATGTCGGTGAAGTAGTCTCGCGAGCCATCCGCCGGCTGGATCAGGCGTACGCCGGGCACTTCCTCGCGCAGCGGCCCGCCCACTTCGCGTTGAAACTTGTTCAGCGCTTGATTGGAATTCCAGCCCGGCGCCCAGAACTGCGGGATGAGCGGCGAAGGGAGCCGGCCCCGATACCCTTCCACGGAAAAAGCGAGCGGGGAGTCGGGATCCTCGGCCGGCTTCGGCTCGTGCACCGACACGTCGGCGAACATGGCGGTGCGCCCGCTGTAGCGCTCGGGCTGCCGCGGCACCTTCCGGCCGGCAAAGCGTACGTCCGACGGGGGGGCGACGTGCGTGACGCCGCCGAACATCGGCATCTCGGTCGCCAGCGTCCGGATGACGTCGTCGAGATTCTTCCAGCCGGGCGGCTCGCCCCGCATCGAGGCCAGGTCGTGGAGCCAGCGCCAGCCCTCCTGCACGTCACCGCCGGGAACGAACACTTGATAGAAGCGTTGCGCACGCCCCTCGTAGTTGATGAACGTGCCGTCGCCTTCGGCGAAGGTGGCCGCGGGCAGGAGGACGTCCGCGCGACGCGTCGTCGGGGTCTCGACCCCATCGAGGACGATCACCTGGCGCGCACGGCCGAGCACGCGCTCGGCGGTCTCGGTGCCCAGCTCACGGGACAAGTCCCGCTCGAGGACGATGAGCACGGCACGCTCCCCGCTCTCCAGTTGCTCGTACGCGGCCTCCAGGGTCACCCCGCCCATCACGGCGACGCCGATCGTGTTGCAGTCCGGCACCGCGTAGCAGACTTTGGCGGCGGAGTTGCTCCGGTGAAGCGCCCACGCGACGTTCGCCGCCGCATGGATCACCCCCTCGTCACCGCTTCCCATCCCCGCGATGACCACCGGTCGCCGAGCGGCGCTCAACGCCTCGGCGATCCGCCCGGCCAGACTTTGCAGGGTGGCCTCGAGCGGCGCGACCGCGGGGGCGTTCGCGTCGATCGCATGGGCGACGGCGAAGCCGAGCCGGGCCGTGTCGGCCGGGGTGAGCGCGGCGTGCTCCGTCGCGAAATCGTGCAGCCAGGTGCGGCGGTGGCCGATGATGAAGAGCGGCCCTTTGCGATCATGCGTCGCCCCGCGCACCGCCGCATCGTGCCACCGCGGGATCCCGAGCGCATCGACGAGACCCATCGGCTGCTGGCGGATCGCTTGCAGCAGGGCCAAGGCGAGCCGGGGCGCGGTGTTGAGCACATCCTCCCCGAGGACCAACACCGCGTCCGCCTCTTCGACCTCCTGGACGGCGGCCACCGGGGTAGGCCCGGTCTTCAGGACGTCGAGGATGGCGGAAGCGAGCGCCTGCTCGCGCGCCGACAGGCCGGTGCAAAAGGCGCCGGCCCCGACCAGCTTCCGGAGCGCGAAGTTGGCTTCCAGGGACGCCCGGGGTGAGCCGATGCCGATCAGCCGCCCACCCAAGGACGCCGCCGCCCGCTCGAGCGCCTCCCGCGGTGAGACCGGCCGGGCCGGGCCCGAGCGGTCCTCGCGGACGGCGGTACGGGTGATGCGGTCGGGACTATTGACGAAGTCGTATCCGAAGCGTCCTCTGTCGCAGAGGAAATAGCCGTTGATCCGGCTGTTGTACCGGTTGACGATCCGCCGCAGCACGCCGTAGCGCTCGCCGGGCGTCGTGTTGCAGCCGATGCCGCAGTGGACGCAGATCGACTGCGCACTCTGGAGGTCCCATTTGCGGGTGTAGTGGTGAAAGAGCGTGTTGTCGTTGAAGACGCCGGTCGGGCAGATCTCGATGAGGTTCCCGCTGAACTCGTTTTCAAGGACACCCTCTTCATGCCGGCCGAAGTACACGTGGTTGTGCGAGGCGAAAACGTCGAAGTCCCGCCCCCCGGCATAATCGCGGTAGAACCGGACGCAGCGGTAGCACTCGATGCAGCGGTTCATGTCGTGCTTGATGAACGGACCGAGGTATTGATTCCGAAATGTGCGCTTGGGAAAACGATAACGGCGATAGGCGTGGCCCGTCATCACGGTCATGTCCTGCAGGTGGCATTCGCCGCCCTCGTCGCACACCGGGCAATCGTGCGGGTGGTTCGCCATCAGCCACTCGACGACGCTTTCGCGAAAGGCCGTGGCTTCCGGATCGTCGATGGAGATCCGGGTGCCCTCGCTCGCCGGGGTCATGCAGGCCATGACCAACCGTCCCTGCCGGTCCTGCTCGTCGCGAAACTGCTTGACGGCGCACTGGCGGCAGGCGCCGACCGATCCCATCGCCGGATGCCAACAGAAGTAGGGCAGGTTCAATCCCCGCGACAAGCAGACCGCGAGCAGGTTCTGCTTCGCGTCCACGTCGTAGGGCCTGCGATCGATATAGATGGTCGCCATGACAAATAGCTGTCAGCCGTCAGCTTTCAGTTATCAGCTTCGGACTCAGTCATGACTAGGCGGAACGCTGATAGCTGATCGCTGTGACATAGAGCTGTCAGCCGTCAGCTTTCAGCCATCAGCCTCATGAGCTACGCCGAACGCTGATAGCTGATGGCTGTCGGCTGCTTGGTCCACGGGCAGCGGTGCTCGCGGACGTGCCGTTCGAAGTCCTCGCTGAAATACGTAAGCGCGCTGGCCAGCGGATCCATGGCGCCGGGCGCCAGGGCGCAAAACGTATTCCCCGGCCCCAGGAACTTCGTGTGCATCCGGAGCAGGTCCAGGTCGCCCGGGGTTCCGCGTCCCGCTTCCAGCGCCTGGAGGATCTGCGCGACCCAGGGTAGGCCCTCGCGGCACGGGGTGCACCAGCCGCACGATTCCTGGGCGAAAAACTGCTCGAGATTCAACATGAACCCGACCGGGCAGGTGGCGTCGTCCAGGAGGATCATGGTGCCCGTGCCCAGCCGGCTTCCCGCGCGCGGGACCGAGTCGAAGTCCATCGGCGTGTCCAGATGGGCCTCCGTGAGAAAGGCCGTGGACGCCCCGCCCGGGAGTAGGCCGCGGAGCGTTCGCCCGCGCCGCATCCCGCCCGCATGGATCTCCAGGATCTCCCGCACCGTCGTGCCCATGGGCAGCTCCCACAGCCCCGGCCGATTGACCGCGCCGCTGACGCCGTACAATTTCGTGCCGCCGTCCTTCCCGCGCCCCAGACGCCGATACCAATCCGGGCCGTGCAGGACGATGTGCGGGACGTTGTAGAGCGTCTCGACGTTTTGCACGACGGTGGGCTTTCCCCACAGTCCCGAAACCTGCGGGTAGGGCGGCTTCGCCCGCGGGATCGCGCGCTTGCCCTCCAGCGCGTTCAACAGCGCCGTCTCCTCGCCGCAGATATAGCGCCCTGCGCTCGTGTGCAGATGGACCTCGAAGCTGAAGTCCGACCCGAGGATCCGGCGGCCCAGATAGCCGTGCTCACGCGCTTCCGCGATGGCCCGCGCCAGCCGCCGTGCGGCGACGTGGTACTCCTGGCGAAGGAAGATGTAGCCGGTGTCCGCGCCGATCGCGTAGCCGGCCACGATCATGCTCTCGATCATCTGATGCGGATCGCCTTCGAGCAGATGGCGGTCCTTGAACGTTCCCGGCTCCATTTCGTCCGCGTTCACGACGAGATATTTCGGATGCGGGGCGTCGGCGCCCACCGGGACGAAGGACCACTTCTTGCCGGTCGGGAATCCGGCTCCCCCGCGCCCCCGCAAGGTCGATTCCGTCACGACCCGCTGCACGTCCTGCGGCGAGAGCGTCCGCAGCGCCGTGTGCACCGACTCATATCCGCCGGCCTTCTCGTAGTCGGAGACCCACAGCGGCTCTTCATCGGGATGAATATGGCGAGTGAGGGGCGTGTTCATGCCTCGATCAACGTGATTCGTGATTCGTTATTTGTTACTCGGTTCCCGCGTTTCACGATGAGTGATGAACGATGAGCGACGAATGAAAGAGCCGTCTCTTCTCAATTCATCATTCATCACTCTACACTCATCACTTCTTACCGGTATCGCTCCAAAATCGCGTCCACCTTGTCTGGCTCCACCCGGCCGTGCAGATCCCGGTCGATCATCATCACCGGCGCGCGGTCGCAGGCGCCGAGGCAGACAATGGGGAGCACGGTGAAGCGCGCGTCGGGAGTCGTCTCGCCGAAGGCGACCCCGAGCCGCTTCTGGACGCGCTCACGCACGGCGTCATAGCCCATGGCCCAGCACGAGATGCTGTTACAGAGGAAGACCACGTGGCGGCCGACGGGCTTGCGAAAGATCAGGTTGTAGAAGGTCGCGACGCCGTCCAGCTCGTCCGGGGTCATCTCCAGCAGCGCCGCGAGGCTCTTCAGATCCTCATCCGACACCCAGCCGCGATACTGCTGCACGATCTTCAGCGCCTCCACGCACGCCGCCCGCTTGTCCGGGTAGTGGGCCAGCTCGCGTTCGATGTCTCGTCGCTCGACGTCGGTCAGCATGTTCCGTTATTGGTGACGCGTTATTCGTTACTCGTTAAACGAGAGACCCGATCGGCTCTTTGAAACACTCCCTCACGATTAACGGCCAACGATCAACAATTAACGATTAACTATGGTGATTACTAATTTCTGGGCCAGGCCTAAAATGGAGGCCTTGGCCCATGACACAGACGGCGCTGTCGGTTCGGCTCGTCGACGAACGATTGAGACGACATCAGTGTGTGCGGTGCGGGACACCGCATCGGCAGTATCGTCCGGGGGCGCGCACCCGCTGCCTCGCTTGCCGGTGGCGGTATCGACCCGATCGGGTCGCCCGTGAGCTGCAGATCTTGCAGCTCTTCTGCTTGGAGATCTCGGCGCTGCGGACGGCGCGAGAACTGCGCATGAGTCCCTTGCCGATCTGGCAGCGCTTTATGGCCTACCGCCGCTGGATGGCCACGATGGCCGAGACGGAAGCCCGGCCGCTGACCGGGGAACTGGAATGCGATGAGAGCTATTTCGGCGGCCGTCGCCGCGGAGGGCGGCGGGGGCGCGCCCGTGGCCCAAAAGTCATTGTCTTCGGCATCTTGGAACGGCAGGGCCGGGTCAGCACCGTCGTCGTCCCCCAGGCCGATGCAGCGACGCTGATGCGGGAAATCGAACGTCGAGCGCTCAAAGGTGCCGTCTTCTACACGGATCGCTTTAGCAGCTATAAATCCCTGCGGCGCTACGGCAAACACCTGCCGGTCGACCATGGGCAGACCTATGTGCAGCGGGGGCGTCATTACCTTCGCCACATCAACGGCATTGAAGGGTTCTGGAGCTACGCCAAGGAACGCTTGCGCAAGTATCATGGCGTCAGCCGCTTGCACTTCCCGCTCTATCTGAAGGAAATGGAATTTCGGTTCAATCATCGCCGGGATGATCTGTTCGAGTTGCTTGGGACTCACTTGTTGAAGGTCTTGTTCGAGTATCCGATTGGCTATTCCACCTAAGGAAAAAGAGGCCTTGGCCCAAGATTTAGCAATCACCTTAACTATTAACAAGCTAACCTCTTCCCTTCACCGATCCACGTCCGACAGGACGAAATCGATGCTCCCCAAGATCGCCAGCAGGTCGGACAGCAGCTCGCCCCGGGACATGAGCGGCACCATTTGAATGTGCGGGAACGAGGGCGTGCGGATCCGTGTCCGGTACGATGTCTGGCTGCCGTCGCTGACGAGATAGTAGGAGACCTGCCCCTTGGCCCCCTCGATCTGGACGCCGGCTTCCCCGGCCGGGATCACGGGGCCCCAGCTCACTCCGAGAAAATGGGTGATCAACGTCTCGATGTCGTGCATCGTCCGCTCCTTGAGCGGCGGGGTGGCCAGCGGGTGGAGGGCCTTGTACGAGCCCGCCGGCATCTCGCGCAGGCATTGCTCGATGAGTCGCAGCGACTGCCGCATTTCCTCGACACGGACCACGGCCCGGTCGTAGCAGTCCCCCTTCGAAGCCACCGGGACGTCGAAGGCGAGATGCTGGTATCCCGAATAGGGTCGTTGCTTGCGCAAGTCCCATTTCAGGCCGCAGGCACGCAACCCCGGGCCGGTCACGCCCCATTCGATCGCCTCGTCGAGCGTATACGCCCCGATGCCGACCGTCCGGTCCTTGAAGATCGGGTTCTGCATGACAAGCGTGTCATATTCGTCCAGCCGCTTCGGGAAATAGTCGAGGAATTGCCGGACGAGCTGATCCCATCCCTCGGGGAGATCGCTTGCCACGCCGCCGATGCGAAACCAGTTCGGATGCATCCGGGCGCCGCACACCGCCTCGGCGATGTGGTGCACGCGCTCGCGGTCGTTGAACATGTAGAACACGGGGGAGAGCGCGCCCACGTCCTGGGAAAACGTGCCGTACCAGACGAGGTGATTCGCGATCCGATAGAGCTCCGCCATCATGATCCGGATAAGCTTCACGCGGTCCGGCACCTCGATGCCCGCCAGGGCTTCGACGGATTGAACATACGCCATCTCGTTCAGCAAGCCCTGGAGATAATCGACCCGATCGGTATAGGGGATGTAGGTATGCCACGTCTGGCGCTCGCCCATCTTTTCCGCGGCCCGGTGGTGGTAGCCGATGTCGGGCACGATGTCGACGATCGCCTCGCCCTCGAGCTGGACGACCAGCCGCAGCACGCCGTGGGTGCCGGTGTGCGCGGGGCCGAGATTGAGGAACATGTAGTCGAAGCGCTCGTCCTCGGACGTCGCCAACCCCCAGTCCTCCGGCCTGAACCGGAGCGCGTCTTGCTCGGCCTCCTGCTTCTCCTCGGGTAGCGTGAACCAGCCCATCTCCGTCGCCCGCGCCGGATGCTCCTTCCGCAACGGGTGGCCGACCCAGGTGGGCGGCATCAGCAGGCGCCGCAGGTGCGGATGGCCGTCGAAGCGAATGCCGAACATGTCCCATGCTTCGCGCTCATACCAGTTGGCGTTGGGCCAGAGATCCGTAATCGTGGGCATGCTCGGGTCGTCCCCGCGCAGCGGCACCTTCAGCCGGACGTCGGAGTTCCGCTCGAACGAGAGGACGTGATAGACGACCGTGAAATCGCTTGGCGGCTGTCCCTCCCGGTGCTGCCGGAGACGCTCATCGATGGCCGTCACATCGAACAGCAACCGGTAGGGCCGGGGGACGTCGCGCTTCAGGGAGGCGAGGACCGCCTTGGCGGTCTCCGGCCGCACCCAGACCGTCGGCACGCCGTCGCGCGTGGCCTGCACCGTGACGGTCTCGGCCCCGAACCGCGTGCCCAATTCATCGGTGACGGCGGGGTGCTCGGTGAGGACCGTCTGCTCAGCCACCGGCCGGCCTCCATTGGTTCGGCGTCTTGTCGCCGGGCCGGCGCTCTCCCGGCCGCCGCCAGAGCGCGTCGGTGATGGGCAGGGTGTCCACGGACGGATAGTCCGTCGCGTGCCGGCGCTCGTCTCGCTTCCGGTCCCTGAGCGCCGGCATGATGGGCTTCCGCACCTCACCGGGCCCGAAGAGCCAGCTCAAGGGCCGGCGCTCCTTGCCGACCTTCTCCTGCAGCAGGAGGAGACATTCCATGAACGCATACGGCGGCGGCGGACAGCCGGGCATGTACACGTCGACGGGAAGAAACTTGTCGACCCCCTGCACGACGGAATAGATGTCGTACATGCCGCCGGAGTTCGCGCACGACCCCATTGAGATGACCCACCGTGGCTCCATCATTTGCTCGTAAAGCTGCTTGATGATGGGCGCGACCTTGATGAACACCGTTCCGGAGACGACCATCACGTCCGCCTGCCTGGGCGACCCGCGGACGACCTCGGCGCCGAAGCGTGCGATGTCGTAGGCGCTTGTGATGCTGGTCGCCATCTCGACATAGCAACAGGAGAGGCCGAAGTTGAGCGGCCAGAGGGAGTTCTTGCGGCCCCAGGCAATGAGATCCTGGAGGCGCGCGAGCAGCACCGACTCTCTCACCGCCTCAGTCGTCGACGCGGCGTAATCCTGCGTCGCCCCGGCTAGCCGACCGGGCTCCTTGGTCTCGCTACGCCACCATCGGTTCCCGGTCATCCCGTTCCTCCCCTTTCCGTTGTCTGCCGCGATCGAACTGCGCACCCCAGTTCAAGGCCCCGACTCGCCAGAGGTATGCGAGCGCCGCCAGCAGGATGCCGATGAAGACCGCGATCTCACCGAACCCGAGCCACCCGGTTTCCGGGACGGCGACCGCCCATGCATAGACGAAGACCGCCTCGACATCGAAGATCACGAACAGCATCGCGGCGAGGTAATACTGGATGGGCAGGCGAAGCCGCGCGCTCCCGGTCGGGACGATCCCCGATTCGTAGGGTTGCCCGGTCCCCTGCTCAATGTGACGAGACGGGTTGCGCCAGTGGCGCTCGCCGAGCAGGGCGGGGAGGGCCAGCATGCCGCCCACGACGAGCAGGACCGCCCCTGCATAGACTACCAATGGCCAGACTTCCCCGCGCATCATCACTCCGTCGACGAGGAGGAAGGCAAGCGGCGCGCCAAGCTCGCCGACGTGGGCCAGTCTCGGCGGATTGCGCTGCGGGATGCGCCGGGTGTCTAAGCCGCCGCGGAGTAAGGGGTTCTCGAGGGACAGCAACCGATCGTGTGCTCGAAGGGTGAAGGCGAGGAAGATGCGGGAGTCGAAGGGCCCGAGAGGGTGAACAGCCTGTCCGGGAACGGACAGCCTGTCTGGGTCAGAGCGGGCCAAACCGCCGGGTGAAGAAATCTCGTGTGCGGGTCATGTGGCGTCGGATGTCGGCGTCGAGCTTGCCGGCCCCTGCCTCCCAGGTATCAGTGGCGTACCCGACCCGGCGGGCCAAGAACACGAAGGCTTCGGAATCGCGCGGCGGAAGCACGAGGTCCTTGGCGTGGCCGCGGACGATGCGAAGGCCGTCGATGAGCATCCGGAAAAAGAGATAGGCTTCTCGGAGGTCCACCAGGTCGGTCTCGTCGAGGAGATCCGCCTTTCGAAGGGCCGCGAGCGCTTCCAAGGTATTGGGGGTTCGGAGGGGGGCGAGCCGGTGCCCGTGCATGAGCTGGAGATACTGGACGGCGTACTCCACGTCGATGAGTCCGCCGGGACTGTACTTGATGTTGACCTGTCCCGGCTCGGCCAACTCCTTCACCTGACGGCGGCGCAGCTCCAGCGCCCCCTCCACGTCCCACGGCTCGCCGCTGTATACGAAGGCGTCGCGGTGCCGCTCGACCCGGCGGCCGAGGTCTTCGTCGCCGGCGACATGGCGGAGCTTGATCAACGCTTGGCGCTCGAACGGCGCGGCCAGTCCGCCCGAGCTGTAGTAGCGCGTGACCTCGTCCAGGGTATTGGCGAGCGGTCCTTTGCCGCCGTGCGGGCGCAGGCGGACGTCCAGATGGAAGATGCCTTCCTGTTTGGCTTCGATCCACTGGAGCACCGCCTGCACCAGGCGCTCGAAGTACTCACTGTTGTCCAGCGTCTGCCGGCCGGTGGTCTCACCCGGGCCGCCGTAGACGAACAGCACTTCGATGTCGGAGGCGTAGCCTAGTTCCCGCCCGCCGAACTTCCCCATGCCGAACACCGCCAACGGGCAGGGCTTCCCGTCGGCCAGCCGCGGCGTGCCGTGCAGATGCGAAAGCCTGGTCTGGCAGTCCCGGATCGATTCGGCGAGCACGACTTCGGCCAACTCGGTCAACGCGCGCGAAAAATCGACCAGGGTCGAGTCGGGGTCGAGCAGGTGCTTCATGTCGATCCGGAACATCTCCTGGTCTTTATAATGGTTGAGCACCCGGCGGCGCTGCTCGTCGTTCCGTGCGGAGGCGACCTTCTTGCGCAGCTCCCGCACCATGTCCGCTTTCGGGCGCACGAGCGGCATCTGCTGGTAGCTCTCGAGCATCGGCAGCAGGTTCGCATGTTGCCGGCGGAGGAAGTCCTCCCACAGGAAGTCGCTCGTCCCCAGGAGGCGCGCGAGGGACGTCAACGTCTTCTTCTCCTTCAGAAAGTCGAAGGCCCGGCCGCCCCGGCGGCCTTCGAGCAACTGGTCCAGAAATCCGTCGAAGTGATCCAGGGCCTTGGCCGGGTCGGGCGCCCAGGTGAGGAAGTGGGTGAACTGCTTGATCAGCGTCGCGGTCAAGCGCAGCTCTTGCTGTTCCGCCGCGTCGGCGATCTTCTGCCCGTGGCGGCCCCGCACGAAGAAGCGATCGTGGAGCTCGGCGCCCACTTGTTCGAACCGGGCCTTGCGAATGTAGATGCCCCGCATAGCGAGCGCATTGGCGAAGGCATACAGAAAGGCGGGGGTGTCGGTCGAGCGAATGTCCATCACGGTGTCCGCCGGCGACCGCGCGTTGTCGAACTCGATGTGCACGGGATGGAGCAATCCCGACGAGCGGCTGCCCGCACGGCTCAGGGTTTCCACCAGCCGCCGATTGACCCGGTGCCGCGCCTCTTGGTAGCGCTGGGCGTCGAGGAGGCGGATCATGGCCTCCAGCTCCCCGGCCAACTGCGCCTGCTGCTCGGGGCCGAAGGTCGTCCCGGCCATCGGTCGAACCTGGAAGAGATCGACGATCTTCTTGCGGCTCAGTCCGGGGCGTGCGGGGGGACGGCGGCGGAGCGACGACTCGCGACGGAGCGGCGGGAGCGGCTCGGACTCTGCAAACGTGTAGATCCGGCCTTCCCGAATATCGAGCCCGAAGGCAGAGAGCAGCCCGCAGATCACCGCGAATTCGGAAAAATAATCGTACGCGACGATGACGAGCTCGACCAGCTCGCTGGGCAGCGGCGTCACGCGCATTTGTGACGGGTGATCCGGGTCGAGTGCGGCGGCCAGGCGGATGTGCTGCGCGATCTCCCCGGGTTCCAGATCGTCGAGGTACTCGGGATCCATTCGGGTGAGGAAGTCGCGGACGACCTCCTCTTCGATGGTCGCGCACAAGGGCCGGATGATCGGCAGGAGTTGCTCGGGAGTCGCCGGCATGGTCAGCCGAGTATACAGAAAATGACGCCCGGTTGTCTGGGCAGGGCTGTCCGCCCCCTACGCAGAACGGTATAATCCCACGCATGTCCGCCGGCCGCCATCCTTCCGTCCCGACGAAGACCGGTCCCGCGCCGCATCCGGACCCGCGGCCGCTGCTGCTCGCCTCCCGCCTCGACCCCGAGACGGTCGCCGCGCTGCTGCACCCGTACGGGATCGTCGACTGGAAGCGGGCCGATGCCAACGTCCAGTCCATGGCCGGTGATCCCCGCTCGCGCGCGCTGCTGGCCGAGATCCTCCCTGACCTGCTGGAAGCGGCGGCCGAGACGGCGGATCCGGATCTCGCGCTCACCCATTGGGAGCGTTTCGTCGAGGCCGGCGCGAATCGGGCGTCGCTGTTTACCTATCTCAGGACCGCCCGCCGGATGCTGCACCTGCTCTGCACGCTGTTCGGCAACAGTCCTTATCTCGCGCAGACGCTGATCCGAGATCCGTTGCTCGTCTACTGGCTCGCCGAGGAGCGGGTCCTCACGAAGCGGCCGTCGGCACGTGAGCTGGATCGCGGGCTCCGCACGATGCTCGCCAACGTCACCGCCCCCGAGCTGAAGTATGAAGCCTTGCGCCGGTTCAAGCGCCGGGAGATGCTGCGGATCGGCGTGCGGGACCTGTTGAAGCTCGCCGACGTGCCGGAGACCACCGAGGTGCTCTCGCATCTGGCCGCGGTCTTGATCCAGGCCGCGTACGAAATCGTCCAGGCGGAGCTGAAGGTGCAGTACGGGACGCCGATGCACCGCGACCGGGCGGGGAAGTGGGTGGAAACCGGATTCGCCGTCATCGCGATGGGCAAGCTCGGCGGGGGCGAGCTCAACTTCAGCTCGGATGTCGACCTCATCTACGTCTATGCGTCGGACGAGGGAATGACCCGGGTGCCCGGACAGTCCCGGGCGATCTCGATCCCCAACGAGGAGTATTTCGAATATCTCGCACGAGGATTGACGCGCGCGCTCACCGAGCATACGCAGGAGGGCTCGGTGTTCCGCGTGGATCTGCGTTTGCGGGCCGAAGGGTCGGTCGGACAGTTGGCCCGCTCGCTGGCCCGGTACCGTCAATACTATCGCGCGCGCGGGGAGGGCTGGGAGCGGCAAGCCCTCCTGAAGGCCCGGCCGATCGCCGGCGACGAGGCCGTGGGCCGGGCTTTCCTGCGCATGGCGCGGCCGCTCATCTTTCTCTCGAAGGACGCCGGGCAGGTCTCGACCTCGGCGGTGATCGACCAGGTCAAAGCGCTCAAGGCCATGATCGATGAGAAGATGGCCGGTCGAGGACATGAGCGGAGGAACGTCAAGCTGGGGATCGGGGGCATCCGAGAGATCGAGTTCCTCGTGCAGGCGGTGCAGATGTGCTACGGGCGGCGCCTGCCCTCCATCGTCCACCGGAACACGCTGACCAGCCTCGTGCGCTTTCGCCAGGCGGGCCTCCTGTCCGCCGAGGAGCAGACCGCCTTGACGCGCGCGTACCTCTTCCTTCGGGACGTCGAGCACAAGCTGCAGATGGTGCACGACCTGCAAACCCACGCGCTGCCGGACTCACCCGATGAGCTCGCTCGATGCGCGAGCCGGCTCGGCTACACCGGCGTGGACCGCAAGGAGGCCTTGCGGCTGTTCCTCGCGGACCATCAGCGGCACACGGCCTGCGTCAATCAGATCTTCCGAAGCCTGGTCGATTCCCCGGAGCGTTCGGCTCTCCTCGGCGCGGCATTGAAGAAGTAACGGGCGTGGTGTGTCCTCACGAGCAGCCGATCCGGCGCGGGTGCCAGTCGGACACGACGTGGTCGCTTGTCACGTGGACGACTGGTGGGAGGGCCGCTCTCCCGGTCCCCCTCACCTACGTAATCGATCCCATTGACCGTGCCCCACCTCGGGCGCACACTGAGAGTGGCTCGCGAATACATTCTCCACATGTGCCGTCGGTGCTCTGTCCGTCTCGGCGTGCGGGGCACTGTTGTTCGAGGAAGGGGGGCAACATGAACAGGCTAGTCCTTCCGTTCGCGTCAATCGCTCTTGTCGCGGGTGTGTCACTCGCGTTTGCCAATCCGGCCATGTTGCCGAAGCACCCGGGGTATCCCGCGGGAAAGGACACGTCTCCGGTCACCGGGCAGCCTTTGGCGAATGATCCTGGACAGCAGAATGTGACAGGCGAGCGGGCCATGCTCGAGGCGGCCGCGGCCGAGGACGCGCATGTCTCGCAGCGGCTTCGCGGCGAGCAGGATCAACGAATTCTCGAGCGGCCCGGCGCAGGACTCCTGCCGAAAGTCCAGGGGCCGCAGATCACGATCGAGCCGCCGGTGAAAGAGGGGACGCGGATCCCCTCGAATCGAGAGATCCAGTGAGCGCCTGGTGAGCGCCTGAGGTGGGCGGATCGAGCCGATTGCGTTCGGTCCCTCAAGGGTGAGTGAAAAAGAAAGGGCCGGGCGGCGTTACAGCCGCCCGGCCCTTTCTGCTGAGCATCAAACCCGCCGCGCTCGCCGCGTTCTATAGCGCGCTTCGGGACACCTTGGTCGGGTCGATGATGCCCGCCTCGAGCAGGTCGATATAGGTCTCGCTCGCCGCATCGAATCCGAAGGACGTCTTCGACTCCACGCGCACGCGGCAACTCCTACCATTCTTCGGGATCTGCTGCAGGCCTCACGGAGACCGTTCCTAATTTGAGCCGCCGAGGCGGAGGTCAGGAGGAAGATTCCAGCCGTTACGCTGTCCGGAACCAGGCCGTGATCTCACCCCACCAGTCCATGATCTTCGCGGCCGTCTCTTTGGCATTTTTCTTGGTGTCCATCGTTTTTCGTACCTCGTCCATCTCTTTTCGGATGGCTTGAATCCGACTGCTATGCTCCTTGGCCCCAGCCTTCTCATATTCCAGGAGGGCCGTCGAGGCCTGCTGCAAGGCGAGTTGAGCGTCACCGAAGCGTCCCTGCAGCACCAACTCCCGGGCCAAAGACAAGTTCTTGCGCGCCTCCTCCAAGGGGAGGTCGGTGGCGATATAGGTAAAGACCACGTCCGTCTGAATCGACATGAGCGCGGTATCGGCCACATCCCAGTGCTCTTCCTCGAGCGCCTTTTTCGCGTCCTCCAGTTCCGCCTTCGCATGAGCCAGATCCAGCTCGGCCCGGGTATGCTCCAGTCGAACCTCTCGTACGATCGGCGTCCCGGCTCGATGAGCCTTCTCCGCTTCCTGCCGCTTGGCTTGCTCCACCGGTCCCAAGATCGAGACCTGATCGATTTCGTCGTAGATCGGGACGCGCAGCGGTTGGACTTCGTCCGTATCCTCGTAGTTCAGCTCGCCGGCCTTGATCGTGGTTTTGACCGTGTAGCGGGGGATGCTTCGCTCCAAGATCTGGACTAACGTGAGGGCTTTGTCGATCTGCGACAAGGCGTCGCCCTTCTTTTTCCCCTTGATGGCCAGCCGGGCCTGATCGACATGCTTGAGGATCCGGCCGCCGGCCAACGAGATGTTGCGGCGCTCTTCCGAACTGAGATTGACGTGCGGCTCGGTATTCACCGCGGACTGGATACGGGGCTCCGTGCTGCGGGATTCTGCGGCACAGGCTTCTGAAGTCCCCATCACGGTCAGGAATGCTAGGCACGTGAATCCCACCGCCCATGTGGTCGCGTCTCCGTACCGATCTCCTGATCTCGGTGAAGAACCGCAGCGGCTGTAGTGATGTCCTTCTCAGGATCTGCATCACATCTCCGGCAGATCCTCACGCTGTCTTCACCTCAATGACACGTGACGCCGCTCTGGGGCTTGCCTTCCGCGGCAGCGTGATGGTCAAGACGCCGTTCTTCAGTTTCGCGTCCAATCGGTCGCGATCGGCATCGTCGGGCAAGGACAGTACCCGCTCGAATGCCCCATAGCGCCGCTCCATGCGATAGATGCCGGCATTCTGCTTTTCCCACTCCTGCCGTTTCTCTCCGCGGATCAGCAGCGTATCGTCCAGCAGTTCCAGGCGCAGATCGTCAGGCTCCAGCCCCGGCACCTCCGCGGTAATCACGTACTCGCGATCCGTCGCCGCAATATCGACGCTGGGTTTGATCACTGTGAGTCCGCCGTCGCTGAGAGCCCGGGCGGCATCTGCGAGCGGCCAGCCCATGCTGCGGAACACCTGGTCGAAGAGTCGATCGATCTCCATGTGCAACGGGGCCAGCGGGTTGCTCAAGGATTCGCTGCGCCGCACCGCAACGAAATCGCCCCTTCCTCTTCCTTCTTGAACCAATTCCACGGCATCAGCTTTTTCAGGGTCATACTCATCGCTCATCCTTTCCAGACACCGTCAGTCCATGTCTTCGCCGATGATCTCGAGAAAGTACTCCGCATGGCCACAACGGAAACGGCAGCACCGGCGCTCGAGGTGGCGGCCGCTACTCAGCAGCACGTCGTGCGCCGTCTCCTCGCATCGACCGAGTCCCAATTGTTCCGCTGCCCGGTTTCGATACAGCAGCTCGCCCCGCGATCCCCACAGGTTGACTGCATCGGTCATCGTATCGAGGAGGAACACGATGGGATTGTGGCGAAACGATGCCGCCCAGGGCAGCGGCCCCGCACCCCGGTAGGCCGGCAGCTCGAAAGCGGCCACCAGCGCGGCGGTGGCAATCTCGCCGCCCGCTGGCGGGTCCTGTTGCGACCTGCGTGCGGGTGGTCTCCGTCGCACGGGAAGCGACTCTCCATGTGCCATAGAGCACTCCGAATGGGTCCAGTCACCAACGATCAATCCGGGAAGCTCGCATACGTGGCCGCGCGCTGCATCTCGAGCGAAATGGCGTGGCCTTTGGGCGTCACATAGGCTTCAATCTGATCCCCGGGCAGGAAGAGACCGGTTCGCAGCCGATACGAAAGCTGTTGCGTGCACTGATCCCGATGGATATGGATGCGCTTTCCGGACGAGTCCCTGACGATCAAGAAGTTCTCCCGGACATCGACCACTTGACCTCGGACGATGTCCCCCTTGGCCTTCTCAGGATCGGGGCAATTCGCGCTGGCTACACGCTGCCGTTCCTCCTCCTTTTGCTTCGTCCGGTGTGGCTCGCCGACGAGGTCAAGCGGCATGGATTCTTGCAGGTTCTTCACGATGCGATACAGCTCCTGCAGCTTCGGCGAGCGGTCCAGCACCGCTTTCGGCGTCGCCGGCGGCTCCAAGTACTGATACTCGGTGTTGAGAGCAAAGCCGCCGTTCTGCTTGGTGATCGTGAAGTCGGCCCAGGGCACGGGCACCAGCATATCGGTCTCGGCCAAGCGGATCACCGCGTACTCGATGCGGCCCGTGCCCGAGTCCATGATCATCTTGTGCAACGTCCCCAGCACCTTCCCGTCCGGACTCTTCACCGGCGTGGGCTTCTGCGCCTCGACCTCCCGCAGGGCGCCGAAGGGGACCGGGACGACCAGATAGTCGCCTTTGGTGGCGCTGGCGATGTTCAAAATGTTGTCCAGCAAGTGCCGCTCGATTTCACGCTCGGCGGTTTTCTCCTGTGGGGGTAAGGCTCGGAGGGTCGTCACTGTCCCCAGATCGGAGACTTCTGCCTTGACCCGGTCACCGGGCTTGAACACGCAATCGCCGCTCGGCTTGGAAGCGGTCTGCAAGCTGCAAATGACGCGGCTCCCTTCATCCGTCACCAAGCGCACTTCATCTCCAGACTCGTCGTCCCGGATGTAATAGTAGTTGCTCTCGATGCGGAGGAGCGGGCCGGTTACGAAATACTTTGCACCGCCCAACGTCATCTGCGCGCTCGCCTCCGGCGTGTGATACTTGCTCGGATCGCGGCTCTTCTCGATGGCTTTGGTGGTGTCGGCCTCCTCGGCAAAGGCTGCGGGTAGGGCGGAGAGGAACGTGAGACTCACCCCCAAGACAACGCTACGCGTCATGCGAGACATAGGGCACCTCCTCGAACATGGGCTCCTCCCTTTGCGGTTGGCCACTCGTGAAGAAGCGGGTGATGGTGCAACGAGCCAAATATAAAAACCGTGCGGCCAACGACCAATACAGCAGGTCCTGTATTTTGACGTGGAAAAGGCTGTATGGCGGGCCAAAGGCGAGATCGAGGACGTGAAGGATCTTTTGCGGGCCGACCTCCGCGCGCTGACCGTGAACGGCTATGGGCAGAGCGGGGAGGTCACGGCGCCACGATCTGATTGCGGATGGCGTAGCGGACGAGATCGACAATCGAGCTCAGTTCCAGCTTCTGCATGATCCGATGTCGGTGGGTTTCCGCCGTGTTGACGCTGATATTGAGCGCCGCTGCGATGTCCTTGTTGCTCTTCCCCTCGGCGAGAAGCTGCACGATCTCCCGTTCGCGCGGCGACAACAGGTCCGGCGACGATCCATTCACTCCACGGCTCGCACCGTTGTCGCGATTTGAACGGAGAAATTCGTTGAGCATGAGCGAGGAGACCTTCGACGCAAAGAACACGCCGCCTGCCGACAGCGCGTCGATGGCCGCCGGCAGGTCGCGTCCTGCATGTGATTTCAAGACATATCCGCGAGCGCCGGCTTTCAAGACTTCGCGGATGAGCTGCTCGGATTCATGCATGGTGACAATCAGGACCTTAGCTGAGGCGTCCCGCTGGAGAATCTGGCGCGTCGCTTCCAGACCGTTCATGTACGGCATCATGAGATCGAGAATGCAGAGGGCCGGCTTGAGCCGCTCGGTCGCCTCGACCGCCTCACGCCCATTGGCCGCCTCCCAGACGATCTCCCACTCCGTTCGGCTCTGTAGGAGAGCCCGGATGCCGTACCGCACGATGTCGTGATCATCAGCGATGAGAATCCGAACCGGCTTCATATCAAGTTGAACCTATCCGAAATGACGGTGTTGCGTGTGTTTCTCCTTATGTCACTTCTTCGACCTCCTTTGCTGTACGGCAGGGGTACTGCCCGGCTTTTCGCTTCGACGCAGCGCCTTCGATCAGGACGGCTCCGAAAAGAGCGCGGCAAGGCGATCCGACCAGCGAGGAGTCGTCTCCCCGCCGCTACGGGTTCTCGCTCACTACCAGCCGATTGTCGTTGGGACTGCGTTGTCTTCAGCTCGGCCGGTAGACGGCCACACGCAGGCGAGAGCCCGACCCCACTCCGCTGAAGCACACGCCTTTCGGTTAGGCGAAGGCACAACCCGGGCTTATCCACTCACTCGAACGACCCTCAGGGTCGTTCTGGAATCTTGATAAGACCCAAGACGCTTCAATCAAGTCCGACCGCGTGTCCCGATGCCCGATGACCGTAAGGGCGTTCTTGGCTGTACTTCTCGCTGAGGATTGTTGAAGGAGAGACGATGCGGGCGGGGACCGGGGGGCATCGACGATAGCATGAAAAAAGCACAACGGCCGAATGGGGTCGCCATCCGGCCGTTGGCTTTCGCCATGAATGCCGGCCTTTGCCGGCGTTCAGCTCAGTACATGTCGTGCATGTGGCCGCCGGCCGGCATCGCCGGCTCCTTCTTCTCTTCCGGCAGCTCCGTGATCATGACCTCGGTGGTGAGCATCAGGCCCGCCACGCTCGCCGCGTTCTGCAGCGCGCTCCGGGACACCTTGGTCGGGTCGATGATGCCCGCCTCGAGCAGGTCGACATAGGTCTCGCTCGCCGCATCGAATCCGAAGGACGTCTTCGATTCGGCTTTGACCCGGTTGACGACCACCGAGCCCTCGACGCCGGCGTTTTCCGCAATCTGGCGGATCGGCTCCTCAAGCGCCCGGCGCACGATGTTGACGCCGACCTGCTGCTCCTCGGGCAGCTTGAGGTTGTCCAGCGCCTTGATGCAGCGTAGGAACGCCACTCCGCCACCCGGGACGATGCCTTCCTCGACGGCGGCCTTCGTCGCATGCAGGGCGTCCTCGACGCGCGCCTTCTTTTCCTTCATCTCGGTCTCGGTCGCCGCGCCGACGTTGATGACCGCCACACCGCCGACGATCTTCGCCAACCGCTCCTGCAGCTTCTCGCGGTCGTAATCGGAAGTCGTCTCCTCGATCTGCGTCTTGATCTGCTTGACGCGGGCTTCGATCTTCTTCGGATCGCCGTAGCCCTCGACGATCGTGGTGTTGTCCTTGTCGATCGTGACGCGCTTCGCGCGGCCGAGGTCGGTGAGCTTCACATTCTCGAGCTTCAGCCCCAACTCCTCGGACAGGACCTGTCCGCCGGTCAGGATCGCGATGTCCTCGAGCATGGCCTTGCGGCGGTCGCCGAAGCCCGGCGCCTTGACCGCGGCGACGTTCAACGTGCCGCGGAGCTTGTTCACCACCAAGGTGGCGAGCGCTTCGCCCTCCACTTCCTCGGCGATGATCACGAGCGGCTTGCCCATCTTGGCCACTTGCTCGAGCAAGGGCAGGAGGTCCTTCATCGCGCTGATCTTCTTTTCATGGATCAGGATGAACGGCTCTTCGATCGACGCTTCCATCCGCTCCGCGTTCGTGACGAAGTACGGGGAGATGTAGCCGCGGTCGAACTGCATGCCCTCGACCACGTCCAACGACGTCGTCATCGACTTGGCTTCCTCGACGGTGATGACGCCGTCCTTGCCGACCTTCTCCATCGCCTCGGCGATGAGGTCGCCGATCGTCTTGTCGTTGTTCGCGGAGATGGTGCCGATCTGGGAGATTTCCTTCTTCGTCTGGCAGGGTTTGCTCAGCTTGCGGAGCTCCTCGACCACGACCTCGACGGCCCGGTCGATGCCCCGTTTGATGTCCATTGGGTTGCCACCGGCGGTGATGTTCTTCGCGCCCTCGCGATAGATGGCCTGGGCAAGCACGGTGGCGGTGGTGGTGCCGTCGCCGGCCACGTCGCTGGTCTTGCTCGCAACTTCACGGACCAGCTGCGCACCCATGTTCTCATAGGGGTTCTTCAACTCGACTTCCTTCGCCACCGTCACGCCGTCCTTGGTGATGGTCGGCGCCCCGAACTTCTTGTCCAGAATCGCGTTCCGGCCCTTTGGACCGAGCGTCGCCTTCACGGCGTCGGCGAGTTGATTGACCCCTTTGAGGATCGCCGCGCGCGCCTGGTCACTGTACAAAAGCTGCTTTGCCATCTTGCCCTCCGTTGTCCGTTAATAATCTGATGTCCGAACGTCTTCGCTCAGGAACTCCGCTGTCGGGTTGTTATGACGTGAAGACGCCGAGGATGTCCTCTTCCTTGAGGATGAGGCAATCCTCGTCATCGATCTTGAGCTTGCTGCCCGAATACTTGTCGAAGAGGATCTGGTCGCCCACCTTGACGTTCTTCACATCCTTGCCGACCGCCTGGATCGTGCCGCGCTGCGGTTTTTCCTTTGCGGATTCAGGCACATAGATACCGCCAGCCGTCCGCTCCATTTCCTCGGTGTACGTTACGAACACCCGATCGCCCAGCGGCTGGAAGCCCTTCGCCACGTTCTTCTTCTCCTTGGTCTCCGTCGCCATACGTTCCCTCCTTGACGTGTTGAACCGTGCTGTTCAGGCAGCTGTGGATAATGCCGGGGATTATCGCGTTTCCCAGGCGGGTACGACCGGGGCATTAGATAGTCCCAATGGCGATCAAGTCAAGGGCCACGGTGGATTTTTCTTTCCCGAAGCTCTGCGGGAGAGAGGCGGGCGCGCAGCAGGGTGGCCGGGTCGACGCGGTCGGGTCGGGGCCGCGCCAGTCGCCGCGTCGTTCAGAAGCGTAACTGGTCGAAGTCTTTCACTTCTTTCTTCACGTACTCGCGCAGCCGTTTGATGATCCTGGCTTCCAGTTGGCGGGTCCGTTCTTTGGTGATCCCGTATTTTTGACCCAGGTCCTCGAGCGTGAGCGGGGTCTCCGAGAGGATGCGATTTCGCAGGATGTCCTCCTCGCGTTCGTCCAGGGTCTTGATGAACTCGGCCAGCTTTTCGCGAAACAGCTCGCGCAACTGGACGTCGCCCAGGCGCTCGTCGATCGCTTGGTCTTGCGCGGGCAGGACGTCCAACAGCGTCCCTTCGGTCTCCTCGTTCAGCGGCTGATCCAGCGACAGCTCCCAACTCCCCAGTCGCTGGTCCATCTCGATCACGTCCCGTTCACGGACGTTGAGCCGGTCGGCCAACAGCTTGGTATCCGGGGCGAACCCCTCGCGTTCCAGCTTCGCCTTCTCCTTTCTGAGATTGTAGAAGAGGCGGCGCTGGTCCTGCGTGGTTCCGACCTTGACCAGGCGATAGTTGTTGAGCAGATAACGCAAGATATAGGCGCGCGCCCACCATGCCGCATACGCATGGAACCGGACGTTCTTGGTCGGGTCGAACTTCTTGATCGCCTGCATGAGCCCGACGTTGCCTTCCTGGATCAAGTCCATGTGGTCGGCGCCGGTATGGAGGTACTCGGCCGCGATGGCGACCGAGACCCGCAGGTTGGCGAGGATGAGCTTGACCGCCGCCTCGCGACTGCCGAGCGTCCGGTATTCTTCGAACAGCCGGAGCTCCTCTTCCTTCGACAGGAACGGGTACCGACGCACCTCGGCCAGGTAGCGTTGGAGCGTGGTGGTCGGCGCTAGGGCGGTCGCCGTAGCGAGGGACGGCTCGGCCCCATCCGTCCCCGGGGGCGATGCGGGGAGCTGACCGATCTCGGTGTCGGGTTCCGGCTCCGTCGAGGGCTCCGAGGCTTCCGATGACGTCTCCAGGTCATCAGGTTCCCACGTCGCCGATTCCGGTAGAGGCGCTGTCGGGTCCGTCTTGTGTTTCGGTTTTCGCATCACTGCGTGTTCATGATTATAAACGGAACAGCCATATTATAAACGGAACAGCCATGAGAGCAAAGGTGTCGACGGGACCCCGGCCCGCAGTCGCATCGTTACAAAGTCGTGCCGGTGCGGTTGTCAGGGCGATTCGTCGCACTCTATAGTGGCCGCCTGCTCGATAGTGGCCGCCTGCTCGGGTTGGTCTCGCAAGCGGACACCCTCGGAGGACGAATGTATCTTGGTCGGGCGCTCATGAGCGGGCATTGGCCGACGCTGCTCGCCGCCTGGCTCCATTTGACCGTGAGCTTCATGGTGTGGCTCATGCTCGGTGCGCTGGCTGGCTATCTCGCCCGGGATCTGTCGCTGACCGTGAGCCAACTCACGACGGCGGTCGCGATCCCGTTGCTGGCGGGCGCCGGGCTGCGGGTGGTGGCGGGCTGGAGCTCCGATCGGCTCGGGGCGAAACCAACGGCGCTGGCCATCCTGCTGGCCGAGCTGGGCGCAATCCTCTGGGGGTGGCGGGGTGTCGACTCCTACGCCGAGCTCCTCGGGCTGGGGGCATTGCTCGGCGTGGCGGGTGCGAGTTTCGCGGTCACGCTGCCGCTCGCCGGCCTCGCCTATCCACAGCGCCATCGGGGTCTGGTCGTCGGACTCGCCGCATCGGGAAACATCGGCGCGGTCTTGATCGCGTTCCTCGCCCCGCGGTGGGCCGAGTCCCTCGGCTGGCAACAGGCGTTCGGCGTCATGACGCTCCCTGTCATCGTGACGCTCGTGCTGTTCCTCCGTTGGGTTCCTTCTGGGGAAGGGAGGCCGGTCGACTCGGGCGGGCGGTGGTGGCATGCGCTCTACGAGGTCGCACGCCAGCCGACCATGTATTGGTTGTGTTCCATGTACGCGGTGACATTCGGCGGGTTCGTCGGGTTCTGTAGCGTGCTGCCGCTCATGCTGCACGATCAGTATGACCTCGATCTCGTGACAGCGGGCGGCGTCACCGCGCTGGCCGGCCTCACCGGTAGCCTGATCCGCCCGTTCGGCGGCTATGCCGCCGATCGAATGGGCGGGTTATGGGCCCTTCAGCCCGTGTGCCCGATGATCGTGGTCGTCTTGATCGCGCTGGGGGCGCTTCCCGCCGTCGCAACGGCGGTCGGGTTGATCGTCCTGACCGTCACGGCCATGGGGTTCGGGAACGGCGTCGTGTTTCAATTGGTCGCTGACTGGTTCCCGAAGCAGATCGGCTTGGCCTCGGGCATCGTCGGCGCCGCCGGCGGGGTGGGCGGATTTCTCTTTCCTATGTGGCTGGGCGTGTTGAAAGAGGTGACGGGAAGCTACCGAGCCGGATTATGGCTCTTCGCGGTGATCGGTGTCGTGGCCTCAGCGAGTGCCGTCACCGTACTCCGGCGTCGGATCACAGGCTAGTCACCTGCGGGCGCACCCGGTGCGCATTGACTTTCCGACGCGAAAAGCTTTAAGTGGATTGGAAAAAATGGCAGTCGGTCATGGAGCCTAGATGCCGGACGAGCCGGTCTTCAACAGCATCGAACAAGCGCTGAAAGACATCAAGCGCGGCCGTCTGGTGATTCTCGTCGACGATGAAGATCGCGAAAATGAAGGCGATCTCGTCATGGCTGCCGAAAAGGTCACGCCGCAGGCCATCAACTTCATGGCCAAGCACGCCCGTGGCCTCATCTGTCTCGCCCTGACCGCCGAGCGGGTGGAAGAGCTCCAACTCCCGCCCCAGGCCGCGGAGAATACCGCCACCTTCGGCACGGCGTTCACCGTCTCGATCGATGCCCGTAAGGACATCACCACCGGCATCTCGGCGGCCGATCGCGCCACGACGATTCGCGTGGCGATCGACCCCAAGACCAAGCCCTCCGACCTGGCACGTCCCGGACACATCTTCCCCCTCAAGGCTCAAAAAGGCGGCGTGCTGAGGCGGGCCGGTCAGACGGAAGGGTCGGTGGACTTGGCCCGGCTCGCCGGGCTCTATCCCGCCGGCGTCATCTGCGAGATCATGAATGAAGACGGCACGATGGCTCGTGTGCCGGAGCTCGCGAGGTTCGCCAAGCGGCACGGCTTGAAGGTGGTCACCATCAAGTCGCTCATCGAGTACCGCTTGCGCCGAGAGACCTTCATCAAGCGGGTCGCCAGCGCCAAGCTGCCGACGATCTTCGGCGACTTCGAGGCCGTGGTCTTCGAAAACGAGGTCGACGGCGGGACGCACATCGCGCTCGTCAAGGGCCCCATCGAGCCCCAGGTGCCGACCATGGTGCGCGTGCACTCCGGCTGCGTGACCGCCGACGTCTTCGGGTCGCTGCGCTGCGATTGCCGGGACCAACTCCATCATGCGATGGAAATGATCCAGAAAGAGGGCCGGGGGGTCTTGCTCTACCTGAACCAGGAGGGCCGGGGCATCGGGCTGGCCAACAAGATCAAGGCTTACCAGTTGCAGGACGAAGGCGTGGACACGGTGGAGGCGAACCTTCGGTTGGGGTTCAAGGCCGATCTGCGGGACTATGGGATCGGGGCGCAGATCCTCGTGAACCTGGGCCTCAGGAAGATCCGGCTGCTGACGAACAACCCTCGGAAGATCGTCGGCATCGAAGGGTACGGCCTCAAGGTCGTCGAACGCGTGCCGATCGAAATGGCGCCACGCGCGGCCAACGTCCGTTACCTTCGGACCAAGAAGGCGAAGCTGGGGCACATCCTCAATAAAGTCTAGACGGATATCGAGACGGGCCGCCGAGGCGTCCAACGCCCGGGCCTTCTCGGAACAGACCTCCTGCTTCTATGAACATCCTCGAAGGATATCAGGACGCCAAGGGACTGCGCCTCGCCCTCGTCGTCAGCAAGTTCAATGAATTCATCACTGAACGGCTTTTCGCGGGGGCCGTGGAAGTCCTGAAGAAAGCCGGGGCCGATGACCAGACGCTCGAGGTGGTCCGGGTGCCCGGCGCCTTCGAGATCCCTCTGGTGGCCAGGCATCTGGCTCTGTCCCGGCGATTCGACGCCGTCATCTGCTTGGGCGCGGTCATCCGCGGCGAGACGCCGCATTTCGAGTACATCAGCCGGGAGGCGAGTCGGGGGATTGCGCAGGCGGCCTGGGATTCCGGCGTCCCGGTGATCTTCGGCGTGTTGACGACGGACACCGTCGATCAGGCCCTGGCGCGCGCCGAAGGCGTCGAGCAGAACCGCGGCGCGGAGGCGGCGCGCACGGCCATCGAAATGGCTTCGGTCCTGCGGGCGTTGAATCGACGGCGCCCACGCGGCGCGGCTGCAAGGCGGGTGAAGAAGGCGGGCAGGCCACGATGAGCGGCCGACGGCGATCGCGCGAGCGCGCGCTCCAAGTGCTCTTCCAGTGGGACATCCACGGCAACACCGACCACTGGTTGGAGGACTTCTGGCAGCGCAACCCGCTCGCGCCCGACGCGCGTGAGTTCGCCGACCGGTTGATCGACGGCGTGATGATGCATCGACCGGAGTTGGACCAGCTCATCGAGCGGTACGCGACGAACTGGAAGATCAGCCGAATGCCGGTGGTCGACCGCAACATCCTGCGCGCGGCCCTCTGCGAGCTGCTCTGGATGCCCGAGGTGCCGGCCAAGGTGACCGTGAACGAAGCCGTCGAGCTCGCGAAGGAGTTCGCCGACGACGACACCCGGCGCTTCGTGAACGGGGTCCTGGACAAGATCATTGCGACCGAGCCCCAGTTGGACGTGAAGCGCGCAGAGATGGCGGAGAAGAAATGACGAACGGAGGCGGGACGGGCCGGCCGGTCCGGCGAGGCGTCGCCGGGGACGCCGAGGGGCTTCGATGATCGAGCGGTACACGCTTCCACGGATGAAGGCGATCTGGGACCTGGCGCACAAGTACCAGATCTGGCTCGACGTCGAATTGCTCGCCTGCGAGGCCCTGGAGCGAGCCGGCGAGGTGCCGAAGGGCGTGACCGCGAGGATTCGCAAGAAGGCCCGCATCGACGTGGATCGGATCGCCGAGATCGAGAAAGTGACCAAGCACGACGTGATCGCCTTCCTCGAATCCCTGATCGAGCCCGTCGGGCCCGATGCCCGGCTCCTGCATAAAGGGTTGACGTCCTCGGACGTCGTCGATACGTCCCTCGCCGTACAAATGAGGGACGCGCTCGACATCATCCTCTCGGACCTGGACGCCTTACTCGGGGTGCTCAAGCAGCGGGCCTTCGAGCATCGGCACACGGTGATGGTCGGCCGTTCCCATGGGATCCACGGCGAGCCGATCTCGTTCGGGTTCAAGCTGGCCATCTGGTATGAGGAGTGCCAGCGGCACCGGCGCCGGCTCCAGGCGGTGCGGGAAGAGATCGCGGTCGGGAAGCTATCGGGCGCCATGGGAACGTTCGCGCACCTGGGTCCGGAGGTCGAGGAGTACGTGTGCGGGAAGCTGGGGCTCACGCCGGATCCGGTCTCCAGTCAGATCGTGCAGCGAGACCGCCATGCCGCCTACCTCTCGGCTCTGGCCCTGCTCGCGGCCAGCATCGAGAAGTATGCCACGGAGATCCGCCATCTGCAGCGCACCGAGGTCTTGGAAGCCGAGGAGTTCTTCGCCGAAGGGCAGAAGGGGTCCTCGGCCATGCCGCACAAGCGGAATCCGATCGCATCCGAGAACCTGTGCGGCTTGGCGCGGGTTGTTCGCGCCAACAGCGTCGCCGGTCTGGAAAACGTCGCCCTCTGGCACGAGCGGGACATCAGCCATTCCTCGGTGGAGCGGATCGTGATGCCGGACAGCACAATCCTGGTCGATTACATGCTGGTCCGGATCACCGACCTCATCCGCAATCTGCTGATCTATCCCGACCGGATGCAGCGGAACCTCGACTTGACCGAAGGATTGGTCTATTCGCAGCGGCTGCTGCTCCTACTGGTCGAGCGGGGAGCGCAGCGGAAGGAGGCGTACGAGGCGGTGCAGCGCAACGCCATGCAGGCGTGGGAAGGGTGGCATCGCGCGGGCAAGGAATCCGTCTTGGCGGAGTCCAGGAGGGCGGGAGGGGTCTTCAAGGATTTGGTCGGCAAGGACCCGCTGATCACGAGATACCTGACGACGAAGGAAATCGACGACTGCTTCGATCCCAGGTACTATCTGCGGCACCTCGATCAAATTTATCGGCGGGTATTCGGCCGTGAACGGACGGCCAGGGGAGGCGAGAGGAGAAGGATTCGGTCATGAGCAAGGGCGCATTGTTGTACGAAGGCAAGGCGAAGAAGATCTTCGCCACGGATCAACCCGATCGCGTGATCCAGTATTTCAAGGACGATGCGACGGCGTTCAACGCACAGAAGCGCGGGACGATCGTGGACAAAGGCGTCGTCAACAACAAGGTTTCGGAGCGGCTGTTCAAGCTGCTGGAGGCGGGCGGCGTGCCGACCCATTTCGTCGAGCGGCTCAACGACCGCGAGATGCTCGCGAGGCGGGTCGCGATCGTGCCGATCGAAGTGGTGGTCCGGAACGTCGTGGCGGGGAGTCTCGCCAAGCGGTTGGGGCTGAAAGAAGGGGAGGCGATCGAGCCCGCGCTCCTCGAGTTCTATTACAAGAACGATGCGCTGGGCGACCCCTTGATCACCGAGGAGCACATACGCCTGCTGAGGCTCGCGCCGCCGAAGTTCGTGGAGGAGATCAAGCGCCTTGCGCTGAAGGCGAACAAGCTGCTCGTGCCGTTCTTCCAGGAACGCGGCATGATGCTCGTCGATTTCAAGCTGGAGTTCGGACTGTACAATGGGGCGATGATCCTCGCCGACGAGATTTCCCCGGACACGTGCCGGCTCTGGGACAAGACCACCGGGGAGTCGATGGACAAGGATCGGTTCCGGAAGGACCTGGGGAAGATCGAAGAGGCGTACCAGGAGGTCCTGCGACGGGTGTGCGGGTAGGCGGAAGACGGCGGAGCGCTCGCGGGTCCCGTTTGCGGAGGGGGAACACCAAGAGGCGGATGGGTGAAGACGTTCCTCGCCAAGTTCATGGAACAGGGGCTCCTGTGGGCGATCATCGTCTGGGCCGCGGCCGTCGCCCTGATGGCGATCAACATCCCTGATGCGTTTTGGCGCTGGTCCTTCCTGGCCCTGTCGGCGGCGGGGATCGGCCTGGTCGTGCTCATCAATTGGGCGCGAAAGAAGTTGGTGATGATGGGGCAGGCCTCGAAAGACAGGAGCGAACCGTGAAGGCGAAAATTCATGTGACGCTGAAGCCCGGGATCCTCGATCCGCAGGGAAAGGCGATCGAGCATGCGCTGGAAGCGCTGGGGTTCAAGGGCGCGAGCAACGTGCGGGTGGGCAAGTACATGGAGCTGGACCTGAACGAGTCGGTCAAGGACAAGGCCGAGGCGGAAGTCAGAGCCATGTGCGAGAAGCTGCTGGCGAATACGATCATCGAAGAATATCGGTATGAACTGCAGTAGCACACGATCAACCGTGAACGAGCGCAGGGCATGAACATCGGAGTCGTGACATTCCCGGGGTCCAACTGCGACCACGACTGCCGGCACGTGTTGGCGGACGTGTTGGGCCAGAGCGTGCAGATGATTTGGCACAAGGAGACGTCGCTCAAGGGCCTGGACGCCGTCGTGCTCCCCGGCGGATTCTCGTACGGCGACTACCTGCGCACGGGGGCGATCGCGCGCTTCTCGCCGGTCATGGGGGCCGTGAAGGCGTTCGCGTCGGCCGGTGGACTCGTGCTCGGCATTTGTAACGGCTTTCAGATCTTGCTGGAGGCCGGCCTGCTGCCCGGCGCCATGCTGCGGAACCGCTCGCTGTCCTTCATCTGCAAGGACGTGTACGTGCGGGTCGAGAATGCGGCCACGGCCTTCACGAGCCGGTGCCGGCCGGGACAGGTCCTGAAGATCCCCATTGCTCACGCAGACGGCAACTACTACACCGACGACGTCACCCTTTCCCAGTTGAGGGCCAATGCCCAGGTCGTCTTCCGGTACTGTACCCCGGCGGGCGACGTCACGCCCGAGGCGAACCCGAACGGCTCGATCCACAACATTGCCGGCCTCATCAACGCCAAGGGCAACGTGCTCGGCATGATGCCGCATCCTGAACGCTGCGCCGAGGGCCTGCTGGACAATGACGAAGGGCGGCTGATTTTTCTGTCGATGCTGGATGCGCTGAAGAAGGCGAAGTCGGAATCGGAATCAGGAAAGGTGCAGGCCGGTCTCTAGCGCGATCAGGCATGCGCCTATTCGACGAATGGAAGGCCCTCGCGACGAACGATGAAATCCTCCAACCCGCCCATCACGAAAGAGCTCATTGCCCAGCACAACCTGACCGACGAGGAGTACAAGAAGATCGTCGAGATCCTCGGGCGGGAGCCGAGCTTGACCGAGTTGGGAATGTTCTCGGTCATGTGGTCCGAGCACTGCTCGTACAAGAGCTCGCGCGTCCATTTGAAGCGCCTGCCGACGACCGGTCCGCGGGTCGTCCAGGGCCCGGGGGAAAATGCCGGTGCGGTCGATATCGGGGATGGGCTCGTGGCCGTCTTCAAGATGGAGTCGCACAACCATCCGTCTTTTATCGAGCCGTATCAGGGAGCGGCCACCGGAGTGGGTGGGATTCTGCGCGACATCTTCACGATGGGGGCGCGGCCGGTGGCCCTGCTCGATTCGCTTCGGTTTGGGCTCCCGGAGAACCCCAAGAATCGGCATTTGGTCAAAGGCGTGGTCGCCGGCATTTCGGGATACGGGAACTGCATGGGCGTGCCGACGATCGGGGGCGAAATCGTCTTCAACGAGATCTACACGAACAACCCGCTCGTGAACGTCTTTTGTCTGGGGATCGCCAAGAAGGATCGGCTCTTCAAAGGGAAGGCGGCGGGCGTCGGCAATCCGGTGATCTACGTCGGCTCCAAGACCGGCCGCGACGGGATCCATGGGGCGACCATGGCGTCCGATTCTTTCGATGCCGAGTCCGAATCGAAGCGGCCGACCGTCCAGGTGGGCGATCCGTTCACCGAGAAGTTGCTGCTCGAGGCGTGCCTCGAGCTCATGGCGGGCGATCTCTTGGTCGGGATTCAGGACATGGGGGCCGCCGGACTCACGAGCTCGTCGTGCGAAATGGCCTCGCGTGCGGGAACCGGCATCGATCTGGACCTCGCGCAGGTGCCGCGCCGAGAGCCGGGCATGACGGCCTACGAATTGATGCTGTCCGAGTCGCAAGAGCGCATGCTGATGGTGGCCAAGCAGGGGAAGGAAGACGAGGTGATCCGCATCTGCCGCAAATGGGACCTGGACGTGGCGGTGGTCGGCCGGGTCACCGGCGACGGCATGCTGCGCGTGCGGGACGACGGCCGGGTCGTGGCCGAGATCCCGGCAAAGGCCTTGGCCGATGAGGGGCCCAAGTACGAACGCCCGAGCGCGCCGCCCGCCTATCAGGAGTATTTGCAGACCCTGAACGTCGACCTCGTGCCGGACGTGACGGATGCGACGGCCACCCTGCTGGCGCTGCTCGAATCCCCGACCATCGCGAGCAAGCGCTGGGTGTACGAGCAGTACGACCACATGGTGCGGACGAACACGTTGGTGCGGCCGGGCTCGGATGCCGCCGTGATCCGCATCAAGGGCACGAACCGGGCGCTGGCGATGACGACCGACGGCAACGGACGCTACTGCGTCCTCAATCCTTATATCGGCGGACAAATTGCGGTGGCGGAAGCGGCCAGGAACCTCGTCTGCTCGGGCGCCGAGCCGATCGGCCTGACCGATTGTTTGAACTTCGGCAATCCCGAACGGCCCGACGTGATGTGGCAGCTGATCCTCGCCATCGAGGGAATCGCGGACGCCTGCACGGCGTTCGGCGTGCCGGTGGTGAGCGGCAACGTCAGCCTGTACAACGAGACGAACGGCCTCTCCATCTACCCCACGCCGATCCTCGGGATGGTGGGGCTGATCGATCCGATGGATCGGGTCACCACCCAATGGTTCAAGCAGGCAGGCGATGTCGTGATCCTGCTCGGCACGACGCGCGAGGATCTCGGGGGAACGGAATATCTGCGGGTGGTGCATCATCGGGAGCAAGGGGCGCCGCCGTACCTGGATCTCGATGCCGAGAAGGCGCTCCATGCATGCGTGCTGCGGCTGATCGGCGAGGGGATGGTACAGTCGGCGCACGACTGCTCGGACGGCGGCGTGGCGGTGGCGCTTGCCGAGTGCTGCATGTCCTCCCCTGCACGGCGACTCGGCGCTGTGTTAAGATTGGGCCTCCACGGTCTTCGGCGCGACGCCTTGTTGTTCGGGGAATCCCAGTCGCGTGTCATCCTCTCCGTCACAGCCGACCATGCCGATCATGTGCTTCGCACCGCGCAGGCCCTTGGGGTGCCGGCCGTGCCGCTCGGCACCGTGGGAGGCGACCGCTTGATCGTCGAGGTGGAGGGGGATGATCGGACGGCCGGCTGTCGGATCGAGGCCGAGGTGGAGACGCTGTGGGACCGTTGGGCCGGCGCGCTCGAACGTGCGCTGACGGGAAGTAATTGAGGAAATCAGTAATTCGTAATTCTTCAAATCAAATTACTCACTTACTTTTTGGTTTCGAGCATCCATGTCGCTGATTATGCCCTGCAAGACGCCCGACAAGCTGCACGAAGAGTGCGCGGTCTTCGGCATCTATGGACACAAGGAGGCGGCCAACCTCGCCTACCTCGGGCTGTACGCCCTCCAGCACCGCGGCCAGGAAGGCTCGGGCATCGCGGCCAGCGACGGGGAGCATTTTCACGTCGAGAAAGGCATGGGGCTCGTCGCCGACATCTACACGAAGCCGGTGCTCAAGAATCTTCCCGGGCACATGGCCATCGGACACAACCGATATTCCACGGCGGGCGGGAGCCATCTCAAGAACGTCCAACCGCTGACCGTCAACTTCGCGTTCGGCAACTTGGCGTTGGCCCATAACGGGAATCTGATCAATGCCACGATGCTGCGCCATGAGTTGGAGGCGTACGGGGCGATCTTCCAGTCCACGACGGACAGTGAGGTCATCATCCACCTCATCGCGCATTCGCGCGCCGACTCGCTCTTGGCGCGCATCATCGATGCGCTGGGGCAGGTCCGGGGGGCCTTTTCGGTCGTCGTGTTGACCGACACCGGAGTCATTGCGGCCCGCGATCCCTACGGCTTGCGACCGCTGTGTCTCGGGCGTCTGCGGGAGAGCTGGATGGTCGCCTCCGAGACGTGCGCCTTCGACCTGATCGGGGCCGACTTCGTGCGGGACATCGAACCGGGGGAGTTGGTCGTGCTCGACGAGCGGGGCGTCACGTCGCTGAAGCCGTTCACGCAGGTGCAGCCCGCGATGTGTATCTTCGAGTACGTCTACTTCTCGCGCCCGGACAGCAAGATCTTCGGGGGGCACACCGTCTATGCCACGCGAAAGGCGCTCGGCCGGCAATTGGCGCTCGAGTCGCCTGTGGACGCCGATGTCGTCATCCCCGTGCCCGATTCCGGCGTCCCGGCGGCGCTCGGCTTTTCGGAAGGCTCCGGCATTCCCTTCGACATCGGGTTGATCCGCAATCACTACGTGGGCCGTACGTTCATCGAACCGGAGCAGTCGATCCGGCACTTCGGGGTGAAGGTCAAGCTCAACGCGGTGCCGGAGGTCTTGGCCGGCAAGCGCGTCGTGGTCGTGGACGACTCTCTCGTACGCGGGACGACGAGCCGGAAGATCGTCAAGATGCTGCGCCATGCAGGAGCCAAGGAAGTCCACATGCGCATCAGCTCCCCGCCGATCGTGTCGCCCTGCTTCTACGGCATCGACACGCCGACCAAGAAGGAGTTGATCGCCTCCAGCCACAGTCTCAATGAGATCCGCAAGTACATCACCGCCGACAGCCTCGCGTATCTCAGCCTGCAAGGGATGCTCAACACGGCCCCCGGCAAGCCCGACCACTACTGCAATGCCTGCTTCACCGAGCGCTATCCGATTCCGTTTACGAAGGCGGAAGAGCTCCAGCTCGGTCTGTTTTGAACCAGCACGGAACTGGAACGCCGAGCGCTGCGCTTGAAAGGAAGGCTCGCCCTTGTCCCAATTGTCGCTCGTTCAGCGCCAGGAAGCCGCGATCAATTAAGCCGTTGCTGATCAAAAAATTGGCGTGCTAGGATACGCACACCATGGACTGGGTCTGTGAGTTCGGACAAGGAGGCCCGTTATGAAACCACTCCTCTCGTCGCTTCTCATTCCGCTGGCGGTCCTGGCGTTGCTGGCCTCGGCTTCGGCGAAGAGTTTCTTCAAAACGGGCGAGAAGGCGCCGGCGTTCACGTTGACCTCGATCAACGGGGAGAGCGTGGCTCTGGACAACTTCAGGGGGAAGGTGGTCGTCCTTGGGCTCTTCCACATTTGCGAGCCGTGCATGATGCAGGGCACGAACCTCCAGAAGGTCCACGAAGCGACGCAAGGCAAAGACGTCGCGGTCATCGGCGTCAACTCCTCCGGAGATTCCAAAAAGGCGGTGACGGAGTTTCTCTCCCAATTCCCGGTCAAGGTGACGTACCCCTACTTGCTCGATCCGAGCAAGACCACGGACAAGCTCTATGGCGGTGGGCGGTTCATTCCCAACGTCTACATCATCGATCAGAACGGCGTGATCCGCTGGCAGCGTGTGGGTAACATGGATTTGGCCGGCGCCGATGTCATTCTCTCCGAGGTGGACAAGCTGCTGCAGGGCGCGACCAAGACCAGCGGCGGGCTGTGAGCGCACGATCAGGGGCTCCGGCGCCGTGTTGATCGGTGTTGATCAAGGAGACTTATGGGCGAATGGGATGAAGGCAAGCAGAAGTTCCTCGACGTGGTGCAGGGCCTGGACGCCGCCGTACAGGTCGTCATCCCCGTCACCCCTTCGAACAGCATGTTTCTCATCTCGCTCACGAAGGGGCCGAATCGGAAGTTCGTCACCGTGCACGAGGACGACCTCCTCGATCTGCCGAACGACGCGGGTGTGGAAGCCAAAGTCACCAAGATGGTGAAGGACGCCGTGGCGGCGCTCTAGAGTAGGTTGAGGTTAAGGTTGAGCTAATCCATGAAGCAAGTCGCTCCCGGTATCTGGCAGTGGTCGTGGTTCTCGGAGGAGAAGAAGCTGGACTTCAACGGCCTCTTCCTGACCGTCGGGGAGCACCGAATTCTGGTCGATCCCCCGCCGCTAAAGCCGGAGGATGCCGTCCACATCCGGCGCGGCGGGCGGGTCGATTACGTCGTCATCACCAACCGGGACCATGAACGCGAGGCGGGATGGTGCAGGAGTGAATTCGGCTGTCAGCTTTGGTATCCGGAGGTCGATGCACCGCAGATGGAGTTGAAGCCCGACCGGACCTATAAGGACGGAGAGCTGTTGCCGGGCGGCATTTGGGCGATTCACCTGAAAGATCAGAAGTCACCGGGCGAGAGCGCGTTGTTTCTCGAGCAGGGTAACGGGATCCTGATCGTAGGGGACGCGCTCATTGGCAAGCCGCCGGGGTCCGTCTCCATGCTGCCCGCCGAGAAGTTTTCCGATGCCGCCAAGGCGCGTGAGTCTTTGCGCCGCCTCCTCAAGTACCACTTCGACACGCTGCTCGTCGGCGATGGTACGGCGATCCCAACCGGCGCCAAGGGCGTGGTCGAGCGGTTTCTGGCCTAGTCATGCCGCACTCTTCCCATGCATCGCAGGCGGCGGTGGTCCCAGGAGAGGCGCCTAACCGGCGGTGTGCGCTCGGTCTTGATTCCCATGCATTCCCCCTCTGAAGAGCTCAACCGACAGGGTAACGAACGGTTCGCGCACGGCGACTACACGCAGGCCTATGTGTGCTATATGCAAGCGCTGGAATGCGATCGGCTGAGTGGAGACCGCCGGGCCCTAGTGGCCACGCTGGGGAATCTGGGAAACATCTGTGCGGTCAGCGGACGGCGGGAGCAGGCGCAGGCCTATTACCAGGAAGTGCTGGAGCTGCAGAAGATTCTCGGTGATGAGCGGGGCATCGGCACGACGCTGGCGAATCTCGGCAACCTGCGCGCGGACGCGGGCGAGTGGGAGCGGGCGAAAGCCTACTATCTCGAAGCCCTCGACTTGATGAACCGGGCGGGCGACGACATCGGCAAGGCGGTGTTGTTTTCGGATTTGGGGTTGGTGGCGCGGGAGACGGGTCAGTTCGACGAAGCCATGCGCTATTACGACGCTTCGCTCGCGTTGATGCGCCGGACCGGAAACCAGAGCGGGATGGCGGACACCTGGCGGATGATGGCACGGGCCTACTTGATGCAGGACCGTGCGGAAGAGGCGCTTGCGTGCTGCCGTACGAGTCTGGCGATCGCCGAGCGCCTGCGGGATGAACTGCGGACGGGCGGAGCCTGGTACCTGATGGCCGAGTGCTATGAGCGGCTGGACCATCCCAGCGAGGCGGCTGACCTCCTGGAGCGCGTCGTGCGCGTCGATCGGAAATATCAGTTGCCGAAGCTGGCCGAGAACACGGCGCGGCTCGAGCAGTTGCGTGCCAAGCTCGCGGCGATGAGGGGGCCGCATGCGAAGGAATCCAGGGGGTGAGCGGATGAGTGCGGGATCCTGGGAAGAACTCCGCTCGGAGCTGCGTCGCACCGAGCCCGCTTTTTATGAGCTCACGCCCGGCGGGGCGTTGGGCTTGTCCCTTGGCCACGACGGCTGGATGCTCGAGGTGACCCCCGATGGACGAGTCATTTGCCAAACCGGCATGGACATGGACGACATCAAAAGCCTGCTCTCGGACGGGACCGCGGAGGATCTCGGAACGGACGAACTGGCGAAGCAGGCGAAGTTTTATCTGCAGCCGACCGTCTCGAGGTTCCGCAAGACGCTGCTCGCCGCCGGCTTCGAGGAGCGGACGGAGATGACCGATGAGTACGTGGCGGTCCTCTTTCAGCGGACCATCGATCTGGCCGATCTGGATGCGATCAGACAAACGGTCGGCTGGTGCCGCCGGCACTTTTCGTAGCCGACTATTCATGCGCGTTTCTCATGGACCGCCGACCCCGCTGGGAGATTCTGGGTGTGGGTGTGAGGCACCCAACCCGGCGTAGCGACGTCATGAACCGTCTTGATCAATGCAGGGGCTAGCCGATATGTCCGCCGCCCTCCGAGGGCGCGATCGATGACCGGCATCGCGCGTCTGAGCGGCTCCGCCGGCCGTCGGGAGCGCCGGCCATGACCGCCTCGCGTGCCTCCCGTCCCGCCCCGCTGGCCAGCTTTGAGGCCTTTCGCGATCTCGTCTCGGGGTATCAACTGCCGCGAATCATCCTGACCGCGCTGGAGTTGGATCTCTTTACGGCGATGGGGACCGGGTCTTGGACCATCCCGGGTCTCGCTCAGCGGATCGCCGTGAGCGAGCGAGGGCTGGACATTCTCTGCCGCAATTTGGCGAGTGCCGGGATCCTCATCAAGCAGCGGAACGAATATCGGAACGGCAAAGTCGCCGCGAGCGCGTTGAACGCCAAGAGCGCCGATTACCGCGGGGGGTACGTCCGGCTGATCCGCGACCATTGGACCGACTGGGGAAAATTGACCGAATCAGTGAGAACGGGCAGGCCGGTGGAAGACAAGACGCCGCCCGACGACCCCGAATACCGGAGACAGTTTTCGTGGGCGATGCATCACCGGTCGCTCGATGTGGCCCCGGCGGTGGCGGCCCAAATTGATTTACGAGGTGCGTCGAGTCTGCTCGATCTCGGCGGAGGGCCGGGAACCTACGCCCTGGAATTCCTCAAGCGCAATCCGCGGCTGCAGGCGACCGTGGCCGACCGTGCGCCGGCCCTCGAGGTGGCACGCGAGATCGCCGCCGGCTCCAGGCACGGTCGGCGACTGTCCTACCTTCCGCTGGACTTTCTCGAGGAAGAGATTCCGGGACGGTACGATGTCATCTGGTACTCCAACGTCCTCCATATCTACTCGTCTGCCGACAATCGGCGCATCTTCGGAAAAATGGCGGCCGCGCTCTCACCCGGCGGCCGGGTGTTGATTCAGGACGCGTTCCTCCTCGATCGTGAGGGGCTCTATCCTCCCGACGCGAACCTCTTTGCCGCCACGATGCTCCTGTTCACCGAGGGCGGGAACACCTATAGCCTGGCCGAAACGAGCCGGTGGTTGAAAGACACCGGCTTCCAGCGCGTCCGGCCTATTCGGTTGAGGAAGGGGACCGGGGATTGGGAGGAGGGGCTGCTCGAAGGGAGGATGTCGGTCCGACGTCGAGAAAGCCGTGCCCCGCAACCATGATGACAAGGGTATTCACAAATCCGGTGACCGCGCTGAACCAGAACCGCTGGGTGTAGTCGCCTGCCTGGCTGAGCTCCTGGACAATCGTCGAGATATCGAGCGCAAGCCCGATGGTTCCATAGATCACCCCGCCGATCAGGCTCCACCGTACATTCAGAAGAGCGAGTCCGGCGAGCGCGAAGGGGGCCGCGAACAGAAAGACCAGCCAGACCGTCTGGCCGGTTGGCCGTTCGGGCATGGGCGGGCCTTGGATGTGCCACTGCATCGCCGCGACCGCCATGAGGATGACCAAGAGCCCGGCGGTGAGACGCGCGGCGGTGTGCGATCGATCCATATCGTATCGTAGCACCCGGTGATGCGATTCGGCGAGCCAGGCAGGTTCCACGGCGCCGCCGGACGTGCTAGTCTACCATTATGACCCCCGCCGAGCGCCCCGATGACCCCCGGGGCGAGCCCCAACCGATTCTCATCTATGACGCCGAGTGCCGGCTCTGTGTCACGGCCAAGGCCGAGCTCGAACGGATGAGCCGGGATACCTCGGTGAAATGGGTCCCGTATCAAAGCGCCGAAGCCGCCAGCCGGCTGGGAGCCCACTATCGCCCGGGGCGACCGGATGTCGCGTACCTCGTCAAGCCCGACGGCACGATTGAACGGGGCTTGGATGCGTTCCTTCCGCTCGTCCCCGGACTGCGAGCCGGTCGCTGGGTGGCGGCCCTCTTCCGGGTCCCCCTGTTGAAACCGCTCGCGTACCTGTTCTATCGCGCCATTGCGCGCTATCGATACCGCTGGTTTGGGAAGGTGGAAGGAGGTCGGGAGCGTTGCGGATGCCGGGATCACGGAGCGTAGGGCTCGGTCATGTTCGCTCCATCTGCAGGGTCTCGTTCAGATGCTCCACCCACCGCCGCTGGAATTCCTCGTAAGAGATGAACACGCGGTCGTAAAAGGCGGAAGGGAATGGCTCGCCTTTGGCGATGCGCTCGACCAACTCGCGTACGGTGCTCATTCCAAACCGGTCGATCAGATACTTGGTCGCCGAGTTGCCTTCCAAATAGGCCACCATCGCTTGCTGAGGCGGGAACCCACCCCACGGGCCTTCGAGGTAGCTGAGGTTGACGAGGGTGACCTGGCCGCGGACGAACGCCGGGATATCGGGCGGTGGATCGCCGGCGAGTTGCATGGCAAGCCCCTCGTTCAGCCACTGCGGGAGCCGCCGGCCTTGGAGCCGGTGATCGAGCAACGCGTGGACGTATTCATGACGGAGGACACGGGCCAGCCATGCCTGATCGGTGAGCGCCCCCTGTGTCGGGATCTTGATGCGGCCGAGCGTGGGATCATAGAGACCGTCCGACCAGGCGGGCCCGCCGGTGGCGCCGTGAAACGATTCGCGGGTGTGGAGGACGACCAGGATCGGGTCGCTCGGATAATGCCCGAGTTGCTGGCCGATCTCGCGATAGGCTTCTTCGAGGATGTCCAGCACCCGCGTCCACACGGCATAGTCTTCGCCGCCGTCGTATTTCACGGTGAAGTGGCCGCTGTCCCGTGCTTGGAAGCGCTGCTCGGCCTTGCGTGCCTTCTCGATGTAGACGATCTGACTGTCGAGATACGCCTGAGCTTGTGGGGATCCGGCGACGCGGGTCTTGGCCTGTTCGAGGTGCAGCGTGGCGCTCGACAAGTCGTCCTTCTGGATCAAGCGCTCGGCCAGGATGAGATGGGGCATCGGATCCTCGGGTACGAGGCGCATGGCTCGTTCGAGCATGTCTGCAGTCAAGGTCGCGTCTTTCAATTCCCAGTAGGCGAGGACGAGGTTCAGATAGGCGGCTCCGTTCTGCGGATTGATGGCGACGGCTGTGTTGAATGCGGCCGTCCCCGCCCCAAGGCCGCCGCCGTTCCTTGCCTGAAGGACGCCAAGATTGTTCCAGAGGGTCGACAGGCTCAGGCGTATCGGCAGGTCAACGGCTGCCTCGGATGGAATGGCGGAGAGCTGTGCCTGGGCGTCGACCGCCTTTCCCTCTTGGATGAGCTGGTTGATCCGGGCCAGTACCGATGTGTAAGGGGAGCCGGGAATCGCGACCGCCTGGGGCGCCGGAGCCAGTTGAACCTGGATTCGCTCATCGGCCACTGCGGGGGGAAGGGGCACGGCTTCTGGACGGGGGTGCTGGGCCAGGCGTAGGGTGCGCTGCTTCAGCCACAACTGATGGCCAAGGTACAGCGCGACGACCAGGATCAGCAGCACGAGGAGCACCGTCGTGCTTCCCCGTTCATCTTCGAGACGAGGCATGCATCAAGTATAGGGAGAAAATCCGGGCTGTCTATTGCGGAGGCGGTGAAGGAGCCGCGGCTTCCAAGACGCCATCCATAGGATTTCCCAGTGGACACAAGAGATGAGGCGACCGCAGGCTCATGTCAGAAGCGATCGGAGGAAGGCGACGGCGTCGGCGTAGATCCCCGGGCAAGTGGACTCGCGAGGGCCGGCCACATTGAGTGTCCGGATCCCGTGTGCCGTGAGCCATGCGCGAACCGCGTCGGGGGACGGCGGGTTGCTGAGATCGATCAGCAGGGAAGGTTTCGCGAGCCGTCTGGCGACTTCGAGCGTCAACGCGGTGCCGCCGCTGGGCTCGCCTTTCACGAGAACCAACGTGCCGTCCGAGTCGCGGACGTTCCATTCCGTGCGTTCGGGATAGATCGGTGAAGGGGTTTCGCGGAGCGGATAACGGTCGGCGAGCACGCCGTCCTCGGCAACCCTCCCCTTTGGGCACCAGCCGCCACAGGGCAAGCCTAAGTCCAGGGCCACATCAAGGGCCGCCCGATCGACGCCGGTTTGACCGCCGGAGACGAGGCGAAGCATGATGAAAAGAAAATCCCCTTCCGCCCGGCGACGGAAGGGGATTTTCGGTGGTTCTGGGTGTGGTGGTGCGGCTTACGCCTTGTTCCTCAGACGCCAGGCTGCCAGTCCAGCCAGCCCGCTGCCCAGGAGCAACAGGGTCGCCGGCTCGGGCACGCCCGGAGGAGGCGGTACGGTGTCCGGACGGGCCACGAAGCAGAGCGGGTTGCCGGTGCAGAACTCGTTCAGAGCCGGGAGAAGGCCGGCATTGATCACAAAACCCTGGCCGCCCTTGATCTCAATATGGCCGTACACCGGCGCGTTCGGCGAATCGAACTCAATCAGAACAAGGCCGTCACCAATGTTATCGAACTTGACATTGGAGGTGTCCCAATCGGTCGGAATCGGAAATTGACTCGGCGCTCCGAACTCCAACGCGCCAATTGTGGTGTTCGAGTTGACATTTGCGATACAGCCGGCCGTCGCGCTGCAGTTGGCGCTGAGGTCCAGTATCACGTGGCTGATGTCCGGCTGTCCGAAACCGCCGAACGTATACGCATAGTGGAAAGGCCCACCGCCCCCACCGGTAATGTTCCACGCCACGATCAAATCGCGCCCCTCATAGTCACCGACCCCGAGCAGGCCTCCCACGGTCGGGCCACCGGTCGTCGTCCTGGCCCCCGTCAGCTCGCCCAGCGCAGAGAAATTGTCGCCGACTGCGACCGCCTGAGCGTGAAACGGTGTGCTCAACGCGAAGAGTGCTGCTGCGACCCCTGCTGCAAAGACCTTCCTCATGTTTCCCTCCGTAGGTATCCCGCCATTTGACTTTTGTTGCGGTCACGGAGGGAGGTAGCAACGAGTGGGCCAAAGTGAGCGTTAATAGAAATGAGCTTATTGTCAACCACTTAGAGTCCAAGCAAGTTTGAGACGTCACCTCGTTCTGTAAAACATCCCAATGCGGATGTCGGCCATTTTTACAGACCGGCTGCGCGCTCGGGTTGACGGATTTGCCTCATAGCTACAAAGGCTTAGTTTCGACTTCTCTGTAGCGGGACTACCATCGCAATGGAGCTGTCACACTTTTTTACACTTCACGCGATGGCGGCTGATCGCAGTTCGCACGGTCCTACCTGGCCGTCGTCCTCAGTCAAGTCTCGCTTGACAAGCACCACCATCATTTCTTAGTGTGTCGCCCACATTGCGAGAGAGTCCGGGTGTAGGGAAGAGGGTGTGAATCCCTCGCGGTCCCGCCGCTGTGAACCGGGCGAAACCCGCAGATGCCACTGTCTTAGTAGGCGGACGTTATCCGTTATTCGCCAAATCGTTAAACGTAGTTGAAAGAGTCTTACGGTTAACGAATAACGATTGACGATTAACGTCTTCCACCGAAGATGGGAAGGCGCGGGGAGTAGGTTTCAACCGGAAGCCAGAAGACCTGCCTGGACCATAAGCCGACCTTCCCTCGTGGGCTGGGGTAGGGTGAGGGTGAAGAAGCGGGTGCAATCCTCAGGGCTTCACGAGCCTTGGGGATTTTTTATTTGAACCGGCGCGAGCTTCCGCTCCACAATTGTTGGACCGTCCTGCTCGCCGTCCTCGGCCTGGTTCTGATTTCCGCCTCGACCGTCCCCAGCGTTGCCGCCGGAGAGCAGCCCGATATGGCTCGACGACAGCAAGGGATTTTGACCGGGATGCCGTTCATGGCGAACGTTGCGCCCCGCACGTTTGTCGACGATCTCGGCCGGAAGATCTTTCTCGCCAAGCCTCCCGTCCGGATCGTCTCGCTGGCCCCCAGTGTGACGGAAATTCTGTTCGCCATCGGTGTCGGTGATCGTATCGTCGGAGTGACACAGTTCTGCGACTATCCACCGGAAGCGAGAATGAAGCCAAAGGTCGGCTATGCCCAGCCGAACCTCGAATCCCTGGTTGCTCTTCGTCCCGATCTTGTCGTGGCGCCACGGGAATTTCTTCGGGTCGACGTTCTGAGCAAGCTCGAACAGTTGAAGATCCCCGCGTTCATTCTGGAGGCGAAGACGATCGAAGACATTCTTACCCATATCCAGACCTTGGGGCGGCTCGTCGGGGCGAGTGGTGCGGCCGATGGGGTCGCGATGGCGCTTCGCCAGCGAATCGGCGAATTACGGGGGCGAACAGAGGGGTTGACTCGGTTGCGGGTTCTGTATGTCTTGAATAGCCAGCCCTTGATTACGGTCGGCCCCGGGAGTTTCGTCCATCACGTGATCGAATTGGCCGGAGGTCAGAACGTGGCCGCCCATGCCTCCGTGCCGTATCCCCGGTTGAGCATCGAAGAAGTCATCAAACAGGACCCCGAGCTCATCATCTTTCCGGTCGGGTCGGTTGAAGGGATTCCCGAGGCAGAGCAGCGGCTCTGGCAGCGTTGGTCCACGTTGTCGGCGGTGAAGCACAACCGATTCCATTCGATTTCGAGCGATCTGTTGAACCGGCCCGGTCCTCGGATCGTTGAAGGCCTGGAGCGGTTGGCGAGGATGCTTCATCCGGAAGCCTTCCCAGGACCCGCGGCTCCATGAGCACCGGCTTGCAGGGCTCTTCCAAGGAAGCGGAGGCGCTGAATCCCGTGGTCAGCCGCGGCCATGCAGGCGACGATCCTGCTGCGGCTCTCTTCGTGCCACCGCCTTCCCTCATCACACGGGAGCGCTGGCTGGCTGTGCTGGCTTGTCTCAGCCTGCTCAGCCTCTTCATTCTGCTTGCGTGCCTTCGGGTGGGAGCTGAGAATATTGCTCTGACCGATCTTGCACGGATTCTGGCTGGAGCCGCCATTCCCGGGAGGATCGGCGAAGACAGTGCCGCCGCCACGATACTGCTCAAGGTCCGTCTGCCTCGTGTGTTGTTGTCCTTCATGGTCGGCGGGTGTCTTGCGGCGGTGGGCGTGGGCCTCCAAGCGCTCCTTCGTAATCCCCTGGCGGACCCCTATGTGCTCGGCATCTCCAGCGGAGCGGCGCTCGGAGCGGCGTTGGCGATGCTCTTCGGCGTGGGGACGACCCTCTTTGTGCTGTCCGCGGTACCGCTGTTTGCCTTCCTGGGCGGCCTGCTGTCCATCCTCCTCGTCTACTGGATCGCGATCTCGTACGGACATTTGCCGGTTCATACCTTGCTGCTCGCCGGGGTCGTGTTGAACGCGATTTTTTCCGCGTTCATCATGTTCATCACGTCGATCATGGAGCCAACCCGGTCGTTCGGGATGATGGCCTGGCTCATGGGCAGCTTGATCGCACCCGACTATCCGACGTTGGCCGCCATGGCCGTCTATCTTGCCGTCGGGGGGGGCGTCTTATTCAAGCAAACCAATGCGTTGAACCTGCTGACCCTCGGCGAAGACATGGCCCGCTCGTTGGGGGTGGAGGTGGAAGCGGCGAAGAAGACGATCTTCTTCACGTCGGCGCTGCTGACGGGAGCCATCGTCTCGGCCAGCGGGTTGATTGGATTTGTCGGCATGGTGGTGCCACATGCCGTGCGCTTGCTGTTGGGTCCCGACCATCGGGTGCTGTTGCCAGCCTCGGCCCTGGTCGGGGGCATGTTCCTCACCGCCGCGGATGCCGTGGCTCGCAGCATTCTGGCCCCCGCGGAAATCCCCGTGGGGGTCGTGACGGCGCTCGCCGGCGGTCCCGTCTTCATCTACTTGTTGGCGACTAGAAAAGGGGGATTGCGATGACCTCGTGTGTCGCACACCCGGCCTACCGTCTCCAGGGAGTGGCGTTCCAGTATGGGGCCGACCGTGATGACCGGCGCCCGTGGGCCTTGTGTGAGATCTCATTCGAGATCCTTGCCGGCGAGATCGTAGGTATCATCGGACCGAATGGGTCCGGCAAGACGAGCCTGCTCAAGCTATTGGCAAAAGTGCTGCGTCCAACGACCGGCTCGATCCAACTGTTCGGCACGGATGTCCACGTCATGCCGCAACACGAGATGGCTCGACTCGTCGCTCTCGTTCCTCAGGACGCACCGCAGGTCTTTCCCTTCACGATCCTCGAGACCGTCTTGATGGGGCGTTACCCGCACCGTCGTCCTTCACCCTTGTCTTGGTTCGGATGGGAAAGCCGGGAAGACATCAGGTTGGCACAGGAAGCGATGGCCGAGCTGGATGTCCTGCACCTTGCGAATCGTTCGATCTTGGAAGTGTCCGGGGGGGAGCGCCAGCGGGCGATCATCGCCCGCGCCTTGGCCCAGCAATCCCAAGTCCTGTTGCTGGACGAACCGACCGCGTTCCTCGATTTGAATCATCAGCAAGATATCTGCCGAATAGTCCGGCGGCTGAATCGCGAGCGGGGATTGACGGTCGTGCTCGTGTCTCATGATCTCAATATGGCCAGTCAGTACTGCCACCGGCTGGTCTTGATCGACCATGGCGAGCTGTATCGCGTGGGAACACCGGAGGAGGTCATCCGGCCAGAGCTTCTAAGCGCCGTCTATCGCTGCGAGGTGTTGATCGATCGCCATCCCGTTTCCGGCTCGCCGCGCGTCACCTTACCCGCCATGTAAGCGCCGGGCGTCAGAAGATCGGGACGCAGCACACATGTCGAGGCGTCGAGGCGTGCCCCCTCGGCGCTACACCAGTGGAGGGCACGATCACAACAGGGGGGATATCGAAGGAGAGATCGGCAGCGACGGGGAAGATGGTGCAAAGCCATCACGGTGCCGCCACTGTAAGCGGGGAGTAACCCTGCATGTTGCCACTGTCGTGGGTTTCGTTAATCGTTAATGGTTAATCGTTAAACGTTTCGAATAACGAATAACGAACAACGAATAACGTCCCCACACGGGAAGGCGCAGGGAAGCCACGATCCGCGAGTCAGGAGACCCGACTGCCGAACATTCCGCTCAACCCTTCGCGCATAAGGGAGGTGGGTATGGTCGGTGCAGCGCTCGCAATGTTGGCAGTTGGTCTGTGTAGTGGAGGGCTTTGGTGGTCGGCCGCGGAGGCGGCGGATGGGACGGCTGACGAGCCGGTGCAGGCACGGGACGTGATCATCAGCGCGACCAAGACCCCGTTGCCGGTAAGTCAGGTGACCAGTGCCGTGGAGGTGATTAGCGGAGAGGAGCTTGAGCAAAAGAAGATCAAGACGGTGATCGATGCCCTTCGCCTGGCTCAGGGGGTCGCTGCCTTTTCGAACGGTGGTCCCGGAACGAACGCGACCGTCCGCATCCGAGGGGCTAACGCGGCCCACACACTGGTGTTGATCGATGGCACAATTGTCAACAGCCCGACCAGCGGCGATTTCAATTTTGCCAACCTTACTGCTGAGAACATCGAGCGAATCGAGATTCTTCGAGGCGCTCAGAGCATGCTCTATGGATCGGATGCGATCGGCGGTGTGATCAACATCATTACCAAACGAGGGACTGGGAAGCCGGCGGCAAGCACTTTTTTCGAATATGGCTCGTTTGCCAGTATTCGCGAGGGAGCCCAAGCATCGGGTGCAAAAGGTCCGATCGATTTTGCCATGTCACTTTCGCGCTGGGACACGGCCAGCTTTTCCGCGGTGAATTACAAGCGGGGTGCATTCGAGCGTGATGCATTTCGCAACTGGCAGGCGTCCGGAAGGCTCGGGGTGGCTCTTCCCAAAGAGGGGCGACTTGACCTCGGTCTTCGCTGGTGGAATTCGGACGTGAACCTTGATAGCGCCTTCGGGAATTTTAAATTCGACGTGTTTGGCTCAAAGCAAACAACACGCACTCTCATCTTAAGTGCGATCTATGATCAGCCCCTCACCTCGTGGTGGTCCCAAAAACTGACCCTGGCGCAAGCAAACGAACGAATTCTCTTTGACGGTGGAGCATCCAGACTGAACCTCGATACGGGGATCACGACTGGGATCAGCTTCCGGACGCTTTCCGACATCGAGATCCTCAATCGGCGACTCGAATGGCAGCACAACTTCCAGATCGGGAAGCCTCTTCTGATTACAGCGGGCTACCAGTTTCGTGAAGAGTCTGGTGAAAATGCCTCGATTGGGCCTAGCGCAAAAATACTTTCCACTCACGGCGGTTATGCTCAATCACAACTCAACATTCAGGATCGCTTGCTCGTTACGGCGGGTATCCGCCAGGACAGTTATAACGTGTTCGGGGATGCGACGACGTATCGAGTGACGGGTGGCTATCTAATTCCTGAAACCGGAACCAAATTTCGTGCAAGCTATGCCACAGGCTTCCGTGCTCCAACCATCAATCAATTGTTCTTCCCTGGGTTTGGCAACCCAAACCTGAAACCCGAAGAGAGCAGGAGTTTCGATGCAGGCGTCGATCAGTTCCTGCTAAAGGATCGCCTAAAATTGAGCGCGGGTTATTTTTGGAATAGGTTTCAGAATCTGATCGTCAATGTTCCAGTAGGTGCACTCTTGGCACCACAAAATGTCGGGGAGGCAAAGAGTCAGGGCTGGGAAGCCGGTTTCCAGTTTGCCTTGACGAAAGGGTTGGATCTGCGCGGACAGTATACCTACACGTTGACCCGTGACTTATCGACTGACCGACGTCTTCCTCGCTGGCCAGTCCATCAGGCAAGTCTGGGGGTGAGTTACCGTCCAATAGACCCTGTCGCGATAAATGTGGACTACCGATACGTGGGCGCTCGTTTCAACGATACGGCGAACACTCAAAAAATGGGATCCTTCGGGGTCGTGAATCTCGCAGCAACTTATGACGTGAGTAGAAATTGGCAGGTCTTCGGCCGAATTGAAAATCTTTTCAATCAGGACTACGAGGAAGTGCTTTTCTTTGGTACACCGATCCGATCCATCTACGGCGGTATTAAGGTCAGCCTATGATGGGCAGGGCCATGAAGTTCCCTCGGTTGGTGATTGCCGGCACTTCAAGTGGCGTCGGGAAGACGACAGTGACCTTAGCGCTCCTTGCCGCTCTTAAAGCTCGGGGCCGCCGGGTGCAAGCCTTCAAGGCCGGACCTGATTTCATCGATCCAGGTCACCATACCGCTGTAACGGGGCGACCTTCGCGTAATCTCGATGGTTGGATGTTGGGATCCGAGCTGAATCGCCAGATTTTTACTCGTGCGGCTGCCGATGCGGATGTTTCGATCATTGAAGGGATGATGGGGCTCTTTGATGGAAGCTCATCGGTCAGCGAATGGGGTAGTACGGCCGAGTTGGCCAAGCAACTGGAGGCTCCGGTGCTCTTGGTGATCGATGGCAGTGCCATGGCCCGGTCTGCGGCTGCCATGGCGTTCGGCTATGCCCGCTTCGATCCCACTCTTCGGGTGGTCGGCGTGCTCTTTAACCGGTTGAGTGGGGAGAAACACTATTGTCTACTCAAAGAAGCGGTTGAGAAAGAGACGGATTTACAAGTCGTCGGCTACCTGCATGCCGATGCCTCACTCACCATGGTGGATCGACATTTGGGACTGCAGACGGCGATCGAGCAGGGAGCGACCGATCTGTACGAGCGACTGGGAAGCATCGCCTTACAGACGGTCGACCTGGAGAAGATCGAGACCCTTGCGTCCTCGGCGGGAGAGATTGCTGTGCACCCTTGCCTTTCTTCGAGAGACACGGACTGGGAGAAGGTTCGAGTCGGGGTTGCCTACGATCCCGCCTTTTGTTTTTACTATCAGGAGAATCTTGAATTGCTGGAGGTGGAAGGGGCCGAGCTCGTTCGATTTTCGCCGATCCACGATCGGCATCTGCCCGAGGTCGATCTGCTCTATCTCGGCGGCGGCTATCCGGAGATGTATGCGCGAGAGCTGGCGGACAATGAGGCGATGCGGGAGGCCGTTCGACGATTTGCCGACGAGGACGGGCCGATTTATGCCGAATGCGGAGGCTTGATGTATCTGACCGCAGGCATACGAGACTTCGAAGATCGCCTCTACCCGATGGTCGGCCTGTATCCCGCGACGGCGCGCATGCGGAGGTCCGGGCTGACGTTGGGCTACCGCGAGGTGCAATTCACGACAACATGCGCCCTTGGGGAGCCAGGCATGCGACTCCGAGGGCATGAGTTTCATTACTCGGTGCTCGAGCCCGCCGGTCCGCTGGAGTATGGCTGCCGGCTGACCGACGCAAGGGGGATAGTCCGGGGGCAAGATGGATTGCTCTACCGCCGGGTCCTGGCCTTGTACACGCACGTCCATTTTTCTGCAGCACCGCAGCTCCCGCGGCGGCTCGTCGCCGCGGCGCAGGCGTTTCGGTGCCGCGAGCGGAAGGCAGGGGCATGACAGCGCCGGACGAACACAAGGCACGCATGCAGCGGTTGAAGGCCTCGGTCGACCGCCGTATCGCCGCCGCCCAGGAAGAAAGGGGCGTGCTCATCGTCTATACGGGCGCAGGGAAAGGGAAGACCACGGCGGCGCTGGGTATGGCCTTGCGGTGCATCGGGCATGAGATGAACGTCGCCATCGTGCAATTCATCAAGGGGGCGATCGACACGGCGGAAGAACGGGTGTTGAAGAGCTTGGGCGACCAGGTGGCCTTTCTTCGCATGGGGGAAGGATACACGTGGGAAACGCAAGACCGGGATCGCGACCAGCGTATGGCGCAGGAAGCCTGGGCGCAAGCGACCCGCTTCTTGTCTGATCCCGCGTACGCCATGGTGATCCTCGACGAGTTCAACCTTGTGCTTCATTACGGGTATGTGGAGTTGGACGACGTGTTGGCGGTGTTGAAGCGACGTCCACCCTTCCAGCATGTGGTGATCACCGGCCGTTCCGCCAAGCCCCAGCTGATCGAAGCGGCGGACCTCGTGACGGAGATGGCGCAGGTCAAGCATCCGTTTCGAAAGGGAGTGAAGGCTCAGAAGGGCGTCGAATTCTGAGCGGCCCTTGCATGCGCGGCCCGATCGAAAAGCGGTGTGAGCACTGCGGCCAGGCCTTTCTCTGCGGACAATACGGCTGCTGGTGCAATGCGGTGAGCGTGACCGAGGCGCAATACGAGTGGATTGCCGTGCGCTATCGCGAGTGTCTGTGTCCCACATGTCTTGGGAACGTCAGCCGAGGTGTCCTCGGCCCCCCTCCAACCCAGGATTCCCAGACATGACGCGCGTCTCCGTCCACGACGGAAATGCATTCTCACAGCAGGAGCGGGAGGCCGTCTACCGCGCGATTTTCGGCCGCCGTGATGTGCGTCGAAACTTTCTGGCCCGCAGCATCCCGGAAGACGTCCTGCTGCGAGTCTTGACGGCCGCGCACCATGCCGGGTCTGTCGGCTTTATGCAGCCGTGGGATTTTCTCGTGATCCGGGCGGCTGAGACGAAACAGGCCGTGAAAGCGCTCTTCCAGCAGGCGAACGCGGAAGCGGCCAGGGTGCACCGCGGCTCCCGAGCCGCGTTGTACCGGCGGCTCAAGTTGGAAGGAATCGAGGAGGCGCCCGTCAATCTCTGCGTCACCTGCGATCGCCGGCGAGGGGGGCCGCACGTCCTGGGCCGGGCCACCGTACGCGACACCGACCTGTACAGCACCTGTTGTGCCATTCAGAACCTATGGTTGGCCGCACGGGCCGAAGGGATCGGTGTCGGATGGGTCAGCATTCTTGACCACCGTGCGCTGAAGCGGGTGCTCGGGATCCCCCGATCCTGTAGAGTGGTTGGTTATCTGTGTCTCGGATATGTCACAGAGTTCGAGAGCCAGCCGGATCTGGAGCGGGAAGGCTGGAGGCGCCGTCTTCCTCTGGAGCGTCTGGTTCATTATGAACGCTGGGGCCGGTCGGCATGAGCGCGGAGCACCCTTCCCTCGTACTCGTCATCGGCGGGGCGTCATCCGGGAAGAGCGCCAAAGCGCTCGAGCTGGCCGGTTCCGGGGAGCCCCGCGTGCTGATCGCGACTGGGGAGGCCTTGGACGATGAGATGGCCGAGCGCATTCGCCGCCATCGCCGCCAGCGAGGTCCTGGCTGGGAGACGGCTGAGGTCCCCCTCGACCTCATCGGATGGTTCGAGCGGAATGCGTCACGGTATGCGGCGGCCGTCCTCGATTGCGTCACGCTCTGGCTGAGCAACCTCCTCGGGAAAGGCTCCAGCTCCGAGGATGTCGTGCGTCTGGTGCCGGCTTTGGTGCGGGCGATGCGGGGCATGCGGGCGCGGGTGGTCGTGGTGACGAATGAACTGGGTCTTGGGCTGGTTCCCGGCGATCGGACGTCCCGGGCCTTCCGAGATCTGGCCGGGCAGGTCAACCAACAGTTGGCGAGGGACGCCGACGAGGTGCATCTCGTCGTCGCCGGCCTCTCAACACGGATCAAGTGAGGGGAACAGCCGATGGACCTCCAACAGGTGCTCGACCAAATCCCCGTGCTGGACCGCGATTCCGGCCGGCATGCCCAGCAGAGACTCGATCGCCTGACGAAGCCCGTAGGCAGCCTCGGCCGGCTGGAAGACCTCGCCGTCCGGTACGTCGAGATGACGGGGGACCGATGGCCGAAAGTTCCACAAGCCGCGATCTTTACCTTTGCGGCCGATCATGGCATCGCAGCGGAGGGGGTGAGCGCCTACCCCGCCGCCGTGACCGCCCAGATGGTGCTGAACTTTCTCCGAGGCGGTGCCGGCGTCAATGTCCTCGCCCGCCACATCGGCGCCGAGGTCCGAGTCATCGACATCGGTGTGGCTCATGACTTTGAGTCCATCTCCGGCTTGATCCATCGTAAGATCGCGCCGGGCACGAACAACTGTCTGCGGGAGCCGGCGATGACCCGGAAGCAGGCCGAAGAAGCCGTCCTGATCGGCGCGGAGCTGGCGAGAGGGGCGGCCCTCGACGGGGTCGGCGTCATCGGGACCGGAGACATGGGAATCGGCAATACGACCGCGAGCGCGGCGATCACGGCCGTGATCACCGGGGCGACGGTCCGGGACGTCACCGGGAGAGGAACGGGCATCGATGATGCGACGTTCGAGCACAAGGTTGCCGTCCTCCAAGAGATCCTTGCCCTTCACCATCCGGATCCCCGCGACCCGCTTGATGTGCTGGCCAAGGTGGGGGGATTTGAAATCGGAGGGCTGGCCGGTCTCATCCTCGGAGCCGCGGCACATCGGGTGCCCGTGGTCTTGGACGGGTTCATTGCCGGCGCGGCGGCCTTGATTGCGGTCGCCTTGGCTCCGAGATGTCAGGACTACTTGATCGCTTCGCATCGCTCGGTCGAGCGTGGCCACGAGGTCGTCCTTCAACACCTCGGGCTCGCGCCGCTGCTGGACCTTGGGCTTCGACTCGGTGAGGGAACGGGCGCGTGCCTCGGTATCGGTCTGCTCCAGGCGAGCATTCAGATCCTGACCCAGATGGCGACCTTTGACGAGGCGGGCGTGTCCGAGCGCGTGTGACGGATGGTGAATTCCTTTCTCGTGGCCTGGCATTTTCTGACCGGCGTGCCGTTCACCTCCACGCATCATGCACCGAGCCCCTCGGAGTTCGCCCGGTCCATGACGTGGTTTCCCGCTGTCGGGCTCGTGCTCGGGAGTTGCCTGGCCGTGGCCGATCTGTTGTTGTCGGGGGTCTTTGCTCCCGCTGTCGTCAACGCGCTCCTGATCGTCCTGCTCGTGCTGCTGACACGCGGCCTTCATCTCGACGGCCTCGCCGACATGGCCGACGGGGTCGCTGGCGGTGCGTCTCGCGCGGACCGGCTCGCGATCATGAAGGACCCGCGAGTGGGGGCCATAGGGGCCAGCGTCCTGGTCCTGGCGCTCGGTCTTCGCTATGCCGGCCTCAGCGCGCTTTCCGGCTCCGAGCGGTTGCCGATCCTGATCTGCATGCCGGCCGTCGGACGATGGAGCATGGTGATCGCAGCCTTCGGGATGCCGTATGCCCGCGCGGAAGGCGGACTGGCGCAGCCGTTCCTTCATGGCTTGTCGGTCTGGCAAGTCATGGGATCGAGTGTCATCGTGCTCGGCCTCCTGACCTGGCTGTTCGGCCCGGCCGGGGCTGTCGTCAGTGGCGTCGCGTTGGTCCTTGTCGCCCGGGCCCTGACCTCCTATACCGGGCGTGTCCTGGGAGGCGTGACGGGTGACAGCCTTGGAGCGACCAATGAAGTGGTTGAGATCGGCTTCGTGATCATGGTGCCCGTCTGGTCCGCCGTGCGCCATCTCAATGCCTTGACATGACACCCGGCCAACTGCTCGCGGCCTGCGTTCTCGATGGCCTCATCGGTGACCCGGCGTGGATGCCGCATCCGGTGCGGCTCATGGGTCGGGTGGTTTCCCTGTTCGAACGCCTGGTTCGGCCCAGGCTTGCCGGGCCTTCTGCCAAGAGGGTGGCCGGGGTCGTTCTGGCCATCGGACTGCCGCTGACCACGGCCGTGGTCGGCTGGGCGATTATCGAAGGGGCCCGCAAGGTGCATCCCGCTGCCGAACAGGTCGTCATCGTCCTGCTCTCGTTCACGGTCCTCGCCGCCCGTGATCTCGGCGATCATGCATGGAGGGTCTTGCAGGCCTTGGAAGCCGGTTCATTGCCGTCGGCACGAGACGCCGTGGGGAGGATTGTGGGCCGGGATACGGAGCAATTGACGGAGCGCGAGGTGGTTCGGGCGACGGTGGAAACGGTGGCGGAAAGCACCTGCGACGGCATCATCGCCCCGTTGTTCTACCTCACGCTCGGCGGACCGGTATTGGCGCTGAGTTACAAGGCGATCAACACGTTGGATTCGCTCATCGGGCATCGAGATGAAACGTACGAGCAGTTCGGCTGGGCGTCGGCCCGACTCGATGACATGGTCAACTGGATTCCGGCCCGGCTCACGGCCGTTCTGATGGTGGTGGCGGGAGGCCTATACAACGGAAGTCTCAGGCGTGCATGGCGGATCGTCCTGCGGGATGGCGGCCGCCATCCCAGTCCCAACAGCGGGCGGTCGGAGGCCGCGATGGCTGGCGCGCTGGGGATCCAGTTGGGCGGGAGGAATACGTACGGTGGGATGATCTCCGAGCGCCCCACGCTCGGAGAGCCCCTGGCCCCGCTTGGGCGGCACCACATCAAAGCCGCGGTGGCCCTGATGTCATTGACGACGGGTCTGGCCGTCGCCCTGGCGACCGTCGTGCTGGCCGTCCGTTCATGAGCGCGCGTCCGATCAGCCACGGTGGGGACATCTACAGCGCCGCGAGGGAAACCGGTCTTCCGCTACGCCGGATTCTCGACTTCAGCGCGAGCATCAATCCCCTCGGTCCGTCCCCGCTCGCCGCCCGCGCGATTGCCGAGGCCGGCCGGTTGGTGCCTCACTATCCGGACCCTCACGGGGTCGCTCTTCGCGAGGCGCTGGCGCATCGTCAGGGGCTGTCCTTCGAGCACCTCGTGCTGGGTAATGGCTCGATCGAGTTCATTTACTCGTTCCCTCAGGTGCTGGGCGTACAGCGTGCGATTGTGGTGGGGCCGACGTTTTCCGAGTATGCCCGCGCGCTCGCCCGGTTCGGTGTACAGGTCAAGCGTGTCAATGCAAGACGCACTGAGGGCTACCGGCCGCCGCTCGAAAGGGTCATTACGCTTATGCGGGCGGCTGCCCGGACTCCCGACGTGGTGGTGTTGTGCCAGCCCAATAGTCCGACCGGCCAGGTGCTCGAGCGCGAGGAGGTGGGCCGCCTCATCGAGGCGGCCCACCGGCGGAGGAGCTGGGTTCTTCTGGATGAAACGTTCATCGAGTACTGTCCGGAGCGATCGATGATGGCCGAGCTGAACCGGTACCCGCGCCTGCTGATCCTCCGGAGCTTCACCAAGTTCTACGCTCTCCCGGGCCTGCGCATCGGATATCTTGCCGGGGCGCGGCGTGTGATCCGGGCCTTTCGCGCGCACCAGCCTCCCTGGTCCGTCAACGTCCTGGCTCAGCATGCCGCACTAGCGTCATTACAAGATGCCGGGTATGTCGACCGGAGCCGACGGGTGATCGAGGAACAACGGGACTCGTTGTCCGAGAGCCTCCGTTCAGTGAAGGGCATGCGGGTCTATCCATCGGCTGCCAACTTCTTGCTCCTTGAGTTGCCGCCGCCGTTTCGGGCGTCGCATGTGGCGTCCATGCTCCGCAAGCAAGGCCTTCTGATCCGTGATTGCTCAGGCGTGAGTGGGCTGACCGATCGAACCGTGCGGATTGCCGTGCGCACGGGCCGGGAGAACCAACGACTGATCCGTGCCATGCGCGGTGTGCTGGGAGGCATGTAAAGGATGTCGGTATCGATCGTCCACTCGACAGATCGGGCGGGGTTCGTGACGTCCTTCAGGGTGATCGAGCGGACGCTGGTCATCGATCTCCATCGGCCCCGGCGCATCCTGTCCTCTGCGCCCCGCGGCGGCGGCCTCGTGACGGCCCGGTACGTGCTGAATCATCAGGTCGACATTCGGCCGGAGGTCCGTGACGACGGGTGGGGGGATCCACGTCGGTACCTCGGGCGCCTCGCCCATCGTCTCCGGGCCGGCCAACGGTGCGTGGCCCTGATGACGGCGGTGCCGATGACGCAGCTCGTCTGTATCAGGGAGCAGGCGGACGGGGTGTGGATGGAGGCGTTTCTGACCGTCGGCCTGACCAACGCGGTCCGGGTCGGAGAGTCTCCGGTTGCACGGGAGCGGCGATTGCGAGGGACGCCCGGGACCATCAATGTGATTCTCGTGACGAACGCCCGTCTCGCCCTCTCCGCGATGGTGACGCTGGTGCAAGTTGCGACCGAAGGCAAGACTGCCGCCCTGCTGGCTGCCGGCGTGAAGAGCTGTAGTGGGGCCGACGGAGCGACCGGGACGGGAACGGACGCGTTGGTCGTCGTGAACGGCGCCGGCCCCCGTGTCCGGTACGGCGGCACGCACACACTGATCGGAGCACTCGTCGGCAGGGTGATAAGCCGGGGGATGGACGAGGGCATTCGCCGGTATCGCAAATGGGCGGCGACGGGTTGCTCGAAGGGCCGCGTGGCGCCCAGGCCGGAGGGAGGATCTCGGTGACGACGCCAGCCCGAGCGGTCGCCGTGCTCGGAACGAGCTCTGATGCGGGGAAGAGCGTTTTGACTGCGGGCCTCTGCCGCTTGCTGGCGAGACGCGGCGTTCGGGTCGCGCCGTTCAAGGCTCAAAACATGTCTCTGAATTCGTATGCCACGCCGGAAGGAGGAGAGATCGGCCGGGCTCAAGCCCTGCAGGCGCAGGCCTGCTATCTTGCCCCGCACGTGGATATGAATCCGATCCTGCTGAAGCCCGAGCGTGAGGACTCGGCGCAAGTCGTCGTCCATGGCCGGGTGCGAGGCTCGGCAGCGGCCGCCCGATATTTTGACCAGACCGACGAGCTGTTCCGATACGTACGGGAGAGCTATGCCCGGTTGCGCGAGCAGTATGAGGCGATCGTCATCGAAGGGGCGGGCAGTGCGGCGGAGGTCAATCTTCGTGAACATGACATGGCGAACTGGCGCACGGTCGAGCTGGCCGATGCGAAGGTCATCTTGGTCGCGGACATCGATCGCGGCGGCGTCTTTGCCCAGGTGGTCGGCACGGTCGACCTTCTGTTGCCCCAGGAGCGGGCTCGACTGATCGGAGTCGTGATCAACAAGTTCCGAGGAGATCCGAAGCTCTTTGCCGACGGCGTCGATTGGTTGGAAACTCGGACCGGTGTGCCGATTCTCGGAATCGTCCCGTTCCTGCGAAACCTGAGATTGGATCAGGAGGACAGCCTCGACCTCCCTCGGCAGGATGCCGGTGCATTTGCCTCCGATCGCATCAATATCGCCGTCGCGCTGTTGCCGCGCATGAGCAACTTTACGGACTTCGACGCGCTGGCCGCCGAGGAGGACGTCGTCCTGCGCTATGTGCACGATCCGCGGCAGATCGAGGACGCCGATGTGGTCATCATCCCCGGGACCAAGAACACCATCGAGGACCTTCGGTATCTTCGAGAAACCGGTTTTGTTCCAGTCCTCGAGAGACACGCGGACCGCGGCCGGGAGATCGTCGGCATTTGCGGCGGATACCAAATGCTGGGGATGGACATTCGAGATCCGCACGGGGTGGAGGCGGGCGGCCGAGAGCCGGGCTTCGCCCTCTTGGATATCGAGACCGAGCTGGGCACGACCAAGAACACCATCCAGGTACGCGCCTCACCCGTCCTCTGGCAGGGAGCGGAGTCGATGCCAGTGACCGGCTACTACATTCATCTGGGTCGCACGGCGCGACGTTCCGGTCGCCATGCTTTTGATGTCTTTTTTGGACACGGCTCTCAGGCCGCCCTCGAGGCCGGCCGGTCTTCCGAGGTGACGCAGGACGGCTCGATCAACAGCGAAGGGACGGTCTGGGGAACGTACATCCACGGTGTCTTTGATGAACCGCAGTTTCGGCGCGCATGGTTGAATCGCCTGCGCCGACGGAAGACCTTGCCGTGGCTGGATGTTTCTGTGTCGACACGGGTGACACAAGCACGTGAGGGCGCCATGGACCGTTGGGCCGATCACGTCGAGCGCCATATGGACCTCATGCCGGTGCTGCGAGCAATCCAATGCGGCGAATCAATCTCACCATGACGCCTGGGGGGCAGCATGCGTATCACGAAAGTCTACACACGGACGGGTGACGGCGGGAAAACGCGACTCGCAGGCGGCCAGGAAGTGTGGAAGGACAGCCTACGGGTCGAAGCCTATGGGACGGTCGATGAGCTGAATGCGTCGATCGGGGTCGTGAGGGCTTTCAACGAGCCTGGAACGGAGCCGGCCGCCGCCGTTGAGCTCGAGAACGCTCTCCGTTGGGTTCAGAACAAGCTGTTCGATATCGGAGGCGCCCTGGCCAGTATGCCGAAAAGTGCAGATGCCGTGATGTCGGGTGCCACGGCTGAAGACGTCGCGCGGCTGGAGCGCTTCATCGATCATTGCCAAGGAGATCTGGCGCCGTTGAAGGAGTTCATCCTGCCGGGTGGTGGAAAAGTGCCGAGCCTCTTACATCAGGCGAGAACAGTCTGCCGCCGCGCCGAGCGTATCTGCGTCGCCCTGTCCCACGACGAAGTCGTCGACCCTCAGATGATCAAATTCTTGAACCGCCTCAGCGATGCACTCTTCGTCTGGGCTCGCTGGGCGGCCAAGAAACGAGGAGAACCGGAACTCCTGTGGGAGCGGACGGACGGCCCACAGCCGTAGAGCGAAGCTGCAACGTTTCACCCGCTCGGCGTCACACCGTGCCGGTTCGTCTCTGTTCGTAACGAAATTTTGCCGGATGCGCCGGAAATTGTACTCCTTCGGTCTCGGGGGAGTGCGGCCGGCTGAGTCACGCCCCTTACCTGGCCCTCCCATTCATCCCATCGGGCTGGAATTCTTCATGAATCACTGTGCTTCGCGTCGCCAGTCCTGACCGAGTTAGGTGCTTGCACTAGGCACTGAAATTGCTGAGGGCCGTCGCGGTCTGTACTTACTATAGTTACTCGACTGGCAAGCGGCGCGCGGTTTTTTCAGCGTTAGCTATATTTAACACACACAGGGAGGGGAACCATGAACGCCATTCGATCGGCTCTCGCCTTTGGCGCTGCTGCTGTCGTCTCACTCCTGCTCATCTCAGATCCGGTCCATGCGGGTAACGAGGCGGAAGTCGGTGAGTTACTGGTGAAATTGCTTCAGGCCGGTCGAAGCGTCATCTCCGCGCATCAAGAGCTGATCAACGATGCGAGCAAGGGGAACAAAGGTTTTACCGCCGAATACATGGGCGACAAGATGATCGAGAAATATCGCGAGGTCACGAAAATCGATTTACGCCAACCGAACAGCACGCCTTACAACAAGGTGCTGCTCGCCCTCGTCGACTCGGGTAAGGAGGTCATCGCGGAAGCCCAACCGGTCATCAACAAGCAGGGCATCGGTTTCAAAGGGATGATCCCCGCCGTATGGGGGCGGAAGACCGGAGAAAAGTTCGCGCAAAAGACAGGGATCCGCCTGAAGTTGACGGCGACTGACTACCGATTCCCGGGGAATAAACCCGACGATTTCGAGGCCGAGGTCCTGAAGATGTTTGCGGACCCGTCCTATCCCAAAGGCAAGGAGTACAGCCGCACGGTGATGTACGAAGGTCGCCCGGCCTTGCGGATGATGACGCCGGAATATGCGGGGGCGACGTGCTTGCGCTGCCACGGGGAGCCGCGAGGGGAAAAGGACATCACCGGCAATAAGAAGGAAGGCTTGCGCGAAGGCGGATTGGCCGGCGCGATCAGTTTGGTGATTCCGATTCATTGAAATGCGATGAGTGGGCGTGGGGATCAATTCCAATCAGGGGGGACAGAATGAGCAAGATCGTCGTCGTCGATGATTCATACGCAGAGCTGCAGTTGATCGAGAGCGTGCTCAAAGGCGCCAACCACACGGTTGTCTGCTATCCGAACACCGACAAGCTGGAAGAGAAGCTCTTGAGCGAGCGGCCGGACGCCATCGTGCTCGATGTTGTCATGCCCGGGCGCAACGGGTTTCAAGCCTGTCGTGACCTGAAAGCCGATGAGCGACTCAAGAACATTCCCATCGTGCTCTGCACGTCGAAGGGGCAGGACAGCGACAAATTCTGGGGACAACAGCAAGGGGCGAATGCCTACATCGTCAAGCCTTTCAAGGGTGAGGACCTGCTGACGGCGGTCAAGAAGGTGCTCAACTAGGTCGCGTGGAGTAGGAGGACGGCGTGACCATACAAGCCCTCGCGTTGCACGAATCCGGCGAGCAGATGCACGGGCAGGGGAGAAGCGCTGGCTCTCTCCGCGTGTGCTTGATCAGCCTGGCAGGGGAACTGTTTGCAATCGACCTGCAGAACGTGCGGGAGGTCTTTGAAGTGGAATCGTTCACGCCGGTACCCGGGATGCCGGTATGCCTGATCGGGGTCGCCAACCTGCGCGGACTCGTCATCCCGCTGGTCGACCTGCGCCCGCTGTTGGGATTGGCGGTCACCGGTCCTCCTCCTCCCTTCGGGGTCGTCCTTCGGCATGGACCGCATCAACTGGCCATTCTTGTCGAGCGTGTGCCGGAAATCAGGACGATACAGCCGGAACAACTGCTGCCCGCGATTCAAAACGGCCGAGGCGCAACTCGGCCGTTTGTCTCTGTGGTCTTGAAGGTCGAGGATCGACTCGGGGGCATGCTCGAGATTCCGGCGGTGTTCAGCCAGGTCGAAGGCCGCACGCTTCACATGGCACAACTCACATGATCAGGGCTTGTACGATGAGGTGACCGGGAAAGGGAGGCAGACATGGTCAAGTTCAACGCGAAGGAGTGGTTCCACAACCTTAAGACGCAGGCCAAGCTCATGGTGGGGTTCGGCGCCGTGAGCGTCATCATCTTGACCATGACCCTCATCGGCGTCATCACCCTCCAGCAGCTCAAGAACCAGTCCCACACGATTTACGAGGAATACACCGTCCCGTTAGCGTACTTCTCCGCCATGGGAACCAGCTTGACGCAGCACCATGAATTGCTGCTCGACATCTCAAAGACGGTTCGGAAAGAGGACTTCGAGAAAGAGGTGGCGCGGCTGAATCCTCTCAAGCAAGCCGTGTTGAAGAACATCGCCGACTACGAGGCGACCACGCTGCGAGTCTCACGGTCCGGGCGCGATGAAGCCAAGGATTTGGCCCAGCTCAAGCCGGCGGTCGAGACGTATTTTACGGAAGCCGAGGCCGCCCTGAGCGCGTTCATCGACAGCTTCGACAAGTCGCAATACACGCCCGAGCAGGCCAAGGAACTTCGAAACCTGGGTGTCTTGGCCCTGACGACGAACTTAACCCCGACGTTCGAGCACGTCATCGTTCGTCACGGTGAGCAGGTTGCCACGATCAAAGAGGTCGCGCGCGATTTGAACGAAGACGCTCAGACGGCGGCACGGAACGGAACGTTTGTGTTGACGCTGGGCGGGGCGCTCGCGGTAGGACTCGGACTGGTCATCGGATATGTGATGGCCCGCTTCTTCGCCCGAGGCGTGACGCACATCGCAGACGTCGCAACCTTGGCCGCCTCCGGTCAGTACCAAGCCCGTGCCAAGTTGACGACCCGGGACGAGTTGGGCCAGATGGCCAAGGCCTTCAACGCCATGCTCGACCGGATCACGGCTCTCGTGCAGACGGAAGGCGAGCGAGATCGCATGCAGAAGCAGTTGATGCAGTTCTTGGCGCTGGTGTCGGACGTCGGCAAAGGGGACTTGACGAAGCGCGGGACGGTCACAGAAGACATGTTCGGGAACCTGGCGGACGCCTTCAACTTGATGTTGGATCGTTTCGGCAAATTGCTGCGGCAGGTCAAGGATGCCGCTGAGCGTGTGAACTCCTCCGCGGGAGCCCTGCGGGACACGTCGGGCAGGATGGCGAACACGGCCAAGCATCAGGCGGAGGAATCGGTTCGCGCGCTCAGTTCCGTCGAAAACCTGGCGGCGTCCATGAAGCAGGTGGCACAGACAGCCGGCGCGTCTTCGGAGAGCGCGAAGCAGGTGTTGACGGCCACGGAACGGGGCCGTCTGGCGGTGCAGGAAACGGTGCAGGATATGCAGAATATCCGGGCGGCCGTGCAACGCATGTCGAAACAGGTAAAGGGGCTGGGCGACCGTTCCTTGGAAATTTCGCAAATCGTGTCGACGATTCGAGAGATTGCCTCTCAAACGAACCTGCTCGCGCTGAACGCCGCCATCGAGGCGGCCGGCGCAGGCGAGGCGGGCGCGCGATTTGCGGTCGTCGCCGATCAAGTCCGGAAGCTCGCGGAAAATTCGACCCAGGCGACCCGTGAGATTGCGGACCTCGTCAAGGTCATTCAGCAGGAAACGCAGGATGCCGTCGTGGCGATGGAGCAGGAAACCCAGGCGGTGGAAGCAGGATCTGCGTCGGCATTGCGGACCGGTGACGTGTTCAAAGAAATCTCGGAAATCGCTCAGCGCTCCTCAGAGCTCGCTCAACTGATCGCCCGTTCAGCGACCGAACAATCGGTGAACACGGAATCGGTGGGTGCGACGATCAAAGACTTCACCGGCGGCGCCGTCGAGACGCAGAAAGCGACGGACTCCGCTCGGCTCACAGTCGAAGAAATGGCCAAACTGGCTGAAATTCTGTCCGGCTCCGTGGCTCAGTTCAAGGTCGCCTAGTCAGGCGATTACGCCGGGGGGATGATGAGCGCAGACTTCGATCGACAGGGCTTGATCGGCTTTTTCGTCGCCGAGGCGGAAGACAGCCTGGCCCGGATCTGGAACGCCCTACATCCGCCCGACGACGCCGTACCGGGTCCGGAGTCAGTACGCGAAGAATACATCGCGGCTCACACCTTGAAGGGCGCGTCGGCCCTGTACGGCTATGCGGAGGTAGCCGGGCTCACGAACTACCTGGAAAGCTTGGTGGAACGTTCGGTCGAGGTGCCTGCAGATCGTTGGCCGGAAACGGTGGGGATGCTCCGGGACTTGACATTCACCCTTCGGACGCAGATTCAGGCCATCAAAGAGCGTGGTATGGAAGATGCCGGAGCTTCCGAAGCCTGGGCTCGCCGCTTCGTCCATCTACTGCCTTCGGATGGGTCGTTCCCTCGGACCGCCGATTCAATGGAAGAGCACACCGAGCGGCCCACTGCACTTCCGGGTGCCGATCTGTCGGATAGCTATCTGCTCCCGGAAATCGATGCCGAGGTCGTCTCCTACTTTGCGCCCGAGGCCCAGGAATACATCGAAGCGATCGAGGGGGCGATTTTGAGGCTAGAAAAATCGCCTGACGATGCAGAGCTGCTTCAGCAACTGTTTCGAACCGCACACACCCTGAAAGGATCGGCCCATACGGTCGGGTTCAAGTCCATCGGGGACTTGATTCATCATGTCGAAGACTTCGTCGGCGCGCTTCGTGACGGTCGGATCAAGATCACCGCGGAACTGACGGACACCGTATTCCGCGTCGTGGATGTCGTCAAGATGCTCATGAAGCGCGACCCACGGATGCTCGAACAGGTCCGCCGTGAATTCTTGGGCATCATGGCGCGGTTGGCGCAAATCGGTCTCCCGGCCGCGAAACCGGCAGGTGCACGTGGCGCCTCGATCCCACGACAGAGCCCGGTAGGAGGCGAAGACCAAACTGTCGAGCCGAGTCCGGACAGCGATCAACGCAAGGATGGTGAAGCGCGCGGTGAGGAGACGGCGGTGATTCGAGTGAGCCGCGACCGTCTCGAGCGCCTGCTCAATCTGGTTGGCGAGCTCGTCATCAGCCGAGGTCGTCTCGAACAGCGGCTTGTCTCGCTTGAACAGCTCTCCAATCAACTGTTGGCCTTCAAGGGGAGGATGTTGGACGCCGTTCGCACCTTCGAGGAGAAACATACGTTCACCCTTCCGACCCCGACCTCGGCCCAAAGCACGATGACCGCACAAGGGCGACCGAACCTTGCCGAGATTCAGAAGCTCGGCGAATTCGGGGTGTTGGAGTTCGATCGCTACGATGATTTCAATATTCTGGCCAGGCGATTGGCCGAGGTGTCGGCGGACGTCAGCGAGTCGATGGCGCAGCTGAACGGGTCGATCCGAAAAGCGCGGGAAGATATGGGCCAACTGCAGCAGCTCTCGCTCAGCATGCGAGACGAGATCGCACGGGCCCGGATGGTGCCGATCGGCACGCCCTTCGTCCGCTTCCACCGAGCCGTCCGCGAAATGGCCCGCCACACTGAAAAACAGGTTGTACTGGTCACAGCCGGTGAGCAGACCGAAGTGGATACGGGTGTCGTCGAGCGCCTGGTCGATCCCCTGATTCATTTGGTCCGAAATGCCGTGTATCACGGGATCGAGCCGGCGACGGTCCGAGTTGCTCGCGGAAAACCGGCCACCGGGACCGTGTACCTCACGGCCTCCCACCGCGGAAATGCGGTGGTCATCGAGGTCGAGGACGACGGCGGGGGAATCGATGTCGCGAAGATCAAGAGCAAAGCGATTTCTCTCGGTATGCTGGCCCCCGAATCCGCCGCCTCGATGTCTGACTCGGACGCCATCAAGCTGATCTTTCTCCCCGGTTTCTCGACGGCCGAGCACGTCGGAGAGGTCGCCGGTCGAGGCGTCGGCATGGACGTCGTCAAACAGACGCTCGAAGCGATGAACGGACAAATCGAGGTCGAGACGGAACTGGGCATGGGAACGAAGTTCACGCTGCGGTTGCCGCTGACGCTGTTAATTTCGACGGCCTTGCTCGTGCGCGCGGGCAGTGAGCGGTATGCTCTGCCGCTCCCGAATATCCGTGAAGTCGTCATGCCGCTCCCCGGGTCCATCCAAGAGATCGGCGGACGCCCGGTGCTCCACTTGTCCGATGAAGCTATCGACGTCCAGTTACTGACCCACTTGCTGGGAATCCACGGCGACCGTGCCATCGGTGCCACTCCAGTCGTGATTATCCGGACGGCGACCGGCGTCCAAGGCCTCGTGGTCGACGAATTGCTAGGCCGTCAAGAAATCGTCATCAAGGCCCTGAGTGAGCTCAAGCCATTCCAAGAGTCGCCCTTCGTCGGCGCCACGATCGACCCGGAAGGCCAGGTGATTCTCGTGCTCGACGTTGCGCGTCTGTTCGCCGGGCACCGGGTGGAGGCCTTGCTTCATGCGCCGCAGAATGACAGCGCGAGAACCGGTCGAGACCTCGACGGCGAGGGACGGCCCTCTTCCATTGCGCCGACCGCGGTCAAGATCCTGCTCATTGATGATTCGCTCAGCATCAGAAAGTTCGTGGGCAAAATGGTCGAGGCTGCCGGCTATGAGATCGACACTGCAGTGGACGGCGAAGAAGGTTTGCGGAAGGCGGCGACCGGGGATTACCGCTTGATCATTACCGATCTGGAGATGCCGAAGCTCAACGGCTATGAAGTCATCCAAGGGCTGCGCGACCGGCCGCAGACGAAAACCACACCGGTTCTGGTCATGACGACACGCGCCGGCGAAAAGCACCGCCAGATGGCGCTCAGTGTCGGCGCATCCGGCTACATCGCCAAGCCGGTGGAGGAACGGACGTTGATCGCGGAGATCACCCGTTGGCTTGGACAGCCGGCGGGAGTGAAGTCGTGAGGAGCGCTGTGACGGCCTCATGCCGTCGGCAGCCGATTGTGAGGATTCGGTGAGCCTCCGCGGGTATGTACGGGCTAAGGCCGCTGCCGACCAGGGCCGGGAGTTCCTGCTGGTGTTCTGCGGTGCCACACACTACGCCCTCGCCGCCGAGATCGTGCGCACGGTCGTGCGACATGACGAAGGCGGAAGCCTCGGCCTCCTCGAACCTTTCGGACTATCGGCGGCTCCATCCCATCTTTCAGAAGAATTTGGAATGACGGGATCCTATCTATCCCCGGATTCGTGCACGGTGGTGTGCAAAAGAGGCGGAGCACGGAATGCCGCCCATGTCGCCTTCCAAGTCGATTCGGTGATCGGTCTTCGGGACATCGATGTCCGGCACATTCAACCGTTGCCGGCGCATTTTGTTGGACCTGAACGTCGGTGGTTTCAAGGGTTGGTGCCCTTCGGAGAGACCGTGGCCTTGGTCATCGATACCGACTGGCTCCTCTCATCCGAGCGTCGGCCTGGCGGTGTCTCCGCGGATGGACGCGTGGGGCCGTTCGACACGCATGAGACGAGCGCTGCTTCACCTCTCGAGACGGGTTCCGACGTCCTTCACGACAGGTGGAGCGTGATGCCCGTGGAAGAAGTCAACGATGCCGACGACACTCCGTGGGCTCAAATTTAAGCCCGCTGCCCGTGCAACCGCGGAACAGCGACAGGCTGCGGTGTTGCTGTTTTCCGTCGGCGGGCGACGAATTGCGGCACGTGCGCGCGAGGTCGGAGGCATCTGGCCCTGGTCTCAGCCAGTTGTGGTGCCTAGCGGGACGCCGTTCATCTCGGCTCTTCTACGCCGGAATGGCGACGTCTTCCCCGTGTTTGATCTCGCACGGAAATTGGGCGTGACGGTGAAAGGCGATGTTCCCTTGTGTGTGATCGCCAAGCGCCATGACGGACCCATTGCCATTTGCATTGACAGTGAGATGCCGTCGCTTCAGGTCATCGACGAATCCACTATTCGGCCCGTTCCCTGGCGTGATTCGGATGTGGTCGGCACGTGCCGCATCGGCGTCGAAGAAGTCCCGCTTTATTCGCTTGCACGTTTGGGGCTGGGGGCGCAGAGATCGGCCATAGAAAGCGGAGGGATATATGCCAAAGATTCTGGTCGCGGATGACAGCATCACCGTTCGCAAGGTCGCCGAACGGTTGCTTACGGAAGCGGGAATGGAGGTGGCGCTGGCGGCCAGCGGGGAAGAGGCGATGGCGTATCTCACGACCGAGCACCCCGACTTCATCATTTCGGACGTCATCATGCCGGACAAGAGCGGGTATGACGTCTGCCGGTTCGTGCGCTCGCAGGCCGCGTTGGCGGATACGCCGGTTCTACTGATCAGCGGGATCGTCAACGACGAGGTGAACCGACAGGCGGAGTCGTGCCGGGCCAATGGCGTGCTGAAAAAGCCATTCCAGGGTACGTCGCTGCAGGAGCGGGTACGCGAGTTGATGGCCAAGCAGTGCGAGCCGGGGGCAGAGACGGGATCGCAGCCCCAGGAGGAGCCTAGGGCACCTGTTCATGGTCCTCATGCGAGCGAAGACATCTCCTCCACGGGGACTGCCGCTCGAAAGGCCTACAAGATCACTGAGGACCAGCTCCAATCCTTTCGCGAGGCGGCCGGCAGGATCAAGGAATTGGAACGACTGCTGGACGAGGAGAGAGCCCGATCCAGCCAACTGGCCGCCCAACTCGAAACCGGTTCGAGCAACAGCCGGAGCGGGGAGCTCGAAGCACAGTTGACCGAGTACCAAAGGCGTCTCGAGACCCTCACCGTCGATCACGCTCGCATCGCCGACCTCGAGCAGCGGAACCGGGAGCTTGAAACCCTCGTGGCGGAACTGCGACGAGCTATGCCCGAGCCACACGGTGACGTGCCTCCGCACGGCGGGCACGCGACGGTCGCTGAGCTGCAGGCGCTTCTGGCTGATCAGCAGCAACGGCTGTCCGAGTTGACCAACGAAATCCTGAAGCACGGTGAGGCCGGAGAGCGCGTCGCCGCTCTCGAGGCGGCGCTGTCGGAGGAGCGCGGCCGGGCAAAGGAGGCCATGCGGCGTTGCGAGGATGCGGAGCAAGCATGGACCAATGCCAATGCCCAGGTGCGAGATCTGACGGAATCGCTCATGAACGCCAATGCCCGAGTCGATGGACTACGGGACGTGCTCTCGAAGATCTCCCGACTCGCCGCCGCTCCGGAAAATGACGACACGCGGTTGATCGGCTGACGTGGTGGCGGCCGCTATGGTCAATTCCGTGGATGAAGAGGCCTTTCTCGCCGAAGTCTTAGGACTCTTCGTTCTTGAAGCCCAAGAATGGATCAATCAGTGCAACACGGCCCTCCTGGAGTTGGAGCACCATCCGACCTCGGATCGCAAAGCCAAGCTCTATGAGACCATTGCATGCGGCATCGCGAACCTCGGCGGCTCTGCCGCCACCGTTGAACTGCGCGATCTCGAAACATTGTCCTTCGCGCTGCTCCCGTTGCTTGAAGTCATGCGTGAGCGCGTCGGTACAACGCCTGCCGAGCAGTTGACCGTACTCCGCGCTGCGCTCAACAGCATCATTGCCACGGTTCAGGGGCTCACGGAGACCAAGACGGGCCAGGTGTCAGGTCTTGATCGCCTCGTTCGGCAGGTTCAGACGGCGCTCCGTGACGGGTTCGCCCCAGCCACACCGGAATCCAGCCAACCGACAGCGCCTCCCGAGCCCACCACGGCCGTCATGGACAAACTGCAAGACTTTCAACGTCACCATGGTCCCCATGGCGACCCGACGCGCCATATGGTCGATGTCGTCATTCGCATCGCGAAGAAGGAGTACGGAGAACCGGGCTGGCGATTCATCAGCGGTTCGGACGTGTGTCAAATCGTCAAGGATCTCGATCGCGTCGACGAGCAGTTTTTGAGCGAGGTCAAGAAGCTGCTGCCCGGCCTCATCGGCCTCTTTTCAAGAGCTAAATCCTACCAGGACGGCTCATTCGCTCAGGGGGTCGAGGAATTATTGCACGAGGTTCGAGCCCTGCACGACAGTGCACGGCAGGCTGAAGCCAAGGCGCTGATGCTTTTCTTCCACGGCCTTCAGAGCTTTCTCACGATCGTGTCGCAGCACGCCGTTGAGATTCCAGAGGACCGATTCGAGACCATCGAACATCGGCTCCACGGTATCCTGCCCTTGGCTGTGCAATGGGCGGACATTGGGAGGGCCGAGCGCGCCGCCATCGAACAGCTTGTGCTTCAGTAACCCTCGTTCACCGCTTGAATCGACCTGCTATCCCCCCCGTATCTTGAGTTCCCTCTACCCCTAGACCACAAGCCTGCGTAAGGCGCTGAAAGTCAGGTGGTTTCAAAGCCCAAAATTTAGGCAACCTGCTCGCAAACGCCGAGGACATCAGCGCGTTCATTGTATTCACAATCCTATCCACAGGTGGTCCACAATTTTTGTGGAAACAGAATTGCCAAAGATATTCGAGGCACTGCCCCGGTTTCTTGTAATCACGAGTGTTATAATCCCGCCCACTCAAGAGGTTGTCGGCCGTTAAGGCAGTTCCTATGCCCAAGCTCATCACCACTCATCGGGCTGAAGACGAGTCTCTCAAGGCCAAGGAATATATCCGCACGCACGTGCTGCTACCATCGAGCCTCCTTGGTCTCGTCTTCATGGTAGCTGGGATGGCCAGCTTGGTCTATCAGTTCTTCTCCATTTCATATGGCTGGCGGACTTTCGTCGAAACCGTGCTGTTGCTTGGCCTCGGTGTGTTACTGGGATGGACCCAGACCCGTTATCAACAGTACCTCCTTCGTGAGTTTCCCGGCCACTTCTCCGGCCGGTTGCGTATCTTTGCCCAGGATCCACGGAAGCGGCCGGCGAAGGACATGACGATCCCGGACATTCACCATCGGGGTCGACAGCTCGTGCCGCTGGCTTATACGCTCGGCGCCGCCGCCCTGTTCGGCGCATCCGCGGTCATCTCTGTGTTCGGGACGAGTTATTATGTGGCGGCGTTCTTGATGCCGTGGGTTGGATTCTTTTGGGCAAAGGTTTATTTTTGGCGGGGAATTCTGATCGAAGCTTCGGCTCACAAGCCGGGGCGGCGACGCTGAGGTCGGAGCTACTTCCGGCTCTGTTTACGCTTGGAGGGGCCTGACCGCTTAGCAGCTGCATTATTCCGTTGACCGGCCTCCAGGGTCCGCACGCGCTGTTCCAAGTTCCGCAGTTGCTGGCGAAGGTCCGGCAGGCGCGGGATGAGGGCATGGGCTTTGACGGCCACGTCGTGCGGCATGATGGGGGCGCCGGACACCACTTGGCGTGGCCCGATACTGCGATTCACCCCGGACCGCGCGGCGATCATCGTCTGGTCGCCGATCTCGAGATGATCCGCAAGGCCGGCTTGTCCACCAACTATCACGTGATCCCCGAGCGTCGTGCTACCCGCCACACCAACCTGTGCAACGAGGATACAGTCCTCTCCCACGCGGACATTGTGAGCGACCTGGACAAGGTTGTCGATCTTGGTCCCGCGCTTGATCAGCGTTTGCCCGAAGGTCGCGCGGTCCACGGTCACATTGGCACCTAGTTCGACGTCGTCTTCGATCACTACGATCCCGAGTTGCGGAATCTTCCAGTGCCGGCCCTCGTGCTGCACATAACCGAATCCGTCGCTCCCGATCACCGTTCCGCTGTGCGCGATGACCCGTGAACCGAGCCGGCAGCCCTCGCGGACGGTGACATTGGGATAGAGGATGCAGTCATCGCCGAGGACCGTATCGTCGCCGAGAAAGACGCCAGGGTAGAGGGTGGCTCGGGCGCCGATCTTCACGCGGTCCCCAATCGTAACGAAGGGCCAAATGGAGGGATCGGGTCCAATTTCGACGTCCCGGCCTCGGACGGCTTCGGGGGAAATACCCCGGACGGGAGGCCGTGTGACGAAATAATGCTCGGTAATTCGGGCGAAGGCATAGGCGGGATTGGGAACGACGATGTGTGGACGACCGAGATCGGAAAGGTCGCGAGCCGCGACGAAGGCCGCGGCCTTTGATTCGCGAGCGGCCGGGATGAACCGATCGGCTGCGATATAGGCAAGATCGTGAGGCCCGGCATCCGAGAGACTCGAGACGCCGGTGATAGTGATATCCGAACGGCCGACGACTCTGCCTCCAACCGTCTCGCCGATCTCCTTGAGTGAAATGCGCCGCCCGGCCGGCTCTCCAGACATGGATGCTATCGTGCCTTTTTCTTGGGACCGGCCGCTTTTTTCACGGACGGCGCCGGGCGGCGGGTGGCGGGCGCCGATGACTTCAGCCGGCCCTCGACATAACGGATGACATCACCCACGGTCTGGAGCTTCTGCAGGTCCTGATCAGGAATTTGGAGATCGAAGGCCTCTTCTATACGGAAGAGGAGCTCGATGGTGGCCATGGAGTCGAGGCCAAGGTCGTCCCGCAGGGAATGAGCGGGCGTGATGCTCGTGACATCGCGTTTCAAATAGTCGCCCAGAGCCCGTTGAATGCGATCGGCAACCGACGCCGTCGTCATGGTCGTAGCCTCATGCGAATCGCTTGAATGCGACGGCGGCATTGTTGCTGCCAAAGCCAAAAGCGTTGAGGAGGGCGGCCTTGGCCTTCCGTTCTTGCCCGTGATTCGAAATGCCCGGGAGCGCACACGCCGGGTCCGGGTCGTCGTAATTGGCCGTCGGATGGATGCGGCCGGTCTGGAGCGTGAGCGCGCAGACGATCGCTCCTATGGCCCCGGCGGCCCCCAGGGTATGGCCGACCAGTGATTTCGTCGCGTTCACGGCCAGTCGCTCGGCCCTCGATTTGAACATCCGCCGAATGGCCTTGATCTCGACCGCATCCCCGATTGCGGTAGACGTGGCATGGGCGTTGATGTAGTCGATCTGTGAGGGGAGGAGCCGGGCATCACGAAGCGCCAACTGCATGGTCGTCGCGACTTCTGTGCCGTCTTCTCGCGGAATGACCATGTGATAGGCTTCACTGGTCGCCGCATAGCCGGCGACCTCCGCATAGATCCGTGCTGTTCGCTTCTTGGCGTGCGCCAACGACTCGATGATGAGGGCTCCCGCGCCTTCGCCCATCACAAACCCGTCACGTCCGCGATCGAACGGTCGTGAGGCGCGCGCCGGCGTCTCGTTGTACCCGGTGGAGAGCGCCCGCAAGGAGCAAAACCCCGCAAAGACCAACGGCGTGATGCTGGCATCCGCGCCGACCACGATCACCACATCGGCCCGGTTGTCACGAATGCACGTTAAGGCTTGCCCGATTGCGTGCGCGCTCGAGGAGCATGCCGTGGAGATGGTGAGGTTCGGCCCTTTGGCGCCATGCGCCATGGCGATGATCCCGGAGGCCGAGTTCAAGGTAATGGTCGGAATGAAATTCGGATGAACGCGGTTGGGGCGGCGGCTTTCGTAGAGGCGGGTGATCTCGCGCTCCCCCATGACCATGCCGCCCATGCCGGCCCCCACAATGACGCCCACGCGGTGAGGGGATTCGTGGTCCATCCGGAGGCCGGCGTCGAGGGCGGCTTCCTTGGCTGCGACGAGCGCGAACTGGGCGTAGCGGTCGACCCGGTCGGCATGAGGAGAATCGAGAAATCGGGTTGGATTGAAGTCGGCCACCTGCCCGGCTACCCGGCAGCGGTAACTGTCCATCGGAAAGTCGCCGAACGAGCCGATCGCCGTGATCCCCGACCGACCTTCGAGTGCGGCCTTCCAGAATTGCTCGATGCCGATGCCGATCGGGGAGACGATCCCCAGGCCTGTAATGACGGCGCGTGGTTGCATGGGCTAGTGTAGGCGGAGCCTCAATCGCACTGTCTTTTACTCTATGGACCCTCCCCAGTCAACTTGCGGGGTCCCTTCGAGCTGGAATCGCTGCGTCGAGCGCCGAGATCTCGGTCACCGATACCGTCGCCGAGCCATTTAATGGCTGACCTTCAAATACAGGTATGTGCCATATGACAGAAACAGGAGATTCGAGACCCAGCCGGCGAGCAACGGCGCCATGACGCCGCTGCGACCAAGCGCGATGGCGACCGAATGAGTGGTCCAGTAGAGAAAGCCGATCACGAGCGCTTGGCCGATCCCGATCGCCATCCCGCCGCCCCGGGTACCGGTCCGTTTCAAGCTGAGCGCAATCCCGACGACCGCCATGACCACGCTGACGAACGGAAAGGCGATACGGCCGTGGTACTCCGTCAACAGACGAGCTACTTGGTAGCCGTCTTGCCTCAACCGCTCGATGCGCATCCGGAGCGTCCGGAGCGTCAGCTCCTCTGAGTCCACCGAGAGGCCTGCCCGGAAGTCGGCCGGATCATGCGAGAGCGCGAGGGGTTTTGTCGTGAACGGCTCCGTCCGCACGCCGCCGCCGGGGAGCAGGACGCGCGTGACGCCGTCTTCCATGACCCAGCCCTCCGTGGTAAAGCGCGCCAGCTTCGCCTCGCTGATTTCGAGCAACCGAAAGTCGGACCCGAGACGATACAGGCGCAGCCCGCGAAGTGTGAGCCCGTCCGGTTCCATAACCTCGATGTTCATGAGTGTTTGATTCTCGAGCTGAATCCAGGGGCGGATCGATTTCAGGATGGCCAGCGGGTTCTTCTTTTCGATCAACACGGTCTTCACGTATTCCGCTTGCGCATTCGTCACCGGGATCACAACGGCGCTCAGCAGGAACAAGGCAAGGGCGATGACCACCGAGCAGAGGAGGAACGGGAGCGCCGTGCGGTAGAGACTGATTCCGCAGCTCCGCATCGCCGTGATCTCGTGATTGCGCGAGAGGATGCCCAGGGTGAGCAACGTAGCCATGAGCACCGCGAGCGGAGCGATTTGAAACGCGATCGCGGGCGTGCGCAAAAGAAAAAACAGCAGAATGTGAGCCGCCTCGGCGTCGAAGCGAATGAACCGGCGGACCTTCTCGAAAAAATCGACGACGAGGTACACGGTCATCAGACCGGCAAAGCACATGAGGAAGACCTTCAGGTACTCGCGGACGAGGTATCGAAAAAGAATCCGCATAGGATCAGCGGCGACTGACCCGGTGGAACAAGACGAGCCCGGTCGCTAAAAAGACGGCGTTGGGCCCCCACGCCCCGGCCAAAGGGGGCAGGATCAGCGTCGTCACGAGGAATTCACACAGGACGTTGAGCACATAGTAGACGATGATGATCATCACGCCGGCGGCGAATCCACCGATACGCCCAGAACGCTTCGATACGATCCCCACGGGAATGCCCACCATCCCGAAAATGAGGGCCGCTGTCGGAAATGCCAAGTCCTTGTAGGACTCCATCAGCCGGCGCAAAGCGGCGGCGTCCTGCCAGTTGCTCCGCTGGAGTTGGGCGAGGATGGCTTCCCGGGACGGGCGCTCGTCGGCGGCCGCATACAAGCTCTGATCGAGCGTCAGCTTCAGATCGTACGTCGAAAAAGCGACCTGCTGGTATTGGTCGATTTGATCGGGACGGCTGTGCACCGTTCCATTGAGGAGGCGAATCCCGATGCTGCCGCTCGCGGGATCGTTGAGCACACTGTACGCGCTTGCGACGATCACGCGCGGCTCTTTGGGATTGCGCTCATCGGCAATGAAGATGTGGCCCCCGCTGTGCGCGGTGTCGGCGACGTAGATCACCATTTGAGGAATCGGTTCGTTGAACACGCCTTTGTCCAAGGCGAGCGTGAGTTGGTCGCGCAGCAGGCTCAAGGCCAGCTTCTTCAACGAGACGCTCGTCCAGGGTTGGCCCCACTGCGAGAGCACGAGGGTCAGTGCAAAGACCAGGCATGAGAAGACGAAGACGGGCCAGGACAAGCGAAGCAGGCTCAACCCTGCGGCCCTCATGGCCACCAATTCTTTGTCGAACGACAGCCGGCTGAAAGCCGTAATGGAAGCGATGATGCCGGCGATCGGCAGCGTCAGCACGAGGAACGACGGCAGGAGGTGCAAGAACACCTTGATGACCGCGGTCAAGCCGATCCCTTTGGACACGAAGAGCTCGACCAGGCGGAGAAGCTCCTTGGTCAGCATTACGAAGCACAGGGCTCCGACGCTGATCAAGAAGGGAGGAAGCAGTTCTGCGAAGATGTACCGATCGAGAATCTTATTCAATGAGGGGTCCTGACCCGCGGTTAGGCCACTATACCCGATCAGAGGCACGCAGACAATTCAAGGCGCCACGTGAGAGCGCCATTCGGGCGCGTGCGCTTGGCGTGAAAACATTGCTTGACAGGCTACGGGATTAATGCTAGAGACTTCCCCGCTTTTCCTTCAGGCATGTCTTCATGCGCATTGTTACGCTCGTTCAAGGCCGCAGAAACCCCGCTTTCTGCGGCCATTTTTGTTAGTCGCAGAGTAAAGGCCCGGACAGGGTGTCATTGGGCGATTGAGGAAAGGAGGATCTCGTGAGGAGTAAGGGCACGGTGAAATGGTTTAATGACCGGAAAGGATTTGGATTTATTCGACTCGAAAGCGGGGAGGACGTGTTCGTTCACTATTCCGCGCTCCAGGGGGACGGATTCAAGTCGCTGAAAGAAGGGGAAAGCGTGGAGTTTGACATCGTCCAAGGAGCAAAAGGCCCTCAAGCCGCCAACGTCATGAAAATGTCGATGAGCAGCGGGAACTAAGCCGCTTTCTTCCTCCAAAGGGTCCGCCATCTCGGCGGACCCTTTGTGTTTTTGACGCCGGTTCGTGCTCTCTACATCGTTGCCGTGCTTGGTGTCGTAAATCCTTGACAGTCCTGCGGAATGTTGATACTTTTTTCGGTGCAGAAGGAGGGGCTGCTTGGAGGCGGACAAGGGGAAGGTATTGCAGAATGCCAACCAGTTGGCCGCCAAGGGCCAATTCGACAAGGCCATCGCTGAATGGCGAAAACTTCTCGCCGATTCCCCGAACGACGGGTCCATCCACAACAATATCGGTGATCTTCACCTCAAGCGGAACGCCACCGACGAAGCGATCGATGCCTACCTCCAGGCCGGGGCCGCTTTCCATGCGGCCGGTTCCGCGCTGAAGGCCATCGCCGTCTACAAGAAAATCCTCAAGCTCGACCCGTCGCGCTACGGCGTGTACCAGCAATTAGGCGATCTGAACGCCGAACGCGGGCTCGTCAACAACGCGATCGCGGACTATGTCACCCTGGGGAAGCTCTACCTCCGCGACGGTCGCGTCCGGGAGGCATTAGCCGTCTATCGAAAGATCGTCGCGCTCGATCCGACCAGTCTTGCCTCGCGCCAACGCCTGGCCGAGCTGTGTCTCCAAGAAAATCAGCGGGACGAAGCCATCAAGGCGTATTTCCAGCTCGGCAAAGAGGCCGTGGCACAAGGCCACATCGACCAAGCCCGTAAGGCCTATGAAACGATCCTGAAGCTGGACGCCGGCAACGCCAAGGCCGCCAAGCTGCTGAAGGATCCGCAATCGGCGATCCAGGACGTCAAGGCCGAGATACCGAGCCTGGCGAGTACGGACTCTCCGTTGGATCAGGCGCAGCAGCGCATCGAGGCCGGAGACTATGATGACGCCGAGAGACTGCTGTCGGACCTCCTGAGCGCCCAGCCCGGCGATCCGCAGGTATGCCGGCTCCTGGCGATGCTTCATTTGCGGCGCGGCGAGCTCGGGATTGCGCTGAGCGAAATTCAATTCCTCTCGGAGGCGGCCATTCGCGCTGAGGACTATGCCTTGGCCGAGTCGATGATCACGGATTATTTGAAGGCGGACCCTCAGTGTGTGTCCCTCTTGGAGCTGCTCGGGAGCCTCTACGAGCGCAAGGGTGACCCGGCGACCGCGGTCGTTCACTATGGCAAGGCGGTGATGGTCCTGCTGGCGCAGCCCGATCCCGAAGCGCCGTCCAGGCACACCGAGCTGTTCAACAAGATGAAGGCATTGGGCCCTGAGAGTCCTGCGGTCGCAGACGTTGCGACCGCTCTTGCCGCACCGGGTGCCACACGAGTCGACGTAGAGACCACGCCATCGGCCTTACCGGCTTCCGACGGGGAACCGAGCGTCCAACCCGACCCGGTGGCGGTCGAGGCGAAGGCTTCGGGCCAAGGCGCGAGACCGGAGCTGGAGTTGGCGCTCGCACCGGTCTTCGATGCGGGTGAACCTGCCGTCCAGGAAGAGGAGCCTGCATCCTTCACGGCCCAGCCCATGCCTTTGCGGCTCGTTGATGCGGCCATCCCTGATCCCGTAATGGGTTCCGGGGAGAATGCTCCCGCCGCTTCGCCCACACAAGTGGAAGAGCCCAATGGGACTCCTGTCGTTGAAATCGAGCCCCAACCGGTTGCCGTTGAGTCGAAGCCGCCGGGTCCAACCGAGCATGACTATCGAGTGCGCTTCGAGCTCGGGATGGCGTACAAGAACATGGGCATGCTGGCAGAAGCGGTTGAGGAGCTTCGATTCGCCGTCAATGGGAGGGAATGTTTTCTCGAGGCTGCGAGCATGTTGGCCGCCAGTTTCAAAGAGCAAGGCCTGCTCGAGCCGGCTATGGAATGCCTCGAACAGGCGCTTGCCGACCCACGGTGCGAGAAGGACAAGACCATCCCCGTCCGCTACGAATTGGGCGTCTTGTATGAAACCGGCGGACTTTTGGAGAAAGCCCGAAACCTGTATGGGACCATCCCCACGTTTCTTGATGTCCCGATCCGTTTGGAGCGCTTGCAGGGCGGTACGAAGATCGATGCGGGCGAGGTCGACATGGAGGCCGGCTCGGCGACGGCCGCAGCAGGCCCCGGCACGGTGGAACGAAAGAAACGCCGGATCTCCTACCTCTAATTATTGGACCGAATGAGTCTTCTGGAGTTCTTCCACCTCAAGGAAAATCCCTTCTCGATCACGATCGACAACCGGTTCTTCTTCAAGTCCCAGCAACATGCCGAGGCGCTGGTCCGCCTGAAATACGCCGCGGAGAACATGAAAGGGCTTGCGCTGGTGGTGGGGGATGTCGGGACGGGAAAAACGACCCTCGCCACGCGTTTCTTGGAAGAGCTGGAAACCGCCGAGTATGAAGCGGCTCTGTTAATCGTCCTGCATGCCGCCGTGACGTCCGAGTGGATGTTGCGGAAGATTGCGCTTCAGATGGAGATCACCACGCCCGCCGAGAGCAAGACCGACTTGCTGACCCAGCTATCTCGGCGACTTGAGGAGGTCTCGGAGTCTGGCAAGAAGGCGATCGTCTTGATCGATGAGGCCCAGATGTTGCGGAGCCAGGAGTTGATGGAAGATTTTCGCGGCCTGCTGAACATCGAGAACAACGGGCGCAAGCTCGTTACGTTCGTCCTGTTCGGGCTCCCGGAGCTCGATCAGGTCCTTGCTCTCGACCGTCCGCTTCATCAGCGGGTCGCCGTCCGCTACGAGCTCACGGCTCTCAACTCGCCGGGGACCGAAGCGTACGTGAATTACCGGCTCAGGATCGCCGGGTGCCAGAAGGAAATCTTCAAAGGCGAGACCTTCCCGCTCATCTGCCATTACTCCAAAGGCATTCCCCGCCTCATCAACACGATTTGCGACAACGCGCTGCTCGAGGCCTACCTCCGGAAGCAGGAGCGGATCGAGACGAATCTCATCCACGAGGTAGCCGAGGACTTGAAGCTCGGACGTTGACGGGCCTCGGCGTACCCGCTGTGGGCTCCTCGGCGGCTCAAGCCTCAGGCGACGCGGTTGGGCGGCTCACGACCTTCCAATACCGCCAGGACGTTCTCCAGGCAGACCATCCCCATTCGGATTCGGGTGCTCAACGTCGCCGAGCCGAGATGCGGCAGCGTGACCACGTTGGTGAGCCGCCGCAACGCTGGATGCACCTGGGGTTCGTGCTCGTACACGTCCAGCGCCGCCCCCGCCAGCCGCCCCTTTTCCAAGGCGTCTGCTAACGCCTCTTCGTCGACGACCGCTCCGCGGGCGGTGTTGATGAGAAATGCGCCCGGGCGCATGAGGCCGAGCTCGGAGGGGCCGATCAGATGGTGCGTCTCGGGTGTCAGCGGCACGTGCAGGCTCACGAAATCAGAGCCCATGAGAAGATCCCGGAGCGGTACTGGTGTGCCCAGCGGCGCGGCCTGTCCCGTCGAACCGCTGCGGGTCGTGTAGAGCACGGACATCTTGAATCCGATACTGCGGCGCGCGACTGCCTGTCCGATCCTCCCCATCCCGACGACCCCCAACGTTTTCCCTGCGACATCGGCGCCGAGCAACTGGCACGCTTCCCACCCCGCCCACGCACCATCTTGGACGAGCCGATGCCCTTCGGGGACCCGTCGCGCGACCGCCAAGAGCAGAGCCCAGGTGAGATCGGCGGTCGCTTCCGTGAGAATGTCGGGGGTATTCGTGACGAGCACGCCGTGGCGTCGGGCCGCCTCCAGATCGATGTTGTTGTACCCGACGGCGTAGTTCGCGACGACACGGAGGCGTGTCGCCTGTACCAGCACCCCGGCGTCGATTCGTTCAGTGAGGGTGCAAATCACCGCGTCGGCCTCCCGGATGCCGGCCAGCAGGGCGTCCGGCGTCGGGGGACGAGAACCCGCTGGAGGAATCACGTGCAGGCGTGCGGAGAGCGCCGCCATCACGGCCTCGGGGAGCTCTCGGGTGACGTACACGGTTCTGCCAAGCCTCATGAACGTGTCCTGTGTAGCGGGGCGACGGCAGGAGCCCCGTGGCACCCGGTGTCGTGTTCACACACCGTCTGATGTCCGCCTTGACGCATCTGTTTCACGTTTGTTAGACTGCGCGATCCTAACCTGTTGAGCCACAAGGCGCTTTACCTTTTATTGTCACGGTTACAAGAGGGCCAATATGCACACGTGGTGGGAAGAGGATCGAGCGGAATTCCGGCGGAAGCGGCTGTCTGCACAGGGAAACCCGGACGACTGGGGGGCTGGGGATTCTGTCGCCGAAGAAGAAGAGCTGCCCCCGGCGCCCACGAACGTCATGGCCAAACCGGGCAATGGTCGCAACACGATCACCTGGGACCCGGTCCCCGACGCGCTCTACTATAACATCTACTTTCTGACGACCAAAGGCGTCCAGATCAAGTTTTCCGAGTTGACCCGCCCGATCGCCAGCGCAGAAGACTTCAACCCCATCAAGGGTGTGAAAAAAGACAAGGGCAACCTGATCGAAGGCGCCGTCTCGCCGTTCGTCCACGAAGATCTCGCCAACGGGACCTGCTACCACTATGTGGTTACGGTCGTCACGCCGAAGGGCGAGAGCCCCGAATCGGCCGAGGTGATGGCGATTCCCTCCCCGTATTTGATCGTGAAGACGTTCGGGCAGGAGGGCGTCGATGACGGTGAGTTCAAGTCTCCGACCGGGATCGCCATCGACAAAGACGGCCACATGTACGTGGCCGATACCGACAACCATTCGATTCAAAAATTCGACAAGGACGGCAAGTTCCTTGCGCGGTGGGGCGGCGAGCCGAGCGCTCAGGAGGGGTTGTTTTATTACCCGCGCGGTCTCGCCTGCGGGCCCGACGGCGAAGTCTACGTGGCGGACAGCGGGAACAACCGCGTGCAGAAGTTCGACGGCGAGGGCAACTGCATGCACGCGTGGGGGAAGTTCGGGTTCGCCTGGCGCGGCGCCGATGTCGGGAAGTTCGACGTGCCGTGGGGCATTGCGACCGACCATCAGGGCAACGTGTACGTCTCGGACACCAGCAATTCACGCGTCCAGAAGTTTCAGCCGGACGGGACCCCGATCATGAAGTGGGGGCGGGATGGCAGCTATGACGGCGCCTTCTTCTTTCCACGGGGGCTAGCGGTCGATTTCGTCGGCAACGTCTACGTGGCCGATGAAGGCAATCACCGGATTCAGAAGTTCGACGCCCGCGGGAGCTTCTTGACGAAGTGGGGCAAGGAAGGCAGCGGCCCCGGACAGTTCAAGTCGCCCTGGGGCGTGGCATGCGACGCGCTGGGGAACGTCTATGTCGTGGACAGCGGGAATCACCGCATCCAGAAGTTCGACGGCAACGGGACCTTCATCTGCGCTTGGGGCAATCGCGGCATCACCGAAGGGCAGTTCAATTTCCCATACGGAATCGCCGTGGACAAAGAGGGCTGCGTGTACGTCGTCGACAGCGGAAACAACCGCGTGGTCAAGTATGCGCCGACGGAGGAAGAGATTCAGCGCGCCGAACAGGCCAAGGCCAAGCCCCAGGAGGCCGAAGGGATCCCGGGCCCGCGCAGCGTCGTCGCAAAAGCCGGCGACACCGAGGTCACGTTGGGATGGTTGGACGTCCCCAACGCGGTCTCCTACAACCTGTATTTCCACACGTCGCCGGGTGTCACGGTCGAAACCGGGACCCGCATCGAGGGCGTGACCAGTCCCTACGTCCATGGGGGCCTGACGAACGATATTCCCTACTATTACGCGGTGGCGGCGGTATTCGAAGACGGAACGGAGAGCCGGTTGTCCGAGGAAGTGACGGCGACGCCGGTGTTGATCGACATCACGGCGCCGCAGAACCCCTCCGCCGTCATCAACCACGGGGCGTTCATGACGAATTCCCCGGAGGTGATCGTGACGATCGCGGCCAACGACGTCGACACGGGGGTCGCCGCGTATTACATCTCGGAAAGTCCGATGGCGCCGACCGCGACGGTCCCCGGCTGGGTCGAGGTCGAGCCGGTCAACAAGTTCGGTGCGACGATTCCATTCATCCTGTCGCCCGGCGACGGCACCAAGACGGTCTATGTCTGGTTCAAAGACGTCGGCAACAACGTCTCGGTTCCAGCCAGCGCCGGCATCCTCCTCAACACCTCCGGATACCTGTGCGTCTCGAAGTGGGGGAAGCCCGGGCGGGGCGCGTCGCTGCTGCACGGCGGCGAATTCATGGCCCCGATGTACGGGCTCGCCGTCGATCAGCAAGGGTCGTTGTTCGTCGTCGACAACGGGAACAACCGCGTGCAGAAGTTCGACAACGCCGGCAACTTCATCATCCTGTGGGGAAGCTTCGGCGCGGCCAACGCCAACTTTCACAACCCGACGGGGATCGCCTGCGATGCCAAGGGGGACGTCTACGTCGTCGACACCAACAACCATCGGGTGCAGAAGTTCGACGGCAAGCTCGGTGGCTATCTGATGAAGTTCGGTTCGCGAGGGAACGGGGAGGGACAGTTCAGCTCCCCCTGGGGGATCGCCATCGATCGGGTCCGCGGCTTCATCTACGTGGTCGACAGCGCGAACTTCCGGGTGCAGAAATTCGACATGAGCGGCGAGTTCATCATGCAGTGGGGCAGCTTCGGGAACAACGACGGGCAGTTCTACTTCGCGCGCGGCATCGCGGTGGACCAGGCCGACGGCTCGGTCTACGTCGTCGATATGGGGAACCATCGCGTCCAGAAATTCGACACGAGCACGAACGTGCTGCCGCAGTTGCTCACGAAGTGGGGCGGCGGCCTCGGCCCGGGTCATGCCAGCAGCCCTCAAGCGCAGGAGCCGGGTCAGCTTCGGTCGCCCTGGGGCATTGCGGTGGACAGCAGCGGAGACGTGTACGTGACCGATACGGGCAACCATCGGGTCCAGAAGTTCGATCGGGAAGGCAACTACATCACGCAGTGGGGCGGGTTCGGGAACGGCGAAGGGCAATTCAACTTCCCGTACGGGATCGCCGTGGACGCACGAGGGAGCGTCTTCGTCGTGGACAGCGGCAACACCAGGGTACAGCAATTCATGCCGGCCGACGAGGGCAGTGAACGGCTCCAAGAAGAAGCGGAGGCGGCCGAGGCGGTGACCGACCAGAGCGGGGAGCCATCGAAAAGATGAGTTCGAAGGAGCCGCCGGAGTTCGGGCACCATGAACCGCTGAGCGCCTAGAGGGATCTATGCTGGAAGAACGGGTGCGTTTGGGATTGACCTTCGACGACGTCGTGCTCGTGCCCGCAAAGTCCGAAGTCCTGCCGAACGAGACGGATACACGGACCCAGGTCTCTCGGCATATCACCATCAACATCCCGATCGTGAGCGCCGCCATGGATACGGTCACCGAAGCGCGGTTGGCCATTGCGTTGGCGCGCGAAGGCGGCATCGGGGTCATCCATCGCGTCCTGTCTCCGGAAGATCAAGCCGCGGAGGTCGACAAGGTCAAGAAGTCGGAGAGCGGGATGATCCTCGATCCGATCACGATCTCCCCCGATCAGACCATCCGCGAGGCGCTCGATATCATGGCGCGGTACCGCATTTCTGGGGTGCCCGTCACCAAGCAGGGCAAGCTCGTCGGGATCCTGACCAATCGCGATCTGCGATTCGAAAACCGGCACGATTTGAAGGTCTCGCAAGTGATGACCAAGGACAAGTTGGTGACGGCCCCGGAGGGCACGAGCCTGGAGAAAGCCAGGGAGATCCTGCACGAGCATCGGATCGAAAAGCTTCTGGTCGTCGACAAGGAGTTCAACCTCAAAGGGCTGATCACGATCAAGGACATCGAAAAGCGGATCAAGTATCCGAACGCCTGCAAGGACGAGCACGGCCGTCTCCGCGTCGGGGCGGCGGTCGGTGTCGGGCCGGACGTCGAAGCGCGCGTGGCGCTGCTCGTCAAAGCCGGGGTCGATCTCGTGGTCGTCGATACCGCTCACGGGCATGCCAAGAGCGTCTTGGAGCGGGTCAAGCTGATCAAGCGGACGTACCCAAAGCTCGAATTGGTCGCCGGCAACATCGCCACCGCCCAGGCTGCCAAGGACCTGGCGAAGGCCGGGGTCGATGCGGTCAAGGTCGGGGTGGGGCCGGGATCGATCTGCACCACGCGGATTGTTTCGGGTGCCGGCATGCCGCAGCTCACGGCGATCATGGATTGCGCCAAGGCCTTGCACGGGAGCGGGATTCCCATCATTGCGGACGGCGGCATCAAGTATTCCGGAGACATTACGAAGGCATTGGCCGCGGGCGCCTCTTCGGTCATGATCGGCGGATTGCTTGCCGGCACGGAAGAATCGCCCGGGGAAACGGTCCTGTTCCAAGCGAGGACCTACAAGGTCTATCGCGGCATGGGGTCGCTCGGCGCGATGGAGAAGGGCGGACGGGATCGGTATTTCCAAGCGGGTCGGGCGGCTTCAAAGCTCGTTCCCGAAGGGATCGAGGGTCGCGTTCCTTACAAGGGGCCGCTCGCGGCGGTCATCTACCAGCTCGTAGGCGGCCTCAAATCGGGAATGGGGTATTGCGGCTCCCGCACCATCCCCGACCTGCACAAGCACGCCCGCTTCATTCGCCAGACCTTGGCCGGCCTTCGCGAGAGCCACGTGCACGACGTGATCATCACCAAAGAAGCGCCCAACTACCGCACGGATTTGGAGTAGCTTTCCCGTTAGGTCCGTAGCTCCGTTCATTCCGTTGAGTCCGGGTTGGGGTCCTGACCGAACGGACCTAACGGGCAAAACGGACTAAACGGACCAACCCGGCCTCACGATCAATAAGCATGGAACTCTGGCACGACCGTATCCTGATCCTCGACTTCGGCTCTCAATACACCCAGCTCATCGCTCGACGCATCCGCGAAAGCCATGTCTACTCGCAGATTCTTCCCTGCACGACTCCGTTGGCCACGGTCATCGCCTATCGGCCCAAGGGGATCGTGCTCTCCGGCGGGCCGGCCAGCGTCTACGAGCGCAAGGCGCCGACGGTCTCCCCGCAGCTCTTCGACCTGGGCATCCCGATCCTCGGGATCTGCTACGGCATGCAGCTCGTCACCCACCTCTTGGGCGGCGAGGTCGCCAAGGCCGACCACCGGGAGTACGGCCGAGCGGAGCTGATCATCGACGACGACGGCGATCTCCTGAAGGGCCTGTCGTCCGACACCCGCACCGTCTGGATGTCGCACGGTGATCGAATCACGCGCATGCCGAAAGGCTTCCGTGCCATCGCCCATACCTCCAACTCGCCGATTGCGGCGATGAAGAGCAGGGTGGGCGCCCGGCGGATCTATTGCCTGCAGTTTCATCCGGAGGTCGCCCATACGGCGGGCGGCGTCCAGATCCTCAAGAACTTCGTTCATGACATCTGCGGCTGTCAGGCGACCTGGACGATGAGCTCCTACGTCGAGACGGCGGTCAAGACAATCCGCGAGCAGGTGAAGGGCGGGAAGGTCATCTGCGCGCTCAGCGGCGGCGTGGATTCCTCGGTGGCTGCGGCCTTGACGCACCGTGCGGTCGGCTCGCAGCTCACGTGCATCTTCGTCGACAACGGGGTGCTACGCAAGGACGAGCGTCGAAAGGTCGAGGAAAGTTTCAGCCGATTGCAGTTGGATCTGCACGTCTTGGACCGTGCGGAGGAGTTCCTGCGTGCGTTGAAGGGCGTGACCGATCCGGAGCGAAAACGCAAGATCATCGGACGCTTGTTCATCAAGAACTTCGAGGCCGAAGCGAAACGCATCGGGAAGGTCGAATACCTCGTCCAAGGCACGCTCTATCCCGATGTCATCGAGAGCGTGAGCTTCAAAGGGCCGTCGGCCACGATCAAGACTCACCATAACGTCGGAGGCCTGCCGACCAGGATGCGCCTGAAGCTCGTCGAACCGCTCCGTGAGCTGTTCAAAGACGAAGTGCGGGTAGTGGGGGCGGAACTCGGCTTACCGCACGACATCATTTGGCGTCATCCGTTCCCTGGACCCGGGCTCGCCATACGAGTCTTGGGCGCCGTCACGCCCGAGCGCTTGCGCATCCTGAAAGAAGCCGAAGCCATCGTGGAGGAGGAAATTCGCCGGGCCGGACTCTATCGAGAGACCTGGCAGGCGTTTGCCGTCCTCCTGCCCATCAAGACCGTGGGCGTGATGGGTGATCAACGGACCTATGAGCACGTCATCGCGGTGCGCGCGGTGACCAGCCTCGACGGGATGACGGCGGATTGGGCGAAGTTGCCCCATGAGGTGCTCAGCAGGATGTCGAACCGCCTCATCAACGAGGTGCGGGGCGTCAACCGCGTCGTCTACGACATCAGTTCCAAGCCGCCGAGCACCATTGAGTGGGAATAGAAGGTTAATAGTTAATCGTTAGGTGATTGCTAAATCTTGGGCCAAGGCCTCTTTTTCCTTAGGTGGAATAGCCAATCGGATACTCGAACAAGACCTTCAACAAGTGAGTCCCAAGCAACTCGAACAGATCATCCCGGCGATGATTGAACCGAAATTCCATTTCCTTCAGATAGAGCGGGAAGTGCAAGCGGCTGACGCCATGATACTTGCGCAAGCGTTCCTTGGCGTAGCTCCAGAACCCTTCAATGCCGTTGATGTGGCGAAGGTAATGACGCCCCCGCTGCACATAGGTCTGCCCATGGTCGACCGGCAGGTGTTTGCCGTAGCGCCGCAGGGATTTATAGCTGCTAAAGCGATCCGTGTAGAAGACGGCACCTTTGAGCGCTCGACGTTCGATTTCCCGCATCAGCGTCGCTGCATCGGCCTGGGGGACGACGACGGTGCTGACCCGGCCCTGCCGTTCCAAGATGCCGAAGACAATGACTTTTTGGCCACGGGCGCGCCCCCGCCGCCCTCCGCGGCGACGGCCGCCGAAATAGCTCTCATCGCATTCCAGTTCCCCGGTCAGCGGCCGGGCTTCCGTCTCGGCCATCGTGGCCATCCAGCGGCGGTAGGCCATAAAGCGCTGCCAGATCGGCAAGGGACTCATGCGCAGTTCTCGCGCCGTCCGCAGCGCCGAGATCTCCAAGCAGAAGAGCTGCAAGATCTGCAGCTCACGGGCGACCCGATCGGGTCGATACCGCCACCGGCAAGCGAGGCAGCGGGTGCGCGCCCCCGGACGATACTGCCGATGCGGTGTCCCGCACCGCACACACTGATGTCGTCTCAATCGTTCGTCGACGAGCCGAACCGACAGCGCCGTCTGTGTCATGGGCCAAGGCCTCCATTTTAGGCCTGGCCCAGAAATTAGTAATCACCTTAACGTTTAACGATTAACGAATATGGAAGTCCGACTTCAAAAGGTCATTGCCGCGTCCGGCCTCGCCTCACGGCGGAAAGCGGAGCAACTGATCACCGAGGGGCGGGTGACGGTGAACGGCCAGATCGTCCGGGAGTTGGGAAGCCGCGTCGACCCCGACCGTGATCACGTCAAAGTCGACGGCCGCCATCTGAAAGCCGTCGAACCATACGCCTACATCATGCTCAACAAACCCAAGGGCATCGTCTCGTCGCTCCGTGATCCCGAAGGCCGGCCGACCATCAAGGATCTCCTCCATGGTGTACGGTTACGGATGTTTCCCGTCGGACGGCTGGATTTCGACACCGAAGGCCTCATGCTGCTCACGAACCACGGCCAATTGGCGCAAGCCTTGTTGCATCCGCGCTACCATGTCGCGAAGGTCTATCTCGTGAAAGCCAAAGGCATCCTCAGCGACGAGGAGATCGATCAGCTCGAGCGGGGGATCACGCTCGACGATGGCGTGACTGCCCCGGCCTCCGTGAAGAAGGTGCGGAAGGCGGAGGAGAATTCCTGGTTGGAGCTGACGATCTATGAAGGGCGCAAGCATCAGGTCAAGCGAATGTTCGAGGCAGTCGGTCATCCGGTGTTGAAGTTGAAGCGGACCCGGTTCGGACCCTTGTCGCTCGGCGATCTGCCGGCGGGGGAGTTTCGCTTCTTGACGGATCGGGAGGCCAATGCGCTTCGGGTGATCCTACGATCGAAGCAAGACGGCTCCCATGCCGGGAAAGCAGACGCCGGGCCGACCTCCGCTTCACGCGTCCGCCGGACGGCACGGAGGGCCTCATGATGATCCGAACCCATCGATGCGGGGAATTGCGGGCGACCGATGTGGGGCAGACGGTGGCGCTGAACGGCTGGGTGCAGCGCCGCCGGGATCACGGGACGGTCATCTTCGTCGACCTCCGGGATCGGCAAGGACTGACGCAGGTCGTCTTCAATGCCGAACGCGAGCCGGCCGCCCACAAGCTCGCCGAGCGGCTGGGCAGCGAGGACGTCATCGCCGTCAAGGGCGTGGTGAACCGACGGCCCGAGGGCGCCGAAAATCCAAATCTGGCGACGGGCCAGATTGAGGTCGCCGTCCAGCAGCTCGAGATCTTGAATGAAGCGAAAACCCCGCCCTTCGTCATCGAGGATGAGGCGGAGATCACCGATGCGCTTCGGCTCAAATACCGCTATCTGGATCTCCGCCGTCCGAGAATGCAGCAGCTCCTTGCCCTGCGCCATGCCGTGACGACTCGGGTCCGCTCGTTCCTCAACGCACACGACTTCCTGGAAGTTGAAACGCCGATGCTGACGAAGAGCACGCCGGAAGGGGCCCGCGACTATCTGGTGCCCAGCCGGGTCAACCCCGGGAGCTTTTTTGCGCTTCCGCAGTCGCCGCAGCTCTTCAAGCAGATCCTCATGGTGGCCGGGACGGATCGATATTATCAGATCGCCCGCTGCTTTCGTGATGAGGACCTGCGGTTCGATCGCCAACCCGAGTTCACGCAGATCGATCTCGAGATGTCGTTCGTGGACCGCGAGCAGATCATGGCGCTGATGGAGCGGATGGTCGCTGTGGTATTCAAAGACACCGCCGGCATCGAGCTGCCCCTTCCATTCCCGCGATTGTCCTACGCCGACGCGATCGGACGCTATGGCTCCGACAAGCCCGATCTGCGCTTTGGGATGCCGCTCCACGACCTGAGCCCATTTGCGGCGACGAGCGAGTTCAAAGTCTTCAAGGACGCGGTCGCCAAAGGCGGCATCGTGAAAGCGATCGTCGTCACCGGCGGTGCGTCGGTTCCACGGAGCCGGATCGACGCCCTGGGCGAGACCGCCAAGAGGTACGGGGCCAAGGGGCTGGCGTGGGTGAAGATCGTCGGCGAAGGCCAGCTCGAGTCCGTGATCGCCAAGTTCCTCGATGCCCGCCAACTGTCGGCAGCCCTGCCCGAGGCGCGCATCGGGGATCTCGTCCTCTTCGTGGCCGACAGGCCGGCGGTCGTCCACGATGTGCTGGGGCGGCTCCGGTTGCTGCTGGGGGACGAGTTGAAGCTCGTCGATCGGTCCCTCTGGCGGCCGCTGTGGGTCATCGATTTTCCTTTGTTGGACTATGATCAGGATGCCAAACGCTACGTGGCCATGCATCATCCGTTCACGGCGCCGCTCGACGAGGACCTCGCGCTCTTCGAGTCCGATCCCTTAAAGGTGCGCGCCAAGGCCTACGACTTGGTGTTGAACGGGAATGAGATCGGAGGGGGCAGCATCCGGATCCATCGCCGCGATGTCCAGAGCCAGGTGTTCGACCGATTGGGCATCGGGAAAGAGGAGGCCCAAGCGAAGTTCGGCTTCTTACTCGATGCGCTCGAGTACGGGGCGCCGCCGCACGGCGGGATCGCGTTTGGACTGGACCGGCTGATCATGCTGCTCGGCGGAGCGGACTCGATTCGCGACGTCATCGCCTTCCCCAAGACACAGAAAGCCCAGTGCCTGATGACCGAGGCGCCGTCACCGGTGAGCGCCGATCAGCTCAAGGACTTGCATATCAAGCTGGACACGCTTGAGTAGACCGACTCGGCCCCTTTCTTCGCCGTCCCCGCCCATCATCGACCTCAGCCACGTAACGGTCTATCGCGGTGACGTCCCGGTCCTGCTCGATCTGTCGCTTGAGGTTCCTTCGGGCTGCCATACGGCCATCCTCGGTCCCAACGGTTCCGGGAAGTCGACTCTGCTCAAGCTGTTCACGCGCGAGCTGTATCCCGTCGATCGGTCGAGCAGTTGGGTGAAACTGTTTGGAGAAGAGCGGTGGGACGTGTGGGAACTGCGGAGACGTCTGGGCCTGGTCTCCTTGGACCTCCAGATCGAGTATGCGGGATGGGCCACGGGACGTGAGGTCGTGCTGTCGGGGTATGTCGGCAGCATAGGGCTGTACGAGCCGCATCGTCTCAGCGAGGACCAGCGCGCCCACGCCGGGTGGTGGATGGACCGGCTCGGGGTCTCCGCGCTTGCCGAACGGCCCTTTGCTCGCCTGTCGACCGGTGAACAGCGACGCCTGCTCTTCGCGCGGGCGTTGATCCACGATCCGGAGGCGCTCGTGCTCGATGAGCCGACGACGGGGCTCGACCCACGCGCCTGCACACAATATCTCAGTCTCGTTCGCTCCCTCATACGAGAGGGCAAGACCGTGATCGTGGTGACTCATCATCTGCACGAGATCCCTCCAGAGGTGCGGCGTGTGGTCCTGCTCAAAGAAGGGCGGGTGGTTGGAGACGGTGCCAAGGATCAACTCTTGACGACCCGGCGGATGAGCGATTTGTTCGGGGCCGACCTGGAGGTCACCCAGGTGAACGGGTTTTATCAAGTCACTGCCGGCCGAGTCGAAGGGGGGGCGACTTAAGATCACCTCGTTGGAGCGGCCGGGATCGAGAGGCTTGACAGCGCGTGAACACCCGCCTAGCCTATCGATAGGGAGCCTCCGATGAGCGCCGAAGGTGAAGGTAAAGCCAAACAGGCATTCTGGGTCGTCGCCGCTTCACTCTTGGTCCTGCTCGTTGCCTACAATCTCTACAGCGGCCGAACCATCGAAGAGATTGGTCTCGGCAGTTTCGGCTCCGTCAAGTTCGGGAAATCGAGCGGGCCACCCACGCCAGCCTCATCGTCCGATCAGGACCTGTCGAGGGCTCCGGTGTCGTCCGGCTCTGATCAGCCTGCGGAGCCGCTCGTTCGCGAAGCGGCTGCCAAGCGGGTCGATCACGATGAAATGGCCAGACGCCAGGCTGAACTGGAAGCCAAGCTACGGCAGATGGAGGCGGCCCTGAACCGTGCCGAAACGAAGCCGGACCGCCCCGCACGTAACGCCGAGGGCGAGGGAGCTGCGGTACGCCCGGTCGCGATCGCCGGGACATGGCACGATCCCTCCGGGGCCACGTGGATCATTCAACAGAACGGACCGTCCCTCACCCTTGAAGAAATCAATCCGCTCCTCGGAGTGACGGCGGTCGGCCGGGGAACAATCACAGGCCGGCGTCTCGAGCTCACTTACCAATCCGCCATGCAAACGACCGGGCGGGCATCCTTGACCGTCTCAGCCGACGGTCATCACTTGTCCGGCAGCGCTCAAGACTTGACGACCGGGGTTTCCTTCCCGCTGACCTTCTCCCGATAACCGTCCGACGGCCCGTCCGCCCACGAAACGCGCGTTGCCGCGCGGCGTTCATTGACCCCGCAACCGCCCCAGGGTGGACCGACGGATCGCCGCCGGCGATGTCTCCCGATTCGGCAGAGGCCCACGAAACGTCACCTCATGAAGAGCAGCGAGGTCACTGAGATGTCATGCCGCCACATCCACACGCTCAGGTATGCGACGGCTGCGGCGATGGGGCCGGTCAGGGCAATGATTACACCAAAGTCGAGAAGCGTGGGAGGGGGAACCACGAGCGGGCAGGCGTCTCCGGAGCTATGCTTCAACGTGCGAACGAGCAGGGCGCTGTTCTTCGCGTGGCTCTTGAAGCCGAACGAGTACAGGTCTCCGAGAATCGGGACGGCGCCCAGCATGCCGTTCAGGACGGTGTTGTACGCCATTTCGAAGAGGACGGCCTTCGGCACGCGAAGTTGGCGGGCAATGAGGAGAATGAACGTTCCTGCAACGACCATGGCCGCGTCCCCGACGACGGGGATCATACCGATGACCGGGTCCAGGCCGAATCGCAGGCGGGTGCCGGGAACTCGCACCGCATCGTCGAAGATGTGGGCGAGCCATTCAGCCTGTTGCTCTTTGAGCCGTACCTGAACCACCGGTCAATTGTATCGCGGCCGTCAGCGTGCCGTCTCGAGAAGCGCTAGTGGGATGATTGGCGCCAGAAAAGGTAGAACGGAACGCCGGAGAGGACCGTGGCGAGCCCCAAGACCGACTCGACCGGACGAGCCGTCATGCTGTAGCCCACGACGACCAGCAGCACGCCAATGACGAGAGCCGGGACGAGCGGATAGAGAGGAACGCGGTAGGGCCGGGCGAGATCGGGTCTCCGGCGACGAAGGACGATGACCGCGCCGATCGTGAGCGCGGTAAACGCCGAGAGCGTGAACCCGCTGAAGACCACCAATTGCTCAAAGGTCCCGGTCAGGATCAGCACCGACGCCCAGGCGCTCTGGACGTACATCGCGCGGTCCGGAACCGCGGTCCGGGCATTGATCCGTCGAAAGGCCGGGGCAAACACGCCGTCCTCGGCCATCGCCCAATAGACGCGAGGTCCGGCCCACACCATCGCGCTCACCCCTCCGGCAATCGACACACAGAGCAAGGCCGCCACGAGCCGCCCGCTCGCCGATCCCCACAGGGCGGTGACCGCCTTCTCCGTCACGGGGAGCAGGGGCGGATCGGCCAGGGCAGGAATCGGGAGCGCATAGGTATAGACGAGGTTGAGCAGCACATAGAGCACCATGACAAACGCCATGCCGCCGATGACGACTTTCGGGATCGTACGCTGCGGATCGGAGATCTCTCCGGCCACATAGCCGACGACGTTCCAGCCGATGTAGGTGTAGAGCACGAAGATCAAGGCGACGATGAAGGCCGAGAGCGAAGGAGTGTGAGGTGAGCGGGTACCGAAATGAGCCCAGTCGCCGTGACCAAACGAGAGCGCGGCCACGATCATAATCAGAATGGCGCCGACCTTCGTGGTCGTCAACAGGCGTTGCAGCCGGCCGCCGGCACGCACCCCGGCCAGGTGCACGGCGGTCATGCTCCAGACGAGGAAGAGCGCGAGGGCCTTACCTGCCGGGCCTTCCGTTTCCGGGAGCCCCACCACCCGACCGGCATAAGCGGCAAAACTGACGGACGCGGCGGCGATGCCGGCGCCGAACCCCACCGTGAAGGAGGTCCAGCCACTCAGGAAGCCGGCCAACGGGCCGTAGGCCTCGGTTAGATAGACGTAGTCACCTCCGGCGCGCGGCAGCATGGCGGGGAGCTCACTGTACGAGAGCGCGGCGGCGAGCGCGAGGAGTCCGCCGCCGACCCAGACGGAGATGATCAGAATGGGATCACCGAGGTCGCGCGCCAAGAAACCGGTGGTGGTGAAGATGCCGCCCCCGATGACGTTGCTGACGACCAAACAGGCCGCCGTAAACCAGCCGACGTGAGCTTTGCTGTCGTGCGGCGCGTCAGGATGGGCCATGCCTCGCTGAGCGTACAGGAGAACGGCGGTCGAACGCCATGGATCGGCGACTGAGGACCTCATGCCTGTATGGGAATCCTGGATTTGTTCGTGGGTTCTCAGTACAATGCAGTCCCGTCTGCGGGGAACGGCTGGTGCCATGACCGCACTGTCCACGACCCCCGACGCACCGCCGTTGCAGCCTCTGCATGAGCGATATCTCTCCTGATCCTATCCTTCGCGTAGCCGGAGGGTTCATGGCGGCCACGTGCCTGTTCGTCGCGCACGAGCTACGCCTCTTCGAGCATCTGGGCCATGGCCCGGCCACGCTCCATGAGCTCTCCAAGAAAACCACCGTTCCGGCGCCAAGGCTTCGCATCATCGCGGATGCGATGGTGGCCTTGAAGCTCTTGGAGCGCCGAGGGGCACAATACGTGAACAGCGCCGCGGCTGCGGCCTATCTCAGCGGGTTGCCGATGACCGATCTCAGCCCGGTGCTTCGCTGGTGGCACGAGCTGAGCTATCCGAGTTGGATGAAGCTGATCGAGACCGTGCGAACAGGGAGGCCGGCAGCACGGCCGTCGACCGTGGATCAAGAAAAAGCCTGGTACGCCGGCATGGAGGCGCTGACCGAGCGGAGTGCGGAAGCGTTGGCCCGGCAATACGAGTTCGAGCAGCAGCGGCGCCTCTTGGACATCGGCCATGGAGCGGCCAACTACGCGACGTGGATCCTTCGGCGGCATGCACATCTCCGGGCGACATTCTTCGAGCAACCTCACCGGGCCGCCCAGATGCGGTGGCGTTTCAAAGGGACGGAGGTGGAGCATCGGGTAACCGTGCTCGCCGGTGATTGCTTGGACGATGCGATCCCGACGGGTCATGACGTCATCCTGCTGGGGCAAGTCGTTCACTTCTACGGGCCCGATCGCGTCCGCCGGCTGTTGGCAAAGTTGCGGGCGTCCGTGGATCCGGGTGCGCGGCTGCTCCTGGTCGATTATTGGACCGACCCCACGCACACCGACCCCTTCTTCGCTGCGCTGATGGCCGCGGAATTCTTACTGGCCACCGGTGAGGGCGATGTGTACAGCGAAGAGGAGATTCGGGGGTGGCTCCAGGAGACCAGATGGCGGATGCTTCGCCACGAGCCGTTGAGCGGATCGAGCAGCTTGATCGTGGCCGAGGCGGTGTAGCGGCGTCCGGGCGGTTTCAGGCTCACTGACCTCTGGTGCCAGGGGGTGTCAGAGGAGAGTTCCGTCTCCCCGCATGTTTCGGGCCCGCTCTGGACGAGGGAACGTCCGACCTTGGCCGGCAGACTGACTTGCTGCTGTCGTGCGGCGGGCAAGAGCCATCCGATAGCTTGGACCGCCACGGAGGAGGAGACCCAATGAGCACTCGATCGGTTCGGCTCTGTCTGACCGTTGTCTTGATGTTGTGGGGCAGCGGCATGCTGTCGGGCATGGAAGGAAGCCGAGCATGGGCCGACGATGATCTCGTGGAGACCGGCCGGCTGCTCGCCATTCTCTTGGATAGCGGACGGGTCACCGTTGCGACCAACCAAGCGCTGATCAACGACCCGAACAAGGGCGACAAGGGGTTTACGCCCGAGGTCTTCGAGCGACAAGTGTTCGAGATCTTTTACAAGCGGACCAACGTGGATCTTCACGACATGGCGCATGCGCCGATCCCTGAGCGGGCGAAGCCCTTGCTCGCCCGGTTGATCGAGGAGAGCAAGAAGACGATCGCCAGTTACCAGGCCGCCATCAACATCCCGGGCATCAAATACAAGGGGCTGATTCCAGCCACCTTCGGAACGGAGACCGCGGCGCGCTTTCGCGCCTGGTCCGGAATCTACCTCAAACAAACGGCGCCGCCGCAGTGGGTGCGCAACGCCAAGAACAAACCCGACGAGGTCGAGCTGATGATGCTCCGAAAGGCGGAAGCGCTTCAGCGCGCTCCTGGTCAGGATGCGATCGTGAGCGAGATCGACGGCCACAGCACCCGCGTCTTGCTCCCGTTGTTTTACACAAAGGACTGCCTCAGTTGTCACGGGGAGCCGAAAGGAGAGCGAGACATCTCGGGGTATCCCCGTGAAGGGGGGCGAGAAGGCGAGCTCGGCGGTGGCATCAGCGTCAAGATCGAGGTGAAGCCCGGACCGTGAGGCTCGTGGCTCTCCAAGCGGGGGAGATTCCGCCTCATAGCCGGCACAGGGCTCTTCACTACAGCTCTGTGGTCTGAAGCGACCTCGTAGGAGGAGAGAAAGAGAAGGCGGGAAAAACTTCAGGCGCGGGTCGGCTCCAACGCCTCGACGTCCGCGATGATCGTGTGATAACCGGACGCGCCTGCCGGTTGGGGCCGAACGATCTCTTCGATCTGCAGGTTGCCCTTCACGTCCGTCGCGCGGACGGCGACTTGGAATTTACCCGGCTTGGGCGGGCGCCATCGATAATTCCAGATCACCCAGGAGTAAGGGGATTGCGGGGGGTCGATTGCCGCGTCGTGCCATGTCTTGCCGGCGTCGAAACTCAGCTCGACCTTGGCGATCGTGTTCGGTCCGCCGAAGGCGATGCCCCGGAAATCATGCTCGGCCCCGCGCAGTGCCTGATAGTGCCCCGGGCTATCGATGCGCGAGAAAATCTTGATCGTGCCATCGTCCGTCCAGCCCTTACGCTGCCAGTAGCCGAGATAGTCGCCGTTGTAGACTTCGATCTCGGTGATCCACTTGACATTCTTGATGCCATAGAGCCCGGGAACGATCAGTCGAAGGGGAAACCCATGCGCTTTGGGGAGCTTCTCGCCGTTCATCAGGTAAGCGAGCATCACGTCGTCCTGCGTGGCCCGGGTAAACGGAATGCTGTCGTCGTAGCCGTCCGCAGCTCGGAACACTACGTCCCGCGCTGTCTCCTCATCAGCCCCCACGTCCTGAAGCAGCTTTTTCAGTGAAATGCCGCGCCAGAGCGCATTGCCGAGGCTATCGCCGCCCGGCAAGGTATCGATGCACTCGAGCGTCACGACCTGCTCGAAGGAGTCGCGGTTGAGGATATCCCGCCAACCGAGGGTCGTTTTTGATTTGACCTCTCCTGTGATGTGGAGCCGCCACTGCTCTTGATCGATATCACGGGAGAGGTTGAACGGAGAATCCATATAGTTGACGACGTAGAATTTGTCGTTGGGCGTGAAGTACACGGTCTCCCGCGGCGGCATCGCAAACATACGGCCGAAGACGCTCCCGACCGAATCACAGCCACCCAGCATGCCGGCCGCGGCACCGAGCCCTAAGGCTTTCAAGATCGTTCGGCGACTCAAGTTCATGGATCCACCGATGCTTCATCATAAAGAGGTGTACCAGGGCTACGCAAGCCAGGTCGGCGATGATCGACTGGCGTTGGAAGAAAGATCGGCATGCCTACACGAGGGGACGTACGGGTGGAGTGCCATTGCCGGTATAGTCGTGACGACTGCTCGGTTTGCTGCACGAACCGATCGTTGACGAAGCGGCTTGGATCGCGCGATCGCTGATGAGTTGCGGCAGATGTTTCTCAGATGGATGCTTCTCGTTGCGCCGTGACTCGATGCTACGAAGAAAAAACATTGGGGGCCTTGATTCTCGATTTTGGTGTGGTATCTTACGCTTCCGTCGCGCTGGTCGAAGAGTTGATCGTGCGGCGACGGGAACGCGCCAACGGAAAAGTTTTCCACACGAGCCTCGGTTCTCTTGACATGAGGGAGAGAGAAGTTATATATACACTTCTCCGCGACGATCATCGAAACTCCTCGGTAGATTCTCGCGCTAACCGGAAGCCCCTTGACAGGTCTTGAATCCCTGTTGTAAAGTGCACGGCCCGGTTATCGTTCTTTGACAACTGAATAGAGTGAGCGAGCAAGAAGCTCGAAACTCAGCCAAGTCAGCTTAGGTGTATTGAAGTGGTGGCCCTTGGATCCAATTCCTAGACACCTATTTCATGAGAGTTTGATCCTGGCTCAGAACGAACGCTGGCGGCGCGCCTAACACATGCAAGTCGAACGAGAAGGCGGGGCAACCCGCTTGTAAAGTGGCGAACGGGTGAGTAATGCATGGGTAACCTACCCTTGAGTGGGGGATAACCAGCCGAAAGGTTGGCTAATACCGCGTACGCTTCCGGTCCTACGGGGTCGGAAGGAAAGCTGCACCATGGGTGTGGCGCTCAAGGATGGGCTCATGTCCTATCAGCTTGTTGGTAGGGTAACGGCCTACCAAGGCTTCGACGGGTAGCTGGTCTGAGAGGACGATCAGCCACACTGGCACTGCGACACGGGCCAGACTCCTACGGGAGGCAGCAGTGAGGAATATTGCGCAATGGGCGAAAGCCTGACGCAGCGACGCCGCGTGGGGGATGAAGGTCTTCGGATTGTAAACCCCTTTCGGGTGGGAAGACGGCCCACGACAACGTGGGCGGACGGTACCACCAGAAGCAGCCACGGCTAACTTCGTGCCAGCAGCCGCGGTAATACGAAGGTGGCAAGCGTTGTTCGGATTTACTGGGCGTAAAGGGAGCGTAGGCGGTTCGGTAAGACCGATGGGAAATCCCGGAGCTTAACTTCGGAAGGTCATCGGTGACTGCCGGGCTAGAGGACGGGAGAGGAGCGCGGAATTCCCGGTGTAGCGGTGAAATGCGTAGAGATCGGGAGGAAGGCCGGTGGCGAAGGCGGCGCTCTGGAACGTTCCTGACGCTGAGGCTCGAAAGCGTGGGGAGCAAACAGGATTAGATACCCTGGTAGTCCACGCCCTAAACGATGGACACTAAGTGCCGGCGGGTTACCGTCGGTGCCGCAGCTAACGCAGTAAGTGTCCCGCCTGGGGAGTACGGCCGCAAGGTTGAAACTCAAAGGAATTGACGGGGGCCCGCACAAGCGGTGGAGCATGTGGTTTAATTCGACGCAACGCGAAGAACCTTACCCAGGCTGGACAAGCAGGTAGTAAAACCGTGAAAGCGGAATGAGCCCGCAAGGGCAGCCTGCTCAGGTGCTGCATGGCTGTCGTCAGCTCGTGCCGTGAGGTGTTGGGTTAAGTCCCGCAACGAGCGCAACCCCTGCCTTTAGTTGCCATCGGGTCATGCCGGGCACTCTAAAGGGACTGCCCAGGAGAACGGGGAGGAAGGTGGGGATGACGTCAAGTCAGCATGGCCTTTATGCCTGGGGCTACACACGTGCTACAATGACCGGTACAAAGGGCTGCAAACCCGCGAGGGGGAGCTAATCCCAAAAAACCGGCCTCAGTTCAGATTGGGGTCTGCAACTCGACCCCATGAAGGCGGAATCGCTAGTAATCGCGGATCAGCACGCCGCGGTGAATACGTTCCCGGGCCTTGTACACACCGCCCGTCACACCACGAAAGCCCGTTGTACCTGAAGTCGCCGGAGCCAACCCGCAAGGGAGGTAGGCGCCCACGGTATGACTGGTGATTGGGGTGAAGTCGTAACAAGGTAGCCGTAGGGGAACCTGCGGCTGGATCACCTCCTTTCTAAGGAGTACCACTCCTTCAGATCGGATCTGAGGGCCACCTCTTCAGTACACCAGCGAGACCGAGTTTCGGACACCGAGTTTGAAGGGATTCGCTTCCGTATCGTCCCCCTGAAGGAGGACCATGCCGAAGCGGAGAGCGACATCGCCCCGTGCCGTGTTCGGCTGGGCCTATAGCTCAGATGGCTAGAGCGCACCCCTGATAAGGGTGAGGTCGGTAGTTCAATCCTACCTAGGCCCACCATCTGGGGGCGCGGTCATGCGAGAGTCCTCCTGCCTCGGTTTCCTGCGGAGTCGGATCCACGAAAGCTCGGGGCTGTAGCTCAGTTGGGAGAGCATCTGCTTTGCAAGCAGAGGGTCGGCGGTTCAATTCCGCCCAGCTCCACCAACATATCGCTCACTCGATTCAGTACGACTGAAGATCGCGTCTTCAGTCCGTTCTTTGAAAATTGAATAGGTCTGGAAAGACCATGTGTGTCAGGAGCAATGTCATTGTTAAGCTACTAAGGGTGTACGGTGGATGCCCTGGCATCAGGAGGCGACGAAGGGCGTAGCTAGCTGCGATAAGCCTCGGGGAGCCGCAAGCAGGCCGTGATCCGAGGATGCCCGAATGGGGCAACCCAGGCGATGAATGCCGCCTATCCACTGCTGAATCCATAGGCAGTGAGAAGCCCACGCAGGGAAGTGAAACATCTCAGTACCTGCAGGAAAAGAAAGCAATAGCGATTCCCCCAGTAGTGGCGAGCGAAAAGGGAAGAGCCTAAACCTTACCTCTGTTCAAGCCCGTGTGCGTTGGAGGTAGGGGGTT